>CAWHEZ010000001.1:0-55978 GCA_963828345.1 uncultured delta proteobacterium
TCAACAGCCGGATAGACATGCTTCGGCCGGTC
Organism: uncultured delta proteobacterium; assembly: GCA_963828345.1. Taxonomy (GTDB): domain Bacteria; phylum Desulfobacterota; class Desulfobacteria; order Desulfobacterales; family SpSt-501; genus SpSt-501. The sequence goes on from CAWHEZ010000001.1 coordinate 33, forward strand.
AGCCCGTGAAGCGCGGGTCGACGACGTAGGCGGTGGCCGGGCCGCTGCCGGTCTTCTTCAGCACGCCCTTGCGTACCAGGTCCTGCAGGTCGTAGATGGCCGTGCGCACCGGGAGGTCGCCGCCGATGATCTGCTGGTAGTCGCCGCGGGTGATGCGCCCGCGGGCCAGGATCGCCGCGTAGGCCTTCTGCTGGCGGCGGCTGAGCGCCGGCGCCGCCGCGGCGGCAGCGGCTGCAGCCGGGGGTGCCGGGTCGTGTTCCCAGCCCTCCACCTCGATCGGGATGTCCTCGGCCTGGATGACGGGGCGCTCGGTCATGACGGCCGCGCGCATCAGGCAGTTCTGGAGCTCGCGCACGTTGCCGGACCAGCCGTAGCGCTCCAGCTTCGAGAGCGCCCCCTTGCTCAGCCCCATGCCGACCCGGCCGATGAGGGCCTCCTGGGCCTTCAGAAAATGCCGGGCGAGCACGGCGATGTTCTCCTTCTGCTCCCGCAGGGGGATCGTGTGCAGCGTGATCACCTTGAGCCGGAAGTAGAGGTCCTCCCGGAAGACCCCGTTTTGGATCAGCTCCCGCAGATCGAGGTTCGTGGCCACGATCAGCCGCACGTCGACCGGTATCTCGCGGTCGCTGCCCAGGGGCTTGATCAGGCGGGCCGAGATGGCGCGCAGCATGGCCTGCTGCACGCGGGGGGAGGCGACCTGGATCTCGTCCAGGAACAGGGTGCCGCGGTCGGCTTCGAGAAAGGCCCCCTTGCGGTCGCTCCTGGCCTCCGTGAACGCCCCCTTGACGTGCCCGAACAGGGTGTCCAGGAGGAGGTTCTCGTCCAACGCCCCGCAGTTGATCGAGATGAACGGCGCGCCCGAGCGGCTGCTCAACCGGTGGATGGCCTCGGCCGCCAGCTGCTTGCCGGTGCCGGTCTCGCCTATGATCAGAACGTCCGCGTCCACCTGGGCGGCTTTCAGAATTTCGCTTTTCAGCCGCTCGACCCGGGGCCCGTGGCCCACGATCGAAGGCACCGGGTCTGCGGCGCCGGAGCCTTTGGAGGTGTCGGCCGGTGCCAGCAGCGCCTGTTCCTTCAGGGTCGCCGAGCGGATGGTCCGGTCTTTCTGGCGGATTTCCTCCATCTGGCGCTGGAGGGCGTCGATGAGGCCGTTGATGGCCCGCTGCAGGGTGGTGATCTCGCGGCCGAGGTAGGGCAGTTCGATCGGCGCCAGGCCGCCGTGCTGGGGCATCTCGTTCACCGCATCCGCCAGTTTCAGGATCGGGCGCGTGATGATCCGACCGAGGACATAGATCAGCGCCCCGACGACCAGCGCGGTGGCCACGGTGATGTAGAACATGATGTCCGCGTGCTTGTACCCGGCCACCAGGGTCAGGCGGCTGATGTCCAGATATGCGATGCCGGCGACGACCTGCGCCGGCGCGTCCGCCGCGCCCTTGAACCGAACCGGTGCGTAAGCGAGAAAATAGCTCCTCCCGTAGGCGTCGGGCTGGTAGGCCGCCAGCGACACGACTTCCTGGCGCGCCTCGCGCACGTCCGCGACCATGTCCCAGAAGGTCTTGTGGATGGAGTCGGGCCGGAAGGCGGATTCCAGCCCCTGGCGGCCGAGGGTCCCGGTGTAGCCGGAGCGGGCGAGGTGCGTGGTCAGCTCTATTGCGGGCTTGTCCACGGGCTCCGACTGGAACAGGATCCAGCCGTCCGGGTCGAAGAGGAACAGGTAGCGCTCCTCGGCGGTGCGCTGGTAGGCCCAGATCGGCGAGTGACTCGAGTTGTAGAGCGAGAGGATGTTGCGCAGGCTGCGGGCATCGATCGATATCATGAGGTAGCCGGCCGGGGAGCCTTCCCCCCAGCAGGGGGTCACCATGCGCATCACCTTGCGCACCAGTTTCTGATTTGGGTTGTCCGGCTCCGGGAAAGGGGACTCCACCTCGACGATCGGCGACAGCCACACCTGCCGCGGGGAGAGCTTCGCGACCTCGTCGTAGTACGTGAAAGGGTTGGGTCTGATGGAGGAGATCAGGTGATTGGGGATCTGCGCGATCTGGCCGCCTTTTGCCACATAAACGAGATGCTCCGCGCTTTTCTGCGCGATAAACGCCGCCTCTATGTATTCGATCCCGCCTGAAACCCGATGCCTTGCCAGAAAACGCTGCAGCATTCCAGCCGTTACGGTTTCCTGGGCCAGGTTGCAAATATCCTGGCGGCAGCGGTCGAGCAGCACTTCGATTTCGTTGCCGACCGCAACCGTCTGCAGGCGAGTCGTGCGTTCGACGGCGGTACTGATCGATTGTTTGGAAAAGTAATACGTTACATAGCCGGTAATGATCATGATGATGACTACCGGCGGGATCAGCCCGACCATCAGGCGGGTTTTCAGACTGCTGGTTCTAAAAGCGTTCAGCAGCCGCTCGAAGCTAGAATCGGGTGCTTCACCGCGCAACCAGCGCATGGCACGATTCCTTTTCTGCGCAAAATACCTGGGTTGTAGTCTTGCCGGATTTTCTTCCTTTGCATGTTTGCTTGTTAAAATCAACCGAAATAACAGCGAAAAGCAGTATCGCCAATTTGCCAAATACGGTTGGCACGCACGTTGCTGAATGCAAAAGCATAGATATGGACGTTCGTGCTCTTTAAACCACTCATCAATTGTTGGGGAAAAGGAGGAAGGGATGTCGGTGTATAGGAAATTGTCACTGATCGCTGCCACCTTCTGGCTGACCGCGCAGACGGCCTTCGCGGCAGGCGGGGGAGACGTGCAATCCATCGTCATCGTGGCCGACTCGAGGAAGCTCACGGGAATAATGGCCTGGTGGGCCAACCTGTACAATGAGAGCCACTTCTACTTCACGCTGTTGACCGTTATCCTCATCCCGCTCATTGGCGTGATTTTCGGGGTGGTGGCCGACATCGTCATGCACTTCATCGGCATAGACCTCTCGTCCCGCGACCTGGCGGAACACTGAAGCGCGATCCCCAGGCGAACGGAATCTCCCTGAAAATTTCTGCATAATAAGAAAGGAGAGTCGGCATGGATTGGTTGTATGTCCTCATGCCCATCGCGGGCGTTAAGATTTTTTGGCCGGGGCTCATCATCCTGGGCATCGGCGTGGGCGTCATCGGCGGCTTCTTCGGCATGGGCGGGGCGTGGATGGTGACCCCGGGGTTGAACATCCTGGGCTTCCCGATGGCCTTCGCCATCGGCACCGACATCGCCCACATGGCGGGCAAATCGCTCATCTCCACCATGCGCCACGGCAAGTTCGGGAACGTCGACTACAAGCTCGGCTTGATCATGCTGGTCGGGACCGTGGTCGGTTTCGAGATCGGCGCCCAGATGATCATGTGGCTGGAGCGAATCGGTCAGGTCGGCCCGGTGGTGCGCTGGATGTACCTGGTGCTCCTGGCGCTGATCGCCTGGATGGTGTTCGCCGACGTCGCCAAGAAGCGCAAGAAGGAGCAGGAGGCGATCAAGGCCGGCCGAGAAGTCGACAAGCTCGCCACCGGCATCGAGTGGCACAAGACGCTGCACAAGATCAAGATCCCCCCGATGGTCCACCTGAAGGCCGCTGGAATCACCTGCACGGCCTGGCTGCCGATCGCCGTGTCCTTCTTCACCGGCTGGCTGGCCGGGATCCTCGGCATCGGCGGCGGGTTGATCCGTATGCCCGCCCTCATTTACCTCATCGGCTGCCCGACCCACGTGGCGGTCGGCACCGACCTGTTCGAAGTCATGATCTCCGGCCTCTACGGCGCCGCCTCTTACACCTTCAAAGGCCGCACCGAACTGGTGGCCGCCATCATCATGCTGGTGGGTGCGGCGATGGGCGCCCAGGTGGGCTCGGTCGCCACCAAGTACATCAAGGGTTACGGCATTCGCATCGCCTTCGGCCTGGCCGTGGTCGGCTGCTTCATTTCGGTCCTCCTGAAGCTGATTCCCAACTACTTTCCGGCGGCCTACACGGTTTGCGACGTCGCCGCCACCGTGCTGATCTTAGGCCTGGTGGCCGCGATGTCCATCTACATCACGGTGAAGATGGTCCAGGGGGCCAAGCAGGAAGTGGCCATGAAGAAGAAAAAGGCTGCCTAAACCGGGTGGGAAATCCACGCGTCAAGGAGGATGATATGAAAAAGGGTTTTTGGTTGAACCTGCTGGTCGCTTTGCCGCTCGTGCTCCTGTTCGGTTGCACGGAATCCGGCAAGGTGGATCAGGGCAGAGTGATTGCCTTCGACAAGGACAAGAAGCTGGTGACCCTCATCCGGGACAAGAAGATGGACACGCTCAACCCGGATTATTCCTACCTGCCGCCGCTGAGCTACACGCTGCCGACCGACCCGGAGGAAACCGGCCCCCTGCCGAAGGCGGGTGCGCGCATGAAGCTGGACACCGAGAAGAACCAGATCGTCGTCTTCGACGCCAAGAGCCAGAATTTCAAGGCGATCGACTTCAAGCCGGTCGAGAAGAAGACGGAGATCGAGCGGGACAACGCGCTCGTGAAGGGCAAGAAGTTCCCGCTGGTGGACAAGGACAAGAAAACGGTGACCATCTACTCCAGCCGCCAGAAGGTGCTGGAGACGATCCAGGTCGCCGACGAATACATCGGTCTGCCGGAGTCCACCTGGGACGCCGGCGACGAGGTGCGGATCTACTACAAGGAAGAAGGCAAGTCCCTGCGGTTCATGAACGTCAGCCAGACGGACATTTTCAAGAAGTAGACGACGGCAACGATGCGGCCGGCCGTGCGGCCGGCCGCATCCCGGTCATCAGGAGCGACATCATGGATCCGATACAGGAAACGGAAACGCCCACAGCCGCGGGCACTGGGTGCTGGTGATCGCAGTGAACGTGGCGGTGCTGGTCGAGCTCTGCGTGGCCATGTACCTGGCCGCCTCCAGCCCCGACGATTTCACGGCGACCTTCATGAAGGCCTTTTTCGGCATGCTCATCCCGACCTTGGCGATCAGCATCCTCGGCAAACGCCGTCTGCGGTCGGTAGCCGTTCCGCTCGGCGACTGAAGCGCCGCAGCCATCGGTGCGTCGAATGTCCGGTCCTCCGTCCAGCGCCATTTACATGATCAAGAAATCCACCGCCGGGCTCCTGGTTTCCTTTCGCCTGGGAACGGGGGAGGGGGTGCGGCCGGGGATGACGCTCGCGGTCGTGAACGAGGACGGCCTTCGGGTCGGCGTGGTGGAGGTGGTGTCGAGCACCGAAACCGAGAGCGATGCCTTGGCCTTCGACGAACGCGGTGTCAAATTGGGCTGCCACGTCCGTATGCCGGCACAGATCTAACCCGACTCGTGAAATGTCCGGGCGAACCTTCCACGGCCCGACGGTTCGCGGCTCCTCCCACGGATGCGCCCCCGCAAGGGTGCTCACCCCTCGCTGCTGTCCCCCGAAACGGGCTCGAGCCGGTAGTTGCCGCTCAGGAACCACTCCGTCAGGCGGTCGACATGGGCCTCGGAGTGCATCATCATGTCCATCTGCCGCGTGTAGATCAGCAACCGCCCCAGCTGGTCGAGCTTTTCCTCGATGTAGGGGTGCTCCTGCTTGGCCATTCGCGCCCGCACCCGGTCTCCGGTCGCTTCCACCAGGAACCCGAGCTCGCCCAAAACCTTCGCGATCATGCGGGCCCGGCGGCTGCGCCGGATGTCGTCAGCGGCCCCGCCCTTGAACTGGAAGTTGATGTAGTTCTTGGCCGCGGTCTTCCCGCAGTAGCAGTCCAGGACGCTGTAGTGGTAGCCCACCCGCGAGCTGAAGTTGAGGTATTTGTCCGAGACGATCGCGTAGCTGCGGTCGCCGAAGCGCTCGTTGCCGGTGCCGGCCTGGGACACGATCTGCTCGCCCATGACCGAAAAGAAACCGCTCAGGTTCACCGGCCGGGTCTGAGGGGTGGCGAAATCCTCATGGAGCATGCCCTGCAGCAACGCCCGGAACGGGACCGAGGTGACATCCTCGGGCGTCACCGCCGCCACCCGGGTCGCGTCCACTTTCAATCCGCCGAAGAGGTCGATCACGTAGAGGTCGAGCGGGATGGCGGCCTTCAGGCGCGCCGAGACGCTCGAGCGGTCGGTCACGAGATCGCCGAGCTGGAACACGATCGTGTAGGAGGTCTCGTGGATGTAGCGCATGATGTCGTGTAACGTGCGGCAGTTCTGCTCGGTGAACTGCGACGACCGGGGGTCGGTGAGGTTCAGCGGAACGATCAGATCCGCTCGCCGACGCAGCGCCTGGTAGGCGGGGCCCTTGACCACGAAACCGCCGTGCCGGAGGCCGGAATTGAGGACCTCGGGCACCCGGCCGCGATAGACCCGCCCGTTGTAGGCGTCGATCGTGACCGTTTCACCGGGGACGAACGCAGCGGTGGCCCGGCGCAGGTTCATCAGGGTGGGCACCATGTACTCGCGGGCGAGCGAGGCCATGTGGCTGACGATGCTTCCGAAGTCGATGAGGATGGCCTGGGCCTTGTTCATCACCATGACGTACTGGGGGGAGGCGTGCACGGCCACGAGCACCCCGCCGTCGGGAAACAGCGTCAAATCCTCCTCGGAGCGCACGACCACGACCGGACCGCAGCCGATGCCCGGGCAGGCCACGTCGGCGTCGTCCAGCGCGAGCTGAGCCCCTGCGGGGATCTCCGCAGCGAGCCCTTTGGGTTCTGAGTCCCGTCCCTCCAGCCGCAGGGGGCGGGCCTGCAGGATTACGAAGCGCCCGCACTCGTCCAGGGCCCACTCCACGTCCTGGGGCCCGTCGAAAAGAGACTCCAGGTGCAGCCCGGCCGCGGCGAGTTCCTGCGCCTGCTCGGGTGCCAGGCAGGGGTGATTGCGCAGGTCGGGTTCGACCGGCTCCTCGACCACGTAGCCGTCCGCGCGCCCTACCAGCCGGGCATGCTTTTCCTGGATGCGCGATTTCAGCAGCGCGGGCGGGGTCGACTTGTCCAGGAAATAGCTGTCCGGCGGGACGATGCCGTCCACCGCGTATGGGCCCAGGCCCCACACGGCATTGATGAGCACGCGGTTGTCCAGCGGGTTGACCGGGTTGCGCGTGTACATGACGCCGCTGGCGTGGGAGGGGATCATCTCCATGCAGGCGACCGCCATCGACGCCTCGCTGAAGGGGATCCCCATGTGCAGCCGGTAGGCGATGGCCCGCGGCGTGAACAGGCTGGCGAGAATGTTTTTGTATTCGGCCAGGATCTGCCCGCGCGGCACATTCAGCACGGTGAGGTACTGCCCGGCGAAGGACAGCGTGCTGTCCTCCCCGATGGCGCTGCTGCGCATCGAGATCTTGAGCGGCCGCCGCTCCGGCGGGGTCTCCGCGGCCAGGCGGTCGTAGGCCTCCAGGATGGCGCCGCCGAGATCCTCGGGGACGTCGGACTCGGCCATGACCATCTGGATCTGCTCGCTCACCTGCAGGATGGTCTCGGTTTCGATGATGTCCGCCTGGGCCTTCAAGCGCTGGAGGACGTCGAGCAGCCGGTTCGAGGACATGAAGTGGTCGAAGGCGCCGGTGGTGATCGCGAAGCCGCGCGGGATGAGGAGGCCGGCGCGGTTGTGAACCTCTGCGATGTTGGCGTTCTTTTCGCCCACGACGTCCGCCATCTCGCGGCGGATCGCGGCATGACCCAGGACGAAATCGCGGCAGGTCGAGCGCGCCACCGCTCCGGTCTGGCCTTTGATGGCCTGCTGAACCCGCTCGAGCGCCTCCTTCAACCCGGCGTAGGGCCGGCCCGCCATCTTTTCGATGCACTGGATCATCCGGCTGCAGTGGAAGAAGGCCCGCATGGTCTGGGCCTCGATGTAGGGCAGCCCGAAGGGGGATTGGCCCCGCAGTTTCTGCTCGATGTCCGAAATGATCTTGAGCAGCTCGGTGTTGGATTCCAGGAGCAGCTTGAAGTTGTCGTACTTGAGGGTGAATGCCGCCATCCGTTCCTGCCGCGACACGCGGCCGCGGGATCGGAACAGGTTGAAAATCGGCAGGTCGCTGAGTTTCATGGCGCCACCTTCAGGCCCCGTCGCAGCCCGTCGTCGGGGGTGGGGGCCCGTTTCCGGGATGACGGGAATGTGCGGTTGGGTGGCTACTATCGGGCGTTTTGACCGTGCTTGTCAAGGCGCAGTCCGGGCATTATGTTCGGGCCGCTGTCCAAACCCATCACAGGAGGAGACCCCATGGCCGACCCCAAACTGCACATCGAATCCGTGGTGCTGCACTCCGGGCATTCGCCCGACGCCCAGACCCTTTCCCGCGCGGTTCCCATCTACCAGACCACCAGCTACGTGTTCAAAGACACGCAGCATGCGGCCGACCTCTTCGCGTTGCGCGACACCAGCGGGTTCATCTACACGCGGATCGGCAACCCGACCACCGACGTGCTCGAGCGGCGGCTGGCCGCGCTGCACGGCGGGACCGCCGCGATCTGCACCGCGTCGGGCATGTCCGCCGTGTTCTATGCGGTGGCCGCGATCGCGGGCGTGGGCCAGAACATCGTCTCCGGCGCGAACCTCTACGGCGGGACCCACGTCCTCTTCGAGAACACGCTCAAGCGCTTCGGGATCGAGGTGCGGTTCGTCGACACTTCAAAGGCGTCGAACGTCGAGGCGGCCATCGACGGCAACACGCGGCTCGTCTACACCGAGAGCATCGGGAACCCGCGCTGCAACGTGGACGATTTCAAAATGCTTGCGGACGTCGCCCACCGGCACGGCATCCCCTTCATCGTCGACAACACGGTCTCCCCGCCCCCGATCTTCAACCCCTTCGAGCACGGCTGCGACATCGCCGTCTACTCGCTCACCAAGATCATCGGCGGGCACGGGAACAGCATCGGCGGGGCGGTGGTCGAGGCGGGCGGCTTCGACTGGGCCAAGGGCGGCAAGTTCCCGGAGATCACCGCGCCCGACCCCAGCTACCACGGCCTCAACTTCTGGCAGGCGCTGTGCACGCTCGAGGGGGTCCCGTGCACGGCCTTCTGCGTCAAGCTGCGCACGGGCCTGATGCGGGACATCGGTGCGGCCCTCGCTCCGATGAACAGCTTCCTCATCCTCCAGGGCCTCGAGACCCTGCCGCTGCGCGCCAGGGCGCATTGTGAAAATGCGCAGAAAGTCGCCGGCTTTTTGGAAAAGCACCCGTTCGTGAAGTGGGTGAACTACGCCGGCCTGAAGAGCCACCCGGATTACGCTCGTTCGCAGAAGTACTTCCCCATGGGGCCCAGCGCCGTGTTCGGTTTCGGCCTCAAGGGCGGGCTTGAGGCCGGCCGCAAGTTCATCGAAGCGGTCAAGCTCTGCTCACACCTCGCGAACATCCTGGACGCCCGCACCCTGGTGATCCACCCGGCGACCACCACCCATTCCCAGCTGAATTCCGCGGAACAGCTCAAAGCGGGTGTCGAACCCGAGATGGTCCGCATTTCGGTCGGGATCGAACACGCGGACGACATCATCGCAGACCTGGACCAGGCCCTGAAGGCCGCGCATAGCTGAGGCTCCCCGCCGCAATCCATGTCAAAACGCGAACTCCCCAAAGGGTTCGCGTTTTTTGGGTCTCAAAATACACGTTCGGAACGAACGTCCCCCAAACCCGTTCACCCGTTGGCCCGTCAGCCCGGTAAACGGCTTGCCGGATCGCCATCTCCGGCCAAAGCCCATCGCGACTGGAAAGCCGCTCCACAAGAACAACATTGCGCTTTGCTCGAAGAAAAAGAGCCGGCGGTTCCCCGGAACCGTCGGCTCTTGCTGTTATGCGGCTATGCTTTCCACTGACGGCCGAAAGGCCGAATCAAGCGATTTGGGAATCAAGCCGTAACAACGGGCCCACGGGCAAACGGGCCAACGGCACCCCCCTCGAGCTTTTCATCGAGCATCCAGGGCCCAGCCCTAATTGAAGAGCTCCGTCGAGATGTAGCGCTCGCCCGTGCTGGCCAGGATGACGACGATGAGCTTGCCGGCGGCTTCGGGGCGGCGGGCGACCTGCAGGGCCGCCCAGACGGCCGCCCCGGAGGAGATGCCGCAGAGCAGCCCCTCTTCGCGGGCCAGGCTGCGCGCGGTTTGGAACGCATCTTCGTTGGAAACGGTCACGACCTCGTCCAGGATGGCGGGGTCCAGGACCTTGGGGACGAACCCGGCACCGATGCCCTGGATCTTGTGCGGGCCTTTCTGCCCGCCCGACAGCACCGGGGAGCCCGCCGGCTCCACGGCCACGTTGCGGAAGGACGGCTTGCGCGCTTTGAGCACCTGCGAGACGCCCATGATGGTGCCGCCGGTGCCCACGCCCGCGACGAAGATGTCCACCCGGCCCTCGGTGTCGCGCCAGATTTCCTCGGCCGTCGTCTCGCGGTGCACCCGCGGGTTGGCCGGGTTGGAAAACTGGTCGGGCATGAAGGCCTTCTTCTCGGCGGAGACGATCTCGCGCGCCCGGTCGATGGCGCCCTGCATGCCCTGCGGCCCCGGGGTGAGCACGAGCTGCGCTCCCAGGTGGGTCAGCAGCTTGCGGCGCTCCACGCTCATGGTATCCGGCATGGTCAGGCACAGCCGGTACCCCTTGGCGGCGCAGATGAAGGCGAGCGCGATGCCCGTGTTGCCGCTGGTGGGCTCGACGATGAGGGTCTCGGGGGTGATCCGCCCCTCGATCTCGGCCGCGTGGATCATGGACGCTGCGATACGGTCCTTGACGCTGCCGAGCGGGTTGAAGAACTCGAGCTTGGCCAGGATGTGAGCGGGCAACCCCGCCCCCAGTCGGTTCAGCTGCACGAGCGGGGTCGACCCGATGGTGCCGGCGATGCCTGCGTAGTATTTCATGAGCGCTCTCCCTCCTTGACGCGTGGAGTTTCACCGTTGGTCTTGTAGATCAGCCGCGGGGCTTCCATGACCACGCGGGTGTCGGCCGGAACCGACTCGGTCAGCCAGACGTTGCCGCCGATGACCGCGCGCGCGCCGATCACGGTGTCCCCGCCCAGGATGGTCGCCCCGGAGTAGATGATCACCTCGTCTTCGATCGTGGGGTGGCGCTTCTTGCCCCGATACTGATCGCCGGCGTCAAACGGCAGCGACAAGGCGCCGAGCGTGACGCCCTGGTAGATGCGCACCCCCTTGCCGATTCGGGTCGTCTCGCCGATGACGACCCCCGTGCCGTGATCGATTACAAACCTCTCGTCGATTTCCGCTCCAGGGTGGATGTCGATCCCGGTGACGCTGTGGGCGTGCTCGGTCATGATGCGCGGCAGCAGCGGGACGCCCATCCGGTAGAGCCGGTGGGCCACCCGGTAGACCGCCGTGGCGAAGAGGCCGGGGTAGCTGAAGATGATCTCGTCGTGGCTGCGGGCGGCCGGGTCGCCCTCGTAGGTCGCCCGCACGTCGGTCGACAGCAGACGCCGCAGGTCCGGGACCCCCTCCAGCAGCTGCAGCGCGAGGTCGTGTCCGCGGTGGTCGCAGTCAACGCAGGGCTGATGGTAGCGCAGGCAGTCGTGGCGGATGCTGCGGCAGATCTGCTCGGCCAGCAGGTCGAACACCGTCGTGACCGTCTGCCCCACGCTGTAGCGCAAGGTGACCGGGTCCACCTTGTCCCGGCTGAAGTAGCCGGGGAAGAGCAGCTCCCGCATGCGGTCGAGGATCTCGACCACCACCGCTCGCGACGGGATCGGCTCGTAGTCCACATGCGTGTAACACTCCTGGAGGCTGCAGCTGTCGATGACGGCTTCCGCGATTCGGGGCAGGCGGGTGCGGTAGTCGGACACCGACTCGGTTGACAGCCGGCAGGGTTCGAGTTTCACGAGCGTCTCGGCCATAAGGACCTCCGTTGTGAACGCCATCCGATCGGGCTTACCCCGCGAACGACACGTTCGACTTGCGCAGGTAGTCGACCGGGTTGTAGGACTCCTTGGCCTTGCGCAGGCCCTCGTTGCCGAGATCCTGCTCGCGGTTGACGAAACGGTACGCGCCGCCCGCGTTCGCCAGGAACATCTGGTTGATCGCCTGGTAGCCGCCCTTGAAGGCCGGGCACCCCTTTTCAAAATGGATGACCAGGGTGTCCGCCGTCAAGGGCTCGGCCAGCGTGTAGGCCACGATGATGCCTTCGACGATCAGCGCTCCCCCCATGATCCGGTCGAACCGGTGCCAGTGGGAGAGCACGCGGTAGATGGCCTGATTCTCGGACGACAGGAGCTCCGAGGACTCGCAGTCGCGCCAGGTGCACCAGTCTTCCTGCATGGCCAGCGCCTGGTCGATCAGCTTCGGGACCGAACTCGACGTAGGAGAAGTCGTAGCCTTTCTCGAACTGCCGCAGCAGGTTCTTCTTCTTGTGGAACCGGTTGCCCGGGAGGTCGACGAGGTCGCTCAGAAGGTAGACGTAGTCCCAGTGGTCGCGCGCCGGGTCGACCCGCACCCGGTCGCCGAACCGCGCGGCCCAGATGTCGGAGAGCTGCTCCGGGACGCGGATGAAGCTGCGGCCGGCCAGCCCGGCCGACTCCATGCGTCGGTCCCAGTCGATCTCCGGCCACGGACCCATCGGCGCCCACAGGGCCTCCCTCGGCCGCGACTGCCGCAGCCAGACCAGTTCCCCATCCCAGGCCCACTGCAGCCCGTACTCGTCGGCCCAGGCCCAGGCGTTGATGAAGCTGTAGTCCGATCCCACCTGAGGGCAGCGGGAGAGCAGCGCGAGGTAGTCATTCTGGCGGTCCAGCGTGATCGGTTCGAACGTCAGTCCCATGCGGTTGCCTTCACTCCTGCGGCGCGCAGGCCCCGTTGAGGTGGTTGCCGTCGGGGCGGATCGCCCGGGCGAGCTCGCCCCCGGCCCGTCCGGCCTCGGCCAGGTAATCCGGGTGCCCGAGCACGTCGGTTTCGTCCTCGAGCCCGCGATAGAGCAGCGCGCGCCAGAGGTCCATGTCGAGCGTGTCGAAGAAATAGCGTACGCTGAGCAGCGTCCCCTCGAACAGCCGGCGTCCCCGGGTCGCGCCGGTCGAGATGAACAAGCCCTTGCGGCGCTCGGCGGGCCGCGGGAGCGGCGGCTTCACCCAGGCGCGTTTCACCCAGAGGGAGTGGAACCGGTCCATCAGGATCTTGGTGTGCGCGCTGACGGCGTAATAGAAGATGGGGGAGGCCAGCATGAGGCCGGCCGCACTCAACACCCGCTCGCGCACCCCCTGAAAATCGTCCCGGATGCGGCATTCGCCGCTTTCCCGGCAGCTGTAGATCTCCATGCACGGCGACAGCTTGAGGTCGCGCAGGACGATCTCGTCCACCTGCGCCCCGGCCGCGCGGGCGCCGGCCACGGCCGCATTCATCAGGGTGGCCGTGTTGCCGCGGCGCCTTGGGCTGCCGTATATGGCGACGATGCGGTTGGGGTCCACGCCGATCCTTGCTTCAGGTTGCGAGCGACAGGCCGACCGGGCAGTGGTCCGAGCCGTGCACGTCGTTGTCGATGAAGGCGCGTCCGACGCGCCCGCTCTCGACCAGGTCGCCGCTCACGAAAACGTAGTCGATGCGCCACCCGATGTTCCGCTCCCGCGCGCGGAACCGGTAGGTCCACCACGAGTACTTCACCTCGTCCGGGTGGAAGTGCCGGAAGGTGTCCACGTAACCGCGGGACACGATGCGGTCGATCCAGGCGCGCTCGATGGCCAGGAACCCGGAGGTGTTCTGGTTGGCCTGCGGGTTGGCGAGGTCGATCTCCCGGTGGGCGGTGTTGTAGTCCCCGCAGATGACCAGGCTGCGCCCGCGGCCGCGGTGCTCGTCGGCGTACTCGAAAAAGGCCTCGTAGAAATCGAGCTTGTACTGCAGCCGTTCCTCGCTCATGCCCCCGTTGGGGAAATACACGTTCAGCAAGACGAAGCTGCCGTAGTCGAGCTCCAGGACCCGGCCCTCGGAATCGAAGCGCGGCTGCCCGATGCCGTGGCGCACCGCCCGCGGGGGAATCCGCGTGTAGACGCCGACCCCGCTGTAACCTTTTTTGACCTCGCAGTGCGACCAGCAAGAGGTGTAGCCCGGCAGGTCGGACAGGGCCGGGACCAGCTGGGCCCCCTGCAGCTTGGTTTCCTGGACCGCGACGATGTCCGCGTTCAGCCCGCGGATGGATCCCTGAAAGTCCTTTTGGGCCACCGCCCGCAGGCCGTTCACGTTCCACGAAACCAGCGTGATGGGCGTCGCCATGCGACTCACTCCCCCAGCAGCGCCCGGATTGCGGCGCGACCGGCATGGGCCGCCGGGTCCAGGGCGTCGAGCATCGATCGCAGGCACGCGCACACGATCGCCGTCTTGGGGCGCGGGGAGGCGATCTGGGCCGCGAGGGTGCGCAGGTCGGCCTCCAGTTCCGGCGACAGGCGCCCGTTTGCGGCCGCCTCGGTGCGAACCCGCGCGCTCGCGTCCTCGGCCAGGCGACACTCGACCGGGGTCATCACCGGCCCGCGGCCCATCGGCGCGTTCGGCGAGGCGGCGGGGGCCCGCGCGGCGTTCACGGCCTCAGCCCCCGCCGCGCTCAATCCGACGCCGCCCGAGAGCGTGCGGATCTCGATCAGCCCCAGTCCCATCAGGTCCTGGGCGGTGCGGGATGCGAGCTCCCGTTCCCACCCCAGGCTTTCGCCGACGACGAACATGGAGACGCTCTTGGACGGGTCGCCGCTGCTGCGGTCGAACACCTCCAGCAGGAACGCGAGCCCGGGGCCGTCCGGTGGGTTCAGATCCATGCCTCAGCCCCGCTCCGGCCCGGCCCCGGCGCCGAAGATCGCGCGCAGCGCCGCGCGGATGTCCGGATAGTCGAACTCGAAGCCGAGCTGCAGCAGGCGGCGCGGCACCATGCGCTGACTTGCCAGGAGCACGTCCGCAAACTCTCCCAGCATGGCGCGCAGCAGGAAGGCCGGGGCCGGCACCACCGCCGGCCGGTTGAGCGCACGCCCGAGGGCCGCGGCCAGCTCCCGGTTGCGCACGGGTTCCGGGGCGCATAGATTGAACGCGCCGCCCAGCTCCGGCCGGTCCGCCAGAAAGACGAGGGCGGACACGAGATCGTCCATGTGGATCCACGGAAACCACTGGCGCCCGTCGCCGACGGGTCCGCCGACGAAGCGCCGGAAGGCCGGGATCATCTGCGCCAGCGCTCCGCCGTCGCCCGCCAGCACCACGCCCAGGCGCACGGCCGCCACGCGCAGCCCCTTCGCGCCCCCGCGCAGCGCCTCGGCCTCCCACTCGGCCGAGAGCGTTGCCAGAAAATCCGTCCCGACGGGCTCGTCCTCCGCCAGCACGTCCTCTCCGCGGCTGCCGAAATACCCGGCCCCCGAGGCGCTGATGAGCCTGACCGGGCAACCGGCGGGCACGGCCTCGATCACGTTGCGGGTGGTCCGGATGCGGCTTTCCCGGATTTCGGCTTTGACGGCCGCGGTCCAGCGGCCGAAGATCGATCGACCGGCGAGATTGACGATGGTGTCGACCCCTGCGACGTGGTGCTGCCACGAACCGGACCGGGTGGTGTCGGCCGCCACGAAGCGGAACCGCGGGTGCTCGGGCAGGCCGGGCGCGCCCCGGCGGGCCAGGCCCACGACCGTGTGGCCGCGCTCGATCAGGGTGTGCGCGAGGTGCGATCCGACGAACCCGGATACGCCGGTGACGAGGACGTTGATGGGAATGCTCCTTGCCTGACGTTGATAGCGCTGGTTCCGCCCGGGTATGCGTCGGCGGGCTACCGGCATATCACCCTATGGCGCAGCCCGGGCTTTGTCAACTTCAACCCGGTTGAATACTTGACAAAGTCGAACGGTTGCGGTGGCGAAGGGGGCGGGGTGGCAACAGTGGGCTCAGCCGCCCGCACGACCGGCCGGCGTACGCCCCAACCCGAGGCGGGGTGGACGCACGGCCGGCCGTAGCGAGGCCGCCGGCGGGGATTGAGGCTACCCGCGCTCGTTCAGGGGGACGAACTCGCACACGTCCGGGCCGCAGTAGTCCCCGACGTATTCGGACTCCGGGCGATACAGCACGGGTTTGGGTGCGGCGCCGGCGAACTGCTCTTCGATGATGTGGGCGGCCCACCCCGCGACGCGCGCGACGGCGAAGACCGGGGTGAACAGGTCGACCGGTATGCCGAGGTAGTAGTACAATGAGGCGCTGTAGAAATCGACGTTGACGGGGATGTCGGCGCCCTTGCGCTTGCGGAAGAGCTCCTTGGCCGCCGCCTCGATGCGCCGAGACATCTCGTACCACTTGGGTTCGCCCAGGCGTTCGCCGACCGCCTTGGACATGGGCGCCAGGATGTGTGCGCGGGGGTCGTCGACGTCGTAGACGGCGTGCCCCAGGCCGAAGATCTTGCGCCCGGCGCCGAGCTCGGCGTTCACGAATTCCACCGCCTTGTCGGGGCTCCCGATCGACAGCAGCATCTGCATGACCTTGGCGTTGGCGCCGCCGTGGAGCGCGCCGGACAGCGAGCCCGACCGCGGCCGCGACCGCGGCGTACATGTGAGCCCGCGTCGAGGCCACCTCGCGCGCGGCGAAGGTGGAGGCGTTGAAGGAGTGCTCGGCGTGCAGCACGAGCGCGGTGTCGATGGCCCGCACGCCCTCGGCCTCGGGCGCCTTGCCGGTCAGCAGGTAGATGAAGTTGGCGGCGTGGGCGAGCTCGGGGGACGGGGCCAGCGGCGCCAGGCCGCTGCGGATGCGGTGCCAGGCGGCCACCACCGTGGGGAACTTGGCGATCAGCGCGGACGGCGATGCGCAGCGAGGCCTCGCGGGACTCCTCGCGCAGATCCGGGTCGTGGTTGGCCAGCATCGGGACCGCGGCCTGGAGCACGTCCATGGGATGGGACGTGGGGGGCATGGTCTTCAGCGCGGCGAGGACACCATCCGGCACGGTACGCTCGGCGGCGAGGAGCTTGCGGAAAACGGTCAGCTCGGCGGGCGAGGGCAGCCGCTCGTGGAGGAGCAGGTGCACGACCTCTTCGTAGCTCGCCCGGGCGAGGTCCTCGATTTTATACCCGCGGTAGACGAGGCGCCCGTTTTTACCGTCCACTTCGCAGATGCGGGTGCTGGCAATCGTGACGCCCCGCAGCCCCGTGTTCAGCGTGATTTTGCATTCCTCTTCCATGTGGTGTCTTGGCCTCCCCCGCAGGTTGAGTGTCGGTCGCAGTTGCCGGAGTTCGGGCGGTCACGATCCGATATGATTTGCAATTTCAGTGAGTTTAAAATGAGGCGAAGGCCGCGAAAGTCAAGCGGGCTCAGAACGCCATTTTTTCGGGGGGACGCCGTTCCGGCACGTAGTCGCGAGGAGTCCGGCCCTCGTTCCATTCCTTGGACACGTAGAGGTTGCAGTAGCAGCTGCCGTACTCGGCGATGTCGGGCACGCTGTAAACGCACGGGCAGATGATGTCACGGTCCGCGTCGCGGTCGCCGGACAGCAGCCGGCAGGGGCAGCCCATGTACCCGTAGCGCACGCGGTTGGCGATGAGCGATTCGAGCAGTTCGAACACGCGCTCGCGGTCCGTGTTGAAATAGTAGCCCTTGGGCTCCTGCACCTTCCGCATCTGGTCGTAGAGCTGTTGCGCCGTGATGCTCATTCCATGCCCAGCGCCTCCTTGATTTCGGTTTCCTTGAAGCCGACGATGACCTTCTCCCCGATGATGATGGTGGGAAAGGAGCAGCGCGGGTTGAATTTGCGGACGTCCTCGACGATGGCCTTGCGCTCGTCGCCCTCGAGCAGGTCCACGTCCACGAAGTCGTACTTGATCGTGCATTCCCCCAGGAACTTCTTGGCGGCTTTGCAGTGGCTGCAGGTGCTGAGGGAATAGATTTTGACGTCGGGTCGATCGCTGTTTTCGGCCGGGGTCAGGGATTCGGGATCGGACATGTGCGCTTCCTTTCTCGCTCAGGCTTCAATTCGGTCATTTAGTATAGGCATGGTTTCAATTCAACTCAATTCGAATGGAAGGGGCCTCCGGCCGGGGCGCAGTCGCCGGTGCCGCGCCGCGCTTGACAAAGCCTCTTTTTTCCCGTAGCTCTCGGGGACAATTCCCAAGCCCGAGCATCCACTTGAACGCCGCGCCGGACTCACCCCGATTGGAGGGGCGGTGGTCCATTAGTTTTGTTTTGACCCCTGCCCAGTTTAGAACATACTGACATAATTTGGTTTATACCAATCTTTCCACGAAGGGAGGAATTCCGAATGGAAGAGAAGGAAAAGAAAGAGGTCCTGAAAAAGAAAGAAAAAGATCTGCCGGAACCCCGGGATGTGACCACCTGCGAGGCGACCGCCCAGATGCTGATCAAGGCCCGCAAGGACGGGGTGGAAACGGCATTCGATCGTGCCCACACCATGAAGGCCTGCCCCATTGGCTCAGAGTCGGCCTGCTGCAAGCACTGCTTCATGGGGCCCTGCCGGCTCAACGCCCGCGACCCCTATTCCAAGGTCGGGGTCTGCGGCGCCACCATCGACACCATTCAGGCCCGCAATTTTGCACGGTTTGTGGCATCCGGTTGTGCGGCGCACACCGACCACGGCATGAGCATGCTGGACCTCTTCCGCGAGGTCGTGAACGGTCACATCAAAGACTACCGCATCAAGAACCCCCAGAAGCTGGAGTCGGTGGCCCAGTCGATCGGCATCGATACCGAGGGCCGGGACCTCATGGATGTGGCCAAGGACCTCTACAAAGAGCTCGAGCGCACCTACACCCAGGTGGAAGGGGAGATCCCGTTCGCCCAGCGCGTACCGGCCAAGACCCTCGAACTCTGGCGCAAGCACGGGCTGGTCCCCCGCGGGGCCATGCGCGAGATCATGGAAATGATGCACCGCACCCACATGGGCGTCGACCAGGACTACGTCAACATCACCAAGCAGTTCAGCCGCACGGCGCTGGCCGACGGCTGGGGCGGCTCCATGGTCGCCACCGAGATCTCGGACATCCTCTTCGGCACCCCGTCGCCGGTGGCGATCGAAGTGAACATGGGGGTCCTGAAAGAAGACCAGGTCAACATCATCGTCCACGGGCACGAGCCGAACCTCTTCGAGTCCATGATCGAGTCCGTGGGCGAGCCCACCCTGATCCAGGCGGCCAAGGCCGCGGGCGCCAAGGGCATCAACCTGTGCGGCATGTGCTGCTCCGGGGCCGAGGTGCTGGTCCGGCACGGCATTCCGCACGCCGGGAACTTCATGTCCACGGAGGCCATCATCGTGACCGGCGCGGTGGACGCGATGTGCGTGGACGTGCAGTGCATCAAGCAGGGTCTGGTTAAAGTCGCCGACTGCTACGGCACCAAGCTCATCACCACCAACCCGCGCTGCCATATCGAGGGCGCGACCCATATCGAGTTCCACGAGCGCACCCCCAAGGAGTGCACGGACGAGGTGGTCCTGCAGGCGATCGGCCGCTTCAAGAACCGCACCGCCAAGATCGAGATCCCCAAGATCAAGAACATCGGCGTGCACGGGTTCTCGCACGAGTACATCAACTACATGCTGGGCGGCTCCTTCCGCGCATCCTATACCCCGCTCAACGACAACATCATCAATGGCCGCATCCGCGGGGTCGCCGGCGTTGTCGGCTGCACCAATCCGCGCACCAAGCAGGATTGGATTCATGTCGAACTGGTCAAGGAGCTGATCAAAAACGACGTGCTCGTGCTGCAGACCGGCTGTTCGCAGATCGCGTTGGCCAAGGCCGGGCTGACCACGCCCGAGGCCGCCCACCTGGCCGGCCCCGGGCTCAAGGAAGTCTGCGAGACGGTCGGCATGCCGCCCGTGCTCGGCATCGGGTCCTGCGTCGACAACAGCCGCATCCTGATCGCGGCCTCGGAGATGGTCAAAACCGGCGGGCTGGGCAACAGCATCGCGGACCTCCCGGTGGCGGGCGCGGCCCCCGAGTACATGAGCGAAAAGGCCATCTCTATCGGCCAGTATTTCGTGGCCTCCGGCGTATTCACGGTATTCGGGGTCACCTTCCCCACCGTGGAAGGCACCAAGTTCCACAAGTATTTGTTCGAGGATCTGGAGAAACTCGGATTCGGCAAGTGGGGCTTTGCCAACGACCCCTACGAGATGGCGCGCATGATCATCGAGCACATCGACAAGAAGCGCAAGGCGCTCGGGATCGACAAGGCCCGGGAGCGGCAGCTCATGTCGATGGCCGATCGGCGCTCGCTCGACGCGGCCGCCTGATCCGGTCGTTCGGGATCTTCACGCCTTCAGCGGGGTGCCTCCGGGCGCCCCGTTGTTTTTGAGGAGGCAGGGTTCAGAGTTCAGGCCGGGCTTAAAGGCTGCTCCCACAGGCCAGTTCCCTTCTCCTGCTGAACCCTGAACCCCGAACTCTTTTGCCCCTTTACCGGTGGAGGCGACGACACATGCTGAGCTTGGAAGAACTGAAGAAACGCCCGGATCTCATCGATGAGATCAACTGGGAGATGACCCCCGAGGAGGCCGTGCGGCTTTACCTCGAGTGGGGCAACAACTGGGCGCGCGGCGACGGGTACGTGATCCGCTCCAAGGACGACTACACGACCTACTTCGTCGTCAACTGCTGGTCGCGGCCTTACTACGTCTACCTCATCCGCCGCAATTCGGACGAGGCCCTGGAACTGGCCAGGTTCGAGCTGCCGTCGCGGTTTGAGAAGGATGTCTGCGAGCTGAAGGGGGTCTACGGCCTGGACCGGGGTGTGCGCGAGTGGCTGCAGGCGGAGTTGGGGGCCGGCCGCTGACCGGGTCGCTCAGGCCATGTCCGGGTGGCTGTTCAGGAAGCGATAGAGGGTCGCCCGACCCACGCCCATGAGCTTGGCGGCCTTGGCCTTGTTGCCCCCGGTGCGGGTGAGGGCCCGACGGACGGCGTCCGGGTCGAGCTTGCGCGAAGGCCCGCGGCGCGGGCACACGTCGGCGGCCTGTCGCAGCTCGAGCGGCAGGTCCTCGGGGTCGATCACGCTGCCGTCGCACTTCACGAAGGCGAACTGGATGGCGTTCTGGAGCTCGCGCACGTTGCCCGGCCAGCGGTAGTCCATCATCAGGGCCATGGCCCGGACCGAAATCTCCAGCGGTTTGCGGCCATACCGCTCGGCCGCCTCCCGGAGAAAGTGTCCGATCAGCAGGGGGATGTCGGTCTTGCGTTCCCGCAGGGGCGGGAGGGTGATGGGAATGACGTTGAGGCGATAGTAGAGGTCTTCCCGGAACCGGCGGCGTTCAACCTCTTTTTTCAGGTTCTTGTTGGTTGCGCTGACCACCCGCACGTTCACCGACAGCGTCTGCTCGCCCCCGACCCGTTCGAAACGCCCCTCCTGCAGGAACCGCAGGAGCTTCGCCTGCATGGCGTTGGAAAGCTCCGCCACCTCGTCCAGGAACACCGTCCCGCCGTCGGCCAGTTCAAACCGGCCCTTCTTGTCCCGGATGGCGCCCGAGAACGCGCCCCGCATGTGCCCGAACAGCTCGGTTTCGATCAGCCCTTCCGGCAGCGCCCCGCAGTTGATCGGCACGAACGGCCCGCCGGCGCGCTGGCTCTCGTTGTGCAGCGCGTTGGCCGCCAGCTCCTTGCCGGTCCCGGTTTCGCCCGCCACGTGCACCGGGTAGTCGTACCCGGCCGCGTCGCGGATCTGCTTGAACACCGCGAGCATGCGACTGTCGTGCCCGATCAGGTTGCCGAAGCTGGTCAGCTCACCGGCGCGCATCTGCAGCCGGAGGAAATCGGTCACGTCCTTGAACGAGGCGAGAACACCGGACAGGCCGCCGGTGTCGTCGCGCATGCAGGTCACGCGCATTTCGACGCGCCGGGGCTCTCCGGATCGGGTGGTGATGTTCAGGGGGTAGTCGGCGACGGGCGCCAGATCCGGGGGGGCCTGGCAGAAAGAACACCGCCCGCCGCAGAAAGGCGCCCCGAATACCTCGTGGCAGTCCCGTCCCAGCACGTCGCCGCGGGCGTAGCCGGTGATGCGTTCCGCTTCACGGTTGAAAAAGAAGATGCGTCGGGCCGCGTCGTGGGCGATGATGCCTTCCTGGATGCTGTCCAGCACGTGTTCCAGGTTGCCCCGGTGGCACATCAGGTGTTCGAGCGCAACCGTCATGGCGGATCCCGGCGGAGTCGGTGAGGTCGTTTCCTGCTGCAAGCGCAAGGGCTCCCATCTATTCGATTTGAGTGCCAAAGTCAAACCGGCGGCCGGCCCGCTGCGGCCGCCCGCAGCGCGGGACGCGGCGTGGTCACGGGCTTTGCGGACGAGCGGCGCGCATGGCCGCCTGCCGGCGCTACCGCCCCCGCCAGGCGATCGAACCACCCAGCCTCGAGCACCTGCCGGAAGGCGGCGGGGAAGTTGAGGTCGAAAACCCAGGACAGGAAGAAGAGCAGCGCATCACACCTCGAGCCGACTTTCGCGATCGGGACGACGCGCCCGGCTCTGCATGGCGGCCACCACGGCGGGCGAACAGGGCCCGTTCGGCCGACACGTTCAGATCGGTGAGCGGCCCGTGGCGCCGCCGCCCGTCGATGCGGGCGGCCGCCATCTTCAGGATGTCGAGCTTGTCCGCGTCGCGCAGGAGCTTCAGCAGGAACAACGCGGCCGGGTCGGCGAGCGGCCGCAGGCGCGCTTCGTTGTGGTGGGCGACCGCCCCCAGGACGATACGCCGCTCGATGCGGCCGGAATGTCCTGCAGCAGCCCGTGCGTGCGGATCACCTGCACCGCGAGCCGGCCGTGGTGTTCGGATTCGCCGTCGCGGAAGGTGCGGTAGCGCTCGTACTGCTCGAAGCGCCCGGCGTCATGCAGCAGCCCGGCCGTTTCGGCCAAGAGCGAGCGCCCGGCCGGAGAGCCCCGCTTCGGCGGCCAGCCGGCGCGGATGCCCAGGCGGACCCGCCCGGTGTGAGCCGCCTTCATCCGGTAGACCGGGGCCGCGTCGGGGTCGCGGGCACAGAACGCGGCGACGTAGGCGCGAAACCAGGACGCTCAGCCGGGCGAGCCCGGCAGGTCATCGGCCGGCATCGTCCGCGGCCCTCTTGAACACGTGCGCTCTCGATGAAATCGGCGACCGCCTCCGGGTCGTCGAGCGGCAGGACGGGCACCGGCAGGTCGATGCTCGCGTCGGTCGCCACCGCCACGAGCATGGGGTCCTCGCAGGCAGAGGAGCCGGTCGCTCACGGCGCGGCGCAGCACCTCGATCTTGGGCGTGCGCTCCTGCTTGAAGCCCTCGGTGATCAGCAGGTCGACGTCGTCGAAGTAGCGGACCAGCCCGCCCAGGCCGCCGTTGACGCCGGTCTTGACCAGCTGGATCTGCCCGGAGGACGCGAGCACCACCGTCGAGGCCCCGGCGGCCAGGTGGCGGGCGCTGTCCTTGCCGGAGCGGTCGAGCTCGGGGGTGTGGTGGGTGTGCTTGATGGTGCCGACCCGGAGCCCCCGCCGCAGGAGCACGGGGATCAGCTTTTCGATCAGCGTGGTCTTGCCGGATTCCGAGCGGCCCACGAATGAGACGATGACGGGCATGGTTGCGTCCTTGCCGGAGTGATGGGGTGTGGCCGCCTCAGGCGACACCGAGTCAGGATCCCGGAGTCGTTGGGGGTTCGCAGGGGGATGCGCCGGATGTCCCGGGCCCCGGCGGCCGACATCAGGCCGGTGAGCTCTGCGCCGGAGTAGGAACGGCCCCGCTCCGTACCCTGCAGCATGTTGAGGGAGAAGAGCGCCGGGAAGACGGGACCGTCCTTCGTGTCGTCCAGGATGAACTCGTGGACCATCACCCGCCCGCCCGGTTCGAGAGCGCCGACGGCCTTGCGCAGAATGTTCAGGCAGTCCTCGGGCCCCTCTCCGTGGAGGATGTGCGACAGCCAGACGGCCTCGTAGCGGCCCGCGACCGGGTCCTCGAGGTAGTTGCCGGGTGTGAAGCGGATGCGCTCGGCGAGGTTGAAGCGCTCGATCGTGCCTTCCGCGAACGGCCGCGTGGCGGGCAGATCGTAAACGGTCGCAGTCAGCTCCGGGTTCCTGAGGCAGAAGTGGATGGCGTAGGTCCCGGGGCCGCCCCCGAGGTCGAGCAGGCGCCGGCAGCCCGCGAGGTCGAGCGCGGCCGCCACCTGGGGCGCGAGCCCCATGGCCATGTTGAACATCCCCAGCAGAAAGCTCTCGCGCCACTCCTCGCGGCTGACCGGCTTGGGCTCGTCGCCGACCGGGCGGCCCGAGGCCACGGCCTCGTGCAGATGCGCCCAGGAGGCCATCAAGTGGTGGTGGTGCAGGATGATGTGGCCGAGGTAACCGGCCGACGACCGGGACAGGAGCGAGCGCACCGACGCCGGGCAGCGGTAGCGCCCGCCCCGGTGCTCGAGCAGCCCCATGGCCGCGAGCGCGTTCATCAGCCGTTCGACCCCGTCGGCGGATGCGCCGATGGTGGTCGCCGTTTCCGCGGCGCTGCGGTCCTCCCCGTCGAGGACCGTGAAGACATCGAGCTTGACGCCCGCGTGCAGCGCACAGGTGCGCCAGTAGGACCCGGACAGCTCCAGCATCTCCCCCGGGGTCCACTCTCGTGTACCCATCGGCTCCCTCCCGCGATCAGTCGTCCTTGGCCGCCCGCTCCCGGGCCAGCTGCTCCGGCGTCATCGTCCAGAACGGGGTCCCGTCCTTGGTCAGGCGAACCTTGAATTCCTGGGACTCGCCCTTTTTCACCTTCGACGCCAGGAAGACATCCTTGCCGTTGATCTCGGCCCAGCTGCCGCGGATCACGACGTCGTCACCGGGCTTCAGCCCGGTTTCCGACGGTTTCGCAAACCAGGACGGGCAGAGGTGGACCGTGACGGTCTGGCTGCCTTCGCGCACCTCCAGGACAACGGCCGGAGACATGCCGGGCATGGGGACCGTCTCGGCCAGCCTCACCACCCTGGCCTTGAGCTTCTCGAGCTCTTTCGGGTTGTAGAGCCGGTTATAAGGGTCGCCGACCCCCCAGCCCTTCATGTCCGCTGCGTCCGCCGCCCACGCCGATCCGCTGCAGATCAGGATGGCCAGGGCGACGACGGCATATGCCATGTGGTTTAATTTTTTCACGTTTCCTCCAATCGGTCGTTGGGCAGCCGACACCCCCTGACTTCACCCGCCTGAACGCCGACGGCGTTGACCACAGCAGGGTCCCGGGCATGGGAATATAAGTCCTTCCCCGGACGGCAGCAACGGGGCGCCCGTTTCAGAAGCGCATCTGGAGCGGTTCGTACCCGAAGAGCGCATTGAGATGGTGCAGGAAGGCGTGCCGGCCCTCGTCGCGCCAAACCGCCGTCACCGCTGCGTCTGCGCGTGCATAGGCGGCATCCACCTCCGCAAAGCTCGCAGGGGATTCGGGCGGAGGATCGGCATGCTGCGACACGAGCGCGAGCCACATTCGGCTGGCGCCCATCAGGTAGTCGGGCCAGGCGCTGCGCAAGGCTGCGGACCAGGCGGGGTCGCTCGTGTCCGCCGGCGCCGGGCGCGAGGGGTGCAAGGGGTCGTCCTGGAGGACTGCCGTCACCCGTCCGGCGGCCTGCGCCAGGCCCAGGGCGGGCGATGCGCCGACGTCTTCAAAGACGCCGCGGGCCGTTGCGGGCGATGCGTAGAAAATAAAGCTGAACTGGTGCCCGGCCCCGTCGCGGGCCGCCCGGCGGTGAAACCGCCACAGCGCGATATCGGCCTGGCGGCGCTCGAGAACCGGCCGGACGACCCGGTCGGCCAGCATGAGATCCGTGTGCCACGCCGGCGGTTTCCCCTCAGGCCACTCCATGCGAAACCGCAGGTACCACCAATAACTGCCGGCCGAAAGCTGGGCGGGGCGGACGGGGGTCTCCACCGGGGGGCGCACGGAGGCGCAGCCCGAAGCCGACACCAGCAAAACGATCATCCCCAGGCGCAGCGCCCAGGCCTTCCGCAGCATCTTCCCCATGTTTCCGGTTCCCCCGTGCACTCGACCCGTCCCGGATCGCTCAGTCCCGCAGGATCAGCCAGATGCCGCCCAGCACCACGACCATGCCCGCCGCTTTGGATGTCGTCAGCGGGCGCGCGGCCGAACCCATCCAGCCGAAATGATCGACGAGCGCCCCCATGGCGAACTGGGCGGCAACGAAAACGGTGAAGGCGGCGACCAGCCCCAGGCGGGGAGCGCTATAGGCGAGCGCCCCGACGATGACCAGCCCGAGCGCACCCGAACTGTAGGCATACCAGGGGGCCGACGCGGCCGCGGTGAGATTGCCGCCGCGCTGCAGGAGCATGATCACCCCGATCAGGAGCCCGCCGCCGAAATAGGTGATGAAGACGCTCTCGAGCGTTCCCACGCGCTTGTCCAGGAGCCCCATAAAATGCGCCTGCAGCGCGGTGGCGATGCCGCCAATGGCGGTGACGGTTGCCAGCCAATAGAGGTTCATCGAGCCCTCCGTACAGGTCGGAATGCGTCGTTTATTTCGCCCCTGATGGGCATACGTTTTCCCACTTCTGTGGAATGATCTGCTTCTCAGGCGCGCAAGGCATCTGCTGGATATGTTTTATCGCCATGATATGATTACAAATTTTATTTTTTGGGGTGAGGCACATTTCGTGCTTGTAACTCGACAACACCGGCGCGGGAGGATGACATGGAAAATACCGTGATTAGCGTTGCCGCCGGGCTGATCAGTGCCCTGTCCGCGATCATGCTTCTCTCGGTCTGCAGCGTCATGTGACCGCGGCTGAGCGGCTCAAGGCCAACCCTCCGGAAGGGAGAAAACCGGCGCAGATGGAATCCGCCACGCTTGCAACCAGGGAGCTGCGGGAGAGCCCGCGGTTTCCGTTTGCTTCCACCGTCATGTTCGAGAACTACCTGACCGGCAACTACCACGACGGGCGGATGCTGAATTACAGCCGCGGGGGAATGTGCTTTGAAACGGACATCGCCCCCCATGTCGGCACCGAGATCTTCATCGGAATCGAAAAATCACCCTACAGTGCAACCCACGACGTGTTCCGGGCCAAAGTGGTGTGGCTCCAGGAACTGCCCCTGAAACAGTCCTATTATTCCTATTCCGTCGGCGTGAAGTACTGCTGAAGTCGTCTTCCCCCTGCCGGGTCACCGGCGAATCGACTGGGCCACATCGTTCAACCGCTCGCGGATGGTGATGAGGTAGCTCGCCATCTTGCCGCGGTGGTCGGCCATGATCGAGTCGTGCCGCCCCCGCAGGACGATCAGCGGGTCGAAGGTGCAGACCTGCTCCATCTGGCTCAAGGCGATCTGGACGTTTTCGCTCCCGCCCTTTTCACGGATGGTCGGGAACAGCTGAACCGTGGCCCAGAGAAAATCGCGCAGCACGAGAACGACCCCCTGGGTGTAGTAGATGCGGTCGTCCAGCTCGGTGTAGGGCACGTCCTTCGTCTCCTGCACCAGCAGCCCGAGCGGCTGGTCCAGGAACTGGTTGCTGAGGATGAAGGTGAACAGGTTGTAGAGGTCGTCCGAGCGCATGTTGAACACGGCCTTGCCCTCGGGCACGGCGGCCGCGTAGCGGTTGATGAGCTCGATGCCCTTGCGGTACTCGCTTTCCGAGGACGGCAGCCACCAGTTGTCTTCCGAAAACGCGAAGCGCTTTTCGCGGGCTTCCTTCAGCCATTCGTTCTCGGCGTCCACGGTGCCGTATTTGGCCAGCTGCGTGGCAAAGAACACGTTGAGCATGCGGGTCGCGAAGATGGTCCCGCGCTGGCGGTTGGCCCGGTTGTCCAGCCAGCGCGTGGGCGACACCACCAGATCGTTGACCGACCACCCGAAGGTCGAGTTCATTTCGTGGTCCAGCCGGACCACCATGGCCCGGGCCAGGGCGGCCCCCTTCTGCGGCTCCGGGCTGTCGGAGGTCACTCCCTGAAGCACGGCGTGAACCGGGGATTCGGCGAAGGGGAAGCGGGTCGGGTCGATCGCGCTGTACCCGTATTCGGCGAGCCAGGCCACACCGAAGGCCAAGGGCCAGGCGAAGAGCAGCACGAGCAGAATGCCCACGAGCGCTTTCCAGAACGAACGGTGTTTGCGGACGGATTCCAGCGATTCCATGGCAGTCCTCGGAGGCGGTCGGTTTCAAGGGGGGCCGGTCCACGGCGCGGCCCGTGGAACATGGCACAGGACCGCGCCCCGTGTCAACTTGTGGCGGGCGGCGCTTCGCGCTTGACAGCGTGCCCTGCCGTGGTATTTAGCGCGACGAACCCGGGGGCTCGCGGCTCGTTCGCGGGCGGGCGGGACGACCCCACATCAGGACAGGAGCTCGGAGATGAAGGCGTACGGACGGCAGGTGGCGGCGGTGATACTTTGCGGCTGGGTTCTGTCGGGGTGTGTATTGCTCGTGGGGGCCGGCGCGGGGGCCGGGGCTTACAGCTACGCGAACGGCGAGCTCACGCGCACATACGCCGCCCCTTACCGCCAGGCCCTGGACGCCTGCACCACCCTGCTGCAGGATCTGAACATGCCCATAAAAGAGCAGACCAGCGACGGGACGCGTACGACCATCACGACCGAACGCAAGGACGGCACCCCCGTGACGGTGAAGGTCGGCATCGTCGGGGTGGACCTGACGGAGGTAACGGTGCGCACCGGGCTGGTGGGGTACTGGGACAAGGACCTCTCCATGCAGTTCCAGGAGTTCCTCGCCCGGCGCATCCAGCCCTGATGCCGCTTCAGCGACCGAGACGCCGTTTTCAACAACCGGCTATGAACCCATCTAAAAAATAGCAGATCACGGTCGCAGGCAAGGCGCCGGTCGTCGAGACCGCGCAGCATACTGACCCGTATGTGAGCAGGTTGAGGCGGCCGGCAACGCCGCATGCGGCCGTCAGATGCATTTTTGAGAT
Organism: uncultured delta proteobacterium; assembly: GCA_963828345.1. Classification (GTDB taxonomy): domain Bacteria; phylum Desulfobacterota; class Desulfobacteria; order Desulfobacterales; family SpSt-501; genus SpSt-501. Next base: position 28,747 of record CAWHEZ010000001.1, read on the forward strand.
GGGTTCATGGCTGCCGCAGCGGCCGATCGGCGTTCAACGCCTCGATCTCGTCCTCTTCGTAGCGGTTGATCGCCTCGATGTTCATTTCCATCACCCGCCGCAGGCCGGCGTCGAAAAAGCGATGCAGGCTGTGGTTGGCCACGGCCTTGAACCCCCGGCGCAGCTTGTGGGCGCCGCCCATCCCGGGGTCGAAGTGCCGCAGCGCGCGCGCGATGGCCCACTCGATCGGCCGATAATAGCAGGCGGTGAAATGCAGAAAGCCGACGTCCGTCTCACACCCCCAGTAGCGTCCGTAGAGCCGGGGGCCTTTGACGGCGAGCAGGGCCATGCCGACCGGTGAGCTGCGGTCGGCGGTGAAGGCCGCGGCGAACACCAGGCGCCGGGCGAAGTGGTCGGGCAACCCCTGGAAAAACGCCCGGGTCAGGTACTTGCACCCCCAGGGCCCGAACCGGGCATTCGTGCGGGTGTAGAAGGCGTACATCCGGTCGTAGTGCTCGCGCGCCAGTTCGGCGCCCGGGACCATCTCCACGCGCACCCCGCTCGCCTCCAGCGCGCGCCGCTCCCGCAGGATGTTGCGGCGCTGGTTGGAGTTGAAGCGCGCGAGGTAATCCTCGAAGCTGCGATAGCCCTCGTTTTCCCACGCAAAGCTCTGGTGGGCCCAGGCGCTGTAGCCCGCGTCGGCCACCCGCTCGGTCCAGTCCGGGTCCACGAAGTGAAAGCTGCAGCCGGCCAAGCCGTGCCGGCGCGCAAACCGCTCGATCTCGTCCAGCAGTCGGGCGGTGACCTCCGCCTCGTCAAGCCCCTCGGCCACCAGGAACCGGTATCCGATCATCGGCGTGAAAGGGCTCATCCCCACCAGCTTCGGGTAGTAGGGCTTGCCCATCCGGGCGGCCACGTCCGCCCAGGCCTGATCGAAGACGAATTCGCCGGCACTGTGGACCTTGACGTAGAGCGGGGCGGCGGCGACCAGCTCCGAACCCGACCAGAGCAGGAGGTGGCGGGGAATCCAGCCGGTCGCGGCGGCGGTGCTCTCCGAGGCTTCCAGCAGCCAGAGCCACTCCCAGTCTAGAAACGGCGTCGCCAGGCGGTCGGCCAGACGGTTCCACTGCCTGGGGTCGACCCCGGCGATCGAATCGTGCCAAACGGCCCTGTAGCTCGAACCCTTCATGCGCCTCCACGCTGCCGGACATCGCCGGCCCGCCAACCCCGCCTCGTCCGGCCCAGGGATAGCGGCGCCGGTCGGAGTGCCGCCGCAGGAACGGGCGCGACGATGGCTCACGGCATAATAGGCACTGTGCCCGGCATGTCATCCGTGCGCCCGGGCCGGTGACGGCCGGGGCCCGGCGGCCGGCCGCAATGCGGCTTGACATTCCCAGTGAGATTGATAATACTATAATTTCATTTGAAAAATCTGCTTATCGGGGCATGGTTGTCCACGGAAAGGACGGTCGGATGCCGATCTACGAATTCAAGTGTTTGTCCTGCAACGAGTGCTTCGAAATCCTGGTCATGAAAAAGAACGAGGAGGTCGCGGCGAACTGCCCGAAGTGCGGCTCCGAAGAATTCGAGCGGGTGATGAGCAAGACCTGCTTCGCCGTGGCGCCGTCCGCGGGCACGGACTCCGGCGCGTCCGCCAAGACGCGGACCTGCTCCGGTGGGTCCTGCACCACGTGGAACATCCCCGGGCATTCCCGCTGAACCTCCCGCACCTGCACGCCGTGCGCACGTTCCACCCATTCGAGCTAACCGGACGATGAACCTGCTGCATGCCCGAGAAAAAGAGCAGTTCAAGAAGCTCTTCAGCCAGGAGCGGGTCGAGAATTTCGACAACCGGCTCAAGGTGCTGGAAGCCTTCCTGTCCATCGAGGGCCACGTCACCTCCGACGACCTGCACACGCTCCTGACCTCCCAGGGCGTCGTCGTGACGCTCGATTTCGTGCGCGACACGCTCAAAATGCTGAGCCGGATGGGCTTTGCAGTGGCGAGCCGCTTCGACAACGGGGTGGCCCGCTATGAGCATCGCCACTTGGGCGATCATCACGACCACATGATCTGCACCCGGTGCCGCAAGATCATCGAGTTCAAGGAGGAGCGGCTCGAAGCCTTCCAGATCGAAATCGCCGAACGGCACGGGTTCCACATGCTGCGCCATCGGATGGAGCTTTACGGGCTCTGTGCGGAGTGCATGAAGGAGCGCTCCCGCCACATGCCGCTGACGATGGCCAAACCCGGGGAGCGGCTCGTCATCCGCGAGATCGCCGGCGGGCGCGAGGCCCGACTGCGGCTGCTCACCATGGGGCTGCGGCAGGGCGATGCCGTCGAGGTCATCACCAACAACGGCCAGGGGCAGCTGGCGGTTTCCGCCGGCCAGAAGCGCTTCGTGCTCGGCCGCTCCCTGGCCCAGAAGATCGTCGTCGAGCCGGCGGGCTCCTGACCCGGGCACCCGCGAGCGTCCGCAGGCGTACGATCCGACCGGTTGTTGAAAAACACGGTTCGGGCCGTCAACCCAGGCGCGCGGCGGCTCCGCCGGAACACGGCAGCATCCTGAGCCGTACGGGAACATTCACCACAGCCCCGCAACGCCGGATCACGGCTTGAGACGCCGTTATTCGACAACCTGCTGAAGGGGGAAACGCGTGCAACGCATCTTCGCCGTCGGCGATATCCACGGGTGCTATGACAGGCTGCTGGCCCTGCTGGACCGCATCCCGCTCGACTGGTCGCGGGACCAGCTGGTGTTCATGGGCGACTACATCGACCGCGGGCCGCAGTCCTTCGAGGTCGTGGAACACCTGATCGGCCTGCAGGAGCTGCACCCCGACATCGTTTTCCTCAAGGGCAACCACGAGCAGATGCTGGCCGATTACCTCTCGGGCAAGGACCGCATGCTCTACCTCTACAACGGGGGGCAGCAGACCCTCGAGAGCTACCTGCGCAACGGCGCGCCGGGGGAGTTCCCGATCCCGCCCCGGCACCGGCGTTTTTTCGACACCCTGCGGCTGTTCCACGAGACCGACGCCTTCATCTTCGTGCACGCCGGGCTGCGCCAGGGCCTGCCCCTGGCCGAGCAGGGCCCGGAAGACCTGCTCTGGATCCGCGAGTCGTTCATCGACTCCCAGCACTCGTTCGGCAAACGCGTGGTGTTCGGCCACACGCCCTTCGACCGGCCCCTCGTCCAGCCGAACAAGATCGGGATCGACACCGGGGCGGTTTTCGGCAACCAGCTGACCTGCGTGCAGCTGCCCGAGGAAATCTTCTACCACGCCTGACACCGGAGGGGACCGATGGCCAAGCCGATGACCTGGATCCTGCTGGGGGTGCTGCTGCTCGCGTTCCCCGGCGCTGCTGCCGCCGAGCGCATGGCGGTGAGCGTGAAGGAGGCCAATGTGCGCGCGGCCCCGCAGCCCAACGCCGGCGTCCTCTGGAAGGTCGAGAAGTATCACCCCATAGATGTCCTCGAGGCCTCCGGGGTCTGGCTGCGGTTCAAGGACTTCGAAGGGGACGGCGGCTGGATCCACCGGACGATGGTGGACAAGACCCCGGCGGTCATCACGAAGCAGAACGGCTGCCAGCTGCGCGCGGGGCCCGGGACGGATCAGCCCGTGCTGATCAAGATCGACAAGGGGGTGCCCTTCAAGGTGCTCAAGCGCGAGGGGCGCTGGGTCCAGGTGGAGCACGCCGACGGCGACAAGGGGTGGCTGAACGATTCCCTGGTGTGGTGAGGAAGAGAGGGCTCGCATGCAGATTCCGGATGGCAGGAAATTGATCGTGGGCGTGGGCTCGGCTCTGGTGGACATCCTGGTGCATGCCGACGACGCCTTTTTGAACGCCGTGGGGGCGGTCAAGGGCGGGATGGTCTATGTCGACCGCGACCGCATCGAGCGCACGCTGGCCCAGGCCTCCGCGGCGCCCGCGGTGGTCCCGGGCGGGTCCGCCTGCAACACCGTGGTCGGGGTGGCGCAGCTCGGGGGACCGGCCCGCTTCGTGGGCACCTGCGGTCGCGGCCCCATGGGTCGCTTCTACGAGGACAGCCTGCGCGGCCGCGGCGTGGAGCCCCGCCTCTTCCGCTCCGACGCGCCCACCGGGCGGGTGCTGTCGATCATCACCCCGGACGCGCAGCGGTCCATGTTCACCTTCCTCGGAGCCGCGTCCGAAACCCGCCCGGACGACATCCGCCCCGAGGGCTTCGCCGGCGCGGCCGTGGTGCACATCGAAGGCTACCTGCTCTTCAACCCCGAGTTGATCCTGGCGGCGCTCAAGGCCGCGCGCGCGGCCGGCGCCCGCGTGTCGCTCGACCTCGCGAGCTTCAACGTGGTCGAGGAGTCGCGCGGACTGCTGACCGAGATCGTCGGGGAGTTCGTGGACATCCTCATCGCCAACGAGGACGAGGCCCGGGCCTACACCGGCGAGACCGACCCCGGGCGCGCGCTCGCGGCGCTGCAGCGCGGGGTCGAGATCGCCGCCCTGAAGCTCGGCCCGGCGGGCAGCCTGGTGTCCTGCGGCGGGCGGACGGCGCGGATCGCGGCCCGCGGGGACGGCGCGGCCGTGGACACCACCGGCGCGGGCGACCTCTGGGCCGCCGGGTTTCTCTTCGGGCTGGTGGGGGGGTACGACCTGGAGGCCTGCGGCGCGCTCGGCTCGGCCTGCGGGTTCGAGGTCTGCCAGGTCGTGGGGGCGAGCATCCCCGCGGACGGGTGGGCGCGGATACGGAAACTGCTGGCCAAGGGCGCCGAATAGCGCTATAGAAGGCCTTCCCGCGCGCGGCGGCAGGCGCGCGCGGCGCAATTCCCGGGTCTCCCCCGGCACAGGAGGACAAACGTGGCGGCCGCAAAAAAGATAACCCGCAAGGAGCTGTTGAAGGAACCCGACGAGTTCCTCACGCTGAGTTCCCGGTTTCTCGGTTGGGCGGCGCATCACCGGCGGGAGATCAACTACGCGATCTCGGCCGTGCTGGCGCTGGCCCTGCTCGTCGCCGGCTACCTCTACTACGCCAACCGCCAGGAAGCCCAGGCGGGGGCGCTGTTCGGGCAGGCCCTCGCGAAATACGACCGCCTGGCCGCGGACCAGCCGAAGGCCGCCCGCGAGGTTTCGGCCGATTTCCGCCGGATCGTCAACGAGTACGGCGGCACCTCCAACGGCCGCATGGCGACCCTGGTGTACGCCAACCTCTGCTATCAGGCCGGCGACTTCGCCCAGGCGGCCGAGCTGTACAAAGCCTGCCTGGAGCGGTTTGCCGACCAGCCCCTGATCCGCTTCCAGATTTTGAAGAGCCTCGGCTACACGTACGAGGGCCTCAAGGAGCCGGCCGCGGCCCTGCCCTACTTCGAACGGGCGCTCGCCGTCGCCGACAAGACGCTGCAGGACGATCTGCTGTTCCAGATCGGGGACCTCTGTGCGCGGCTCGGCAACAAGGCCAAGAGCGACGAGACCTTCAAACGCCTGCTCTCCGAGTTCGGCGACTCCCCGTATGCGAATCTCGTGCGGCAGCGGGTGGAGGGCTGAAGCTCATCCTCGTTGCTCGATGCTGGATGCTCGATCCCGGAGTTCGAGAGCCTGGATGCACGCGTTGAGATTTTGGCCCTTATCGAGGATCCAGAATCCAGCATCGAGTATCGTTTTTTTCAGTGCTTCGGAGGGACTTCGAGGTTGTACCGCTTGATCTTCTGATTGAGTCCGCTCTTACCGATGCCGAGGATGTCCGCCGCGTGGGACTGGACATTGTCGGCCATCTTCAGCGCCCGCTGGATCATCACCTTCTCGACCATCTCCAGGGTCTGGTAGAGCTGCGCGCCCGGCGGGATGCCGTCCAGGTGCAGCGCATTGTCCACGTTGTTCTTGAACCCCGTGGGCAGGTCCGCGCCCGTGATGATGTCGTTGGGGCACAGGATCATCACGCGCTCGATGACGTTCTCCAGCTCGCGCACGTTGCCCGGCCAGCTGTATTCGTAGAACAGCCGGTCTACCTCCTGAGCCATCCCCTTCACCGGCGCGAGCGATTTGCGTTCAGGTGCGTACTTCTCGACGAAGTGGTTGACCAGCAGCCGGATGTCCTCGCGCCGCTCCCGCAGGGGCGGGATGGTCAGGTGCACCACATTCAGCCGGTAGTAGAGATCCTCCCGGAAGCGGCCGGCCAGCATCTCATCCCGCAGGTTCTTGTTGGTGGCGCCGATCACGCGGATGTCCACCCCGATCGAGCGCATGCCGCCGACGCGCTCGAACGTCCGCTCCTGGAGCACCCGCAGCAGCTTTACCTGGAGGTTGGCGGACAGCTCGCCGATTTCGTCTAAAAACAGGGTGCCGCCGTGGGCGAGCTCGAAGCGGCCCTTGCGGCTCGATATGGCCCCGGTGAACGCGCCCCGCTCGTGCCCGAAGAGCTCGCTTTCGAGCAGGCTTTCGGCCAGCGCCGAGCAGTTGACCGCCACGAAGGCGTTGTCGCGCCGCGGGCTGTTGAAGTGGATCGCCTTGGCGACCAGCTCCTTGCCCGTCCCGCTCTCTCCTTCGATCAGGACCGTGGCGTTGGACGGGGCCACCTTCTGGATCGTTTCGAAGAGATCCCGCATGGGCTTGCTCTTGCCGATGATCCGGCCGAACTGGTACTGGGACTCGACCGCGACCCGGAGGCGCCGGTTTTCCTTCACCACCTGGTAGGTGGACATGGCCTTCTTGGCGAAGAGGATCAGCCGCTCGTTGTCGAAGGGCTTGAGGATATAGCTGTAGGCGCCCTTCTGCATGGCCTCGACCGCCTTGTCGACCGTCCCGTGGGCCGTCATCATGATCACCGGCAGGTCCGGGTCCCGGGCCTTGATCTGCTCCAGAAACTCGATTCCGTCCATGCCGGGCATCTTCATGTCCGTGACGACCAGATCCAGGTCGGATGACTTCTGGATTTCCAGCGCCTCGGCGCCGTCGGGCGCGGTCAGCACCTCGTAGCCCTCGTCCTCCAGCACCGCGCTCAGCACGAGCAGGTAGTTTTTTTCGTCGTCGACGATCAGGATGGTTTCCATAGCCTGTTAGGCGGCGCTCGCGGTCTCTACCGCACGGGCCGGCAGCTCGATGGTCACCCGCGCGCCGCGGGGGGAGCGGTTGGCGATGGTGACCCCGCCCCCATGGGATTCGATGATGTTGCGGACGATCCCGAGCCCGAGCCCGGTCCCCTTGTCCTTGGTGGTGAAAAACGGGTCCCAGACCTTGTCGAGCAGCTCCTGCGGGACCCCCTGACCCTCGTCCTCGATTTCGACGAGGACCCGCCCGTTCTCGGCGCGGACCCCGACCTCGATGCGGCCGCCGTCGGGCATGGCCTGCATGGCGTTGATAAACAGGTTCAGAAAGGACTGATAGAGCATGGGGGCATCCCCCATGACGTCCGGCAGGGGCGTGCCGTAGCTCTTGCGGATTTCGTAGCGTGAGTCCTCGATCTGGGCCGAGAGGAAGTTGATGTTCTTCTCCAGGATGTCCTCGACCCGGCACGGGTTGAGCTTGGGGCTGCGCGGGCGGGCGAAGTTGATGAAGTCGGTGATGATGCCGTTCAAGCGGGTCGCCTCCTCGACGATGATGTCGGGCAGCGTGTTGGCCGGATCGATCCGGATCACCTTCTTCTTGAGCAGCTCGGCCGAGCTGCGGATGATGCCGAGCGGGTTGCGGATCTCGTGCGAGATGCCGGCCGCCATTTCGCCCATGGAGGAAAGCTTCTCGGCGCGGCTGAGCTGCTCCTTGAGCCGCATGCGTTCGGCCGCCCGCTTTTCGATGATCGCCTCGCCGCGTTTGACCACGAACACCAGCACCACGAACAGCACCCCCATCAGCACGGTGCAGGTGATCACCACCAGGATCTGGATGCGGAAGATGGTCTTGTAGTCCTCGGAGAGGTCCTGAGCGATTTCGACGACACCCAGCACCGTGTCCGTGATCCGCCCGAGGGGCTCCTCCCAGCGCAACGGGGCGAAGGTGATCAGGCGCACCTCCCGCGGGAACCCCATGAGAATCTCCAGAAAGCTGCCGCGCTGCACCAGCTTGGAGGTGGACCGGCCGATCTTGGCCTGCTCGAGCGCGGTCCCCCCGATGGTCCTGACCCCGATGCGCTCTTCTTCGAAGCTGTACGAGATGGTGTCGTTCATGCTGTAGATGTTGAGATCCTCGACCTTGAAGCTGTGCAGCGTGCTGCGGACCACCCGGTCCATGCGTTCGAACTGCTCCTGGCTGCGCAGCTGCACCTTGCCGAATTTCATCCCGATCGGGAGGATGAACTGGATGAAGACCTGGTGGTTGAGGTTTTCGATCAGGGCGTGGGCGTAGTCCTCGCTTTTCTTGCGTTGCATGGACTTGACCCAGTGGGTGTTCAGGATCGTGAGGATGAACGTGACCAGGAAAATGACGACCAGCCCGGTGAAGGTGAAGTACTTGACCAGTCGGAAGGGTTTGATCTTCTCTTCGGGCAGGGGGGGAGCCATCGGTCAGCCGCCATCTGTGGAGTCCAGCGCCAATATAGGGAAAAATTCATGCGAATTCAAGGCAATAACACGATTCCGCAATTTTGGTCATAAAGATTTTGCGGCCGGTGGCCGATAACCTAAGCACACCGGCGGGACCCGATGTCGGACGAATCCCGGGACCGTGCCTGCAATTACAAAAATTTGACGGTGCGTCGGAGCGTGGCCGGGTTTCGGTCGGCAGGCGTTGCGGGCAGGGCGGTGATCGGCGGTTGCAGCGGGATCACCTCGGCCTGAAATAGATTGGAATCAAACGGGATTCAAACCGGCGAGCTCGATCTGGGGGGTTTTGATCCTGAATATGGCTCAGATATTGCTTAATTCGGGGATGACTCAGTCCTTGATGCCCGGCCGGGGAGGCCGAGTGGCCGGCTTACGATAATTAAATATAATTAAAGATAATTACGGTCAATTGAAACTTCCTTTTTAACCGCTCAAGAGCGAACGATGGCCAAAAACAACCTGAAGACCGTGCGTGAATCGTTTCTCCTGAGCAAAACCGAACTGGCCAAGCAGGCCGACGTGTCGCCGATCACGATCGCCCGTATCGAAAGAGGGATGCCCTGCCGGATGGAGACCCAGCGCAAGATCCTGCTGGCGCTGGGCATGCAGCTCTCGGAAAAACCCAAAATCTTCAAGGACTGACGCACGCCCATGCTATTCGGAAAGAAAGACACTCTCGTCGGCCTGGACATCGGATCGCGCTCGGTCAAGCTGGCCGAGATCTCCGAGTCCAAGAACGGCCTCAAACTCAAGCGCTTCGGCATGGCGGACATCCCGGCCGGGGCGATTGAGGATGGGGCCATCAGCGACCCGGAAACCGCCGCCGGCATCATCCGCCAACTGTTCAAGTCGACCAATGTCAAGGAGACGAACGTGGCGGTCTCGATCGGCGGGTATTCGGTGATCGTCAAGAAAATCAACGTTCAGACGATGCCGGAAGAGCAGCTCCAGGAGACCATCCATTTCGAGGCGGAGCAGTACATCCCCTTTGACATCAGCGACGTCAATCTGGACTTCCAGATCCTGGGGGAGAACGAGAGCAACCCCAACCAGATGAGTGTCTTCCTGGTGGCCGCCAAGAAGGAGATGGTCAACGACTACATCAACCTGGTGACGCTCGCCGGCCTGAACCCCTGCATCATCGACGTGGAGGCCTTCGCGCTGCAAAACGTGTTCGAGGCCAACTACGACGTGCAGGACGAGAACGTGGCTCTGATCGACATCGGGGCCAGCAAGACCTCGCTGAACATCCTGAAGGGCAACTCCTCGGTCTTCATGCGCGACGTGGCGCTCGGCTGCCTCCAGATCAACCAGAAGATCATGTCGCTGCTCGACTGCTCCTACGACCAGGCCGAGCTCCACAAGTTCGGCGAGCCGTCCGCCAAGATGTCCGGCGAGGAGCTGCGGCAGATCACGACGTCCGTGGTCACCGACTGGTGCATGGAAATCCGGCGCGCGTTGGACTTCTTCTACACCAACTACCCGGATGATCAGATCAAGCGCATCATCCTGAGCGGCGGCGGGGCCAACATCGAAGAGTTCCGCAAGCTGCTGGCCAGCGAGTCTTCGGCCGTGGTGGAGATCCTGGACCCCTTCAAGAAGCTCGCCCTGGACGAGAAGACCTTCGAACCGGATTACGTTCGACAAATCGCCCCCCAGGCCGCCATCGCCATGGGGTTGGCCATGAGAAGAGTGGACGACAAATGATACGCATCAATCTGCTTCCATTCCGGTCCACGCGCAAGAAAGAGAACATCCGGCGCCAGCTCTCGGTGTTCCTGCTTTCCCTGATCATGACCGTGATCGGGCTCTTCGGGGTCAACCTGTTCCTGGACAACCGGGTGGATGAGCTCAAGCAGCGCATCACCTCCACCAAGGTCGAGCTCGAAAAGTACGACAAGATCAACAAGGAAATCGCCGAGATCAAGAAGAAGCTGGACAACTTGAACAAAAAACTGGTCGTCATCCGGGAGCTCGAGGTCAGCCGCTACGAGCCGGTGCGGCTGATGGAGACGATCACCCAGGTGCTGATCGAAAAGCGCATGTGGCTGACGTCGCTCAAGTACAGCACCCGGGACATCAACGTCTCGGGGCTCGCCCTGGACGACAAGACCGTCGCCGATTTCATGCTCCGCCTGGAGGGGTGCGGCATGTACTCCAAGGTCGACCTGAAGGGTCTGAAACAGGTGGAGATCCAGAAAACCCAGCTGAAGAGCTTCGAGGTGAGCTGCGTGCGCAAGCCTATCGTGCTGCCCGAAGCCAAGGGCCCGACCGCGGCCGGAGCGAAGAACTGATGAATACCAAAAACATGACCCAGAGGAAAACGGCCGCTCTCCAGGGGCTCGTCGAGAAAGCCGAGGCGCTCGTGCTCTGGCAGCGCGTGGCCATCCTGGCCGGCATGATCGTGGTGCTCGTGGGCGCGGCCACCTGGTTCCTCTTCCTGCCGACCTACGAGGAGATGGACCAGCTGGAAACCAAGCTGCAGGAGCTGGAGAAGCAGCTGGCGACCGCCAAGATCAATGCCGCCGAGCTGGAGAAGTTCCAGGCCAAGATGCAGGAGGCCGAGGCGCAGTTCAAGATCGCCATGCGCGCGCTGCCCGAGCAGGCCGAGGTCCCGTCGCTGCTGACCAACGTCTCGAAATCGGGCGTCGAGCTCGGGGTGGAGCTGCTCTCCTTCAAGCCGGCCGCCGAGGTGAACAAGGAATTCTACGCCGAGCTGCCGATGGAGATCAACATCCGGGGGGACTACCACCACCAGGCCATGTTCTTCGACCGGGTGGCCCGGCTGTCGCGCATCATCAACATCAACAACATCTCCATCAGCGCGGACAAGGCCGGGCGCGACCTGAACACCCTCTGCACGGCCGTGACCTACAAGTTCATCGAGCCGGCACCGGACAAGCCGGCAGCGGCGCCCGCCGTGCGGCCCAACATCCAGGCGCCCGCGGCCAAACCGGACGCCGGCAAACCGAAGAAGAAACTGGACCTTTAACCCTGAGCTGACTGGCGCGATATGAAAAAGGACCTTGCCCCCCATTCGTTGGATCGTGTGCCTGATCGCCGCAGCGTTCGTGGCGGCGTGCAGCGATGCGGACCAGACGGCGCAAACGCAGGTGGTTCGGAAGAAACTGGTTGCCCAGGCGGAGCGCGCGCAACCGGCCCCCAAGGTGGCGCCCGCCCCGGCCCCGAAGGCCGAGGCGACCGAGATCGCCCAGGGCAAGCCGCCGGAACCCGGGCCGCCCACGGCGCCGCCCAGGCCGAAGGACCTGCCGCCCAAGCCGAAGGACCCGCCGCCCCCGACCCAGGCGCCCCCGGCCGCTCCCATGCCGGCCCAGGCGGTCCCGGCGCCGGTGGTCGTGGCCGCGGCCGCGACGGCGCCCGAGGCCCTGCCGCAGCCGGCCCCCGCAGCGCGCAAGCCGGAGAGCGCCGTGGTCGTGAGCGACAACCAGGTGGCGGCCCTGCTCAACATCCAGGCCCCCATTCCGTACTCCGCCAAGAACAGGGTCGACCCGTTCGAGCCTCTGCTGCGGGAGGAAGCCGCCCAGGCCGCGGTCGCCAAGCTGACCGCCAAGAAGCGCGCCCCGCAGGGCCCGCTCGAAATGATCGACCTCGGCCAGTTGAAGCTCGTGGCCGTCATCGCCGCGCCCACGGGCAACCGGGCGCTGGTGGAAGAGGCCACGGGCAAGGGGTACATCCTGAGGGCGGGCACCTTCGTGGGCCTGAACTCGGGCAAGGTGGTGGACATCAGCCTGGACAAAATCCTGGTCGAGGAAGAATTCGAAGACGTTTACGGGAAAACGATCCTGCAGAAGAAAGAGATAACCCTTCCGAAGCCTCCTGGAGAGCTGTGACATGATGACCGATCTGAACACCCGCAAAACCGGTTTTGGCCCCGTCCTCATCGTCGCCCTGCTGGCCGCCCTGGCCGTCGGGTGCGCGTCCCCGAGCGCCCAGGTCCAGAGCGCGGATGCGGACCGGGTGATCACCGACATCGTGACCCGGGAAGACGCCGCGGCGCTGTCCGTCGCCGTCCGGAGCAACGGCCCGATCCCCTACACGGCCGAGAAGCAGGAGGCGCCGCTCGGGCTGTGGCTCAAGTTCCCGGGCACGGGCCTGGACAACCTCAAGGAGGTCTATTTCCCGCCGGATAACGACACGGTGGCCGCCATCCGGACCTCCGAATCGGCCGAAAACGGCCGGACCGCCAGCATCTTCATCGCGCTCAAGCGCGATGCGGCCTACGATCTCGCGCCCCAGGACACCGGGGTGCAGGTGGTGTTCGACCGGCCGGCGCCGGTCGCCGTCGTCGCGGCGCCCGCCCCGTCCGTGCCCGCCGTGACCCCGCCCCCGGCCCCGCGGCCGGTGGTCGCCGCCACGGCGTTGAAGAGCGTCACCACGACCGCGTCCAAGGACGGAACGGTGATCAAGATCGAAGCCGACGGCGCGCTGAAGAACTACAAGGCCTTCACCCTGTCCGACACCCCGCGCATCGTTTACGACCTGCCGGGGATCAGCAGCCCCTACAAGAGCGAGCAGCGGGCGTCGGCCGGCGGCGGCCCGGTGCAGCAGGTCCGCCACATGGCCTATCCGGACAAGGTCCGCCTGGTCATCGAGACCCAGAAAGCCTACCTCGGCAGCTACTCGGCCGAACCGGTCGAGGACGGGTTGATCATCCGGGTGGGGGATGCGGCCGCCGTGACCCCGCGGCCGAGCCTGCAGCTGGCCTCCGCCCCGCCGCCGGCGCCGGCGCCGGCGGTCGCGAGCGGGCCGGCCTGGGTGAACCGGGTCGAGTTCGCCGACGAGCCCGACGGCAAATCGGCCGTGATCATCGGGACCACCCGGCCGATCCAGTACGACATGTCCAAGGCGGGCGACAAGCGCGTGACCCTGCGGCTTCTGAACACCAGCGTCTCGGAACCCAACCGGCGGCCGCTGATCACGACCCGCTTCGAGAGCGCGGTCGACCGGGTGACGCCCGCGCAGGGCAAGGGCGAGACGACCGTTGCGATCGACATGCGCGAGAACGTGCCCTACACGGCCGAGCAGATCGGCAACGTCATCCGCCTGAACTTCGCCGCGTCCGTCATCCCGCCCAAGCCGTACGAGAGCGCCGAGCCGCCCGCGTGGAAGACGACGGGTGCGGCACCGGCGGTCGCCCCGGCGGTGACCATGGCCGCCGCCACCGGCCCGCCGGCCGTGAAACCCGCCGTGCAGCCTGCCGTCACCCGGAGCGCACCGACGGCCGCGGCCCCCGTGACCGTCCACAAGACCTCGGCCGTGGAAACCGGCTCCGGGGACCGGGTGTACACCGGCGAGAAGATCGCGCTCGACTTCTACGACACCGACATCAAGAACGTGTTCCGCATCCTGCAGGAGATCAGCGGCAAGAACTTCGCCATCGACAAGAACGTCACCGGCAAGGTGACGCTCGCCCTGCAGAAACCGGTCCCCTGGGACCAGGTGCTGGACCTCGTTCTGAAGATGAACCAGCTCGGGATGGTGCGTGAAGGCGACATCATCCGCATCGCCTCCCTCACCACCCTGCAGCAGGAAGAGAAGATGCGCCAGGCTCAGCTCAAGGCCGAGCAGGACGCGCGCAAGCAGGAGGAAGAGGGTGAGCCGCTGATCACCGAGTACATCCCGGTCAACTACTCCAACGCCAAGGCCGACGTGCTGCCGCACCTGGCCAGCATCCTGACCCCCGGCCGCGGCAAGGCGACCGTCGACGATCGCAACAACCAGATCATCTTCACCGATATCGCAGGACAAGGTGGCCAGGCGCGCGCGATCGTGGCGCGCATCGACCGGGTGACCGCCCAGGTGGTCATCGAAGCGCGCGTGGTCGAGGCGAACGCCAGCTTCAACCGCGAGATCGGCTTCGACTGGGGCACGATCACGATCGAGGCCTTCAAGATCGGCGGGGCGCTGAAGAGCGGGCCGACCAGCCTGACCGCCAACAACATCCCGAGCACCTTCCGCACCGACAACTCGATCGGCTTCAACTTCTCCACCCTGTTCGGGACCAACATCTCGATCGTGGACGCGAAGCTGACGGCGAGCGAGCTCGAGGGCCGGGCCAGCATCATCTCGGCGCCCAAGATCATCACCCTCAACAGCAAGAAGGCCACCATCAAGCAGGGCCTCGAGGTGCCCTACCTGGAGCGCGACTCCTCCGGCAACGCGACCGTGCGGTTCAAGGACGTGGACCTGCTCCTGGAGGTCACGCCGAACGTCTCCCAGGACCGGCGCATCGTGATGAGCATCTTCATCACCAAGAACGACGTGGTGGACCCGACCGCGCCGGAACCGGCGCTCTCGACCAACGAAGCCAAGACCGAGATCCTGGTCGAGGACGGGGACACGATCGTGATCGGCGGCATCCTGAAGGACACCAAGAAGCTGACCGACCAGGGCATCCCCGGGCTGCGCAAGATGCCGGCCATGGGGTGGCTGTTCCGCTCCGAGCGGGTCGAGACCAGCAAGAACGAGCTCTTGATCTTCATCACCCCGCGCATCATCCAGCTGGAGCAGCGCCGGGCGATTTAATCCGGGTTCGGTTGCGTTCAAAAACTACGGCCGGTGCGATAGATGTCGCACCGGCCGTAGTCCTTTTAAAATCCGTCTGATCCGTCGGATCGGTCGGATCGGTCCGATTCCGGTGTCCTCCGCAGGAGTCCTACTGCCCCAGCCGCCGCAGCGCCTTCTGGGCGTCCTCGCCGAGCGGCGAGTCCGGGGCCAGCTCCACCGCGCGCTGATACTCCTCGCGCGCCTTGGGCAGGTTCCGGGCGCCCTCGTAGGCCTTGCCCAGCTCGTAGTGCAGGTGCGGCAGCTTGGGCTCCTTGCGCACGGCGCGCTCCAGCTTCGCGATCGCGTCGTCGTAGCGCCCCATGGCCATGTAGGTCGTCGCCAGGCCGGCGAGCGCGTTGACGAAGTCCGGGTTCAATCTTGAGCGCTTCCTGGAACTGCTTCTCCGCTTCCGGGTAGTCCTTCTTCTGGTAGTAGGCCAGGCCCATGTTGGACAGCGCGAAGTGCGGGGTGCCGTAGAAGACGTCCTCGATGATCCGCTGGTAGGCCTCGATCGCCTTGTCCCACTCGCCCTTGGCCAGGTAGGCGTTGCCGAGGCTGTTGATGGCCGGCGCGAAGTCGGGCTTGAGCGTGATCGCCCGCTGCAGGTGCTGGATCGCCTGGTCGTAGCGGTCCCGGTAGAGGTAGACCAGCCCGATGTCGAACTGGGTGATGTGGTCGTCGGGGTCGATGCCTTCGGCCCGCTTCAGCTCGCGCAGCGCGGCCGTGAGGTTGCCGCCCGCGAGATAGGCTTCGCCCAGGTTGCGGATGGCTTCGGCCGACGCCTTGCGGTCTCCCGAATAGGAGTCGGAGCCCGAGCGCGGCGACGTGCCGCAGGCGGCGAGCACCAGGAGGGAAAAAAGCAGCGCCAGTTTCAGCGGTTTCATGATCGGCCACCTCGCAGAGGAACGGATGCCGGCCGCGGCGGTTGCGGTCAGGCGTGTTTTTTCAGGTCGAGCCGCGCGGCGATCTCCTCGGCCGTGCGGCGCACGAAGCGCGCGAAATCCTCGCCCTCCAGGGGCTTGCCCGGGGCCGGGACGCGCTCGAGATCGGCCGGTTGCACGTAGATCGGCCGGTTCACGAGCGCCGGGTCCGGGGTGATCTCGAAGTCGGCCGGGAACCGGTCCGAGAAGTACAGCTCCTGAAACCCGGAGAACTTCAGGGCGTGGGCGGTCGAGTCGAGGATCGCGGTGTCGCGGGAGTCGACGTATCCCCGGTCGCGGGCCGCGATCAGCCCGGCCAGGGTCTCGCCGCCGTGCGTGCAGGCGACGTGGCCGCTGCGGTTGGCCGCGAGCTGGCGATCCATGATGTCCTGCTCGCTCACGTCCACGAAGAACACCCGCTCGCGCCCCGCGGTCGCGTGGTAGCGCTCGACGAGGTGGATCACCCGCGGCATGGAGACGGGGTTGCCGATCATGGCGGCCTGGGCGACGCTCGGCCGCACCGTCACCGGAACGAAGCGGCGCCGTTCGGCCGGTTCGCGGTAGTACCGGTAGACCGGGTCGGCGTGCCGGGACTGGACGCCGACGATCTTCGGCAGCGCGCGGATCAGCCCGGCCTCGAAGAACTTCAGGAACCCGCTCATCACGGCCGTGATGTTGCCGGCGTTGCCGATCGGGACGACGACGGCGAGATCCCCCACGTCGTACTCGAAGTCCTGGGCGATTTCATACGAGTACGACTCCTGTCCCAGGATGCGCCAGCTGTTCTTGGAGTTGAGCAGCGCCACCGGGTAGTCCTCGGAGAGCGCCTCCACCACCTTCATGCAGTCGTCGAACACCCCCGGGATCTCGAAGACGGTGGCGCCGCTGCCGAGCGGCTGGGACAGCTGCTGGGGGGTCACCTTGCCGTGGGGCAGCAGGACGGCCGATTTGACCCGCGGCTTCAGGTAGGCCGCGTAGAGCGCCGCGGCGGCCGAGGTGTCGCCGGTGGAGGCGCACACGGCCAGAACCTCCGAGAGGGCGCCCTGGCGGACGAGCGTGTTGATGTAGCTCAAGGCGCTCGCCATGCCGCGGTCTTTGAAGGAGGCGCTCGGGTTCTGGCCGTCGTTCTTGAAATAGAAATCGACGCCGACCTCGTCGCGCATCGGCGCGTTGGCGCGCACGAGCGGCGTGTGGCCCTCGCCCAGGTAGACCACGGCCTCCAGCGGGATGACCGGCCCGATGAACTCGTGGTAGCGGTAGATGCCCTTCAGGGCGGGCACCGTCAGCATCTTGCGGTAGTCGAAGATGCGGCGCCAGAGCGCCCCCGGCCGGCGCCGGATTTGATCGAAGTGCGCGTCCTCGAGCATCAGGACGCTGCGGCACTGCGGGCAGACGTAGAGCAGGCGTTCGATGCCGAAGGTGGCGTCGCAGCCGAGGCAGCGGTAAATCATCCGCCCGGGGTGCGAGGGGATCAGGTGCGGCTGGATGTCCTGCGGGAAGGCCTCGATTTTCACGGCGTGATCATGTCCATTCCGCCCAGGTAGGGCCTGAGCGCTTCCGGGATCCGCACCGAGCCGTCGGCCTGCTGGAAGTTTTCGAGGATGGCCGCGAAGGTGCGCCCGGCTGCGAGGCCGGACCCGTTCAGGGTGTGCACCAGCTCGGTGCCCTTCTTGCCCTTGCGCCGGAAGCGGATGTTCCCGCGCCGGGCCTGGAAGTCCTGGAAATTGCTGCAGGACGAAATCTCCCGGTAGGTTCCCTGGGACGGCATCCAGACCTCGATGTCGTAGGTCTTGGCGGCGGAAAACCCCATGTCCCCCGTGCACAGGAGCACCACCCGGTACGGGAGGCCGAGCTTGACCAGGATGGACTCCGCATCAACCGTCAGCCGTTCCAGCTCGTCATAGGAGCTTTCGGGCCGGCAGAACTTGACGAGCTCGACCTTGTTGAACTGGTGCTGGCGGATCAGCCCGCGGGTGTCCTTGCCGTAAGAGCCGGCCTCCGAGCGGAAACAGGGGGTGTAGGCCGTGTAGCTGAGCGGCAGCGCCTCCTCGTCCAGGACTTCGTTCTGGTGGATGTTGGTGAGCGGCACCTCGGCCGTGGGGATCAGGTAGTAGTCCCACTGCTCGAGCTTGAACAGGTCCTGCTCGAACTTGGGCAGCTGGCCCGTGCTGGTCATGGACTGGCGGTTCACGATGAACGGCGGCAGGATTTCGCGGTAGCCGTGCTCGCCCGTGTGCACGTCCAGCATGAAGTTGATCAGGGCGCGCTCCAGGCGAGCCCCGGCGCCGAGGTAGAGCGGGAAGCGGGCGCCGGTGATCTTGGCGGCTCGCTCCAGGTCCAGGATCCCCAGGCGCGTGCCGATGTCCCAGTGGGGCTTGGCCTCGAAGTCGAAGCGCGGCGGCTCGCCCCAGGTCTTGACCACGGGGTTGTCGGCACTGTCCCGGCCCACCGGCACCGAGGCGTGCGGCAGGTTGGGGATGCCCATCAGCAGGTCGCTCAGCTGTCCCTCGGTCTCGCCGAGGGTGCGCTCGAGTTCCTTGATGCGGCCGGACACCGTGCGCATCTCGAGGACCATGGCTTCGGCGTTTGCGCCCGCCTTCTTCATGCGCGCGATCTCGTCCGTCACGACGTTGCGCCGGTGCCGCAGCTCCTCGATTTCCTGCAGGGTCCGGCGATGAAGCTCGTCGATCGCCCGGAACGGTTCTAGGACCGCCGCCTGCCCGCGACTGGCCAGGGCCGCCTCGACGGCGGCCATATTTTGCCTTATCTGCTTGATTTCCAGCATAATTTGACTATAATAACGGAATTGTCAGGCCCGAAATGGGTGTGCAGCACCAATCTTAAATTAGATACACACAGGGCATTTTTTAGTCAACGAGTATTCCCGGTCGAAGCCGGGGCGCGGAGCCGGATGCATACGGTGTTCTGTTGAGGGGGTCAGATGGACGAAATCAAGGCGGCCAAAGAGCAGATTCGCAAAGACATGGCCAAGACCGTCAGCGGCCTGACCGAGCGTCAGCGGACCGAAAGAACGCGGGCAATCGAGTCCCGGCTGTTCGACTTCGCCAATTTTATGGAAGCGCGCATCGTGCTCCTGTACGTCGACTCGGACTGCGAGGTCCGCACCAAGGCCATATTGCGCCGAGCCTATGACTCCAGCAAGATCGTCGTGCTTCCGAGCTTCGACGCCGAGCGACACAAAGTGGCCGTCCTGAAGGTCGACAGCCTCGGCAAGGACATGCGGCCGGGCGCGCGCGGCGTACTGGAGCCCAATCCCGAGCGGTGCAAGCCGGTCCCCATCCAGAAGATCGACATCGCCATCATCCCGGGGCAGGCCTTCGACGAGAAGGGCGGCCGGGTCGGGTCCGGCCGCGGCTACTACGACCGCTTCATCCCGGAGTTGCCCCCGACTACGCGCAAGGTCGCGCTCGCCTTCGAAGAGCAGATCCTGCCCGTGGTCCCCACCGAATCCCACGACCGCCACGTGGACATCATCATCACGGACAAGCGGATCATCTACAAGATATAGATGCAGGATGCAGGATACGGGATGCGAAATACGGGATGAGAATTTAGATACAGGATACACAGATGCAGGATGCAGAAAGCATCGTTGGCCCGTTGACCCGTTAGCCCGTTAGCCCGTAGTAGGATCGGCCTCTACCAGACTCGACCGGTTTCATCCGTGGGAGCGGCTTTCCAGCCGCGATTTTTTTTGGTTCGTCATGCCGGCGAAAGCCGGCATGACGAATCCGGTACCGGTCTCTCCACATCCAGCATCCTGAATCCGGTATGGGCCCCTTCGGTCACGCCTTCCCGCGCGGGGCCAGGACCTTCTCCAGCCGGTCCAGGTTCTCCGCCTCGCCCACCGCAATGACCGTGTCCCCCGCCGCGATGACGGACTCGAAGGACGGGTTGAACAGCATCGTCCCGTCCGCCTTTTTGATGGCGATCACGATCAGGTCGTATTTTTGGCGGATGCCGGAGTCCTTCAGACTCAGGCCGGCGAGCCCCGAGCCCGCCCCGATCGCGAGCTCCTCCAGCTGGATGTCCTTGCGCGTGGTCGAAAAGGCGAATTCCAGGAAGCTGGTCACCGCCGGCCGCATGATTCGCTGCGCCAGGCGATAGGCCCCCATTTCGTAGGGGGACTCCACGAGGTCGGCGCCGGCCGCGAGCAGCTTCTTGCGCGATTCCTCCCGGCTGGAGCGCGCGATGATCGTCAGGCGCGGCGCCAGCTGGCGCGCGGTCAGGACCAGGAACACGTTGTCCGTGTCGGTCGCCAGAACGGCCACGAGCCCCTTGGCGCGCTCGATTCCGGCGCGCGTGAGGACCTCCTCGCTCGTGGCGTCGCCCTGGAGGAAGAGCACGCCGTCCTGCTCCATGGCCGGCACGAGCTCGGGCGCCTTCTCGACGGCCACCAGGCCGACCGGTCTCTGCCGCAGGGTTTGGCAGAGGATCCGGCCGATGCGCCCGTACCCGCAGACGATGTAGTGCTGACTCAGCCGATCAATTTTCTTGTCCAAGCGGCGCCTCCCCATGATCGCACGGATCCTGCCCTCCACCACGAACTGGACGACGGTCGCGGCCACGTAGGTCGTCGTCCCGAGGCCGAAAAAAATCAGGAACATGTTGAATGCGCGCCCGGCGTCCCCGAGCGGCCGGACTTCCTGGTAGCCGACGGTGGCCGCCGTGATGACGGTCATGTAGAGGGCGTCCATGAAGCCCCAGCCCTCGATGGCCTGAAACCCGATCGTGCCGGTGGCGAGGATCCCGACCAGGAGCCCCGCCGCCACGATCAGCTGTTTCGGAAAACGCGAGCTTTTCACCGATCTCCACTCCCGCGGGGTTTCGCTGCCCCCGCAACGGCCGTATCTTAGCAAATCTCCCGCGCTCTTGAAAGACGGGGGCCGCATTGATATGACTTCGGCGGCATACGAGGGTGCCCGCAGCCGTATGGAAAAGGAATCGCTGAAATACCAGCGCCTGAGAGAGGAAATGGTCCGCCAGCAGATCGAGGCCCGGGGGGTCTCCGATGCGGCGGTCCTGACGGCGATGCGTCGGGTGCCGCGGCACATGTTCGTGAGCGAGGCCCTGCGGGACCAGGCCTACGGCGACTTCCCGCTCCCGATCGGCGAGCAGCAGACCATCTCGCAGCCCTACATCGTGGCCGAGATGACCCAGGCGCTGGCGCTGAACCCGGACGACCGGGTGCTGGAGATCGGCACCGGTTCGGGCTACCAGGCGGCCGTGCTGGCCCAGCTGGCCTATCGGGTGTTCACCACCGAGCGCATCCGGCCGCTTTACCTGCAGGCCCGGCGCCTTTTCGACGAGCTGCGCCTGTTCAACATCGTCACGCGCTACGGCGACGGGTCCAAGGGGTGGGAGGAGGAGAGCCCTTTCGACGCGATCATCCTGACGGCCGGGGCCCCCATGGTGCCTGCGGTCCTGATGAACCAGCTGGCCGTCGGCGGGCGGCTGGTGGCGCCGATCGGCAACCCGCACGCGCAGGAGCTGCTCAAGTTCGTGAAGGAGAAGTCGGGGGTGCGCGAGGTCAACCTGGGCGGGTGCCGGTTTGTGAAGCTGATCGGCGAGCACGGCTGGAAAGATTGAGGAGGGCAATGCCTAAAGTGCGCTAAAGTGCCTAAAATGCCTAAAATTGAAGGAAGAGTGCTTCTTCAAATTTCTTTCCTGTCAGCTATGAGCTATCAGCTCACCCCTGCCAACTCAACGAACTCAACAAACCCTACAAACCCAGATCTCCCTTCAACTCTTCTTTCAGCAGCTCGATGAACGCGGTTGCGAGCGGCGAGAGGCTGCGGCGCCGGTGGGTGGTGAGGTAGAAGCGGCGGGTCAGCTCCAGCCCCGCGACGGCCAGGGCCTTCAGCCGACCGGCCGCAAGGTCATCGGCCACCGCCAGCGGGGACAGGATCGAAACCCCGATCCCCTCCCGGACCCCCTGGCGCACCGCTTCCGTGCTGCCCATTTCCGCAACCACGTTGAGCTCCCCGCGGTCGCGCCCCAGCTCCCCCATGCGGGCCTGCAAGCGACTGCAGCGTGCCGGACCCCGACTCGCGCGCGATGTAGGGCTCCTCCCACAGCTCCGCCAGCGCGATCTTCTTCCGGCCGGCCCAGCGGTGCCCGCGCGGCACGATCAGCCGCATGTCCTCCTCCATCACGGCTTCCTGCCGGATGTCCCGCTCGCCCGATTCCGCGCCGACGACCCCGAGCTCCAGCAGGCCCTCCAGAATGCCGGCGACGATGCCGTCCGTGTCCTCGATCGCGAGCGACAGCCGCACGTCCGGGTAGCGGCGCTGGAACCGTCCCACCACGCGCGGCAGCAGGTAGGTCCCGGGGATGGTGCTGCCCCCGACGACCAGCCGGCCGCGCGTCTTGCCCTGGTACTGGGACATGGCGCTTTCGGCCTCGTCCCGCAGCCCCAGCAGCCGGCGGGCGTAGCCGTAGAGCAGCCGCCCGGCCTGGGTCGGCACCGCCTCCTTGGAGAGGCGGTCGATCAGCGGGCAGCCGAAATGCCCCTCGAGCTCCTTGATGTGCGTGCTGACGGTGGGCTGGGAGAGGTGAACCGCCGCGGCGGCCTTCGAGAAGCTTTTGTGCTCGATCACGCGGCAGAAGATGTGCAGCTGCCAGAGGTCCATGGGCGGGGAGCGGGCCTCAGCGGCCGCGATCGAGGGCCGGGAATTTTTCCTTGAGCC
Organism: uncultured delta proteobacterium; assembly: GCA_963828345.1. Classification (GTDB taxonomy): domain Bacteria; phylum Desulfobacterota; class Desulfobacteria; order Desulfobacterales; family SpSt-501; genus SpSt-501. The sequence goes on from CAWHEZ010000001.1 coordinate 51,433, forward strand.
GCGCGAGCACCATGGGCGGGACCATGCCCTGGACGTCGCCCCCGAACTGGGCCGCCTCCTTGATGATGGACGAGCTCGTGTAGATCCAGCGCATGCCGGTCATGAGGAACACGGTCTGGATCTCCCGGTCCAGGCGGCGGTTCATGAGGGCCATCTGGAACTCGTACTCGAAATCCGACAGCGCGCGCAGCCCGCGCAGGATGGCCGTGGCCCCGTGCCGGGCGGCATAGTCCACCAGCAGCCCGTCGGCGGCGTCCACCTCGGCCCCCTTGAAATCCTGCAGGCAGACCCGCAGCATGTCCAGCCGCTCCTCGAGCGGGAAGAGGAACTGCTTCTTCGGGTTGACGAGGATGGCGACCACGACGCGGTCGAAGAGCTTCAGCCCGCGGCGCACGATGTCCAGGTGACCGTTGGTGACGGGGTCGAACGATCCGGGGTAGACGGCAATACGTTCCATCAGGTCAGCTTTCAAGAAGGTCGTGTTGATATGTTGCAGGGCCATTCTTAAAGGGTGCTTTCTCTTTGGTCAACACCTAAGTCAGATGCAGGGCCTATGCTGAAATAAGGCGGGGCACCTCTTGTGCTTGTGTGAATTGCGGGCCGGGGGACAGTCAATCTGAGCAGCAATTCTCCCTGATACTCAAATCAGGCAGCCAAGCGTCCGCCGTGAAGCAAACAAGAGGCGCAGCCCGGCCGTGCTATTTGCAGGATACAGAATGATAGGCAGGTAAGCCACCTTACGGCTGATACCGTGCAAGGGGGCTTGTGTTTGAATCCCCTGTGAGGCTCAGGTTGGCGAACACAAGCAAATATGATAGATGTATCTAACGATATAGGGATTCCGACGATCTCATAAGGAGAACGCCTTGGAAGCTAATTGCAAAACCCCTTTGCGCCGTATTCGGGCAAAGGGGTTTGTTTTTGCCAAAACTACACTTTGTGATAACATCCGACAAATCACCGAAGTGCCAAATCGGTGATATAAATGACACCATTCTCATCTTTTCCAATAGAAGCAACACACGTGGCTTGTCGCTACCAATTCGAAGATTTTCTTCGTCCTTGACGACGAACCGACCCGACGAATCAGATATTGATTCAGAACTCTTTTTTCGAGAAAGGAGATCTTGTAACGATGAATTTTGAAACGCTCACCCTCCGACAAATCACGGCGCGACCGGTTGTGCTCAAACTAGAACGCCCTGTTGTTGCGCGAATTGCCACCATTGAAGATTGGCCGCTGATATTGATTGATCTTCATACCGAGGAAGGTGTCACGGGCCGAAGCTATCTTGAACCCTATATTGTAAGATCGATGCGGTATCTGGTGCCTGCTTTAAACGACCTCGGTGATCTGCTTCGAGGGAAGCAGGTTACACCGGTTGAGTTTTTCGCGATGGCTCGTAAATCCCTCCATTTTGTTGGCTATGAAGGTCTTTCAATGATTGCCGCTGCGGGCTTAGACATGGCTGCTTGGGATGCTTTAGCAAAGGCAGCGGACATGCCCCTCTGCCGCATGTTGGGCGGCTCCGTAGGTCCGGTCAAAGCATACAACAGCAATGGCTTATGGCTGCGCCAACCCGAAGAAGTGGCGGCGGAGGCGGTCGAATTACAGGCAGAAGGTGGTTTTTTGGGTCTGAAACTGCGTATGGGTCGCGACCGCCCGGAGGAAGACATAGCAACCGTTGAAGCTGTGCGCAAATCCATAGGAGGCGATATCCATCTGATGGTTGACTTCAATCAGGGCCTCGACATGGCCGAAGCCTTGAAACGCTGCCACATGATTGACGACCTTGGTCTTGACTGGATCGAGGAGCCCATCGTCTACGACAATCTCGACGGTTACGAGCAACTGACCGCAGAGTTGAAAACGCCAATCCAGATCGGCGAGAACTTCTATGGTCCGAGGGAACTTCACAAAGCATTGATGAAGAAGGCCTGCGATTTGGTGATGCCGGATTTCATGCGCATCGGTGGCGTTACCGGATGGCTAAGAGCTGCAGCTATTGCAGGGGCAGCGGGTGTTCCCGTATCCACCCATCTTTACCCGGAAGTGGCCGCTCATGTGATGCGGGTTACCGAAACTGCGCACTGGCTGGAATGGCAGAATTGGGCAGACCCCATTCTTCAAAAGCCATATGAGATCAGTGGTAGCCTTCTACATATTCCCAACGTACCCGGCGTTGGACTGGAGTGGGATGAGGATGCCGTTGCCGCCAACCGGTTCGATATCTGACGAATGCCGCTGAGGAGCAATTTTGAAAAGTTGCAGGACCTTCTTGGGTCATGAGTAGGCGAACGATTCAATCGATGGCCGTCAGCCATATCATCAGTCGCTTTCAGCCAACGCAAAAAACCGCGCGGATGAAGTGCAGCGTTGGAATTAGCACTGAAAACATGTATCCAAAAAAGCTATTGTACTATCTGCGACCTGCACTGTATCAGATTTCTGAAAACGTGGATTGACGGTCGCTAACCTATGCAAGGGGGATATCCCCTTCACTTTGGGTTTGACAAAAACGGACCAGGATAAAAAAAGAATATACGAAATAAATCTGCTATGATATTGAAAAGTTAGATGCTTTAACTACCATCCGACAAATCACCGAAACGCCAAACCGGTGATATTGCCCAATGCTGCGGTTTTAAAATTTTACATTCAATGACCAAATCCGATGAAAAAGTGTTGCACACATATCGGCAAAGTGAGGGTGCTGAAGGACCGGAATAACTGTTCTAACAACCGCATGAACCGGATCGTGTCTCTATCGGGCCACTCCCGGTTATGCAGGCGTTAGGTGCTCACAGGAGGCCACTTGAATATAAAGGGAAAGTTCGCGGCGGGCAGCAACATCGCAATGAAAGTGCCGCCGCACTTGTATGAAGCGACCATTCAGTTTTATCGGGACGTGCTTGGTCTCCAAGAGATAACGAAGCACGCTCCGTCTATTGGCTTCGAGTTTGGGTCTAACAATCTCTGGATAGACCGTGTTCCCGGGATCAGCCAAGCCGAAATATGGTTAGAAGTGGTCACCAATGACCTTGAGGCGGCATCGGCCCAACTCGATGCAGCGGGTGTCGTGCGCTGTGACGACATTGAGCCATTGCCCCAAGGATTCCAAGGATTCTGGGTGTCAAGTCCAGCATCAATTATTCATCTCGTATGCAAGGACAGTGAGTCATGGGCATAACCGCACCCAACAACAGCATGCAGCAGACGCCGCTCGCGACGCCCCGCCGCTGCGGGCGGCTGAACTCTACGTTGAGAACATCAACGCAACTTCGACTCCCAAGAACGATGTGGTTGTGACAGCCAGCACCAAGTCTGCGTGGTCCAGTACACGGCGTATATCTGCCATGTATTCACTTTCGGCCTTCCGAGAGTATTGGTGTGATAATCCAATCAGTGCCCGCACAGAGAACAGATCACCTTGAACTCGCGTCCGTTAATCACGGCCACGTCGTTTCCCAAATTTGACCCAAAAGTCACACGATGCCCACAATCCGCCATGAACTTCTTCCCTGCGAGCACCCGTTTGAGTATGTCTCTTAGCGCCTCAGGCTCTCTGTAGCGCGACTTTTCCTCTTTAGTCATGATTTCCCCCTTTCTCCAAATAGAAAGCCCCGCCGGAGCGATTTCCGACAGGGGCTTCGAAGTCGATTATTGTGATTTATCGAGCTACTTCACATAAACATGAATCTAACTGCCCACTTTTTGAAGGCTTCACAAAAGAAGAGCAACCTATAATGATTGACACCTCTTGCATGCCCAGCGACCTGTATTAGGATTTGCTATATCGGTATGGAGGTTGGCACTGTGCCTCCAATCATATTTTAACGGCTGATAGGCAGGGTTTATGTCCCAACGTCCTGCCCGGCCTCCTAAAAAAAGCATCCCTGCCGGGAATCTCTCAGTAGAGGGAATGTAGTTGCCTCCTCTACCGAGCTGTCCATTCCGAGCAGGGTCTAAAAAGGAGAAAACTCATGAGTGCAAGATCCTGCCTCTTTGAGAGGCTTGCCAGCTATAGCGTCGGAAGCGTTCTTCTGGTGCTCGGAGCGTTGCTCGCCATGTTAAGCTTGATTACGCTACCCTTTATCGGACTTATCGTTGGTACGCCTTTGGTGATCAGTGCTTGTTTTTTAATCGTAGCTGCACGCCGAGCAGAATGCCCGTTGCAATAATTCTTAACGCGGGTCCCCTATGGATGGTTGAATAAGGATCTGCCCAAAAGGTCGTCCTCCAGAAGCACGAAGCCCCCGCCGGCATGAAAAACCGACAGGGGCTTCGGTTGTTTCAAGGTTAGGCGGCTAAACCTTGTTCTCAGTTGTTTTTGACCATCGAGAGGAGCTGACGACGGGACCCCGTTGTTTAGACAGCCGGATAGGTGCGTTAAGGAGATAGGGACGTTGTTTCAATGTTGACATGTAACGACCCAACCGATACTCGAAAGCATGTCCGGCCAAGTGCGCACCTATGATCCGGAATTGATGGCCGTCGCCAAGGTTAGTGGGGCTGCTAAGGCCTGAAAAAGTCAACAATGAAACA
>CAWHEZ010000002.1:0-124429 GCA_963828345.1 uncultured delta proteobacterium
AGCCCGAACATCAGGTTCATGTTCTGCACGGCCTGGCCCGCCGCGCCTTTCACCAGGTTGTCGATGGCCGCCATGAGCACCAGGCGCCGGTTGCGCTCGTCCATGACGACGCCGATGTCGCAGCAGTTCGTCCCGCGCACGTGCAGGGTGTCCGGCGGCATGCCCTGCGGCCGCAGGCGCACGAACGGCCGGTCCTTGTAATACGAGGCGATGCAGTCCTGCGCCGCCTGCGCGCTCAGGGCCGCGGCCGGCCGGGCGTAGATGGTGGAGAGCATCCCGCGGCTCATCGGCACCAGGTGCGGCACGAACGTGATGGTGGTCCGACGCCCGGCTTCGCGGCTCAGCACCGCTTCCATCTCCGGGTTGTGGCGGTGGGCGGCGACCTTGTAGGCCTTGAACGACTCGGTGACCTCGCAGAAGTGGACCGCGAGCGACGGCGAACGGCCGGCGCCGCTCACCCCGGATTTGGAATCGGCCACGATGCTCTCGAGGTCCAGGAGGCCGGCCTTGACCAGCGGCACCAGCGGCAGGAGCACGCTCGTCGGGTAGCAGCCGGGGTTGCCCACCAGGCGGGCGTTGCGGATCTCGTCCGTGTAGACCTCGCTCAGCCCGTAGACCGTCTCCGCGAGCAGGTCCTTGGCGGCGTGCGGCTGGTAGGCGGACTCGTAGACGGCCGCGTCCCGAAAGCGGAAATCGGCCGAGAGGTCGATCACCCGGCAGCCGCGCTTGAGAAGCCCCGGCGCGATCGCCATCGGCAGCTTGTGCGGCAGCGCCAGGAAGACGACGTCGGCGGCCGCGCAGATGCGCTCCTCGTTCATCTCCTCGCAGACGGTGGCCACCCGCCCGGCCATGGCCGGGAAGACCTGGTCGAACCGCTGCCCCGTGAACTGGCGCGAGGTGATGGCGGTGATCTCGACCTCGGGGTGGCCGCTCAGAATGCGGACGATTTCGGCGCCGGCATAACCGGTCCCGCCGGCAATGGCAGCACGGATCATGGTGCCCTCTCACTGGAAAACTTCGTCTCAAGCCGTGATCCTGCGTTGCGCGGCGCTTTCGTGACTGCTCACGTACTGGCCGAGTACGCTCGCCTCCCGAAAGGCCGCGCGCCTTGGCTGACGGCCTGATACTTGTTTTCGGATTAAAGCCAGGATGGGTCGAGGTCGTGGTGGGAAACGGCAAAAGCGAAAATCGTCAAAACTTCCCGGCCGCCAGTTCTCAGCCAGGAGCAGCCTCGACGTCCCTTAGCAAAGGCGGGTGGGAAGTTCAAGCGGATTGCGGCCGGGGGCCGCGCGGACGTCAGGCGAGCGCGCCCTCGAGTGCGACGATCCAGCCCGAGGCGGTGTTGTGAACCCGCAGGGGCGAGATCACGGCCCGCAGCATGCGGCCGCCCATGCCCACGAAGAAGGAGCGCGGGCCGCCGCTGCCCTCGCGTCCGGATTCCTTCAGCGCGCTCACCAGCTCGCCGGAGCGGTTGGGCGGCAGAATGTCCATGATCGGCCGGTTGAGGATGTCCACCATGGCCTTGTCGAGGACCTTCAACGCCGTGGGGTTGGCGTTGATGATGCGGGTGTCCTTGTCGAGCACGATCACCCCGACCCCGATCGCGTTGATGACGGTCTGGTAGAACTCGAGCGAGACCAGCAGCTCCATGGCGTCGCGCCGCGGGAAGACCGAGCCGGTCTGGAGGATCTTCTTCTCGGAGGGCGGCAGCGCGGGGTTGCGCTCCAGGCCGGTGATGAACTCGTCCAGCCGGACCGCCAGCTTCTCCATGGGCCCCTTGGCGATGAAGTAGTCGGCGCCGATGGCGTCCAGCTCGTCCATCTGCTCGATGACCGTCCCGGAGACGGCCACGATGGGGAAGCAGTGCCCGTTGAACCTGCGGCGCACGACCTCGAAGAACTGCCGGCCGTTGACCTTGGGCATCACCAGGTCGGCGAAGAGGATGTCGTAGGGCCCGTCGTCCAGGCCGGCGATCCCCTCCTTGCCGTCGTAGGCCTTGCGCACCTGGTAGCCGCGCTTCTCCAGGACTCCGGACAGGAACTCGACGAAGAAATAGTCGCTGTCGACGACCAGGGCTTTGCGGGGCATGGGGACCTCAAAAGAGTTCATTGAATGGTTATTGGGTTTATAGAGTTTGTAGGGTTAGAAAGAAAGCTCATGGCTCATAGCTCATAGCAACCAGCAACTGAAAAAGGCAATCCAGACAGGATTTACAGGATCGACAGGATTATTCCCGCTCTCCGGATGAGAGCGGGAAGGCCCTCAGCCGCTGCGCGGCAGCGACGGCGCCACCATATACACATGCGCCGCAGGCGACTGGACCTTCGGCTTTCCCTTCCGGGGAAGCCCAAAACCATCATCCTGTGGATCCTGTAGATCCTGTCTGATGGTTTTTCCTTTTTTGCTATCAGCTATGAGCTATCAGCTGCTTCTCCCCATCAGCTATGAGCTATCAGCTATCGGCAGTCGTTTCTAATCCACGCACACCCGCCGCACCTCGCGGATGGTGGTGATGCCGTTCATGATCTTCTGGATGCCGTCCTGCTTGAGGGTGGTCATGCCGTCCTGGACGGCCTGGCGGGCGAGGTCGTGGGAGGTGGCGTTCTTCTTGATCAGGATCTTGACCTCCTGGGTGGCCTCCATGAGCTCGTGGATCCCGATCCGGCCCCTGAACCCCGAGCCGCTGCACTTCTCGCACCCGTTGGACTTCTTGAGATTGAAGCCGGGGCCGTAGCTGTAGCCGGAGGCGTCGAACAGCGCCTTCCCGTAGTCGACGCGCATGTCCTCGAACTCCTCCGCGCTCGGGTGGTAGCCCTCGATGCAGTTGGGGCACAGCCGGCGCACGAGCCGCTGCCCCAGCACGCCGAGGAAGGCGTCGGAGATGTTCAGGGGGTTCATGCCCATCTCGAGCAGGCGCGTGAGGGTCTCGGGCGCGTTGTTGGTGTGCAGGGTCGAGAGCACGAGGTGGCCGGTCAGGGCGGCCTGCAGCGCGATCGTGGCGGTCTCCTTATCGCGCATCTCGCCGATCATGATGATGTCCGGGTCGAGCCGCAGGAACCCGCGCATGACGCGCGCGAAGTCCAGGCCGATCTTGGGACGGATCTGCACCTGGCGCAGCCCGCCCTGGGTGATCTCGACCGGGTCCTCGGCCGTCCAGATCTTCACCCCGGGCACGTTGACGTGCCCCAGGATGGCGTGCAGGGTCGTGGTCTTGCCGGACCCGGTGGGCCCGACGCAGAGGATCATGCCGTAGGGCCGGCTGATCAGCTTGCGCAGCACGGTCAGGTTGCGCTCGTTCAACCCGATCTCGTCGATCTTCATCGAGCTCGTGCGGGTCAGGATGCGCAGCACCGCGTCCTCGAACCTGCCGGTGGTCGGCATGGTGGACAGGCGCAGCTCGAACTCCTGGATGCCCTTGCGCCGCACCTTGATCTTGCCGTCCTGCGGGAGGCGCTTCTCCGCGATGTCCAGCTCGGCCATGATCTTCAGGCGCGAGATGATGGCCGGCGCCATGGTGTTGGGCACCTGGATGTACTCGTTGCAGACGCCGTCCGTGCGGAAGCGGATGGCCGTCCGGCGGGTCACCACCGAGGGCTCGATGTGGATGTCGGAGGCGCCGTTGCGGAAGGCGGTCACCAGGATCTGGTCCACGAACTTGACCACCTGGCTGGACGATTCGTCCAGGGAGGTGCGGTCGTCGTGGATGTCCTCCTCCTCCTCGAAGGTGACGTCCGGCATGATGCTGTCGATGTCCTCCCCGCCCGTCTCGATCGGCTTCTCCTTGCGGGGGTCGAAGAAGTGCTGGATGTACTTTTCGACGTCCTCTTTGATGCCGACCGAGATGCTGATCTTCTGGTTGCCCATGAGGGCGCGGATGTGATCGGTCTTGCGCAGGTCCTTGGGGTCGTCGACCAGGATCTCGATCCCCGTCTTGTCCCAGCGCAGGGGGACCCAGACGTAATAAAGGAGGAAGGACTTCTTGAGGTTGCTGATCAGCTCGAAGGGCACCGGCATCTCGGGGTCGAAGGTGCGGAAGGCGCACCCGAAGAACATCGACAGGGACTTGCCGAGCTCCGGCACCGCGACCTTGAACCGGTCGACCAGCACGTATTCGACGCTCTTGCTGATCTTGCGGGAGATCGCGAGCGCCTCCTGCAGCTGATGGGTGGTGATGACTTTGTTGCGCAGGAGGGAGTCGTAGCGCGAGTTGCTGGAGAGCTTGCTCTTGAGCGCGTTGAGGCGCGCGGCGATGTCCGGGTCGGCCGGGTCGAGCTCCGCGGCCGCCCGATAGATCTCGAAGGCGAGGTCGCCCTGGTTGCGCTTCTCCAGCTGCTGGCCCAGCCAGTACTTGATCCGGGCGGTTTCCCGGTTGCCCAGGCTGAACCGGTAAACGACCTTGTAGGCCTGCTTGACCACCTCCTCCGCCTCCCGGGTCTCGAGCAGGCAGAGGATGTAGTCGCAGATGATCTTGGAGGGCGAGCAGTCGGCCTTGGAGAAATCGAAGGCCGACGGGTCGAACTGCAGGAGCTTCTCGTACTCGGCCGCGGCTTCCGCCATCAGCCCGAGCTCCTTCAGCGCGGCGGCGCCGTCGAGCAGGGTCGGGATGTCGTCCTGTCCCGAGAGCGTCTTCTTGAAGATGGAGATGTCCTCGGCCGAGAGGCCTTTCTGGTCGGACTCCTGGTGCTCCTGGATCTCCTTCTTGAGGCGGCTGATTTTCTCGCCGAGCACCCGGTGCGCCTGGGGGTCCAGGCCGCCGCCGTTGGAGCTGATCTGCTCGTAGAGCGCGAGGGCCTCCTCGAACATCCCCATGCCGTAGCAGGTCTCCGCTTCCTTGATCTTCAGGTCGATGTCCGCTCGGCTGGAAGCATGGGTCTGGCTCATTGTGCGTCTTCAGTCTCCAGGCAAAAACGGGCTCACCCGGGCCGCATACAGGGGGGCGGCGCAAGGGGTGTCGCTTCCGGTCTGTAATCAGTAGTCCTATCGGCCCGTTGGAAAAATAACTTTAGCGTTTGGCGGAGGGGCGGAAATGGGGTAAAATCAAGGGGAGTTGGTGATAGTTTATAGGAACTGCTGGAAGAATCAGACAGGATTGACTGGGTTGACAGGCAATTGCCCATGAGCTCCGGCGGATCAGCGGAAAGCTGCAGCTGCATCAGCTATAGGTACAGCTTGAGCTTTCTCCTGAACCCTATAAACCCTACTCTGAACTCAACTGTAACTTCTAACTGTAACCCTTGAGGACTTTCCCATGCCCATCTACGAATACCAGCACCTCGCCGCCCCCTGTGAGCTGGGTCGCGTGTTCGAACACCGCCAGCCCATGACCGAGTCGCCGTTGACGCGTTGCCCGACCTGCGGCGGCCCGGTGGAGAAGGTGATCTCGCGCATCAACATCAACACGCCCAAGGGGAACAGCGCGCTGAAGGACCTGGGGTTCACCAAGCTGGTCAAGCGCGACGACGGGGTCTACGAGAACGTCACGGCGCGCAGCGGCGACAGCCGCTACATGGTTCGCGGCAAGCCGGAGACGGTGCCGGATTTGAAGAAGACGATCAGCGATTAGGGGCAGTGCCTAAAGTGCTAATGAGCTAAAGTGCCTAAAATTGAAAAGAAGGTTGGAAGATGGCTGAAGCGTTTGCTTAAATCGACTTGCATTCCGTCAATTTTAGGCACTTTAGGCACTTTTTAATTTTAGGCACTGCCCTTCTAATTTTAGGCACTTTAGGCATTTTAGCTCACTTTAGGCACTCATTATAACGCCCTACTTCTTCAACTTCACCACCAGAAACCCCGCATTCTTGCGCCACAGGAAGAGGCTCACCTGGCCGTCTTTGGGGACCTTTTTCAAGGCCTCCTGGCAGTCCTTCACCGACTCGACCGCCTGGCGGTTGACCTCTTTGATGATGTCGCCCGGCCGCACGCCGGCCTCCTCGGCCTGGCTGCCGCTCTGGACCTCCATGACGATCACGCCGGTCGCCTCGCGGATGTTGAACCGCTGCGCCACCTCGGGTGTCAGCGCGGCCAGCCGCATGCCCAGCATATCGTCCCGGCTGTCGACCGGCGGCTCGCTGCGCGCGGAGGTCTTGGCGTCGTCGCGCTTGGCGATCTTGACGTTGTAGATCTTGGGCTGCCCGTCCCGCATGACCTTGACCTTGGCCGACTGCCCCACGGGGATGTTGGCCACCAGGGCCGTCAGCTGGCGCGTGGTCTCGACCTTCTGGCCGTTCACCTCGACGATGATGTCCTTGGGCTTGATCCCCGCGGCATCGGCCGGGTCGCCCTTGAAGACGTCGGCCACGAAGACGCCCTTCTTGCTCTCGATCCCGTAGTAGTCCGCCATCTCCTGGTTGACGTCCTGGATGGCCACGCCCAGCCACCCGCGCGTGACTTCGCCGCCCGACTTGAGCTGGGTGATGATGCCCTTGGCGAGGTTGATCGGGATGGCGAAACCGATCCCCTGCCCCGTGGCGACGATGGCCGTGTTGATGCCGATCACCTCGCCCTTGAGGTTGAGCAGCGGCCCGCCGCTGTTGCCCGGGTTGATCGAGGCGTCGGTCTGGATGAAGTCGTCGTAAGGTCCGGAGCCGATCACGCGCCCCTTGGCGCTGATGATCCCGGCCGTCACGGTGCGCTCGAGGCCGAAGGGGCTGCCGATCGCGACCACCCACTGGCCGACCTTCATCTGGCTCGAGTCGCCCAGCTTCACCGCCGGGAAATCGTGGTTCGCGGATTTGATCTTCAGCAGCGCCAGGTCGGTGCTCGGGTCGCGGCCGACCACCTCGGCCTCGAACTCCTTCTCGTCGCCCAGCTTGACCTTGATCTGGTCGGCGTCCTCGATGACGTGGTTGTTCGTCACCACGTAGCCGTCCTTGTCGATGATGAACCCGGAGCCGAGGCTGGGCTGCTTGAACTCCCGCTGCATGTCCTCGCCGAAAAACTTCTCGAAGAAATCGTTGAAGGGGTTCTCGCGGTTGTCACGGTTGTCGCGGTTGTTCGGGTCGCGCTTGAAGCCCCGCATGACCGGCCCGCCGCCCTTGAGGTTTTTGACCGTGCGGATGTTCACGACGGCCGGCCCGACCTGTTCGGCGAGCTGGCTGAAATTGGCCGGGATCATCGCCGGCTCGGCCGTGTTGGCCCAGGCGACGCCCCCGCCCGCCCCCGCGGGCCCGACGGCCTGGAATGCGGGGCCCGCAAAAACAACGACCGCCGCCGCAGCGGCATAAATGAAACTCACCAGGGCCGATCCCCGACGTCCTGACGCCATGTGTGTCCTCCCTCAAAGTAACTTCGGGGCTCTCGTGAAAGAGGCGTCCCGCTTCGATCGTGATCGCGGCTGAAAGCCGCTCCCACCCAACACCCAACCCCAAACACCCAAACACCAAACACCAAACACCAAACACCAAACACTAAACACCATTCAACCAACACTCCCCTCAATTCCCCGCCCGCACTACCGCAGGCCGGCGAAACCGTCAAGAAATTAAGCGCATTTGGCGAAAAAACCAGGTCCCCCTCCCCCCGGGGTCCGAAATGCGCTCGCCGCTTGACAGACCCGCTCTCGATCCTCTATTAGAAACGGTTCGAAAGCCAGCGACCACCCGCAACGGGGACTGTGTCAGTATTTGTCATGCCGGCGGAAGCCGGCATCCAGCAAGGAGCCGAACTCATGATTTGCGTCGAGAACCTGACCAAAACCTACAACACGGTCCGCGCGGTGGACGGGATTTCCTTCAACGTCCAGCAGGGGGAAATCCTCGGGCTGCTGGGCCCGAACGGTGCCGGCAAGACCACGACCCTGCGCATGCTGACCGGCTTCCTCAAGCCGACCTCGGGCAGCATCCACGTCGGCGACCTCAGCATCGCGGACCATGCCCTGGAGATCAAGAAGGCCCTCGGGTACCTGCCCGAATCGGCCCCGCTCTACCACGACATGCTCGTCTACGACTACCTGCGCTTCGTCGCCGCGGTGCGCGGCATGGACGCCCCGCGCCGCGAGGACCGCATCCGCGAGATCGCCGGCCTGTGCGGGATCGAGACGGTCATGCACCAGCCGATCGGCATTCTCTCCAAGGGCTACAAACAGCGCGTCGGGCTGGCCCACGCGATGATCGACGACCCCGACGTGCTGGTCCTCGACGAACCCACCTCCGGCCTGGACCCCAACCAGATCGTCGAGATCCGCGAGATCATCCGCCGGATCGGCAAGGCCAAGACCATCATCTTCTCGACCCACATCCTGAGCGAGGCGGAGGCGACCTGCGACCGGGTGCTCATCATTCACCGGGGCAGGATCGCGGCCGACAGCAGCACCGTGCGCCTGAAGGAAACGCTCGGCAGCCGCAGCCAGGTTCACCTCACGCTGCGACAGGCCGACCCGGACGAGGCCCGGCGGGAGCTTTCGGCCGTGCCGGGGGTGGCGGGCATCGAGGCCCTCGAACCTGCGGACGGTCAGGTGCGGCTGGTCCTCGCCTGCCGGCCCGGGAGCGACCCGCGGGCGGAGATCTATGGCCGCATCCGCCGCACCGACTGGGTGCTGCTCGACTTCCACCAGGAGACCCAGTCGCTCGAAGACATCTTCCGGGAACTCACCAAGGAGAGCTGACGCATGCGCCAGGCCCTGAGCATCTGCCGTAAGGAGTTCAACAGCTATTTCACCTCGCCGATCGCGTACATCGTGATCGCCATTTTCCTGCTGGTGACGGGCTGGTTCTTTTTTGCGACCTTCTTCCTCTTCAACCAGGCGAGCCTGCGCAACTTCTTCAGCCTGCTGCCGTCGGTGTTCGCCTTCGTCGTGCCGGCCGTCACCATGCGCCAGCTCGCCGAGGAGTTCAACGTCGGCTCCTACGAGACCCTGCTGACGCTGCCGGTGCAGTTCACGGACGTCGTCGTCGGGAAGTTTCTGGCCGGGGTGGCCTTCATCGCGGCGATGCTCGTGCCCACGCTCGCCTACCCGGTCACGGTCGCCCTGCTGGGGTCGCTCGACTGGGGCCCGGTGGCCGGCGGCTACCTCGGCGCGGTGGCGCTGGGGGCGGCCTTCGCGGCGATCGGCCTGTTCGCGTCGGCCGTCACCCGCAACCAGATCGTGGCCTTCATCGTCGGGCTGGCGATCTGCTTTGCGCTGACGCTGGTCGACCAGGTTGCCATTTTTATGCCCGCCGGGTTCACGGCGGTGTTCACCTACCTCGCGGTCGACGTCCACTTCCAGAACATCGCCAAGGGCGTCATCGACACGCGCGACATCGTCTATTTCGCAAGCCTGTGCTTCATCGGCCTCTACGCCACGCACCTGGCGCTCCGGTCGAAGACCTGATCGATCGACGCGCCCGCCCGCCGCGGCGTGCGCGCAACCGTGTGAACGCCACCGGCCTCGCCGCACGCGGACCGGACGCGTCAAAGGAGTCGGCAATGCCTGAACCGAAACGATCTGCGGTGTACGTCAAGTTCGCCGTCTACCTGCTGGTGGTCGTCCTGGTCAACGTGGCCGGGATCACCCTGTTCGCGCGCTGGGACCTCACGGGCGGGCGCATCTACTCGCTGTCCGACGTGAGCCGCAAGGTGGTCTCGACCCTCTCCGAGCCGCTCACCGTCAACGTCTTCTACAGCCGCAACCTGCCGCCGCCCTACAACACGGTCGAGCAGTACCTGCGCGACCTGCTCGAAGAGTACGCCGTGAACGCCAACCGGTTCTTCAACTACCGGTTCTACGACGTGAGCGCCGAGGAGGGCGACATCCCTGCCGCGGCGCGCGAGAATCAGAAGCTCGCCAGCACCTACGGGATCCACCCCATGCAGGTCCAGGTGATCGAGAAGGACGAGGTCAAGTTCCAGCGCGCCTATATGGGGCTGGCGCTGATCCACGGGGACCTGATCGAGCAGATCCCGACCATCGCCTCGACCGACGGGCTGGAGTACCGCATCACCACGGCCATCCAGAAAATGAACGACAAGATCAGCGCGCTGCTGCGTCTGCCCGGGAAGATCCAGGTGAAGATGTTCCTGTCGCCCGCGCTGACCGCGATCGCGCCCGCCATGGGCATCAAGCAGATGGGCGAGCTCCCGGCGCAGGTCGAACGCACGGTCAAGGAGCTCAACGCCAAGACCTACGGCAAGCTCAGCTACGAGTTCGTCCAACCGCCCACCGGCGACGGGTTCGAGGAGCTCGCCCGCAGCTACAACCTGCTCGCGCTGTCCTGGCCGGCCTCGGCCGACGGCCAGATCCCGGCCGGCAAGGGCGCGATCGGGCTCACGGTGGAGTACGGGGACCGGCGCAGCAACCTGCCGCTCATCGACGTCGTGCGCATCCCCATCATCGGCACCCAGTACAACCTGGTCGGCATGGAGGACCTGGGCCGCATGATCAACGACAGCGTCGAGTCGATGATCGACATCCACACGCGCCTGGGGTACCTGGCCGACCACGGCACCGCCCCGCTCGCGGGCGCCATGCCGGGACAGGGCGGCGACGACCCGCAGGCCTTCAGCAACCTGCGCGAGCTGGCCGCGGCCGGTTACTCGCTCGCCCCGGTCAATCTGGGCGAGGGCCCCATCCCCGAGGGGCTGGAGTGCCTGCTCGTGATCCGGCCGCGGGACAAATTCACGGACCACGACCTCTACCAGCTGGACCAGTTTCTGATGCGGGGCAAGAGCCTCGCCTTTTTCGTCGACGCCTTCAACGAGATGCAGATGCCCGGGCAGGCCGTCTACGTGCCCCTGGAGACCGGCCTGGAGAAGCTGCTCGAACACTACGGCATCCGCATCCGCCCGTCCTACGTTCTGGACGAGTCCTGCTACCGCCAGGAGATGCCCGCCCAGCTGGGCGGCGGCGACCGGCCGATCTATTTCGCGCCGCTGATCAAGAGCCAGTTCATCAACCAGGAGCTCGCCTTCATGCGGAACATCCGGGGGCTGGTGGCCGTGAAGGCCTCGCCCGTGGAAACGGTGCCCGAGCGGCTCCAGGAAGGCCAGGCCCGGGCCCACCGGGTGCTCGCAAGCTCGGAGCGCGCATGGGAGATGAAGCCGCCCATCAACCTCAACCCGCTCGGCCTGCGCCCCCCGCAGAAGCCCGACGAGTTCGCCAGCCGGCCGCTCGCCTACCTGCTGGAGGGCTCGTTCCCGAGCTACTTCGCGGGCAAGCCGATCCCGGTGCGCGAAGCGCCCCAGCCCAAGGAAGCCGAGGCCCCGGACAAGCCCGCGCAGAACCCGCCGGCCGCGACGGCGGCCGCCGGCCCCCAGATCGAGCGCCAGGGCCAGTTCGTCGCCAAGGGCAGACCGGGCCGGATCTTCGTCATGGCCTCCTCGGAGATGCTGCGCAACGTGGTCATCGACGAGACCGGCCGGGGCCCCAACGCGGTCTTCGCCCTGAACGTGATCGACTTCCTGAACGGCCGCGAGGGCATCGCCGTCATGCGCGCCAAGGAGCAGAAGCTCAACCCGCTGGATGACACGAGCCCCAACGCCAAGACGGCCATCAAGATGTTCACCATCGCCGGCCTGCCGCTGCTGACGGCGGTTTTCGGCCTGTTCGTGTGGCTGCGCCGCTCGGCGCGCAAGCGGGCGATCCAGAGGATGTTTGCCAAGCAGGGTTGAAACTTGAGGGGTCAAGGGGTCAAGGGGTCGAGGGAGGAAGGGCAAAAAGAGCGTCCAGCATCAGTTTTTTCCCGCTCTCGTCCGGAGAGCGGGAAAGATCCTGTGAATCCTGTAAATCCTGTCGGATGGTTTTTCTTTGGCTTTTGCTATCAGCTATGAGCTACCCGCTCCTCAACCTGGCCTTCCGGCGTGTTGAGATCCACACTGAGGGAAGCATATGAAAATGAAGAAGGAATACCTGATTCTGGCCGTCGTGATCTCCGCGCTGTCGGCCTACCTGTTCTAGCGCAGCGCGGACCGGACGCACTACACGCTGCCGAAGCTGCCGGCGCTCGCCGCGGCCGACATCACCCAGGTGCAGATGACCCGCGGGGCGGAGACGGTGACGCTGGCGCGCCAGGACGGAGCGGTGGGTGATCGAACCGCAGGGCTGGCCGGTCGACCCCAAGACGGCCCAGGAGATCCTGGAGGCGATCACCGCGCTGAACCTCACGGCGCTCGTGTCCGAGTCCAAAAGCTACGCGGTCTACGAACTCGACGACGAGCGCAAGGCCAACGTCAAGGCCTGGCAGGGCGACCAGCTGCGCCGCGAGTTCGACGTGGGCAAGGCGGCGCCCTCGTTCCGGCACACCTTCGTGCGGCCGGCGGGCGACGACCGCGTGTTCCACGCCCAGGACAACATCAGCTTCCGCTTCCGCATGGCCGTGGACGACCTGCGCGACAAGTCCGTCCTGACGTTCACGCCGGAGGAGATCGAGGAGGTCCGCATCACGCAGGCGGGTGCGACCGCCACCCTCACCCGCAAGAAAGCCGAGGCCCCGGCCGGCCAGCCCGCCCCGGCGGACGCGTGGCTGAGCGCCGACGGCCGCCCGGCCGACCCGGCCGCGGTGCAGTCTCTGCTCGCCGACCTATCGAACCTGAGCTGCGAGAAGTTCATCAACGACCGCGACACGGCGAGCTTCGAGAAGCCCGAGGCCGTGATCGAGCTCAAGGGCGCCAAGGAGCACACGCTGAAGATCTTCGCCCCGCTCTCCGCCGAGGACAAGAGCCGGCCGGCCGTCAGCTCCGGCAGCGACGCCCCCTTCACGCTGGCGGAACACCAGCTGCAGCAGCTGATGCGACCGGGGGAAGCGTATTTCGAGAAGCCGGGGAAGCAATAAGGGGCAGTGGCTAGGGTTCAGGGTTCAGGGTGGCAAAATACCCGGAATGGCTGGAAGCTGAAAAACCAAGCGCTATGAGGCGGGCAACTTGTTCCCGCTCTCGTCCGGAGAGCGGGAAGATCCTGTCAATCCTGTTGATCCTGTCTGATACTTTTTCCGTTTTTGTCCCTTCCTATGAGCTATCAGCTATGAGCTTCTTTTATTGTCTCCCAACCCTACAAACTCTACAAACCCATAAACTCTCTACCCCCTTACCCCCCCAGATACGCCTTCCGCACCTCGTCGTTCTCCAGCAGGTCCTTCGAGCGCCCGTCCAGCACGAGTCTGCCGTTCTCGATGACGTAGCCGCGCTGGGCGAACTGCAGCGCCAGGCGCGCGTTCTGCTCGACCAGCAGGATCGTGGTGCCCTCGCGGTTGATCTCCTTGAGGGCCTGGAACATGCTCATCATCAGCAGCGGGGCGAGCCCCATCGAGGGCTCGTCCAGCAGCATCATCCGGCGGCCGCTCATGTAGGCGCGCGCGACGGCCAGCATCTGCTGCTCCCCGCCGCTCATGGTCCCGGCCTTCTGGACGCGCCGCTCGTCCAGACGCGGGAAGAGCGTCAGCATGCGCTTGAGGTCGACCGCCACCTGGGCGGTGTCCCGGCGTGCGAAGGTCGCGAGCTTGAGGTTCTCCATCACGGTCAGGTTTTCGAAGAGCCGCCGCCCCTCCGGAACGTGCGAGACGCCGAGTTCGCTGACCACGCGGTCGGCGCTGTAGCCGAGCAGGTCGCGCCCCTGCAGGGTCATGCGGGTGCCGGCCTGGACCCGCACCATGCGCGAGATCGCCCGCAGCGTGGTGCTCTTGCCCGCGCCGTTGGCGCCGATGATGCAAACGATCTCCCCCTCGTCGATTGCGAACGACAGCCCGTGCAGCGCCTGGATGTTGTCGTAGGATACGCGCAGGTCTTCAACGGATAACAGGCTCACGCCACCGCCTCCTTGCCGAGGTACGCATCGATCACGGCCGGGTTGTTCTGGATCTCCTGCGGGGAGCCCTCGGCGATGACCTCGCCGAAGACCAGGGTCTGGATGCGCTCGCAGAGCTCCATCACCACCCGCAGCCGGTGCTCGATCAGGAAGATGCCGAGCCCGATCTCGTCGCGCATGCGGCGGATGATGTCCATCATCTGGGAGAGCTCCTCCGGGTTCATGCCGGCCGTGGGCTCGTCCAGGAAGAGGATCTTGGGCTCGGTCGCGAGCGCCCGCGCCATCTCGACCCGGCGCTGGGCGCCGTAGGGCAGGTTCGTCACGACCTGCGCGGCCAGGGCCTCGATCCCCATCATGGCCAGGAACCGCCGGGACGCCGCCTCGTGCTCGAGCTCTTCCCGACGCCGCCGGCGGGTGCCGAGAAAGGCGCCGACGAGGCCGTAGCCGAGCTTCGAGTAGCGCGCCAGCTTGACGTGGTCGAGCACGGTCATGTGCCGCCAGAGGAGCATGTTCTGGAAGGTCCGGCCCAGGCCGCGCGAGGCGACTTCGTATGGGGCGAGGCCGACCAGGTTTTGCCCCTCGAGGGTGATGCGGCCCTCGGTCGGGCGGTAGATGCCGGTGATGAGGTTGAAGATCGTGGTCTTGCCGGCCCCGTTCGGCCCGATGAGCCCGCATACCGCACCGGCCGGCACGCGCAGGGTGTAGTCGTACACCGCGCGCAGCCCGCCGAAGTAGTGGGTCATGTGCTCGACTTCCAGCAGTGCGGCTTTCGTCGGGGCGGGAAGGGCTGTGCCCGCTGCATGTGTCGCTTGTGTGACCATGGGGTCTCCCAAAAGGATCAAGCTCATAGCTCGTAGCTGATAGCAACTGCCGGAGCAAAGTCCTGTTAGTGTTCTTTCCCTATGAGCTATCAGCTATCAGCTTATTCTCTGCACGACCGTCCCTGCCGCTTTTGCATCGGCCGGCTCCTGCGGTCCTCTATTCCGCGGCTGAATCAACCGCACCGGGTCGAACTCCTTGAAGGCGATCAGGCCGGTCGGGCGGAAGATCATGACCAGGATCAGCAGCAGCGGGATGAAGATCCACTTCCAGATCTCGAGCGGCCGCAGCATTTCGCTCAGCATGTTGATGCTCACGGCCCCCACGATGGAGCCGTAGACCGAATTCAATCCCCCGAAATACATCATGGCCAGCACCTCGGCCAGTTGCTGGAGGCCGAAGGTGCCGGGGTTCACATAGCGCAGCACGTGGGCGAAGAGCACGCCGGCCACCCCCGCCCAGAAGGCTGAAAACGTAAACGCGATCATCTTGGTGCGTCGGGTGTTCACGGTCATGGCCTCGGCCGCCATCTCGTTGTCGCGCACGGCGTTCAGCGCCAGCCCGTAGGTGGAGCGCACGAAATTGTTGATGACCGCCACGCAGACCACCGTGGTGGCGAACACGCACGGCAGATTGGACCAGTCCGGTTGGCCGCGCATGCCGCGGGGGCCGCCGACGATCTCGAGGTTTTCGATCAGGCTCTTGACGATGAACGTGAAGGCCAGCGAGATGATGGCGAGGTAGTCGCCCCGGGTGCGAAACGAAGGGATCGCCACCACGAGCGCCCCCACCGCGGCCACGCACCCGCCGGCGATGAGGGCCAGCGGGAAGAGGTAGGGGCCGATGGCGGGCGGCAGCAGCGCGGGGCCGTACATGCTGCTGTTCGTGAACAAAACGATGGTGACCACCGAACCCGCGTACGCCCCCAGCGCCATGAAACCGGGATGGGAGCAGGAAAACTCCCCCATGTACCCGTTGATGACGTTGAGGCTCAAGGTGAGCATCACCGCGATGAGCGTGATCTTGACGACGATCAGGCGGTAGTCGTTGATGTCGGACCAGATGTGCAGGACCGCATAGAGCAGCGCCAGGTGGAAGACGATGGACGCGGCGGGCCAGCGCCGGGCCAGAAGACCCGCCACCCGGTTGGAGGGAAGCTGCAGCAGCCGGCCGACCACCAGGGTCGGCGCGAGGTAGATCAACAGGATGTAAAGAAGAGTCCCGGGGATCAGCTCGGGCTTTTTCATGGCATTCTCGAACCCGAAGAGCACCGGGATCCGGGGAAGGTCCACCAGGTGCGCCAGGTCGAGGCCCACGAACTGTTCGGCCAAAACCGCCGCCAGCGCCCCTGCCAGCCATCCCAGCAGGGGGACCTCGCCGAAGTATCGTCTCAGCGCCCGAAGCGCCCGGGGGTGTTGTCAGTGTTGCTACTCATTAGTGGTCAATCTCATCTCAGTCGAGACGGCTGTATTCCGTCGTTGATACAAGGGTTTATTGGGTTTATTGAGTTTGTAGAGTTTAACTCCATAAACCCAACGAACCCTACGAACCCAACAAACTCTACAGCCTCAGCCTCACCGAGTAAGGTTCGCCGAAGAGGCCGTAGGGCCGAAAGACCAGAATCAGCAGAATGATCGAATAGGCGATGAAGTCCCGCAGGGTCGAGGGGAACACCATGGCGACGAAAATCTCGATGAAGCCCAGGATGAACCCCGCCAGGGTGGCGCCCAGGATGGACCCGCGCCCGCCCAGGATGGCCGCCACGAACGCCTTCCAGCCGAACACGATCCCCATGTAGGGGTCGAGCACCGGGTAGGCCACGCCGAAGAGGATGCCGGCCGCGGCGGCAAGACCCGAGCCCAGCGCAAACGTCATGGCCGCGATCTTGTTGATGGGGACCCCCATCAGCGGCACGACGACATAGTCGAACGCCATGGCGCGCATGGCCATGCCCCACCGGGTGCGAAGAATGAACTGGTGCAGCGCAAAGGCCAGCGACAGGGACACCACCACGATCATGATTTTCTGGTTGGTGATGAAGACCCCTCCGAGATCGTAGGTGACGGGCTCGACCAGCGCCGGGAACTTGACGCGCTGCGCCCCCAGCAGGATCAGGTTGCCGGTCTCCAGGATGATGCCGATCATGAGCCCGGTGATGGCGGCCGAGGCCCGCGGCGCCTCACGCAGGGGGCGGTACCCCACCCGTTCGATGAACATCCCGAGGAACGAGGTGAGCACCATGGAAATCAGGATGGTGAGCACCAGGATCAGCCAGCCGGGCAGCGCGATGACGCCGGCGGCGCTCAGGGCGATCAGGCCGGTGGCGACCCCGAAGCCGATGTAGGAGCCGGTCATGAAGATGTCCCCATGCGCGAAGTTGAACAGCATGAGGATGCTGTAGACCATGGAGTAGCCGATCGCGATCAAGGCGTAGAAGCTGCCCCACTGGAGCGCGTTGATCAGGTTCTGCAGAAAAACCGTCATCCCGTCTTCTCCCGAATCGACCAAGGGACGGACTTAAAACACCCCCACCCCTCCTCCCCCGTCCGAGGGAGAGGAGGGGTGGGGGTTCTGAAACGCCGTTCGCCCAAGCGAACCCGCTCGTCACGGACAAGCGGTCTTGTAGAACTCGAACTCGCCCTTGTCGTTGATCTTGACGATGTTGGCGCACTTGATCGGGTCGCCGCTGTTGGGCGGGAAGCTGATCGCGCCGGTGATGCCCGGAAACTCTTTCGTGCTGGCCAGCGCCTTGCGGACGGCCTCGCGGTCTTTCTTGATGTCGCCGGTGATCGCGCCCGCGTTCTTGATGGCCTGTCCGATGAGCCCGATCGCATCCCAGGTGAGGGCGGCCACGTCATCGGGGATGTAGCCGAACTTGGCCTTGTAGCGGTCGATGAACTCCTTGGTGGCGCCCTTGGCGCCCGCCGACGCGTAGTGCGAAACGAAGAAGAAGCCGTTGCAGTCCTTGCCGCAGAGCTTGACCAGTTCGTCGGAGGCCCAGCTGTCGCTGCCGAGGATCGGCTTTTTCCAGCCCAGCTGCTTGGCCTGCTGCACGATCAGCGGCACCTCGTTGTAGTATTGCGGGGTGAACAGGAATTCCGCGCCGGAGTTGATGATCTTGGTCAGCTGCGAGCTGAAGTCCGTGTCCTTGGTGGTGAAGCTCTCGTAGGCCACGACGGAGCCGGCGCCGTTTTTCTTCTCCCAGTCCTTCTTGAAGAACTCGGCCAGGCCCTTGGGGTAGTCGCTGGCGACGTCGTAGAGCACGGCCGCCTTTTTGAACTTGTACTCGCCCGAGGCGAAGATCGACAGCGCCGGCCCCTGGAAGTCGTCCAGGAAGCAGGCGCGGAAGACGTAGGGCCGGTCCTTGGTGGTGTTGGGGTTGGTGGACCACCCCGTGATCATGGGGGTCTTGTAGTTGTTGCAGACCTCGCCCGCGGGCACGGCCTGCTTGGAGGCCTGCGGGCCGACGATGGCGATCACCTCGTCGACCGTGATCAGTTTGGTGGCCGCCTTGGCGGCGGACTCCGCCTTGGCCTCGTTGTCCTCGATCGCGAGCTCGACCTTGTACTTCTTGCCCCCGACCTCGAGCCCGCCCGCCTTCATGACGTCCTCGAGCCACATCTGGGCCGCGAACTTGGTGGCCTCCCCGACCTTGGGGATGTCGCCCGTCATTTCGGCGTTGATGCCGATGCGGATGGTGTCCTTCTGGGCCATGGCGGGCAGGGCCGCGACGACCAGGAGCAATACGGCAACGACGACACACTTTTTCATGCTGGCCTCCTTTGGCGATTTGGGTTGTCCCTGGCAATAACCAAATAGCATGCCAAGGCCTCGGCTGGAGCCTAAGCGCCCGACGGATAAAGATAAAAACTGCTGTTCACATGGAATTGGGAAGGTGGATAGGCATACATATTTGTTGAAAAAGGGAATTGCAAGGAACATTTCTGTCGCTGCAATCTTGAAGGGCCGGACAGCATGCCGCCGTATCTCCGGAATTCGTATTTTGAACGGCGATTTTTGATGATTCCACAAGTATACCTTTTGAAGATTGACAAGTTCATCAGAATCATTCATGTTGTTTTTAACGCCTACACCGCGATGGAATTATCACCATGCGCCTCGATCAGACCAACCTGTCCATCATCCGCCAGCTGCGCGACGGCCGAAAATCCTTTAAAGTCATCGCCGACAAGCTCAACCTCTCCGAGAACACGGTGCGCTCGCGCGTGCAGCGCATGACCCAGGAGGGGCTGCTGCAGATCAGCGGCCTGGTCAACCCCGATTCTCTGGACGGACACCGGGCCATTCTCATCGGCGTCAAGCTCAAGACCCCCGACCTGGTCGGCAAGGGCTCGGAGTTCAGCCGCCTCAAGGGCGTGGTGTCGGTGAGCGTCGTCACCGGCCGCTTCGACCTCTTCCTCGTGGTCATGCTCAAGCCCGGCTTCGACCTGCTCGAGTTCTTCACCAAGGAGATGGGCAAGATCAACGACGTGCTGGCCACCGAGACGTTCGTCATGTACAAGAACTTCAATTTCAAGATACCGTATGTGGTGTAGCGAAAAGATGTATTGGTGTTTGGTGTTTCGTGTTTGGTGTTTGGTGTTTGGTGTTTGGTGTTTGGTGTAAAGTTTTCGGTGTTCAGGTTTTAAGTGGTTTGGCTGCCTGTGGGAGCGGCTTTCCAGCCGCGATGATCGAGGCCGAACGCCTCCCCCGCATGGAAACAGAACGTTGCTGGCTGATCAACGTGGCTACCAAGCGCCATGGCCCGCTAAACACCAAACACGAAACACCAAACACTAAACACTAATACCCAACCACCTCATTTTATCTTCCCCTGAAAGGAGCCCCCCAATGAAAGACGTTTCCGAGCTCAAGTTCCCGGCCGAACTGAAGTACGCCGAAAGCCACGAGTGGGTGAAGCCCGAGGGCGCCCGCGTGCGCATCGGCATCACCGACTACGCCCAGGACCAGCTGGGCGACATCGTCTTCGTCGAGCTCCCGCCCGTCGGCAAGACGCTGGCCAAGGGCGCGCCGTTCGGCAGCGTCGAGTCGGTCAAGGCGGTCTCCGAGGTCTACATGCCGGTCGGCGGCACCGTGGTCGAGGTCAACACGGCCCTCGAGAGCTCGCCGGAGATCGTGAACGGCAGCCCCTACGACGACGGCTGGATGATCCTGGTCGAGCCCTCCGCGGCCGACGAGGCCAAGGCCCTCCTCGCCCGCGAGGCATACGTCGCCAAGCTGAAAGGATGAGCGCCATGCGCTACCTGCCGCACACCCCCGAGGACATCGCCGCGATGCTCGCCGCGACCGGGGCCCGCTCGCTCGAGGACTTTTTCGCCGTCATCCCGCCCGAGTGCCGGCGCACGCGCCCGATGGTGCTGCCCGAGCCGATGACCGAGTGGGAGCTGAACGCCCACATCGACGAACTGGCCGGCCGCATGGCGGGCAGCCGCGGCTATTCGGTCTTCCTGGGCGCCGGGAGCTACGAACACTTCATCCCCTCGACCGTCGGCTTCCTCACCTCGCGCTCCGAGTTCGCGACCTCCTACACCCCCTACCAGCCCGAAATGAGCCAGGGCACCCTGCAGGCGATCTTCGAGTACCAGACGCTCGCCCGGCGCCTGCTCGGCATGGAGGTGGCCAACGCCTCCATGTACGACGGCGCCTCCGCCCTGGCCGAAGCGCTGCTCATGGCGGTGCGGGTGACCCGCCGCCAGGCCGTGGCCGTGTCGCGCGCCGTGCACCCGCTCTACCGCCGCGTGGTGCGGACCTACCTCGACCCGACCGGGATCGAGGTGCGCGAGCTGCCCCTCCGCCCGGACGGCACGAGCGACCCGGACGCCTTGGGCGCGGTCGAGGAGATCGCCGCGGTCGCCGTGCAGTCGCCGAACTTCTTCGGGGCGATCGAAACCCTGAAGGTTTTCGCCGACCGCGCGCACGCGGGCGGCGCGCTCTGCGTCGCGGCCTTCAGCGAGCCGCTCGCCTTCGGCCTGTTCAAGAACCCGGGCAGCCAGGGGGCCGACATCGCCTGCGGCGAGGGCCAGAGCCTGGGCATCCCGCGCTCCTTCGGCGGCCCCGGCCTGGGGATGTTCGCGGCCCGGCTCGCCCACGTGCGCAACATGCCCGGCCGCCTGGTGGGCGAGACCCTCGATCTGGAGGGGCGCCGCGGCTTCGTGCTCACGCTGGCGACGCGGGAGCAGCACATCCGCCGCGAGAAGGCGACCTCCAACATCTGCACCAACAACAGCCTGTGCGCGCTCACGGCGGCGGTCTACATGGCGAGCCTGGGCGGCACGGGCCTGCGCGAGCTCGCCCGGCTGAACTACGACCGCAGCGAGTACCTGAAATCGCACCTCGCGGCGGCCGGGGTGCGCCTGCCGTTTGCGGCCCCGACCTTCAACGAGTTCGTCGCCGTCCTGCCCGCCGCGACCTACCGGCGGCTCATGGACGCGCGCATCGTCGCGGGCCTGCCGCTCGAGCCCCACTACCCCGAGCTGCCGGACCACTACCTGCTCTGCGTCACCGAAACCATGCCCAAGGCGGAGATGGACCGCCTGGTGCGGGAGGTGCAGTCATGACCGTCTTCCTGGGGACCACCGGTCTCGTCCTGAACGAATCCCTGCTGTGGGAACGCGGCCGCAAGGGCCGCAGCGGCTTCTCGCTTCCCGCGCCGGACGTCGAACGCCGCGACCCGCCGGCAGCGCTGGTCGGGGACGTCCCGGACGTGCCGGAGCTGAGCGAAGTCGACGTCGTGCGCCACTACACCCGCCTGTCGCAGTGGAACTTCTCGGTCGACACGGGCATGTACCCGCTCGGCTCCTGCACGATGAAATACAACCCCAAGACCAACGAACGCCAGGCCGCGCACCCCGGCTTCGCCGGCGCGCACCCGCTGCTGCCGGCCGAGCTCTGTCAGGGCGCGCTGCAGCTCTACACGGCCATGGAGTGCATCCTGGCCGAGATCACGGGCCTGGACGCGGTCTCGCTCCAGCCCGGCGCGGGCGCGCACGGGGAGCTGGCCGGCATGCTCATCTTCCACGCCCACCACCGGCACCAGGGCCGGCCGCGCTCCAAGATCATCGTCCCGGACACGGCCCACGGCACCAATCCGGCGAGCGCGGCGCTGTGCGGCTACACGTCCGTGCCGGTCAAGTCGAGCGAGCGCGGCGTGCTCGCGCCCGAGATGGTGGCCGCGGTCATGGACGAGGAGACCGCCGGCATCATGGTGACCAACCCGAACACGCTCGGCCTCTTCGAGGAGAACATCAAGGCGGTGGCGGACATCGTGCACGCCAAGGGCGGTCTCGTCTACGGCGACGGCGCCAACATGAACGCCGTCCTGGGCAAGGTCGACATGGGCCGGATCGGGATCGACGTCCTGCACTTGAACCTCCACAAGACCTTCTCCACCCCGCACGGGGGCGGCGGGCCGGGCTCGGGTCCGGTTTGCGTGCGCAAGCACCTGGAGCCGTTCCTGCCGGTGCCGCGGGTGGTCATGGAAAACGGGGTCTTCCGGCTGCGCGAGGACTACCCGCTCTCCATCGGCAAGCTCCAGGCCTTCTGGGGCAACATGGGCATCCTCATCCGCGCCTACAGCTACATCATGAGCCTCGGGGCCGAAAACCTCGAGCGCGCGAGCGAGCTGGCCGTCCTGAACGCCAACTACATCAAGGAGCGGCTCAAGGGCACCTACCACCTGGCTCACGACCGGAGCTGCATGCACGAGTGCGTCTTCTCCGACCGGCTCCAGCAGCCGTACAAGGTCTCGACTCTGGACATCGCCAAGCGCCTGATGGATTACGGGTTCCACCCGCCGACCATCTACTTCCCGCTGGTCGTTCCCGGCGCCATCATGATCGAGCCGACCGAGACCGAGTCCAGGGAGAACCTGGACCTCTTCGTCGAGTCCATGAAGGCGATCGCCGTCGAGGCGCGCGAGAACCCGGACACGCTGCACCAGGCGCCCACCCGCTGCAAGCTCCGCCGGCTGGACGAGACGGCGGCCGCACGCAAGCCGTGCCTGTCGGGATAGGGGCAGTGCCTAAAGTGAGCTAAAATGCCTAAATTGCCTAAAATTGGAAGGGAAGTTCAGTTAGCTGGGCAGCTAGAGTTGAAAGCAACGACAAGTAAGCCAGTGGCTGAACTCTTCCCGCTGTCGTCCGGGGAGCGGGAAGAATCCTGTCAATCCTGTAGATCCTGTCGGAAATTTTTATTTTTGCCCTTGCTATGAGCTATCAGCTATCAGCTTCCCGCATTTGGTTCTGCGGCCCGCCTGGGACAAATCGCCTACCCGGACGCCCGGGACCTCCAGCTGCGGCTGGTGGACGCGCGGCAGCACGGACGGCTGGCGCGCGACACGGTGCTGCTGCTCGAGCACCCCCCGGTCTTCACCCTCGGCCGGCGCGGCGGACGCGAGAGCCTGCTCGTGTCCGAGGAGATGCTCGCGCGGCACGGGATCCCGGTCGTCCAGGTCGAACGCGGCGGCAACATCACCTACCACGGCCCGGGGCAGCTCGTGGTCTACCCGATCGTGCACCTGCC
This sequence comes from uncultured delta proteobacterium, assembly GCA_963828345.1. Lineage (GTDB taxonomy): Bacteria > Desulfobacterota > Desulfobacteria > Desulfobacterales > SpSt-501 > SpSt-501. The sequence goes on from CAWHEZ010000002.1 coordinate 23,075, forward strand.
GGGGCTGGGGATCGGCGTCGTGGACATGGTGGACCGGCTGGAAGAGGTCATGATCCGCACCTGCCGCGACTTCGGGGTCGCGGCCGGCCGCAACGCGCTCAATCGCGGGGCCTGGGTCGGGATGAACAAGATCGGCAGCATCGGGCTTGCGGTGCGCCGCGGGGTGAGCTTCCACGGGCTCGCCCTGAACGTGGACCCGGACCTGCAGCCCTTCGGCTTCATCCAGCCCTGCGGCCTGCACGGCGTGGGCGTCACCTCGATCGCCAAGGAAGCCGGCCGGCCGGTGGCGGCGGCGGAAGCGCTCGCGGCGGCCGAGCGGAACATCGAGGCGGTTTTCGGGGTGCGACTGGAGCCGATCGAGACGGAGCGATTGAAGCTGATGGCTCAAGAAGAGCTGTATAGAGAATATCGAGAATTTATAGGATCGACAGGAGTTTTTGAGTCTACAGGATGGCAGAACAGGAAAAGGGATTGTTTGCCATGCCGGTTCGTCTGGCTCTTCCATACAAATTCTAGGCAACTCTATAGACCCAGTTGACGCTCTCACTTTTCTATGAGCTATGAGCTTCTTTATAACCCAGACCCAATAACTCAATGAACTCTATGAACCCAACAAACTCATCTTCTCCCCGCAAACCCGCCTGGCTCAAGCGCCGCCTGCCGACGGGCGACGGCTACGCCCGCGTGCGGGAGCTGATCGAGGCCGGCCGCCTGCACACCGTCTGCCAGGAAGCCAAATGCCCGAACATATGGGAGTGCTTCTCGCACCGCACGGCCACCTTCCTGATCATGGGCGAGCGCTGCACGCGCAACTGCCGCTTCTGCTCCGTGCACTCCGGGGTCCCGGAGCCGCTCGACCCGGGCGAGCCCGGCCGCGTGGCCGAAGCCGCCGCGGAGATGGAGCTGAAGTACGTGGTCGTCACCTCGGTCACCCGCGACGATCTGCCCGACGGCGGCGCGGCGCACTTCGCCGCCACCATCCGCGCCGTCCGCGGCCGGATCCCCGGCGCAGAGATCGAGGTGCTGATCCCCGATCTCCAGGGCGACCGCGCCGCGCTGCGGACCGTGCTGGACGCCCGGCCGGACGTCCTCAACCACAACATCGAAACCGTGCCGCGCCTCTACCCCCACGTGCGCCCCCAGGCGGACTACCGGCGCTCGCTCGAGCTGCTGCGCGCGGCCGGGGAAATCGCCCCGTCCATCCCGACCAAGTCGGGGCTGATGCTGGGCCTGGGCGAGACGCCCGCAGAGGTGCAGCAGACCCTGCAGGACCTGCGCGCCCACGGCTGCCGCTTGCTCACCCTCGGCCAGTACCTGCAGCCCTCGCAGGCGCACCTGCCGGTGGCGGCCTACGTCCCGCCGGAGGAGTTCGAACGCTGGCGCACGGTCGCGCTGGAGTTGGGCTTCACCCACGTCGCCAGCGCCCCCTTCGTGCGCAGCAGCTACCACGCGGGGGAGAGCTTCGAGGAAGCGAAAAAAGACGGCTCATAGGGTTTATAGAGTTCATGGGGTTTGTAGGGTTGAAGAATAAGGAACCTAACATGGCAGCCTCATCAGCGGACTCCTTGTTTTTTGCCCCTTAACCCTATAAACCCAACAAACTCAATAACGCTTCAAACCCATCGGTCCTCCATGAAACCTCTCATCTGGGCTGAAATCGATCTGGGGGCCATTGCGGGCAACCTGCGCGAGCTGCGCCGCCTGACCGACCCGCGGGCGAAGGTCATGGCGGTCGTGAAAGCCGACGGCTACGGGCACGGCGCCTGCGAGGTCGCGCGGACGGCGCTTGCGGCGGGCGCCGAATGGCTCGGCGTGGCGCGGCTGCACGAAGCGGTCCGGCTGCGGGAGGCCGGGCTCGCGGCGCCGCTCCTGGTGCTCGGCTACACGCCGCCGGAGGACGCCGAGCGCCTGGTCGAATTCGACCTGCGCCAGTCCGTCTACTCGCTCGAGGCCGCGGAATCCTACTCCGCCGCGGCCCGCCGCCGCGGCGGCCGGATCCGGGTGCACCTGAAGATCGACACGGGGATGGGACGGCTCGGCCTGGTGCCCGCGGCCCTCTCCCTCTCCCGCCGGCGACAGGGACCCGGTGGGAGACGACCTGCTTCGCACGGCCCAGGCCGTCGCGCGCCTGCCGGGGCTCGAGGCCGAAGGCATCTTCACGCATTTCGCCGCGTCGGACAGCGCCGACAAGAGCCACGCCCGCGGGCAGCTGCGGCTCTTCCTGGAGGTGCTCGCACGGCTGAAACGGGGCGGCGTTGAGTTCGCCCTGCGCCACGCGGCCAACAGCGCCGCGGTGATCGACCTGCCCGAGTCCCACCTCGACCTGGTGCGGCCCGGGATCGCGCTCTACGGTCTCAGGCCCTCGGACGAGGTGGAGCTCAGCCGCATCCGCCTCACCCCGGCCATGACCCTCAAGACCCGGATCATCCACCTCAAGGAGGTGCCGGCCGGGACCTGCGTCAGCTACGGGATGACCCACCGCACCCCGGCCCCCACCGTCATCGCCACGATCCCGACCGGGTACGCCGACGGCTACCGCCGCCAGCTGTCGTCCCGGGGCGAGATGCTCGTGGGCGGCCGGCGCGTGCCGGTCGTGGGCCGGGTCTGCATGGACCTCACCATGCTCGACGTCGGCGCCGTGCCCGCCGCGCGCATCGAGGACGAGGTCGTGATCTTCGGCCGGCAGGGCGACGAGGCCATCTCGGCCGACGACCTCGCCCGAACGCTCGGCACGATCAACTACGAGATCGTCTGCGACCTGACGCCGCGGGTGGCGAGGGTCTACAGCGGGTAGCTCATAGCTGATAGCAAGAGCGAGGGGCGTCTGTTAGGGTTTGTAGAGTTCATAGGGTTTGATAGGGTTAAGAGCCAGGCGAGACCGGCTGCTCGCAACATTCTCTCTATCCTTTTCTCCTTCAGCCCATCAACTCGATACATCCTATCTAACTCGTATATTCTGCTCTGAGCTATCAGCTATGAGCCTTTTCTAACCCTACAAACCCTAACAAACCCTATAAACCCTACAACAGACCCTGTCCCCCCATGAGAGAAATCGTTCTGATCAACATCACCGGCAAGGACATGCCGGGCCTGACCGCCCGGCTGACCGACATTCTGGCCGCCTACGGCACCATCATCCTGGACATGGGTCAGGCGGTGATCCACGACTTCCTGTCGCTCGGAATCCTGATCGAGATCCCCGACGAGTCCCGGTCGTCCTCCGTGCTCAAGGACATCCTCTTCGCGGCCCACAAGCTCGGCATCAGCGCCCAGTTCACGCCCATCGACGAGGACCGCTACGAAGCCTGGGTGGGCCAGCAGGGCAAGGAGCGGCGCATCATCACCATCCTCGGCCGCAAGATCAGCGCCGGCAGATCGCCCAGGTCGCGCGCGCGACAGCCGATAACGGGCTCAACATCGACGTGATCACGCGCCTGTCCGGCCGCGTCTCGTTCGCCAGCCCGGACCGCAGCCCCAAGGCCTGCATCCAGATGAGCGTCACCGGCAACCTGGCGAGCGCCGACGCGCTGCGCACCCGCCTGCTGCGCATTTCCGAGGAGACCGGGGTCGACATCTCCTTCCACCTGGACACGCTCTACAGCCAGAACCGCCGGCTGGTGGTGTTCGACATGGACTCGACGCTGGTGCAGGCCGAAGTGATCGACATCCTCGCCGCGCGCGCCGGGGCCGGGGCCAAGGTGGCCACCATCACGGAAGCGGCCATGAACGGGCGGATCGATTTCAAGGAAAGCCTGACGCGGCGGGTCGCCCTGCTCGCGGGCCTGCCCGAGACGGTGCTCGGGGACGTGGCCGCGGGGCTCAGGCTCACCGACGGGGCCGAGCGCGTGGTCAGCACCCAAGGCCTCGGCAAAGCTCGGGATCATCTCGGGCGGGCTCGTTCTCGGCCAGCGCCGACGCCACTCGGGCCGGCTGACGGGCGACATCATCGACGGGCCCAAGAAGGCCGAGATCCTGAAGACGCTCGCCATGGTGGAGAACATCAGCCTCGAGCAGACCATCGCCGTGGGCGACGGCGCCAACGACCTGCCGATGCTGCACACGGCCGGCCTCGGCGTGGCCTTCCACGCCAAGCCGATCGTGCGCGCCAACGTCGACCGCTCGATCTCGAGCGCTGGGTCTGGACCGGCGCTGTCCCATGATCAGGATGGTGATCCGGTAGGCGGCCAGGATGTCCGTCAGCCGCGCCGTCAGCCCCGGCTTGTCCTTGCCGGATGATGTTGATGAGCACGATCTCGCGCATATAGGTTCGATTGGGTTTATAGAGTTTGTTGGGTTTATAGGGTTTAAAAGAACCGATAGCTTGCAGCAAGAGTCGGTCAGGCCCCGTCGAGTTCTCCAATTTTAGGCACTTCTAGCATTTTAGCCCAATTTAGGCATTCTCTTCCGCCGCGTACCACGTCGGTCGCGTGAAGATCAGGCCGCAGCGCTCCCCCGCGCGCGGGCCGGCCGTGCGGCGGCCCTTCTGGACGCGCATCTCCTGGCCGCCGACGTCCACCCGGTAGTCGATGATCTCCCCCAGGTAGGCGCAGCGCGTGACGACCCCGCGCACCCCGCCCTCGGCCGTGAAGTCGATCTCCGAGGGCCGGCTGGCCAGGACCGCGCGGCCGGTCGCCTTCAGCTCCGCCGGCGGCTCCGGCAGCCCGTCCAGGCCGGGCGCCTCGCCGTCGAAGCGCACGTCCAGGAAGTTCGACAGCCCGATGAACCCGAAGACGAAGCGGTTGGCCGGACGCTGGTAGACCTCGAGCGGGGTTCCCACCTGCTGCACGACCCCCAGGTTCATGACCAGGATGCGGTCGGACAGCGCCATGGCCTCGGACTGGTCGTGGGTGACGTAGAGGATCGAGAAGCCGAAGGTGCGCTGGAGGTCCTTGATCTCGAAGCGCATCTCCTCGCGCAGGTGCGGGTCCAGGCTCGAGAGCGGCTCGTCGAGCAGCATGACGTCCGGGTTGATCGCGAGCGCCCGGGCGAGCGCGATGCGCTGCTTGCCGCCGCCCGAAAGCTCCTCGGGGCTCTTGGCGGCGTCGGCGAGCAGGTTGGTGTGCGTCAGCGCCTCGCGCGTGCGCCGCTCGATCTCGGCGCGTTCCAGCCGGCGGACGCGCAGCGGGAAGGCGACGTTCTCGTAGACGGACAGGTGCGGCCAGACCGCGAAGGCCTGGAAGACCATGCCGAAGTCGCGCTTTTCCGGCGGCAGGTAGTAGTTGCGGCGGCGCGAGGAGAGCAGCCGCTCGCCCACGTGGATCTCGCCCTCGTCCAGGTCCTCGAAGCCGGCCACCATGCGCAGGGTCGTCGTCTTGCCGCAGCCCGAGGGGCCGAGCATGGAGAAGCACTCCCCCTTCTCGATCCCCAGGGTGAGGTCGTTCACGGCGACCACCGCCCCGAAGCGCTTCGTCACGTTCTCCAACCGGATGTAAGCCATGTGTCTCGCTCGACTCTTCCAGTCCGGACGAGTCCGCCCGTGGATTTGGCCGTGAAAGACGCAGCATCCATCGTGCACGCACGCCGAGCACGCGGAACGCAGGTAATCAAATTCGAAATCCGAAGCACCAAATCCGAAACAATTTCAAATGTTCAAAAAAGAATAATTTCCTAAACAGCTTTAGCAGAGATCGGCAGCGCGTTTGAAGTTTCGGTCATTGGGTCATTCGGATTTGTTTCGGATTTCGAATTTCGTGCTTCGAATTTATAATCCGCCTCGCCGGTTGTAAATCACACGAGGACCATGGCCGGTGCGGTGATTCTTCCGCTACCTCACCGTCCTTGTGAACCGGCCGATAACCGTCTGCCCGGTCACGATGATCAGCAGCGCGATCCCGGCCAGCGCCGCCGAGTAGACCGTCTCCCCGTCCTCGTTCAGGGTGTAGATCGCGACCCCGATGGTGCGGGTGGTCGGCCCGTAGAGCAGCACCGAAACCGTCAGCTCGCGCAGGGCCGGCAGGAAGATGAGGAAGAAGGCCGCGAGCATCCCGGGCCGCACGAGCGGCAGCAGGATGTCGCGCAGCGCCTGGCCCATGGTGGCCCCGGAGGCCCGCGCCGCCTCGACGAGCGAGTCGTGCACCTGTTCGAGCGCGGCCGAGTTGGCCTTCAGCGAAAAGGCCATGTAGCGCGCGATGTAGGCCACCAGGATGATCCAGACGGTGTTGTAGATGTTGATGCCGAACTTCCCGCTCCAGGTGAGGATCACGCCGAGCGCGATGACCGACCCCGGCACCGAGAAGGGCAGCATGCCCAGGAACTCGAGGATGCCCTTGCCCCGCACCTTCATCTTCACGATGACGTAGGAGATCATCACCCCGGCGAACATCGTGATCAGCGCGGCCGCGAGCCCGAGGCTCAGGCTGTTCCAGATGGCGTCGCGCGTGAGCTTCCAGTCGAAGAGGATGTACGTGTAATTGTGCAGCGTCATGTTCTCGGCGGTGAACGGCAGGCCGTAGGTCTTCAGGGTGCCCACGAGGAAGATCGTGGCCGCGGGCAGCAGGATCGTGAAGGCGATGTAGCCGATGCACAGGCACAGGATCGGGACGCGCAGGCCGCGCAGCTTGATCTCGAGCGGCCGGAAGCTCTTGCCGGCGATGATCTGGTAGCGCCCGCGGCTGAGGATTCGGTTCTGGACGGTCATGATGAGCGCGGCCGTGACGACCAGGATGGTCGCGAGCACCGTCCCGGTGCGGATCGAGGCGAAGCTGCCCGCGCTCTGGTGGATCTTCTCGTAGATCAGGGTCGGGATGTTGAAGATCCCGATCTCGATGCCCAGCACCGCGACCGTGCCGAAGTGCGCCATGGAGTAGAGCATGATCAGCAGCGCGCCCGAGAGGATGCTCGGCAGCACGAGCGGGATGGTGATCTTGCGCGTGATGGTGAAGAGCCCCGCGCCCGAGATGCGCGCCGACTCCTCGAGCGTGGGGTCCATGCGCTCGAGCGCGCCGCAGACCTGGATGAAGACGAACGGGAAGAGGTACATGGTCTCGACGGCCATGATGCCGGTGAAGCTGTAGATGTCGAAGACCGGCCCGCTGAAGCCCAGCACGTCCATGCAGAAGCGGTTGATGTAGCCGGCGCGCGGGGAGAGGAGCATCTTCCAGGCCAGCGCCCCGATGAACGAGGGCAGCATGAACGGCACCAGGAAGAGCACCTTCATCGTCGCCTTCAACGGCAGGTCGGTGCGCGTCACGAGCCAGGCGAAGAAGGTGCCGACCGCCGTGCTCATGACGGTGACCCCGGAGGCGATGAAGAGTGAATTGAGCAGCGCGCGGTAGGTGTCGGGTTCGCCCAGGACTTTGAGCATGTCGACCAGGTTGAACTGGCCGTTCACCCAGAAGGCGTTGAAAAAGATGATCAGGACCGGGACGGCGACCACCATCACCAGGATGCCGACGGACATGGTCAGCAGCATCTCGGCCGCGCCGAAGCCGCTCGCGAAGCTCCCCTTCCCCGCGCTCATCGGGCCGCCTCCGCCGTTTCCCCGTCTTCGAACCAGTGCAGGTCCTTGAAGACGGCCCGGCACTCCTCCATCTCGCCGAAGACCAGGCCGCGCGCGAGCGCCTCGTGGGTCTCCACCTGGGTGCGGAAGAGGCTGCCGTCCGCCTCGATCAGGTAGTCCATCATGGCGCCCAGGAAGCTCGCGCGCCGGACCCGGCAGGCCAGCCCGTCGCCGTCGCGGGCGATGCGCACGTCCGAGGGCCGGAAGCCGGCCAGCCAGCGGGCGGCCGCGCCCGGCGGCGCCGTCGCCCAGGGGAAGGGCCGGCCGCTGCCCGGCAGGCTCAACCCGCGGCCCGTGCGCTCCACGGGCAGGAAGTTCGCCATCCCCATGAAGCGGAAGACGTAGCGGTCGACCGGGTGCTCGAAGATCTCCTCGGGGGACCCGACCTGACGGATGCGGCCCTGCTCGTCCATGATCGCGACGCGGTCCGAAATGGCAAGCGCGATCTCCTGGTCGTGGGTCACGTAGAGGATCGTGATGCCCAGGCGCTTCTGCAGCGCTTTGATCTCGAAGCGCATCTCCTCGCGCAGGTTCGCATCCAGGTTGCAGAGCGGCTCGTCCAGGAGCATGAGGCTGGGCCGCGCCACGAGCGCCCGCGCCAGCGCGACCCGCTGCTGCTGCCCGCCCGAGAGCTGCGAGGGCAGCCGCTCCTCCAGGCCGCCGAGGTTCACCAGCGCGACCGCCTCCAGCGTCCGGCTGCGCAGCTCCGCGGCCGGGACCTTGGCGAGCTTCAGCGGGTAGGCGACGTTGTCGAAGACGGTCATGTGCGGCCAGACGGCGTACTCCTGGAAGACGACGCCGAGGTCGCGCTCGTTGGGCGGCACGTTGACCCCCGCCCCCGCGTCCGACACCGTGCGCGCGCCGATGCGGATGGCCCCCCCGTCGGGCTTCTCGAAGCCGGCGATCAGGCGCAGCAGCACGGTCTTGCCGCACCCCGAGGGCCCGAGCAGGGTGAAACACTCCCCGTGCCGCACGTCGAGCGACAAACCGTTCAGCACCGCATGCGTGCCGTAGGACTTGCTGACTCCCTCGAGCCGTATGTCGGCCATCCCGATCCCCCGCATACAAAGGGGCCGCGGACCGATGCCCCCGACCCCTTCCCTGGTGTCAAAATCAAACGGCCCGACGGGCCGTTTATTTTCCCTGCATGATGTCGGTGAACTTCTTGATGGTCGCCTCCTTATCGGCGATCATCTTGAGGTAGTCGACCTTGATGGCGCGCTTCACGGCGTCGTCCGGGCTGGGCAGGCCGAACTTGGCCGGGACGACCACGTCGGTGCGCACCGGCAGCGTGCCCTCCTGCACGATGATCTCCTGGCCCTGCTTGGAGAGCAGGAAGTCCACGAACTTTTTGGCGGCCTCCAGGTTGGGCGTTCCCTTGAAGATCGCGACCGGGCTCGGGATGGCCAGCACCTCCGGCGGGTAGACCAGCGCCAGGGTCGCGCCCTTCTCGATCTTGTCGTTGGTGATGTAGTCCACCGCGAGGCTCGCGACGAGGTCGCCCGAGGCCGTGTCGTCCACCACCTGCCCGGAGCCCTTGCCCATCTTGGCGCCGTTGGCCTTCAGCTTCTGGAAGTACTCCCAGCCGAAGGCCTTCTCGAGCATGGCCACGCTCACGTAGGCGGTGCCGGAAAGCCCGGGGTTGGCGATGCCGAAGGCCCCCTTGAACGGCGGCTTGAAGAGGTCCTGCCAGCTCTTGGGCGCCTCCTTGATGAAGCGCGTGTTGTAGGCGATGCCGAGGGTGCCGATGCGCGCCGGGGTGAAGGACCCGTCGAAATCGTCGAGCGGGTTGACGGTGTTCTTCACTTCGGGGGAGACGTATTTTTCGAGCATGCCCTGTCCCGCGCAGCTGGTAGAAGTCGGGCACCTCGCTCGTCCAGAGGACGTCGGCCAGGATCTTGCCGGACTCGCGCTCGGCCGCGATTTTGGCCATGAGCTTGCCTGCGCCCGCCGACTGGTAGTCCAGGTCGACGTCGGGGTGCTTCTTGATGAACGCCTCGCGCAGCTGCCCGATCAGCGACTCCTTCATGGACGTGTACACGATCAGCTTCGAGGCCGCGGCGGCAAACCCGGCCCCCCCGAGCACCAGAACGCCGGCCAGAACGAGTGACATCACGCGCTTGCCCATAATTCCTCCGTGGGTAGGATGAATGTGTTAGGTGTTAAGTTTTAAGTGTTTGGTGTTTAGTGTTTAGTGTTTGGTGTTTGGTGTTTGGGTTCTTTGGTCCCTTTAGTCCCTTTCGTCCCCTATGTCGAGGCGGCCGCGGCGGGGGCCGGTGTGCCGGCCGGCTCGCCGGCCGCCGCGCGGGCGTGGTCCTTGGCGATCAGCATGTAGATGGACGGGATCACGAAGAGGGTGAAGAAGGTGCCGATCGCCATGCCGCCCACCAGCACCAGACCGATGCTGTTGCGCGCCTGGGCCCCGGCGCCGGTCACGAGCGTCAGCGGGAAGTGCCCGGCGATGGTGGCCGCGGTCGTCATCAGGATCGGCCGCAGCCGGGTGATCGCGGCCTGGTGCACGGCGGCGCGCTTGGACAGGCCGCCCGCCTGCATCGTGTTGGCGAACTCGACGATGAGGATGCCGTTCTTGGAGACGAGGCCGACCAGGGTCACCAGGCCGATCTGGGAGTAGATGTTGAGCGTGGTGGTCCACCCCTGGGTCCAGAAGGCGACGTTCGGGTCCGGCATCCGCAGGAACGTGAACACGAGGGCGCCGAACATGGCGAGCGGCACGGAACCGGCCAGGATGACGAAGGGGTCGCGGAAGCTGTTGAACTGGGCCGCCAGGACCAGGAAAATCAGGACGACGGCGAGCCCGAAGGTGGTCAGGAAGGTGTTGCCCTCGGAGCGCAGCTGGCGCGACTCGCCGGTGTAGTCCACCACGTAGCCCTTGGGCAGGAGGGCCGCGGCCTGTTCCTCGAGGAACCGCAGCGCCTCGTCGAGGGGCCGCACCGAAACCCCGCTGATCTTGACCGCGTTCAGCTGCTGGAAGCGGTTGAGCGAGCGCGGGACGGTGGAGTCCTTGAGGGTCGCGATGGTGCTGAGGGGCACGAGCTGCCCGCCCGGCCCGGTGATGTAGATGCTCTTGAGCTGGTCGGGGTTGATCCGGTCGGCCCGCTGGATCTGGGGGATGACCTTGTAGCTGCGCCCGGCGATGTCGAAGCGGTTGACGAAGTTGCCGCCGATCATGGCCGCGAGGTCTTGACCCACCTGCTGCAGGTCGAGGCCGATCTCGGCCGCCTTGTCGCGGTCGATCACGATCTCGGACTGCGGCTGGTCGATCTTGACGTCGATGACCGGCGGGAAGGCGAACATGCGGCTCTGCACGGCCTTCACCTGGAGCTCGCGCGCGAACTGCAGGATCTGCTCGGCCTCGGCCGTGGAGGCGATGACGACCTCGACCGGGAACTGCCCGCCGCCGGGCAGGGCCGGCGGCAGAACGGGCAGCGTGCGGATCCCCGGGATCTCGCGCACCTTCTCCTGCACCTCCGGCAGGATGCTGAATATGGTGCGCCGGCGCTCGCCCCAGGGCTTGACCACCATGCCGGCAATCCCGGAGCTCGGCCGGGTGATCTGGAAGCTGAACTGCGTCTCCGGGATCGAGAAGTAGGCCTGGTTGACCGCGGCGGTGAAGCGCGCGGTCTGGTCGATGGTGGCGTCGGCCGAGGCGTCGATGATGCCGAAGATGACCCCCTGGTCCTCGGTCGGGGCCAGCTCCTTGGGCGCCATGATGTACATCGGGATGGCCAGCAGGCTGACGACGGCCCAGACGAGGTAGACGGCCGGGCGGGCGTCCAGGGTCGCGTTCAGCAGGCGCCCGTAAAAGGCGCTGAAGCGCTTGAAGTCGCGGTTGATGCGGCCCGCCAGCCCGTGCTCGGTCATGCCCGCGGTCAGCAGCCGGGAGGACATCATCGGCGAGAGCGTCAGCGCGACCACCCCGGAGATGACGACCGCGCCCGCCAGCGTGAAGGCGAACTCGCGGAAGAGCGAGCCGGTCAGCCCCCCCTGCAGCCCGATGGGGGCGTAGACCGCCGCCAGCGTGACCGTCATGGCGATGATGGGGCCGACGAGCTCGCGCGCCCCGCGCAGCGCGGCCTCCAGGGGGGACAGCCCCTCCTGGAGATGCCGCTCCACGTTCTCGACCACCACGATGGCGTCGTCGACCACCAGACCGACGGAGAGCACGACGGCCAGCAGCGTCAGCAGGTTCAGGGTGAAACCGAACACCTGCATCAGGAAGACCGCGCCGACGAGCGACAGCGGGATGGCGACGACCGGGATCAGCACGGAGCGCAGCGAGCCCAGGAAGAGGAAGATCACGATCACCACGATCACCAGGGTGTCCCCGAGGGTGCGCACCACCTCGTGGATGGCGTTGGTGATGTAGTCGGTGGCGTCGTAGGCGACGCGTGCCTGCATCCCGCTCGGCAGCTGGGCCTGGATGCCGTCCATCTCGGCGCGGATGCGCTGGATCACGTCGATCGAGTTGGCCGTGGGCAGCGGCCAGATCCCCATGAAGACCGCCGTCTGGCCCGAAAAGCGCACCTCGGTGTCGTAGTCCTCGGCGCCCAGCACCACCTCGGCGATGTCCTCCAGCCGCACGACCGCGCCGTCCCGCTCGCGCACGACCATGCGCTTGAACTCGGGCACCGAGCGCAGATCCGTGTTGGCCGTGAGGTTCACCTGCACGAGCGCGCCCTTCGTCTGCCCGACGGCGGCGAGGAAGTTGTTGGCCGCGAGCGCCTGGCGCACCTGGACCGGGCTGATGCCGTAGGCCGCCATGCGCTCGGGCTTGAGCCAGATCCGCATGGCGAAGGTGCGCGCCCCGAGGATCTCGGCCCGCTGCACCCCCCCGACCGAGGACAGCCGCGGCTGCACGACGCGCACCAGGTAGTCGGTGATCTGGTTCTGCCGCAGGATGTCGGAGGTGAAGCTCAGGTAGGCCGAGGCGAACTGGCTGTCCGCGGACTCCACGTTGATGATCGGCACCTCGGCCTCGGGCGGCAGGTCGCCGCGCACCTGGTCGACCTTGGAGCTGATCTCCGAGAGCGCCTTGATCGGGTCGTAGTTGATCTTGAGGCGCACGGAGATGGTCGAAAGCCCCTGCGCGCTCTGCGATTGGATGTAGTCGATGCCCTCGGCGGCGGCGATGACGCGCTCGAGCGGGGTGGTGATGAAGCCGCGCACCAGCTCGGGGCTGGCGCCCACGTAGACGGTGGTAACGGTGACCGCGGCGTTGTCGCTGCGCGGGTACTGGCGCACGTTGATCGAGCGCACCGCCTGCAGGCCCGCGATGATGATCAGCAGGTTCACCACCAGCGCCAGCACCGGGCGGCGGATGAAAAGGTCGGTGAATTTCACCTCATTCCTCGGACGGCTCGGGGTGCAGCTTGAACTCCGGCGAGAGGGCGTTCTGGACGGTCACCGCCTGGCCGTTGCGCAGCTTGAAAACGCCCGTGCTCACCACCGTGTCGCCCTCCTTCAGGCCCGAGAGCACGGCCACGAAATCGCCCTGCCGGTCCCCGAGCTTCGCGAACTGCTGGCGCACGGTCTGGCCCGGCGGCCCGCCGGCCGGGTCGACCCGGTCCTCGACGACGAAGATCGAGTCGCTGTAGGGAGCGTAGAGCACGGCCGTGGCCGGGATGACGAGCACCTGCCGGGTCGCCGGCAGGACGACCGACACGTTGACGTACATCCCCGGCCGCAGGCGCTCGTCCGGGTTGGCGACGGTCCCCTGGACGCGGATGGTGCGGGTGGCGGCGTCGACCTGCGGGTTGATGGCGGTGATGCGGCCCTGGACCACCTCCCCCGGCAGCGCGTCGGTGGTCACGCGCACGGGCTGCCCGGGCTTCAGCTGCGGCAGGTTCTGCTGCGGCAGCGAGAAGTCCACGAAAATCGGGTCCAGGGCCTGGAGCGACACGATCGGCTGGCCCTCGTTGATCACCTGGCCGAGGTTGACCTGCCGGATGCCGAGGCGGCCGGAGAACGGGGCGCGGATCGTCTTCTTGGCGATGGCGGCGCGGATGGTGTCCGCCTGCGCGATGGCCTGCTTGTAGGCGGCCTCGGCGTTGTCGTACTGCGACTGGGCGATCGTCTTCTCGACCAGGAGCTTGCCCAGGCGCTCGATGTTCAGCCGGGCGAGGGCGGCGCCGGCCTCCGCGGAGCGCAGCTGCGCTTCTTCCGAGGAGGTGTCCTGCTTCACGAGCAGGTCGCCCGCCTTGACGGGCCCGCCGGGCGTGAAGGCGATCTGGGCCACCTTCCCGGTCAGTTCGGCCGAGAGGGTCACGCCCTGGACCGCAGAGAGAGAGCCCACGGCCGTGAGCACGGACTCCCAGCTCTGCCGGACGGCCGTCGCGGTGGTCACCGCTTCCGCCGGGGGCACCATCTGCTTGCCGTGCGCGATCATGCGGTCGATCTGCAGCCCCTTGATGCCGCCGAGGACCGCCACGACCGCCACGAGGGCCAGAACGGCCAGGATCAGGATTCTCTTTTTCATCGTGTCCGATAGTGTCGTCGGGGAGGCGGCCCAAAAAAAAGCGGCACCGCTGCCGCCGGACCGCCCCCGCAAATTCCACGTGTCACAACCCGGCTAAGTTTAACTCCCTGCGGTCTAAAGTCAATGACAACTTGCGGCCTCGACACTTAACAGGGCGGGACCTGGATCGACTCCTTGCGGGGGCTGGATGGCTCCCCCGATATCGACCCGGTCGTCGAAAACCAAGTATCGGGCCGTCAGCCAAGGCGCGCGCCCTTTGGCCGGCGCAGCATACACGTCAGTATGTGAGCACGGCCAAATGGCGCGCAACGCCGGATCACGGCCCGAGACGCCGGTTTTCAACGACCGGTCAGAAGGCCATGCCGAGACTGAAGTGAACGACGCAGGCGTCCTCGTCGCGCTGGTCGTCCCGGTCCGGGTTGAAGGCAATGTCCAGGCGCGCCGGGCCGACCGGGGTTTGGTACTGCAGCCCGAACCCGAGGGCCGGCCGGAAGCCGCGGAAGAAGTCCCCCAGGGTGTCCGAGATCAGCTGGTTGCGGCTGCGGTATGCCCCTTCGCTGTCCTCCCCCCGGGTGCGGTTGGGGGCGACGTTGCCCAGGTCCGCGAACAGGCTGCCGGTGAAATTCTCGACCAGGCGGCGGCGCAGCTCGACGCTGAGCACGTTGGTGCCCAGCCCGCCGGCAGGCTTGCCCGAGGCGTCGCGCGGCCCCAGGCGGTCCTGCTTGAAGCTGCGCACCGTGTTCTCGCCGCCGTTGAAGAAGCGCTCGGCCGGCGGGACGTTGATGTCCCCGCGCCCCGGGATGATGAGGCCGGTGTCGTAGCGCAGGCCGAGGACGACCGCCCCGGGCAGGGGCACGAACAGGCGGCTGCCCAGGGTCACCCGGGTGAAGTTGACGTCGCCGCCCAGCCAGCCCTCGGCCTGCTCGACCGCGGCGAAGCTGCGCTGCCCCGCGGACGGGTAGAGCAGGTCGTTGCGCGTGTCGAAGGTGGCCTGGACCTTGACGCTCGAAAGATCGTAATTCTCCCGCGAGTCCTCCGACTCGACCTCGGCCCCCAGGTCCGAGAGGTCGGTGCTGCGCAGCGTGTAGCCGGTCGACAGGGTGAGGTTGCGGCTCAGCTCGCGGGTCACGAAAAAGCTGCCGCCGAGATCCTGGCGCGTGAACGCGGGCTCTTCGCGGCGCTGCGCGAAGCCGGTGAGGTCGGCCTTGAGGTCGGCTCCAAGGAAGAAGGGGTCGCTCAGCGTGCTCGCGGCGCCCAGGTACTTGAGCGAGCCGGTCGCCTCCGAGTTCCACGACAGCGCCGTGCCCAGCAGGTTCTTGCGGCGGTAGCCGGCCTTGGCGCGCAGCCCTTCGTAGGATCCGTACCCGGGTTCGACGTACACCTCCTGGCTCTCGGCCTCCTCCACCTTGACCACGAGGACGCGGCGCGCGGGGTCGGCCGTGGGGTCGAGGCCGACCTCGATCCGCCGGAAAACGCCCGACTTGAAAAGCTCGGCGGTGCCCTGCCGTTCGAGCCCCAGGTCGTACCGGTCGCCCGGGTGCAGCTTCAGCCGCTCGCGGATGAAGCTCTCCCGCGTGCGCTGCGCCCCTTCCACCCGGACCGATTCGACGACCACCCGAGGGCCGGGGTCGATGGCGAGCGTGAGGTCGACCGGCCCCGGGCCGTCGGGCGTCGCGGAACTCACCGTCGCGTGCGCGTCCGGGTACCCGAGCCCCCCCAGGATCTCGACGGCCTGGGACCGCAGAACCAGCTTCAGGCGCGGCGTGTACGGGCGCCCGACCGTGTCCCGCTCCAGGCGGGCCAGCGGGTCGCGCGCCTCCGGCGGGGGGTCGCCCGCGACGTTCAGCCGGCGCACGCGGTAGGGCGGGCCCTCGCGGATGGCGATGGTGATGTCCACGAGCGAGTCGCCCGCACGGAAGGCGTAAATGGGCTCGTCGACGACGGCGTCCAGGTAGCCGCGCTCGGCGTAGATGTCCCGCAGGGCGGCGACGGCGGACTCGACCCCGGCGCGGACGAAGGGGAAACGCTCGCCGTGCAGCAGCGCGGAGTGCTCCCCGCGCAGGAGGTCCAGGATGACGTCGCGGTCCACCACCCGGTTGCCCTCGATCGCGACCCGGTCGACGGTGACGCGCGGACCCTCGTCGACGCGGAAGACGACCGCGGGCCCGCCCGGGACCGGGATCTCGTAGCCGACGCGGGCGAAGGCGTACCCGTCGCGGCGGTAGGCCTGCTCCATCCGGAAGGCGGCGTCGTCGATGTCGGCCGGGCGGCGGGCGCCGGTCGCATAGCGCGCGAGCTCGTCGCCCGCGGCCCGGCGCAGGGATCCGTCGCTCTTGCCGGTGTTCCCCGTGAAGCTCACATCGGCGGGACGCGCGTCCGCAGCCCCGGTGGCGCCATGCACCGGCGCGGCCAGCACCAGCGCCGCGAGCAGGAGCGCCACGGCCGCCGATCGCCGGCCGCTAGGGGAACCGGAAGACAATTCTCACCCCGCCGTTGTAGTAGCCGAAAACGTCCTTCTCGCCCGTCAGGAAGAGCGTGTCCTGCGGCTGCACCACCCCGTCGGCCACCCGGAAGTACACGCGCACGGTCTCGTCGCCCGTGCGCGTGACGCCGCGGCCCACCTCGACGTCGAAGCGGTCCATGACCGACTGGGTCGTTTCGGTTCCGCGCCCCGTGCCGCCGAAGCGCGCGAGCATGTCCTTGCCGAGCGCAACCGCCACGTTGAGGCCGCGCGAGGTCTCGGCCTCGCTCGGCCGCGGTGCCCGGGGGTTCTGCCCGGTCAGCACCAGCTGCACCAGTTCGTCGTTGGACAGCACCGGGTACGAGGAAAGGGTCACCCGGGGCTCGTCGTAGGGCCCCTCGGCCACGGCCGTGACCTCGTAGCCCTGCAGGCGGCCCGAGCCGACGACCTCGAGCGTGGGCCGGTCCGGGTCCGGCCGCTGAAAGCGCAGGACGGCGGCGCTGACGTCCAGACGGCCGCCGGGCAGGTGCAGAACGCCGGGGTCGAAGTCGACCCGCCCGAGCAACACCGGGGCCCCCCCGGTGCCGGCGAGGCGCAGCTCCGGCCGCGCCGCGATCCGCGCCGCAGGGGTCGCGACCTGCAGCGGGGCGGCGGTGGCAACCGTCACATCCAGCGTCATGTCCCGCCAGGGCCACGCACGCAGCGCAAAGAGCGCCAGGCGGCGGGCGTTGCCGGCCGTCTTCGCGAGCAGGCCGCTCATGCCGTCCGTGGCCGGCAGGCGGCCCTCGTAGCGGCCCTCGGTGAGCACGATCCGGCCGGAAAGCGCGAGCCGGGCGGCCGGGCCGCTCAGCCGCAGGTCGGCGCCGCCGCGCAGCAGCACCTCCTCGGTGCGATAGAGCAGGAGGCGGTCGCCTTCAAGGGACAGGTCGACCCTCCCCGCCGCCTGGAAATCCAGGAGGTGTTCCACCCGCCCGGACAGCCGGAAGGGCGAGCCGCCGAGCCGCCCGTCGCAGCTGACGATCTCCAGGGTGCCGCCGGACCACCGCGCCCGCAACGCGACGGCCTCGACCGGCGGCAGGCCCCCTCCCGGGTCCAGGCTGCCGTCGACGCGCACCTCGGCGCCGACCTGCGTCCCGGAGACGGTCAGCGCGGCCGTCAGACGGCCGGAGGCGATCGGCTCGTCGCCGAACAGCAGCCCGAAGGCGCGCAGGTCGACCGCGCCCATGCGGCCGGAGAGCTCGAGTCGGCCGTCCGGGCCGAGGGTCCCCTCGCCGGCGAACTCCCCCAAGGGCCCGGATGCCTCGAACCCCTCGATCGCGAGGGTCCCGTCGGGGGCCCCGCGAATGCGGGTCGGGCGCCCGAGGTCGAGCCGCTGCCGGCCGTCTACCGTCAGGCGTTCGAGAACGCCCTCGAACCCGCCGCCGGACGGGTCCACGGCGAGCCGGCCCGCGAACGAGAGCACGCCGGCCGGCAGGCGGAGCTCGGTCGACTCGAAGAAGATGTCCGCGCCGGAAGACCAGACCCGCAGCGGGGTTGCGGAGACCCCGGACAGCAGGCGGGTGACCCGCTGGAAGAAGAGGTCCGCGGCAGGGGACGGCGTCGGCTCGAACGCTGCCGCAACCGCGGAAAGGAGGCAGAAAAGGAGGCCAGCCGTAACGGCCATTCTACGAGAGCGTCCCATACCCCTCCTCTCGTTTGTCGCTGCATTTTCCTCTGAACCTATATACGCGATTCTCGATGCACGTAACCGGATGGCAACAGCCGCTTCGAATCGAGAATCCGGCATCCAGCATCGAGAATCGCGTATCACTTGATCAGCCGGCGGCGCATGCCCACCAGCGCCAGACCCGTGAAAAGGAGCGCGAACAGGACGAGGTAGGCGAGGCTGAGCGCCGGCACGGTTTCGCAGCGGCCGAGGCAGACGAGCCGCGTCAGCTCGACCAGGTGGTAGAGCGGGAAGGCGAACGCCGCGGGCTTGGCCCACATGGGCAGGTTCGACACGGGGAAAAAGGTCCCGCTGAAAAGGAACATCGGGGTCACGAACAGGAAGATGGGCAGGTTGAACATCTCGATGGTGGGGATGATGCCGGTGAAGAACAGGCCGATCGCGCCGAAGGCGACCCCGCCGAGGAAGGCGAGCGGCACGGCCAGCAGGCCCGCGGGCAAGTCCACGTACCCGAACAGGCTCAGCACGGCCAGCATGATCGCGGCGGCCGCGGCGGCCTTGCTGGCGCTCCAGACGATCTCGGCCAGGATGATCTCCTCGATCGACAGCGGGGTCGCCAGCATGCCGTCGAAGGTCTTCTGGTAGTACATGCGCACGAAGGAGGCGTAGGTCGTCTCGAAGAACGCGTTGTTCATCACGGCGCTCGCGATCAGCGCCGGCGCGATGAACGCGGTGTAGCCGATGCCGGCCCCGCCGTAGCGCACCTCCCCGACCAACCCGACGAAGCCCAGCCCGAAGGCCGCCACGAACAGCAGCGGCTCGAGCAGCGGGGTGATGAAGTTGATCTTCCAGATTTTCTGGAAGGTGACGAAGTTGCGCTGCCAGACCTTCACGAAGCGCCAGGATATGGCGTCCAGTTGGATCATGGATGACACGCTCCAGCGATCGGACCCATCGGACCGATCCGGCCGATTGTTTTCAGTCCCTCAGCTCGCGCCCCGTCAGCCGCAGGAACACGTCTTCGAGGGTCCCGGTGCGGAAGGTGCACGTCTCGTTGCAGAACCTCTCGCGCACCGCGGCGGCGTGCTCGTCGCCGTCCGGGGTGTAAAGGATCAGGCGCCGGCCGAGGTCGTCGTGCGGCATCCCGCTCGCCGAGAGGTAGTCGCGCAGGGCCTGGTCGGGGCCGCCGACCTCGATCACGCTGCGGCCGGCGTGTTTGAGGATCAGCTCCGCAGGGCTGCCCTCGACCAGGATGCGGCCGTGGTCCACGATCACCAGCCGGTCGCACATGCGGCTGGCCTCCTCCATGTAGTGCGTCGTCAGGACCACCGTGAGGCCGCTCGCCTTGAGCTTCTCGAGGCGGTCCCAGACCTGGTGGCGCGACTGCGGGTCGAGCCCCGTGGTGGGCTCGTCCAGGATCAGCAGCTCCGGCCGGTTGATCAGCGAGCGGGCCAGGGTGAGCCGCCGGATCATGCCGCCGGAGAGGTCCATGACCTTGGCCGAACGCCGGTTGGACAGCGCGAAGAACTCGAGCAGCTCGCGGGCCCGGTCCCGGGCCTCGCGCGCCCGGATGCGGAAGTACCCGGCGAAGACGACCAGGTTCTGCTCGACCGTCAGGTCCGGGTCGAGCGTGTTGTCCTGCTGGCAGACGCCCATGCGCGTCTTGATCCGGCGCCAGTCGCGCGTGATCTCCATGCCGAAGATGCGGATGACGCCGCGGGTCGGCGGGGTGAACCCGTAGAGCATGCGGATGGTGGTGGTCTTGCCGGCGCCGTTCGGGCCCAGCAGGCCGAAGAACTCCCCGCGCGGCACCGCGAACGAGATGCCGTCCACGGCGGTCAGCTCCTGGTAGCGTTTGAAGAGGTGCTGGACGTCGATGATGGGTCCCCTGTCGGATGTCCCGTCGGGCCGTGCGCTCATTTCAGCTCCTCGAGGGGGCGGGCGTAGCCGGTCAGCTCCACGTAGCCCTGGCCCTCGGTCGCGGCGGCGCCCTTGGTCCCCTTGGCGGCGACGCTGCCTTCCCAGTAGGTGATCCCGGTGAGGTCGGCCGGCCGCATCTCCTGGTCCGGCAGGTTGGACGACACCACCACGTCGATCCCGGCCAGCGGGATCTTGACCCGCCAGACGGACGGGTAGACGGCGCCGGAGCGCTTGCTCCTCCAGGAGTCGAGCACGTCGACCTCGAAGCGGCCGCGCTCGAGGTGGCGCGGGACGCCGAGCGGGTCGACGTAGGTGCCGCTCGAGGCCGGGTCGAGGCTGCCGTCCTCGCGCCGCAGCAGGTAGATCATGAATTCGCTGCGGTCGGCCAGCTGGATGCTGAACCAGTCCCAGCCGACGGTGCCGGGCTCGAGCGGGGCGGTGCTGAACTCGTGGTCCATCCAGCTCACCCCCGTGACGGATATGGGCTGCTGGTTCGCGAGGGTCACCGTGCCGGTCGTCTCGAGGCGGGGCATCGAATAGTAGCAGCTCGCGCGCTCCGCCGTCGCCCCCTTGCGGCTGTACCCGTCGATGCCGTGCCGCACCGGCTCCTTGGCGGGGGTCAGCTCCAGCTGGAACGCGAACCCGTCCGCAGAGACCTCCAGCCGCTGACGCTCGGGCAGGATCACGGCGCTCCAGTCGCGCACGAAGACCTTCATCTCGTCCCCGTCCTGGACCCAGCCGGCCATGCCGAGCGCCTCGCGCGAGGCCTGCTCGGACTGCAGGTGGCGCTTGCCGGAGATGTCCGCGACTGCGGCGTGCGCCAGGTAGACCTGCCGCGTGCGCCAGGCCGAGTGCGGGTTGGGCCATTCGGCCGAGGCCCCGAACGGGGTGAGCTGGTGGCGGAAAAACGTCAGCTGGAAGCCGAAGCGCCGCCCGGTCTCGGTCACCAGGTTGCCGGTGTAGTACCACCACTCGGTGCGGAACCCCGGGTGCGGGCTGTGGTCGCGCGGGAACTCCAGCCCGCAGGGCCCGGTGACCTGCAGGTAGCCCCCGGCCCCGTCCGCCGCCGAGGCGGCCGTACCCCAAAACGCCAGCACCACCAGGAGCGCGGCGGCCAGGACTCGGCGCGGTGAGGTGCGGCGGCGGTTCATCAGCGGTCCCTCAGCAGAGTCGCCGGCGGTTCCCGGAAAACCATGCGCGCGGCCGGCACGGCCGCCACGAGCGCGGTGGCGACGATCAGGGGCAACGAGAGCGCAAGCGCGCCCCAGTCGACCGTGTACAGGAAGGTCCAGCCGAACGACTGCCGGTTGATGACGTACACCAGCAGGTAGGAGAGGATAAAGCCGCAGGCCAGGCCCGCGACCTCCCCGGCCACCACCAGAAAGGCCGCCTCCCAGAAGATCATGGTGCGGATCTGGCCGAAACTCGCCCCCACGGCGGCCATGGTGTTCAGCTGGCGCGAGCGCTCGAGCACGAGGACCGAGAGCGTCGTGGTGATCCCGAGCGCGGCCACCGCGAGCGCGATGACCAGCAGCACGGTCGTGACGGCGAAGGTCTCGTCGAAAATCTTCAGCACGGACTCGCGCAGGTCCCGGCCGCCGATCATGTCGAGGCGGTCCCCGTAGCGCCGCACGATCTCGTTGCGCAGCCGCATGACCTGCGCCTCCACGTCCTGGGAGCGGTCCTTGAAGAAGAAGCGCACCCCGCTCCACTTGGGGTCGTGGAAGCGCTCCTTGAACCTGCCCCAGGAGTAGAAGACGATGCCGCCGTCGGTGCGGTAGTCGCGCACGATCCCCAGGACGGGGAGCTCCACGTGGGAGCCCTCGATCCAGGCGCTGAAGACCTCCCCCACCGAGAGGCCGGTGCGGTTGGCGAACACTTCCGAGACGAGCACCCCGTCGCCGCGCTCCAGCATCGGGCGGACCGTTTCGGGGTCCCCCTTCAGCCAGACGAACCCCCCGTGCCGCAGAAAGCTCTGCATGCCGAGCGCCTCGAACTCGTAGGGGAAGCCGTCGCGCGTCAGCTGGTAGCGGCGGCTCGGGACATGGTCCGCCTCGGGGCTCAGGCGGCGCAGGCCGGCGACGACCTCGTCCGGGATCGGGAACCGGAACCGGTTCACCTGCCCCATCTTGTTGGTGACGAAGAGATCGCCGCTGACCGTCTGCTGGACCCAGAGCTCGACGGTGTGCCGGAAGCTGTGGATCATGATCACCAGCGCCGTAAACAGGGCGACCGCCGTGATGAGCGCCCCCACGGAGACCGAGGTCCGCGTCCCGCTCGCCCAGACGTAGCGCCCGGCCAGGTAGGCCGGCGCCCCGGCCGCGCGCCGCAGGCCGGGCGCGAGCAGGCGCCCCATGCCCTGCAGCATCCACGGGGCGAGCAGCGAGAACCCCACAAAGAGCAGCAGGATCGCGAGGTAGCCGGGGAGCGGGACCCCCACCGTCCCGGGCAGGAGCGACAGCGGCACGCACGCCGCGATGCAGGCGAGCGCCGCCAGCGCCAGGCGCGCGGCCGAGCGGCGGCCCTGCGTCCCGCTCAGCGACATCTCCATGGCCTCCTTGGGCGCGACCCCCATGGCCTCGCGCGCCGGCTGCCAGGCCGCCAGCACCGACACCGACACGGTCACCCCGAAACTGAGGAGCACCTCCCAGGGGCTGAGCGCCAGCGACTCCGGCTGCACCCGCACGAAAAGGGTCGAGATGGTCTGGCTGACGGTGTGCAGGAGGTAGCGCACCATGAGCGTGCCGAGCGGGATCGCGACCAGCCATCCGGCCAGCCCGAAGAGCGCCCCCTCCGCCAGGAAGAGCCGGAACAGCAGCCGGGGCGAGGCCCCGAGCGAACGCATCACGGCCAGCTCGCGGCGGCGCGCGGCCGCGTTCAGCGCGACCAGGCTGTAGACCAGAAACATGCCGACGAACAGCGAGGCGAAGCTCAAGACCGAGAGGTTCAGCTGGTAGGCCCGGATCATGGCGGTGCCGCTGTCGCGCGCGGCCGACGGGGAGCGCAGCTCGAGGGTCTCCGGCAGGACCGCGACCAGCTCGTCGAGCTGAGCCGGTCCGGTCCCGGGGTTGAAGATGAGATCGACGCGGTCCACGACCCCCAGCAGCCCCGTGAACTCCTGGAAGGTCGCGATGTCGGTGATCGCAACCCGTCCGCCCTCGACCAGCGCCAGCCCCTCCGGGACGAGGGTGTCCAGGACGCGGAAGGCGCGCGTGCCGCGCGTGTGCTCGAGGTCCACCCAGCCGCCGGGCGCAACGCCCAGCTCGCGCGCCAGCGGTTCGCTCAGGATGAGGGTGTGCGGCTCGCGGATGAGATCCGCCCAGCGGTCGCGCCGGCCCGTCCCCCCGCCGCTGATGCGCCATGCGCGGAACGGCCGATCGAGGATCGGGTCGATCCCGATCAGCAGGAAAGAGTCCCGCCGGTCCTGGGCCGGGCGCACGTAGGTGGTGAGCAGGGGGGAGAGCCGTGAGACGGCCGGGTGCCGGAGCAGGATCGGGACGACCGCTTCGGAGACATAGCCCCCGGGCCGCACCAGGACCTGCTCGGCGGCGCCGGCGAAGAACTCCATGCTGCGGCTGAAGGACGCGAGCGAGGCGTGAACCGAAATCCGCACGCTGGTGAAGACGGCCGCGCCGAGCGCGATCCCGAAGACCACGATCAGCGCGCGGCCGGCATGGCCGCGCAGGTGCCGCAGGCTGAACCAGGTGAAGATTCGCGCGAAGAAGATCAGGCGTCGCATGAGCGTTCCGAGACGGCGCCGTCCTTCAGGCAGACCCGCCGCGTGGCGAGCGAGTCGGCCAGCTCGCTGTGGGTGGCGATCAGGACCGTGCGCCCCGAGCTGCGGTTGAGCTCGGCCAGCAGTTCCATCACCATCCGGCCGTTGCGACTGTCGAGGTTGCCGGTGGGCTCGTCGGCCAGGATCAGGGCCGGGTCGTTGATCAGCGCGCGGGCGATGGCGGTGCGCTGCATCTCGCCCCCGGAGAGCTGCGCCGGGAAGTGGCCGCGGCGCGGCGTGAGGCCCAGCCAGTCGAGCAGCTCCTCGGCCTTGCGCCGCGCGGGCTCCGCCGGCCGGTCGGCGAGCAGCGCGGGCAGCAGCACGTTCTCCAGAACGGTCAGGGTCGGCAGCAGGTTGAACGACTGGAACACCATCCCGACCACGTTGCGGCGAAACCCGGTCAGCTCGGCCTCGCGGATGCCGGTGAGGGTGTGCCCGGCCACGACGAGCTCGCCCGAGGTCGGCCGGTCGAGCCCGGCCAGCAGCGCCAGGAGCGTGCTCTTGCCCGAGCCGCTGTTGCCCTTCAGGACGACCAGCTCGCCGGGCGCGATCGCGAGGTCGACGGCGCTGATCCCCACGACCGAGCTGCCGCCCAGAGGGTAGATGCGGGTGAGCTGGCGGGCCAGGATCGCGGACTCGAGTCGTGTGGCGGCTTGCAAGCATGTTGCTCCGCAGGTTCAATGGGGTTCAAGGTTCAAAGGGGTTCGAGGTTCAGGGCACGTTCAAGGGTTCAGCGGTTAGGGGTTCATGGTGCCTCGGGGACGACCCGCGGATACCCCGTCTCTTCAACCGTGAACCGTTGAACCCGGAACCCTGAACCCGACCAGTCAGCGGCAGCAGGTAGCCCCGGCCCACGGCGTCGTCGATCAGCGCACGAACGCAGTCCCAGAGCAGCGGCGCCCCGCGCTCGACCGGCCGCATCCGCGCTTCCACCTGGGCGCGGCGGATGCCGTGCGCCCGCCACATCTGCCCTTCCGTCGCGCAGTTGTGCAGGAAGGCCTGGAACCGGTCCATGGCGTGCGCGTAACGCGCTTCGTCCGTCTCGGCCGCCTCGAACTCGTCCCAGAGCGCGCGGAACTCGGCCGACTGCGGTTCCGCCAGGATGCCGAAGAGCCGGTCGGCGGCCCGGCTTTCGCGCGCGTGCTGGTCGAGCTTGCCGCGCTCGTCGTAGCAGTACGTGTCGCCGGCGTCGATCTCCACGATGTCGTGCAGCAGCAGCATGCGGATCACCCGGCCCAGGTCGATGCCGTCCCCGGCGGCGTGCTCGGCGAAGAGCATGGCCGAAACGGCGATGTGCCAGGAGTGCTCCACGGTGTTTTCGTGGCGGCTGCGGTCGAGCAGGAGGGTCTGGCGAAAGGTGTGCTTCAGCCGGTCGATCTCGAGCAGAAATTCGACCTGCCGTTTGAACCGATCGTTGCCCCCGGGGAACAACCCCGGGTCCAGAGCCACGCGATGTCCCGTGTCCCGGGTGGGCATCATCCGTCTTCTTTGCGGCCCCAGACCGCGTACAGCGGGTCGGAGCAGGGATACTGATTGGAATACGTGTCGTCCGCCGGTCGCGGCAGACCCCGCAGCGAAACCGTCTCGACCGCGCTATATTTACCTGATTTCAGGAAATATTCAAGCACCAACCCGACGCGTTCGAACTCGTGCAGCTCGGTCCAGAGCCGGATGGCCTTGGGCGGGAACCAGCGGTTCGAAAACGTGACGATGAGGATGCCGCCGGGTTTGAGCACGCGGGCCGTCTCCGCGAAAACGTCGAAGGGCCGGGTGAGGTATTCGACCGAAACCGTGCAGACCACCGCGTCGAACCGGTCCGCCGCGAACGGCAGGCGCGGGTCGCGGTTGAGGTCGTGCACCACGCGTTCGCCGGGGCGCGGGTTGCGCTCGAGCTCCTCGCGGTTCATCCCGAGCACCGCGAGCGAGTTGAGGTCGAGGCCCCCGGGGAGATGGGAGGTCCAGCTGCCCATCAGGTCGAGGACATCGGCCCCGGAGGGGATGAGCCGGCCGTAGAGGCTCGCGACCTCGCCGATGGCCGTCGCGTCGAGGTGGGCGACGAAACGCGGGCGCGCGTAAAAGGCCCCGTCCTCGCGCTCGTCGGCCCGCGCGAAGGGGTTCCCCGCGAAGAAGTCGGTGGGCCGGCCGTCGACGCGCGCCTGCATGCCCGGGCCGCTCGCGGCGAGCTCCAGCCAGTCGGTGCTGCTCCCGCCGTGCTCCTCGAACTTCGGCCGCACCTCGCGCACGTCCACGCGCAGCCGCAGGGCTTTGCCCGCGAGCGGGTGGTTGAGGTCGGCCTCGAGCGCGTCGGATGCGAGCGCCGCGCAGCGGAACGGCTGCACGTTCTCCTCGAAGACGCCGGGCACCCCGCGCAGGATGCCGCGCGGGTAGAACCGCCCGTAGCGCGGCTCGATCGTGATGCCGGGGAAGCGGTCGCGCCGGACCTGTTCGGGGCTGACCCGGTGGACCAGCGACGGCGTCCGAGGCGGCAGCGCCTTGCCGGCCGGGTAGTCGAAGGTGAAGGACCGCCGGCCGGGTTCGCGGGCCAGCTGCTCGCAGAGGCCGGGCGGCAGGATGTCCCGCCAGAAGTTCACGCGCGGGGCGTGGAGCGCGTCGGTGTGCCGGATGCCTCCGTGCTGCCACGTGAGGCTGAAGTCCATGGTCGCCAGCGCATCGTCGAAGCGTCGTCTCATCGTGGTCCTCTTGGTCTCAGGTGCCCGGCGCGCAGGGTCTCTCCCCGCCTCGGCGCCGAATTTGCCTTTACGATAAGGATGTACTACCTGATATTCAATCCGTGCCCGATCCCGTTCGAGAGGGGGTTCGCATGCTGCACCGCCGTTCGATGAACGCCGTTGTCGCCGGTGCCGTCCTGATCGCCGGGTGCGCCGCACACGCTCCCGCCCCGTCGGGCGGCACGCCGCCCCGGGTCACGGGTGCGATCACCTACGGGCAGCCCGGCGCGCTCCCCGCCGGTTCCATCGCCCACGTGGCGCTGGTCGAGCTCCGCGGCCGGGCGAGCGACTCCCTGGTCCTGTCCGAGCAGACATTCCCGGCCGAAGGACGGCCGCCGTTCCCGTTCATCCTGCCCTACCCCGCTGCGGCCGTGGACCCCGCGCGGCACTACGCCCTGCGCGCCCGCATCACCGACGCCGGCGGGCGCGTCTTCTGGGCGACCGCGCGCCCCGTTCCGGTCCTCACCCACGGCCACCCGGAGGACGCCGACGTCCCGGTGTCCCCGGTGACCGGGTCGCACCAGACCGCCCCGCCACCGACGTACTACTTCGAGTGCACGGGGCTCGCCTTCACGGCGCGCCACGACCCCAGAGGCCTTTTCCTCTTCCTGCCGGGAAACACCGCGCTGCTGCCCGAGGTCCCCGCGGCCTCCGGGGCCAAGTACTCGGACGGGCGGACGACGTTCTGGAGCAAGGGGGAGGAGGCCATGGTCGAGCTCGACGGCCGCTCCTACCGGGACTGCCGCAACAATCGCCGCATGGCGGTGTGGGAGGATGCCAAGCTGAACGGGGTCGACTTCCGCGCGGTCGGCAACGAGCCGGGCTGGTACCTCCACGTCTACGACAAGGGCTCCCCCGAGCGCATCGATTTCGTCGCCGATTACGGCCGCGACTACTACACCTTCCCGAGCGTCCGGCGGGAAACCCGCCAAACGCCGCCGCTCACCCGGTACCTGGCCCAGGTCGGCGCCCACCGCCTGGAGGTGACGCTCGAGCCGGGGGGCTGCCGGGACAGCATGAGCGGCGAGGCCTTCGAGACCCGGGTGTCGGTCAAGCTCGGCCACCACGTCTACACCGGCTGCGGCCGGGCGCTGCACTGATGACGCCCCCTGCCCCGCGCCACCCGCGGCCTGTGTTGTCGGCGTAACAGAAAACGGTTTTTCGGCCCCCACATGCGGCTACGCCCCTCCACACGGGCGAGCCCCCCTCTAAACGTTTCCTCTGTATTCCAATTGGTTGCATGACCGGAAGCGGTTTGCACGGAAGTTGCTTTGACCGTGAGCAGAGGGGTCGAGAGCGATAGGCCTTCTATGTTGCCCGGGGAAAGGGCGTGGAAGGCTTTTGCAGCGACAGTCGGGGGAAAGGAGGGCGTGTGAAAAAACATCAATACCGGTGCAACCGGTGCCTGATCATCGAGGACCGGGTGCTCCGCGAAGAGCTGGCGCCTCTCTGCAGCGTTCCGTGCTCGCGGTGCGGGGGGTTGGCGATCAAGCTGCCGGTCGCCGAATCGGTAGCGGCCCTGTTTGCGGACCCCGTTGGGACGCCTCACGACCTGGCGGAGTGCGAGCATGGATATCGCGCCTGATGCCGATAAGTGCCGCACCCCGCCGATGCGGCTGAGCGAACTGGGACGGGACTACCCGTTTCACGTGCTGGCGGCAGCCGTCGTTATGGGAATCCTGCTGGTCGGCATCTTCCGGGTTTTGCTCTAACCGGCAGTCGAACGCCCGTATCGGTCCGTCGGCCGAGGCGCGCGGCTCTTGGGCAGGCGCAGCCTGGGCCATAGGATGCGGGTCTCGTCAAAGGCCTGGCATCGCCGGAACGCGGGTCGAGACGCCGGGTTGCAACGACCGGACGGCGTGCCGTCTATCCGCAGACGCGCCGGATGGTCTCCACGTAGGCGCGGATGTCGCACTTGCGCTCGAGGCCGCCGGCCGTCATGCTGCGCACCTTGCCGTAGACCGGGCGCTCGGGCCAGGGGCGGTCGTGGACCCCGTACACCCACCCCACCCCGGCGTACGAGTTGGGGTCGCGCCCGTCCAGGAAGTAGCGGTTGTTCAGCCGCAGGGTGAGCGCGAACCCCTCCGCGGGCGTCCGCGACCACTCGAGGATTTTCTTCCCCCAGTACATGCGCATGTGGCTGTGCATGAAGCCCGTGCACCGCATCTCGGCCATGGCCGCGTTCCAGTAAGGGTCGCCGGTTTCCGCGTTTTCGATCCGCTCCGCCGTGTAGGCCCCCGGGCGGGGGTCGCGGGTGTGTTCGGCCAGGGTTTTTTGCGCCCAGCCCGGGATGCAGGCGTAGGCGTCGTAGCCGGGGGTGAAGTGGACGAAGTTGCAGGCCAGCTCGCGGCGCACGACGACTTGCTCCAGGAACGCGTCGCGTGCGGCGGCCGGCGCATCCGCCCCCCGGGCTTCCAGCGCAACGAAAAGCGGCGCGATCTGCCCGAAGTGCAGGTAGGGGCTCAGGCGGGAGACATCGTCGGTCTGGGGCTGGTTGTGGTTGCGGTCGTAGCGCGCCAGCCCGTCCGCCAGGAAACGCCGCAGCCGGGCCTTGGCCGCGCCGGTTCCGCCCTCGAAGACGGCGGGGACCGCGGCGACGTTGCGGTCGATCTTCAACTGCTTCAGGACGGCCGCCGGCGCGTCGAGATCCAGGCCGGCAACGGCCATGCCGGCCGATGGCGTCCTCACGGGGGTCTTGGGCAGCGCCACCAGGTAGTCGGGCAGGCGGCGGTGCAGCTTCGGGCGCAGGGTGCGGGCGCCGACCTCGGCCTGGGTCGAGACCTCCTCGATCGGCACGACCGCGTCGCTTTCCACCTCCACCACCCGGCACGCCGCCTGCGCGGCCACCGCCGCGCGCCAAGCCCGCTGGTGCCGCAGGTAGCCGCGGTCGCACACGATCAGCGAGGCGTCCCGCCCGATCTCCAGCGCCACCCGCGGCGGGGACCCGATGCGCGCCACCAGGGCGATCCCCCGCCGGCGCAGGGCCTGCGCCGTTTCCTTCAACCCCGCGAGCATGAAGGCGTAGTGCCGCAGGTTGGCCTCCGGGTAGTCGTCGGCGAGGCCGAAGGCCACGAGCACGCCCTGCCCCAGCCGGCTGG
Source organism: uncultured delta proteobacterium (assembly GCA_963828345.1). Classification (GTDB taxonomy): domain Bacteria; phylum Desulfobacterota; class Desulfobacteria; order Desulfobacterales; family SpSt-501; genus SpSt-501. The sequence goes on from CAWHEZ010000002.1 coordinate 52,718, forward strand.
CCTCCCGCAGCGCGTACTCGAGCGCGTGGTTGACCTCGGCCCGCTGCGACTGCTGCATCCAGTAGAGCACGAAGCGGCCGGGCGCGTCCCCGCGAGCGTTGAGCGCGCGCACCCGCGAGCGGTGGATGCCCGGATAGACCAGGGGATCCATCACGCTGCGCCCCTCAAGGGGTTTTCGGGCGGAGAAGAGCCTGGCGCAGATCGAACCAGTCCTGCATCTCCGCGATGGCCTTGTTCATCTCGTAGCGGCCGTTCGCGAAAACCCCGTAGTCCCCGCCGCAGCCCATGGCCGAGGCGAAACGGGTGGTGTTGGCGTAGAGCAGCCAGATGTCGGCCCAGCGGCGCTCGATGGCCTCGTCGAACGGGCTGCCCTTGCGGTCCGGCCCCGCGGCCAGGCCGGCCGCCCAGACCCGCTGAAGGATGCGCGTCGCGTCGAGGGTCTTGGCGTTGGTCTCGCGCACGGTGTTCTCGAAGCGCGCCCACTGGCCGTTCACCCAGGACGTGCCGTGGCAGCCGAGGCAGACGGCCTGCAGCGTCCGGCGGCGCCGGTCCATCTCCGCCGCGTCGATCAGGAACGGCGTTGCGACCCCGCCGTCGAGGTCGGTCGGCAGCGGCTGCCCGTTCCGGTTGCGGATGACGGTGGTGTCCGGGCTGATCGGGTGCGGGTGGGCGTAGACGAGCCCGAACATGCGCCAGGGCAGGCGGTCGTTCATCTGGTGCGAGCGCTGGGCCACCACGTCGCCTTCGGTGTTCACCACCAGGCTGACGTGGCAGGCGGCGCAGGTCGGCGCCGTGAAGTCCTTGCCGATGGTCCAGGGCACGGCCTTGAACTCCCAGTCTTGGTTGTGGGTCGAGAAGAGGTTGCCGTGCTTGCTCGACTCGTAGACCTTGTTCACGGGGACGTCGGGCCCGACGTGGCACTCCTTGCAGGTGTAGGGCTTGCGCGCCGTCTCGATCGAGAACTGGTGCCGGGTGTGGCAGGCGGCGCACGACCCCAGGGTGCCGTCGAGGTTGACGCGGCCGACCCCCTGGTTCGGCCAACCCTCGATCTGCGGGAACTCGAGCTCGCCGGCCAGATCGGTGTTGCGGACCTCCTTGCCCGTGACCTTGAGTTTCGTCCCGTGGCAGTAGTAGCAGCTCTCGGCCTTCGTGGCGGCGTTGGGCGGTTCGAACGTCCAGCGCCCGCCCTTGCGCTGCGCGCGGCCGAGGATGGAGCGCTCGAGGTCGTTGTAGAGCGCGTTGTCGGCGAGGTTCTTGTAGGCGTGCGCCATGATGTTCTTCGAATACTGGTCGGCCTCCTGGACGTGGCAGGTGCGGCAGTCGCCCGGGCTGACCACGATGTGGATGTCGGTCCCGTTGTGCTCGAAGGTGTCGGCGTGCTCCCCGGGCCGCAGGGTGTGGCACTCGGCGCAGCCGACTGCGGTTTCCGCGAGCGCGCCCGGGACGGCGGGGCTCGACACCTTGCGCCCCACCCCCTGCACGCCGAGCGCTTCTTGGGGGGTGACCGCCGCGTGCCGGCTGCGCTGCCAGTCCGCGACGATCCCCGGGTGCACGACCCGGTGACACTCGATGCAGGCCTGGGTGGCCTCGCTCACCTTCACCTCGGCGGCGGCAATCTCCCCATCGGCGGGGAAAAACGACGCTACGGCGACCAGCAAGAGGATGAGTTTCATGGGCGCTGTCCTGTCATGGCGGTTGGAATGTGGGATGAAACGGCGGCAAACGCGGGAACCCGACGCCGGGCATTCTGGCAAAACGGCGTGCAAAACGCAACGCGAAACGCACGTCCGGGGAGAGCGGGCTCAGGGGGAAAGGCGGTGGTCGAGGCGGCCTCGATCGCCGCGTGATCAGCCTGGCGGCAGGACGCAGACGTCCCTGGCCTCCGGGGTGAACCGCCGGGGCCGGTCGACCAGCTCCCGACCGGCGCGGCGGGCGATCTCCCGCAGGAGCCCCTTGAACACCAGGCGGTGCCAGGGCAGCGCGGCGTACCAGTAGAGGATGCCTCCCAGCCCCCGGGGGAGGAAGCGCGAGGTCAGTCGGATCTCGCAGCGGTTCGCGCCGAGAGGGGCGAGGGCGATGTCCAGGATCGCATCGCCCGGGGCCTTCATCTCTGCAAGCAGGCTGAGGCGGCGCGGCGGGTCGGCCCGCAGCACGCGCCAGAAGTCGAACGTGTCGCCCGGCCGCAGAACGCTGCCCGCCGGTCGGCCGGGGCCCACCCCCCTGCCCCCGCAGAGCCGGTCGATCAGCCCGCGCAGCCGCCAGAGGGTGTCCGCGTAATAGTAGCCGTATTTGCCGCCGATCCGGCCGACCGGGCGCCAGAGCTCCTCGGCGGTTCCCGTCGCCACGGCGCGGTAGGCGCACACGAAACGCGTGCCCCCGGCGTAGTCCGCGTCCCCGCAGTAGGGCCACTCGAAAGGCAGCAGCGCGCCGTCCTCCGACCAACAGCTCTCGAGCCGCTCCTGCTCCACCCGCTCGAGCGCCCGGCCGATGGCTTCCCGGCAGGTGAGCAGCCGCTGCGGGATGATGGCGCGGATGCGGTTGTCGCGGCAGACGGCGTCGCTGGTCAACCCCGCGGTCAGCGGCAGCGCGATCGCCGCCGGGACCGGGCTCACGAAACGGATCCAGTAGGCGCTCAGGGTCGGCGTCAGGACCGGCACCGGGATGATGACCCGCTTGCGCAGGCCGGCCGCCTCGGCATAGATCTCGAGCAGCCGGTGGTAGGTCAGGACGTCGGGCCCGCCGATGTCGTAGACCTGCCCGGCGGTCTCCGGGTGCTCCAGGCAGCCGACGAGGTAGCCGATGACGTTGCTGATGGCGATCGGCTGGTTCAGCGACCTCACCCAGCGGGGGGTGGTCATGACCGGGAGGTGCTCGACCAGGTAGCGCAGGATTTCGAAGGAGGCGCTGCCCGAGCCGAGGATCATGGGCGCGCGCAGGTCGGTGGCGGGGACCCGGCCGGACTGCAGGATCCGGGCGACTTCAATGCGCGAGGCCAGGTGTTCGCTCAGGCCCCCGTGCTTCGCCTCGGCCAGCCCGCCCAGGTAGATGATGCGCCGGACGCCTGCGGCCTCCGCCGCGGCCGCCATGTTGCGGGCTGCGGTACGGTCGGCCTCGGCGAACCGGCCCTTCTGGGCGATCATCGAGTGGACCAGGTAGTAGACGACGTCGCAGCCGGCGGCGGCCGCCTCCAGCGAGGCGGCGTCGAGCGCGTCGCCCCGCACGAGCGCCACGCCGGGGTGGCCGGCCCAGGGGCGGCCGGCCAGCTTCTCCACGGACCGGCCCATGGCCCGCACCGGGTAGCCGGCCTGCAGCAGCGCCGGGATCAGGCGGCCGCCCACGTAGCCGGTGGCACCGGTGACCAGGACGGGGCGGGAGGATTTCACGACCGCGCCCGCGAGCGCCGCCACGCGGCCACCCGTTCGTCCACGTCCAGGATCGCACGCAGCAGCCCGGCCTCGTCCACCGGCACGGTGATGTTGTGGGCCGAGCCGCCCGCGGCGCAGGTGCGCTGCAGGCCTTCCTTGAAGCGCGGGTCCTCGCGGTCGCCCAGCCCGAGGTCCGCCAGCGTCAGCGGCAGCCCGAGCTCGTCGAAAAACGGGATCAGCCGGGCCGCCTCGTCGTCGTGGCCCTCCAGGCAGGCCTGCACCACGAGACCGTAGGACACGACCTCCCCGTGCAGGAAGTCGTGCACCCGCGGGTGGACCGTCATGCCGTAGAGCAGCCCGTGCGCCAGCGCGACGCGGAACGAGTCGCCGCCGACGCCGCTGATGATGCCGGTCATGAGGAGGTTGGCCTCGATGACGCGCTCGACCGTCGGCGTGCAGGCGCCGGCGGCCGCGTCGCGCATGGCCTGGGGCCCGCAGCCGAAAAGGGTCTCCTTGACCCGGGTCGACAGCAGCATGGCCGCCTCGAGCGCCGGCCCCGGGGCGGCGATCCGCTCGTAGGTCGGCTTGCCCTCGTACCACTTGGCCAGCGCGTCGCCCATCCCGGAGGCCAGCAGTCGGGCCGGGGCGGCCGCGACCACCGCCGAGTCGACCAGCACCACCTCGGCCGCCTGGATCGTCCGGGTGGCGGTGCGCATGCCGTTTTCGTAGAACACGGAGACCGTGGAGGTGGCCGCGCAGGTGGCCGCACTCGTGGGCAGGGTCACCAGCGGCAGCCCCAGCTCGCCCGAGGCCGCCCGGGCGGTGTCGATCGCCTTGCCGCCGCCGGCTCCGACCAGGACGTCCGCCTCGAGCGCGCGGGTGCGCCCGGCCACGCGCGCGACCTCGGCGAAGCTGCACTCCGGGCCGAACGGGATGAAGGCGGGTTCGAGGCCCGCGGCCGTCAGGCGGGGCTCGAGCCGCGGCCGCACGATGCCCATCACCCGGTCGTCGGCCAGGATGGCCGGGCGGCGGCCGAAGGGCTTGAGGTGCTCGGCCGCCTCGTCGAGCGCGCCCGGGCGTTGGATGTAGCGCTTGGGACCCAGGTAAATGTCGGTCATCTGCTCCTCTTCGGCGGCGGCCATGCCGGGCACGGTGCGGCCGCATCCGGCCCCGCCCCCGGGCACGCGCGCCCGTTCATGCGTGGTTTCGAAGCTTCAGCACCAGGGGGTGCGGGTTGAGGTAGAACTGCTGCTTCAGGTACGGCTCGTCGTACTTGCGCACGTAGTGGCTGAGCAGGGTGACCGGGACGATCAGCGGCAGGACCTCCCGGCGGTATTGATCGAGGACCTCCAGCAGCTCCTGCTTCTCGTCGGCGGTGAGCTGCTGCTTGAAGTAGCCCATGATGTGCTGCAGGACGTTCATGTTCTTCTTGACGGTGGTCTTCAGCCGCAGCGCCTCGAGCAGCAGCCGCTCGTAGTCGGCGTAGACCTCCCGGATCGGCCGGCCCTTGCCCTCGGCGACCCGCTTGCCCATGAGCGTGGCGTGCGCCGGGCTGTGCGCCAGGACGAGCAGCTTGTGGCGGCTGTGAAAATCGACCAGGTGCTTCAGGCCGGGCGGCAGGGCCAGCGTCTCGCGCCAGCGCTTCAGGGTGAAGATCTGCTCGATGAACGTCTCCCGGAGCTTGGCGTCGTTGAGGCGGCCCTCCTCCTCGACCGGCAGCAGCGGGAAGTGGCGGGTGAAGGCCCGCGCGAACAGGCCGACTCCTTTCTTTTCCGCCATGCCCTTGTCGTTGTAGACCTTGACCCGCTCGAGACCGCTGCTGGGGGAGTCGCTCTTGAAGATGAACCCGCAGAGGTTCTCCGCCTCGAGCTCGCGCACGCGCTTCTCGGCCCAGGCGGTCATGCGCTCGGTGTGGTCCACCCCGGTGCGGGTGGTGAGCAGGCGCGGGTTCTGCGGGTCGCCCACCAGGCGGAAGGTCTCGCGCGGCACGGGGAAGCCGGCCTCCACCTCGGGGCACACCGGTACGAACTCCAGGTATTCCGCGAGCGTGCCGGTGAGGTAGCGGTCGTGCTTGTGGCTGCCGTCGAAGCGCACCGGCTGGCCGAGCAGGCACGCGCTGACGCCGATCTTGATTCGATCGTCCATTGTGCTATTCCGGTCTTGCCGCGACCCGGCCGATGCCGAATCCCGGCGGAAGGGTTGCCGCCGGCAGGCGGGCAGCTGATCCGCCGGTCGGTCGGTTGCGACGCGTTGGCCCAGCACCCGCCGCCCTCTCTTTCCGGGCGATCGCCGTCGGGAGGTTCCGCATGATCGACGAGATGAAAGCGCTGTTGCAGGCGAAGACGATGTGCGTTCTCGCCACCGTTTCCGAGAGCCGGCCCCACTGCTCGCTCATGGCCTACGCGGCCGGCGAGGACGGCACGGAGATCTACCTCGCCACCCTGCGCTCGACCCGCAAGTTCCGCAACGTGGCGGAGAACCCGGCCGTGAGCCTGCTGGTCGACACGCGCGAGGAGCTGCCGCGCGACCGGGCCCGGGCGCTGACGGTCGAAGGGGTCTGCCGCCCGATGGCGTCGGGCCCCGAGCGGGAGCGCGCCCGAACGCGGCTGGCCGCAGGGCACCCCCACCTGCGGGCGCTGTTGGACGACCCGGGGTGCGAGATCCTCTCCGTCCGGGTGACGTCCTTCCTGCTGCTGAAAGGCATCACCGAAGCGCACCAGGTAGACGTGTAGGGCCGGAGCTACTTCTTTTCGTCGCCGATGAGAGGCAGCACCTTCTCCACCGCGAAGTAGACGATGAACTTGGGTTCCTCGTTCTCCTCGGTGTACCGGCGCCGTTTGATTTTCTTCACGAGCTCCGGGTTGTTCTCCTCGCGCACCTTTTTCAGGTAGAGACGCTTGCCGTCGTACCCCGGGCCCTTCTCGTGGAAGAGGAAGGTGGCGTGGGGGTTGGACTGCAGGTTGTGGTGCGTCAGGCGGTCGCGCATGATGAAGGCGAGCGTAGCCTCCTCGAGGAAGTGGGGCCGGGAGTAGATGGCGGCATCGACCTTGCCGGCGGCGTCGGCCGTCGCCAGCACGCCGATGCCCTTGACGCTTTCGAAGTAATCCTTCAGATCCATGGTGTCGTCTTCTCTCTCGCCGGGCTGCGGCGGACTGCGGCCAATATAACGCAGAAGTCGGGCTTTGCCAAAGCGGTCGCCCACCCGCGCGGGCTACCGGGCCGGGCGCCCGGGCGCGACCGCGGTCAGCGCGACACCGGTCGAGACCAGCATCGCCCCGACCAGGAGCGAGAGCGTCAGCGGCTCGTGCAGGATGACGTTGGCCATCAGCACCGCGCTGATGGGCACGAAGTTGATGAAGAGCCCGGCCCGCACCGGGCCGATGCGCTGGATGCCCTGGTAGTACCAGACAAACCCCAGGACCGTTCCGAAAACGCCGAGGTAGGCGGCGCTGAGCCAGGCTTCGGCCGAGTACGTGCTGCGGAAGAGGCCCTCGGCCACGGCCGCCGGGAAGAGCAGAAGGGTGCCCACCACCGAGCTGCAGGTGACCGCGGCCAGCGGCGAGAGGTCCGCCATCACGACCTTGCCGAGCAGCGAGTAGGCGACCCAGCTGGCCACGCACCCGAAGATGTACAGCTCGCCCCACCCGAAACCGCCCCCCAGGACCAGGTCGAACGACCCGCGGGTGATGACCGTAACCGCGCCCGCGATCGACACCAGGATGCCGCCGACCTTGAGCAGGGTCAGGCGTTCGCGGAAGATCAGGGCGGCCATCAGCGCGATGGCGATCGGGTTGCAGGCGATGATGATGGAGGCCCGCCCGGCCTCGACGAATTTCAACCCCTTGAGAAAGAAGTAGTTGTACCCGAAGATCCCGCTGAGCCCCATGAGCAGGAGCGGCAGCAGGTCCCGCCGGGGCGGCAGGGGCAGGCCCTTCTCAGCCCGGAGCGTCAGCGCCAGGAGAAAGCCGCAGGCCACCGCGAAGCGCAGGAAGGCGCCCGTGAAGGGCCCGGCGTGCTCCGCCAGCACCCTGCCGGCGATGAACGTCCCGCCCCAGAACACCGCGGTCAGAAGCAGCTTTGCGTAGATGACGGCCATGGGAGGGGAACCCTACCATGGGACGACGGGCAAGGGAACCGGATCGGAGTTGCGCCGTGCGGACCGATTCGGTATAGCAGTGCCGTCGGCTGGCGTTCCTCTCGTCCGACGTTCGCTCGACATTCCCCCAACGCCCAGGAGGCAAATCCATGCTCGGATTCCAGCTGTCGCCGGAACAGGTCGCGATCCGCGACCGGGCGCGCGCGTTCATGCTGAAGGAGATTCTGCCGGTCGCCTGGCGGTCGGACGCGCAAAACGAAACCCCGCTGCCGCTGCTGCGCAAGGCCTGGGAGCAGGGCATCATGAACGCGGACATCCCGGCGGAATACGGGGGCCAGGGCCGGGGGCTGGTCGACAACGTCCTCATCACCGAGGAACTGGCGGCGGGCTGCGCCGGGCTGGCGACCTCCATCTTCGACAACTCCCTCGGGATGGAGCCGCTGCGGCTGTGCGGCAACCCGGCGCTGAAGGCGAAGATCTTCCCCCGTCTCGTCCGTGAGCCCACGTTCATCTGCTTCGCCACCTCCGAGCCCACCATGGGCTCGGACGTCGCCGGGATCCGCTGCCGCGCGACGCCGGACGGCGACGACTACGTCCTGAACGGGACCAAGTACTGGATCACCAACGGCGGGGTCGCGGACTACATGTCGGTTTTCGCCACCGTCGACCCGGCCCTGCGGCACGAGGGCATCTGCGCCTTCCTGGTCGAGAAGGAGTGGGCGGGCGTCACGATCGGCCGACGCATCCCCAAGCTCGGCCAGCGCGGCTCCGAAACGGTCGGCATCCGGCTGGACCACGTGCGGGTGCCGCGGGCGAACGTGCTCGCCCCGCCCGGCGAGGGGTTCGTGCTCGCCATGAAGACCTTCGGCCGGACCCGGCCGGCGATCGGCGCCTTTGCCGTGGGGGCGGCCCGCTCGGCGATGGAGTTCGCCATCGACTACGCCCGGCGACGGCAGGCCTTCGGATCGCGCATCGGGGAGTTCCAGGCCATCCAGCACAAGATCGCGGACATGGTCCAGAAGGTCGAAACGGCCCGCCTGCTGGTCTGGAAGGCGGCATGGGAGGCGGACCAGGGCCTGGACCCGACGGTCGCAGCCTCGGTCGCAAAGCTCTACTCGAGCGAAATCGCGGTCGAGATCGCCGACGAGGCGCTGCAGATCTTCGGCGGGTACGGGTACACGCGGCTGTTCCCGATCGAAAAGATCCTGCGGGACTGCCGCCTGTTCCGGATCTACGAGGGCACCAGCGAAATCCAGCGTCAGATCCTCGCCGGCCACGCCATGAAGGCCTACCGGCCGGTGATGCCGCCGCTGGAAGAGCTGCCGATCGGGACCCCGGGCGAGGCGGAGGGACCGGAGGCGGGGGGCAAGGCCTGGCGCTGCCGCATGTGCGGCCACGTGCACTATGGGGACGCGCCGCCGGAGGAATGCCCCTACTGCTTCTACCCGAAGACCGCTTTCAAACCGGTCGGCGGAGGGTAAGGAGGACGAAGACGCACCCGTCAGCCGCGTCCGCAGGCCCGCCGCAGCCAGGCCGTCAAACGGTTGCGCAGCGAAGGAAGACCCGAACGGGCTGGCGGCCCCGATCGAACGCTCGGCCAGGGTCGCGCAGCCGTGCCCGGTAGCGCTCCGGCACCGCGCCGGAGACGACCAGGCGACGGGTCAAGGCCGCGGCGTGTTCGAGCTGACCGCCCCCGGTCATCAGCTCGGCCATGACGAGCTCGAAGAGGAAGACCGTGTCCGGGGTCGGGTTGGGGAGGATGGTCCCGGCCAGGCGCGCCGCCTCCTCCGGCACGACCGGCGGCGGGTACGCGCGCGACGAGGCAATCGGCCAGTTGCGGCAGGATCCGGTCCAGCGACAGGCCCTTTGCGGCCGCCGTCGCAAACTCGCCCAGTGCGTCCTCACAGCGGCCCAGCGCGTGCAGGCAGACGGCGCACTCGAAGTGGTCCTCTATGGCGTCGCTGCCGTCCCATCCCCGCCGGATGACCTCGATCTGCTCGTCCGAGACCGCGGCCTGATCGCCCGACAGGTCGCCGGAGATTTCGGCTTGTAGCTGTCGCATCTGCGCCTGGAAACCGGCCTTCACGGCTTCGGGCAGTTCGGGGTTCGACCGCAGGGTGGTGTCCAGCAGGTTCAAGGCCTCCTCGGGAAGCCCCTGCGCCCGATATACGTTCGACCTCCCGACGAATCAACGCGTGAACGACCCTGCCCTGCATGACCTCGAAGCCCTCTCCCTGAACTTCCAGCCATTTGGAACTGCTTCGGTTTCCGAAATCCTGCCGGTCTGTGCTCCGACTCCTCGACCGGCGCGATTCCATCGCCACATCTCCGTGGCATTCGATCTGCCTGTGGCTGGGCAATGGTACCCCAACAGCGTCACGGATGTAAACCTTTTCGCGGCCGCGACGTCTAAGCCGTACAGAATGCAGGGGACACCTGCGGGAGGACGCGGTGCACATTCGGAAAATGACGTTCGCAATAATGGCGGCGCTGCTGGTCGTGACGCTGCCGCTGGCCGCCCTGGCCGGGAACGGCCACGGGCACGGCAACACCCGGGTGTACATCGGCGGCAGTTTCTGGCTGGGGCCGCCGGCCTGGGGGCCGGCGTATTACGGGCCGGGCTACTACTACCCGCCCCCGCCCTACTACGCCCCGGCCCCGGTGATCGTGCAGCAGACGCCCCAGTACGTCGAGCGCGCCCAGGCGGATGCAGACTACTGGTACTACTGCGAAAACCCGAGGGGCTACTACCCCTACGTCCGGACCTGCCCCGGCGGGTGGATGAGGGTGGTCCCGGACACCGTGCCGCCCGGCCGCTGAATCGCGGCGGGCAAGGAGACGTGACATGAAACTGGTGCGCTGGATCGCGGTCGGTACCCTGCTGCTCGTTGCCGGCGGCTGCGCGACGATCCCCCCGGGTCCGAGTGTCCTCGTGATGCCGGGCGGCGGCAAGAGCTTCGAGGTTTTCCAGGCCGATGACGCCTCCTGCCGCGGCTGGGCGCAGGTCCAGTCCGGCTGGAACGCCAACGAGACCGTCAACCAGAACCTGGCGGCCGGCGCGGTCGGCGGGGGCGCGCTGGGGGCTGCGGCCGGCGCGCTGATCGGCGCCGCTTCCGGGGCCACGGGCCCGGGTGCCGCCATCGGCGCCGGAGTCGGTCTCCTGGCGGGCACCGCCATGGCCGCCCCGGTCGCCCAGGGGGCGGGCTGGGAGGTGCAGCGGCGCTACGACAACGCCTACCAGCAGTGCATGTACGCCAAGGGCAACCAGGTCCCGACGGCCCGTGCCAGCGCGACGGCGCGACCGTCCCGTTACCTGCCTCCCCCGCCGCCGCGGGACTATGGCTACGGCCCCCCACCGCCGCCGCCCGGCGCCGCCTACCGGCCGCAGCCGGCCCGGTGGTACTGAGACCGGTGGCTGAACACCGGCCAAGTGCCGCCGGCGACGCGCGAAGATCGTGCGCGCGGGCGGCCGAGAGATTGCGCCGCTCGCGGTTGTGCGTTAGATTGGCGCCGTCGATTCGAACGTTTTCGAACTGAAGGAGCCCCGATGAGAAAGATGCTGAAGCTTCTGGTGGTGGCGACGACGCTGTCCGCTTTCGGGTGCGCGTCGATGGGGGAAAAGGAGCAGACCGGCACTGCGGTCGGTGCCGGGGCCGGGGCCGTGATCGGCGGGGTTCTCGGCGCGGCGACCGGCAAGCACAACCAGCGCGAAAAGGCGGCGGTGGGCGCCGCGGCCGGCGCGGCCATCGGCGGCCTTCTCGGCAACCGGATCGGGGCCTACATGGACAAGCAGGAAGCCGACCTGCGCAACGCCATGGCGAGCACCATCGCCCAGAACAACGCCACCATCCAGCGCAACAACGAGCAGATGCTGACCGCCACATTCAAGAGCGACGTGTTCTTCGACGTCAACTCGGCCGTGCTCAAGCCGGGCGGCTACGCCGAACTCGACCGCGTGGCGCATGTCCTCGCCCAGTACCCGCAGACGATGATCCGCATCGAGGGCCACACCGACCAGACCGGCAGCGAGCAGTACAACCTGCAACTGTCCGAGCGCCGGGCCACGGCCGTCAAGAACGCCCTGGTCCAGAAGGGCGTCGACCCCGGCCGCGTCATGGCGGCGGGCATGGGCGAGTGCTGCCCGGTTTCTTCGGACAACGCCGCCAACCGTCGCGTGTCGATGGTGCTCACCACCGCCCAGGGCTGATCGCATCCCCCCGACGAGCGCCGGCACTCCGCGTGCCGGCGCTCCGTATTCCCGCCTCCCTTTCCCGAAGGCCTTCGAACGATCTTCCCGCTGGCGCATCCGGGATAATGTGGTAAGCTGCTGATGGATCCATTTGAACCAGTGGCATCCTGCTGACCTGGACTTCTGCGGAGACTCTATCGGTGCCCACTGTTCGACCCGGCTTCGGCCGTCTTCTCGTTCTCGTCCTCGCCTTGCTTCCGGCCTCGGTTCACCCGTCGGGCTTTTCGGTCTTCTCCCAAAACGCCAAGGCCCTCGCGCAGGCCAATGCCGTCATCGCCCACAATGACGGCCCTTCGACCCTGTTCTACAACCCCGCGCTTGCCGCCGAGCTCCGCGGCACCCAGGTCGAGGCCGGCACGACCATGGTCTACGACGACCGCCGCTTCAAGAGCGACCAGACCGGCGCCACCACCGGGAACGAGAGCGAGGCCAAATTCCCGAGCACATTCTATCTCACCCACGCGCTCGACGACGGGGTGACCCTGGGGCTGGCCGGCTTCAACCCGTTCGGGCTCGGCACCCGGTGGGCCGACACCTGGGAAGGCCGCTACATCGCGACCCGCAGCGAGCTGACCACCTACGTGGTCAACCCGGTCCTGTCCTGGCGGGTGTTCCCGGGCGATCTCGGTGGCGGCCGGGGTGGACTACATGATGCTCGACTCGAGCCTGGAGAAAAAGCTGAACTTTCAGCCGCTCGGGCTCGGCGACGGGTCCCAGGAGTTCACGGCCAACGGGGATGCCTGGGGCTACAACCTGGCCGTCGCGTTGAAGCCGACCCGCGAGCTCCAGGTGGGGCTGGCCTACCGCAGCGGGTTCGACGCCCGGATGAACGGGCACCTCCGCACCGAACTGCCGCCGGGAACCCCGGGTGCGCTCGCCTCCCAGTTCCCGGACACGAAGGCCGGCACCGTCCTGCATCTCCCGGACCAGGTGCAGCTCGGCGTGTCGTACCAGTTGAGCGAGCGGCTGACGGTCGAGGGCGCCTTCCGCTGGGAGAACTGGTCGACCTACAGCCAGCTGACGGTCAACCTCAAGGACCCGATCCGCGGCCAGACCTCCCAAACCATTGTGAAGGACTGGCACGACTCGCACGCCTTCCTGTTCGGGGCGCAGTATCGCCTGGACGAACGCTGGACCGTCATGGCGGGGTACCTCTACGAGACGAGCCCCGTCCCGGACCGGACCTTCGAGCCCTCCAGCCCGGATTCGGACTCGCAGGTCTTCAGCGCGGGGCTCTCGTTTCGCTGGCTGAACTTCGAAACCGCGCTGGGCTACGGGTTTCAGTGGAAGATGGACCGGGACAAGCACAACGCGGTGGGGGCGGCGGCGGGGGGGACCGCCAACGGGCGTTACGAGAGCTACATCCACCTGCTGGGGGTCAGCCTGACGTACCGGTTTTGAACGGCGGTTGAAACCCTGCGTCTCGGGCCGTGGTCCGGCGTCGCGCGCCTATTGAACCTGCTCACGCGCTCCACGGTCAGGCCGCCGGCCCCTCGGGCGGCTCCTCCCGGTTCCGGACCAGGGCGTCGACGATCTGCGGGATGTTGCGGTCGGCCTGTTCGGCCGGGAAGCGGGCCGAAGCCGCGCCGCGGTGCCCGCCGCCTCCGAACGCCCTCAGCAGGCGCCCGGCGTGAACCCGGCAGCGGGGGTTGAAAATGCTGTGGCCGACGTTGACGACCACCGTCGTGCGCGCGGCGTCCTCGTACCGGATGCGGACGCTCACCACGGTCTCGGGAAACAGCGAGTAGGACAGGAACCGGTTGCCGGAGGGCGGGCGCTCCAGCGAGCGGAAATCCGTGACCGCCACCCCGCCGACCACCCGGGTGTACTGCTGCAGCCACCCGGCATATTCGGCGTTCTCCTGCACCACCCGGCGGCAGCGTTCCTCCACCTCCGGGTCGGTCATGACCCGGTCGACGGCGCTCGACCGCAACAGCGTCACCAGTCGATCCCAGTAGGCCTCGTCGCTCCCCTTCTCACCCGAAACGGACATCGACAGCAGGACGTGGGCGTAGCGCTCGGGGTGCAGCACCTCCGCCTGGGTGAAGTCGGCCGAATCGATGCGGTCGGCCCAGTAGACCAGTTCGTCGTAATCGCGGGTGAACCGGCCCTGGAAGTAATCGAAGACGTTGCGGGCGGCGGAGGGGGCGGCGCGGAACAGGCCCTTGAACGCGCCGCCCACCCGGTTCGTGCTGTGGTGGTCAAACCAGATGTCGCAGGCGGGGTGGTACGGGAGGTTGGCGACGACGTCCCCCGCCCGGATGTCGACCGTCTCCTTTTGGAAGTCGTTCGGCTCCAGCCAGCGCGGCGGGGTGTCGATCGACAGGGCGTCCCCGATCAGCACAGCGCAGACCACCCCGTCGAAATCCGGCCGCGTGACGATCCGCATGGGCGATAGCCCCCCTTCCAGTAGTTGGCATAGTCTCCCGTGGCGCGGCTTTCAAGACGCAACGATCGGGGCTGAAAGCTTCTCCCACCGGAAAACAACCGTATCGGCTGATACCGAGACGCCGGCCGTCATGCGCAGCTAGACCCGTATGTCGACCCGTTTGGATAGTCTACCGTCGATCGGCCCGGATGACAAGGAAGCGACATCCGTGTGCCCGTTGACCCGTCTACCCGTGGCCCGTAAACAGCCGAACCATTAACGGGAGAACGGGCCAACGGGTCCACGATGTTCTACACCCCGCAGATCAGCGACACTTCCACCAGGACGTCGCGCGGCAGGCGGGCCACTTCGACCGTCTCGCGCGCGGGCGGGGTCTCCCCGAAATACCCGGCGTAGATGCCGTTGAACTTGCCGAAGTCGCCCATGCTTTTCAGAAAGCAGGTGGCCTTGAGCGCGTCGGCGAGGCTCATGCCGGCGGCGGCCACGACGGCCTTGAGATTCTCCATCACTTGCCGGGTCTGGGCCTCGATGTCGCCCTGTACGAGTTGCCCCGTCTTGGGGTCGAGCGGGATCTGCCCCGAAACGAAGAGCAGGTTCCCGAGCCGGATGGCCTGGGAATACGGCCCGATGGCCTGCGGCGCCTGGTCGGTCGCGATGCGTGTTTTCATGCGCTGCTCCGTGTGTAGAAGTTTTTTTTCGCGCTCGTGCTCACCACCGATCGAACGGAGGAATAGCCGGAGCGCAACGCCCTGCCGGAATAGCCTTGCGGTTCGGCTTCGCCCGAAGCCCGGGATCAAGGCGCGCAAGGCCCGTGGTCCGAGGCGTACTCCCTGTACGCCGCAGGACCCGCGGGCCGACGCGCAACGCCGAGCCCGGGCTTCCGGCGGAGCCGCAGCTCACTTGCTTGCGGACACCTGCTTCGTCAACTCCGGAATGAATTCGAGCACGTCGGCCACCACGCCCACGCTGGCCACCTGGAAGATCGGGGCCTTGGGGTTCTTGTTGACGGCCACGATGAAGGGGTTGCCCTTGAGGCCGCCCATGTGCTGGAACGAGCCGCTGATGCCGAGCGCCAGATACACCTTGGGTTTGACCGTCTTGCCCGAGGTCCCCACCTGCCGCCCCTTGTCGAGCCACTTGGCGTCCACCACCGGCCGCGAGCAGGACACCACCGCGCCCATGGCCTGCGCCAGTTCCTCGGCCACCGGGATGTTCTCCTTGTCCCCGATCCCCCGGCCCACCGACACCAGCACCTCTTCCTTGGTGATGTCGACGTCCCCGGCCTCGGCCTGGATCACCTCCACGAAGCGCCGCCGGGCCGGGGCGAGCGCCGCCGCGCCCGACCGGTCGACCACCTTGCCGCCCGCGGCGGGGCTCGCCTCGGGCCGGAAGCTGCCGCTGCGCACGCTCAGCACCGCCCCCGCGGCGATGTCGGCCGCGATGTGGGTGTGCACCTGCCCGTTGAATTCCTGGCGCACGGCCTTCAGGGTCGTGCCCTCCAGCCCGTCGATCCCCACCACGTCCGGCACAAACGCCGCATCCAGCTTCACGGCCAGCCCCGGCCCCAGGTCCATGCCGAGGGTCGTGTGCGGCAGCAGGACCACGCACCCCTTCGGCAGCGCCTGCTGCAGGACCGGCCGCAGGATTTCGGCGTTCGGGTAGGCCAGCGCCTCGCCCGCGAACTTCCAGACCTCGGGGTAGACAGCGGCCGCCTCCGAGCACACGGCATCCAGCGCCGCGCCGTCCCCGGCGACGATGGCGATCGGTGCGGCCTCCGGCGCCAGCCGGCGCGCGGCGGAGGCGAGCTCCAGCATGGAGTCGTCGGCCTTGCCGTCCTTGTGGAGTATGAAGGCAAACACCTGCGCGGCCATCACTTGATCCCTCCTTTGGCTTTCAACAGCTCGGTCAGCTTCGCGGCGATCTCCGCGGCGCTGCCCTGCAGCATCTCCGCCCCGGCCCCGGCCGGCGGCACGAAATAGTCCAGCCGCTGCACCCGCGCCCCGGCCCGACCCACTGCGGCCGGATCGACCCCGAGCGCGGCCGCGTTCATGACCGGGATCTCCACCGATGCCACCTTGCGGATGCCCCGGATCCCGACGTAGCGCGGCTCGTTGATGCCCGTCTGGATGGAGAGCACGCACGGCAGGTCGATCGCGCTGATCTCCTGGTTGCCGCCCTCGATCTCGCGGCCGATCTTCAGCGTCTTCGCGTCCGTGACCTCGATCCGGTTGACGAGCGACGCGTAGGGCCAGTCCAGCATCGCGGCCAGCATCCCGCCCACCTGCGCCGCCCCGTCGTCGGCCTGCGCGCCGCAGAGCACGAGATCGTACGTCCCCTTCTGCACCGCCGCCTTCAGGATCGCGGCGACCCCCCGGCCGTCGGAGCCCGCGAAGGCCGGGTCGACCAGCATCAGCCCGCCGTTGGCGCCCATGGCCATCTCGCGCCGCACGACCTCCTCCGACTCCTCGTCGCCGACCGTCGCCACCGTCACGGAACCGCCGACGCGGTCTACGATCTGGATCGCCTCCTCCACCGCATAGTTGTCCCACTCGTTCACCGAGTAGACCAGGTCCTCGCGGCGGATGTCCGAGCCGTCCGCTTTAGGCTCGATCTCGTTCTCCGCCGAGTCCGGGACCCGCTTGACGCACACCAGAATCTCCATCCTGTTCCTCCTGCGGGTTAGTATAGATGGTGTTTGGGTATTTGGGTGTTTGGGTATTTGGTGTTTGGTGTTTGGTGTTTCGTTATGACGTCGTAAGAGGCTCAAGATCAAGGCGTCGCGAGGCGTGCGGAGCGAGGCGTACTGCCGAGTACGCCGCAGCGACTGCGCGCCGAAGCGCAACGCAGATATTGGGCCTTTTACGACGTCATGCTTGATGTGGCGGTCCACAGTTCGCACAGATCGATCGCCTCCATCTTCCCCTCCAGGCCGGCCACTTTGATGGCGTCCTCGATGTTCACCAGGCAGAAGGGGCAGGCGGTCACGATGACCTCCGCGCCGGCCCGGCGGGCCATCTCCACCCGCACGACCCCCATGCGCATCTCCTCCTCGGGCTCGTAGAAGAGCATGAGCCCGCCCCCGCCGCAGCAGAAGGAGCGGTCGCGGCAGGCTGCAACCATCTCCACCCGCCGCATCCCCGGAATGTCGTCGATGACCCGCCGCGGCACGTCATAGAGCCCGTTGTGCCGGCCGAGATAACAGGGGTCGTGGTAGGCGAGCGTCCGGCCGTCCCCCCAGGGCGTGAGCGTGATCGTTCCGGTGCCGAGCGCAGACAGGATGACCTCGCTGATGTGCTGCACCGGCGGCAAGCCGGAGTAATCCTTGCGCAGGGCGTTGTAGGCGTGCGGGTCGGCCGTCACGATGCGTTTCACCTCGGCGGCGAGAATGGCTTCGGTGTTCTGCTCCTTCAACGTCTGGAAGAGCATCTCCTCGCCGAAGCGCCGCACCTCGTGGCCGCTGTCCTTCTCGTCCTTGCCGAGGACGCCGAAATCGACCCCGGCCGCGCAGAGGATCCGCGCGGTCGCCTGGGCGATCTTCTGCATGCGGTCGTCGTAGGAGGTGATGCTGTCGACGAAGTAGAGCGTCTCGGCCGTATCGCCGTTCTCGAAGCGCTTGACGGTGCAGCCCGGCCCCACCCCGGCCGTCCAGTCGGCGCGCTTCTTTTCCATCTTGCCCCAGGGGTTGCCGCGCTTTTCGAGCGCCGAGAGGGGCTTCTGCAGCGACTGCGGCACCATACCCTCGTCGACCATCCCGCGTCGCAGGTCCACCATCTTGTCGATGTACTCGATGCCGACCGGGCACTCCTGTTCGCACGCCCCGCAGGTCGTGCAGGACCAGATCTCGTCCTCGGAGTAGATGCCGCCGATCAGCGGCGCCGACGGCTCGGCCGGCCCGCGCAGCGGGTAGCGCCGGAAGCCGTGGTCGCGGGCCTTGATCGAGATGAAGCGCGGGGAGAGCGGCCGCTTGACCCGGTTGGCCGGGCAATGGTCCGAGCAGCGACCGCAGTCGGCGCAGGAGTAGAAATCCAGCATGTGCTTCCAGGTGAAATCCTCGTAGACCTTGGTCCCGAAAGACTTGAGCTCGTCGAGCTTGCCCTCGTCGACCCCGTGCCGCACGGGCTTCACGTTGCCGGTGTCCACGCGCATGCAGAAGACGTTGAAGAGCGAGGTGATCACGTGGAAGTGCTTGCCGAGCGGCAGGAAACACAGGAAAAAGAAGAAGACCAGGTCGTGCACCGTGTAGGCCGCGAGGTGGATCGCCTGGAGCGCGGAGGTCGACAGGCCCGCGAGCAGGGGACGGAATGCCCAGGCCAGGGTGAGCGGGGGGCCGGGGTGCCCGGGCAGCCCCTGCGCGGCCGCTGCGGCAGCCAGGCTCGCGTCGAACAGGCTCTCGCTCACCAGCAGGGTGCCGATGAGCCCCAGCACCAGGATGGCCTCGGGCGTGTGGTCCTTGCCGTAGCGCTCGGGCACCGCGTAACGCGCGGGCTTGAACGCGAGCCGCCGCACGGCCAATGCCGCGGCCGCCAGGAACACCGCCGTGCCGGCGTAATCCTTGACGACGCTGTAAAAGGCCCCGAACGCGCCGCCGAACCCGGGCAGGGTGAAGCCGTCCACGAACCCCAGGACGACGAGCTGGGCGGACCGGGCGGCCAGCGCCAGGAAGCCGAAGAAGACGACGATGTGCAGCACCCCGGCCGACAGGTACCGCGGGTGGCGCCACTGCCCGAGCCAGATCCGGAGCACCGATTGAAGGCGTTCGGGGATGCGGTCGAAGCGCGGGTCGGGTGCGGCCTTGAGCAGCGGCTCGATGCGGCGGCGCATGATGTAGACGAAAAGGCCGATGCCGACCGCGGGGATCAGCACGAACAGGAACTTCAACGGGACGCCGAGCCAGGCTGCAGCTGCGGGCGGGGTCAAGGCCGGGTGCATGGGTCTCCTCTGTTTACGTGCTCGGGATGAAGCATCAAAGGTGGTTGCTTAGCACGAATGGCTGGCAGGGACAACGGGCTCTGAAGCTCGATACTCGATACTGGATTCTGGATACTCGATTAAGGAAATGACACCCTGACCTCATCCAGTATCGAGCATCGCAGTATCGAGTATCGAGTTTCGGGCATCCTGCATCGAGGATCTTCCCCTGCCCCTACCGCCCCCCGAAGGCGTCCTCCGGGATGTCCACCGCCGCACTCCCGCAGCCGCGCACCACCTCCATTTTCCCCATGGTCATCGGCAGGATCGACTGGACGTAGAATTCGAGGCTCTTGAGCTGACCCTCGTAGAAGAGGGCGTCCTTCCCGGCCGCCCCGGCGGCCAGGCCCTGGGCGGCGATGCGGCCGCGCCACAGGAGCATCCATCCCATGATGACGTCGCCGCAGACCTGCATGAAGGGGTGGGCGCCGGCGAACGCGGCCAGGACCTTCTCGGACATGGCGGCTGCGCCCAGCTGCATGGCCGTGTCGCCGAGGACGTTCACGGCCGTCTCCAGGCGCCCGGCGGCGCCGGCCGTGCGCTCGAGCTCCCGGGCGGCCGCGATCGTCGCACGGATCTCCGCCAGCAGGTCCATGAAGGGGCGGCCCTGGTTCTGTCCGAGCTTGCGGCCGAGCAGGTCCATGGCCTGGATGCCGTTGGTCCCTTCGTAGATGGGCGTGATGCGGCAGTCTCGCAGCAGCTGCTCCATCGGGTAGTCGCGGATGTAGCCGTACCCGCCGTACACCTGGATCCCCAGGTCGCACACCTCGCAGGCGCGCTCGGTCACATAGCCCTTGGCGATCGGGATCAGGACGTCGATCAGACCCTGGTAACGGGCCGCCAGCTCCGGGGTCTCGGCCGTGACCCGCCGGTCGTTCAGGTAGCCCATGTAATACAGCAGGCTGCGCATGCCTTCGACCCAGGTTTTCATCAGCATCAGCATGCGCCGGACGTCCGGGTGCTGGATGATGGGCACGGACGGGGCGTTCTTGTCGAAGGTCTTCAGCAGGTGACGGCCCTGGACGCGCTCGCGAGCGTAATTGAGCGCATAGAGATAGGCCGGCCCGGCGCAGGCGAGTCCCTGGGTCCCCACGAGCAGGCGCGCCTCGTTCATCATCAGGAACATGGCGCGCATGCCCTTGTTCTCCTCGCCCAGCAGCGTGCCGCGGCACCCGCCCCGGCTGCCGAGCGCGAGCGAACAGGTGGCGTTGCCGTGAATGCCCATCTTCTCCTCGACCCCGGTGCAGACGACGTCGTTCGGCTCGCCCAGGCGGCCGTCGGGCTGGACCCGGATCTTGGGGACGAGAAACAGCGAGATCCCGGCCGTGCCGGCCGGCGCGCCCTCGATGCGCGCGAGCACCGGGTGGATGATGTTCTCGGCCAGGTCGTGCTCGCCCGACGAGATGAAGATCTTGGAACCGGTAATCGCATACGTGCCGTCGGGATTGCGGACGGCCGAGGTGGTCAGGGCCCCCACGTCCGATCCGGCCTGGGGCTCGGTCAGCAGCATCGTCCCGGTCCACCGACCGGTGTACATGTTTTTGAGGAAAAGCCGCTTCTGCTCCGCGGTCCCGAAGCACTCGACGAGTTTCCCGGCGCCGTGGGTCAGCCCGGCGTACATCATGAATGCGAAGTTGGCGCCGTTCAGGTAGTCGGCCGCGGCGAGGGCCACTGCGTGCGGCATCCCCTGGCCGCCCCACTCGGGGTCCTCGATCATGGCGAGCCACTCGCCCTCGCGGTAGGCCTTCCAGGCCTTGTGAAAGGACTCGGGAACGCTCACCCGGCCGTCGGCGAAGCGCGCCCCGATCCGGTCGCCGTCCACCCGGGTGGGCAGCAGTTCCTTGATCGCCAGGTTACGCGCCTCCGAGATGACCAGGTCGATCGCCTTGCGCTTGAAGTCCGCAAAACGCTTGTGCCGGGCCAGCTCCTCGACCTTGAGCTGCTCGTGCAGGACGAAGTCGACGTCGCGCCGGTCTGCGATGAGTTGGGTCATGGGGTCACCATCCGTGTGAGTGTTAGGCGTGTTCGGTTTTCTCGTGTTACGCAACGTTCCAATCTCAAATCCGCTTCTCGGTCCCGATGCCCCGCACGAACAGGTCCACCAGCGGGTCGGCCATGGAGGCCAGGTCGTAGCTGCGGCCGGAGTGCAGCCAGGTGCCGATCGTCTCCTCCACCGCCCCGACGATGAAACGCCTGACCAGGCTGACGTAGAGGTCCCTGCGGATCAGCCCCTCCTGCTGCCCCTGTTCGACGATTTCGGACAGGATGTCCTGGTAGCTCTTGGACATGGCGCGGATCTGCTCCTCTGCGGCCCGCCGCCCCTGGTGCGTCTCGACCTGGTAGAGCAGAGCCATGTCCGGGTCCTTCTGAAACTCGGAGAGGTGAACGCGCACGAGATGGCGCAGCTTCGCCACGGCGTCCGGCCCGCGGGCCACCGCGGAGCGGAACCGGTCGAACACCTGCTGCGCCTTGAAGCTGAAGAAGTGCACCAGGATGTCGTCTTTGCTTTTGAAATAGAGGTAGATGGTCCCGTCCGCGACCCCGGCTTCCTTGGCCACTTCGGAGACCGTCGCGACGGTGAACCCCTTGCGGGCGAATACCTTCACGGCCGCTTCGAGAATGCGGTGGTACTTGGGATTCTTCGCGTCGGGGGAGCTCATGCGCACCTGAATGAATTATTATTCACACATCTACCAGGACCTTAAACGGGCTGTCAAGAACTAAAACTTAATATATATCATTTGATATTCAAATGTTTTGCATAACGAATACCCGTGTCGTTAGATATGAATATAAATTCATTTCAGGAGACATAAAAAGCCCCTGCCCGCATCGGGCAGGGGCTTGAGCGGGTTCTGGTAAGGGTCAGTTCACGGCCGGCCGCGGCAGCATCCCCGCGCGCTCGGCGATCTCCGGCACCCGGTGCTCCCACTCGATCGCCATCAGGTGCACCCCGGCGACGCCCTTCATCTCCTTCATTTCCGCGATCTGCTCGAGGGCGATCTTGATGCCCTCCTCGGCCTGCTTGTCCCGCGGCACCCCCTGCAGCCGGCTGATGATCTCGTCCGGGACGTCCATGCCCGGGACCTTGCTCTTCATGTACTTGGCCATGCCGAGGCTCTTCATGGGCGTGATCCCGGCCAGCAGGAAGACCTTTTCGGTCAGCCCCATGTCGTTCGCCTGCCGGACGAACTCGCGCCACTTGGGCATGTTGTAGATGCACTGGGTCTGGATGAAGTCGACCCCGGCCTTGACCTTTTTGGCCAGGCGATGGACGCGCCACTCGAAGGGGTCCGCGAACGGGTTGGCGGCGGCGCCGATGAAGATCTGCGGCCGGCCGTCGATCTCCGCGCCGCTCAGGAACTTGCCCTCGTCGCGCATCTGCCGCACCATGCCGATCAGCTGGGTCGAATCGATGTCGAAGACGCCCTTGGCCATGGGGTGGTCGCCGAACTGGCAGTGGTCGCCCGACAGGCAGAGCATGTTGCGGATGCCGAGGGCGGAGGCCCCCAGGATGTCGGCCTGCATCGCCAGGCGGTTGCGGTCGCGGCAGACCATCTGGAAGTTGGGTTCGAGGCCCTCCTGGATCAGCAGCAGGCTGGCGGCCCAGCTGGACATGCGCACCATGGCGGTCTGGTTGTCGGTGATGTTCACCGAGTCGACCTTGCCCTTGAGGTGGGCGGCCTTCTTGCGGACCTCCTCCGCGTGGGCGCCGCGCGGGGGCCCGAGCTCACCGGTGAACGCGAAGTGTCCGGCACGCAGCACTTTTTCCAAATTGCTCCCTGATTTCATATCTGCACCTTCACGGATGAGTGGGGGTTGCGGTCGACGGGATCAGGCCTTGGCCTTTTCCGGTTTCTTGTAGCCGGGCTGGATCAGGGTGCGCGGGGTGATGTCGCGCCACTCCTGCGGGGGGGTCAGCTCCAGGATCTGGTCCAGCCGCCCCTGGGCCTTGAGCCGATCGTAGATGGCGTTCCAGGCGCAGGGCTGGTCGGCGCTGATCTCGCAGCTGCCGCGGTTGGTGCCGCCGCAAGGGCCGTTGTACAGCCCCTTGGCGCACATCGTGACCGGGCAGATCCCGCCCGTGACCGCGAGGACGCAGCGGCCGCAGGAGCGGCAGCGCTCCTCGTACCAGCCGACGTCCTGGTTGACCGCCAGCCCGCAGGTGTCCACGGCCGGGTAGACGGGCGTGTTCGGGAACCGTTCCGCCAGGAACTGGATGCCGACCCCGCAGGCCATGGAGATGAGCGCGTCGTGCTGCCCGGCCGTCGGGTCGAGCTCGGCCAGGTACTCGCGGTCGCACTGGCGCTCCAGGGTGGTGGACGTGATCTCGACGGGTTCGCCCTTCAGCTTGCGGGCCATGTCGAGCTCGGTGGCCAGGATCGCCACCTCCTTCTCGCCCCCCGCGAGGCAGACGGCGACGCAGGTCCCGCAGCCGACCACCATGACCTTGCGGCGACCCTTGAGCATCTCCATGATCTCGTCGAATGGCTTGCGCTTGGCTACAATCATGAGGCCTCCAGCAAATTAGAATTCAAGGGGTCGCGGATTCGAAGGCTCATAGATCTTCTTCCTCACCCCGGCACCACACACCCAAACACCAAACACCCAACACCAAACACCACATCTCTATGCCGCCGCCTTCTTCCTGAGCGGGTTGGGACCGAGCTTCTGAATGGTCTCGGTCATCTCACGGGCGTAGGCCACGAAGGTCGGCGCCTCGCCCGAGGAGAGGTTGTACATGCGCACCCGGTCCGGTTCCAGGCCGATCTCCTCGAGCAGCGTGCGCACGTGGTTGACCCGCTCGCGGCAGCGCAGGTTGCCCTGGTTGTAATGGCAGGCGCCCTCGAGGCACCCGACGCAGTAGACGCCGTCGGCGCCCTGCTGGATCGCCTTGAGCATGTGCACGACGTCCACCTTGCCCGTGCACGGCACCAGGATGATCTTGACGTTGGCGGGGTAGCTCAGTCGCATCGAACCTGCCAGGTCCGCGGCCGAGTACCCTCAGTATTCGCAGCAGAAGGCAATGATGGTGGGCTCAAAGGATGACGGTTGTTCAGCCATGTGACGATTCTCCCTTTCAGAAGTCAGACGCGCAGCAGGGTTCAAGGGGTCAAGGGTTCAGGGTCAAGTGCGGAGGTGGGTCGATTGTATCTCCCTTGACACCCTCGTATCCCTGGACCCCTCGAACCCTTTCGTTTCAAGCCACTTCCTCGTTCAAGAGCGCCTCGATCTTGCAGACGATCTGGTCGTCCTCGTAGAAGCTCAGGTTGATGGTCTGCCGCGGGCAGACCGCCGTGCACACCCCGCACCCGCGGCACAGGGCCTCGTTGATCTCGACGACCTTCTCCTGCTGGTTGAACTGCGGCACCCCGAACGGGCAGGACCGCACGCAGGTGAGACACTTGACGCAGTGGTCGGTCTCCACCTTGGCCGTGATCGCCGAGAGCTTGATCGAGTCCTTGGAGAGCAGGGTCGATGCGCGCGCGGCTGCCGCCTGCGCCTGGGCGATCGTCTCCGAGATCAGCTTGGGCCCGTGGGCGGTCCCGCAGAGGAAGACGCCCTCGCTCGGCATGTCGACCGGCCGCAGCTTCACGTGGGCCTCGATGAAGAATCCCTCCGGGTTGCGGTTGAGCTTCATGAGCGCGCTCACGTCGGCCGTGTCGGCCGCGGCCACGCCGGCGCTCAGCACCAGCCGGTCGGCCAGGATCTCGATGTCCCGCTGCAGCACGTGGTCCTTCACCCGCACGACGACGCCCTCGGCCTGGGCCGAAACCTGCGGCGCGGCCTCGGGCTCGAAGCGGATGAAGATGACGCCCAGCTTGCGGGCCTCGGTGTAGTACTCCTCCATCAGCCCGTAGGTGCGGATGTCCCGGTAGAGGACGTACACCTGGGCGTCGGGGTTGAGCTTCTTGAGCGCGAGCGCGTTCTTGACCGCGTTCTGGCAGCAGATGCGCGAGCAGTTCACGTTCGTCTCGTTGCGCGACCCCACGCACTGGATCATCACGACGCTCTGCAGCGCGGCCCCCTCGGGGCGGACGAGCAGGTCGCCGAACTCCACCTGCGTGACCACCCGCGGGTCCTGGCCGTAGAGGTGCTCCGACGGCCGGTACTCGCCGGCGCCGGTCGCCACGATGATGACGCCGTGCTCGATCCGTTCAGGCTCCGCCGCGCCCGCGTGCGCGACCGAGGTCACGAAGTTCCCCTTGAAGCCCTCGAATGCGGCGATCCGGGCCGAGGTCAGCACCCGGATCTTCGGGTGAGAGGTCACCTCCGCGGCCAGCTCCTTAAGGTACGCGGGGATGTCCGCCCCCTCGATCGTGTGATGCAGCCGGCGGGCAAACCCGCCCAGCTCCGCCTCTTTCTCCACGACGACCACCGGGAAGCCCTGGCGCGCCAGGCTGAGCGCCGCGTTCATGCCGGCGACCCCGCCGCCGATCACCAGGGCCTGCTTGTGGATCGGCACGCTCTTGGTCGTCAGCATCTTGAGGGTGGCGGCGCGTGCGGCCGACATGCGCACCAGGTCCTTGGCCTTGCGCGTGGCCGCATCGCGGTCGTCGGAGTGCACCCAGGAGTCCTGGTTGCGGATGTTCGCCATCTCGAAGAGGTAGGGGTTCAACCCGCAGGCCTCGAGGGTCTCCATGAACATGGGCGCGTGGGTCTTGGGGCTGCAGGAGGCCACCACCACGCGGTTGAGCTTGTGCTCCTTGATCTTCTCCTTGATTTTCTCCTGCGTGTCCTGGCTGCAGGTGAAGAGGTTCTCGTCGGCGTAGACCACGTGCGGGAGCTTTTCGGCATAGGCCCGCACGCCCGGGACATCCACGACCCCGCCGATGTTGATGCCGCAGTTGCAGACGAAGACCCCCACCCGCGGCGCCTCCGCGGAGACGTCGAGCTCCTCCGGGAGCTGAATCCGCGTGACGTCCCGCCCGCGGGCCTCGGCCAGGTCGGCCGCGGCCATGACCGCGGCCGCCCCCGCCTCGGTGACCGAGCTCGGGATGTCCTTGGGCCCCTGGAACACGCCGCAGGCGTAGACGCCCGGCCGCGAGGTCTCCACCGGTGTGAAGGGGCGGTTCTGCGCGAACTTGGACGGGTTCAGGTCGACCTTGAGCCGTTCGGCCAGCGCGACCGTCTCCTTGGGGATCTGCAGGCCGACCGACAGCACGACCATGTCGTACTCCTCGACCTGCAGCCCGCCGGCCTCGTCCGCGTAGCGCAGCGACAGGTTGCCCGTCTCCGGCAGGACGTCCACCGAGTGCACGCGCGAGCGCACGAAGCGGATGCCGTTGCCGATCGCGCGGTTGTAGTACTTCTCGTAGTCCTTGCCGAAGCTGCGGATGTCCATGTTGAAGATGGTGCACTCCAGATCGCCGTGCGCGTGCTCCTTGGCGATCATGGCATCCTTCATGGCGTACATGCAGCAGACCGACGAACAGTACCCGTTGCCGCACTGGTTGTTGTCGCGCGAGCCGATGCACTGCAGCCAGGCGATGCGCTTGGGCTCCCGGTCGTCCGCGAGCCGCTTGAGGTGCCCCATGGTGGGCCCGGTCGCGCTCAGGATGCGCTCGAACTCGAGGCTCGTCAGCACGTTCGGACTCGTCCGGTAGTGGTAGATGTTCTCGAGCGCCGACGGGTCGTAGGGGTCCGAACCGGGGCAGAGGATCACCGACCCGACCGGGATCTCCAGGATCTCGGGCTCCTGCGTGTGGTCGACCGCCTTCGCCAGGCAGGCCTTGACGCACTGGTAGCACTCCGAGCAGATGCCGCAGCGCAGGCAGCGCTGGGACTCCATGCGCGCCTCGGTCTCGTCGTAGCCGAAGGAGACCTCGAGGAAGTTGCACTCGCGCGCGGCCGGGTCGAGGCAGCGCACCGGGACGCGGGCGTGCTTGGCCTCGCCCGCCGTTTCCGGCTTCACGTGCTCCCACTCCTTCGCGCGCCCCGCGCGCAGATCCAGGCCGTTGAGGTAGCGGTGGATGCTCTCAGCCGCCTCCTTCCCGCTCGCGACCGCCTCGACCACCGACTTGGGCCCGTGGAAGGCATCCCCGCCGGCGAAGACCCCCTCGATCGGGGTCTGCAGCGTGACCGGGTCGGCCTGAAGGCCGCCGGGACGGGAAAAAACGATGCCCTGGCCGTCCAGGTGCGTGCGGTCGGTGCTCTGGCC
The DNA here is from genome assembly GCA_963828345.1 of uncultured delta proteobacterium. Lineage (GTDB taxonomy): Bacteria > Desulfobacterota > Desulfobacteria > Desulfobacterales > SpSt-501 > SpSt-501. Next base: position 79,946 of record CAWHEZ010000002.1, read on the forward strand.
GATCGCGATGATCACCGTGTCGGCGAACATCGGGGTGCAGACGCTCTCGTCGAACTGCGGGTTGAAGCGGCGGTTCTCGTCGAAGACGGCCGTGCAGGTCTTGAACTCCAGTCCCGAGACGCGTTTGCTCTTGTCGATGAAAAACGCCTTGGGGCCGAAGCTGTTGACGATCCGGATGTCGCTCTCGAGGGCCTCCTGGATCTCGTGCGTCCAGGCCGGCATCTCCTCGCGCCGCTCGAGGCAGACCATGGTCACGTTCTTGGCCCCCAGCCGCTTGGCGGTGAGCGCCACGTCGACGGCCACGTTGCCGCCGCCGACCACGAGCACGTCGGCCCCGATCTCGACCGTCTTCCCCAGCGCCGCGTCCCGCAGGAAGTCGACCCCCTGCAGCACCCCGGCGACGTCCTCGTTCTCGACCCCCAGGCGCCGGCCGCCGTGCAGGCCGATCGCGAGGAAGACCGCTTTGAAGCCGTCCTGCTTGAGGCTCTCCAGGGTGATGTCCCGGCCGAAGGTGACCCCGGTGCGGATCTCGACCCCCACGCGGCGGATGACCTCGATCTCCAGGTTCAGGATATCGCGCGGCAGGCGGTAGGCCGGAATGCCGACCGCCATCATGCCGCCGGCGACCGGCAGCTTCTCGAAGACGGTCACGGAGTAACCGCGCCGCGTCAGTGCGTAGGCCGCCGCGAGCCCGGCCGGGCCGGAGCCGATCACGGCCACCTTCTCGGTGCGCAGCGCTTCCGTGACCGGGGGGGTCACGGGCTCGCCCCGGCTGAGTTCATAGTCGCACAGGAAACGGTGCAGCTCGCGGATGGCGAGCGGCTGGTCGACGTCGTTGCGGGTGCACATCTTCTCGCAGGGGTGGTGACAGACGCGGCCGCAGACCCCCGGGAAGGGGTGGTCTTCGCGGAAGAGGTCGAGCGCCTCCTGGTACTTGCCGGCGTTGATCAGGGCGATGTAGCCCTGAACGCTCACGTGGGCCGGGCAGGTCGCCTTGCAGGGGGCCGTGCCGCGCTTGTTGATCCCGTAAGCGCCGGGCATGGCCTGGGCGTACTGCTTGAAGATGGCCTTGCGGCGCGAGAGCCCCTCGTCGTAGTCGTTGGAGGTCTCGATCGGGCAGACCTTGGTGCACTCGCCGCAGCTCGTGCACTTGGCGAGGTCCACGAAGCGGGGGGTCTTGCGGACGACCGCGGTGAAGTTACCCGGTTCGCCCTTCAGTTCGAGGAGTTCCGAATTCGTGAGCAGATCGATGTTGATGTGCCGGCCGACCTCGACCAGTTTGGGTGAGATCACTCACATGGCACAGTCGTTGGTCGGAAAGGTCTTGTCGAGCTGGGCCATCATGCCGCCGACGGCCGGCAGCTTGTCCACCAGGTAGACCTTGAAGTCCGAATTGGCCAGGTCCAGGGACGCCTGCATTCCGGCAATCCCCGCACCGATGACCATGACCGACCCGCTTTTCGTGTTCTTCAGATTTTCCATAGTCTCCTTTCGGGCTCGCTGCAGCAGGCCGTCCGGCCCGCATGATGGGTTCCCACACGTCGGACCCGCACCTCCAAATTCGAATCGCCCGCACGGCGGGCAAGTCTGCAAGATCACAAAATTTTGCGTTCAGATGAGCATCAGGCGGCAGAGGTGAAAAACCGAGGGTGCGATTATGCCCGCTGCCCCCGCTGCCTGTCAAGGGAAACCTACTTGATTTCGTAGGATTTCAGCTTGCGCCGCAGCGTGTTCAGACCCACCCCGAGCGCGCGCGCGGTGCGCACCTTGTTGCACCCGAGCTGCCGGTAGACCTCCAGGATGTGCCGCCGTTCGACCTCGGCCAGCGAGACGGCCGGTTGGTTTCTCGGAACCGCAGCCCCGGGGCGCTTTTCGGCTCCATGGGACTGCAGGTGTTCGAGCGCCCGCGTGACTGAGAAGGCCAGGTCGTCCTCGGCGACGGGTTTGACCAGGTAGTCGTATGCGCCCTGCCGCATGCACTGCACGGCGGTGCGGGCGTCGTTCACGGTCGTGACCACGATGCACGCGGTCGCGGGGCTCCGGCGTTTGATCAGTGCCAAAAGGCTCTGGCCGTCCATCTCCGGCCCGCCGAGGTCGATCAACGCGACGTCGACGACTGCCTGGGATTCGAAGCGGGCGGCCGCTTTTCGGGCGTCGTCCAGCGCCTCCACCGACGTGAAGCCGGCGGCCGCAAGCTGGCTTTTTATGCGTTCGAGATCATCGCGGTCGTCGCCGATGACCAGAATTTCGTGTCCCATGGTGGAAGCTCGCTCAATTCCCGGTCGGCTCGAGGTTGTCCGGTTCAAAAATGATCGGCGAGCGCCGCGCACCGCGGCGTGTTTCTCGTCGAGGGCCAGAAACGGCTCAGGTTTTCCGGAACAGCTCCAAGATGGGCCATAATGGCATACGCTGCCGCGGAATTCAAGCCGGCTTCCGGGCACGAGCGTATCGACCGGTGCGCCGGCAACCGATCCGCTCACACCGCGATCGACTGATTCGCTGCTGCTATGGCGCCTGTAAAATACATTGTAATTTACTATTGGACCAATCGAATTTTCGCATGTAAAGCTATCCGAAATCATGACCGCAGAAACCTCACCGACGATGCAGGCCCGGACTCCCCGCTGGCCCTATCGGCTGGCGCGCTGGGGGCTCGCGGCGGTGTTCCTCTGGGCCGGGGCGACCAAGCTCGCCGACCCGGCGGCGTTCGCGGCGCTGATCGACGCCTACGGCCTCGTGCCCGCCCCCCTGCTGCGGCCGCTCGCCATCGGGCTGCCGCTGGTCGAGGTGGTCGCCGCGGTCGGCCTGCTGGCCGACATCCGCGGGTCGTTGGCGGTCATCTCGGGTCTCATGGCCGTGTTCGTCGCCATCCTGGCCTACGGGATCCGGATGGGGCTGGACGTGGATTGCGGGTGCTTCGGCCCCGACGACATCGAGTCGCGGGCCTACCACGGCCTGCAGGCTGCGCTCTACCGCGACCTGGTCATGGCGGCCGGGATCGCGTTCCTCTACGGCTGGCGCCGCGTCCGCTCCGTCCGGCCGCTTCCGGTTTGGGACGCATGGCTGCGGCTTGTGAATCTCATCAGGTTTCCCGCTTCAACGACATCTTGAAAGGAGAAGGGTGCGCATGGGCAAACGAGTGAGGGTCGGCATGATCGCGACGATCGTGGTTCTGGTGGGCTTCGGCGTGGCCGCTGCGGCCGACCGGTTCGAGGACGAGTTCACTGGGAGAAGATCGCCATCGGGTTGCAGCAGCAGACGGCCGGCGGCGGCTACAAGCTGGTCGGCACCGAAGAGCTGAAGGCCTGGATCGACGCCAAGAAAGACCTGCTGATCGTCGACACCATGCCCTACGAGGACAGCTACAAGAAGGAGCACGTCCCCGGCGCCCGGCAGTTCCTCTTCCCCATTCCGGATATGAAGACGTGGGACGCGAAGGAGACCGGCGGCAAGAGCGAGCAGGAGTTCATCCAGCTGCTCGGCCCGGACAAGAACCGGCTGATCGTGATCTACTGCGGCTTCGTCAAGTGCACCCGCAGCCACAACGGCGCCGCCTGGGCCGTCAAGAACGGCTACACCAACGTCTACCGCTACCCCGGCGGGATCTTCGCGTGGAAGGGCGCCAAGTACCCGGCCGCACACGTCCAGTGAGCTCGCCGCGGCCGATCGCATGCCGGTGACGAATCCGTCGCGACCCTGATCGCCGAGCGGGCCCGCAACCTGTTCGCAACCCGGCAGATGCACTGCTCGGAGGCCGTTCTGGTCACGCTCAACCGGAGCCTACAAGGGGGCCTGGAGACCCGCCAGGCCCTCGCCCTGGCCGGGCCCTTTGCCGAGGGGGTCGGCGGAACCGGGTGCATGTGCGGCGCCGTCGGCGGCGCCCTCATGGCCCTCGGCCTGTTCATCGGCGGGACGCAGCCGCTGCGCCGCCGACGGAAGGTCCGACAGGCAACCGAACACCTGATGGCCGAATTCAAGCGCCGAGCCGGGGCACCGTGCTGCCGACTCCTCTCCCGGCGCCTCCCCGCCGGGGCGACCCGGCACGACCACTGCGCCGAGCTGACCGCCACGGCCGCCGCACTCGCCGCCGAACGGATCCTCGACCATAATCCGGAGCTTGCAAACGCGTTGGACGTGGCATTCGTGACCGCCCGCGACTCCCTGCCGAAGGGCGTGATCAAGCATCTCCTGCGCTGTGCCGGCTGCGCCTGTTAACGCCCCGGTCCCGCGAGCCGTTCCCGGTTGCGGCGATCGTTGCATTTTGGAAGCCCGGTGGTTACTATCCCCCGCATGAACGGCAGCGCACCCAGAATACCCGACCCCAAAGAGCTCGAACGCGAAATCAGCGAATTTCTCTCGAAGAAATTCGGCGGTCACGTCAAAGTCCTGTCCCCGGTGGTGATGGCCGAAGAATCCCCGGCCGCCGTGACGCCCGAGACGCCGCGCCGCAAGACCAAGGTCGACTTCAATCTCAAGCCCGAGGAGCTGATCGCCTACCTCGACCAGTACGTCGTGCGGCAGGACCAGGCCAAGGCCATCCTCGCCACCAAGATCTGCACCCACTTCAACCGCATCCGCCGCGCCCAGGAAAAGCCGGAGACCGCCGAGACCGCACCCGGCGGGATCAAGAACAACGTGCTCATGATCGGCCCCACGGGCGTCGGCAAGACCTACATCATCAAGCTGATCGCCTCCAAGATCGGGGTCCCCTTCGTGAAGGGCGACGCGACCAAGTTCAGCGAGACCGGCTACGTGGGGGGCGACGTCGAGGATCTCGTGCGGGACCTGGTGCGCGAGGCCGGCGAGGATCTCGACCTGGCCCAGTACGGGATCATCTACATCGACGAGATCGACAAGATCGCCTCGGCCCGCAACCTGGTCGGTGCGGACGTCTCCCGCACCGGCGTCCAGCGCGCGCTGCTCAAGCCCATGGAGGAAACCGACGTCGAGCTCAGGGTGCCGCACGACCCGGTATCGATGATGCAGGAGATCGAGCGCTTCCGCAAAACCGGCAAGCGCGAGCGGGTCTCGGTCAACACCCGCAACGTGCTCTTCATCATGAGCGGCGCCTTCGGCGACCTGGCGCCGATCATCCAGCGCCGCCTGTCACGCCAGGAGATCGGGTTCGGCGCGCGGCTCATGAGCGCGCGGGAGCAGGTCGACATCCTGCGGCACGTCAAGGCCGAGGATCTGATCGAGTACGGGTTCGAGAGCGAGTTCGTCGGACGGCTGCCGGTCAAGGCGGTGCTCGACCCTCTCGGGGAGGACGACCTCTACCAGATCCTGCGCAACCCGAACAACCCCATCATCCTGGGCAAGAAGCTCGACTTCTCCGCGTACGGCATCGACGTGAAATTCGAGGACGCGTTCCTGCGCCGCATGGCCGCGCTCGCCTTCGCGGAAAACACCGGGGCGCGCGGGCTGGTGAGCGTGATCGAGAAGGCGCTGCTCGACTTCGAACGCGCCCTGCCCTCCTCGCCCGTGCGAAAGCTCCCGGTGACGCTCGCCGTCCTGGACGACCCCCGGGCCACGCTGGAACGCATGGTGGCGACCCCCGACGGCCCTTGGTTTCTCAACGAGTTCGAGCGCGTGGCCGACGACGAGCGCGCGGCCATCCGGGCCCACCTGGACGCCAACCGCAAGAGTCTCGGGGAAAAGTTCGGCCCCGGCATGACCTCCGCGCGCCTGGACATCGTGGCCGACTTCTGTGTGCGGCAACATCACCGACACCGACAGCGCCGTCCGCCGGATCAAGGACGCCTGTGACGAGATCAAGAACACCGAGCTCCGCTTCTACCGCAGCCACGCCGTCAACATGGTGCTCGAGGAGGACGCGGTCGACTTCCTGCTGGAGATGATCGGGGAGGGGGCCTTCGGGGTTCAAGACGTGTTCGGCAAGCTGGAGGGTCACTTCGAACACGGTCTCAAGCTCGTGCGCGAGCGCACGGGCCGTAACCGGTTCTTCATCAGCCGCGCCGCGCTCCAGAACCCGGAGGAGTACGTGCGCAATCTCATCACCGCCACCAGCGCCCAGGACACCCCATGATCGGAATCTCGAAGCTCTACTGCGGGGCCGTGGAGCCCTCCGACGCCCTCCGGTACGGACGGCACTCCTCGCGCCTGCCCTCGCACCTGCTGCAGTTCTCGGCCGACAAAAAGCCGGTCGTCGTCTGGAACATCACCCGGCGCTGCAACCTGCGCTGCGTGCACTGCTACGCGCACGCCACCGAGGAGGCCGAGGCCAACGAGCTCACGACGGCCCAGGGCAAGGCCCTGCTGGACGACCTCGCCGCCTACGGCGCGCCGGTGGTCCTGTTCTCGGGCGGGGAGCCGCTCGTGCGCAAGGACCTGCCGGAACTGGCGGCCTACGCCGTCTCCAAGGGCATGCGCGCGGTCATCTCCACCAACGGCACCCTCATCCGCGCGGCGACCGCGCGCACGCTCAAGGACATCGGCCTGTCCTACGTCGGCATCAGCCTGGACGGGATGCGGGAGGTCAACGACCGCTTCCGGGCGGTGCCGGGGGCGTTCGACGCCGCGCTCGACGGCATCCGCAACTGCCAGGCGGCGGGGATCAAGGTGGGCCTGCGCTTCACGATCAACCGCTACAACGTCGCCGAGATCCCGAGCATTTTCGCCCTGCTCGAGGACATGGACATCCCGCGCGTGTGCTTCTACCACCTCGTCTACGCCGGCCGCGGCTCCGAGCTGGTGACGCAGGACCTCGACCGCGACGAGACCCGCCGCACGGTCGACCTCATCATCGACCACACCCGCCGCCTGCACGACAAGGGCAAGCCCAAGGAAGTCCTGACCGTCGACAACCACGCCGACGGGCCCTACGTCTACCTGCGCCTGCTGCGGGAGGACCCGGCCCGCGCCCGCGAGGTCCTGGAGCTTTTGCAGTGGAACGAAGGCAACAGCTCCGGCCGCGGGATCGGCTGCGTCAGCTGGGACGGCGAGGTCCACGCGGACCAGTTCTGGCGTCACCACAGCTTCGGCAACGTGACCCGCCGGCCGTTTTCCGAGATCTGGGAGGACACCTCGAACCCGCTCATGGGGGCGCTCAAGGAGAAGAAAAAGCACGTGAAGGGGCGCTGCGCCGGCTGCCGCTGGCTGGACGTCTGCGGCGGGAACTTCCGCGTGCGCGCCGAGGCGGTCAGCGGGGATGTGTGGGCCCCGGACCCGGCCTGCTACCTCACCGACGAGGAAATCGCGCTCACGCACGCGCAGCCGCGCTGCACGGAATCGATGGGTGTGGGGCGTATGGCGATGATACGGGATACTCGCGTGATCTGGATGCTCGGTGCTGGATTCTCGATCTCGTTGGCCGTGACCGCTCCACCCACTGCGTTACTTGAATCCAGTATCAAGCATTCGAGGCAATCGGCCACTTTGATGCAACCCTGAGACCTGATACCCTTTCCTGAAAGGCTCCCGCATGCTCTTCCCCGACTACCGCCCGCGCCGCTTACGCCAGAACGAAGCGTTCCGCCGCATGATCCGCGAGACCGCCCTCGCGGTCGACGACCTGATCCTGCCGCTCTTCGCGATCGGCGGCAAGGGGGTCCAGAACCCGATCCCGTCGATGCCCGGGCATTTCCAGCTCTCGGTCGAGCTCGTGGCCAAGGCCGCCAAGGAGGCGCACGCGCTCGGGATCCCGGCCGTGCTGCTGTTCGGGATCCCGGACCGCAAGGACCCGATGGGCACGGCGGCCTACGCCGGCGACGGCATCGTGCAGCGCGCGGTCAAGGCCGTCAAGCAGGCCGCGCCCGAGCTCGCCGTGATCACCGACGTGTGCCTGTGCCAGTACACCGACCACGGCCACTGCGGCTGCATCGAGGACGGGTGCATCGACAACGACAGCACGCTCGACCTCATCGCCCGCACCGCGCTGTCGCACGCCAAGGCCGGGGCCGACATGGTCGCCCCGTCCGACATGATGGACGGCCGCGTGGCGGAGATCCGCGAATCGCTGGACGAGAACAATTTCAGCCACATCCCGATCATGGCCTACTCGGCCAAGTACTGCTCGGCCTACTACGGCCCGTTCCGGGCGGCGGCCGACTCCGCGCCCAAGTTCGGCGACCGCCGCACCTACCAGATGGACCCGGCCAACGCGCTCGAGGCGATCCGGGAGGTCTCGATGGACGTGGAGGAAGGGGCCGACATCGTCATGGTCAAACCCGCCCTCGCCTACCTCGACATCATCCATCGCGTGCGCCAGGAGGTCGACCTGCCGATCGCGGCCTACAACGTGAGCGGCGAATACTCGATGATCAAGGCGGCCGAGAAGATGGGCTGGCTCGACGGCCCGCGGGTCATGATGGAGACGCTCACCGCCATCCGGCGCGCCGGCGCGGACATGATCATCACCTATTTTGCGGTCGACGCCGCGCGGCTGATCCGCGGCGAGTGATGGCCGGATGCTCGATACTCGATTCTGGATTCTCGATGCTCGATGCAGCGCGCCTCACCCCTGTTTTATCGAGTATCCAGTATCCAGCATCGAGTATCTGGACCTCTTTGCTGAACCCTGAACCCTGGACTCCCTAACCCTGAACCCTGATCCCGACATGGACCACCCGCACGCCAAACCCTCCGAGCCGAACGCCCTGCGCCTGGTGGCGTGGGAAACCACGCGCAACTGCAACCTCGCCTGCGTCCACTGCCGGGCCTCGGCGACCCTCGGCCCCTACGCGGGCGAGCTCGACACCCGCGAAGGCCTGCGCCTGCTCGACCAGATCGCGGCGACGGGGAAGGCGATCGTCATCCTCACCGGCGGCGAGCCGCTGCTGCGGCCCGACATCTTCGAGCTGGCCGAGCACGGCCACGGCCTGGGGCTGCGCATGGTGATGGCGCCCAACGGCACGCTCGTCACCGCCGACATCGCCCGTCGGCTGGCCGCCGTCGGCATCCAGCGCGTGAGCATCAGCCTCGACGGCGCCGGCCCCGACACCCACGACGTCTTCCGCAAGGTGCCGGGCGCCTTTGCGGGTGCCATGCAGGGCATCGAGCACTTCAAGGCGGCCGGGATCCCCTTCCAGATCAACACGACCATCACCCAGGCCAACCTGGACCAGATCCCGCGCATCCAGGAGCTCGCGGTCCGACTCGGGGCGGTCGCGCACCACATCTTCCTGCTGGTCCCGACCGGGCGCGGCAAGTACATCCTCGAGCAGGCGATCACGGCCGAGGAGTACGAGCGCACCCTGAACTGGTTCTACGACCAGCGCGGCAAGACCCCGCTGGAGCTCAAGGCGACCTGCGCCCCGCACTACTACCGGATCCTGCGCCAGCGCTCGGCCCGCGAGGGCCGCAGCGTCTCCTTCCAGAGCCACGGGCTGGACGCCGTCACCCGCGGCTGCCTCGGCGGGATCGGCTTCTGCTTCGTCTCCCACGTGGGGGACGTGCAGCCGTGCGGCTTCCTGGCCACTCCCTGCGGCAACGTCCGGCAGCGCTCGTTTGCCGAAATCTGGCGCCACTCGGACGTCTTCACCGCGCTGCGCGATTTCGACCGCCTGGAGGGCAAGTGCGGGCGCTGCGAGTTCAAGCGGGTGTGCGGCGGGTGCCGGGCGCGCGCCTTCGAAGCCACCGGGGACTACCTGGCCGAGGAGCCCCTCTGCAGTCACATCCCCCACAGGGCCTGCTGATTCACCCTGCTATTGTCAAACCCCGTCGGATCGATGTAACATCAACCCGTAGATCCACCCGGCCGCACCGGGGCGACCCCAGGGCCTGCGACGCTCCACCGCCGACCGCCGCACGGGCCCTGCCAAAGGAGACGGTATGAACATCCGCGACCTCATGATCACCGACCCCATCTCGATCACCGTCAACGCATCGATCGCCGAGGCCATCGAGCTGATGAAGGCCAACCACATCCGGCACCTGCCGGTGATTTCCAAGGGCGGGAAGCTGGAGGGGCTGGTGACGCTCGCGGACCTGAAGCAGGGGCTGATGCCCTCGATGGTGGGCGACGTGTCGTTGAAGGACATCATGATCCAGGACCCGTTCACCGTCACGCCCGACGACGACATCGAGACCGCGGCGCAGATCATCTACAAGCACAAGATCGGCGGGCTGCCGGTCGTGAAAAACGGACGGCTGGTCGGCATCATCACCGAAACGGACCTCCTGCGGGCCTTCATCGACATGATGGGCCTGCTCTCCTCCACCTCGCGCCTGGACGTGGCCGCCAACGACAAGCCCGAGTCTCTCAAGAAAATCCTGCACATCATCAGCGACCACGGCGGAGACGTGGTCAACGTCATCATGACGTTCGAAAAGGCACGCAAGCGGGTCTACCACCTCCGCCTGGCGGCCTGTAAAACGTCGCCGATCAAGAAGGGGTTGTCGGCGTCGGGCTTCGAGGTGCTGGCCGCGATCGACTGACCGCGCGCCCGCGAGGCTTCGGCGCGGAACCCCGGCGCCGCTTCCGGCCTTCAGATCCTGGCCTTGTCCTCTGGCACCCGCAGCTCGCCCCGACGGGTGCGCCTCTTCGGCAACGCTTTTTCCGCCCTCAGTTCCCGCTGGAATCCTCGACCGCTAAGACGGAGGCGTCGCCGGCTTTCAGATACGACCCCACGGAAAGGCGCTGCCCGTCGGTTTCGACCCGCAACGCCCCGTCCCGGTCGGTACGCCAGACGCGCGCCCCCTGCGCCTGATAGCGCTCCAGCACGCCCGGGTGGGGCATGCCGCTGCCGGGCCGGCCGCCGCACGAGATCAGCACCGCCTCCGGCGCAACGGCCTTCAGGAACTCCTCCGAGCTGGACGAGCGGCTGCCGTGGTGCGGCGCCAGCAGGACGGTGCTTCGCAACCGGTCTCCCGCCGCGCGCACGATGTCTTTTTCCGCCGCGTGCAGGATGTCCCCGGGCAGCAGGACGGAATGGTGGCCGAGGCGGACCCGGGTCACGACGCTGCGGTTGTTCTCGTCGCGCCGCCGGCGTTCGGAGGCCTCTGCCGGCGGGTGCAGGATCTCCAGCCTCGCCGGCCCGAACGTCCAGTCCCGTGCCAGGTCGGCGAAGCGCGGCCGGGCGATCCCCCGCTCATCGCAGACCCGCACCAGCTCCGCGTAGCCCGGGTGTCCGAAGTCCTCGCTCGCGGCCCACAGGGCGCCGACCCGGAAGGCCTCCGCGAGGAAGATCATGCCGTTCACGTGGTCGCTGTTGGCGTGCGTGAGGACCAGGGCGTCGATCGTGCGGATCTTGTGGCGCCACAGGAAGGGGGCGACGACGGCCGCCCCCACGTCGAAGGCCGCGCGGTCCGCGGTCCCGCCGCCGTCGACCAGCAGCGTGTGCCCGCCCGGGAGCTCTACCAGCACGGCGCTGCCCTGGCCGACATCGAGGGCCGTCACCCGCAGGTCGTTGCGCCAGAAACGCTGGTGCATCCAGTACCCGACGTCCGCCGCCCCCACGATCGCACAGGCCGCGAGGGCCGCCAGCGCCAGGCGCGGGCGGGCCGGCCCGGACGACCGCACCCCGGCTGTCGCGACGGCCCGGGCGTGCACCCGCCAGCTCAATCCGGCCCAGGTCAGCGCGTAAAAGAGCCCGATCTCGACGAACGACGGGGTCACCGTTCTCACGGCCGCGTACGGCAACGCGGCCATCCATTGGATGAACGCGATCGTCCAGGCCAGGATGGCGCCGTTGACCGCGTGGCACACCACGGCGGCCGGGACGCTGACCGCACCCGCCAGCGCCCCGACCAGGCCGAGCCCCACGGAGAGATACCCCATCAGGGGGATGACGACGCAGTTGGCGAGCAGCCCCGAAACGGAGGCCAGGTTGAAGTAGTAGAGGCAGATCGGGAGCGTCCCCCAGGTCGCGCAGGCGGACACCGCGCAGAACATCCCGACCCAGCGCCGGGTGCGCGCCCACCGCCCGACCGGCTCGGGCGGCGCCGGGAAGAGGGCGTTGAGGCACTCCATCCCGTAGACGATGGCGAACACCGCGGCGAACGACAGTTGAAACGAAACCGAAAACAGGGACGGCGGATGGACCGCGAGAATGGCCAGCGCCGCCAGCGCCAGGCTGTTCTTGAGGTCGGTTTCGCGCTCCGCCAGGAAGGCGGTCAGGAACACGGCGACCATGATGAGGGCGCGCTGGGTCGAGGGGGAAAAGCCGGCCACCAGCGCGTACCCCGCCACCGGAGCGAGCGTCAGCAGCGCGGCCCCCTTGCGCGTCCACGCGCGCCGCAGGAACCAGGGCACCCGGCTGAGGCCCCAGCGGAAGAGCGCGAAGGCCGCCGTCGCCACGAGCGAAATGTGCAGCCCGGAGATGGCCAGGATGTGGCTCGTCCCGGTGCGGGTGAAGGCCTGGCGGACATCGGGCGGGATCCCGGAGGCATCCCCCATCACCAGGGCTTTCAGCACGGACCCCTCGGGCCCGAGCCCGGCCTGGTCGATCACGCGGGCGATGGCGCTGCGCACCCGGTCGACCGCCCCCATGAACCCCAGCTGCGCCTCCCGCTCCAAGACGACCAGGCCGGCCGCGTCCGCGTACGCGTTGCACCAGAGATCCTGGTACCCCATCCAGCGCCGGGCGTCGAAACCGCCCGGGTTGTTGAAACTGCGCACGGGGCGGATGCGGCTGCGGATCTCGATGCGGTCGCCCTGCTCGACCGGGGTCGACATCGCGCCGTTCAGGGTCACGCGCAGCAGCCCGGCGACGCGACGCTGCTCGCGATCGTTGTCCGCGCGCTCGGCGCGCAGAACGAACCGGGTGCGGCTTTCGAACTCCAGCGGACGGGCGTCGACGACCCCGGTGATGCGCCAGAGGCCGGTGTCGACGAGGTGCACCGGGTGGTCATCCGAAAAACGCGGCTGGATCCAGGGCTGAATGGAGAGGGTTCCGAGCGCCGCGCATAGAAGCAGCGGCGAAACCGCGGCCGGGACGCGGCGCAGGAGGCTGCGGCCCACGGCGAGGGCGCACGCCGCAGCGGCCGCGAGGGCCCAGGCGCCGAGGCCGGGCGCTTCGGCCCCCACGGCGATTCCGCCCATCAGCGCCAGGGTCAGCGGGATGAGCGGACGGCAATAGATGGCAGCCATGGCCGGGGGCTCTTGCGCAGCGGCTATTTCCAGGCAGTGCCGTTGCCATGGAATGTCTCGTGACCCCGTTTGCCCGTCAGCCCTGTTTGCCCGGAAAAGAATTTCGGCCGCGGCGGGCCACGCGGTCCACAGGCCAACGGGCTAACCTTGTTTCCGCCGCACGATGTCGGCTCCCAGCGCCGCGAACTTCTTCTCCAGGGCCTCGTACCCCCGGTCGAGATGGTAGACGCGCTGCACTTCCGTGGTGTTTTCGGCCACGAGGCCGGCCAGCACCAGGCAGGCGCTCGCCCGCAGGTCGGTGGCCATCACCGGCGCGCCGGAGAGTCGCGCGCCCCCCCGCACCGTGGCCGTGTTGCCCGACACCAGGATGTCCGCGCCCATGCGCCGCAGTTCGCTCACGTGGATGAAGCGGTTTTCGAAAATGGTCTCGGTGATGACGCCGACCCCGTCGGCGACGCTCATGAGCACCATGAACTGCGCCTGCATGTCGGTGGGGAACCCGGGGTAGGGATGCGTCTTGATGTCGATGCCGGCGATGCGCCGCGGCCCCGTGACCGTGATCGACCGCTCACCGACGCGGATGTCGGCCCCGGCCTCGCGCAGCTTGTCGATCACCGCCGCCACGTGCCTGGGCTCGCAGTCGACGATCTCGACGGGTCCGCCCGTCAGCGCCGCCGCCACCATGAAGGTGCCGGTCTCGATCCGGTCCGGGATGATCTCCGCTGCCACCGGCCGCAACGCGGCGACCCCGCGGATGGTGATCTCCGGGGTGCCGGCCCCGGAGATGTCGGCCCCCATCCGGGTGAGCACGTCGGCCAGCGCCGTCACTTCGGGCTCGCACGCGGCATGGCGCAGCACCGTCGTCCCCTCGGCCAGGACGGCCGCCATCAGGATGTTCTCGGTCCCGGTGACCGTGACGATGTCGAAGGTGATGTCCGCGCCCCGCAGCCGTTCGGCGACCGCGGTCACGTAGCCGTGCTCCAGGGAAATCTCGGCCCCCATCGCGGTGAGCGCCTTGAGGTGCAGGTTGATCGGGCGCGCACCGATCGCGCACCCGCCGGGCAGGGACACCCGCGCCCGCTTCAGCCGCGCGACCAGCGGTCCCAGCACGAGCACGGACGCACGCATCTTGCGCACCAGGTCGTAGGGCGCCTCGTGGGTGGAGACGCCGCGCGCATCCACGCGCACGACATGTCCCTCCGACTCGACGCGCGCCCCGAGGTGGGTCAGGAGCTGGCGCGTGCTGTCGATGTCCCGCAGGTCGGGCACGTTCGTGTACGTGTTGACCCCGTCGGCGAGCAGGGAGGAGAAGAGGATCGGCAGGGCGGCGTTCTTCGAGCCGCTGACGTGGACGGTGCCTTCGAGCCGCCGTCCGCCTTTGATGACGATTTTGTCCATAGTGGAGCTTGTTTATACTCCGGGATGATGGGGTCAAGACGGGTGAAGATGAAATGCCGTGGACCCGTTCGCCCGTGGGCCCGTCGACCCGTGAAACGTATCTCGCTCCGACAAACGGGCTGACGGGCAAACGGGTCCACGAGTCCTGAACAAAAAAAGCGCTCCCCCCCGCGGCGCGGGGAGGAGCGGGGCATTTGCTCCAGGCCGGCCGGGGATCAGTGGTGCCCGTGGCTCCCGTGGCCGTCGCCGGCTTTCATCGTGTCGTAAACGGCCTTGATGATGCAGTAGGTCACGCCCATGCCGATGACGGACAGGGCGTACCAGAGGCCGCCGTGAAAGACCATGTGGCTCATGTCCCAGATCCACTCGAAGCTGAACGGAAACATCGTTTGCCTCCCGTATGATGTCGAACGCTTGAACTCCAGGCGCCGCGGCCGGACCGCCGGCGCCTCCTCCCGGCCATTCGCCCGGGCTCAGTGCCCTGGAGCCGCCGCCGGGGCCTCGCCCCCCTCGATCGGGTTGAGCTCCGCCTCCTGCGGGAACACCGGCAGGTAGCGGTAGGAGAGCGCGATCAGGATGACGCCGTAGGCGACCGGCAGGATCGTCGTCGCGACCTCCTGCCAGCTCGGCAGGTAGGTGAACCACCCCTCGAAGGGCAGCACCGGCGCGGCCTGGGTCTGCAGCACCATGACCCAGCGGTTCAGGCAGGCCCCGATGCTGGCAAGGGTCACGGCCGCGAAGCGCAGGGTCGGGTTGCTCCGCGTGCCCGGGTTCACCAGCAGGATGGCGGGCAGGACACCGCAGATGCCGACCTCGGCGATGAGGATCCACAACCCGTAGACCGATCCTGGGTTGTTGGAGTAGAAGTCCATGAACGTGAAGCCCATGGCCGGGGCGGTGACCGCCGCCCAGTAGACGGTGTCGATGATCTTGGCGATGATGTAGGTCAGCAGCATCCAGCCGGCGATCTTGGCGAGCAGATCGACGACGTTGTCCTTCACGAGCTTCTTGTTCGTCGCCCATCTCGGTGATGCGGGTGACGAAGAGCGTGAAGCAGGGACCGAGGCGGCCGCCGACCAGGTGTAGAGGAAGAAGGTCCAGGGCCAGATGCCGATCCCGGTGCGGAAGCCGAAGGGCCGGCCGAACAGAACACCGGTCACCCCTCCCAGCGACCCCTGGTGGAAGAAGGACAGGAAGGCGCCGGTCGCGGCGAAAATCGCCATGATGCCGTGGAAGTTGTGGCTCAGGTGGTGGAAGAACGGGCACCTTGTCGATCTGCCGGTTCTCCAGGATCAACGGCACGTACTCGATCGTCAGCACGCACGAAGTAGCAGGTCAGGCAGAAGGCCACCTCGGTCAGCATCGAGTGCACGTTGGCGTGCCAGAAGATGAACCAGGCCCGCAGCGGCTGCCCGACGTCGATCGCCAGGATCAGCAGGGCCGAGCTGTAGCACACGAACCCGATCAGGACGGCGTAGTTGATGATGTTCTTGAGCTCGTCCTTGCCGATGATGTAGCGCAGCAGCCCCGTGAAGAAGGCGCCGCCGCCGAGCGCGATCACCGCCAGGTCCGCCCAGATCCAGAGGGCGAAGCCGTAGGCGTTGTTCATGTTGGTCTGGTTCAGCCCCTTGATGTAGCATCAGGACCATGGCGACCACGCCCCAGAGCAGCACGGCGCCGACCACGGCGATGAACAGGGCGAACTGGCCGATCGGGCAGCGCTTCACCCCCTTGGGTATCAAAGCCGAATCCATAATGTCCTACCTCGTTTCCGGTTTCAGATGAGTTGCCGATCCGGACGGCCTGACGCCGGTTGCGACGGTCAGGCCTTTTTGACCTCGTTGTCCCCCGCCCGCCGGACCCACTCCCGGTTGGACAGGTAGTAGACCTTGGTGTTGGTGCCCAGGCGCTCGAGCAGCCGGAAGGCCTTCGGGTTGAGCGGCCGGCCGTCGTGGGCCGCGTCCGGCTGGGCGATCCGGTGCACGGCGTGCTTGGGGTTGTTGAGGTCCCCGAAGAGGATCGCACCCGCCGGGCAGGCCTGGGTGCAGGCCGTCTGGTACTCGCCTTCGGCGAGTTCGCTGCGTCCCTCCGCGTAGGCCTTGTCCATGGCGACCTGATAGCGGTGATAGCAGAAGGAGCACTTCTCGACGATGCCGCGCATGCGCACGGAGACGTTGGGGTTGAGCGTGCGCTCCATCCCCTCCGGCCACACCGGGTCCCACCAGTTGAACTGGCGCACGTGGTAGGGACAGGCGGCCATGCAGTAGCGGCAGCCGAAGCAGCGGGTGTAGATCTGACTCACGATCCCGGTCTGCATGTCGTAGTCGGTCGCGGTGGCCGGGCAGACCGAGACACAGGGCGAGTGGCCGTGGCTGCCCTCGCACTGCTGGCAGGGGCGGGGCAGAAAACACTCCTCGGTCTGCGGGAACGGCTTGCCGTTGGTGAGGCGGTAGACCCGCATCCAGTGCACGCTCAGCAGCTTGTCGGTTTCGTCCTCGCGCACGGCGACGTTGTTCTCGGCCATGCAGCGCCACCATGCAGGCGCCGCACCCCGTGCACTTGTCCAGGTCGATGACCATCCCGTATTTCTTGTTCTTCTGTTGATCCATCCCACGATCCTCAGTCGGCAGTGAGTTCACATCGATCCGTTAGGCCTTGACCAGCTTCGCCCGCACGCCCCAGGCCGCCTCCAGGCCGGTGCCGGGGTCCTCCACCGGGCTCATCAACGCGTTGACGTTGACGCCCTTGCCCGACACGAACGCGTCGAAGGCGCTGTGGCCGAGGCCGCGCACCATGGCGACCAGCCCCGGCATGATGCCGTCGAACAGGTAGACCTTGACCGGCGCGCTGCCCTTGGGGGTGGCGATGACGGCCGCGTCGCCGTCCGCCAGGCCCAGATTTCGGGCGGTGGCGGGGTTGATTTCCACGCGGACGAAGTTGGCGGTGAGGACGGTGTCCTCGAGCGACTTCATCATGAACGGTGCCGGTCCGACCGCCCCGGTCGTCAGGCGGGTGGAGTCGTACGGTACGAGCGTCAGCGGGAAGGCCGCCTCCTCCCCGGGCGCCTTGGCGGCGGCGTAGGCCGGCAGCGCGGCGATGGCCGCGTTGGTGAACTCGAACTTCCGGCTCTTGGTCTCGAAGGGCCCGGGCGTAAACTTGGCGTTCAGGATGTACCCCTCGTCCTTCAGCGTGCGCCACTTCCGGCCGAGGGTCGCCTGCAGGCAGGCCTCGTAGCCGTCCCACTTGAAGGCACCGGCCACCGTGCCGCCCACCGCCTTGGCGAGCTGGATCACGACATCCCCCGTGTGGCGGGTCTTGAAGACCGGTTTCAGCACGGGCCGGGCCAGGCCCAGGATCGGCTTGGGGAAGCCGGCCGCGCCGGGGACGTCCTCGTAGCGCTCCAGGAAGCTGTGGTTCGGCAGGATGTAGTGCGCCAGGGCGGCGGTTTCGTCCAGGTAGGGCGAGAAGCTCACGATGAGCGGGATTTTCTTGAGCGCGGCCGCGACCGCCGGCGTGTCCACCAGACTGAAGGCCGGGTTGGCGTTGCCGACAAAGAGGACCTTCACCGGTGTCCCGGAGGCGAGCGCCTTGGGCAGCCGGTTGAGCAGGTAGCGGGTCTGCGGGAACGCGGCGCTGCCCGCCCCGTCCACCCGCGGCTGCTGCACGCCCTTGCTGGCGACGGCGTCCATCTCCGGCTCCGGCCAGCTGATGTACTCCGGCTCGGGCACCGCGATCAGCCCGCCGGGGGTGTTGATGCTGTTGACCAGCGCGTTCAGGTAGCTGGACGGCGAGGTATTCCTGCATGCTGCCCCGGGACGCGTCCCGCGCCGCGACCGCAGACCGCGACCGGCCGGCGCGCGCCCGCGAACGTGCGGGCGAGATCGACGATCGTTTTGGCGTCGACCCCGGTCAGCTTGGCGACCGCCTCCGGGGCGTAGGCCTCGCCCGCGAGCTTCTTCAAGGCGTCCAGCCCGGTGCAGCGGCTCTCGACGTCCTTCTTGTAGAGCTCCTTCTTTCAGGATCACGTGGACCAGACCGAGCGCGAGGACGCCCTCGGTGCCCGGCTTGATCGCGACCCACTGGCGGCCTTGGCCGCGGTCTTGGACAGGCGGGGTTCGGTCTGGCTCAGCTTGCCGCCGTTGGCCAGCATGGCGCCGCACGCCCGGTAGATGTAGGGGATCGCGCCCCAGCCCTCGACCAGGCCGCTGCCGAAGCTCAGGACGTAGGTGGCGTTGGCCAGATCGACCCCGGCCATGGCGCGGTTGCCCTGGGTCAGGTAGAGCGCCATCTCGTAGCGGTCCTGGATCGACGGGGCGCGGATGAAGTTCGGCGACCCGTAAACCGTGAGGAACCGCCGCGACAGCTCGGCCGTGGTCCCGCGGTCGGTGTCCGAGACCCACGCCACCGACTGGGGCTCGCCCGCCTTGCGCAGCGTCCTTCAGCACGTCCGCGATCTCGGAGATCGCCTGCGACCAGGAGATCTCGCGCCAGCTCCCGTCCACCTTCTTCATGGGGCCGCGCACGCGCGAGGGCCCGTAGAGCAGCTGCGGCCCGGACAGCGCCAGGATGCAGGCGCCGCCGTCGTTGACCGGGTGCCCCTTCAGCCCCTCGACCTTCACGACGCGCTCGTCCACCTTGCGCACGCTGATCCCGCACCCGCCGGGGCACAGCGTGCAGGTCGAGGCCGTGTAGGTCGTTTCGCCCTTGGGGGGAACCGGAGTCCAGGGCCAGTTCTGGGTCCAGATGGAAATATCATCGGTGAGTTTCCACGGCAGGGGGGATAGCGCCGTGCCCGCCGCACCGCCGATGACGAATGCCAGGAAACTGCGTCGATCGATTTTCATTTAACTCTTCCCCTCGACAACGGAATGGTGGCTGTTGGTGGTCGCCCGCGGCCTACTTGTGGCAGACGAAGCATCCGTCCCTCTGGGTCTGCACGCTGCCGGCCGGCACGTTGGCATTGGCATGGCACTCGGCGCAGTCGTCCATCTTCATGCGGTCCCAGGAGTTGCGCTTGATCCCGGCGATGTTGTGCCCCCAGATGTCCCGGCTGTAACCCGAGATGCGGTTCTGCTGGTAGACCCGGGAGCTCGTGGCCTCGCCGGCCGGGCCGTGGCAGGTCACGCAGTCCATGCCGGCCTTCTGTCACGTGGGCGGCGTGGGAGAAGAAGACGCAGTCCGGCTGGCGCGAGTAGACCAGCCAGGGCACCTCGCGCCCGGGCTTCACGTACTGCTCGACGAACTTGACCTCCTCCGGGTGGTCGCTGTTGGCCTCCATGTGGCACTCGACGCACTGGGCGAGCTTCGGCATGCCGGAGTAGGTGCCGTCCTCCCGGAAGAAGTGGCAGCTCTGGCAGCCGTGGTCCACCAGGCCCGCGTGCAGCGCGTGGTCGAAGTCGATCGGCTGCTTCTTGTGGGAGTAGAGCAGCGCCGGGAAGGCCACCCAGCCGATGAGCAGGCTCGCCACCAGCCCCGCAATGAAAAAGAGGATGATCGGCCCGCCGGCCCCATCCTCTTTCTCCGCCTCCCCATGACCTGTGGACGTTTCAATCCCCGTCGGTTTCTCCATGAGCACTCCATCATGCTGACGTTGGTGGATCGGTGCAGACTCAACGACCGCCCGCAAAGCGGGTGGTTTGGATGTTCGGCCGCAGGCCGAAAAGGCAAAAGCACGTCAGTGCGTCGAACATGGCCCCTGCCGCCGCGTGCACCGCACGCGGCGTGAATGGCAGGTAAACGATATCGTTTTTCCCGCTGCCTCGGCCGGGCGCGTTTCGGTGCGTCCGCCGGTGGCGGTGTCAAGAAAACACGCTGTGGTCGGGGCTTCGCGGGAGGTTGCTGCTTGGGAAAGTCGTTGGGTTTCTTATTAGGGGCCGGCCGTTTTGTCAAGCGAATTCATTCGCCTGCATCGACCGGCCCCGCGGCGGGCGGGTGCGCTCGCAGAGGGGCGGCGGCGCATTACCCCAGGGACTGGTAGCTGTGAAGCCCCGGGAGCAGGTTCACCCCGAAGTAGGTGAACAGCACGGCTCCGAATCCGAGGATCGACAGGTAGGCGATGCGCCGGCCGCGCCAGCCGCGCATCAGCCGCGCGTGCAGGAACGCGGCATACACGAACCAGGTGATGAGCGACCAGGTCTCCTTCGGGTCCCAGCCCCAGTAGCGCCCCCAGGCGGAATTGGCCCAGACCGCGCCGGTGATGATGCCGGCCGAGAGGAAGAGGAAGCCGAACATGATGAGCCGGTGCATCAACTCGTCCATCACGGAGACCGAGGGGAGGCGGCCGACCATCCCGGCCTCCTCCTCGGCGCGCCCGGCCTTCAGCAGGTACATGATGCCGACACCGAAGGCCACTGCGAAGGCGCCGTAGCCGATGAAGCAGGTGACCACGTGGGCGATCAGCCAGTTGCTCTTGAGCGCCGGGATCAGCGGCTGGATCCGGTCGCTGATGTTGGGCGACAGCGAGGCGTAGGCCATGGTCAGGAAGGCCAGGGAGGCGGAGAACGCGCCGATCACCCGGTTGCGGTAGCGCCATTCGATGTAGAAGTAGACGGCCATGATCGCCCAGGCGAAAAAGACGAGCGACTCGTAGAGATTGGACAGGGGCGCATGGCCGTATCCCAGGCGGTAGGACTCGGCCCAGCGCAGCCCGAAACCGGCCGCGTTCAGCACCCAGCCGCCGACCGCGACCCAGGTGCCCAGCGCCGCGGCGGGCGGTTTCCGGAACACCCAGGCAACGAGGTAGAGGAATCCGGCGAACCCGTAGACGAAGGTCGTGGCCGAGAGCAGCAGCGAACTGGTCATAGCGTCATCCCGACAATTGCAGGGGGTGATGGGAACGATTCAGCGCGGCCTCGCGGGCTCCCCCGCGGACCTCACCTCAGGGCTTTCAACGATTCCGACAACCGGCCGACCAGCCGCGCGACGCCGGTTTTGTTCTTGTTGGCCTTGCCGGTCACCGTGACCTCGGTCCCGGACCCTCGGCGCACCGCCTCGACGCACACCTGGCGGTGCGAGGTGAAAAAGGTCACGAAGCAGCCGACGATCATCAGGATGAACCCGGCGTAGACCACGTCCACCCCGGGGTCCTGGTTGACCTGCAGGCCGGTGTAATGCCGCTGTTTGAACCGGTCCACCGCGACGATCACCTCGCCGCGCCGCATCCGGTCGAAGGTGGGGAATCGGATCGGCAGCACGATCTCCTCCGCCGGGCCGTTCGGCGGGACGAGGCGGCCGATGAAGGCGTCGCCCACCGGGTGGCCCCGGAACTGCGCGTCGTGCCGGATCTCGGTCAGGGTGAAGGCGCCCAGAGCTTCCGGCAGGACGATCTCCTGGCCGACTTTCGCGTCGCGCGTGTACACCATGCCGGTCTCCCGACTGGTGAAGCTCAGCACGGCCTCGTCGGAGGGCAGCGTCCCGTAGCTCGACTGGAAAATGCTGACGCCCTGGTAGCGCAGCGGGTCGTTGACGACGATGTCCTTCTGCAGGACGGGCGTCCCGTTCTCGAGAATCGTGAGGGCGGAGCGGAATTCCTTGGGGGCCCCGGTTTCGTAGAAGCTCACCTCGAAATCGTCACAGCGGATCGCGAAGGGCAGCCGCAGCCGCTGACCGGTGTTGCGCAGCACGACCTGCTGCACGGTTTCACCCTCCGGGATGGTCACGAACGCGTCGAACCCGAAGAGCGAGCCGATCAGCCCCCCGACCAGGAGCAGCACGACGCTCAGGTGCACCGCGTAAACCCCGAAGCGCGTCCACCGCCCGCGCTCGCCGAAGACCCGGAACCCGCCCTCGACCGCCTCGACCTGCACCGCGCTCGCCTTGCGCGCCAGGAAGGGCTCGTAGATCGCCCGCAGCGTTTCGGGCGGGCGATCGTCCACGAAAACGACCCGGTCCGGCAGGTTGCGGAACCGGTCGGCCTTGAAGCGCGGCCGGCGCACGAACAGCACGTGCCGCTGGGAGGAGATCCGGTCGATCGAGCAGACGACGATGTTGACCGCCAGCAACAGCATGAGGACCTGGAACCACCAGGAGTGGTACATGTCGAACAGGCCCAGCACCCCGAAGAAACGGAACAGGGTCTCGCCGAACGCGGACACGTAGGCGGCCGGATCGTTGTTCTGGGGGATCAGCGTGCCGATGATCGACGTGGCGGCAAGCGAGAGCAGCAGCACGAAGGTGAGCCGGACCGAGGCCAGGAGGTTCCAGATGGCGTCGGCCAGGCCGTCGGATGATGTCGGAGCGGCCATCGGTGAAGCGCGGTCCTTTCTGAGAATCGAAAGACGGTCCCCCGCCGCCTCGACGGGCGGGCGACGTCCGGCAGGGGACGCACGGGGGCCCGAGTAGATACCACAGCCGCTGCCGGCCTGCAACCGAAGGCCGCCCTGGCGCCGGGCGGCCGGTCGGCGGCCGCTGGCGCCGTCGCGGGGCTCAGGATTTGACGTAGACGCCGCGCGCCCGGGTCTGGATGATGCCCTTGCGGGTCAGCTTGTACAGGGCGTTGCTCAGCTGGCGGTCTTCCAGGTCGGTCCGGCGCTTCAACTGGGCGATGCTGGCCCCGTTGCGGCTGCGTCGAATCGCCGCGTACACCGATTCGAGCACGGTGTCGCGCCGCACCCCGGGGCCGCCCCTGCGCGCGCCCCGGCGGGCACCGGGCCCCGCCGCCGGGCCCGGCCGGTCGATGCGGGCCGCGATGGCCTCCAGCCGGCGATTCAAGTCCAGAAGCGCTCGGGAAATCCTGCGGATATCGTCCTGAAGGGTTGCCATCGGGAGGCCCTCCTGTGCAGTTGGCGGTGTCGTGACTGTCGGGAAAGACTAGTGCACGGGCGGGGGCAAGTCAATCGCGGCGGCCTGGCCCCGGCCAGCGACCGGAGCTTCCAGCGGGCCCGGCGCCCTTCCGGTTGCATCGCCGGATACGGATGGGCTTTGATCGAGATGGTCGCCCCTTTCGATGGCGCCGCAAAAAAGGCCGGAATCAAAGCGCGCGAATCTCGCGACGCAAGACCTGCCGGCAGCAGGCCGCAGCGCCGGGGACATGACGCGCAGCGCAGAGTTCGGACGGTTTACGACACCTTCAAAAAGGGCATGACCGACCCCGGCTTTTTTGATAACGTACGAAATTCGTCACCCGCGCAACCGAAACCTCCGGGGGAATCGACGCACCGCCCGCGCGCCCCCGTCACGTGCGATTGGATCCCCGTTATGACCGATTGGCATACGACCGCCTGCGGGCCGGTGTCCCCGTGGTCCGAGAACCTGAACGACGCGCAGCGCGCGGCCGTCGAGCACACGTCCGGCCCGCTGCTCGTCATCGCCGGGGCCGGCAGCGGCAAGACCCGGACCCTGACTCACCGCGTCGCCCGGCTGGTCGACGGCGGCACGCCGCCCGCCGCCATCCTGCTGCTCACCTTCACGCGCAAGGCCGCGCAGGAGATGCTGCGCCGGGCCACCTGCCTGCTCGACCAGCGCTGCCAGCGGGTCTCCGGCGGCACGTTCCACTCCTTTTCCAACCTGAAGCTGAGACAGTATGCGACCGTGCTCGGGTTCCCTCCGGACTTTGCCATCCTGGACCGCACCGACGCCGAGGACTTGATCGGCCTCATCCGCAAGGAGGCGGACGGCTCGACGCGCGGGCGTCCGCTGCCGCGCAAGAACACCCTGGCCGACATCTTCAGCCGGTCCGTGAACAAGGGGCTGCCGCTCGACGAGCTGATCTTCCGGGAGTACCCGCACCTCTCCGACCAGGCCGAGATCCTGAGCGGCATGTCCGCCACTTACGTGCAGCGCAAGCGCGAGCACCACTTCATGGACTACGACGACCTGCTGGTGCACTTCCTGCGCCTGCTGCAGGACCACCCGGACGTCCGCCGGCGCATTTCCTCCGCCCACGAGTACCTCATGGTGGACGAGTACCAGGACACCAACACGATCCAGGCCCAGATCCTCTACCACCTGGCGGACTCCAACCGGAACATCATGGTCGTCGGGGACGACTCGCAGAGCATCTACGCCTTCCGCGGCGCCAACTTCCGCAACATCATCGAT
This sequence comes from uncultured delta proteobacterium, assembly GCA_963828345.1. Classification (GTDB taxonomy): domain Bacteria; phylum Desulfobacterota; class Desulfobacteria; order Desulfobacterales; family SpSt-501; genus SpSt-501. Next base: position 104,430 of record CAWHEZ010000002.1, read on the forward strand.
TTCCCGAAGCTCTTCCCCGGCGCACGCATCATCGGCCTGGAGGAAAACTACCGCAGCACCCAGCCGATCCTCAACCTCACCAACATCGTGATCGAGCGCGCACGGGAGAAGTACTCCAAGCATCTCTTCACCCGCAGGTCCGGCGGGGTCCTGCCCCAGGCGATCGAGGCCGAGGACGAGCACGCCCAGTCGCGCTTCATCGTGGACCAGGTCCGGGACTCGCTCCGGGACGGGCGGCGGCTGCGGGACACCGCCGTGCTCTTCCGGGCCGGGTTCCACTCCTTCGACCTCGAGATCGAGCTCGCGCGCGAGGGCCTCCCGTTCATCAAGGTCGGCGGCTTCAAGTTCGTCGAATCGGCCCACATCAAGGACGTGCTGGCGCACCTGCGGGTGATCGCCAACCCCTACGACCGCATCAGCTGGCACCGCATCCTGCAGCTGCTGGACAAGGTGGGCCCCCGCAACGCCCAGCGCATGTACGACGCGATCGTGCAGGCGAAGTCCGGGCTGGCGGGGGTGTGGGAGGTGGAATCCAAGAACCCGGAAATCAGGCGGCTGCAGGACCTGTACCGGGGGCTGGAGGCGACGTCGGGCACGGTGGCGGAGGCCGGCGCGGCGGTGCTTCAGTACTACCTGCCGCTCTTGCGGCGCACCTACGACGACCACCCCAAACGCGCCAAGGACCTCGAGCAGCTGCTCAGCATCATGGAGCGCTACCCCCGGCTCGAACCGTTTCTGACCGACATGGCGCTCGAGCCCCCCAACACGAGCGCGGAGGACCGCCTCGCCGGGGAGGCGGACGAGGAGGAGGACCGGCTGGTGCTGTCCACCATCCACTCGGCCAAGGGGCTGGAGTGGGGCACGGTCTTCATCATCTGGGCGCTGGACGGGCGGTTCCCCTCGCTGCATGCTCTGGGGGACGAGGAGGAGATGGAGGAGGAGCTGCGGCTGATGTACGTGGCGGCGACCCGGGCGCGCGAAACGCTGTATTTTACCCACCCGCGCCAGGCCTACGACCGCGCCCAGGGGATCGTGCTCAACCGGCCGTCGCGCTTCATCGACATGATCCCGGAGGACGTCCTCGAGAAGCGCTCGGTCGGCTCGCCGAGCTATTCGCAGATACGAGACTGGTGACGGTGCGAAGCGGCGGTCACTCCGTAAAAAAGCCCCACCAGACAAAGATGACGAACGCGACCGCCGCGCCTACCGCGAGCGCATACCCTTTCACATTGGGCGGCTTCTCCGCCAGCCCGATCGGGCTCACCACGCCGACGCTCTTGCCGCAGGAGTGGCACGTCTTGGCGTCGAGGCGCAGGTAGGCGAAGCATTCGGGGCACTTCTTGGTCATGTGGCTGTGGGCGGACGGGGCGTCGGCGCCCTTCTTCCGGATCAGGGCCATGGGACCTCCTGCCGTGCCGGCCGCGGGCGGCCCCGGCTGCGCCGCCCGCCGCGTTGAGGATGCGTCTCCGGGGTCAAACCCGCCCGAGATCGGCCTTGCGCTCGACCCGGCCGCTCGCGCGCAGCTCTTTCATCCAGCTTTCCCAAAACCGGTATTTTTTCTGCTGCAGCAACCGCTCGACGATCTGAGGCCGCTCCTTCTCCAGCCCCTCCGCCGCCGGCGGCCGCCGCTCGACCAGCTGGATCACGCAGTACCCCTTCGCGGTCTGCACGGGCTCGGGGGCGAGCTTCCGGTTTTCGCCGAGGTCGAAGGCGACCCGGTTGACCTCCGGCTCGCTGCCGAGCTCACCGACCGGGTCGCGACGCTTGAAGAACTCCGAGGTGTGCCGCGCCAGCCCCCGCTGCTTCGCCGCCTGCTCGAGCGCGACCCCCTTGCCCACGTCCGCGATCACGGCCTGGGCGTCCTTGCGGGAGGCCTCCCGGCGCTTTTCCTGCGCCAGGTCCTGGCGCACCCGCGCCTCGACGGCCGACAGCTCCGGGATGCGGGAGGGCCGGGTGTCGGCCACCTGCAGCAGGTAGTAATCGCCGCCGAGGTCCTGAATGTCGCTCAGCTCGCCGGCGGCGAGCTGAAAGGCCGCCTGCGCGAACGGATCGGCCGGCCCGATCCCCTGCGGCGGGGCCCCGCGGGTGAAGAACCCCGTGGTCTTCGCCTCGAGCTTGCGTCCGGCGGCGACGGCCGCCAGGTCGTTGTTCGCGGCCGCGGCGGCGTCGTAAGCCGCCTCGGCCTCGTCGTAGGCGAGCGTGCGCGCACGCTCGCGCTTGAGCAGGCTCTCGATCTCGGGCTTCACCTCGTCGAAGCCGCGGCTGCGGCCCTCGTTCACCTTGGCGACCCGGATCAGGTGGAACCCGAAGCGGGTCCGCACGGGGTCGCTGATCTGGCCGGCCGGCAGGCTGAAGGCCACATCGGCGAAGGGTTGGATCATGGCCTCGCGCGGGAAGGCCCCCAGCGAGCCGCCCTGGGGGCGCGTGCCCTCGTCCTCGGAGTACTGGCGGGCGAGCTCGGCGAAATCCTTGCCCTCGCGGGCGAGCGTGAGCACCTCCTGAATGCGGCGCCCGGCTGCCTCGACCGCGGCGGGGGCCGCGTCGGCCGGAAGCCGGATCAGGATGTGGCTCGCCTCGACCGTCTTGGGGATCTCGAAGCGCTGAGCGTTGGCGTCGTAGTAGTCCCGGACCTCGGCCTCGGTGAGCGAGACCTTGCCGGCGAACGCGTCGGGGGAAACCACCAGGTAGCGGACGGATATCTCGGGCTCGGTGCGGTAGCTCTCCTTGGAGCGCTCGAAGAAGGCCGCCAGCTCCTCGGGAGGCGCCGGCGTGTCCTTGTACCGGTCGGAGTCGAGGCAGACGTAGTCGACCTTGGCCTCGGCGTTGCTCCACCGGTACCATTCCTCGGCTTCGCTGTCGGAGACTTTGACGCCGTCGGTGATCACCCGCGAGAGCTTTTCGATCAGCAGGCTCTCACGCTGCCCGACCTCGAAGGCCTCGGGGGTCATGCGGTTGAGCGAGAGCACCTGCTGGTAGCGCCGACGGTCGAAGGACCCGTTCGACTGAAAGGCCGGGACGGCCCGCACCGACTGGGAGAGCTCCTCGTCGCTGACCTCCAGCTTCATCCGCTCGGCCGCCTGGCGCATGAGCGCGCGGTCGATCAGCTGGTCCAGGGCCATCTGCGGGAGCTGCAGCGACTTGAGCATGTCCTCGTTCAGGCTGTTGCCGAAGTTCTGGCGCGCCTGGTCGACCAGGCGGTTGTAGGAAGCCCGGTAGTCTTCCTGGGAGATCGACTGGCCGTTGACGGTGGCCACGATCCCCTGCTGGTGGCTCGTCCAGCTGCCGACGCCCCAGAAGACGAACACCACGACAATGGCCGCCAGCAGCACCTTGATCATCCAGGTACCGGCATGTTTCCGCATCAAATCAAGCATGGGTTCTCTCTCCGATCCAGGCCGCTTTTCGCCGCGGGCCGAGGCATAGATCCTCTGCGTCCGTCACACGATCAGCTTCCGGGGAGTCGTGTCCCGGCTGATCTTGGTCCCCACGGTGGCAGAACAGTGGGCGCAGAGGTATTCGTACTTGTCGCCATCGGGCAGCACCAGCAGCAGGCGCTTGCGCACCGGCACGGCGCGCCGGCACCGGGGGCAGTAGAGCTCGGTGGCGTCGAATTCCTTGTACGCGCCCGGCCGGCGGGCCGGGCGCGGAGGGTTCGCATACGGGTTCGTCATCGTCCACCCCCCGCCTCCGCCGGAACCTCGTCGCGGCGGCGGCACCCGTTGTGGTCGTTTCTCAAATGTAACAGTTTATTTTTGGAGGGGGGGTTTGTCAATGACGATCAGGCGGGTGGGGCGATTTGACTTGCCGCACTCCGAGTGCTATCGCTCGCTCACTTTAACCACACGAAAGGATGCCTGAAATGATCCAGACACTTGCCATCATCAAGCCCGACGGGGTCTCGACGCGGCCTGATCGGGGACGTGATCAAGCGCATCGAGTCCAAGGGGCTGCGCATCGCCGCCGTGAGAATGATGCACCTGACGAAAGAACGGGCCGAGATTTTTTATGCCGCGCACCGCGGGCGCCCGTTCTTCGAGGGCCTGACGACCTTCATGAGCTCCGGGCCCTGCCTGGCGATGGTGCTCGTGGGCGAGAACGCCATCGGCCAGTGGCGCGATCTCATGGGCGCGACCGACTGCAGCCAGGCCGCGGAGGGCACCATCCGGCGCGATTTCGCCACCGACATCCAGTGCAACGTCGTGCACGGCTCGGACTGCGAAAACGCGGCGACGTTCGAAATCGGCTGCTTCTTCAACCGCTTCGAGATCTCCGCCTGATGACGTCCGGGGTCAACCTGGCCAACGTCGCCGTCGTGCTCGTCCAGCCGAACATCTCGGAGAACATCGGCGCGGCGGCACGCGCCATGTGCAACATGGGCCTGCGGCGGCTGATCGTGGTCGACCCGCCGCGCTGCGACCTCGCGCGGGTCTGCAAGATGGCGACCGGGCCGGCCATGGACGTGATCGAGGACATGGAAGTCGTCGCCGACCTGCCCGCGGCGCTGAGCGAGTTCGGCTACGTCGTCGGGACCACCGCCCGGCGCGGCGGCCAGCGCCAGGTGATCGGCAGCCCCGGCCGCCTGGCCGAGATGCTCGTGCCGATCGCAGCCGAAAACCGGGTGGCGATCCTGTTCGGGCCCGAGGACCGCGGGCTGACCAACGAGGACCTGCGCTTCTGCCACTCGGTGATGACCATCCCGACGGCCGACTTCTCATCCCTCAACCTGGCCCAGGCGGTGATGGTGGTCTGCTGGGAGCTCTTCCGCTGCACCCTCGGGGAGCCCGCGGAGTTCGCCCCGCGCCTGGCCAACCGCTTCGAGCTCGACGCCATGTACGCACAGCTGAAGGACGTGCTGGTGCGCATCTGCTTCATCAACCCGGACAACCCGGACTACTTCATGAACAACCTGCGCCACTTCGGCACCCGCATGCAGCTGAGGGCCAAGGAGGTCCAGATCGTCCGCGGCATCTGCCGCCAGATCGGCTGGTACGGGGACCACCGCTTCGAAGAGGGCCGCAAGGCCGAGCGCGGCGAAACGGAGCGCTGATACGGGGAGCCGGACGCGCGGCAAGGAGCCCAGGCATGAGACTGATACGCTACGGCGAGCCGGGACGCGAGCAGCCGGGGTTGTGGCGGGACGGGCGCACGGTCGCGCTGCGCCGGATCTTCCCGGACATCCCCGACATCGGCGAGGCCTTCTTCCGGGACGGGTGGCTGGAGCGACTGCGAGCGGTCGACGACCCGGGCGAGGCCATTGCGGCGCGCCTGGGGCCGCCGGTGACCCGCCCCTCGAAGATCGTCTGCCTGGGCATCAATTACGCCGCGCACGGCAGCGAGGGCGGGTTCAAGCGGCCGGAGCGGCCGATCCTCTTCGCCAAGACCCCGAACACGCTGAACGGGCCGTTCGACCCGATCCGCCTGCCGCGCTGCAGCGGGAAGATCGACTGGGAGGTGGAACTCGCGGTCATCGTCGGCCGGGAAGGCACGCACATCCCCCGCGACCGGGCGCTCGACCACGTGGCGGGCTACACGGTCATGAACGACGTCTCGGGCCGGGAGGCCCAGTTCGCCGACCCGCAGCTGCAGTGGTTCCGCGGCAAGTCCTTCGACACCTTCGCCCCGCTCGGCCCCTGCCTGGTCACCGCCGACGAGATCGGCCATCCGGGGGACCTCCTCCTGGAAGCGCTCGTGGACGGGGTCGTGATGCAGTCGGACCGCACCGGGAACATGATCTTCGACGTCCCCGCCATCATCGAGTATGTGAGCGCGGACATCACCCTGGTGCCGGGCGACATCATCGCCACCGGCACGCCCTCCGGGGTCGGGCACTTCCGCACCCCGCCGATCGAGCTCAAACCCGGCAACACGGTCGAGTGCCGCATCGAGAAGATCGGGTCGATCCGGAATGCGGTGGTGGGGTCGGAATAAATCCGAAGCACCAAATTCGAAATCCGAAACAGGGGAATCTTCCTTTCCCCTGTTTCGGATTTCTTTTTGGACGATTCTTTACCTTGTTTCGAATTTCGTGCTTCGAATTTCGAATTTAAGCTATCTTCTCCGCAATCGCATCCCCCATCGCCGCCGTCCCCACGGACGCCTGCCCGGGGGCGGCGATGTCGGCCGTCCTCACCCCCTCCTCCAGCACGGCCGCGACCGCCTGTTCCACGGCATCCGCCGCGGCCGCGCAGCCGAGGCTGATCCGCAGCATCATGGCCGCCGAGAGGATCTGAGCGATCGGGTTGGCGACGCCCTTGCCGGCGATGTCCGGGGCCGAGCCGCCGGCCGGCTCGTAGAGGCCGAACTGCGTCGCGTTGATGCTGGCCGACGGCAGCAGCCCGAGCGAGCCCGTGATCATGGCACACTCGTCCGACAGGATGTCGCCGAAAAGGTTGCCGCAGAGCATGACGTCGAACTGCCCGGGGTCGCGCACGAGCTGCATGGCCGCGTTGTCCACGTACATGTGGGTCAGCCGCACCTCCGGGAACTCGGTCGCGACCCCGCCGACGACCTCGCGCCAGAAGACGCTCGTGGCGAGCACGTTGGCCTTGTCGACCGAGGTCACGTGGCCGCGGCGGCCGCGGGCCAGCGCGAAGGCCGCGCGCGCGATGCGCTCGATCTCGAAGCGCCGGTAGGCCATGGTGTCGAAGGCGCGCTCCTCCGGGCCCGTCCCCTCGCGGCCCTTCGGCCGGCCGAAGTAGATGTCCCCGGTCAGCTCGCGCACGCACAGGATGTCGAAGCCGCCCCGCACGATGTCGGGCCTGAGCGGGCTGGCGGCCGTGAGGCTGGGGAAAACCCTTGCCGGGCGCAGGTTGCAGAAGAGGTTGAAGTGCCGGCGCAGCGGCAGCAGCGAGGCGCGCTCGGGCTGGCGCTCGGGCGGCAGCGACTCCCACCGGGGGCCGCCCACCGAGCCGAACAGGATCGCGTCGCTGCGCCCGCAGACCGCGAGGGTCTCGGCCGGCAGCGCCTCGCCGCACCGGTCGATGGCCCCGCCGCCCACTGCGGCCTCCGTGAACTCGAACGTGAGGCCGAAGCGCCGCCGGACGGCCTCCAGCACCTTCAGGGCCTCCCGCATGACCTCGGGTCCGATCCCGTCGCCGGCCAATACGGCAATGTTCTTCATGTCTACAGTTCCTCCCGGTTTAGAAATTCGAAGCACGAAATCCGAAACGAGGTTTGCGGGTTCCGCAATCGTTTCGGATTTCGAATTTCGTGCTTCGGATTTACCTTAGTATCTCCGGTCTGCGTACTCCAGCCACCCCCCCGCCTCGACCAGCGCGCGGTCGAACTCGCCGAGCGCGAAAGGAATCTCCTCCGTGCGACCGCCGCAGGAGAGCGTGATCACGCCGCGACCCACGTCCGCGGCCATGTGCGTCTCCCGGCCGGCGCACTCGCGGAAGAGCCGGTCGATGGTCGCCGCCGGCAGCTCGACCGCGAGCAGGCCGCAGTTGAACATGTTCTGGCGGAAAATGCGCGCGAAGCTCTCGGCGACCACGAGCCGGATCCCGTTGACCTCAAGCGCCCAGGGGGCGTGCTCGCGCGAGGACCCGCAGCCGAAATTCGCGCGGCTGACGACCACCTGGTGGCCGGGGATGTCGCGCCGGGGGTCGAACCCGTCGAGCTTCAGGTCCTCGAGCAGGTAGGGTTTGAGCGCCTCGCGCGTGATCTCGGTCAGGTACTTGGCCGGGATGATCTCGTCCGTGTTGATGTCCGCACGGTCGAGAAACAAGGCGTTGCCGCTGAAGTCTTTCATGGGGGTATCCTCAGTCCCGGTAGAGTGGCGAGTTGGCGATGTGGCCGGCCACGGCCGAGGCCGCTGCCGTGGCCGGGCTCATGAGGTGCACCATGCCGCCGCGGCCCATGCGGCCGTTGAAGTTGCGGTTGGAGGTCGAGGCGCAGACCTCGCCCTCGGCCAGCACCCCGGTGCTCATGCCCAGGCAGGGGCCGCAGGTGGCGTTGGTGACGCAGAACCCGGCGTCCATGAAGATCTGGATCAGCCCCTCGGCGAGCGCCCGCTGGTAGATGTCGGTCGTCGCCGGGCAGACGATGCCGCGCACGTGGGGGTGGATCCGCCGCCCCTTGAGGACCGCCGCCGCCACGCGCAGGTCGCTCATGCGGCCGTTGGTGCAGGAGCCGATGAAGACCTGGTCGATGGGGGTGCCCTGCATCGCGCGCACCGGCTTCACGTTGTCGGGTTTGAGGCCGAAGGTGGTCACGGGCTCGAGGCCGGACACGTCGTGGACAACGACCTCCTCGTAGGTGGCGTCCGGGTCGGGCCACCAGCGCCGGAAATCGGCCGCCGCCGCCTTGCGGTCGGGGTAGTCGCCCTGGATGAACGGCCAGAGGTAGTCCGCGGTGACCTCGTCGGCGCGGCAGATGCCGCAGGTGCCGCCGGCCTCGACCGTCATGTTGCAGAGCGTCATGCGCGCTTCCATGTCCATGGCGTCGACCACCGGCCCGTCGAACTCGACGACGCGGTGGGTGGCCCCGTTCATCCCGATGCGGCCGATGACCGACAGGATGACGTCCTTGGCGAAGACGCCCGGCCGCAAGCTGCCCATCAGCGTCACCTTCATCGTCCGCGGGGTGCGGAACGCGCACACGCCCTTCAGGACCGCGACCGCCAGGTCGGTCGTGCCGACCCCGGGGGTGAAGGCGCCGAAAGCCCCATCCGTGCACGTGTGGGAATCTCCCATCACCACGGCGTAGCCCGGGCGGATGTACCCCTTTTCGGGGAAGAGCACGTGGCAGACCCCGTTGCGGCCGACGTCGAAGAAATCCGTGATGCCGTGGCGCCGCGCCCAGTCGCGCAGCACCTTGCCCTGCAGCGCGGTGTTGGAGTCTTTGGCGGGGGTCACGTGGTCGATGACCGCCTTGATTTTCCCCGGGTCGAACACGCGGTCCTTGCCGCGGGCGGCCAGGTCGAGGATGGCGGTGGGAGTGGTGATCTCGTGGCAGAAGACCGAGTCCAGGCGCAGGACCCATACGTCCTCGGCCGGCCGGTCGACCACGTGACTGTCGAAGATCTTCTCCGCTACGGTTTTGCCCATGTGTTTTCTCTCCGTTTAGAAAGAGATTCAGGTTCAGTCGCCTGCCCTTCGCGGCGCTGGAATGATTTCTAATCCGTATCCGTTTTGAGCACCGCCAGAAACGCCGACTGCGGGATCATGACCTTGCCGACCATCTTCATGCGCTTCTTGCCCTTCTTCTGCTTCTCGAGCAGCTTGCGCTTGCGGGTGATGTCGCCGCCGTAGCACTTGGCGAGCACGTCCTTGCGCAGCTGCGACACGGTCTCGCGTGCGATGATCGTGCCGCCGATCGCGCCCTGGATGGCGATCTTGAACATCTGCTTGGGCATCTCCTCCTTGATCTTCTCGCAGGCGACGCGCGCTCGCGGCACCGCGCTGTCGCGGTGCACGAGCTGCGAGAGCGCGTCCACGCGCTCGCTGTTGATCAGGATATCGAGCTTGACCAGGTCGGTCGCGCGGTAGTCGAGCAGCTCGTAGTCGAAGGAGCCGTACCCCTGGGTGATGGACTTGAGCTTGTCGTAGAAGTCGTAGACCACCTCGGCCAACGGCAGCTCGAAGATCATCTCCAGCCGGTCGCTCGTCAGATACTGGTAGGTGGTGTTGATCCCGCGGCGCTCCAGGCAGAGCTTCATGACCGCGCCCATGTAACGTTCGGGCACGATGATGGTCGCGCGGATGAAGGGCTCGAGCGTGCGTTCGATCGTGGTCGGGTCCGGGTAGAGGGCCGGGTTGTCGATCGTGATCTCGGAGCCGTCCCGCATCCCGACGCGGTAGCGCACGGAGGGGGCGGTCAGGATGAGCGACAACCCGTACTCGCGCTCGAGCCGCTCCTGGACGACTTCCAGGTGCAGGAGCCCCAGGAAGCCGCACCGGAACCCGAACCCCAGCGCGACCGAGGTGTCCTTCTCGTAGATGATGGCCGCGTCGTTGAGTTTCAGCTTTTCGAGCGCGGTCGCGAGCACCTCGTAGTCGTCGGCCGCCACCGGGTAGATGGAGGAGAAGACCACCGGCTTGGCGTCCTTGAATCCCGGCAAGGGCTCGACGCAGGGCCGCTCTTTGAGGGTGATGGTGTCCCCGGAGCGCACGGCGCTGATCGTCTTGATCCCGGCCGTGAGATAGCCGACCTCTCCCGCCGCGAGCTCCGGCACGGGGACCTGGCGCAGTTGGAAGATGCCGACCTCCTCGACCTTGAAGCTCGCGCCGGTGGACATGAAGGCGACCTGGTCGCCCGCGCGCACGCGGCCGTCGACCACCCGGAAGTACACGACGGTGCCCCGGTAGGGGTCGTAGAGGGAATCGAAGACCAGCGCCCGCAGCGGGGCATCCGGGTCGCCGCTCGGCGGGGGCAGCCGCGCGACGATCGCCTCGAAGAGCTCCTCGATCCCGATCCCCTCCTTGGCCGAGACCAGGAGGGCGTTGCCCGCGTCCAGCCCCAGGTCGGAGGTGATCTGGCCCTTGACGCGCTCCACGTCGGCCGAGGGGAGGTCGATCTTGTTGATGACCGGCAGGATCTCCAGTTCGTGCTCGAGCGCGAGGTACATGTTGGCCAGGGTCTGGGCCTCGACCCCCTGGCTGGCGTCGATCAACAGCAGGGCGCCGTCGCAGGAGGCCAGCGCCCGTGACACCTCGTAGGTGAAATCCACGTGGCCCGGAGTGTCGATCAGGTTCAGACGGTAAAGCCGGCCGTCGCGGGCTTTGTAGGGCAGGCAGACGGTCTGGCTCTTGATGGTGATCCCGCGCTCGCGCTCGATCTCCATGTTGTCCAGGATCTGGTCCTGGAAGTCGCGATCGGACACGATGTGGGTCGCCTGAATCAGGCGGTCCGACAGCGTGGACTTGCCGTGGTCGATGTGCGCGATGATGCTGAAGTTGCGAATGTGTTGCATAGCCTGTATGGGTGAAGCCGTGGGTTTTCGCCGGGTGAGCGGGCGGTCGGTGGTCGTCTGCGGTAATTTGACTCCGGAACCCTTCCGAAGTATAGTATCGGTATCGAGGAAATTTGGTTACTTAGCAACGAATTTCCGCTTCTGTCAAGGCGCTGTCTCCGATCGCAGGGAACGGCGGGTGGGGAGTCCGCCCATTTGGCGGGGGCCGCGTCTGGGAGCTGTCATCGTGGAACCACGGTTGCTGATCGTCGACGACAAGGACGATGTCCGCGACGTCATGTGCGCGTACGTGCGCCGCTGCGGGTACGCCTGCGAGACGGCCGCCTCGGCCGAGGACGCCCTCGTCATGCTGGCCTCGAGCCCGATCGACGTCGTCATCACCGACATCGAGCTCCCCACCGGGATGCGCGGCCTCGAGCTGACCCAGGTCATCCGGCGCGACTACCAGGCCGACGTGATCGTGATGACGGGCTACAGCAGCGACTACTCCTACGAGGAAGCCGTCCGTCTGGGCGCAAGCGATTTCATCATCAAGCCGTTCCGCACCGAGGAACTCCTCCTGCGGGTCCGGCGCGTGCTGCGCGAGCGCGAGCTCACCGAGGAGCGCAACCGGATGATGGAGAAGCTCCAGAAGCTCGCCGTGACCGACGGGCTGACGTCGCTCTTCAACTCCCGGCACTTCTACACGCTGCTCGAGCTCGAAGTCGACCGTTCCAACCGCTACAAGCACGCCCTGTCGATGCTGCTGATCGACATCGATCACTTCAAGGCCTTCAACGACTCCTTCGGCCACCTCGAAGGCGACAAGGTCCTCGTGCGCTTCAGCCAGCTTCTGAAATTATGCCTGCGCGCGAACGACTCCGCCTTCCGCTACGGCGGCGAGGAGTTCACGGTCATTCTGCCCGAAACCAGCGCCGACGAGGCCCGCACCGTCGCTCAGCGTGTTCGTTCCTCCCTGGAAACGGAAGTCTTCACCCCGCCGCCGGGCCGCCCCGCCGGCGTGACCATCAGCATCGGCGTGACCGAGTACGAGCCTCTGGAGGACATGACGGCCTTCATCCGCCGGGCGGACGAGGCGATGTACCTCTCCAAGCAGAACGGCCGCAACCGCGTCAGCGTCCTCTTCGCCAACTCCCCGCGCGTAACCGAGTCCAGCACCTGAACGAAGGGTTCGGGTTCAGGGTTCAGGAAAACCGAAGTCCCTCCCTAAAAAACAGATGACGGCCACAGACATGCGGCCGTCGAGACCGCATGATACGCATTCCCACGCCGGTGCGAGTCGAGGCGGCCGGAAGGTTCGGTTGCGGCCGGAGGCCCCCTGAACGCTGCGGGCTAGCCCCCTTCCTCGATCGCAACCCGCAGGTACAGGTCGCCGCGGGCCCCGGCCGGGCCGGTGCGTCCCAGACCCTGCAGACGCAGGAGCGTGCCCGGGGCGACCCCGGGCGGGACGGCGACCCGCAACAGCCGTTTCCGGAACCCGAGGGGCACGGTGACGAGCTTCCGAACGCCGGCCTGGGCTTCGCGCGCCGACACCGCGACCGTGGCGTGGATGTCGAGCGGCGAGTCGAGGGCGGCGGTGGGGCGGGCCACCTGCAGGCGGTCGGTGCCCGTGCGGGCGACCGCCCGCCGCAGCGGTTCGGACATGCCCGTTCCCGGAAAGGCATCCATGAGCTTCAGCAGCAGCATGCCGAAGAGGAACCCGCCGATGTGCGCCCACCAGGCGACGCCCCCGGCGGTGCCGTCGCTGCCGGCCGCACTCAGGAACTGCAGGATGAACCAGAGGCCGAGAAAAAAGGCCGCGGGGATCTCGACGAACCACGGGATGAACAGGATGGGGATGAGGGTGAGCACCCGCGCGTGGGGGAACAGCAGGAAGTAGGCCCCCATCACCCCGGCGATGGCGCCGCTCGCGCCGATCGTGGGCACCGGGGAACCCGGGTTGAGGGCCAGGTGCGCCAGCCCCGAGGCCAGGCCGCTCAGCAGGTAGAAGGCGGCGTAGCGCAGCGGCCCGAAGTGGTTCTCGACGTTGTCGCCGAAGATGTAAAGCGACCACATGTTGCCGAGCAGGTGCAGGAACCCGCCGTGCAGGAACATGAAGGACACGAGCGCGAAGGCCTGCTGCCCCGCCGTGAAGTACTCCGCGATCTGCGGCACGGTGTAGCGCGCCGGGACCAGCCCGTAGTAGTAGATGAACCGCTCCAGGTTCGGCCCCTGCGCCAGCTGGATCAGGTACACGAGCACGTTGGCGACGATGAGGGCCTGGGTGACGACCGGCCGCGTGCGGGCCGGGATCGTGTCACGGAGCGGAATCATAGGCCTTGATCCGGTCGAGATTGGCCTGGATCTTCTGCTGTTTCTCCGTGAGCTCCTGCTGCTGGGCGTTCACCTTGGCCACGATGTCGGCCGGCGCCTTGGCGAGGAAATCCTGGTTGTGGAGCTTGTTGGAGACCGCCGCCAGCTCCTTGGAGAGCTTGCCGAGCTCCTTGCCGAGCCGCTCGATCTCCCGGGCGAAGTCGATGATCCCCTCCAGGGGCACGAATATCGTGGCCCCGCGGGCGACCGCAGTCGCCGCGCCCTTCGGGCGCTGCGGCTGCCCGGTCACGTCCAGCGACTTGAGGCGCGCGAGGGGGACGATGAGATCCCGGTGGCCGTCGATCGTCGCCCGGGTGTCTTCGTCTGCGGCGTAGACGATCGCCTCGAGCGCCATGCCGGGGGGCAGGCCGGTTTCACCGCGCACGTTGCGGATGCACGAGATGACGTCGATCAGGAGCTCCATCCGGCGCTCCGCGTCGGGGTCGGGCGCCGGCCCGTCGACCGGGAAGCGCGCGCGCATGATCGACCCCTCGGTCCCCGGCAGCTTGTGCCAGATCTCCTCGGTCACGAACGGAATGAACGGGTGCAGGAGGATGAGCACGTCGTGCAGCACCCGCCACAGCACCGCGAGCGAGGCCTCGCGCGCCTCGGGGGCGAGCTTGCCGTGCAAGGCCGGCTTGATCGCCTCCAGGTACCAGTCGCAGACCTCGTGCCAGACGAAGGTGTAGACCGCGGCCGCCGCGTCGTTGAAGCGGTAGGCGTCCAGCGCCTGCGCCACCTCGGCCGTCACCCGGCTCAGGCGCGAGAGCACCCAGCGGTCGGCCAGTGACAGCGCCTCCGGCGCGGGCGTGGCGTACGGGCGCTCCAGGTGCATCAGCGCGAAGCGCGCGGCGTTCCAGAGCTTGTTGATGAAGTGCCGGTAGCCCTCGACGCGCCGGTCCGACATCTTGATGTCGCGGCCCTGGGCCGCAAACGCCGCGAGCGTGAAGCGGAAGGCGTCCGTGCCGAAGCGCTCGATCACCTGCAGCGGGTCGATCACGTTGCCTTTGGACTTGCTCATCTTCTGGCCGTCCTCGTCGCGCACGAGGGCGTGCACGTAGACGTCGCGGAAGGGCACGTCCTGCATGAAGTGCAACCCCATCATCATCATGCGCGCGACCCAGAAGAAGAGGATGTCGAAGCCGGTCACCAGGACCGCGGTCGGGTAGAAGGTCTTCAGCAGCGGCGTCTGGTCCGGCCAGCCCATGGTCGAGAACGGCCAGAGCGCCGAGCTGAACCAGGTGTCCAGCACGTCGGACTCCTGCCGCATCCGGCGGCTGCCGCACGCCGGGCAGGCCTGCGGCGCCTGCTCGGCGACCACCATCTCGCCGCAGTCCTCGCAGGTCCAGGCCGGGATCTGGTGGCCCCACCAGATCTGGCGGGAGATGCACCAGTCGCGGATGTTCTCGAGCCAGTCGAAATAGGTGGCGGCCCACGTCTCGGGGACGATGCGCGTGCGGCCGTCGCGCACCGCGGCGATGGCCTTCTCGGCCAGCGGCTTGGCCTTGACGAACCACTGGCGCGAGAGGTTGGGCTCGACCACGGTCTTGCAGCGGTAGCAGTGGCCGACGCCGTGCCGGTGGGGCTCGACCTTCTCGAGCAGCCCTGCGGCCTTCAGCTCCTCGACCACGGCCTTGCGGCACTCGGCGCGGTCCAGGCCCTGGAAGCGCCCGGCCTCGGCCGTCATCCGGCCGTCGTCGCCGATCACCTTCACGCTCGGCAGGTGGTGCCGCACGCCGATCTCGAAGTCGTTCGGGTCGTGGGCCGGCGTCACCTTCAGGCCGCCGGTGCCGAAGCTCATGTCCACGTAGCTGTCGCGGATGATCGGGATCTCGCGCCCCGTGAGCGGCAGGACGACCGCGGTCGCCCGCAGCTCCCGGTAGCGCTCGTCCTCCGGGTTCAGCGCCACGGCCGTGTCGCCCAGCATGGTCTCGGGTCGGGTGGTGACGACGGTGATGCCGCCCTCGACCCCGCCCGCGAACGGGTAGCGCACGTGGTAGAGGTTGCCGTCGATCTCCTCGTGCTCGACCTCGAGGTCGGCCAGCGCCGTGTGGCAGCGGGGGCACCAGTTGATGATGTAGTCGCCCCGGTAGATCAGCCCCTCGCGGTAGAGCTCCACGAAGACCTTGCGCACGGCGCGCGAGAGGCCCTCGTCCATGGTGAAGCGCTCGCGCTCCCAGTCGCAGGAGGCGCCGAGCCGCTTGAGCTGGTTGATGATCGCGCTGCCGTAGGCCTCGCGCCACTTCCAGACCTCGGCGATGAAGCGCTCGCGGCCGAGGGCGTGCCGGTCCGTGCCGTCCTGGGCCAGCTTGCGCTCGACCACGTTCTGGGTGGCGATCCCGGCGTGGTCGGTGCCGGGCATCCACAGCACGTTGTCCCCGCACAGGCGGCGGTAGCGGCACAGGATGTCCTGCAGGGTGTTGTTCAGGGCGTGGCCCATGTGCAGAACGCCGGTGACGTTGGGCGGCGGGATGACGATCGAGTAGCCCGGCCGGCCGCTTTGCTCCTCGGCGGCGAACAGGCGGTTTTCTTCCCAGAAGCCGTACCAGCGGCGTTCGACATCGTGCGGTTCGTAGCCCTTGTCCAGCAGGTGGTCGCTCATGCGGTGACGTTGTCCTCCGTTTCGGTTCCCGCGCTCCGTCCGCCGCGTGCGGCCCGACGAGTGTGGGCAAGATGTGCATCGACGATTGCGGCGGCCGTTGGGTCGGCGCCGTGCGATCGGCCCGTTTTTATAAGCCGCATGTGTTCGATTGTTCAAGAGGCGCCGCGGGGCGGGGGCCGCAGGTGACCCGCCCGCGGCGCGAGGGAGCGCGCGGATACCGAGGCGCGGCCGTTCAAGGAGTCTCGTCCTCGAGCAGCAGCTGCTTCAAACGCTCGATCTCCCGGGTGACGGCGGTTTCGATGGCCCGCAGGATCGTTGCCTCGATCGTTCCGCCCAGCTTGCGTTCGATCACCCGTTCGACCGCCGCCTCGATCTCCTCCGGTGGAATGCGCGCCGGCTGAAGAGGTTCCGGGGGTGGGGCCTCCGTCGGGATCACGATCCCGGCACCGGGCGCCATTGCGGCGGCAGCCACGGCGATGTCGGAAACGGACGGCGGCGCGACCGGTGTGGCGTCGCCCGCCGCCAGCGGTACCGCGATGCCGTCTTCCGCGGCACGCACCGCGCTGCCGCCGGTTTCGGCGAACATCGAATCCAGGTGGGCGGCGAAGACGTCGGCGGCGGACGTCGGGCCAAGATCGGCGTCCTCGGGCAGCAGCAGCTCGATCTCCTCCGGCTCGGCCGGGTCGGAGGGCTGCCCGGCCGCGGGCGCATCGCCCTTTGCGAGGTCGTCGAACCAGAGCAGCTCGCTGTCGAGCTCCGCATCATCGAGGTCGAGGAGTTCGGGCGCTTCGTCCTTGGCCGCGGCTTGCGGCGCGGGCGTGGGATCCAGGATGTCTTCCGGGTCCAGAAACTGTTCCTCGAATTCCGAGATCTCCTCGATATCGTTCGATGGGCCCCCGGCCGATGGGCGCGCGCCCGGTTCCGCGGCTCGAGCGAGGATCCGTTGCGCATCCTGGAGCGACATCGTTTCGCCCCCGGCGGGGCCTGCCCCTGCGGCGGTCGGCGCGTCCGCTCGGGCCTCGTCATCCTCATCGAAGCGGATGTCGCTCAGGTCTAAAAGGTCCGGCAGTCGCGAGGCCGGGGCCGGCTGCCCGCCGGTCCCGCCGGAGATTCCGAGCAGCTGCTGTTCAAGCGCCGAAATGGGGTCCGCCGGGAAACTCTCTTCGATCTCGTCCACCAGTTCGATGATGGCGTCGTCCTCCAGCGTGTCGACGGACGGGACGTTCGGAAATTTTTTCTTGAAATCGCTCATGGGGCCTCCAGGGTGCCGTCCCGCCGCGGAAGCGGCGGGGGATACACAACGGCGACATTATGCCCACAAAACGCACCGATGACAAGCGCTTTGGGCATGCTCTCTTGCCCGGCAGGGCCGCCGAAAAAGACGTTGCAGTCGGGCGGCAAGATGGCTTAACGTGTGAGGAGGTAGAGTTAGGTGTTCAGTGTTCAGTGTTTGGTGTTTGGTGGTCCTCGCTTCCCCTCCCCCTTGTGAGGGAGGGGTCAGCGGAGGGTACAATCATTTCCGCTCCTGCTTTGAGCCGTCAGCCACGGGCTTCGCATAGGGGGGCGATATCGGATGGAATCATGCGCTACTTCTTCGTCGATCCCTCGCAGGTGGCCGGGACACGCGCGGTTCTCGAAGGCAGCGAGGCCTCTCACATCCGCAACGTGATCCGCCTGAAGCGCGGGGACGCGGTTGGCTTAGTGGACGGGACCGGCTTCGAGTACAGCGCGGTGATCGACCGGATCATGACCGGGCGGGTCGAGCTCGAGATCACCGCGCAGCGGATGTCCGCAGGCAAGTCCGCCCTCTCCCTCACGGTGGCGCAGGGGTTCCTGAAGGAAAAGAAGATGGACCTGGTGGTGCGGCAGCTCTCGGAGCTGGGGGCGACCCGCTTCATTCCCTTCGTCTGCGAACGCGCGGTGGCGCGCCCCGGGGCCGGCCGCGGGTCCTTTCGCCGCGAGCGCTGGCACAAGATTGCCGTCGAGTCGCTCAAGCAATGCCGCCGCGGGGACGTCATGGGGATCGGGGAGGTGCACGGCTTTGACGAGCTGCTCGCCCGCGGCCGCGACCACGACCTGGCGCTTTTCTTCTGGGAGGACGCGACCGCGCCGATCCCGGCGCTGCCGGCCGGGCGACCCAAACCCGCTTCCGTTTTGGCGGTGCTGGGACCCGAGGGCGGGTTTTCGGAAACCGAGGCCCGGGCGGCCGAGGCGGCCGGCTTCCACCGCGTCCGCCTGGGGCCGAGGATCCTCAAGGCCGAAACGGCCGCCGTCGCGGCCGCCGCGGTCGTTCAATACCTCTTCGGCGACCTCGATGCCGGGCAAAAACATCTTGACAAAGCATGAGCCCTCTTTTAGAAGGTGCAGTCTCAAAACGGTTTTTCGGTGCGTGCCGAGGTAGCTCAGTCGGTAGAGCAGGGGACTGAAAATCCCCGTGTCGGCGGTTCGATTCCGTCCCTCGGCACCATTCACCAAGCCCGCTGATCTTTTTTCAGCGGGCTTTTTCGTTTTAGCCCATCCATAGTCTTTCGTTTCCTGATGAGCGAATCCCTTCTCTGATGCATCGCGATTATTTTTCCGGTAAAAGCCTGACCGGGAGCGAACAATCCACTACGCCGGCTGAGTTTCTCCTGGAGATCATGAAATGGAATCTGAGAAGCTCACCATTGAGCGGGAAGAGTTGTACCGCCAAGTCTGGGCGGAACCGATTTTCAGGTTGGCCCCGAAATACGGCATCTCCAACGTGGCTCTGAAAAAGATCTGCAAGAAGTTGAACGTGCCGACTCCGCCGAGAGGCTACTGGGCAAAGATTCAAAACCACATTCGAGTGGAACGGACACCGCTCCCCAAAATCAAACACGACCAGCCAAAGGTCCACGAGTTGAACATGAGCAGATCGCCCGCGGCCACATCGAAGCCTGAGAAACCCCAACGGAAGTGATCTGCCGGCTGAGGAGCAGGAAAGACTTGCGAGCTGGCTGCGGTGGGCCCGGGAACATGCCGACCGAATCGATCCCCTGATCGGCGAAGTGTTGAAAGAGCCATCTGCGCCAAAAGTTGGTTGACAGTTTGCGCTATTTCAGATAGTTTAAATACCCATATAAGCACCTATCGTCAACCTGCTTGTCTGCCCGAGTTGATGTCTTGCAGGCGATAAGGGTAAAAGTTTTGCCCGTAAATGCGCAAGGTGTAAATGAAGACGTTGGATTTTTTTTCGAGCCATCCGGTCTTTTCTCTCGCAGAAGCGACTGAAGCCCTGTCGCCGAAGGGGGACCGTTCCGGCACTCTCAACCGGCTCAAATACCATCTCAAAGCCGGCCGGCTGAAGCCTGTGTGCAGAGGCGTCTATGCTGTCGTTCCCCCGGCTGAGTCCATCGATCGATTCCTGCCCGACCCGATCTTCGTCGCAGCAGCCGTCCAGCCCGACGGGGTCTTTTCACACCACAGCGCGCTGGAACTGCTGGGCGTCGCCCATTCGATGTGGCAGCAATGCACCCTCTATGTGCCCAAAAGGCGCCGGCCCTTGGCCATGAATGGGGCATCCGTGCGGTTCATCGAGCACCCCACCCGCTTTCGGGGCCGCACCGGGCTGCTGGGGGTCCGAAAAATTGAGCGACAGGGGCGGCTGCTTTATACGACAGGGCCCGAGCGGACTCTGGTGGAAGGATTCTCCCGGCCCTCTCTGGCAGGCGGCTCGGAGGAACTCGTACGGTCTGCCGCCAGCTTTACCGTTCTCGACCTGGACCTCCTCGAAACGGTGCTGAAGCGCTACGACATCGCCAATCTCTGGGCGGCGACCGGCTGGTTCCTGGAGCGCTTCCAGAAAACCTTCCATGTCCCGGATGCAATACTTGCCCGCATGGAGCGACGTCGCCCACGGTCAAAGCAGTACCTCGAGCGCGGCCGACGTGGCGGAATACTTGCCAAGAGATGGAACCTGATCCTTCCCAAAGAGGTTTTTGAGCTGGGTGAACCGGATGAGCGTTAGCCTCGAATACCTCACGCAATGCGCCGCCGAGACGGGCTATCGAGTTGAGCCGCTCGAAAAGGTCGTCAGGCTCGGGAACCTGGCCGGCGACATCGCCCGTCATCCGCTCCTTGGCCCGGTGCTGGCGTTGAAGGGCGGAACGGCGT
>CAWHEZ010000003.1:0-215681 GCA_963828345.1 uncultured delta proteobacterium
GGTGAAAATGATTCAGCATCGCTGGCACTCAGATCAACCAACCTTCCAGTGGCAACCTGACCGCCGCCATGCATTTGCCCCGTGGACTCAATATGGTTTGATTTCTATCAATCCAGCCGGGGTCGAGAAAAATTTCCATGAAATATGCGGGCTAAGCCCGGCTACAGGTCGTTGCTGTTCGGCTGCCCCATGCGCAGCGGCCCGCCGCGCGCGGTGGGCCAGGGCATGCA
Organism: uncultured delta proteobacterium; assembly: GCA_963828345.1. GTDB lineage: Bacteria > Desulfobacterota > Desulfobacteria > Desulfobacterales > SpSt-501 > SpSt-501. Next base: position 231 of record CAWHEZ010000003.1, read on the forward strand.
GTTGCCGGCGAGAACCGGGCACGGTGAAGACATCCATGCCGTGGTCGAAGGTCTGGACGAAGATCTCGAGCCGGCCGTCGCCGTCGAGGTCGTACACCGCGGCGCCGCGGGCGCGCCGCTGCCGTTCCGTTGTAGCCCGGGTTGGGCAGGCGACGTCGTGCAGGAGCCGGCCGTCCGCGCCAGGATCACCAGGTACCCGGAATCGGTCTCATCCGGCGCCCCGTAGGTCGTGAAGATGATCTCCGGCGACCCGTCCTGGTTGAGGTCCGCCACGGTCGCCTCCGATGCGTACATGACTGGTTTGCCGTGGGTGTAGTTGAACCGCCAGATCTCGCTGCCGCCGGCGCTGAAGGCGTGCATGAAGCCGTCGTTGAGCGAGACGACGATCTCGGGGCGGCTGTCGCCCTGGATGTTGACGGTGACCGGCGCCGGCACCCCGTTCGGCGGGTACCACCGGCTACCGAAATGGGGGCGCCGCCGCGGGGCAGGGTCTCCCAGCCCGTCTTGCGCATGGCCGAGCGGCTGCCGTCCCCGTGCGCCCCTTCGAGCGCCATGATCGCGTAGGCCTGGGTCTCGTCGGGGATGTTCATCTCGACGTTGGGACCCCGACGACCTCGTTTCTGCCGTCGCCGTCCAGATCGACGATGTTCGGGGCGACGCGGTCCACTGCAGCCACTCCTGACCTGCCGGGCTCGGCCAGGTGCCGGTGTGGAGGTGGTAGTGGTTTTCCTCCACCTGCGGGTCGGCCCAGCGGATGAACTGCCCCCAGGTCATGCGGTTGCCCAGGTAGGCGCCGGCGCGGTTGGTGAACCAGGGGGAGGCGTTGATGGCGACGCGTTGAGTTTGAAGGCCTGGATGGCGTGGTTGTCGTAGGTGACGATGATCTCCAGGTCGTCATCGTCGTCGATGTTGCCGATGCCGACGTTCAGCCCGTAGCAGCCGTACCCCGAGTGGCCTTCCCCGTTGCGGTCGGCGTCCCCGCCGGTGCCGGTGCGGTTGTTGTAGCGCGGCCAGGCCGGGAAGCTCAGCCCGGCGGGCTGGAAGAGGGTGCCGTTGCTTGAGAAAACGAACACCTGCGCGCCCCCGGAATCGGCGCTCTGCGTCTGGGTGGTCGTGGCCACGACCTCGATCCGGCCGTCGCCGTCCAGGTCGGCTGCGGCCAGCCCTCTGACTTCCGGGGACTCGCCGGCCGTGGTGGTGTCCACCGGCCAGCCCGCCTTCAGGCTCAACCCGCCGCTTCGCCACTCGTAGGCGTAGACCTCGGGCCCGCTGCCGTAGACGATCTCGGGGATCCCGTCCCCCTCCAGGTCGACGACCACGTGGGGTGCGTAGATCCGTCCGCTGCCGCCGTCGGCCTGATCCAGCAGCGCACCGTCGCTGCCGAAGCACGTAGAGCGAGTAGTACGCCGCGATCAACTGGTGCTGCCCGTCACCGTTCAGGTCGGCCACCACAGGGGATGCGTACCAGCTGGTCTGGCCGGCCAGGTTCATGCGGAACTGCGGCCGGGCCACTTCGCCCGCGCTTGTGCCCGCGGCGCAGACGGGGTTGCGGTCCCCGCCGGTGGCATTCCCGCCGAGGATGGGCGTGCCGCCCCCGCCGCTCGAACTGCCGCCGTCCGCGGAACCCCCGCCTCCGCCGCCGCAGCCGGCGAGGACGATCAGGATGGAGATCATATAGACGGGGTAAAGGATTCCGGCAACTTTCAGGCTGGACATTGCACACCTCCACAACTTTTTTGGCCAATTTCCCACCTGCACATTTCGGGCCGGGTGAGAAGCACGAGCTGCGCGTCATCAGATTCCTGTCATTTCCATCGTGTAATACGATTCGTCATCCATATTTGTCTATGGCCGCTGATCTGTCTGAGTGTAACGGGGAAACAACTGGATATCACAAGCGATAATGATTGCTGTTGCTTTAGGGCAGCCTTTGGCATCCGCCTTGCTGATGCCCAATAAGAAACCTGTCTGCTTGATAAAGGCAAACCATCCGAAAGGGTGGGACGCAAAGCCACCGGCCTAAACCCGAAACGGGCATGGCAGCGGGGTTGCCGGGCATACGCGGCACCTTCGGATCGTGCCGGCTGTAGCCGGCTCAACAATTTCCGAAAGGTGCCTGACCATGTCCAAGCATTTCTTTTCCAGGCTCTCCCGACTCGCCGTCCCCGCAGCCATTATCTCATTGAGCTTCTTGGTGCCCCTCCTCGCGTGGGCCCAGCAGGTCACCCTGAGCTGGGACCCCAACACCGAGGCGGATCTCGCGGGCTACAAGGTCCACTACGGGACCGTGAGCGGCAGCTACACCAACAGCATCGATGTCCACCAGGTCACGGCGTACTCTGTGGTCGGGTTGAATGTGGGGCAGACCTATTATTTTTCCGCCAGCGCCTACAACGCATCGGGTGCATCCAGCGGGTATTCCAACGAAGTGACCTACGCAATTCCGGCCGCCAACGGCGCCCCGACCGCCCCTGCGGTGCCGAACGGCCCCGCGGCCGCCATGGTCGGAAGTTCGGCGGCGTTCACCACCTCCGCATCCGACCCGAATGGGGATACGATAGAGTACTTGTACGACTGGGGCAACGGCGCGAGCTCCGGCTGGGGCGCAGCGGCAAGATCCTATGCCTGGACGGCTCCGGGCGCCTACGTCGTCAAGGTGCAGGCCCGCGACAGCAAGAGCGCGGTGTCGGCGTGGTCGGGAGGAAAGGCGGTCACGGTCAGCCAGAACCAGGCGCCGACGGCCTCAGCGGGCGCAAGTCAGACCGTGAACGCGGGTACGGCCGTCGTATTGACCGGGGCTGCATCCGACCCGGAAGGCGGGATTGCCGGATACCTATGGCGCCAGACCGGCGGGACCACCGTGACTCTCAGCAACGCGCAGACGCGACAGGCGAGCTTCACGGCCCCGGCCATCGCCACAGGCACCGCCGTTCTGACTTTCGAGCTCAAGGCGATCGATGCGGGCGGGCTGTCCGCGACCAGCAACTGCTCGGTGACTGTCCTGTCCGCGGACATCGACGGTGATGGGGTTGCCAACGCTCAAGACGCCTTCGCGACCAACGCGGCCGAGTGGCGCGACTCGGACGGCGACGGGATCGGGGACAACGCCGACCCGGACGACAACAACAACGGCATCGCGGACGCGGACGAAAACCCCAACGCGCCGGCTGCGCCCGTTTTGATCTCACCGGTCGCCGAAGTCGTCGTGGACCCCATGACCGTGCTGAAGGCCGGGGCCTTCCGCTCCCCGGTCGCAGGTGTCACCCACGTCCGGAGCCGCTGGCAGATTTACCGCGAGGACGACGATGCCTGCGTGCTCGACGTGACCAGCAAATACGCCAAGACCAGCCTCAACGTGCCCAAGTTCGTGCTCGACGAGGCCACGCAGTACTTCTGGCGGGTCCAGTACATCGATTCCAAGTCGCTGGCATCGCCGTGGTCCGAGTACGGCTATTTTGCGACCGAGAACACCGGACGCGACGCGAACCTCAACGGGGTCCCCGATGCGCAGGAAGTCGGGTCGACGGTCGATCTCGACAAGGACGGCGTGAAGGACGTCGTGCAGCCCAAGATGAAAGCGGTCAAGGTGGCAGGCACCTCCGCGATGATCGGGGTCAGCATCAAGGGGGCGGCCAACGCCATAAAAATCGAATCCATCGAATCCGAGAACACGACGCTGTCCGGCGCCTACGGCGCGGGCAAACCCAAGCGGATGCCGTTCGGGCTGGTGAATTTCAAGATAGCCGTCGCCCACCCGGGCGACACGGTTGCCGTGAAGCTCTATTTCTCGGAGCCGGCGCCGTTCCTGAGCAAGTGGTACAAATACGATGGGGTGGCGGGCGCTTGGTACGACTTCTCCAACTACGCGAAGTTTTCCTATGACCGCAGATCGCTGACCCTGACCCTGCGCGACGGCGGCCCCGGCGACGCGGACGGGATCGCCAACGGCGTGATCGTTGACCCGGCGGGGATAGGCGTGGGGGGGATGAAGAAGGCTGTGGAAAAACGGCGTCTCAAACCATGATCCAGCCACAAACCCTCTCCCCTTGAGTGTGTGGGAGAGGGCAGGGTGAGGGTGAGGGTGAGGGGTCAGGGGGTAGGGGCGACGCCGTTATGCGTGTTGGCTTTTATAGGGCGGTGTCGATAGATTCCGGATGGCTTTCGATCCAGTTCTTGAACGTATCCCTTACGGGCAAGACATCCCCCATTTCCCGGGAACAGATGGCATTAAGTTCCTGATCGGTGACGGTGTGATGAGCTTTCTCGGGCGCCATCTTCAACCTCGATCAGATGGATGCATGATCATCTCGATCCGCTCCCGCTCGAATTCCGCCAGGTCGCCGGCACGCCGAAGAATGTAGAGCTCGTATTCATCCGCCGCATAACGATCGCTGCAGAACAGCCGCTCGCCGCGGATTACATTCACTGCGAGAAAAGGGTCTGCATCGCCAAGGGTGATCAGGTCCACCCGGCCGGCGTTCAGAAGGTCTTCCAATTCGACCGCCATCTCTGCTTTCTGCCTTGCTGAAAGCTCACGATCCGGCGGCAGCTTGACGGCGATATCTACATCGGACGATTGGGATGGACGGCGGCTCTCCATGCCCGGACACCAGCTTGAGAATCTCATCGGCCCGGCTCCCGAACACGTAGAGGCTTTCCAACTTGTGGTTCCGGCAGAAGGATTCGAGCCGGTCATTCAGGGAGTTACTTTCAAGAATAGCAGCCATGGAATTAAATATAGTATGCGAATTCAAAATATGCGACACCAAATTCGGAATCCGATTACCACATCTTTTCAGATCCTCGAACAAGCAGGGCTTCAAGCCAATCGCCCCGGGCGCGCAGCCTGCTATCATACAAAATCAGGATTGTATGGTAACCGTGCACTAAACCATCCCGGCCGATTGCCGCAAGGATAGTTTACTGCCGTTGCAGATTCCGCAGGATCCCGAGGCATTGCTTCCAGCTTCACCAATTCCTTCGGATGACCTCAGGCCTTGTCATTCAGGAGCCTCTCTTTGAGCGCCTTGCGCTGCACTTCGAGGAACGGCAGAAAGTCGAGGTATTGACGGACCACCAGTGAGTAGGTCGATCCGCGGTCGAAATCGGGCCGCTGGTAGACGACATGGTTCATGCGGATGGCTTCATATTGGAGGACGATGTTGTCCTTCGGCAGGAAGACGAGATCGACCTCGCAGAACCCCTCGGCCGCCAGTTGGGCGAGGATATCGAGCTTCTTTTCCTGTAGACCATCTCCATCCTGAAGCACGGCAAGATCCAGGTCGCTCTCCCGGTGAACCCGGCCCGGATGCGCGGGACCCGAACAGATAGACCGCCCGGATTTCCGGGTACCGGCAGAACACCTTCTTCAGGTTTTCGAGATCGGGGATTCGCATGACGGAACTATACGGGTTTGGGGTTGCGGAGTCAAAGGGGGCTCCGTGTGCCTCGGCACGCAAGGTTCCTCGTTCGTTGGCTCAGTCGAAGACTCTCTGTCTGTGGTAAACTGAAAGGAAGGTTGGCACCACCGCTCATTCGCAGTTTGCGTTTTTAATAAAAGCATTAGCCATATCTTCAAAATTGCTAAAACTTTTATTCAATATTTCAAATTCCTGGCTGGTGGGAAGTGATTTTCCCTTTTCATAAGCGACAAGGCTTTCCCTGTATGCAGCGCATTGCTCTGTGTGTTTGCCATCCATCCCATATGTGACCCCCAATTCCAAGGTTGATTTCGCGACACCCTTCAAATCATAAAGCTCCCACCAGATATTGATAGCCTTCTGATAGTACATGATCGAGGTGTTATTTGTTGGGTCATAAGGGCGGTTATGCTTCAGGAGAACTTTTTCTCCGAAATTTCGGTAAGTCCTTCCTCTGTAAAATCCTCCTAAAAAATTGTAAACGTCAGCTTCCCCTCTCTTATTTCCCTTCTTTTGGTAAATCTCAAGCGCTTCAAGCGCCAACTGCTGAGCCGGCGCAGCTCTGCCTACCCGTTCCAACTCATAGGCATCAACAAGCTTTAACCTCGGATCGTTTGTGTATGGAACGCCTGCTGCTGAGCAGCCTGAAAGCAGTAAGACTATTAATGTGTTTATACGCCAAGTTGACTTTATCATCGTTTCTATGGTTCTCATTTATAGCTCATGAAGTATGCAGGGTTTGACGCAGAGAAGTGGGCCCCTAAAGTGATGCCATAAGCCAGCGCATGCCCTGGCGTGAACCTGAAAAAATAATCCCACATAGGTTGAGGAATGTTATAGATGCCCACCCAGTTATCATGCCAAGTAGCCATAGCGTTGAATAGAGGAAAATGTCCCAATATGCGCATTGCCAAGCCGTGCTCATGGTAAAAAGAAAATTCACCGCTTCCCGGTGGGCTGCTTATCCCGACATTTTGGTTTACAGACTCGGACCAATCGTTGTTTTTCTTGTATACCGGATTTTCTCCTGGCTTAGTATTCGGGCTTTCCCCTTGCCCAGAGTAATAGATATAGGCAGACAACGAAGTGGCCAACCCAATTATTCCAGATTGAACAATATCGCCGCCGGTAAATTGGGCGACGCCGGCGCTTGCGGCAGTTTGAGCCGCTACGCGCTCTAATGACCAAGCTCCCTCGTAATAAGCCCCGATCGAACCAAACACCGCGCCGGCAAAAGCCCCGGCGCTGGCACCTATCATGATGTTCCGCATGTAACTGCCGCCGTAAACAGCTGTGTTGAGGCCACCGGCAGTCGCACCTGCGGCTGAGCCGCCGGCCATGCCTGCGCAAAGATAAGCCCCAACTGTCTGCTCTCCCGCGTAGCCGCTTATTGCACCGTTGGTGACATCGCCTACGGCCGCGCCCACTGCCCCGGAGACACAGCCGACGAGCGCCCCGGTTACGGTTTCTTTCGGCGACCAGTTGCTTTGAATGCCGGCCGTTATGCCGCCGATGACTGCACCGATGACTGCACCCGCTATTATTGCATACGCGTCATGCCCGCTGGGGTCCGTGAACGTCAGCGGGTTGTTGCGTGCGTAGGCGTAGCGGTTGAGGTTTTGAGGGTCGTACGGGTTCGAAATGAGGCTGTCCGGGGTGATGAACAACCCCATGGCCGGATCATACAATCGCGCGTTGTAGTTGTACAGCCCGGTCTCGGCATCCTCCTCCTGGTCGGTGTACTTGTGGCGGGCGATGCTGGCGCCGGAGTGGCTGCGCTGGACCCCGAAGGGAAGGTAGTCCGCGGTTTCGACCACGGCACCCTGGGCGTGGTCGGTGACGAGCGTCGAGCTGCCGAGGTGGTCCTTGTGGAAGTAGTGCGGGCCGGAGGACCTGACTGCGGCGATCCGCAGCGACCCGGCGAAGATGTACTTGGTCTCCGCGCCGTCGCGCACCTCGAAGTGGCCGCCCACGTAGAACGTGTGGCGCGTGCCGTGGGCGCGCTTGACGACCCGGCGCCCCTGGCCGTCGTAGAGGAACTCGACCGCCGCTGGGGCGTAGGACTGCGCGTATGCCGTGCCGATCAGGCAGGCGGAGCCGCCGCCCGACCCGGCCCCGGAGGCCCCGCCGGTCGCGGTGCCGCCGATTTCCCCGGCGTAGGCGATCCGCACCGGCAGGTTGTCCGCGTTGTACGTGACGAAGCGCTCGCGCGCCCCCGCGGCGGGGTTCGATAGATCCGGCAGGCGCACCATGTTGCCGTTGGCGTCGTAGGCGATCTCGCGCTCGATCCCGTCCACCGAGACGAACTTCGGCCCGTGCAGCGGGAACCGGTTGTCGAAAACGGGCGCGATCGCGGCCGGTTGGAAGAGGTCGACCGCGCCGACGCTCGTCTCGCCCACCAGCCGGTGGCTGCGGTCGTACTGGTAGCTGCGGCTGACCGCGCCGGCGGCGCCGGTGTCGGCGATGCCCACGATGTCCCCGGCCGCGCTGTAGCTGTAGCTCTTGGTGCGGAGCGCGGTCATCTGAGGGTCCTCGGTCGCGATGGACGTGAGCCGTCCCGAGACGCCGTCGAACCGGCGCGTGGTCGCCGTGCCGTTGCCGTAGTAGATGAACTGGGCCCGGCCGGAGGGCCGGTAGGAGTCGATCTCCGCGAACTCGGTGAAGTCCGTGATGCCGGCCACGGAGCGCAGCAGGCCGGTCCCGGGGTGGTAGGCGTAGGTCACCTGGTAGTCGTCCGGGTAGCGCATGCCGGCGAGCCGGCCGGCGATGTCGTAGGCGTAGCTGGTGACGTAGTAGGAGCGCGGCGCGCCGCGGATGCTGCGGGCGATCTCGACCGCGCGGCCCGCGGCGTCGTAGCCGCGGTAGGTCGTCTCCGCGGCCGCGTTGGCAACGCGGTAGAGGCGCCCGATGCCGTTTTCGACCGGGCCGTCGTAGACGTAGGCGACGGGCGGGTCGGCGGTGGAGTAGCTCTTGGCGACGACGCGGCCGAGCGCGTCGTGGCTGAAGCCGATCGTCTGGCCCTTGGCGTCGGTCTGCGCGACCAGCCGGCCGGCGGGGTCGTAGGCGTAGGACCAGCGCCCCATGTCCGGGTCGTCCATGGCGACCTTGCGGCCCAACGTGTCGTAGCTCATCGCGACCGCCTGCCCGAGCGCGTTCTCCACGCGCAGCAGGTCGCCCGCGGCGTTGTAGTCGTAGCGCGTGGCGGAGTCGCCCGCCTCGGTGTGCTCGATCACCTCCACCACCCGGCCGAGGTAGTCCTTGCGCTCGGTCCGGCCGGCCCCGTCCGGGTCGGTCGCCGTCACGGCCAGGCCGGACGGGGCGTAGGCGAGGGCGACCGCCCCGTGCTCGTGGTCGGGCTTCTCGACCCGGACCGGCCGGCCGCGGAGGTCGAAGCTCGTCCGCACGTACGGGTGGGCTTGCGGCAGCGCCTGGGGGTAGTCCGAGCCGGAGGCGAAGAACGGCCCGGCGCCGTAGTGGTTGCGCCCCATCGCGTCGTAGAAGAGGCGCTGCACGATCGGCTTGCCGCCCTCGCCGAAGGCGACCGTCTGCACGGTTCTCCCGAACCCGTCCACGTACTGAAGCCTGCGGATCCAGCCGCCGCTCTCGTTCTCCTTGACGCGCGCGACCACGAGGGCCGGGACCCCGTCGTCGAAGTAGTCGACCCGGGCCTCCCCGCCGTCCGGCGCGAAGGTCGCCACCAGGCGGCCGAACTCGTCGTAGGCGCAGCCGGTGCGGTTGCCGTTGGCGTCGACGGTGGCCAGCGGCTTGCCGAAACGGGGGTCCACCTCCACCTGGGTCACGTGGTCGACCTCGCCGGTGCGGGGGGCCTGCACGCGCACGGGGAAGGTGCGGGTCTCGGGATCGTATTCCGTGTGGGTGACGTAGCCGAGCGGGTCGGTCGCGGCGACCGGGTTGCCGAACGCGTCGTAGTCGAAGGTGGTCGTCGGGTCGGCGCCGCCGTCGAGCCACGCGGCGCGGCTCTTCAGGTTGCCGGTGCGCGCCTCGTACTCCATGACGGTCGCGCGCACCTTGCCCGAAACCGAGCCCTCCAGGGTTTCGGCCGTGGGCCGGAAGAGCCAGGCCGAGACGTTGCGCCAGGCGGTCGTGCGCACGACGCTCTCGGCGCCGGTGCCCGAGGTGGCCGTGCGCAGCAGGTTCCCGTTTTCCTCGTCGTGGACGTAGGCCTCGTCGGTTGCGACCGTCTCGCCGTCGTAGACCGTGCTGAGGCGGCGGGCGAGCCGCACGAAGGTGGCCGCGCCGCCGCGGAGCTGGGCCTTGTCCCACGCGAAGTCGGTCCGGGCCATGACCGCGCCGGAGGGAGACTCGCGGGATTCGGTGCGGCGGGTCTTGCCCTGGAAGTGCGTGTCCTGGTGGAAGACCGTGACCTGCGCGGTGCCGTCCGGGCGGGTCTGGGTGATGGTCTCGAAGCCGCGGAACTGGCGTTCGGCGACGTCGTAGTGGCCGCCGCGGTAGTCGAAGCGCGTGACGCCGGCGGGGCTCTCGGGCAGCCCGTCGTGCGCCTCGATGGCGGAGACCGGGTGCACGACGAAGGGCAGGTGGCGGTTGGGGTAGGCCGAGGAGGCCGTGTAGGTCAGCGTCGTGACGCCGCCGAAGCCGTTGTCGACGCGGCTGAGCAGGTCCGGCACCGCCGTCCCGGACCGGATGACCGCGCAGGTGCCGCCCCGCGGGCGGAAGAAGAAGATGCCGGACTTGCCGTTGCCGTCGAAGTCGAAGGGGAAGGCCACGTCGCGCCCGCTGAGGATGTCGTAGCCGGCGATCCCGCCCCAGGAGAGGTAGACCTGCGTGAAGGAGCCGTCCCCGTTGGAGCGGGCGACGCAGGCCAGCCCGCCGTCCGGGCGGTAGATGAAGAGGTCGCTCAGGCCGTCGCCGTTGAAGTCGAAGGGCATCACCTGGTCGGCCGAGCCGCGCAGGTCGTAGCCGGCGATCCCGTTCCACGAGAGGTAGGCCTGCGAGAAGGTGCCGTCGCCGTTGGAGCGCGCGACGCAGGCGAGGCCGCCGTCCGGCCGGTAGATGAAGAGGTCGCCCTTCCCGTCGCCGTTGAAGTCGAAGGGCATGACCACGTCGCGGCGGCCGCGCAGGTCGTAGCCCGCGATGCCGTTGCCCGACAGGTAGGCCGTTGCGAACGAGCCGTCGCCGTTCGAGCGCGCGATGCTGATGAGACCGCGGTCGGGCCGGTAGAGGCACAGGTCGCTGCGGCCGTCGCCGTCGAAGTCGAAGGCGAAGACGCGGTCCGTCCGGTTCATGAGGTCGAAACCGGCGATGCCCGACCAGGAAGTGTAGACCGGGGTGAACGAGCCGTCGCCGTTCGAGCGCAGGATGAAGATCAGACCGTCGCCGGGGCGGTGGAAGCAGAGATCGCTCTTGCCGTCGCCGTTGAAGTCGAAGGCGAACACCCGGTCGCGCAGGCTCCTGAAGTCGTAGCCGCCGATGCCGAAGTCGGAGAGGTAGACGGCGGTGAAGCTGCCGTCGCCGTTCGAGCGCACGATGCCCACGTTGCCGGTGTCGGGCCGGTAGAAGAAGAGGTCGCTGCGACCGTCGCCGTCGAAGTCGAAGGCGATGGCCTTGTCGTCCTGGTGGCGCAGGTTGTAGCCCGCGAAGCCGGCGCCGGAAAAGACGGTCTGGGTGAAGCTCCCGTCCCCGTTCGAGCGCATGACGGCCGCCATGCTCGACCCGGGCCGGAAGAAGAACAGGTCCATGCGGCCGTCGCCGTCGAAGTCGAAGGGCAGCGCCTGGTCGCGGCTGCCGTCGAACCGGAAGCTCTGCGTCACCGAGGCCGAGGCCGCGGGGCGGGTGAACGCGCCCGGCGCGTCCGCCTGCCACTCGAAGGCGACCGGCGGCAGCGTGCTGCCGGAGACGATGTCGCCCGCGGCGCTGATGCGGCTGTCGACCCCGAACTGCTGGACGTGCGCAAGCAGCGAGCGCCCGGTGCTCGGGCTGAGGGTGTACGCGAGGGCGTAGGCGCGCACGAGGGCGCCGCCCGCGCGCACCTCGATCGTCTTGAGACGTTTGGCCGTGGCGACCCCGAAGTGGGTCGCGAAGAGGAACCCCCAGTCCGGCCGGTCCTCCAGGTGGAAGAGCACGGTGTTGGAGGGCGCGAGGCCGCGGTTGCCGGTGTAGGCGATGCGGGCCGGGTAGAGCTCGCCGCGGTCCTTCACGTACTCGATCGACATCCAGTTGCCGTTCGAGTCCTCGACCCGGTCGAGGCACCACTTGAAGACGCGGGCGGGGTTGGCCGGGTCGTCCTGGCGCGCGGCCGCGGTGCTGCCGAAGAAGAGCCGGCGGCCGTCCTTCAGCCAGGCCTCCCAGCCGTCGGTGGCGCCCTTGAAGAGGTACTTGGTGAAGCGCGCTCTCGATCCGCGCGCCGTACATGGCGCCGCCCCAGTCCGGCCGGGCGACCAGCTCGTCCGCGCCCCCGCCGAGCGAGACCGAGAAATCCCGGCCCTGGTAGTCGACCCCCCACTTGGTCGCACGCTGGATCGCGCCGACTTCCAGGCCGAAGCCGACCCCGAGCCAGCCGTTGCGGGCGTAGCTGTTGTAGGCGAGCGCGAGCTGCGGCGCGAGCCCCAGGCGGCCGGGCGGGACCTGGACCGGGATGCGGGTGACGGCGGCCCCGGACTGCTGCAGGGTGTCGACCTTGGGTGTCGAGGCGGCGCTCAGGATGTCGCCGAGGAGGCTGGTCGCATCGGGGACCTCCTGGGCCATGCCGGCCGGGACCGACGCGAAGAGGAGAATCCAGCAGAGTGCGGAGCGGATCAGTCGCAAGCGCGACGGGCATCTGAGCGGCGTCATCGGCTCACCTCGTTGAATGGGGTTCCGAACACCGACCGGGCGGCGCATGTCCTCAGCGGGCCGGGATGCGCACGATCTCGACGATCCGGCCGAGCGCGTCGTAGCGGTAGCTCACGGATCCCTGCCGGCCGCCGGGGTCGGACGGGCTGGGGGCCTGGTGACGGAGGTGAGCGGCGCCCGACAGTCTTTGCAGCGCAGAGGCCTGTCCCATGGCGGACGGCGGCTGCAGCGCGGCCTGAGCGCCCGGGGCGGGCGGCGACGCCTGCCCGGATGCGATATTCTACCCAGCTGAGAGCGGCAGCGGCGGCGGCCAGAGCGGCAAGAATCAGGATGCGGCGGCACATAGGGCCTCCTCGGATGGATGGTGCCGCCAGAGGTGACCGACCGCCGCCGCGGCGTCAAGGCGAGAGAAAGCGCGTTTTACGCGATTTTACAGCCGTTTACCCCAATTGACTGCAAAGGCAGGGGGTCACATCTTGATTCTTGATTTTAAATTGACCCTGCCCCTGCGGGGTTGATAGGGTGGGCTCCATGGCACGCGCATGGAGAATCGAGTACGGCGGGGCGCTCTATCACGTGCTCGCGCGGGGTAACGAGGGGCGCCCGATCTTCGTCGACGACCGGGATCGCTCGCGGTTTCTCGACCTGCTGGCGGAAACGGCCGAGCGCTTCGATCTCGCGGTGTTCGCCTACGTGCTGATGGGCAATCACTACCACCTGCTGTTGCGGACGCGACTGCCCAACCTCTCCAAGGCCATGCAATGGCTGGGGGTGAGCTACACCAGCCGCTTCAACCGCCGGCACAGCCGGGCCGGGCATCTCTTCCAGGGGAGATTCAAGAGCATTCTGGTGCAAGACGAAGCCTACATGCTCCGGCTCTCCTGCTACATCCACCGCAATCCCGTGCGCGCCGGCCTGATCGCGCGCCTGGCCGACTACCGCTGGAGCAGCTACCGGGCCTACGCCTACGGCAACTCGCCGGGGCCGTGGCTCGAGACGGGAATGATCCTCGCGCAGATGGCGAATGCGGAGGATCGTCACCGGGCCTACCGTGAGAAGACGCAAGCCTACGCGTCCGAGGAACAGTCGCTATGGGAGGATCTGCACCACGGGTTCGTTCTGGGGTCGACCGGGTTTCTGCGGGACGTGAGAGCCAGACATCTCCCGGCTTCGGTGAATGCGGAAATGCCTCAGCAGCGGAGCACGGCGCACCATGTTTTTGACGAGGCGGCTCTGCAGCGAGCGGCCGCTTTCCTGGAACTGGATCCGAGGGTCGGCCGGCTTTACGGCAGGGGCGGGAAGGAAGCGGTGCAGGGCCGCGACCTCCTGATCTTCCTGGCGTGGCGCGCGGGCGGGCAGACGAACCGGGAAATCGGCGAACGGTTCGGACTGACGTACTCCGCCGTCAGCCGGCGGGTGAGCATCGTCCGCAACGGGCTAAAGGACGATGCGGACCTCAGCGATCGGTTGGAGCAGCTGGAGCGGGTCGTCCGCGAAAGCGAGCGGGTCGGAGGCGTGTAAGGCCGGCGGCCTGTTAAAATCAAGAATCAAGATGCGACCCCAGGGCGGCGGTGACGACGGGGGCGCCGCCGGCGACCTGGCCGCCGGGCAGGAAGGGGATGCGGCCCTCGGCGTAGAGCTGCCAGAGGGCCGCTTCGAGGCGGGCGGCGGCCTGCGGCTCGCCGATGTGGGCGAGCATCATGGCGGCGGACAGGATCTGCGAGACGGGGTTGGCGAGGCTGCGGCCGGCGATGTCCGGCGCCGAGCCGTGGATCGGCTCGAAGTAGGCCAGGCGCTCGCCGATGTTGGCCGACGGGCACATGCCGAGCCCGCCGATCGTGGCGCCGCCGAGGTCGCTCAGGATGTCGCCGAAGAGGTTTTCGGTCACGATCACCTGGAAGTGCCGCGGCCGGCCGACCAGCGCGGCCGCGGCCGCGTCCACGTAGAGGCACTCGGCCTCGACCTCGGGGAACTCCTCGGCCACCTTCAGGAAAATCCGGCGGAAGAACGCCATCGAGCGCAGCACGTTGCTCTTGTCGACGAGCGTCACGCGCCGGCGGCCGTCCTCCGGCGCCCCGCGCGCTTTCTGCAGCGCGGTGCGGAAGGCGAAGCGCGCGATGCGCTCGCAGCCGTTGGCGGTCACGAGCAGCGTGTCGGTCGCCGCCTGCGGCGTCACCAGCCCCACCCCGCGCGACAGGTACAAGCCTTCCGTGTTCTCGCGCACGACGACGTAGTCGATGTCGTCCGGCTCGTACCCGGAGAGCGGCGAGGCCGCGTTCGGGTAGAGCCGGATCGGCCGCACGTTGGCGTAGAGGTCGAACCCCACCCGCAGCACCCCGCCCAGGAGCCCCGCCTCGGTCCCGTCCGGCCGGCGGACATCCGGCAGGCCGACGGGGCCCTTCAGCGCCGCATGCGCCGCGCGGAACGCGGCCAGGCCTTCCGGCGTGATGTTCTCGCCGGTCTCCCGGTAGCAGGCCGCGCCCGCCCGGTGGAACTCGAACTCGAGGGTGAACCCGCCCGCGACCCGCTGGACGGTTTCGAGGACCTTCACGGCGGACTCGACGATCTCGGGGCCGATCCCGTCGCCGGGGAAGACCACGATGCGGTAGGTTCTGGATGCGCTCATGTGAGGTTTCCTAAGATCGAGATTGTGACCCGTTGCGCCGCGGATGAATCGCGGCTGGAAAGCCGCTCCCACAGGGTTCTTGCCAATCGGCTTTATTCCCGGTTGATTTCTTCTTCTCCTGAAGCCGCGCGCCGTTCAGGCGGACGTGAACCCGGCCTCCGCGGGCAGGTCGCAGGCGCCGCCGGGCGCAAAGCACGTCGCGGGCACGAGCACGCGGCCGTCCATCAGGCGCCGCGCGGTCCGGCCCAGCACCGCCTCGCGGTAGACCACGCCTCCGCCGCTCAGCTCCACCACGGCGCCCACGTCGATGACCCCGCCCGGGTGGCCGATCCGCAAGAGCTCGCCGCGCCGCGCGCGGTCCGGGACCAGGTCGTAGGCCACCGTGCCCGGGATCATGGCCGCCCCGGCCAGCGCCCCGGCCCCGCTCACCGCGATCGAGCGGTGCAGGGTCCCCATGGACATGGCGCGGGCGGTCAGGTCCATGTCGCCCTCGCCCAGCCGGCGCCCGCCGCTGGTGGTGTACGCCTTCGGCGCGGCGACGACGGCGATCTTGGGGACCGCCTGGCTGCGCAGAGTGGCCTCCGCCTCGGAGGCCGCGATGCCGGCTTCCACGGCCGCCCGGCAGCGGACCGCCTCGAGCATGCGCTTGATCTCGGCGCCGGAGTCGATCGCCTCGATTTCGGTGCCCTCCAGGCCGATCGCCTCCGCGCGCAGCAGGACGATCGGGTTGACGGCGTCGATCAGGGTCACGGTCAGCCGGCCGACGCCGGGGACGTCCCAGCTGTCCGCGCGGTGGCCGGTCGGGAAGAGCTTCCCGGTCACGGCGCCGGCCGGGTCGGCGAAGCGCAGGGTGATGCGGCTGCCCGTGCCCGGCACACCGTCGATCGCGTAGTCGCCGTCAGGGTCGAACCGGCCGTTGCGCACCGGCACCTCGGCCACGATCAGCTTGTCCGTGTTCTGCTGGTGGATGCGCACGCGCGTGACCGGTTCGGTCGGCGCGACCAGCCCCTCGTCGACCGCGAAGGGTCCGACCGCGGCGGACATGTTGCCGCAGTTGCCGCGCCAGTCGACGATCGGCCGGTCGATCGACACCTGGCCGAACCGGTAGACGACATCGTAGTCGGGATCGGGCGAGGGGCTGACGA
Organism: uncultured delta proteobacterium; assembly: GCA_963828345.1. Taxonomy (GTDB): domain Bacteria; phylum Desulfobacterota; class Desulfobacteria; order Desulfobacterales; family SpSt-501; genus SpSt-501. The sequence continues at coordinate 16,232 of CAWHEZ010000003.1, forward strand.
CGGCCGTCTTGCTGGTGGTGCTGATGGCGCCGCCGAGCCCGTCCACCTGGCGGCGGTAGGGGTCCGGGCTGCCGTAGGCGGCCAGGATCACCCGGTCGCGCACCGGCGGGTCCGTCGGCAGGTCGCGTGCGTGGAAGAAGAGCCCCTTGCTGGTGCCGCCGCGCATGAGGACCGCTGGAACGTGCCGCTGCATGCCTTCCTCCGTAGAAACAGATTCTCAGACCGTATTCAATAAAGCAATTCTGTTCCACAAAGCGCGGCGGCTGTCAACGTGACCGCGTCCCGCCCGGCCTCGCCACCCCGCCGATTCGGCCGCCTGCGCGGGCCGCGCGAATATTGACAAACGGGGGTCGTTCAAAGATACTCGCATCACTTCTTGCCTGCATCGCCTTAGTGCACCACTCACAATCAAAGGGGGAAATATGAGAAAAGCATTTTGCTTTGCCTCGGCATGCATGCTGCTCGTCGGTATCAGCCTTTGGGGCGGGGTCGCGGCGGCGGCCGACTACCCCGAGCGCGCAATCGAGATCCTGGTCCCCTTCGGCGCCGGGGGCGGCAGCGACACCGCGGCGCGGGCGGTGGCGGAGGGGATGAAGCCCCAGTTGAAAAACGGCGTGATGGTGAACAACATGCCCGGCGGCGGCGCGACCAAGGGGATGCTCTATGTCTCCCAGCAGCCGGCGGATGGCTACAGCGTGCTGGCCGTCACCACGTCCCACCTCATCGATGCCGCCGGCAAGCCCAAGACGCGGGCGCACATCCTGCGGGACTTCGACGCGCTCTGCCGCATCCAGTGGGACACCTCGGCCGTCACCATTTCCGGGGAATCGCAGTTCAAGACCTTGGCCGACATGGTGGACTGGGGCAAGAAGAACCCCAAGGGGCTGAAGTTCGCCGGGACATCGCCGGGCGGCTGGTCGGAGATCCAGACCGTGGCCTTTTTCAAAAAGTGCGGCGTGGAGGTGATCTTCGTGCCCTTTGATTCGGGCGCGGAGATCAAGGCCGCCATCCTGGGCGGGCACATCACCGGTGCGGTCGAAGAACTGGCCGAGACCCTGCCCCTGATCGAAGCCGGCAAGCTGAAGTCGCTGTGCGTCATCATGGACAAGCGGCACCCGGCCCTTCCGAACGTGCCGTGCTCCAAGGAGCTCGGCATCGATTACACCCACGGCCTGATGCGGGCCTGGGCCGTCAAGAAAGGCACCCCGCCCGAGCGGCAGAAATTTCTGATCGAGGTGATCAAGAAATCTCTGGATCACCCGATGTACGTGAAATTCATCAAGGACAATCATCTGGATGCGCGGCCGGGCTACCTGGGGCCGGAGGAAACCCGGAAGTACATGGAAGAGCAGGTCGAATTTTTCACTTCGGTCCTCAAGGAACTCGGATACTTGAAATAACCGCGATTGGGTTGCTTCCTCAATCCGATGGTGCGGGGAGGCTCGTTCTCCCCGCATCCTCACCACAGGTGGGCCGCCGATGAAAAAGAGTGAAATCGTTTTTTTCGCTGTTTGCGTCGCCTTTTTCGGTTTCATGTTCTACGAGGGTCTGGATTTGGCCGGTCAGGGCCGCCCCGGAGAAATCGGCAGCGGCCTTTGGCCGCTGCTGTCGATCGGGGCTTCGGCGCTGTTCAGCGTTACCCTTCTGATATCAAGCGTGCTGAAGTTCCGGAAGGAGCGCACCGCAGAAGATTTGACGCCGGAGGCGGCTGCCGAGCAGAAAAGGCAGCGGATCACCGTGACGCTGAGCGTGGTCACTTTTTTGATCTACATGGTGGTGATTCCCTGGCTGGGTTTCATTCTTTCGACCCTGGTCTACATCCCGATCTTTGCCCTGGCCTTGGGGGAAAGACGTAAGTCGGTCTTGCTGATCTCGCCGTTTCTGCTCACCGGCATCATCGTCGCCGTGTTCGCGAAATTCATCACGATCCCCTTCCCGAAAGGGGTCGGGATCTTCGCCGAATTCAGCCGCTTGTTCTACTAACGGAGGGTTGCCGACATGGTTGACATTTACTTGCAGGCCTTCGCGACAGTCCTGATGCCGCAGAACCTGATTGCGATGACACTCGGCGCTCTCTGGGGGCTTCTGGCCGGGGCGCTGCCGGGCATCAGCACGTCCATGGGCGTGGTCCTGCTGTTGTCCTTCACCTACACGCTTTCGCCCATGACCGCCTTCGTCCTGCTCATCGGCGCTTACTTGGGGGGCATCACCGGCGGGTCCATCACGTCGATCCTCTTCGGCATCCCGGGCGAGCCGTCCTCGGTGCCCACGGTGATCGAGGGACATGCACTCGCCAAACAGGGCCGCGCCGCCTACGCCATGTGGGTGTATTTGCTCTGCTCGATCTTCGGGGGCCTTTTCAGCGTTTTTGTCATGATTCTGGCCACCCCTCTGATCGCCAATTTCGCGCTGCGCTTCGGCCCGGCGGAGTATTTCGCGCTGACCGTGCTCGGGTTGAGCGTGGTGTCCGGGTTGTCGGGCGGCTCGATGATGAAAGGGTTTCTCTCCTGCTTTTTCGGGTTGTTCCTGGCGACCGTCGGTACCGATGGCATCACAGGTGAGGAACGCTTCACCTTCGATACCGTCACTCTGCTGGGCGGCATCAACTTCGTGGTGGCGATGGTGGGCTTGCTGGCCGTTTCCGAGATCTTCATCGAGGCCGAGGAGCCTTTCAAGCAATACAAGGGCGGTGTCGAGTACCGCGGCTTGCTGGGGGAACTGCCGCCGTTCTCACTGTTCAAAAAATACTGGCTGACGATGATTCGCTCTCCCATCATCGGGACCATCGTCGGCGCCCTGCCGGGCGCCGGGGCGACCATTGCCGCCTTTCTCGCCTACGGCGAGGCGGCCCGCACGGCCAAGCACGAGCCGGAAAAATTCGGCAAGGGCGCCGTGGAAGGGTTGATGGCCGCGGAGTGCGCCAACAACGCCTCCACCGGCGGTTCGATGACCATCCTGCTCTCCCTCGGGATCCCCGGCAGCAATACCACGGCCATGCTGGTGGCGGCCTTCATGATCCACGGCATGCAGCCCGGACCGTTGCTGCTGTCCACCCGCCCCGACATCATCTATGGGATTTTCGTGGCCATGCTGCTCACCAACTTGCTGCTCCTGGTGCTGACGGGTACGGCGATCCGGCTCTTCCTGGAGTTGAACCGCTTGCCCTACTCGGTCTTCTCGGCGGCGATCATGATCCTGTGCGTGATCGGCGCCTTCGGGCTCAACAACAGCGTGGACGACCTGTTTTTGATGTTCGGGTTTTCCGTCATCGGTTATTTCATGCGCAAGTTCGGAGTCCCCGTGGCGCCCTGCATTCTGGCGCTGGTGCTCGGAGATCTGGCGGAGCTCTCGCTGCGCCGGTCACTGCTGCTCTCCGGGGGCAGCCCCCTCGGCTTGGTCAGCAGCCCGATCAGCGTCATTCTGCTCGCGGGTGCGCTCTTCTCGATTGTGTACCCGCTATTCAAGAAACCCAAAATGCTCAGCGGGGTGTGACTAGGAAATCATGACGAAAAACATCGTTGAAAAAGTGCTGCAGGCGCACCTCAGGGAAGGCGACTACGTCCCGGGCCAAGAGATCGCCATCGGGATCGACCAGACTCTGGCCCACGACGCCACCGGCACGATGGCGTTCCTGCAGTTCGAGGCCCTCGGCGTGGACGCGGTTCGCACCGAGCTGTCGGTGACCTACATCGACCACAACACCCAGCAGATCGGTTTCGAAAACAGCGACGATCACCTGTACCTGCAGAGCGTGTCCGCGAAGTTCGGCGCCGTCTACTCCCGCGCCGGCAACGGGATCTGCCACCAGGTGCACCTCGAGCGCTTCGGCAAGCCCGGCACCACGCTGCTCGGCGCCGACAGCCACACCCCCACCGGCGGCGGCATGGGCCAGATCGCCGTCGGCGCCGGCGGGCTGGACGTGGCCGTCGCCATGGGCGGCGGACCGTTCCATCTCACCTGCCCGCGGGTCTACCAGGTCAGGCTCTCGGGGCGGCTGCGCGAGTGGGTGTCGGCCAAGGACGTCGTGCTGCACATGCTCTCGATTCTCACCACCAAGGGCAACGTGGGCGTCGTGCTCGAATACGGCGGTGAAGGGGTGAAGAGCCTCTCCGTCCCCGAACGCGCCACGATCGCCAACATGGGCGCCGAGATGGGGGTGACGACGTCGATCTTCCCGTCGGACGACGTCACCCGCCGGTTCCTGAAGGCCCAGGGCCGGGAGAAGGACTGGGTGGAGCTTACGGCGGATCCCGGGGCACGCTACGACCGGGTCATCGAGGTGGACCTGTCCGCGCTCGAACCCCTGGTCGCCGCCCCTCACAGCCCCGGCAACGTCGTGAAGCTCTCCGCCGTGGAAGGCACCCCCGCGGACCAGGTGTGCATCGGCTCCTGCACCAATTCCTCCTACCGCGACATGATGACCGCGGCCGCCATGCTGAAAGGGCGAACCATCGCCCCCGGCGTCAGCCTCGGGATCGCCCCCGGGTCGCGTCAGATTCTGCGGACGCTTGCCCACAACGGCGCGCTGAACGACCTCATCGGCGCGGGGGCGCGCATCCTGGAAAGCGCCTGCGGGTTCTGCGTGGGAGTCCACTTCTCGCCCAAGAGCGGCGGCGTTTCGGTCCGGACCTCGAACCGCAATTTCGAGGGCCGCTCCGGCACCCAGGACGCGCAGGTCTATCTCTGCAGCCCGGAAGCGGCCGCCGCCGCCGCGATCACGGGTCGGCTGACGTCGCCGGAGCGCCTGGGCATACCCTGCCCGAAAATCCAGGAGCCGGAGGCCTATCGCATCGACGACAGCATGTTCATTTTCCCCGACCGGAAGACGAAGGACACCCCGGTCTTCCGCGGGCCCAACATCGGCGAGCCCCCGCGCAGCGACAAGATGACCCGGGATCTCGCCGGCCGCGTCATGATCAAGCTCGGCAGACAACATCACCACCGATCACATCACCCCTGCCGGCGCGCGGCTCAAATACCGCTCCAACGTCCCCAGGTACGCCGAGTTCGTCTTCGAAAAGGTCGACCCCACGTTTTCGAAGCGCTGCCTGGAAAACAAGTCGCAGGGGCTTCACAACGTCATCGTGGCCGGGGAGTCCTACGGCCAGGGGTCCAGCCGCGAGCATGCCTCCATGTGCCCGATGTACCTCGGGGTGAAGGCGGTGGTCGCCAAGTCCTTTGAACGCATCCATTCCGCCAACCTGGTCAATTTCGGGGTTCTGCCGCTGGTTTTCAGGAACCCGGCCGACTACGACGGGCTGGAGTCGGGGGACGGCCTGAGCGCCGAGAACTGGCGCGACGCCGTCGCCAAGGGAGAACCGGTCGTCCTCCGCAACGAGCGCTCCGGCAAGACGATCGAATGCACGTGTGCGCTCTCCGCGAAGCAGACCGCGGCGATCCTGGCGGGCGGTCTGTTGAATTACATCACATCCGCGTGACCCAACCGATTGGACAAGGAATTTTCGACATGCCCAAGATCAAGGTGAAGAACCCGATCGTGGAAATGGACGGCGACGAGATGACCCGCATCATCTGGGCGATGATCAAGGACAAGCTGATCCTGCCTTTTCTCGACGTGGACCTCAAATACTACGACCTCGGGGTGAAGCGGCGCGACGAGACCGACGACCGGATCACCACCGAGTCGGCGCACGCCATCAAGCAGTACGGCGTGGGGGTGAAGTGCGCCACGATCACCCCGGATGCCGAGCGCGTGACGGAATACAAGCTCAAAAAAGCCTGGCCCTCGCCGAACGGGCAGATCCGTTCGATCCTGGACGGCACGGTGTTCCGCAAGCCGATCGTGGTGCGCAACATCGCGCCGGTCGTGAGCGGCTGGACGAAGCCCATCATCATCGGCCGCCACGCCTACGGCGACCTGTACAAGGCGGTGGAGATGCGGGTCGACGGGCCCGGCAAGGTGGAGCTCGTCTACACCCCGGCCGGCGGGGCGGAACAGCGCCTGACGGTGCACGAGTTCACCGGCCCCGGTGTCGTGATGGGCATCCACAATCTCGAGAAGTCGATCCGCTCCTTCGCCCGCGCCTGCATCACCTACGCGCTGAGCGAGAAGATCGAGCTCTGGTTCTCGGTCAAGGACACGATCAGCAAGCGCTACCACAGCTACTTCAAGGAGATCTTCGCCGAGGAGACGGCCGCGCGCTCGGCCGACTTCGCCAAGGCCGGGATCGCCTACCGCTACTTCCTGATCGACGACGCCGCCGCGCAGACCATGAAGCATGCGGGCGGCTTCCTCTGGGCGCTCAGCAACTACGACGGGGACGTGTTCTCGGACGTGGTCGCCTCCGGGTTCGGCAGCCTGGGGATGATGACCTCGGTGCTGGTGTCGCCGGACGGCCGGTTCGAGTTCGAGGCCGCCCACGGCACGGTGCGGCGCCACTACTACGAGCACCTCAAGGGCCACCCCACCAGCACGAACTCGGTGGCGTCGATCTTCGCGTGGACGGGCGGGATAAAAAAACGGGGCGAGATGGACGGGACGCCGGAGGTCAGTGCGTTCGGCGAGAAAATCGAGAAGGCCGTCATCGGCTGCATCGAGGCCGGCATCGTCACCAAGGACCTCGTCCCGCTCATGCAGCCCCGGCCGGCCGGTCACCAGAGCGACCGAGGGGTTCATCGACGCGGTGGCGGCCGCGCTCGAATCCACGATCTAAATCGCTCGACAGCGGTCACGGTCTCCGAAAACACGAATCCCCCGCGTCAACTCGCGGGGGATTCGTGTTTTCGTGCTTGCAGGGTGTTGAAAAACCAGTGTCGGGCCGTCAGCCAAGGCGCGCGGCCTTTTGGACAGCGCAGCATACTGACTCGTATGTGAGCATGGCCAAAAGCCGCGCAACGCAGGATCACGGCCCGAGACGCCGTTTATCAAGACCCTGCTATGCCGTGTGCGGGCCCGCGGGGGCGGACGGATCCCTGCGCAGCAGCGGGGAGCGCATCCGATCGGTCAGCGTGCGGGCGATTTCGTCTTTGAAGCCGTAGGGCAGGGCGGCAAACACGTCCGCCATGCGCTCCTCCCAGCGGCTGATGATGCCGGCCGGCGTCGCCATGTCCCAGCTCATGAGCGCGTAGAGCTCGTTGCGGATCTTCTTGCGCAGCCGGATGCGCTGCTGCCGGTCGAGCCGCTGCGCGCGGTTCAGGGCCTCTTCGAAGAGGTCCCCCAGTTCCTTGACGTCGGCGTCCTTCAGTCGCATGCCGGTGCGGGTCCTTGCGGTTGCAGGCCTATTCGGTCTGCGATCGGTTCAGGATTTCGGCGCGCGGGCGTCCACCCGCGCCAGGGCCGGCTTGAAATACTCCCGGATGGCCATGGCCGCGTAGGCGGCCGCCCGGGTGCCGATGTAGTCCTCGTGCACGACCACGACCGCGATCACCATCTGACGGCTCAGCTGGTGGCCGCGCGCAAACCCCACGAACCAGTCGTAGCGCATGTCCGGCTCGTCGTCGCCCATCGACCCCGTCTTGCCGCCGATCTCCAGCTGGGCCAGCACACGGTCCGCGTGGTGCTTCTGGAATTGCTTGTGCGCCGTGCCGGACTGGACGGTGGCCCGCATCATCTCGGCGAGCTCGGCGGCCGTGCGGGCGTCGATGACGCGCTCGCCCTGGCCGGGCCTGCGCTGGTAGACGGTCCGGCCCGCGGTGTCGGTCACCCGGTCGACGACCGACGGTTCGACGAGACGCCCCGCGTTGACGACCGCCGCCGCCATGAGGGCCCCGTGCAGCGGGCTGATGCGGGTGGTGCGGTTGAATCCGCTCGCCACCTCGGCCAGCTCGAAAGCGCTGTCGGTGAGTTCGACCCGGCTGGGCCGCACCGGCTGCTCGAACTCGATCTCGCGGTTGAACCCGAACGCCAGCGCGTAGGACTCGAGCAGGCTGCGGCCGAGCATGTGCGCGCCGATACGCCCGAACACGGGGTTGACCGACTGCGCGAAGGAGTCCTTCAGGGTCAGCTGATTCGGCTTGCGCGAAACGGCCGGCCGCAGCTGGGACTTGTAGAGGGTGTACTTGCCGCCGTCCCAGCTCAGGACGGAGTGCGGGCCCAGGTCGCGGGCCTCGAGCGCGGCCGCCGCCGTGATGATCTTGAAAATGCTCGCGGCCGGGAAGCGGCTGTCCAGGCAGGGGTTCGCCGAGGGGTCGGTCCGGTCGTAGCCGGCCATGGCCAGCACGCGGCCGTCGGCGGGGTCGAGCGCGACGATGCCGATGTAGCGGCTGTTCTTGCGGTCGAGCCGCTCGGAGAGGTGCTGCTGCAGCCCCGGCTCCAGAGTGGTCTGCACCGTGAAGGCGGAGGCCTCGCCGCGGACCTCGACGGCGGGTTCGCTCAGGTTGAGCAGGTTCCTGCCCGCCACGAGCTCCTGCACGGCCTGCCGGTCGAGCATGCGCACCGGCGAGGGCTGCGGCGGCTGCGGAGTCTGGCCCGTTGCCGCCGCGCGTGGCGAGGGAGGCGGCGATACGGGCGGGAGGCGCTCCGGGAGGAGGGCCCACGCGCCGTATGCCATCAGGAGAAGCACGGGCACGGCCGCGGCGAACTTCAGGTGGCTGAGCCTGATCCGCGGGAGGCGGCGCGGCTGCTTGCGGCGGAGCACCTCGGCGCGTCGGGCCGGGAGGGGGCTGAAGCGCCGGGCAGCCGGTGGTGCGGGAAGCGGGGCGGATCTCAGATGGTACATGCACGCATTCCGTTATCGTTGAGACGGAGTCTCGTCCACCGGCCGTCGGCCGATTGTTTCCATGAGCACCGTGACCTCCGGGGGCCGCGGGGCCGCCGCTGCGCGGGTGATGCACGAGGTGCTGACCCCGAGGTGGCGGGCCACGTCGGCCCCGGAGTACCCGAACTCCCGCATCGCCAGCCAGGCGAGCGCGCCGCGGGCGGCCACCACCGGGCGTCGCCGGCTGCCGGCGCGAAGCTCGCCAGCCGACACTCCGCACACCTCGCACGCCTGCCGGCAGAGCGTCTCTATGTTCCGGTCGCGCAGCGCCGACGTGCGGGCTCTGCTGCAGACGCTGATTGGATGATTGTATCACGTCGGAGACGAAGTCGCCATTGCCCAGGATGCGCGGGTCGCAGGCGTCGAGCGCGCCGCGGCGGCGGGCCGCCCGCACTTCCGACCACCCGCCCAGGCTGCGCACCAGCCCGCCCCCGACCAGCTCGGGCCGCCGCCCCATGCGCGCACCGGCGGCGACGTGGCCGCGGTAGGCGTGCCGAGCCCCGGCGGCCCGGCGGCCGAACAGGGCGAGAACGTGGTCGGTGTCCTGCCATGGCAGCGTCTGCCGGCCGGTCAGGGCCCCGTGTCCGCAGTAGCGGTAGCGTTCGAGCCCCTCCACGTCGTCGACCAGCCCGCTGCGCAGCGGGTTGAGGTGGACGTAGCGCACGAGCTCCTTGAGGTAGCTGTCCTCCTGGCACACGATCGACTTGAAGCGGTTCTGGAAGAGGTGGCCGTGGCGAGTGTGGCGGCGGTTGAAGTTGACGACATAGCCCGTGAGCAGACGGTGCATGCTTCGGGACAGAGGGTGCCGCTGCGTGCGGCAGAGCAGGTGGAAGTGGTTCGGCAGCAAAGCCCAGGCGTAGATGGAGAGCGACTCCTTCCGCTGCGAGCGCGGAGAGCCGCCGCACAAAATCGTCGCGATCGGTGCCGTCGAGGAAGACGGCGCGGCGTTCGATGCCGCGGCAGATGACGTGGTGCAGGACCCCGGGGGCGTCGAGTCGTGCGGTTCTGGGCATAAGCGGAAAAATAGCAAATCCGGTTTTGGAAGTAAAGCAACTTAGGAACGAACGTCCCCTAACGGGGGCGGGAGCGTCGCCGCCATGGGGCGGGGGCGGGGTCAGGCGAGGTCGGCGTCGGGGGCGGCTGATTTCTTGCGGCGGTAGTGGAAGGTCTTGATCAGGTTCGCGGCGAAGCGCACGTTGTCGTCGCCGGCCCCGGCGAACTGGACGCCGGTCAGGAAGCTGCCGGTCCGGCCCCGGCGCGAGTAGGCGACCTTGGCGGTGATCTCGATCAGGTTGTTGTCCGGGTCGGTCGACATCAGCGAGACGAACTCGGAGTCGACCGGCAGCGCCGATTCGAGCAGCATGCCGTTCTGGCTGAGGTCGAGCGCCTTGCCCATGCCCTGGCGCAGCACGTGGCCGTCCGCGTCGACGGACAGAAACGATATGAGGTTGCAGGTCTCCACCCGCGTGTACTGCCGGTGGTCGGCCTCATCGGCGATGTCCCGCGCTTCGTTCGGATCCATGACCCCTCCCTTCTCTATCGGGATATCGGCCGGGAGCCCCGGCGACTTGAGCGGGGCGATACATCCCGGCTGACGGGGCGTCTTGCCTGCCGTCGCCGTCGACCCGTCCATCCCTGCGGTGTCGAACGGAACGGCGTCCCGGCGCCCCGGCCGACGCGGCCGCAAGAGTGTTTTTCGACGGCTCCGGAACGACGGCGGTTTCAGCCCGCGGGTCGTATTGACAAGCCCGTCTCAAAGCGCGTATTGTTCGCCACCCGAGCCTCGCGGCGCCGCCGCGCCACGCGGCAGCGCCAGACCCGCCAACCTTTCGCTTCCACATCGAGGAGACATGCCGGAGATCCTGCACACCATCAAGGCCCGCGACCCTTGGGAAAAAGAATTTCACCAGGCGGTCAAGGAAGTGGCCGACAGCGTTCAGCCGGTGCTCAAGCGCCACCCCCACTACGTGCGTTCCGCCGTTCTGGAACGGCTCACGGAGCCCCAGCGCGTGGTCACCTTCAGCGTGCCCTGGGTGGACGACCTCGGCCAGACGCGCGTCAACCGCGGGTACCTGGTCGAGATGAACAACGCCATCGGGCCGTTCAAGGGCGGACTGCGCTTCCACCCCTCGGTCACCCAGAGCATTCTCAAGTTTCTGGCCTTCGAGCAGGTCTTCAAAAATGCGCTCACGACGCTGCCGCTCGGCGGCGCCGCGGGCGGCGCCGACTTCGAGCCCAAGGGCAAGTCCGATGACGAGGTCATGCGCTTCTGCGGCAGCTTCATGGGCGAGTTCTACCGCCACGCGGGGCCGCACACGGACATCCAGGGCGGGGACATCGGAGTCGGCAGCCGCGAAATCGGGTTCCTCTTCGGGGCCTACCGGAAGCTCACCAACCGCTTCGACGGCGCGCTGACCGGCAAGGGGCTGATGTGGGGCGGGAGCCTCTTCCGCCCGGAGGCGGCCGGCTACGGGTGCGTGTACTTCGCCCAGGAGATGCTCGCGACGCGCGGCATGTCGCTCGAGGACCAGGTCTGCCTCGTTTCCGGGTCGGGCAACGTGGCCCAGCACACGGCGGAGAAGCTGATCGAGCTCGGCGGCCGGGTCGTCACGCTCTCGGATTCCTCCGGCCACATCCACGACCCGGACGGGATCGACCGCGAGAAGCTTGCCTTCGTCAAGCTCCTCAAGAACCTGCGCCGCGGCCGGATCGGCGAATACGCCCGGAAGTTCCCGGGCGCCACCTTCACCCCGGCCGACCCGACCCTGGACCACAACCCGCTCTGGGCGCACCGCGCGGACGCCGCCTTCCCCTGCGCCACCCAGAACGAGATCGGCGAGAAGGACGCCTACCTGCTGATCAACAACACGGTCAAGCTCGTCTGCGAGGGGGCCAACATGCCCTGCACCTCCGAGGCGATCGCCGTCTTCCTGGGCAAGCGCATCCTCTTCGCCCCGGGCAAGGCGGCCAACGCCGGCGGGGTGGCCGTGAGCGGGCTGGAGATGGTGCAGAACAGCATGCGCCTGGGCTGGCAGGGCGAGGAGGTCGACCAGCGCCTGCGCATCATCATGCGCGACATCCACCAGGCCTGCCTCGATGCGGCCGAATCCTACGGCACCCCCGGCAACTACCTGAACGGCGCGAACATCAGCGCGTTCGTCAAGGTGGTGGAGGCGATGCTGGACCAGGGAGTGGTGTGAGAGTGCCTAAATTGCCTAAAGTGAGCTAAAATGCGCTAAAATTGAGGAGAAGAAAAGCTGCAATTATAAGTCGTCAGAATGCCGCTTCCCGGTACATGCACGAGAAACGCTCGCCTCGAGTCGTACCGTGCAAACCACACTTGCCATCCGGGGTTGCATTCTTCCTCAGCCGCACCCTTCAGCTCATCCCGATCATTGCCTTTCATCTGCGAATTCTTACTCTGAGTCCGCAACATGTTTTCCTTTCGTTTCGGTTTTGGCAGTTAGCTCGTAACTTGTAACTCGTAACGTCTCTCCCCCCATGGACCTCGACCAGCTGATCCGCCAGGTCCGTCGCAACTGCGACATCTCCGACGCGCGCTACGCCGGGATGTTCTCGATCTGCGGGCTCGCCCTGCGTCTGCGCGATCTGTTCAAGTGGGAGCGCGGGCTGCGACCGTGGGAAGAGGGCGACCCGGCGGAGGTTCTGGACTGGATCGGCGCGCGCGAAGAGCGTTGGGAAACCCTGGCACAGGCCGACTTCGAGCCGCTCGCCGTCGATGGCGTCCCGGTCGACCCCTTCGAGGCCGAACGCGTCAACGCCGCGTTGCTGCCCACGGGCCACTGGTACGGGGCCGGGTACGCGCGCGGCCTCAAGCCCGTCTTCTTCGTGGCCGCGGTCGAGGAGCGCCGCGAGGTCGAAGGGTGCCGGGTGGTCGCCCTGGGCCGGGAGCTGGCGCGGGACCTGCTGACCCTGCCGGCCCTTTCGCAGGGCCCGCTGGTCCTGCTGCGGCGCGACTCGGCCGCCCGCGCGCTCTGGGACCAGATCGCCTATGTCACCCCTTCCGGCCGGCAGGCGTTGGATGCGGCCCTCGACGCGTGCGGCATCGCCGACCACCGGTCGGCGGCGGTGCGCCGCGATTTCGGGCGGCTGCTCCGGGTCCAGGAGGAGCTGCACCTGCACCACGAGCTCGGTGAAATCCATGAAAGCACCGTCCGGCGCGGCCTCTGGCAGGAGATCGTTGCCGCCTTCCCGCTCACGCGCGTCGAGCTGGTCGCGCGCCGGGTCAAGGACGCTCTGGCCGACACCCACCCCGTCGGGCCGCTGCTCCGTTTCTGCCGGGAACGCAACACAGCCGGGCTCGCGCTCTTCATGGCCAACTGCGACCGGTTGGCCCGGGCGATCTTCCCGGAGCTGGCGCAGGTGTGCGACGCCCTCCTGGTCAGCGGCGACTGGACGGCCGTGGAGCCGGCCGTCGCGCGCGGGCGACGCGCGGCCTGTACCCATGCCAAGGCCATCGCGGACGCCCACGCCGCCGGCCCGTCCCGCCTCGAGGCGTTGATCGAGGACCGCTTCGGCGGCGCGCTCGGGCGGCTTCCGCAGGAGCCCGAGTGAGTCGTTGCGCCGGCCGGGCCGCACGCCTGCCCCCTCCCTTATTTTCCTGCCCGGCCCGGTGCTTGACATCTCGGTCGAGGTGATTAACTTAGCGCCAATTTCAGGGTTCAGCCGCAAGTTAACCCTTTAGTTTCGTTTTAAAAACAGAAAAACTTGTCGCCATTCGGCATGCGGCGCGCACCGCGAACGGTCCGAGAGATTCGGGTAGCTCTGCGAGCTCCCGTTCATCCAAGGCGCTGCGGCGCCCAAAACCACTCACATCAAGGAGGATTGCAGGTATGAAAATCAGGCCATTGAACGACAGAATCCTGGTCGTACGGGTCGAGGAGGAAAAGAAGACCGCGGGCGGGATCATCATCCCCGATACGGCGAAGGAGAAGCCGCAGGAGGGCAAAGTCGTGGCGGCCGGACCGGGCAAGGTGGGGGAAGACGGCAAGCGGATCCCCATCGAGGTCAAGAAGGGCGACCGGGTGCTGTTTTCGAAGTACGCCGGCTCGGAGATCAAGGTGGACGGCGTCGAGCACATCTTCATGCGCGAAGACGACATTCTCGGAATTCTCGAATAACGGATAGGGAGGAAAAAACATGCCAGCTAAAGTGATCTGCTATGGTTCACAGGCCCGGGAGAAGATGCTCCGGGGCGTCAACATCCTGGCCGACGCGGTCAAGGTCACCCTCGGACCCAAGGGCCGCAACGTCGTGCTCGAAAAATCGTTCGGCTCCCCCACGGTGACCAAGGACGGAGTTACCGTCGCCAAGGAAATCACCCTGGAAGACAAGTTCGAGAACATGGGCGCCCAGATGGTCAAGGAAGTCGCCAGCAAGACGAGCGACGTCGCCGGCGACGGCACCACCACCGCGACCGTCCTGGCGCAGTCCATCTACAGCGAAGGCCAGAAGCTGGTCGCGGCCGGCGCCAGCCCCATGGCATTGAAGCGCGGCATCGACAAGGGTGTGGCCGTGGTCGTCGACGAGCTCAAGAAGATGTCCAAGAGCATCAAGAGCAAGAACGAGATCGTCCAGGTCGGCACCATTTCGGCCAACAACGACGAGATGGTCGGCAAGCTGATCTCCGAGGCCATGGACAAGGTCGGCAAGGAAGGGGTCATCACGGTCGAAGAGGCCAAGAGCATGGAGACCACCCTCGAGGTCGTGGAAGGCATGCAGTTCGACCGCGGGTACGTGTCGCCCTACTTCGTCACCGACCCCGAGAAGATGGAAGCCCACCTCGAGGATCCCTACATCCTCATCAACGAGAAGAAGATCAGCTCGATGAAGGACATGGTGCCGGTCCTCGAGGCCGTCGCCCAGAGCGGGCGGCCGCTGCTGATCCTCTCCGAGGACATCGAGGGCGAGGCCCTGGCCACCCTGATCGTCAACAAGCTGCGCGGCACGCTCAAGGCCGTGGCCGTTAAGGCGCCCGGCTTCGGCGACCGCCGCAAGGCCATGCTCGAGGACATCGCCGTGCTGACCGGCGGGCAGGTGGTCACCGAGGACCTCGGCGTGAAGCTCGAGAACGTGACCCTGAGCGACCTCGGCCGCTGCAAGCACGTGCGGATCGACAAGGACAACACCACGATCATCGACGGCGCGGGCAAGAAGGCCGCCATCGAGGGCCGCATCAACCAGATCCGGGCGCAGATCGAGGAGACCACCTCGGACTACGACCGCGAGAAGCTGCAGGAGCGGCTGGCCAAGCTGATCGGCGGGGTCGCCGTGATCCACATCGGCGCGGCCACCGAGACCGAGATGAAAGAGAAGAAGGCCCGCGTGGAGGATGCCCTCAACGCCACCCGCGCAGCGGTCGAGGAGGGGGTTGTCCCCGGCGGCGGGGTTGCCCTGCTGCGCTGCATCGCGGCCCTGAACGGCATCAAGGTCTCCGGCGAGGAGAAGGCCGGGGTCGGCATCCTGAAGCGTGCGCTGCAGGATCCGCTGCGCTACATCGCGCAGAACGCCGGGCTGGAAGGCTCGGTCGTGGTGAACACCGTGCTCGAGAGCAAGGACTCCAACGGCTTCAACGCCGAGACCGGAGTTTACGAGGACCTGATGAAGGCCGGTGTCATCGACCCCACCAAGGTCGTGCGCTTTGCCCTCCAGAACGCCGCGTCCGTGTCCGGCCTGATGCTCACCACCGAGGCCATGATCACCGACAAGCCGGAGAAGAAGAAAAAGGCCGCCGGGGCCCCGGCGATGGACGAGGACATGTACTAAAAATCAGGGGCGGCCTGGCGGCCGCCCCCTGATTTCTATATGAGGGCTGCTGAATAGGGCCGCCTCATGAATCGAGTCTGTATGCGCGGCCTCCGGCACGAGCGTGTCGGAGGCCGCGCGTTTTATTGCCCCCCGCGCACTGGGCCTGCTTTTACCAACGGCCCGAACACCTTCCTGAACCCTGACACCCCGAACCCTGCAATCTCCATCAGCTACGAGCTATCAGCTTCTTCGTTTGCGCCCGCAGCGGCAACCTGATATCGAGTGGCCCATGCCCGTCGACGCGTCACCCAGCAGCCTGTCCGACCCGCCGCGCCTGATGGCGGCGATCGCCGCCGCCTTGGAAGCCAGCCCCGGCGCGGCGGCGTCGTTCGTCACCCCGGCGGAGGACGTCGCGGCCGCAGCGGCCGTCCTGTTCCTGCTGGGGCGTTGCGGCCCCGAGACGGGCCGGGCGGGCGAGGTCGGCCTCATCCTGAACCAACGCTCCCGGCGCGTGCGCCAGCCGGGCGATCTCTGCTGCCCGGGCGGCGGCGTCTCGCGGGTCGATTTCGCGGCGGCCCGGCTGCTCGCCTTGCCGCTCGGCCCGCTCGGGCGCTGGCCGCACTGGCGGCGGTGGCGGCGGGAACGGCCGCTGGAAGCGCGCTGGCTGGCGCTCTACCTGGCCACGGCGCTGCGCGAGGCCTTCGAGGAGATGCGGCTGAACCCGCTGCGCGCACGGTTTCTCGGGCCGCTGCCGCCCAATCGCCTGCAGCTTTTCCGCAAAGCGATCTACCCCCTGGCGGCCTGGACGCCGCAGCGGACGAGCTTCCGGCCGAACTGGGAGGTCGAGCGCATCGTCGAAATCCCGCTGCGCGACCTGCTCGACCCGAACGGATACGTCTGCTACCACATCTCGGGAACACCGCAAGGGCCGGGTCCCGACCGCGTGCGCCGGCTCCCGGCCATCCGGCTGCCCGGCCCGGCGGGCACGGACATCCTCTGGGGCGCCACCTATCGCATCGCCATGGATTTTCTCAAGATCGTCTTCGGCTTCGAACCGCCGCCGCTCGAGAGCCTGCCGGCCGTCGCGGGCGAGCTGGCCGCGAGCTACCTCACGGGAGAGGGGAGATGAGAGTTGAGAGTTCATAGTTGATAGCTCATAGCAACAAAACTACAGGGCAAGTCCGACAGGATCAACAGGATGACAGGATCATTCCCGCTCTCCGGACGAGAGAACGTCACCGGATCCTGCAGCCATGTCTTGATGCCCTTGCTCTCAGCAATGAGCTATGAGCTCGTCTTACCACTTTTTCCAATTGCCCCACTCCCCAAACTGTACTATGTAGCCCGGCGCAGGCAAAATCCCGCTCCTAAAACCATCGACGCACGGAACTCATGGCCCCCAAGCTGATCGTCAAGAACTCCTCCATCCACGGCCGCGGCTGCTACGCCGGAGAATTCATCCCGGCCGGCGCCTTCGTCATCGAGTACACCGGCGAGCTGATTCCGGCCGAGGAGGCCTACCGGCGGGAGGCGGACCCCGGTCGGCCCGGGATCTTCACGTTCTGGACGGGGGACGACTGGGCGATCGACGGGTACACCGAGGGGAACACGGCGCGCCACATCAATCACGCGTGCACGCCGAACTGCGACTATCGGATCGAGGACCGGCGGGTGCTGATCTACTCGGCGCGGGACATCGCCCGGGGCGAGGAGCTCACCATCGACTACAGCTTCGCCGCGGACGGCGAGAGGATCCCGTGCCGCTGCGGGTCCGACCAATGCCGCGGGTGTATCAACGCGGCCGGAGACCCCTCACCGGAATGCGTCTGACGGCCGCATGCGGCGTTGCCGCCCGCCTCAAAATGCTCACATGCAGGAACTGCACGCTGCGCTTTTTCGGCGACCGTCGGCACCTGTGTCCGTATTTCTGAAATGGGTCTATCAAGGCCTGCGAGATGCAACGAGCAGGCTGCCCAACCGCTGAAACTCCCCTTTTAAAAACCGCTGCAGCTCCTCCAGGTGGTCCACCGGGAGGAGGTAGTACGCCCTGCGCGAGTCGAGCCGCGGCCCGACTGCCGGCCGGCGGGCATCGCCGCCGGCCGGCTTGCGTTCGGGCTTGCGGGTGCCGCCGTTCGTCGGCAGCGAGTGTTTGAAGGCCATGAACTCGTTCAGGACCCGCCCGACCAGCCGGCGCTGACTCGCCGCCGACAGGCCGTGATCGGTCGCCAGGCGCTCCATGGCGCGAAACCCCATCATCAGGACCATCAGCGC
The DNA here is from genome assembly GCA_963828345.1 of uncultured delta proteobacterium. Taxonomy (GTDB): domain Bacteria; phylum Desulfobacterota; class Desulfobacteria; order Desulfobacterales; family SpSt-501; genus SpSt-501. Next base: position 33,988 of record CAWHEZ010000003.1, read on the forward strand.
CCGGGACGGGATGTTGCGCCGGCGCCGCGTCATGTACCGGCACAGCTCGGACTGGAGCTTGATCAGCACCAGGACGTGGCGTTCGTCCGCGAAGGCCGACTGGAGCCGCTTCAGCTCGTGCGCATAGGCCTCGATCGATCCTAAAGGGATGCGCCACTGCAGCTCGCCGGCGATGGTCTGAAGCTTCGACAGGGCGAAGCTCAGCCCTTCCCGCCGCTCCCGCAGGGCCTCCGAAGGCTCCGTGTCGTCCGGGAACACCTCGTCCAGGCGGCGTCGCACCCGGAACCCGAGCTCGTGCAGATCGATATCGCTCAAATCAGGTCACCTCGTGGTAGCGCTTTTCGACCGCGTCCATGGTGGTGGTGATGATCTTCTTCAGCGTCGAGACCACGTTCCTGCCCCTGGCCGCGCTGGCGACGAAATACGGGCGTCGGTATTCGCCGTTCAGGTCGGAGAGCAGCGTCGCCGCGGGCAGCAGGAGCGTTCCCCGTTCGCCGAGGTCGCACTTGTTGAGCTGGAAGACCAGCGGGATCCGTGCGAGGTCCTTGCCGAGGGACCGCAGGTTGGAGCGCAGGTCGATGAGCGACATGATGTTGGTCTTGCGCATCGCGGAGAGGTCCGCGACGAAGACGATGCCGTCCGCGCCCTTGAGGACGGTCTTGCGGATTTCGGCGCAAGGCTCGTGGCCGGGCACGGTGTAGATGCGCACCTTCAGGTCGAAGCCGTTGATCCGCGGCACCGTGAAGGTCATGAAGTCGAGGAAGATGGTGCGCTCGTCGCCGGCGGTGACCGTCAGCAGCCGGGACTGGAGGCGGTTGCGGTAAAGCGCGTAGATGCGGCGCAGGTTGGCCGTCTTGCCGGAGTGTGCCGGGCCGTAGTAGACGATCTTGATTTGGATCTCACGGGCCCTGAGATTGATGAACGCCATGCGCCGAACTCGATCCGATCAGGAGGTCCGGGGCCTCACGCCCCACCTTGAAAAAATGCCGGGCTGCGTTCGCAGCCCGGCATTCGTTCTGAAAACCGGGTCAACCGACCGGGTGTCTCCCGGCGATGGCATTCTGCCTCAAAGCGTTGAATAATGCAAAAGCTGTGCAATATATACCCAAAAAGGAGAGACTTGGTTATAATATCAAATATTTTCGAAGCGCTACGTGTGGGATGCACCCTGCCGGCGACGCATGTGGCGGCAGCGGTGGATACTTAATTGCCCTGTTTTGAGAAGCGGTCCGGATCTGCCGGACGGCAGGGGCCGCTGAAAAACAAATCCACGCCCTTGGTTTCCGGGTCGGTATCGGCGCGGACGCTGTCCGCGTCGGTCACGAGGACGGCCACGACGCACTTGATCCCGCAGATCGTCCCATCGGTCAGGTGGCCGCCCAGGGTGACCAGAGCCTCGTTGTCAACGGTGGAGGCGGCGAAGTGGGCGTGGATTTCTACGCCGCCGCCGAGGGCGGGTGCGATCCACCCCGTCAGCGACACCAGCTCCATGGGCGCCGTCACCTCGCGGTAGAGGCGGTCCTGCGGGGTGACGGGATATGTTTTGGGAAACACTTTTAAATTGCGAAAGATCGCTTTTTTGAGCGCCCCGAGCCCGGAAATAAAAACTCCGGCCCTGACCCCTTCGATCTCCGCCGCCTCCGCGATCGCCTGCAGGAGATCCGAGTCGGGCTTGATCCTGAACTGGACGACCCGTAGGACCGGTGAGGAACCGATGCATTCTATCGATGTCAATTTGTTATCCTCCTCCCATGTGCCGTTCTCTCCGGGCAGCACCCCTGTGGCGGCCCTGCAGCGGCTCATCGACACCCTTCAGACCGGCATGTCAGAAACGGTGTCGGTAGCGGGCCACCTTTTCGTCGTCGATGCGGATTCCCAGGCCAGGCGAGTCCGGCAACGCCGCGGCGCCGTGGATTACGTCGATGGATCGGTGAACCACGTCGTCCTCAAAGAACGTTGATCCGAGAATCTCCGCCGCCGAAATCACGGCCGGCTCCGTCGCGTAAAAATGCATGGCGGCGGCCATGCCCGGCGAGGTTTCGAGGCATCCGCCCAGGAAACATGGGATTCCGGATGCCAGGCACAGCGCGGCGATCCGGCGGCAGCGAAACAGGCCGCCGCACTTGGTCACCTTGAGGTTGACGACGTCCGCTGCCCCCATGGCGATGCAGCGCCGGGCGTCGTGGACCGTGTATACGCTCTCATCCACCGCCACCGGGGTCTTTAACCGGCGGGCCAGCGCAGCCATCCCCTCGAGATCCCAGGCCGGCAACGGCTGCTCGATCCATTCGAGGCAGCAGTCCTCCATGCGGGAGAATGCGGCCGAGGCCGTGTCCCGGTCATAGCCGCAGTTCCCGTCGACTCGCAGGCGAATGGCGTCTCCGACGGCCTCCCGCACGGCGTCAACCCGCCGGATGTCGGCGGCGGCATCGAGGCCGATCTTGATTTTGATGGTCTGAAAGCCCAGGGAGAGCTGGCGGGCGGCCGATTGTGCGGCCTCCTCCGGTCCCACGATGTCGACCACGCCGATCAAGGGCACCCGATCCGTGCGTCAAGCGCCGAGCCGCGCGTGCAGGGGCACTCCCGCAGCCCGGGACGCCAGGTCGTGCGCGGCGATATCGAGGCCGGCCTTGGCCATCAGGTTGGACGGCACGACGCGGTCCATGCGGTCGTGAATGGCCTCGAGATCGCCGGCATCGAGGCCGATCACGTTCGGGATCAGGTAATCGGTCAGCGTGTGATACAGGGATCTCTGATCGTAGCCGTAGACTTCCAAGAAGGTTGTCGTCTCGCCCCAGCCGATGCGGCCGTCCTCGTCCGTCAGCCGAACCAGGACATGGTTCGAGTGCGTGAGGGTCCCCGATGCAATTTTAAACGGCTTTCTTCAGTGCGATGCGGATGGGGATGGCCTCGCCGCCGACAATTTTCACCTCAATGCTCCCTCCGGGCCTACCTGTGCCGCGAGCACCCCGATCCGCCGAACGGCACCGGTGCAATAACGGTGACGCCCAGGGTCGGATGGTCGGGAGAGGGGCCGGAGCGATGACGGTCATGCGGTCCGCCCCATTTTCCTGCGGTAGGTCCCCTCCAGTTCGATGAGCCTTTGCGCCATGCGCTCCAGATGCCGTTGCATGGCCGCGGCCGCTGCATCGGGATCATGCGACAGAACGGCGCGGATGATCGCCGCGTGCTCCTCCGGCCGGTGGATGACCTTTTCGGCGGGTTTCACCACCAGGATCACCTCCCCGGTGAGCCGGAAGAGAGAGCTGGCGATGGCCTGCAACAGGCGGTTGCCGCTCATTTCGGCCAGGAGGTGGTGGATCCGGATGCGGTCGAAACGAAGTCGGATTGGGAAAGGCCGTTCGTGCTGCTCGGCATCGAGGGCGGCCTGCAGGCGCCGGGCGATCTCGGGGTCGACCTTCGCGGCGGCGGTTCGAGCGATCTCGCATTCGATCAGGATGCGGGCGTGGATCAGCTCGGCCACGGACAGCTTGTTGTATAGGAACAGGTCCAGAAACGCGCTGCTCAGGTGGTCGAAGGACAGGTCGGTCACGTAGGCCCCGCCCGTCGGACCCTGAAGGATTTTCACGAGCCCCGTGATCTCGAGCTCCCGCACCGCCTCTCGGACGACGACGCGGCTCGCACGTGAACTGCTCGGTCAGCTCGCGCTCGGTCGGCAGCCGTCGCCCGGCGGATAGCGACCCGACGAGGATCGCCTCCTTCAGCTGGTTCACGATCTCGACGGCGATGCGGTTCTGTTTGACGGGGGTGAACGCCATGCGTGGACTCCGTTGTCCCTGAACGCCGAGACATGCCTTGACAGGCCCGCGACGGCATTTGTATAACGTTAGTCCAAAAGGGATGCAAGCGTGGAGTTGCGAGCTACAGGTTACGAGTTAACGGCAGCTGCAAGTCAGAAAGGAGCTGCAGGACCGGTCCCTGACATCGCAGACCGGTTCCCAGCACGTCGGCATCTGTGGGAGCGGCTTCCCGGGCGCTACAATCGAGGATAACGCAATCCGAGGTAGTGCAAGACGTTCGACAGGAAACGCTTACGGCGGGCATCAACGAGCCCGTTATTAACTCGTAACTCTGAACTCGAAACGTTTTCTCTAACCAGGGAGGTGGCGTCATGCGTAGACTGTGGTGGGTGGTGCTCGTTGCGGTTGCGGTCGGCCTGTTCGGGACCGGGGCTTCGTCGGCTCAGGACATCAAGGGGCCGATCAAGATCGTCGTGCCGTACCCGGCCGGCGGGGGCTCGGACGTGGTCGCGCGGCTCATCGCCGACAAGCTGAAGGACTCGCTCGGCCAGACCGTGATCGTCGAGAATAAACCGGGCGCCGGCGGCCGCATCGGGACCGAGTACGTCAAGGGGCAGCCGGCCGACGGCACGACGATGCTGGTCGTGAACCCCGCGCTGTTCGTGGTCGCCCCGCTCGTGTTTGCGAAGCTCGCCTACGACGCCGGACGCCGACTTCGCGCCGGTGTCGATCATCACGACCGATACCAGTTCTGCGTCTCGGTTCCGCCGGCGTCGCCCATCAAGGACGTGAAGGGGTTGATCGACTGGATCAAGAAGAACCCGAACCAGGCCAACTACGGCTCGCCCGGCCGCCGGCAGCCTGCCGCATTTCTTCGGGCTGATGATCGGCAAGGCCGCCGGGGTGGAGATGGTGCACTCCTCCTACAACGGCTCGGGCCCGCTGGCGACGGCGCTGATCGGCAACCAGATCCCGATCGGCGTCGACGCCTACGATGTCCAGTCCGCCTACCATCCCGGATAAAATCCGCATCCTGGCGACGGCCGGGACCGCGCGCAAGCGGCCGGACATCCCGACCTTCAAGGAGCAAGGGTTCCCGCAGATCGAGGGCGAGGGCTGGAACGCGATCGTCGTCCCGGCCAAGACGCCCAAACCGGTGGTCGACAAGCTGAGCGCGGCCATCGCCAAGGCGCTGAAATCGCCGGACGTGGTCGCGAAGATCCAGGGCCTGGGCAGCGACGCCGCCGGCACGACCCCGGAGGAGTGCGCCGCGTCTTCAAAAAAGACCGCGAGCGCTGGGTCGCCGGTCATCAAGGCCTCCGGCTTCAAGGCGGAGTAAGTCGGTCGTCTGTCCGCGTCAAGGTGCGTGATGGTTTCCGGTAGCATCCCCGCTGACCGCTCATTCGCCGAATGAGCGGGACGCGGGGATTTGTCTTGCGGAGCAGGGTCGCATGCACATCCACCACCCCAAGGACTTCCTCACCGGCATCATGTTCATCCTGTTCGGGGCCGCCGCCATGACGTTCGCGTCGGAGTACCCGATCGGTACAGCGGCCAAGATGGGCCCCGGCTACTTCCCCTTCGCGCTGGGCGGGGTGCTGGGGTGCTCGGGCTGGTGGTCCTGGCGCGCAGGCCTCTTGTGGGCGACCGGGGCCCACGGCTGGCCGACCCTGCGCCTGCTGCCGGTCACGCTCGTGCTCTCTCTCGGTCGTCCTCTTCGGCCAGCTCCTGCGGCCGCTCGGCCTGGTCGGGGCGACGCTGGTGCTGGTCCTGATCTGCAGCCGCGCCAGCAGCGAGTTCCGGTGGAAGGACGCCGCTCCTGAACGCCGGTGTGCTGACGCTGATCGTGTGGGTCGTCTTCGTCTACTTCCTCGAATTCCCGGTCCCGGTTTGGCCGGCCTGGCTGGCCCGGACATTTCATGAATCGTTTCAGCCGGCCCGCCTGAGGAGACTCTCCATGGACCTGCTCGCGAACCTGGCGCTCGGTTTTCAAACGGCCGTTTCACCCATGAACCTGGTCTACTGCCTGGCCGGGACGCTGATCGGCACGCTGATCGGGGTGCTGCCCGGGATCGGGCCGGTGCAGACGCTCGCCATCCTGATGCCCACGACCTTCGCGCTGCCGCCGGTGTCGGCCCTGATCATGCTCTCCGGCATTTACTACGGCGCGCAGTACGGGGGCTCGACCACCTCGATCCTGGTGAACGTGCCGGGCGAGGCCTCGTCGGTGGTGACCTGCCTGGACGGCTACCAGATGGCGCTCCAGGGGCGCGCGGGCGCGGCCCTGACCGTTTCGGCCCTGGGCTCTTTCTTCGCCGGGTGCTTCGCGACGCTGGTGCTGGCCGTGCTGGCCGTGCCGCTCGCGGAGGTGGCCTTCAAGTTCGGCCCGGCCGAGTACTTCTCGCTCATGGTCTTCGGGCTGATCGGCTCGATCGTGCTCGCCTCGGGGTCGACGATCAAAGCGGTCGGCATGATCATCCTGGGCCTGCTGCTCGGCATGGTCGGCACCGACGTGACGAGCGGCGCCCAGCGCTTCGCCTTCGGCATCCCCGAGCTCGCCGACGGGATCGGGTTCGTCTCGCTCGCCATGGGGCTCTTCGGCATCTGCGACATCATCAACAGCCTCGAGAAGCAGGAGAAGCGCGAGATCCTGCGCAACCGAGTTCAGCCGGCTGTGGCTGACGCGGCAGGAGTTCAAGGAGGCCGCACCGGCCGTGGTGCGCGGGACCCTGTGCGGGTCGCTGCTCGGGATCCTGCCGGGCGGCGGGGCGATCCTCTCCTCGTTCACCGCCTACATGCTCGAGAAGAAGAGCTCGCGGCACCCCGAGACGCTTCGGGAAGGGGAACATCCGCGGGGTCGCCGCCCCGGAGGCCGCCAACAACGCCGCCGCCCAGACCTCCTTCGTCCCGCTGCTGACCCTGGGGATCCCGCCGAACGTCGTGCTCGCGATGATGGCGGGCGCCATGATGATCCACGGGGTCCAGCCCGGGCCGCGGGTCATCACCAGCAACCCCGAGCTCTTTCTGGGGGGTCATCGTCTCGATGTGGGTCGGCAACGTGATGCTGGTGCTGCTGAACCTGCCGCTGGTCGGCATCTGGGTGCGTCTGCTCTCGATCCCCTTCCGGCTGCTCTACCCGGCGATCCTGATCTTCTGCTCGATCGGCTTGTACAGCGTGAACAACAACACCTTCGACATCGGGCTGACGGCCCTGTGCGGGCTGCTCGGCTACGTCTTCCACAAGCTCGAGTGCGAGCCGGCGCCGCTGATCCTGGGCTTCATCCTGGGCCCCATGATGGAGGAGAACCTGCGGCGCTGCCTGCTGCTCGCGCGCGGCGACGTCTCGGTCTTCTTCACGCGTCCGCTGTCGCTCGCCTTCCTGGTGCTGGCGGCGGCGCTGCTGGTCGTCGTGGCCCTGCCGGGCATCCGCCGGGGGCGCGAGAAGGCCTTCCAGGAATCCTGAACCCAACCGGGCCGGCCGTCCGCCGGCCGAACCTTTTAGAGGAGGCACGCGTTCCCATGACGTATCCGAGCGTCTACCCCACCGGGGCGACGGTCTACGACCCCGCCCGCTGCTGGAACGGCTACACGATCTTCCAGGCGAAGGAAGTCGGGGCGCTGCTGATCGACATGAACGGCGGCGAGGTCCAGCACTGGAACCTGCACGGGATGCCCAACCGCATCCTGCCCGGCGGACACCTCATCGGCAGCACGGGCGAGCGCAGCACGGCCTTCGGCAGCCAGGACGGCATCGACCTCGTCCAGGTGGACTGGGACGGGAACATCGTCTGGCGCTTCGACCGCTACGAGTACGTCGAGGACCCGGGGGAGGGGGCGCGCTGGATGGCGCGCCAGCACCACGACTACCAGCGCGAGGGCAACCCGGTCGGGTACTACGCGCCCGGCCTCGAGCCCCTGACGGACCGGGGCAACACCATGGTTCTCTCGCACAAGAACCTCCGCAACGCGCAGATCTGCGACCGGCCGCTGCTGGACGACACGATCATCGAGGTCGACTGGGCCGGGGACGTCGTCTGGGAGTGGGTCTGCAGCGAGCACTTCGAGGAGCTCGGCTTTCGCGAGGACGCGCGCAACCTCATGTTCCGCAACCCGAACTGGCTCAAGTCGGGCGGCGGGATGGGCGACTGGATGCACATCAACTCCATGTCGCTGCTCGGCCCGAACCGCTGGTACGACGCGGGCGACGCCCGCTTCCACCCCGACAACCTCATCTGGTGCGCGCGCGAGAGCAACATCACCGCCATCGTCGACAAGCGCTCCGGCCGGATCGCGTGGCGCCTGGGGCCCAATTACGACGAGTCGGCCGAGCTGCGCCGGCTGGGGTGGATCATCGGCCAGCACCACGCCCACATGATCCCGCGCGGCCTGCCGGGCGAGGGGAACATCCTGATCTTCGACAACGGCGGCTGGGCCGGCTACGGCGCGCCCAACCCCGGGTCGCCGACCGGCTTCCGCAACGCGCTGCGGGACTACTCGCGCGTCCTGGAGATCGAGCCGACCACGCTGAAGGTCGTCTGGCAGTACACCCCGGTCGAGGCCGGCCTCGCCGTCCCGGTCGATGCGAGCCGCTTCTACAGCCCCTTCATCAGCTCGGCCCAGCGCCTGCCGAACGGCAACACGCTGATCACCGAGGGCTCCGGCGGCCGGCTGATCGAGGTCACCCCGGGCCACGAGATCGTCTGGGAGTACATCAGCCCGTACTGGGGGAAGATGCTGAAGATCAACATGATCTACCGCGCCTACCGGGTGCCCTACGACTGGGTCCCGCAGGTCGAACGCCCGCGGGAGCGGGCCATCGAGCGGATCGACGTGACCCGCTTCCGCGTGCCGGGCGCGTCGCCTGCCGGCCCGCGCCGCAGCGTCACGGTCGAGGGGGTGCTGCCGTACCGGCCGGACGCGGCGCTGTGCGTGCGCACCGATGCGGGGAAAGAGTAAACACACGTGTTCGGTGTTCAGTTTCAGGTGTTACGGAATCGTCTGCGGAACAGTACCGTCATGCCGGACGATGATCCGGCATGCCAGAACGCCTCTGGATTTCCGGCTTGCGGCCGGCATTCCATCGCCGCGACGATGTGCGGCAGGGAACGGCTCGCGATCGGACATGACCGACGCCCCTGCTGACGGCCCGATGCTTGTTTTTCAGGGCCGACGCCTGCCCGCAGAGAGACCGTGTCGTCATCTGTCATGCCGGCTCAAACCGGCATCCAGGTCATTATAGTGGAGCGTGACATGAACTTGACCTTGTTCTCGGCGGCGGGCTGCGCCCGCTGCGCCATCGCCAAGAACGCGCTGCGGGAGAAGGGGCGCGCGTACGAGGAGCACGACGCGGTCGGCGACGGCAAGGACCGCTTCGCGCGCTTCTACCGGGCCAACCGGGCGCACGTGCGCCGCGGGCCGGAGGGGATCGAGTTCCCGGTGCTCGTGGACGGGGACGTCGTGCGCCAGGGGGTGGCCGCGGCCGTGGCCTGGATCGAGGCGGGCAGCCGCCTGGACGGCTTCATGGTGCCGGGCGACCCCGTCAAGGGGTGGGCGGGGGGCATCGAGGTGTCGGGCGGAGACCCTGCGGCGGCCGAGGACCTCGTGCGGGCGCTGGGTTTCCTGAAGGTTTCGGGGTTGAAGCTGGAGCTGCGCACCGACGGCCGCAACCCGGAGGTGCTGCAGCGGCTGCAGGAAGCGGGGCTGGGCGACCGGGTGGTCATGGACGTGAAGGGGCCGCCCGCGCGCTACGCCGGCAGCCCCGGGCCGGAGGACGTCGGCCGCAGCATGGCCGTCGCGGGCCGTTTTCCCGAGCACCGGTTCGAGACGACCGTCGCGCCTTACGTTCCGCTCGGTGCGGGCCCCGAGGCGCCGCCGGTCTATCCGGCCCCGGAGGAGATCGCCGCGACCGCCCGCTGGCTGGCGGAGACGACCGGCAGCCCGAAGCAGCCCTACCTCCTGCGGCGCTTCGACCCGTCCGGGTGTGCGGACGAGCGGCTGCGCTCGGTCGCGCCGCTGCCGCCGGAGGCCCTCGTGCGCTACCGCAGCGCCGCGCGCCGGCACCAGGTCTTTACCGAAATCTCCACCGGTTGCTGAAAAAACGTCGTCGCGGGCCGTGATCCGGCGCTGCGCGGCTCTCGGAACTGCTCACCTTCCGAAGGGTGTCAGGTGTTCCGTTTTAAGATCGGCAGCGTGTTGGCCCCGTTGGGCATGATCGTGATCGTCGGGTCCGGCCGGCCGCAGAGCTCGCGCGCCTTGCCCAGCGCCTCCTCGATCGTGGCCGCGGGGATCAACCCCGCCTGCCGCGCGAACGCCGCGTTCTCGGGCCGGGTCAGCAGGATGATGGGCCCGGTGCGGCAGAACTCGCGCACGGTCATGGCCACCCAGCCCGCGATCGTGTAGTTGGACCGCAAGCCGAAGTCCATCTCCTCCACCGTGGGCCGCTCGAACCAGCCGAAGAACTCCCAGGGCTCCCGCATGTCGCTGCACTCGGCGGCGACGATGCACACCCCGCCGGGACGGACGGCCTGCACGGCGTTGTCCATGGTCTTGGTGACCTGGTAGAGATTGATGTCCTTGGGATACCCGCCGGACGTCGCGATCACGATGTCGGTGCGCGTCGCGATCTCCACCCCGTACATGTCGTCCACCCGCCGCGTCGCCTCCTGCCAGGCCGAGACCCAGTTGCCGGCGAAGACCCCGCAGATGCGCCCGTCCATGTTGGGCACCACGTTGACGATGAAGTCGGGCCGCGCGAGCGAGGCGCACTCCACCATGTCCTCGTGCGCCGGGTTGCCGCGGGTCCGGCCGGACTGGCACACGCGGTTGCGGCCGCGGCCGACCTCGGGCTCGAGCGACCAGAGGTGACAGGTCTGGATCGTGCGGTTGGAGCAGATGCCCGGCATGACGCTCTTGCGGCCGCCGCCGTAGCCGACCATGTAGTGGTAGATGACCCCGCCGGTCAGGATCAGCCGGTCGGCCTCGACCGCGAGGCGGTTCACCTCCACGGGCGTCCCGCGGCTGGTCCGGCCGAGGTGGACCATGTTCGCCTCGTCCCAGGCGTTGTGGTTGACCACGCGCACCCGGTGGCAGACGTCGGCCCCGCAGATCTCGGCGAACTCTTCGGGGGTGTTCTGCCGGTGCGCGCCCACGGCGATGAGGATGGTGATGTTCGGGTCGGGCACGCCGGCCTCGTTCAGGTAATCCAGGAGGAAGGCCAGCGTGTCGGCGTTGCGCTGCCAGCCGCGGGTGATGTCGCTGACGGTGATGGCGACGGTCTCCCCCGGCCGCACCACCTCGCGCAGCGGGGCCGAATCGACGGGGTGATCGAGCGCGTGCAGGTAGTCCGCGCGCAGGTCGGCCGCGGCCGGGCGGTTCTGCCCGCGGATCTCCTGGGCGAGCTGGCGCTCCGGGATGTCGAAGCGGATCTTGCCCTTGCCGTACTTCAGCGTGATGGTGCGTGCGGTCATGGTCGATCGATGTCCTCTGCCAGGTGTTGAAAAACGGCGTCTCGGGCCGTGATCCGGCGTTGCGCGGCTCGGGTGAATGCTCACATACTGGCCAGTATGCTGCGCTTCCCCCAAACGCCGCGCGCCTTGGCTGACGGCCCGACGCTTGGTTTTCAACACCCTGGGAATTTGATGGTCCTTCACTATGCAGCAGTTCGAGATCCATCCGGTCGCTTTTCCTATGGGCTCTGCTCGATCACGCGCCCCGGGCTCAGGATCGAGATGCCCTGTCCCGACCGCGCGCCGATCAGCAGGCACTCGACCACCGGCGGGGTGGCGGCCGCCTCCGCGGTCCAGGTCACCAGGAAGCTCGCCCCGAACCCGCCGGACGTGTCGCTCTCCGGCACGAACACCTCCGTTGCGGCCAGGGGCCGCAGGACGTGCGGGCGTTCGAGGTGGCGTTTCACCAGCCGTCCGCTGCCGTCGTAGTAGTCGATCGCGGTGACGGTCACGGCGTTGGCCGGGTCGGTGTTGCGGACGGACAGGGTGGCGGCGAGGTTGAACGGGGTGCTGCGGTCGCCGATGAGCATGTGCGAGTAGGCCGGGACGTACACGCGCTGCCCGCGCGAGCGGTCGGGCCCCTCCGCGGCGGCCGCACCGATCGGCAGCGCGAGCAGGGCGGCCAGCAGCGCCATCGCGGCCACCCGGCGCGGCGCGCCGCGGCCGCGGTTCGATCCGTGTGGGGTCGACGTCATGAGAGCACCTCTCCGGTTGGGTGTCACCGGCCGCACCCGCAGCCGCAGTCGCACGGGCCGTGGCCGGTCGTTTCGGCGAGGGCACGGACGACCTCGCGCGGGTCCGGCCGCTCGACCGCCTCGATGCGCGCCGCGAGCAGGGCCTCCGCATCGCGGTCGAAAAGGCGAAGGGCGGCGGGGGCCAGGTGGCCGAAGAAGCGGCCGGCTTCGCCGGCGGCGACGGTGAACCGGACCTCCTCGCCGACCGCGCGGCCGGACAGCGCCAGCTCGAACGGCACCAGCCCCTCCGGCCCGACGCCGAAGATGAAGGCGAGCTCCCGGCGCCCCGCGTGCGGGGCGGCCGCGCCGCACGACACCGTCACCTTCATGAGGGGCGCGACGGTCGCACCGCTCATGGGGCCGCCTCGCTGGCGCCGCCCGTCCCGGGGACGCCGAAGGCGTCGATCAGGGTTTCGACCGCCATCCGCTGCATGGCCGTGCGGTCGTCCAGGGGCATGCCCGCGGGCGTCACCACGGTGAACACGAGGGCGCTGACGCCTTCGCCGCGGACGTAGCCCGCCAGTGTCAGCCTGCGGGTGAGTCGCAGGATCGTCAGGCCCCACATGGGGGCGTCGACCACGCCTGCCTTCGGCCGCAGGAAAGCGACCGCGGCGCTGTCCTCGATCGGGTAGCCGGCCGCCCGCACCTGCGCGACGACGCCTCGGGCGACCGTGGTGTCCGGCAGGCCGTATTGCCAGATGCTGAACCCTTCGGCCTCGGCGTCCTCCCGCAGGTCGATCACCAGGTCGTAGCGTTTCTCGCGCAGGAACCGCCGCAGAATCCGCGCTTCGTGGGAGTCGAACGACGCGAAATCGGTCCCGATGTCGACGCCGCCCGGGCCTGAGGCCAGGTCGTGCACATACCCCCAGGGGTTGAGCAGCGGGACGATGTCCAGGTCGTACGGCGCGGACGCGGGCGAGGCCGACGCCAGGCGGTCGACGATCTGCAGCGTGCATTCGACCCCGGCCGTCTCGTTGCCGTGCACGCCCGCCAGGAGCAGCACCAGCCTCAGATCGGGTTGAAACGGCCGGTAGACCATCCGCCAGACCGGCAGTTCCACTCCGGGCGTGTTGGTGTGGCCGATCGCCGAGAGAAGGAGGTGCGCGGAGGCCTCGTCGGCCGCCTGCAGCGCGGTGTGGACCGGCCCGACGTCCCGCGCGACGGTCGCGGGCGCCTCCGTCTTCGGCCGCAGCAGGCGCACCCAGCCGCAGCCGGAGCAGGCGAGCACGAGCAGGACGGTCGTCAACGCCGCGAGACGGCGCATCGTCCGGCCGTGGATTCGATCGGTGGTGTCGTCCCGGATCACGTGTCTGCCATCACCCATGTCGTCAGGCGTCGGCCCCGCCGGATGCGGGCGACGAGCCCGCAGTCCGCGAGGAGCCGGCCGATTTCCCCCGCCGTGAAGAACCGGCTGCGCATCCCGCAGAGGGTTTCCGCCAGCGCGAGCCAGCGCACCCAGCGTCGCGTCAGGTCGAACTCCGCGATGACCAGCCGCCCGCCGGGCGCGAGCACCCGCACCATCTCCGCGACCGCGTCGGTCGCGTTCCTGAAATGGTGCAGGGCATCGACCACCAGGACGCGCGTGAACGACCGGTCGGGAAACGGCAGCCGCTCGGCCGGTGCGCAGACCGCGACCGCCTCCCGGGCGTGGGCGCGCCGCAGCATGGCCGTCGAGACGTCGCACACCGCCACCCCTCGCACCATGCGGCGCAGCGGGAGCGACGTGCGGCCCGTGCCGCCACCGACATCCAGGAGCCACCCGTTCGTCGGCAGGCCCAGGTGCGCGCACAGGTGATCGACGTCCGGCGGGCCCATGAGACGGTCGTAAACGGGGGCGAGGAAACGAAAATGGTCCATCTATGGAGTAATAACCAGAACGCCCCGCTCTTTCAAGGGGATCCTCCGGGTTTCGACGACCCCGCTCGCGGCGCGGAGGGTTGATTTGTGAAGGGGGATACGGTATTTAGCGCCCAGGATTCCGGACGGAATCGGGGAGACCGGCCAGATGAGCCAGTGTATTCTGCTGAATGCCGATTACACGTTTCTCAACCTCGTCCACTGGAAGCGGGCGATCTGCCTGATGGCCAAGGGCAAGGCCGAGGTCGTCAAGGACTCGCAGGCGACCGTGCACGCCTCGGGCGGGGTGGCCTACCGGGTCCCGGCCGTGCTGCGCCTGATCAAGCTGATTCGCACCATCTACCGCGCAGGTGTCGCCTTCACCAAGCGCAACGTCCTCGTGCGGGATGGATTCCGGTGCGCGTACTGCGGCAGCCCCCGCAACCGGCTCTCCATCGATCACATCATCCCCCGCTCGCGCGGGGGCAGGACGACCTTCGAGAACTGTGTGACCGCCTGCAAGGCCTGCAACCTGAAAAAGGGCGGGCGCACACCGAGCGAAGCCGGTATGTTCCTGCGGGTCAAGGCCTTCCAGCCGACGATATCGGAATTCCTGAGATTGAAGTTTCAGCACCTGGGGCTCCACGACGTCCTGGCGGAGTTCGGGGGCTGACACGCGAAGTGGTTTCACACCCCCGTCTGACACCCGATGGCGGCGTTGCAGGCCTCTCGAAAATGCTCACATACTGCCGTGTATGCTGCGCTTTCGAATCGGCCTGCGCCTTGCCCTCGGGCGTGATCCGAGGTTTTGAAACCACTTCTCGTAACACGCAACGCGGCATGGCGGCAGGCCGGCCGGCACGCGCCGACGGCCTGCGGGCGGAAATGCCGCGTTTTTTACGCGCAAGGAGTTGAATCGATGAAGGGCATCATCCTGGCCGGCGGTTCCGGCACCCGCCTCTACCCGCTCACTCTGGGCGTCAGCAAGCAGCTGCTGCCGGTGTACGACAAGCCCATGATCTACTACCCGCTCTCGGTGCTGATGCTGGCCGGGATCCGTGAGATCCTCATCATCTCGACCCCGTACGACCTGCCCGTCTTCCGGCGCCTGCTGGGCGACGGTTCGCGCCTGGGGCTGCGGTTCAGCTACGCCGAACAGCCCCGCCCCGCGGGCCTGGCCCAGGCGTTCGTCATCGGCCGCGACTTCATCGGCCGGGACACCGTCTGCCTGGTGTTGGGCGACAACATCTTCTACGGCGGGGGCCTGTCGGAGATCCTCGCCCGCGCGGTCGGTCTGCAGACGGGCGGGCTGGTGTTCGGCTACCCGGTGCGGGACCCGGAGCGCTACGGGGTGGTCGAGTTCGACGCCGAACGCCGCGTGATCGGGATCGAGGAGAAACCGAAGCAGCCCAAGTCCAGCTACGCCGTGCCCGGGCTGTATTTTTACGACAACGACGTGATCCGCATCGCGCAGGCGTTGAAGCCCTCCGCGCGCGGCGAGTTCGAAATCACGGACGTGAACCTGGCCTACCTCGAGCGCGGGGCGCTGCGGGTGGAACCGCTCGGCCGCGGCTTCGCCTGGCTCGACACCGGCACCCACGAGGCCCTGCAGCAGGCCGCGAGCTTCGTGGAGACCATCCAGGAGCGCACGGGTCTCAAGATCGCCTGCGTCGAGGAGATCGCCTACCGCCAGGGATACATCGATCGTGCCCGGCTGCTCGCCACCGCCTCGGAGTACAGCAAGAACGACTACGGGCGCTACCTCCGGGACGTGGCCCGGGAAGACGGCCTGCCCCTGTGACGCCGGAAGAATCAATCCGCCCATGCAATTTCAATCGATCGTTTAGGAGGACCGGATGGACTACAAGCAGACGCTGAACCTGCCTTCGACCGACTTCCCCATGAAGGCCAACCTGGCCCGGCGGGAGCCGGAGCAGCTCGCCCGCTGGGAGCAGGACCGCCTCTACGACACCGTGCGGACGTCGTCGGCGGGTCGCGAACGCTTCATCCTGCACGACGGCCCGCCTTACGCCAACGGGCACATCCACATCGGGACCGCCCTCAATAAAATCCTCAAGGACATCATCGTGCGCTCGCGGCAGATGGCGGGTTTCGACGCGGTGTACGTGCCGGGGTGGGACTGCCACGGGCTGCCGATCGAGCACAACGTGGACAAGGAGCTGGGGTCGAAAAAGAAGAGCATGTCCATGTCGCAGGTGCGCAAGCTCTGCCGGGCCTACGCCGAGAAGTTCATCGACGTCCAGCGCTCCGAGTTCAAGCGCCTGGGGGTCATGGGCGACTGGGACCATCCCTATCTGACCATGAACTACCCGTACGAGGCAGTCATCGCGCGCGAGTGCATGAAATTCGGGCTCTCGGGCGATCTCATCCGCAGCAAGAAGCCCATCCACTGGTGCTTCACCTGCCAGACCGCGCTGGCCGAAGCCGAGATCGAGTACCAGGACGAGCGCTCGGCCTCCGTGTACGTGAAGTTCGCGCTCCGGGACGACCTGTCCGAGGTCTGCCCGGCGCTCGCCGGGAAAACGGTGTCGGTGGTCATCTGGACGACCACCCCCTGGACGCTGCCCGCGAACCTCGCCGTCGCGCTGCACCCGGACTTCGCCTACGCCGCCGTCGAGGTCGATGCGGGCGAGGTCTACCTCCTGGCCAAGGACCTGGTGGAGAGCTGCATGCGGGCCTTCGGGATCCGCGACTACGCCGTGCTCTGCGACGTCGACCCCCGCCGCCTGGAGCGCAGGCGCTGCCGCCACCCGCTCTACGACCGCGACTCGCTCATCGTGCTCGGCACGCACGTGACCCTCGAGGCGGGCACCGGCTGCGTGCACACCGCGCCGGGGCACGGCCGGGAGGACTACGACGTCGGCCTGCAGTACGGCCTGGAGGCCTACTCGCCGGTCGACGACCGCGGCCGCTTCGAATCCTCGGTCGAGTTCTTCGGCGGCGAGTTCGTCTTCGACGCGAACGCGCACATCTGCGACCGGCTGCGGGAGGCGGGCGGGCTCGTCAACCAGGGCGCCTTCAGCCACTCCTACCCGCACTGCTGGCGCTGCAAGAAGCCCGTCATCTTCCGGGCGACCCCGCAGTGGTTCATCTCGATGGACAAGGCCGGCCTGCGGCGCAAATCGCTGGCCGAGATCGACCGCGTGCAGTGGATCCCCGCCTGGGGCCGCGAGCGCATCTTCGGCATGATCGAGAACCGCCCCGACTGGTGCGTCTCGCGCCAGCGCGCCTGGGGGGTCCCGATCACGATCTTCTACTGCGAGAAGTGCGAGGCGCTGCTGCTCGACGACGAGATCGTCGACCGCGTCCACCGCCTGTTCCACGAGCACGGGGCGGACGTCTGGTTCGAGCGGTCGACCGAGGAGATCCTCCCCGCCGGAGCGCGCTGCCGCGCCTGCGGCCACGACCGCTTCGTGAAGGAGACCGACATTCTGGACGTGTGGTTCGACTCGGGCGTCAGCCACGCGGCCGTGCTCGAGGTGCGGCCGGACCTGCGCTGGCCGGCCGATCTCTACCTGGAAGGCAGCGACCAGCACCGCGGCTGGTTCCACAGCTCGCTCCTGACCGCCGTCGGCACGCGCGGACGGGCCCCCTACACCGCCGTCCTGACCCACGGCTTCGTCGTGGACGCGGAAGGGCGCAAGATGTCCAAGTCGATCGGCAACGTGATCGCCCCGCGCGAGGTCATCGACAAGTTCGGCGCCGAGATCCTGCGCCTGTGGGTCTCCGCCTCGGACTACCGCGAGGACATCCGCATCTCGGACGGCATCCTGGCCCAGCTGAGCGACGCCTACCGGCGCATCCGCAACACGGCCCGGTTCATGCTCGGCAACCTCTACGACTTCGCGCCCGCGACCGACGCGGTACCGGCCGCGGACATGCCGGAGATCGACCGCTTCACGCTGCACAAGCTGCAGCTCCTCGTCGAGAAGGCGCGGCGGGCTTACGACCTCTACGAGTACCACACCATCTACCACGCCCTGCACAATTTCTGCGCCATCGACCTCTCGGCGCTCTACCTGGACATCCTCAAGGACCGGCTCTACACCTCGCCGGCCGCATCGCGCGAGCGGCGCAGCGCCCAGACCGTGCTGCACGCGCTGCTCGACACGCTCGCGCGCCTGATGGCGCCGATCCTGCCCTTCACCTCCGAGGAAATCTGGCAGCACATGCCCGCTGCGCCGGGCAAGCCGGCGAGCATCCACCTGGCGCTGCTGCCCGCCGTCGATGCCGCGCTCGTCGACGCCGACCTCGCCGAGCGCTGGGAGCTTTTGCTGCGCGTGCGCGGGGAGGTGACCAAGGCCCTGGAAGAGGCGCGGGTGAAGAAGGAGATCGGCCACGCCCTGGACGCGGCCGTGACGATCGCGGCCGACGCCGAGCTCTACGCCCGGCTGGCGCCCTACGCCTCCGAGCTGCGCGCGCTCTTCATCGTGTCGGCGGCCGAGCTGGTCGCCGGGACGGCGGCCCCGGGGGGCGCGGTGGCCGGCACCGAGCTGCCCGGGTTGCGCATCCGGGTGGCCGCGGCGTCCGGCGGCAAATGCGAGCGCTGCTGGGTGCACGCGCCCAGCGTGGGCGAGAGCGCCGAGCACCCCACCATCTGCGATCGCTGCCTATGTGCGTTAGGCAAACAAAGTCTCAGCCGTGATGCGGGTTGCGCGGCGTTGTGAATGCTCACATACTGAAGGGTGTTACGTGTTAGGTGTTCGGTTTTAAGCGTGTTGTGTCTGGTGTTGGGTGGGAGCGGCTTTCCAGCCGCGAGAGGTTTCGAGACGTCTCGCTGCCGTGAGTGATTCGGGGCTTGCGATATCCAGGGTCACCCCTTGGCATTCCCAAAACGTCACGCGCCTTGCCTGACGGCCTGACACGTTCGTTTTTGAACTCGGTGGCGCGTTGCAGCATTAAGCGCCCGCTTAGAAAACGGCTACGGGAAGGATATTCCATCTGAAGGCGACACACCTTGGTAAACTCATATGGCTGGCGCTGGTGTCCGGGGTGATCCTGGTGCTGGATCAGGCCACCAAGAGCTGGGTTCTGGCGAACCTGCCGCTCGGCGGCGGGTTCGCGGTCATCCCCGGTTTTTTCGACATCACCCACGTGCACAACCCGGGGGGCGCTTTCGGGTTCCTCTCCTCCATGGGGGCCGAGGCGCGGAGCCTGCTCTTTGTCGCGGTGGCGCTGGCGGCGATCGCGCTCATCGTGGTTTTCTACTGGCAGACCCCCGCGTCCGAGCGCGTGACCGCCTTCGGGCTCGCGCTGGTGTTCGGCGGGGCGGTCGGGAACCTCGTCGACCGGGTGCGCCTCGGCGTCGTCGTGGACTTCCTGGACGTCTACGCCGGTGACCTCCACTGGCCGGCCTTCAACGTCGCCGACAGCGCGATCACGATCGGCGTCGGGCTGGTCGCAGTGCGCATGCTCCTGCAGAAGGACACTCCCGGGGAGTGCCCGAAACCGTGACCTCCGGGCGATAGTTCAGCCGTATGGCCGAGATCCGCTACCAGGACCTTCCGACCCTCCTCGCCCGCCTGCGGGCGCCGGGTGCCGCGCCGGACCCGGTCTACCTCATCTACGGCGAGCCCCTCTTCGTGCGGCACGCGTTCGACGACCTGCTGCGGGCGCTGCTCCCCGACGGGACGGCCAGCCTCGGGTACGAACCGATCGACGGGTCGGCCGGGGTCGGCGACGTGGTCGCGGCCGTGGGGACCTACGCCCTGCTCGGCGGCACCAAGGTCGTGGCCTACCGGGACGCCCGGATCTTCCACACGCGCGACGACGCCGCGCGGCTGCTCGCGAGCGCCCGCGGCGCCCATCTCGAAGGCGATCGCCCCCGCGCCGTCCGTGATTTTCTGGCGGCTCTGGCCCAGATGGGCTGCTCCCCGCAGGACCTGAAGGGCGGCGACCGCGCCGAGCGCCTGCCCCAGGGCTTCGCGGCGGGCGAGGACGACGCCTGGCTGGACGCGCTGATCGAGCAGTGCTCCGCCGACCGGGGCGAGACCCCCGCGGCAGTCGACGCCTGCGGGCTGCTCGAGAAGGCGCTCGAGGCCGGGCTGCCGCCGGGGCACCACCTGCTGATCACGACCGACCTCGTCGACCGCCGCCGCAGCCTCTACGCCCTCTTGGGCCGCGTCGGGACGGTCGTGGACTGCTCCGTCCCCAAGGGCGAGCGCAAGGCCGACCGCGAGGCCCAGCAGGCCGTCCTGTCCGAGCTCATGCAGACCCTCCTGCGGCCGCACCGCAAGACGATGAACCCGGCCGCCTTTCTCGCCCTGTGCGAGATGACCGGGTTCGAGCCCGGGATCTTTTCCAACAACCTCGAGATCCTGATGGCCTACACGGGCGAGCGCCGGGACATCACGGCCGAGGACGTGGGGGCGGCCCTCACGCGCAGCCGCAAAGACCCGCTGTTCGAGCTCACCAACGCCGTGACGGACCGCGAGATGGAGGCCTCGCTGCGCTTCCTGGGCTCGGTGCTCGGGGGCGAGATCCACGCGCTGCAGGCCCTCGCCGCACTGGTCAACCAGGTTCGCAAGCTGCTGGTCGCCAGGGATTTCATGGAAAGTCCCGGCGGGTCTGCGTGGCAGCGCGGGTGTCCGTACCCGCGGTTCCAGCAGACCGTCATGCCCGCGATCGTCCAGCACGACCGGGAGCTGCTCGCCCGGCTGGAGGCCTGGGACGGCCCGGCCGCGGAGGACGAGCCCGCCGGCCGGAAGAAGAAAAAGAAGGCGAAGGTCGCCACCGATCTGCTGCTCGCCAAGAACCCGGCCAACGCCTACCCGATCTACCAGCTCCTGAAGAAGGCCGAGCGCTTCAGCCGCGACGACCTGCTGCGGGCGCTCGCCGCCGTGCGCGAGGCCGACATCACGCTGAAGTCCTCCGCGCTCAACCCGCGCCTGGTGCTGGAGCGCGTCGTCCGCACCGTGTGCGGGCCGGGCCCCGGGGGCGCGGCGGGGGCCGGGCCCGGGACGCCGGGGCCGCGCCGGGTTTGATTTCGGCGCGGGCGCGCACTATGCTGTGCCCACGACGATTGACGGGGCCGCCGCCCGCACGGGCGGGGGGCCGCCAGTCGCAACCGGGTGAGGCCGATGGGCTTTTTCCGCCGCCAGGAAGAACATGTGGTCGTCCGGATCCTGCGCGGGCGCTACGCCGGCCAGGGGCTGGCGGAGCCCGCGGACGATGAGCTGCGGGCCAAGGCGTCGGAGATCGTCGACGAGGCGCACCGCATCCTGCGGCGCCGGGGCGGCAACCTCGTCGACATCGTGAAGGATCTCGTCGCCGACTGGGTCAAGAAACGCTGAACGCCGGCGCCGGCAAAGGAGGAGGTCGTCATGACGCAGAGCTGGAAGGAAAAGTTGTCCTGCGCCACCGCGTGCCATCGCTGCAGCCAAGCGCTCGCGGGGCGCGACCGGCGCATTCTCTCGGTCTACGATCACGAGCCGATCTGCCTGGACTGCAAGGCCGCGGAGGAACGGCGCCCGGACTACGAGAGCGTGTCCAAGGAAGCGGTCGGGCAGTGCCTGGCCGACACGGAACTGGCCTACGGCGACCCCGGCGGGTACTGCTTCCATCACTTCTACCCGTTCACGTGCTGAGAACCGGTTCCACACCCCGCGTCTGACGCCCGGGGGCTGTGTTGCCGGCCTCTTCGAATTGCTCACAACCTGAACGGTTGCTCCGCTTTCGAATCGGCCGGCGCCTTGCCCGCGGGCGTGATCCGCGGTGTCTGAAACCGGTTCGCGTCAGCCGGCAGCGCAGCGAGCCGCAGCTGAGCAGGAGGCCACATGACCGAACCCCAACGCGATCTGATGCGGGTCATCTTCGCCGTGCTGTTCGTCGGCGCCCTCATCGGGATGTCCTTCTGGATCCTCAAACCCTTCCTGGGCGCCGCGATCTGGGCCGCGACCATCGTGGTTGCGACCTGGCCGCTCATGCTCTCGGCCCAGGAGCGGATGTGGGGCAAGCGCGGCCTGGCGGTCGCGGCCATGACCCTGCTGCTGCTCTGCGTCCTGATCATCCCCCTCTGGCTGGCGATCGACACGATCGTGACGAACGTCGACCCGATCGCCGCGTGGGTCAAGTCGCTGTCCACGCTCACCGTGCCGGCGCCGCCGGCCTGGCTGGGGGCGCTGCCGCTGGTCGGCGAGAAAGCCGTGCAGGCCTGGGAGGCGGCGGCCAAGCTGGGGGTGCAGGAGTTTTTGGTCAAGGCCGCCCCTTACGCGGGCGGGACCTTCCGGTGGTTTGCGGCCGAGGTCGGAAGCTTCGGGATCGTGATCGTCCAGTTCCTGCTGACCGTGGTGCTGTCCGCGCTGCTCTTCTCGAGCGGCGAGGGGGTCGCAGCCGGGGTCATGCGCTTCGGGCACCGCCTGGCGGGCGAGCGGGGGGAGAACGCGGTGCGCCTCGCGGGCCAGGCCATCCGCGGGGTGGCGCTCGGGGTCGTCGTGACGGCCCTGACGCAATCGGTGCTGGGGGGGATCGGCCTGGCCGTGGCCGGCATCCCGTTCGCGGCCGTGCTCACGGCGGTCATGTTCATGCTGGCGATCGCCCAGGTCGGGCCGCTGCTGGTCCTGGTCCCTTCGGTCATTTGGCTCTTCTGGAACGATCGCACGGGCTGGGGCACCTTCCTGCTGGTGTGGACCGTCGTCGTGGGCTCGCTGGACAACGTGCTGCGCCCCATCCTGATCCGCAAGGGGGCCGACCTGCCGCTGCTGCTGATCTTCTCGGGCGTGGTGGGGGGGCTGATCGCCTTCGGGCTGATCGGCATCTTCGTCGGGCCGGTGGTGCTCGCGGTGGCCTACACGCTGCTCGCCGCCTGGGTCAACGACGGGCGCTTAGACGAGCCGACCGGCGCGGCCGCGCCGTCGACCGGCCCCGCCGGACCGGCGGGAGACCGCCCCGCGTGAACCGGAACGGCCTGTTCAGACAATCAACCGAGTGAAGGGGGAGATGGGATGGAGCGATTTGCGGTCGTGGGCGCCGGGAGCGGCGGGAAAGCGGTTTCGGTCGACCTGACGCTGCAGGGCAAGCGGGTGCGCCTGTTCGAGTTCCCCGAGTTCGCGGCGAACATCGCCGGCATGGCCCAGTCGCGGCGTCTGACGGCCGTCGGCGTGGTCCAGGGGACGGTCGTCCTGGACCGGGTCACGACCGACCTCGGCGAGGCGCTCGACGGGGCGGAGGTGGTGATGGTCTGCACCCAGGCGCTGACCCACGACCGCGCGGCCGCGGCGCTGGCCCCGCTGGTGACGCCCGAGCAGGCGATCGTGCTGAACCCGGGGTCGACCGGGGGCAGCCTGCGCTTCGCGGAGCTCTTCCGGCGCGGCGGGATGCGCCGGCTGCCGCCGCTCATCGAGACCTCGACCCTGACCTACGGCTGCCGGGCCAAAGGGGACCGGGTGGACGTGGCGGTCAAGGCCGGCCGCGTCCTCTACGGCGCCATGCCCGCGGCGGCGCTGGAGCGCTTCGGGCCGGAGCTCGAGCGCCTCTTCCCCGGCCTCCGGCGCGGCGCCAGCGTGCTGGAGGCCGGGCTCAACAACGCCAACCCGGTGATCCACCCGGCCATCACCCTGCTGAACGCCGCGCCGATCGAAAACGAGGGCGACCGGCGGTTCTTCTACCGCGACGGGGTCTCGCCGGCGGTAGCGGCCCTCATCCGCAAGCTGGACGAGGAGCGCATGGCGCTCCTGAACGCGCTGGGCTACCCCGCCCAGTCGGACCCGCTGACCTCGGTCGAGCAGGGCTACGCCGCCAGCGCGGACTACTACGAGTGCTACAAGAACGGCCCGGGCTACGGGAACTTCCGCTTCCCGAACACGCTCGACAACCGCTACTTCCACGAGGACATGGGCATGGGGCTGGTCTTCTTCTGCTCGCTCGGCAAGGTCCTGGGGGTGCCGACCCCGGTGAGCGAGACGATCGTCCGCATGGGAGAAGCCATATCGGGGGAAGCGTACTTCCAGAAGGGCGCCCGGACGGTCGAGGCGCTGGGGCTCGCCGGGCTGGACCGCGAGGGGATCAGGGCCTACCTCGAAACCGGAGTTCGTTGAAAACCAAGCCTGCAGGCCGTGATCCGGCGTTGCGCGGCGTTTCGTAAATGCTCACATACTGTGACTCATCTGGCGCTTTCTGAAAACCAAGCCGCAGACCGTCAGCCAAGGCGCGCGGCGGTTTGGAAAGCGCAGCATACGGACAGTATGTGAGCATTTACAAAAGGCCGCGCAACGCCGGATCACGGTCTGAGGCGCCGGTTTTCAGAAGTTCCACTGGACCGGGTTGCCGTCTAAGCGATCGGTGACCGTGCGGCCGATCGCATCCATCTCGGCCACGTCGGCTGCGGACAGCGTTACCCGCGCGGCCCGGGCATTGTCCGCCGCCTGGGCGGCGTTGCGCGCCCCGGCGATCGCGCAGACGTTCGGGTGGGAGATGACCCAGGCGAGCGCCAGCTGGGCGAGGGTGAGGCCGTTGCGCTCCGCGATCGGCCGCAGGCGCTCGACCGCCGCGTGAACGAGCGGGTAGAGGTCGGGCTGAAAGAGGCGGTGACGGCTGCGGTGGTCGTCCTTCTCGAAGGCCGGCTGCGCGGGAAAACGGCCGGCCAGGATGCCCTGGGCCATGGGCGAGTAGGCGAGCACGGTCAGCCCGTGAGCGGCGCACCAGGGCAGCTCCGCGTGCTCGATCGCCCGCCAGAAGAGGGAATAGGGGGGCTGCAGCGTCTCGACGGCACCGAAGCGCGCGGCCTCCTCGATCTGGGCGGCCGCGAAGTTGGACACCCCGATCGCCCGGATCTTTCCCTGCGCCTTCAGGTCGTTGAGGGCCCGCATGGTCTCCTCGATCGCGACCTTGCGACTGCCCCAGCTCCCGGACGGCCAGTGGATCTGGTAGAGGTCGATGGTGTCGGTCTTGAGGTTCTTGAGCGACCGGTTGCAGGCGGCGATCAGCTGGTCGTAGCTCAGGTGGTTGGGGAAGACCTTGGTCATGTAGACCACCTGCGCGCGCACGTCCCCGAGCGCGGCCGCGAGCATGCGCTCCGAGTGTCCCTTGCCGTACATCTCGGCCGTGTCGAACGCGGTGATGCCCGCGTCGACCGCGCCGCGCAGCGCCCGCCGGATTTCCCGGTCGTCGATCCCGGACCACATCTCCCGGCCGGCCTGCCACATCCCCATGATCACCGGCGACACCCGGATGCCGCTCCGGCCCAGTTCTACCAGCTCCATGACTCCTCCTCGTTTCAGGTGGGGTAGTTGTAATGCCGCTGCGGCCGGAACACAAGTGCGGTTGGCAAACGCCGAACCTGCGCTACATTCAGGCATCCAGCCCGCGAGTTTCCCGGCGGGAAACCGCGGCGCGCTGTTGAACCCGGCGCCTCGGGCGGCCGTTGGCCTTTTGGGGGTCGACGACCCGATACGCCTTCATTCGGGCAAACGGGCCAACGGGTCCACGGGCAAAGGTTTCTTCCTGTCTGCGGCCCGGCTGAATGCCCAGACACTCTGCTTGCGAGGCGACCCATGTATCTCGCCCGTCGGCGCATCGCGGGTCGATGGCAGTACGCGCTGCGCGAGTCCTACCGCAGCGGCGCGCACCTGCTGTTCCGGGAGGTGTTCGACCTGGGCCCCGCGCCCGAGCGCTTCATCGTCTACCCGGGCGGGAACGCGTTCTACATCGACCCCGAGCTGGAGGAGGCGCTGCGCGCGCGCGGGGCCGACCCGTCTTCCGCGGAGCTGGAGTCGATCTTCTGGCCGTTCATCGCCCCGGACATCCGCTGGAAGCTCGAGGGCTTCCGGTGCCGGGAGGAGCGTGCTCGCCGCGCGCGGGAGACCCCGGACCCGCGGTTCCCCGGACGTGCCGCACCTGTTCGACCGGCGCAGGCTGCTCTTCCTCAAGACCGGCCGCCTGGACCAACGCTCGCTCGGGGGGCTGCCGCCCTCCAGCCTGCGCGCGCTCCAGGGCAAGTCGCGCGACGAGCTCGAGCAGGGGTTTATCGAGATGGAGGCCGTGCTCCGACCGCGGGAGCTGAAGGCTTACGTCTACACGATCTTCGACCTGCAGCGGGCCTTCGACCAGCGCTTCGCCCGTGAAGCCCCCGAGCTCCTCGACCGTGACCGGCTCGACGCGGTGTACGGTGAGGCGCTCTGCGCCCTCCAGGCCGACCCCGCCTTCTGGGCCGGCATGGACGCCGGGCACGCGCCTCAACGACTACCTCGTGCGCTACGCGATCATGTACTTCGACCACGAGTTCGAGTCGCGTTCGCCGGCCGCGGCCTACCTTCAGGATTTCATCAACCGGCACCGGGACTACCGGCCGCCCGCCTCGGTCGCGGCGAGCCTGCAGGAGATGACCGAGGTTTTCGCGGCGAGCCGCGAGGCGCTCAAGCAGATGAGCGGCCGCGAGCTCACGCGCCTTTTCCGGCGCCGCGCTCAGGAGCTGCACCCGGACAAGGGCGGCGACCACGAGCGCTTCGTGCGGCTGTCGCAAGCCTACGTCCAGCTGATGCGCACGAAACGGTAGATACCGTCAGGTCCGTTCGCCCGTTCGTGCCGGTGAGCTATCCCATTGGACACCCCGGAAGCACGGGCAAACGGGTCCACGGGTGCACGAATCCGAATATCCATCCTCCATCATCTCGCAGCCTGCAATCCTACTGCCGGCATCCGCCCCTTTTCTTATTCTTCGCCATGCGCTATCAGCTATGTGCTCTTTCCGAAACACTTCAACCTGACGAGGGAGGGGGACGAGGCGTGTTCGATTTCGACAGCGTGATCGAGCGGCACGGGACGGGTTCGGAGAAGTGGGACAAGTATCGCGGTCGCGACGTCATCCCCATGTGGGTGGCGGACATGGATTTCCGCTCGCCCCCGGCCGTCGTCGACGCCCTGCGGCAACGCGTGGAGCACGGGGTCTTCGGCTACACGGGCCCCACGCCCGAGGTGGTCGAGGCCGTCGTGGAGATGCTCGCGCGCGACCACGGCTGGGCCGTCGACCCGGACTGGGTCGTCTGGCTGCCGGGGCTCGTCTCCGGGCTGAACGTCACCTGCCGCGCGGTCGGCGAGCCCGGGGACGACGTGCTGACGCTGGTTCCGGTCTACCCGCCCTTCCTGTCCGCCCCGCGCAACTCGGGGCGCAGCCTGGTGCGCGTGCCGATGCAGTCGGACGGGAACCGCTGGACGATCGACTTCGAGCGCCTGGCCGCGGCCGTCACCCCCCGCACCCGGCTCCTGCTCCTCTGCAACCCCCACAACCCGGTGGGGCGCGTGTTCGACCGGGCGGAGCTGGAACGCCTGGCCGAGGTGAGCGCCGCAGCCGATCTCGTCGTCTGCGCGGACGAAATCCATTGCGGCCTCGTGCTCGACCCGGGCAAGGAACACGTCGCGTTTGCGACCCTCGGGCCCGAGGCCGCCCGGCGCAGCATCACGCTCATGGCGCCCAGCAAGACCTTCAACCTGGCCGGGCTGGGCTGCGCGTTCGCGATCATCCCCTCCGAGCCGCTGCGCCGCCGCTTCGTGCAGGCCAAGGCCGGTATCGTGCCGATGATCAACCCCTTCGCCTACCTCGCCGCGGCAGTGGCCTATCGCGATTGCGGCGACTGGCGCCGGGCGCTCCTCGACTACCTGCGGGGCAACCGCGACACGCTCGCCGAGGCCCTGACGGCGATGCCGGGCGGCCTGACCATGGCGCCGGTGGAGGGCACCTATCTGGCCTGGATCGACGTGCGGGGTACGGGCATCGACGAGCCGGTGCGGTTCTTCGAGGAGGCCGGGGTCGGGCTTCAGGACGGCCGCGAGTTCGACGGCCCGGGGTTCGTGCGGATGAACTTCGGCTGCCCGCGGGCGGTGCTGCGGGAGGGGCTGCGGCGCATGCGGCGGGCGCTCGAGGGGCGCGGATAGCCCAGTCTATTGTGGCGAGCCCGTCTGCGCGGAGAGCAGGCGGCTGAGCTGCGCGATCGCCTCGCCGCTCGTCAGGATGCTGCCGTGGTCCTCGTCGTAGCCGTAGATCCGCCGGGCCTCGCGCTGGGCCCGCACGTCCAGCTCGCTCGCAAGCTCCACCGTCCCGTCGTTGTTCTCCAGGAACAGGCTGCAGTCCCCCCGGTAGCTGAAGAAGAGGTCGTAGGTTACGGACTCGGGCAGCCGGCGCGCGAACAGCGAGCGGATGAAGGGGCTCTCGGGCACCATGTCGTGCCAGCTCGGCACGGCCACGGGGGCCTGCCGGACCCCCTTGGCGGTCAGCTTGTGGCCGTTCCAGGGGGTGCTGATCGAGACGAACCGCTTGACGACATCCTGTCGGTTTTCATGCCCGTTCTTCAGGATGAAGGAACGGGCCACCAGGCCGCCCATGCTGTGGGCGACCACGTAGAGCTCCCTGAACCCGTAGTGTCGATGCAGATGGTTGACCATCCAGTTGAGCGCTGCGCTGGTCGTCTCCAGCGAGAGCCCCGAGGGGTAGTAGTAGAACCAGGGCTGGAAGCGAGCGGGGTCCAGCCGCTCGACGATGTCCGTCCAGCCGAGCGGCGTCCCCAGGGCGCCGTGGACGAACAGCACCGGGATCTTGGCCGGATCGAACTTCTCCCGGAAGAAGAGGCAGATCCCGACCTCCCGGATGAAGGTCAGCGGCTCCCAGTACCCCTTGTTCCCGTACTCCGGCGACAGGATCGGGTCGTCGAAGCCGACGACCTGCCCGATTTTCACGACCGAGTCTGCCCAGCTTCTCCGCCGAGAGGGACACCGCTTCCGGAAAGCCGTCGGGCCGGACGGCCGGCGCGTCCAGGTGTATGTCCAAGCTCTTTCAGGGTCTGGGGGGACCGGTCCGTGACGACGATGGGATCCGGGCTGCCGTAGTACCCGCTCGGCTCCCTGCCGTCCCAGGCCAGGTCGCTGTCCAGGTCCTCGAACGCAAAGAGGTAAAAGGTGCCGTTCGGGACCTCGACCACGAACCGGCCGACCGCGGAGCTCAGGATGGTGCCCTGCGAAATCCTGAGGCCGCCGGGGGTCTGCTGATACAGGACCAGCAGCACGTTCGTTTCCGGCCGGGTCTGATTGAAAATCCGGCCGGTCAGGGCGTGGGCGCGCTGCATCTCGGTCAGCTCGTCCCGCAGCGTGGAAAACATGCAGCCTTCCAGCAGAACCAGCATTCCCAGCAGCAGAACCCGGGCGATGCGATACCATCTGGACATGGCCGATGCCTCCGACTCGGGGTTGAGGACGCGCATGGAGCCCGTGCTCCAGCCAGCGGTTTTGGGGGCAGCCTGCAGGGAAAACCCGTTTAAAAATAGCGGATCACGGCCACAGGCAAGGCGCCGGTCGTCGAGACCGCGCAGCATCGGCCCGTATGTGAGCAGTCGAGGCGTCCGGCACGCGCTGTGGCCGTCAGCGGTTAGACGGGCTTTACTGTTTGTAGCCGATCGCGCGCAAGAGCGCCTTGCGCTTCTGGATGTCCGCCTCGCCCTCGATCCCCTTCGACTTGAACCCGTCGATCACCCCCAGGATGCCGCGTCCCTGCTCGGTCTCGCCGACGACCACCTGAACCGGGTTGGCCGTGGCGCAGAAAATGCGGCAGACCTCGGGCAGGTTCTTGACCGCGTTCAGGACGTTGACGGGGTACATGTCCTTCATGAAGACGATGAAGCTGTGCCCCGCGGCGAGCGCGAACGCGTTTTTCTTCGCCAGTTCCACCAGCCCCGGGTCCGTGCCCGAGTGGCGCACCAGGCAGACGTCCGACGCCTCGCAGAAGGCGAGCCCGAACTTGGCGCCGGGTACGGTCGACACCATG
Organism: uncultured delta proteobacterium; assembly: GCA_963828345.1. Classification (GTDB taxonomy): domain Bacteria; phylum Desulfobacterota; class Desulfobacteria; order Desulfobacterales; family SpSt-501; genus SpSt-501. Next base: position 63,590 of record CAWHEZ010000003.1, read on the forward strand.
GCCTCGTGCAGGTCCTCGACCGTCTTGATGAAGTGGGACTGCCCGAGAATGAGGTTCAGCTGGTCCGGGTTTTCGATGGCGACGATTTTGATGTCCATGGGGGCCTCCACGACTTAAAGAGGGTTCAGGGTTCAGGGTTCACGGTTCAAGGGCCGCAACAAAAGGGTTCAAGGGGTCAGGGTGTAATAGGGGTCGATGCTGGATACACGATACTCGATGCTCGATGAAACCATCGATGATGCCAGTATCCAGAATCGAGTGTCCAGTCAATCGGGTTCGCCCGAAGCCCAGGATCAAGGCGCGCAAGGCCTGCGGTCCGAGGCGTACGTCCTGTACGCCGCAGGACCCGCGGGCCGCCGCGCAACGCCGAGCCTGGGGTTCCGGCGGAGCCCGGGTATCACCCGCCGATGGAGCGCATCTGACAGCAGACGTGCGCCGGCTCGCCCACCGCGAGATTGTGGTCCGACGGCTTGTGAAGGGTCGCCCGGAGAAAGATCTCCACGATGTCGGCGTCCGTGCCGCCGGAGCGCAGCGGCCCCTTCACGTCCTCGTGCCGGTCCGACAGCAGGCAGGGTCGCAGGTGCCCGTCCGCGGTCAGGCGCAGCCGGTTGCAGCGGCTGCAGAAGTGGTGGCTGATCGCGGGGATGAATCCGACCTCGCCCTGCGCCCCGTCGAACCGGTAGCGGTGGGCCGGGCCGTCCAGGGGCGAGCCCTCGACCGGCAGCAGCCGGCCGATGACGCTGATGCGCTCCATGATCTCGGGGAAGAGCAGCGGCGCGCCGGCGAAGCGCGCGCGGCCGATCGGCATGAACTCGATGAAGCGCACGTGCAGGGGCGAGTCCAGCGACAGCCGCGCGAGCGCCGGAAGCTCGTCGTCGTTCACCCCCCGCAGGGCGACCACGTTGATCTTGATGGGGTGGAAGCCGTGCGCCTGGGCGGCGCGGATACCCTCCCAGGCCTGTTCGAAGGCGTCCACCCCCGTGATGTCCCGGTAGCGCCCGGGGTCGAGGGTGTCCATGCTGACGTTGACGCGCGCGACCCCGGCAGCCCGCAGTCGACCGGCGTTCTCCTTGAGCAGCAGGCCGTTGGTGGTCAGAGAGAGGTCGCGAATCCCGGGAATGCGCGCAAGCTCCGCGAGGAAGTCGATGACCCCCCGGCGGACCAGCGGCTCCCCGCCGGTGACCCGCACCTTGGTGATGCCCAGTCCGGCGGCGACGCGCGCGACGCGCAGGATCTCCTCGTAGCGCAGGACGTCCTCGTGGCGCAGGCGGGGGATGTCCTCGCCGGGCAGGCAGTAGGCGCAGCGCAGGTTGCAGCGGTCCGTGACGGAGATGCGCAGGTAGTTCAGGCGGCGCTGGCAGCGGTCGATGAGTTCGCGGGGCGGGGCGTTGGTCATGGGGACTTCCGGGTGGCGGGCGGTATGCCCCGGCGCCGGCCGTGCGCCGAGACGGGTTTCGGGACTACCGCATCTGCTGGAGACCGGCCTCCACGGAGTCGGTGATCGGGATGATCGAGGAGAAATTGCTCACGTCGAAGATTTCCTTGACGTAGGGCGTGAGCGCGCAGAGGACCACTTTGCCCTTGCGGTTGCGCATGTCCTTGACCGCCATGAGAATGACGCGCAGGCCGGCGCTGCTGATGTACTCCATGCGGCTGAGATCGAAGAGCAGGCCCGGCTGTTTTTCCTTCAGGATCGCCTTGATGAGGGGCTCCGCTTCCGGGGCGGAGTCGGCGTCGAGGCGGCCCTCGATCGCCAGGCAGGTGACGCCGTCCTTCTCGCTCTGCTCGATTTTCATCGCCGGCCCTTCCGTTTTGACGTTCTGAACCCTGTTAGCGCAGTTCCGTTGAGAATTCAAGACGGGCGGCGGCCGCCCCCGGCGTAGTGGGTCAGGATGGCCCCGCACAGCCCGGGGATGGTGTAGCTCTCCGCCACGATCCGCACGTCGAACCCGAGCTCGCGTGCCGTGTCGGCCGTGATGGGGCCGATGCAGGCGGCGGGCACCCGTCTCACCTGTTCGAAAACGCCCGGAGGCAGCAGCGTCTTGAAGTTTTTCACCGTGGACGAGCTCGTGAAGGTGAGCAGGTCGGCCGGCCGTTCGGCCAAGCGCTCCACCAGCGCCCCGGCGTCCGGGTCGGCCGGCACCGTCCGGTAGACCGCGACCTCGTGGACCGTTGCGCCCATGGCGGAGAGCTGCTCGGGCAGCACCGCGCGCGCTTCCTGAGCCCGGGGCAGCAGCACTCTGCGTCCGTGGAGCTCCTGTCGAGCGAAGGCCGCGACGACCGCCTCGGCCTGGAAGGTCTCGGGCACGAGGTCGCTCCTCAGGCCGAAGGACTTCAGACGCTCGGCCGTGACCGGCCCGATGGCGGCCGTGCGCAGGTGCCCGAGCGCCCGCACGTCCCGGCCGCGGGCCAGGAGCCGTTCGAAGAAGCCGGCGACGCCGTTGACGCTCGTGAACACGATCCAGTCGTAGTCGTTCAGCCGGTCGATCGCCCGGTCGAGCGGGCCGGGGTCGTCCGGCGGCATCACCCGGATGGTGGGGCACTCCAGGCAGTCGGCCCCGAGGTCGGACAGGGCCCGGACGAGGTCGCTCGCCTGTTCGCGCGAGCGCGTCACCACGATGCGGCGGCCGAACAGCGGCCGGTCCTCGAACCAGCGCAGGCGTTCGCGCAGGCCGACCACCTCGCCCACCACGATGATAGCGGGCGCCTTGAGTCCGGCCGCCTGGACGCGCGCGACGATGTCGGCGAGCGTGCCGCTCACGGTCGCCTGCTCCGGGGTGGTCCCCCAGCGCACGAGCGCGACCGGAGTTTCCGGCGCCCGGCCGCGGGAGACGAGCTCGGAGACGATGGTGGGCAGGTTCTTCACCCCCATGAAGAAGACCAGGGTCCCGATGCCGGTGGCGAGCGCGGACCAGTCGATGCCCGAGCTCTCCTTGCCCGGCTCCTCGTGGCCGGTCACAAAGGCGATCGTGGAGGTCAGCCGGCGGTGGCTGAGCGGGATGCCGGCGTAGGCCGGGGCCGCCACGGCCGAGGTCACCCCGGGGACGATCTCGAAGGGGATGCCGGCGTCCACCAGCACCTCGGCCTCCTCGCCGCCGCGCCCGAACACGAAGGGGTCGCCGCCCTTGAGCCGGGTGACGACCTTGTCCCCCGTGGCTTTCGCGACGAGCAGGCGGTTGATCTCGTCCTGGGGCAGGGTGTGCTCGCCGCCCTTCTTGCCGACGTAGATCAGCTCGGCGTCCGGCCGCGCGTGCCGGAGCAGGGCGGGCGCGGCCAGGTAGTCGTAGACGACCACGTCGGCCGCCGCGATGCACTCCCGGCCCTTGACCGTGATGAGGCCCGGGTCCCCGGGGCCGGCTCCGACCAGATACACCTTGGGCATGTTCACGCTCCGGGTGCCGCGTTGAAGGGTTGCAGGATTTCGTCCGCGCCGCGGCCGAGGAGGATTTCGGCGAGCTCCACACCGATCGTCTCGGCCGTTTCGGCCGGGCCGCTCAGCCGCTCCGCAATGAGCGGAGTGCCGTCGACCCCGGCCACCAGCCCGGCCAGGGTGAGCCGCGGGCCGTCGATGCGGGCATGACCGGCGATCGGGACCTGGCACCCGCCCTGGAGCCGCCGCAGGAAGGCGCGCTCGCCCATGACCGCCCGCCGGCTGTCGCGGTGGTCGAGCGCGGCGACGATCGGGCCGATGCGCGGGTCGTACCGGCGGATCTCGATGCACAGCGCCCCCTGGCCCACGGCCGGCAGCATGACGTCGGGGGGCAGGTGCTCGCTCGCCCGTGCCGCCAGGCCGAGGCGCTTGAGGCCGGCCGCGGCCAGGACGATCCCGGCGAGCTCGCCCGCGTCGAGCTTCGCGATGCGCGTCTCGACGTTGCCGCGCAGCGGGACGACCTCGAGGTCGCCCCGCAGGTGACGGATCTGGGCGGCGCGCCGCAGGCTGCTCGTGCCGATCACCCCGCCCGGCGCGATCTCCCGCAGGGGCAGCCCGCCGCGGGAGATGAGGACGTCGGTGGCAATCTCGCGCTCCGGCACCGCGCCGATCTCGAGACCGTCCGGGATTTCGGCCGGCATGTCCTTCATGCTGTGGACCGCCACGTCCACGCGGCCGTCGAGCAGGGCGGACTCGATCTCCTTGACGAAGAGGCCCTTGCCGCCGACCTGGGCGAGCGGGACATCCAGGATCTTGTCGCCCTGGGTCTTGATGATCGCGAGCGCGACCTCGGCCCCGGGGAAGCGGTGCTCGATCTGCGCGCGCACCCACTCGGCCTGCCAGAGCGCCAGACGGCTGCCGCGGGTGCCGATCGTGATCGGGCGGGCCATCAGTGCTTGCAGCCCGCGCAGCTTCCGGCGTGGCAGCCGCCGCACGAGGAGCCGGCCGCCGTCTTGGCGGGCTGGCCGCCCGAGCCCTTGCTCACGAAGCCGCAGGCGGACATGCGCTTGCGCACCTTTTTGCTGCTGCAGCAGCGGCACTCGGGCTTCTCGCTGCCGAAGACCAGGCACTCGAAATCCGCTCCGCATTTGTCACAGTGGTACTCGTAGATGGGCACAATGGTCTCCTTCTCCGGAAAACTGCGTCTCGGGCCGTGGTCCTGCGTCGCGCGGCGCTTGCGTGAATGCTCACATGCTTCCCGGCAGGCTGCGCTTCCCGAAAGGCCGCGCGCCGTGGCCGACGGCCCGATGCGTGTTATTAGACCGCCGATCTGCACGGGCGGGGGGCAATCCGATCCGAGGCGCGGAGTGCCGAGCGAGTGTTGCATTAAAGGTAACGGCTTTAATGAAATTGACAACGGTTTGTCAAGAACCCATCTCAAAAATAGCGGATCACGGTCGCAGGCAAGGCGCCGGCCGCCGAGGCCGCGCAGCATACATTACAGTATGTGAGCAGGATGAGGCGGCCGGCAACGCCGCATGCGGCCGTCAGATGCATTTTAGGGATGGGTTCAAGGCTCATTGCCGGCGAGTGCCTCGATCACGCCGGCGGCGATGAGCGGCAGCAGGATCTCGTGGTGCCCGACCAGACCGATGCCCCGGCCGCCCCGGGCGGTCGGGCGCTGGAGCACGTTGACGGTGGGCCGGTAGTGGCGGTTGAAATCGAGGTTGACCGTGGTGAAGGCGTCCAGCCGGTGGCCGAGGTTGCGGGCGACGGCGACCGCCTTCAGGAAGACCTCCGGCAGGATGACCGCCGAGCCCGCGTTGAAGTAGACCCCGCCCTCGAGCCGGGCGACCTGCGCGGCGAGGATGCGGAAGTCGAGGTGGGACATCGCACCCGTCCGGCCGGGGTCGAAGCCGGGGTGCATGTGCAGGATGTCGGTGCCGATGGCGACGTGCACGGTTGCGGGCAGGCCCAGGCGGGCCGCGGCGGCCAGGATGCTCCGGCCGGCGTGCGGGAGCCCGGCGGCGAGCAGCGCCGCGCCGACCGCGCGCCCCAGGCCCGTCCCCTCGGGAGCGCTGCGGAGCGCCTGCTGGACGAAGGCGTTGGTTTCGGCGGACATGCCGAAGGTGCCGCTGTCGAGGGCCGGCCCCACGTCCTCGGAGGTCCGGCCGGTCATGGCGAGCTCGGTCTCGTGCACGATGCCCGCCCCGTTCATGGCCACCCCGGTGACGACCCCGCGCTCCATGAGGTCGACGACGAGCGGCCCCAGGCCGACCTTGATCACGTGTCCGCCCAACCCGAGAATCGCCGGCGCCCCTTGGCGCCGCGCCTGGACCAGCGCGGCGACGACCGCCTTCAGGTCGGCGGCGGCCAGCAGGTTCGGCAGGCGGTCGAAAAACGCGGACAGGCTGCCGCCCGCCGCCCAGGGGGTCGCCATTTCGGCCAGGCCGACCTTGCTCGGTCGGTCGGCGATCGGGCCGGTCGCGACCCGGACGAGATCGATGGGGAGCACCTCGGGTTTCATTCCGTGAACCTCTCGGGGAACAGGATGCGGTCGACCAGTTCGCAGAGGATGTGGCCGAAGGCGATGTGGCACTCCTGGATGCGCGCGGTCACGGCCGAGTCGACCCGCAGCACGAGCTCCGAGCACTCCGCCAGCCGACCCCCGCGGCCGGTCCATCCGATCGTGCGCAGCCCCTTGGCGCGGGCGGCCTCGACGGCCTTGACCACGTTGGGCGAGTTGCCGCTCGTGCTGATCCCGCAGGCCACATCGCCTGCGGCGCCGAGGGCGAGGACCTGCTTGGCGAAGATCTCGTCGAAATGGTAGTCGTTGCCGATGCTGGTCAGAATCGAGGTGTCGGTGGTCAGGGCGAGGGCCGCCAGCGGCGGTCGCTCGATGCGGAAGCGGTTGACGAACTCGGCCGCCAGGTGCTGGGCGTCGGCGGCGCTGCCGCCGTTGCCGAAGAACAGCACCTTGCGCCCGGAGGCGAGGCAGGCGGCGACGGTCTCGGCCGCGACGACGAGAGGCCTCGGCGTTCGCCTCCACGGCTGCGCGCTTCACCCGCAGGCTGTCCGCGAGGATCTCGGCGATGAGTTTCAGGTGGTCGGGCATGCGGGCTCCGGCCTCGGCACCGGGGCGCGGTGCGCGAGTGCGTCCTGTCCCCGGGGGATTACGGCGCGGGGGGATCGTTGCGGGTTGTTGCGCACCCTGCCAAGCGGTCGCGCAGGCCGGCGAGTTCGGCCGCGGCGTCGTGGCCCAGAGCCGTGGCCCGCTCGTACTCCGCGAGCGCCTCCTCGGGCCGGTTCATCTTCAGGTAGAGCGCCCCCAGGCGTGCGCGGAAGAGTGCGTTGTCCGGGGCAAGCCGTGCGCTCTCGCGGCAGAAGACCAGGGCGATTTCGGGGTTTTCCCCCTTTTCGTCGAACAGGCATCCCAGCGCCGAGAGGGCGGCCACGTCGGCCGGGTTGGCCTTGACGGCCTTCTTGTAGGCGTTGATGGCCTTTTCCGGAACCCCCACGGCCGTGTAGCAGTCGCCCAGCAGCCGGTAGATGCTCCCGGACCTGGAGCGCAGCCGCGCGGCGTGCTCGAGGAAGGGGCGGGCCGACTGCGGCTGTCCCATCTCGAGATAGAGCTTGCCGGTCTGGAGGAGGACCTCGAAGACGTCCCCGCGCAGCTCGTTGGCCCGCAGGAAGAACCCCAGCGCCGCGTCCCGGCGTCCGAGCAGCGCCTGCACGAGGCCGAGGTTGTAAACGGCCATGTGGTCGTCGGGCTGCAGGCGCAGCGCGGCCGTGAACTCCGCCAGGGCGTGCTCGTAGTCCTTCAGGACCGCGTAGCACACCCCCAGGCTGTTGTGCAGGTTCACGCTCCCGGGGTCGAGCTCCAGCCCGTGCCGGAACTCGCGCACGGCGGCCGGCACGTCGCCCCGCTCGTAGAGCGCGTCCCCGCTGATGTTGAGCGAGACCGCGTCAAAGGCGACGCGGCTGTCGGGTCCGAAGAACGCGGCGTGGTCGAGGGCCTTGCGCGCGTTGTCGAGCGCCGCCTGCGGGGGAAGGTCCAGGGTGGGGTGCCCGGCGACCCCGACCCGCACCTGCCGGGCGGCCGCCGCGCCGATCTCCTCCTGGAGGCGGCGCGCGATCAGCAGCGCATCCTCGGCCGAGCGGCCCGGCCAGACCGCGGCGAGCAGGCCGCTGTCCTCGACCCCCCAGAAACCGCGTTCCTGCCCGCACAGATCGTCCAGGCAGGCGGCGATCCGCGGCAGCGGCTCGGCGGACGGGTCCGGGTCGGTGGCCTGCGCGGCGGGCGGGGTGCCCGGGCCTATGACGGTGACCGCGAACTGCGCGCTCGTCGCCGTCCGCTCGACGGCTATCTGCCGCAGGCGGGCTCCGTAGGCGAGGTCGGGGTAGGCCGGCGCCAGCAGGTCCCGCGTGTGTTCGCCCTGCGGCGGGATTTCGCCCGAGCGGCGGTGGTCGGCCTGCGAGATCAGGAAGTGGTCGGTGATCCCGGCCTTGCGTGCGATCGTCTTGCGTCGGTTCGCCATGGGTCAGAACGCTTTCAATACCGATTCGAAGGCGGCGGCGACGAGCGCGGGCTCGTCGGCCTGGAGGGTGCGCGCGTCCATCACGAAGGCGCCGTCCTCGATGCGGCCGATGACGGGCGGTTCGTGACGCCGGAGCGCGAGCTCCAGGCGGTGGTCGGGGACCCCCTGCACCCGGACGCTCACGCAGCGGCTGGGCAGCTCCATGGTCGGCAGCGAGCCGCCGCCGGCCATGGACGGTCGGCACACGATCTCGACCGTCAGGCGCCGGTCGTCGAGCGCCCGCAGGCGGGACGCCAGCCCTTCGGCGCGTGTCAGGATGCTCGCTTCGGGCTCGGTCAGCATGCGCAGGGTGGGGATCCGGGCGATGGCCTCGGCTTCGTCCCGGTAGAGGCGCAGCGTGCTCTCCAGCGCGGCCAGGGTGAGCTTGTCGATGCGCAGCGCCCGGTTGATCGGGTTCTTGCGGATGCGCTCGACCAGGGCTCTGCGGCCGACGATGATCCCGGCCTGGGGGCCGCCCAGGAGCTTGTCGCCGCTGAAGGTGACCACGTCCGCCCCGGCCGCGACCGACTCCCGGACGGTGGGCTCCGGCGGCAGGCCGTAGCGCGCGAAATCGATGAACGTGCCGCTGCCCAGGTCCTCCATCACCGGGACCCCGTGCGCGGCCCCCAGCTCGACCAGCTGCCGGAGGGCCACCTGGGCGGTGAAGCCGACGATGCGGTAGTTGCTCCAGTGAACCTTGAGCAGCAGCGCGGTTTCGGGGGTGATCGCCCCCTCGTAGTCGCGCAGGTGGGTGCGGTTGGTGGTGCCGACCTCGGTCAGGACGGCCCCGCTCTTGGCCATCACGTCCGGGACGCGGAAGGAGCCGCCGATCTCGACGAGGTCGCTGCGCGAGACCACGACCGGCCGGCCCCGGGCGAGGGTTTCCAGGCAGATGAGCACCGCCCCGGCGTTGTTGTTGACGACCATGGCGTCCTCGGCGCCGGTCATCTCGCACAGCAGGTCGCGCACGGCCATGTAGCGCGAGCCGCGGCGGCCCTCGTCCAGGTCGTACTCGAGGTTGGAGTAGCGGCCGGCGATGCCGACCAGGTTGGCGACCGCCTCTTCGGCGAGCAGCGCGCGCCCCAGGTTGGTGTGCAGCACCACTCCGGTCGCGTTGACGACCCGGCGCAGCCTGGGCCGCATCGCCGCAGCGACTGCCGCCTTGACGCGCTGCAGCACGGCCGTCTCCGCCAGCTCCGCCGGCGCCGGCACGCGGTCGCCGCCCAGGATGCGGCGGCGGTCGGCCTCGATCACCTCGCGGATGGCGGCGACCACCACGGAGGCGGGGATCAGCTCGAAGCAGGCCTCGGCCCGGGCGAGCTCGATCATCCGGTCCACGGCCGGCAGCGTCCGCAGCAGCTCCTGCTGGTCAAGGCTCAAGGTCATGGGACGTCCTTCGTCTCCGCGCCGGGCCTCACCGCGTGAGGGCCGCAGCCGGGGTGGGTTCGAAGACCGCCAGCGGGATCGAGTCGACGATCGCGGGCAGCCGCTCGAGCGACAGGCCGACCGCCTGCAGGCGCGCGGCCAGAGAGCCGCTGTCCTGCGCCTCGATTTCCAGGCCGGAGTGGAAGCGGGACATGATCAGGTTCGCGAGGAAGACGATGTGGCTCAGTTCCGCGTGCGTCCGGCTCTGCTCCGGGCAGTGGTGCCAGCGGATGGCCGCCGCGAGCGAGTCCGGGAACGACCAGCGCTGCGCCAGGCGGTGTCCGACCTCCGTGTGCGTGGTGCCGAAGACCGCCTGCTCGGCCCGGGTGAAATCGGAGGTCTTCTCCTCGATCAGGCGGCGGTAGAAGAGCGGCGCGGCCCCGGCCACGAACTGGTCGAGCACGACCTTGCCGATGTCGTGCAGCAGCCCGGCCGTGTAGGCCTGCCCGGGCTTGGCCGCCTCGGTCAGCCGCGCCAGGCGCTCGGCCACGAGCCCGGTGCCGGTCGCGTGGTGGTAGAGCCCGCCGCGGACGAGCGAGTACCCGGACTCGGACTGGGAGTAGAACGCCTCGACCGCCGCGGTCACGACGAACTTCATGAACAGGTTGACGCCGAGGAACATCAGGGCGTGATCGATCGACTCGATCCGGTTGCGGGTGGCGAACATGACCGAGTTGGCCAGTTGCAGGGTGCGCGCGCTCAGCACCTGGTCGTGTCTCACTTCCGACGCCAGGAGGCGGGTGTCGTACTCCTCCTGGTCGATCAGGCGCATGATCTTGAGAGCGGCCTGGGGGACGGGCTGCAGCCGGTCGAAGGCCCGCTCGATGTCGCCCTCGGCCGGCAGCAGCGCCGGCCGGGCCGCGTTCATCCCCGCGACGCCGGAGGGTTCGATGCGGCAGGCCCCGTCCTGCAGGTCCATGCTGAATGCAGCAGGAGAAGAACCCGCCGGTCTCGATCCGGTCGATGTGGATGCCTTCCGCCCGCAGGATGCGTTCGGCGGCCTCGGCCGTGCGGCCGCCGATGTCGAGGTTCAGGTCCATGTCGTCGACCGGCCCCACGAGCGCCCCGCCCGCCAGCGTGGCCCGCAGACTCCCCGACCGGGCCCCGGCCTTGTAGAGGGCCTCTAAAAATACGGGCATGCCGCTGGCGGCGTATTTTTCGGGCTGCCAGTCGGCGTTCACGGAAACCGGCTCGGGGAGCAGGAAGTGGGCCAGCCCCCCCACCCTCGCGTCGGGGTCGAACAGGGCCACCCCGACGCAGGTTCCCAGGTAGGCTTCCAGGATGATCGACTGGGCGGACCCGACGTGAAAGCTCCCGGCGCTGATGTGCTGGTGCTGCATGGGTGCGGTGATCGGCCTCGCAGATTATTTATGCGGAAACATTATGAAATTTTATAACATGCCGGCCTCTGGGATTCAACCGTTTTCTTGGCGCGGCCGGGCAGAAAGCTGTTTATGGGAGTCCGGATTTGAGGTATGGTGCAGCGACAAATAAGAGATCGTGTTTGGTGTTTTGTATTTAGTGTTTGGTGTTTGGGTATTTGGGTATCTGGGTGTCAGGGGGTGTTCGGTGTCGGTGGGAGCGGCTTTCCAGCCGCGATGAGCGCCGGGGATCCTGGAACAAATGAACCGTGAACCGCTGAACCCCTTAATCATTGAACCTGTTATTGACTGGGACGACCACGCATGCAGAACATTCTCGTCACCGGCGGATGCGGATTCATCGGTTCCAACTTTGTGCGGTTTCTCCTGGACGAGGCCGGCTTCACGGGCCGGGTGGTCAATTTCGACAAGCTCACGTATGCCGCCAACCCCGAGAGTCTCGCGGACATCGCGGCGGCGTTCCCGCAGCGGTACGCGATGGTGCACGCCGACATCTGCGACCGTGCGGCGGTGCGCGCGGCCTTCGAACGCTTCGAGATCGACACGGTCTGCCACTTCGCGGCCGAATCGCACGTGGACCGCTCGATCGCGGCGCCGGATGCCTTCATCCGCACCAACCTCGAGGGCACGTTCACCCTGCTCGAGGTGGCGCGCGAGCGGGCGGACGGGCTGCGTCTGTTCCACCACGTGAGCACCGACGAGGTCTACGGCTCGCTCGGCCCGGAGGGCCGCTTCACCGAGGACACCCCCTACCGGCCGAACAGCCCGTACTCGGCCTCGAAGGCCGGCTCCGACCACCTGGTGCGCGCCTACGGCGAGACCTACGGCCTGCCGGTGACGATCTCCAACTGCTCGAACAACTACGGCCCCTACCAGTTCCCCGAAAAGCTGATCCCGCTCGTGCTCCTGAACGCGCTCGAGGGCCAGCCGCTGCCGGTCTACGGAAAGGGGCTGAACGTGCGCGACTGGCTCTACGTGACCGATCACTGCCGGGCGGTGTGGCGGATCATGCAGGCCGGGCGGCCGGGGCGCGTCTACAACGTCGGCGGGCGCTGCGAGATGGCGAACATCGACACGGTCGGGATGATCTGCGACCTGCTGGACGAGATGCGGCCGGAGCCGGGTGCGGGCCCGCGCCGCCGGCTGATCGCCTTCGTCAAGGACCGTCCGGGGCACGACCTGCGCTACGCGATCGACTGCACCCGCATCGAGACCGAGCTCGGCTGGTCGCCCCGGGAGGATTTTCGTTCCGGGCTGCGGCGCACGATCGAGTGGTACCTCGCCAACCGCGGCTGGGTCGACCGCGTGCGCAGCGGCCACTACCGCGACTGGATCCGGCAGCACTACGGCGAGAAGGGATAGGGGCGTTTGTGAGTTATCGGGTTTGTTGAGTTGACGGCGGATCGCGTTGGTCTTAACCCTCAATCCCTATGACTCAATGAACCCCATACACTCGGCGGTTGCGCGCCTGCTGTACCAGCCTGCCAACTTTAGCTCGATCGAGGGCGCATGAGAGAAGCGAAAGACTACATCGTGTTCCCGCTGGACGTCGCCTCCGAGGCGGAGGCCAGAGGGCTCGTGGAACTGCTCGCCGGCGAGGTCGGCATGTTCAAGGTGGGGCTGGAGCTCTTCGTGCGCTGCGGCCCGTCCATCGTCCGCCACATCCACGCCGCCGGTCCGGCCGGGGTGTTCCTGGACCTGAAGCTGCACGACATCCCGGAGACCGTGTCGCGCGCGATGGCCGGGGTCGCGGATCTGGGGGTGCGGCTGGCGACGGTTCACTGCGGGGAGAGCCCGCGCATGCTCGCGGCGGCCGTCGCCGCGGCCGGTCCGGTCCGGGTGTTGGGGATCACGGTGCTGACCAGCGTGTCCGCCGCGGAGGCGCGGGCCGCGGGTTTCCAGGAGGACCTGACGCAACTGGTCATGCGGCGCGCCGCGGCGGCGCACGCCGCCGGGTGCGCCGGCATCGTGTGCTCGGGCCTCGAGGTCGCCGGCGTCAAGGCGCGCTTCGGCCGGGAGTTCCTCGCGGTGACCCCGGGCATCCGGCCGGCGTGGGCCGGGGGCGGGAAGGACGACCAGGCACGGGTCGCCACCCCGGCCGCGGCCGTCACGGCCGGCTCGGACTATCTCGTCATCGGCCGCCCGATCCGCGACGCCGCCGACCCGCGCGAGGCGGCCAGGAGGGTCGCAGCCGAAATCGCCGCGGTGATTTAAAATGGGTGTTTGGCGTATTCAGGTGTTCAGGCGTTCGGTTTCGCGTCGGGAGCGTGGTGTTACGGTTGTACGGTGTTAAGTGACCGCGGGATGCGGCTGCAGCCGCAGATCTTGGCGTCGTTTTGCAGCAAGCCGTGTCAAAGCGGGCGAAAGGTGCGGTAGAGCGTCAGCCCCAGGATGAGGGCTGCCAGGAGGGCGACGACGATCAGCTGGCGCGGCGAGAACCGGGGCATGGGGTGAGGGCGTCCAAGGTTCCAGGGTCGGCGGGGGCCTGATCGAGGATCACGCATCCTGAATCGAGCATCGCAGACGTCCGGGGGGAGGGCACGGAAATGCGCCCCCCCGGACGTCTGCGTTTGAGGCTACGCCTGGTCCAGCCCAAATTCGGTGTGCAGGCTCTGGACGGCGAGTTCCGCGTATTTCTGCTCGATCAGGCACGAGATGCGGATCTCTGAGGTGCTGATCATCAGGATGTTGACGCCCTCGCGGGCCAGGGTCGAGAACATGCGGGCGGCGACCCCCGGGTGGCTGCGCATGCCGACGCCGGTGACCGAGACCTTGGCGATGTTCTCGTCGCCGAAGACGTCCTCGGCCTCGATCTCTTTGGCGACCCGCTGCTCGATCTCGAGCGCGGCCTTGAAGTCGGCGCGCGGGACGGTGAAGGTCAGGTCGGTTTTGCCGCTGGCGCGGGTGTTCTGGATGATCATGTCGACGCAGATGCCGGCCTCCGCGACCGGGCTGAAGATCCGGGCGGCGATGCCGGGCATGTCGGGCACCTTGCGCAGGGTGATGCGGGCGTCGTTCTTGGTCATGGTCACCGCGGACACGATCACGCGCTCCATGCCGTTTTCTTCGGATACCACCATGGTCCCCTCCTCATCGGAAAAAGACGATCGCACGTGCACCGGCACGTTGTATTTCATCGCGAACTCGACGGACCGGATCTGCAGCACCTTGGCGCCGATGCTGGCCATCTCGAGCATCTCCTCGTAGGAGACCTTGCTCAGCTTGCGCGCCTGGGTGACCACGTTCGGGTCGGCCGTGAACACCCCCGTGACGTCGGTGTAGATCTCGCAGGCGTCCGCCTTCAGCGCGGCGGCGATGGCGACCGCCGAGGTGTCCGAGCCCCCGCGGCCGAGGGTCGTGATGTTGCCGTCCGGGTCGCAGCCCTGGAAGCCCGCCACCACGACGATGTGGCGTTTCTCGAGCAGCCCGCGTACGCGCTCGATGCGGATGTCCTGGATGCGCGCGTTGCCGTAACAGAAGTCCGTGCGGACCTCCACCTGAAAGCCCATCAGCGAGAGCGCCGCGTGCCCCATGGACCGGAGGGTCATGGCCAGCAGCGCGGCCGTGGTCTGCTCGCCCGTGGCGAGCAGGGCGTCGAGCTCGCGCTTGTCCGGGCTGCCGCTCACCTGCCGGGCCAGGCCGATCAGGCCGTCGGTGACGCCCGACATGGCCGAGACGATGACCACGACGTCGTGGCCCTGTTCATACGTGCGCACCACGCGGCGGGCGACGTTCTGGATGCGTTCCAGGTTGGCGACCGACGTGCCGCCGTACTTCTGGACGATCAGTCCCATGCGTTCCTCCGTACCTGTCGGGCGTGCCGGCGCCCGCCCGTCGATCACTCTTTCCGGCAGGGAAGGCCCGGTGAGTCCATCGCCTTTAGCAAAGTCGCAGCGGCTTGTCCATATGCATGCAGGCACAACCGGCGCGTGTCCGCGGCGGTGATCTCGAAGCGGATCTCCAGCCGGTCGGAGGCGGCCCCGGGGGTCAGGCGCTCGGCCCACTCGATGGCGGTCACGGCCTCGCCGGCGAGCATGTCGGCCAGCCCGAGGTCGTCCAGGTCCGCGCCCGAGTCAAGCCGGTAGAGATCCAGGTGGAAGAGGGGCAGGCGGGCCGGATACTCGTTGACGAGCGTGAAGCTCGGGCTGGTGACGTAGGTCCGGGCGGGGACGCCCAGCCCGCGGGCCAGCCCCTGGACGAAGGCCGTCTTGCCGCTGCCGAGGTCGCCTTCCAGGAAAACCGCCAGCGGCCCCTGAATGCGCCGACCGCACCATTCCCCGAGGGCCCGGGTCTGCTCCTCGGAGTCGCTGATGAGCGCGAGCCCCGGCACCTATCCCCCCTGAACGACCCGGGCCATGGCCGCGGGGAGCTCCCGCATCACCTCTCCGGCGAGGTAGCCGCACGGGCCGACGGTGGCAGCGAGGCGGTCGGCGGCGGCTCCGTGCAGGTAGACCCCCGCCAGAGCGGCTTCGGCCGGCGGGATCCCCTGGCAGATCAACCCGGCGATCGCGCCGGTCAAGACGTCCCCCATGCCGCCGGCGGCCATGCCGGGGTTGCCCGTGGGGTTCAGGAAGAGGCTGCCGTCCGGGTGGGCCACGATCGTGCGGGCGCCTTTCAGAACCACGTGCACGCCGCGGCCCGTGGCGAGGCGCCGGGCGCAGCCGAGGCGGTCGCGCTGCACCGCCGCCGCATCCGTGGCCATGAGCCGCGCCATCTCGCCCGGGTGCGGCGTCAGCACGACCGGTACCCGCAGGCCCTCCAGAGTCTCCAGGTGACCGGCGAGGTGGTTCAGGCCGTCCGCGTCGACGACCAGCGGCGCGTCGGCGGAGCGCACCAGGGCGCGGACGAGCTCCCCGGTCCCGGGCGCCATCCCGAGCCCGGGGCCGACGGCCAGGCAGGATTTGCCGCGGCCGAGCTCCGCCAGCTCCTCCAGGGCGGCTGCACCCAGCCGCCCGGTCCCGTGATCCGCCAGGGGGGCGGTCATGGCCTCCAGCACCAGGGTCTCCATGACCGGGTTCAGGGCCGCGGCCGTCCCGACGGTCACCCGCCCGGCCCCGACCCGCAGCGCCGCGGTCGCGGTCATGGCGGCCGCCCCGGTCTTGCCGGGGGAGCCCCCGACCACGAGGAGATGCCCGGTGCGCCCCTTGTGGGCGTCGGCCGGCCGTGCGGGGAGCATGCGCCGCACGTCGTCGGGCGTCAGCAGGCGCTGCCGCGGGGCGACGGCGTCGGCGACCGCCTCGGGGATGCCGATGTCGACCACCTCCACCGTCCCGGCGAGCTCGGCGCCCGGGTGGACCATGAGGCCGATCTTGGGGAAGCCGAAGGTGACGGTGACCCGCGCACGGATGCACGCGCCGAGCGGCAGGCCGGTGTCGGCATCCAGGCCGGAGGGCATGTCGACGCTGAACACCGGGCGCCCCGCGCCGTTCACGAAGTCGATCGCCTTGCGGTAAATCCCGCCCACCGCGTCGCGCAGGCCGATCCCGAAAACGGCGTCCACCCAGACACCGGCCGCCCGCATCCGGGGGGCGTGGCGGTCGAACGCCCCCTCGTCCGGCACCTCGATCAGCGGGATCCCGAGCGCGGACAACAGCCGGAGGTTGGCGGCGGCGTCGCCTATGGACCCGGTCGGCCGCGCCGAGCAGGAAGACGGTGACGGGGTACCCGCTCGCCGCCAGGCAGCGGGCGATCACGTGGCCGTCCCCGCCGTTGTTGCCCCGGCCGGCCAGGACCCCCACCGTCCCGCCGGCGGTAGCGGGGAAGTGCGCCCGGAAGACCCTCGCGGCCTCGCGGCCGGCGTTCTCCATGAGCACGCGGCCGGGGATTCCGAAGCGCTCGATCGTCATCCGGTCCATGGCCTGCATTTCGGCGGAGGTGACTATGAACATGGGGGCCTCGGCGGGTGTTGGTGTTTAGGTTTTGGGTGTTACGCACATCAGCCGTGGGGGGTGCAGCTCCAGCGGTTTGCACGGTGACCCGATCCGTCCGATCCGACGGATCAGTCCGAACACCCAAAATCTTCCTCTTGAACACCTCAAACTTTCTGCTTCGATCTTCTTCATCAGCGCCCGGCTCTTCGCCGCCATGCGGCGGGCTTGGGCGGGGTCGTGCTCGTGGTCGTAGCCGCAGAGGTGCAGCACCCCGTGGACCAGCAGCTGGACCAGGCGCCGCTCGAAGGCGATGCCGGCCTGCTCGGCCTCGCGCGCGGCGGTGTCGACCGAGATGACCACGTCCCCCAGCAGGGCGGGGCTGAGCTCGGCGAAACGCCCTTCCTGCATCGGGAAGGCGATGACGTTGGTCGGGCCCTCGCGGTCCAGGTATTCGCGGTTCATGGCCGCGATCCGGCGGTCGTCCACCAGCAGGACCGAGAGCTCCGCGTCAGCTCGTCCCAGTGCGTCGATCAGAATCCGCGCCGTCCGCTGCATCTGCTTCAAGGGCACCCGGCGGCGTCTTTGTCGGTTGGCGATCTGGATGTCCATCTTTGGATTTGCCGTTGCCGTTCTCCGCGTGGGCGGGGCGCTGGTCCGCGTACTCGATGCGGTGGTGGTGGATCCCGTTCAGGATGGCGTTGAAGCTCCGGGAGATCGTGGTGAGGTCTTTCAGGGTGAGGTCGCACTCGTCCAGCTGGCCATCCGAGAACACCCGGTCGAGCAGGGTTTTCACCAGCCCTTTGATCCGGGCCGGGGTGGGGTTGTCGAGGGTGCGCGACGCGGCCTCGACCACGTCGGCCAGCATGACCAGGGCCGCCTCCCGCGTGCGCGGCTTGGGGCCGGGGTAGCGGTAGTCCTCGGGGTTGACGGCCTCGTCCCCCTTCAACTGCCGCGCCTTGTCGTAGAAGAAGCGGATCAGCCCGGTGCCGTGGTGCGAGCGGATCCCGTCGATGATGACCGGGGCGAGCCGGTGCTCCCGGGCGATCTCGACCCCGTCCTTCAGGTGGGCGGTGAGGATCAGGGTCGACATGGAGGGCGCGAGCTTGTCGTGTTTGTTCCGGCCGTTGCGCTGGTTCTCGATGAAGTACTGCGGCTTCCGGATCTTGCCGATGTCGTGGTAGTAGCCGGCCGCCTTGGCCAGGAGCGAGTTGGCCTCGATCTCCGCTGCGGCCGCCTCCGCCATCGAGCCCACGACGACGGAGTGGTGGTAGGTGCCGGGCGCTTCCAGCATGAGCCGGCGCAGCAGCGGCCGGTCGAGGTTGGCAAGCTCGAGCAGCGTGATGTCGCTCGTGTAGCCCAGGCCGACCTCGGCCAGCGGCACCAGGCCGGCGGTGACGACCCCCGCGCCGACCCCGCCCAGGAACGCGAACGCCGAGCCCCAGAGCGCGCCGGTCCATGACGGGTCGCCGGCGTGCACGGCGACGGCCGCAGCCAGCCCCATGCCCACGACCCCGGTCTTGGCGCCGGCCGCGGCGAACACCTTGCGCTCCCGGCAGTTGCGGACCCAGTGGGCGCCGAGGCTGCCGGTGACGAGGAAGAACACGAACATGTCGACGTTGCCCTGGAAGATCACCGCCGCCGCGACCGCGGTCACGAGCGCAAACGGCATCGCCGCCGCCGGCCCGAGGAACACGCAGACGATCATCGGGGCCGCGGCCAGCGGGAAGAGGAACACGGCGGCCGCCTCCGGGATTGCGAAGGCCGAGTTGCGGATGACGGTCTGGGCGACCACCTCGAGCATCTGGGCCAGGAGCAGGAAGACCGTGAAGACCGCGACGAGCAGGATGACGGCCTTCGCGGGGCGGTCCGACTGCAGCGGGATGCGCCGCAGGTGCAAGACGTAGACGGTCGCGAACAGGGACAGCATCAGGCCGGCGGCGCCGAAAATGCTCAGGAAGAAGCGCTCGGGCCGCGTTTCGGATTCCATGGCGTTGAGCTTGAGCAGGTGCAGCTCGCTCACGCGCTCGCCTTCGCGCACCAGCATCTCGCCGCGCTTGATCCGGTAGAGGACGGGCTTGACCTCGGCGGCCGCCCGCTGCTTGCGCAGCTCGGTTTCGCTGCGGTTGAGCGTGATGTTGGGCTGGATCAGGCGCTGCGCGAAATCCACCGCCAGGTTGGACAGCCCGTAGTCGAACTCGCGCAGGGCCGTCTGGCCCGCCGTGCGGACGAGCGAGCGCGCCTGCTCGACGCTGTGGAACTGCTTGAACTCCCGGACGACCCGCTCCTCGCGGGTGCGCACATCCCGCAGGATCGCGCCCCGCTCGAAGTCCTTCAGCAGGGTCTCCTTGGCGGAGAGCACGCCGTTCTCGCTGATCTTCTGCAGGATGTCGCCGATCGCCTCCGCGATGCGCTTGCTGTACCCCTCGGCCTCCAGCAGGGCGAAAGCCCCCTTGTTCACCCGGATGCCGAGCCGGTCCTCGAACGCCTTGCGCGCCTCGTCCGTCTGCACCGGAGCCGGGGCCGCGGGTGCGGCAGCGTCCGGCGGGGAGGCCCCCGGCGGTCGCGCCTCGGCCGCCGCCTTGCGGGCCGCGCGCATGTCCGCGAAGGCCTCGTCCACGACGCGCGCCAGGCGCCAGCCGAACTCGGGGTCCTCATCGTAGACCGTGAGGATCTCCTGGACCGCCTCGCGGCGCTTGATCTCCGTGGCGGCCTGGTCCTCCACCAGGAAGTCGCGGGAGGCCTTGACGTCCCGTTCGGCCACGTCGCCGACGGCGTAGCGGTGGCGCGGGCTGAGCAGCGACGGATAGATCAGCAGCGTGAAGACCAGCGTGATGGCGGACAGGGCCGTCAGACGCCAGACGAGGGGGCGGTCCCCGAAGGGGCTGGGCGTGTCGGCGGTCACGCCCGCCCGCTCCCGTCGTCGGGCCCGCCGGCCGGGGTCCCGCGGCGGCGCTCGTCGAGTTCCTCGTAGGCGCGGATGATCTCCTGCACCAGGCGGTGGCGCACCACGTCCTGCTTGCTGAAGAAGATGAAGCGGATGCCCTCGATGCCCTGCAGGATGTTCTTGGTCTCGATCAGCCCCGAGGTGCGCTCGCGCGGCAGGTCGATCTGGGTGATGTCGCCGGTGATCACGGCCTTCGAACCGAACCCGATGCGCGTCAGGAACATCTTCATCTGCTCGGAGGTCGTGTTCTGGGCCTCGTCCAGGATGATGAAGGCGTCGTTGAGCGTGCGACCGCGCATGAACGCGATGGGCGCGACCTCGATGACCCCCTTCTCCATGAGGCTGGAGACCTTTTCGAAGCGCATCATGTCGTGCAGCGCGTCGTAGAGGGGCCTCAGGTAGGGGTCCACCTTCTCGGCCAGGTCGCCCGGGAGGAACCCCAGGGTCTCGCCGGCCTCGACCGCCGGGCGGGTCAAAATGATCCGGCTGACCTGGCCCTTGGTGTAGGCCGCGACCGCCATGGCCATGGCCAGGTAGGTCTTGCCCGTGCCGGCCGGCCCGATGCCGAAGACGATGTCGTTGGTGCGGATGGCGTCGATGTAGGCCTTCTGGGCCGGGCTCTTGGGAGTGACGACGCTTTTCTTGGCCGTGACGTAGACGGTGTCCAGGAAGACGTCCTTCAGGTTCAGGCGCTCGTTGCCGCTCAGCATGCGCGCCGCGTACTCGATGTCATTGGGGTGCAGGGGATAGCCTTCGCGCAGCAGGCCGTAGAGCTGGTTCAGGAGGTTCTCGGCCAGTTCGGCCAGGGGGCGTTCCCCCTCCACGAACAGCGTCGTGCCGCGGGTGTTGATGCGGACATCCAGGATCTCCGCCAAGCGCTGGAGGTGGCCGTTGTGCTCGCCGAAGAGCTGGCGCGCCAGGTCGTTGTCCGCAAACGGCAGGGTGATGGTGTGTGGGTCGGTCATGGGGTCCCTTCGAGGAGACAGCCTTTTGCCTGATGTCCCGAACCCCACATATCTACCACAGCCGGCGCTCGGAAGGCAAACGGGACGGCAGCTTCCGCAGGGTATCGCTTGACGGGTCCCGCCGGCATTTGTTAGAACCCGGCTCGATCATGCACCCGACGGACAAAGGCCGCGTTGCCGGCCGCGTCGACACGCCCGGATTCCGAACCCCGGTCGCGCGGTCGCGGTGACCGGGGCGCTGCCCCTGCCCGTGACCCGCACCGGTCGTCACACTCAAAACCACCTTTTTGCACCCGAGCGCGACATGAACACCTTCGACATCATCGTGATCGTGATCCTGGCCTACAGCCTGCTGCGCGGGCTTTTCAGGGGATTGCTCAAGGAGGCGGCATCCGTCGCCGGGGTGCTGGGCGGCTTCTTCCTCGCCTACCTCTTCTACGCCCCCGCCGCCGGCTATCTCGCGGGCCTGGTCTCCAATCCCGCGTATCGCAACATCCTCGCCTTTCTGGCGATCTTCTGCGCCGTGGTGATCACGGTCAACGTGATCGCCGTCGTCATCAAGTACCTCATGCGCATCGTCTTCCTCGGCTGGCTCGACCGGCTGGGCGGCTTCCTCTTCGGAGCCGTCAAGGGGGTGCTGATCGTGTCGGTCATCTTTCTCGTCCTCACCGCCTTCCTGCCCAAGGGGACGCCCCTCATCCGGGATTCGGCCACCGCGCCGTACGTGGCGCTGGCGGCCGAAAACCTGGCGGCCCTGGTCTCCAGCGATATCAAGCACGAGTTCACCTCCAAGCTGGACGCGCTGAAAAAGGGATGGGATCTCTTCAAATGACCCGTCCCCCTTCCGCGATGGACGATCTCATCCGGGTGATCGCGACAGCTGAGGGGCCCCGGGGGGTGTCCCTGGGACCGCGAGCAGACCCCGCGTTCCATGGCCCGGTTCCTGCTCGAGGAGGCCTACGAGCTGGCCGACGCCGTCGAGTCCGAGGCCCCCGCGGCCGTGCGGGAGGAGCTGGGGGACGTGCTGTTCCACGTCCTCTTCCTCAGCATCATGCACGCCGAGGGCGGTCACTTCGACCTGGACGGGGTGTGCCGGACCGTGGCGGACAAGATGCGGCGCCGGCACCCGCACGTGTTCGGGTCGACCCAGGTGAAGGACAGCGCCGAGGTCGTCCGCAACTGGCAGGAGATCAAGCGCGGCGAAAAGGGGAACGACCGCCGCGAGTCGGTCCTCGACGCGGTCCCGGCCAGCCTGCCCGGGCTGCTGCGCGCTTTCGCCGTGTCGGAGCGCGCCGCGCGCGCCCGGTTCGACTGGCGGGACCTGGGCGGGGTCATGGACAAGCTGGAGGAGGAGCTCTCCGAGTTCCGGGCGGCCGCGGCCGCCGGGGATGCGGAGGGTACGGCCCGGGAGTTCGGGGACATCCTCTTCACCCTGGTGAACGTCGCGCGTTTCTGCGGCGTGCACCCCGAATCGGCGCTCACGGCCGCGGTGCGCAAGTTCGAGCGCCGCTTCCGCGACCTCGAAAAGACCGCCACGGCCGGGGGCCGGGAGTTGGCCGCGGTCCCCCAGGAGGAGAAAGACCGCATCTGGGACGAGATCAAACGCAACGAGCCCGGCAGCACACCCTCCCCGTCGAGCGAGCCGGCGACATAGCCGGCGCCGGCCGGCCGGCTCGCCGGATGGGCACGGCCCGGGGAATCCCCGCCCACCGAAAGGGCTTGCGGACACTGCCATGATCGCGATCATCGACTACGAAGCCGGCAACCTGACCAGCGTCGCGCGGGCGGTCGCGCACCTGGGGTTCCCCTGCACGGTCACGCACGACGCCGACCTCATTCGCCGCGCCGAGCGCATCATTTTCCCCGGCGTCGGGGCCGCCGGCGCGGCCATGGCGAGCCTGCGCCGCGCCGGCCTCGACCGGGTCCTGGTCGAGGTGCACGCGGCGGGCACACCGATGCTGGGCATCTGCCTCGGGAGCCAGGTGATCCTCGGGCGCAGCGCGGAAAACGACACCGCCTGCCTCGGGATTCTTCCCGGACGCGTGGTGCGCTTCCGCCCGGCCGGGGAGGAGGGCGGGGTCCCGAAAATCCCGCACATGGGCTGGAACCGCATCGCCCCGCAGCGGCCGCACGCCCTGCTGGCCGGGGTCGCCCCCGCGGACGAGTTCTATTTCGTCCACAGCTATTACCCCGTCCCCGACGACCCGGCCTGCGTTCTGGCCGTCACCGAGTACGGGGTGGCTTTCGCCTCGGTCATCGGCCGCGGCAACCTGGCGGCGACCCAGTTCCACCTGGAAAAAAGCGGGCGGCCCGGCCTGCGCATGCTGCGGAATTTCTGCACCTGGAACCCGGCCGGATGAGAAACGGCGTCTCAGGCCGTGATCCGGCGTTGCGCGGACTTCGGCAATGCTCACATACTGCTTGTATGCTGCGCTTGCCAAAGTCCGCGCGCCTTGGCTGACGGCCTGACACTTGTTTCTCAACCCCCCGGACCTGGGCCATTCCGGCGACCGGCTGGGTGAGACTCAAACACCAAACACCAAACACCCAAACACCCAAACACCCAAACACCCAAACACCCAAACACCAAGACCCCCCATGCTCAGCAAACGCATCATCCCCTGCCTGGATGTCCGCGACGGCCGCACCACCAAGGGCGTTCGCTTCAAGGACAACGTCGACATCGGCGACCCGGTCGAAATGGCCCGCTTCTACTACGAGCAGGGCGCGGACGAGATCGTGTTCTACGACATCACGGCATCGCACGAGCGCCGCGGGATCATGATCGAGGTCGTGCGCCGGGTGGCGGAAACCATCTTCATCCCGTTTTCGGTGGGCGGGGGTATCCGGACCCTGGAGGATATGCGCGCGGTGCTGCTGGCGGGCGCGGAGAAGGTGAGCGTCAACTCGGCGGCGGTCCTGGACCCCGGGGTCATCGCCCGCGGGGCCGAGGCCTTCGGCAGCCAGTGCGTTGTTTTAGGGATGGATGTGAAGCGGGTGGCGCCCCGGCCGGAGATCCCCAGCGGCTACGAAATCGTGATCAACGGGGGCCGGACCGGCATGGGGATGGACGCGCTCGAGTGGGCCCGGCGCGCGGAGGCCCTGGGGGCCGGGGAGATCTGCCTGAACTCGATCGATGCGGACGGGACGCAGACGGGCTACGAGCTCGAGCTGACGGCGTTGATTTCCGGGGCGGTGACGATCCCGGTGATCGCCTCAGGCGGCGCGGGCCGCCCGGAACACCTGCGCGACGTCCTGACGGCCGGGAAGGCGGACGCCGCCCTGGTGGCCTCGATGGTCCACTACGGCACCTGCACGATTCCCGACCTCAAGCGCTACCTGAGCGGCTGCGGCATCCCGGTGCGCGGCACGTGGTGACCGCGAACCGTCAGACGACCTCGCTCAAGGGCAGATACCCCGGCGGGGTGACCTTCAGCAGCCGGCCGCTGTCGTCGTACTTTTCGATGATGACCTGACCCGCCTCCAGGCGGGTGCGGTTGTGAACCAAGTCGTCATCCCGTGTCGATTGCGGTTTCTCGTCCGCGCCCGACGGCTCGACCGGCCGCGCTTCCCGCATCCGGTCGGCCTTCTGCACGAGGACGTCCTTTTCCGACCCGCCCGTGTGACCGGCGGTCCGGGGCACCTGCTGCGCTGCAGCGTCTCCAATGACGTCGAACATGGATTCCTCCTTTGCTCCTGAAGGCGGCGTTCTGCCGCCCTGCGGGCCCGCGGCGGCCGGCACCCGACTGACCTCCGAGCCGTCGGTTCCGTCCGAGCTCCGCGCTGCCAAACGGTCCCGATGCGGGACCTACACCCACGAATCCGTCTTGGCGACGGTTCGATGATCCGCTCCCCCGCGGGCCGGCCGACCTGCACCGGCCGAATCCGGCACGCCGCGGGTCTCCGCATCCGCGGGCGACGCTTCCTCCCGGGAACGCGACAGCGACACCACGTCCGAGATCTTCTCCAGCACCTGCCGCGAGATCTTGTCCATGGTGGCCTCGCGGCTGCTCTCCGGCGACAGGGCCCCCTCGTCCCGGCTCCGCTGGGGCGACGCCTCGTCGGCCCGGCGCGCACGGCTCAGTTTGCGGCTGTAACACTCCAACATGCTGTG
The DNA here is from genome assembly GCA_963828345.1 of uncultured delta proteobacterium. Classification (GTDB taxonomy): domain Bacteria; phylum Desulfobacterota; class Desulfobacteria; order Desulfobacterales; family SpSt-501; genus SpSt-501. The sequence goes on from CAWHEZ010000003.1 coordinate 88,237, forward strand.
CATCTGGTAGCTGGTGACTTGCATGGGACCCCCTCCTGACCTCTTCTATCGGCAGGCGGGAAAAGGAACTTTAGGGGAAAATGGGGGGGAGAGACGGCGTGGGCCCGTGGACCCGTTGGCCCGTCGACCCCACAACCGGGTCGACGACCTAGTCGGGCACACGGGCCGACGAGCGAACGAATTTAATCCTCGAAGTTGCCCTGCGGCCCCTTGTCGGATTGAAGGGCGGCGGCCCGTTCCCGGATCCGGTCGGGCGTCCAGTCGGCGGGCTTGTCGAGGCGTCGGGCCTTGGCGGGCGCCGCGTGGGAGCCGGCCTCTAAAATGGCCTCGATGCCGAGCGGCGCCGTGTCGCGCGCGTTGAAGACCTCCACCATCATCCGGTAGGCGAAGTCCTCCACGCGCCGCACCATGCGTTCGCGCACCTCGCGCGGTTGCCCCAGCAGCTTGTTCTCGAAGGGCAGGTTGAGCTTCTTGTAGTCCCCGGCTTTGAGGGTGCGCGCCTGGGCGTAGGCCACCATCTCCTGCCACAGGGCCTCGGTCATGCCCTGGCCGGGCACCTTCACGAAACGGCCCTCCGCGTCCAGGAAGGCGTTGCCGTAGTCGTTGACCTCCACGCCCCAGGACACCATCTGCAGCGCGGTCGCCACGTTGGCCTTGGTCGTGCAGGTGCGCGCGGCGATTTCGCGCAGCCGGTCGGAGCTGTTGCCGGAGGTGCCGTGCTGGGCGCCCGACACCTTGTAGCGGGCGATCGCCTCGTGGATGCGACGGGTGAGCTCGATCTGGATGCCCGAGTCGCTGGCCTCGATCCCGTGGGTGGTGCCGTTGTTCAACGCGATCCAGTCCGGGAAGATCCCGTGCGCGTTGAGCCCCTGGATCAGGAAGAGGGCCTCCGCGGGCGTGGACAGCCCTTCCTTGCCCTTGATCTCGCCCACCTCCGTTTCAAGGCCGGCCCACTTCGGGACGCAGGGGTTCAGGGCGATGCTCGCCAGCAGGTTCTGGTCGTCGGTCATGTGCGAGGCATCGATCGCGATGGAGGTGATGCCCGCGTCGAACATCGAGGGGATCTCGGTCCGGGCAACCTCCACGTCCTTGTCGCCCTTGATCCCGTAGTGGTCGGCGTGCACGGCCACCGGGACGGTGATGCCCATCTGGTTGCAGCAGGTGTCGACCAGGTGAGCGATGTTCCAGAAGTTCACCGCGCAGTAGGCTCCGGCGCCGCCTTCCGACTTGGCGATTTCGATGATGACCGCCGCGTTCGCCTTCTGCGCCGCCCGCAGGACCCCCTGGATGACAAAGGCGTTGCGGCCGTTGGCGGCCATGGCGATGGCTCCGCCCTTCATCCGCATGGCCCGGTCGACGAACTTGCCGCTGACGATCAGCGCCTGCGAGTGGGGAAACAGCTTGACCACGTTCGGCGGCCGGCCGATCTCGAGGGCCTTTTTAAATCCTTTGGGGACACGCGCTTTGGCTGTCGGCATGGCGGACCTCCTTTTCCGTCTGGGTTCGTTCGTGTCAGATGGTGCGCCTGGAGCGCAGGGAGACGATGCGGATGGATCGATCCGTGTTGCAGCGATCAGACGAAGACGTCGACCATCAGACCGGTTGCAAACGGCCGCGGAGGCTCGACGGTGCGCCGGGCGGAGTAGATGTGGGGGAAGCCGGGGGATGCGGGAGATTTGGCTGCCGGCCTGGGGTCCGGCAAGCGCTCCCGGTAACGCCCGGGCTGCCCACGGGTCACCGCCGCGGCCACGCGGCCGGTCTGCTGAGCCGCAAACCCGAAGGGCCTGACGGGCTCATAGGGAACCAGGCTGTATTCGGCGCTGATCGGCATGGAAACCGCGCGATCCCTCCCTGAACCGATGTGGCTTCATGCTATACCAGAACCGACCGAACTGCAAGGCGACAGGCGGCTGGGCGTTCAGGGATCTGCACGGTCGACGGGCGGGGACCTCCGGGGTTACTTCTGGACCGGTTTCGCGGCTTTCGCGTTTTCCTCCATGACCCGGGCGTTATACTCGTCCACCAGTTTGCGCAGGTCGTTGCTCTTGGCCTCGTACGCGCCGGCGGACTGGTTGAAGGCCTCGACGCGCTTGTTGTAATCGGCCACCTGCTCGCGCGTTTTGCGTGTTTCCTTCTCCTTGGCCAGCGCGTCCTTCTCTTTGAGCAGGGCCTGATACTGCGCCTCGACCTGCTTCTTCATGTCGTCGATGCGGCCCCTGGCCGAATCGGACGGGTCCTCGGTTGCGGCCGGCGCGGCGACCGCCATCTCCGCGGGCGCCGCCGCGGCGGGCGCCTTGCGGTCGGCGCTCTCGTCGCCCGCCTTGGCCGCGACCGGCGCGCCCGGCGATTCCACGTAGCTGCGCGCAGCCACGCGCTGCTTTTCGGGGACCTGGTTGATGTTGTCGGTGAAGCGGACATGACCGTTGGCGTCCACGTAGCGGTAGAACTGCGCCAAGGTCGGTGCGGCAGAGAACAGGGTCACGGCCCAGATCGCGATAGCGAGCGCTTTCATGTCGGGTCTCCTTGGGGATGCCAATCCTCTCTCGCATATATCCGCATCGGCGCGAAAAACTTTAGCCGGCTCCGGGGCGGTCCGTCCGAGCCCGGGGCCGAATTTTGACAAAGAGACGTTCTCGTGTAGATTATGGCGCCGTGAGTGCCCCCGCCGCCGCTTCCCGGGCGTCTGCGGGCGGCGGGGTGTGCGTATCGCACGGGCACCTCACACCAGACGCTTCCGCACCCGGTTCAACGGGAGCGGAACGGACGCTTGAGATCGAGGCTCCAATGAAAACGTCGCTTGCTCGTTTTGTTCTGCTGGCCTTCGTGGTGGGGGTCGTCGCGGGCGCCTGCGCCCCGAGAACCAAATCCGACCTGGTCCCACTCCCCCGGAGCACTCCGGCCGCGGACAGCCTCTTCCAGCAGGCGGACCGGAAGTACCAGTCCGGCGCGATGGTCGAGGCGCTGGCGTTGTTCAACGACTACCTCGGTCGCTACGCCGACGAACCGTTCGCGCCTTCCGCCCTCATGCGCATCGGCGCCATTCACACCCAACTCGGCAACGGCGCCCAGGCCCGCAATGCCTACCAGCGCCTGGTGGCGAATTACCCTGCCAGCCCCCTCCGGACGGACGCCCTGATCGAAACCCTGAGCTCGCTGCTGCGGGAGGGGCGTTACGCGGAGGTGGTCGCCCAGAGCGGCGAGGCGCTCGCGGCGGCGAGCATCCCGGCGCAACGGGTCCGGGTCTTCACGCTCACCGGCGACGCGCAGACCGGGTCGGGCCGTTCGCTGGAGGCGGTCGAAAGCTATACGCGGGCGTTGAAGCTCGCGGCGGCGGGCGAACAGGAGCTGATCATCCCCAAGCTTCGGACCGCCATCCTGGGCCTGAGCCCCGAGAACGTCCGGACGCTCTCCACGATGCCCGCCGACGACTTGCCCATGGACTATCTGCTCTTTCAGGCGGGGATGCTGTACGCACGCGACGGGCGCTCCCAGGAGGCGCGGCTGTTGCTGGAATCCTTCCGCGAGCGGTATCCCGGTCACGACCAGGCGGAGCGGGCCGAGCAAGCCCTCTCCGAGCTCCGGCCCGCCGGCCCCGCCGTCGCCACGCGGTCGGTGGGGTGTCTGCTCCCGCTCAGCGGGGACTACCAGTCGATCGGCCAGAAGGCTCTGCGCGGGGTGGAGCTCGCGGCCAGCATGCACAACGCCGCAGGGGGGCCGTTGGTCAATGTGTCGGTGAAGGACACGGAGTCGGATGCCGGACGAACGCTTCTGGCGCTGCAGGAGCTGGAGCGCGAGAACGTGTTCGGAGTCGTCGGCCCGATCGTCCACGCGGAGGCGGTCAGCCGCGAGGCCCAGCGCCTCGGAATGCCCATGATTGCCGTGACCCAGAAGGAGGGGGTGGTCGGAGTGGGGGACTTCGTGTTCCGCAACTTCATGACCCCGACTGCGCAGGTGCGCTCGCTGGTGGCCTACGCCGTCGGCACCCTGGGCGTCGCCCAGGCCGTCGTGCTCTACCCGGACGAGCCGTACGGCCGGACGTTCATGGGGCTCTTCCGCGATGAGATGAAGACCCAGGGGGCCGATGTGCTGCTCGCGGTCCCTTACAGCCCGGAGGCGACCGACTATTCCGCCGTGATCAAGCGACTGCTGCGCTACTCCCGGGAGGTCCCCAAAGAGGGCCGACCCGAGCCCAAAGAGCCTCGGGAAACGGGGCCGCGGCGCAGCCGCCATCTGGAGGAGAAGGACACCGAGCTGGTGTTCGACTTCCAGGCGATCTTCATCCCGGACGAGCCGAAGAAAGTCGGCATGCTGGTGCCGCAGCTGGCCTACCACGACGTCAAGAACGTCCAGCTGCTGGGCACCAACCTCTGGCACTCGGACGCCCTGATCCGCTACGCGGAAGCCTACGTCCAGGGGGCGATCATGCCGGACGCCTTTTTCGGCAGCAGCCCGGAGCGCTCGGTCCAGCGGTTCGTGTCGGCGTTCGAGGAGACCTACCAGGAGCGACCGGGCTTCATCGAGGCCATCGCCTTCGACTCGGCCGCCATGTTTTTCGACGTGTTCGCGCGCCCGGACGTACGAACCCGTCGGGACGTGGCCGCGGCGCTGCGCCGTGCGGACGGGTTTCCCGGGGCGACCGGCCAGACGCGGTTCGACGCGGCCGGAGACTGCGACAAGGAGCTGCACATCCTGACGGTGCGGGGGAAGAAATTCGTGGAGTTGAAATAAAGAAAGCGCCTCCCAAAAGGGGAATCGATTTGGGAAAGCGACTCAAGGGACGCAAGGGACCAAGGGGGAATCCGGCGAGTTTTGTTGCATTCCTTTCGTCCCTTGCTGTCCCTTTGGCAGGTCGGGTCAGTTCTTGAGCGCGGGCTGCCCGGTCGCCTCCAGGGCGCTGCGCCACAGCATCCCCTTGGGGTTGACGTGCTTGCGCTTGCCGGCCACGAGCTTCATGGGCACGTGCACGAAGGCGTTGTTCCAGTTGCCGATCACCAGGTCCGTCTTGCCCGCCATGCCGGCGTGCACGGCGTTGCGCCCCAGGAAGTTGCAGAACACCCGGTCGTTGGCATTCGCCGGCAGGCTGCGGATCATGTAGCTCGGGTCGATGTACTTGATCGAGGTCGGGATGCCCCGCTCCTCGAAGTACGCGAGCATGCGCTGCTTGAGGAAGGCGCCGATGTCCTTCAGCCGGACGTTCCCGGAGATGTCCAGCTCCTCGGGTTCGTTCAGGAAAAATTTCTGCCCGGCCCCCTCGGCCACGACGATGACGGCGTGCCCCCGGTCCGAAAGCCGTTTTTCCAGCGTGGCGAGAAGCCCCCTGGGTCCATCCAGGTCGAAATCCACTTCCGGGATCAGCACGAAGTTGACATCCTGCTGGGCCAGCGTCGCCGTGGCGGCGATGAACCCGGAGTGCCGGCCCATGAGCTTGATCAGGCCGATGCCGTTGGGGTAGCCTTCGGCCTCGTTGCTCGCGCTGACGATCGCGCGGGTCGCGACCTCCACCGCCGTGTCGAAGCCGAACGAGCGGTCCACCATGTGGATGTCGTTGTCGATCGTCTTCGGGACCCCCACGACGCTGATCTTCAGCCGGCGGCGGAGCACCGTGTCGGAGATCGACGTGGCGGCCGACAGGGTGCCGTCGCCGCCGATCATGAAGAGCACGCCGATGTTCATGCGCTCCAGCGCGTCCACGATTTCGTCGATGTCCTGCGGGCCGCGGCTGGAGCCGATCAAGACCCCGCCGCGCTCGTGAATGTTGACCACCTCGGACGGGGTGAGCGGCATCGTGTCGTAGCCGTAGCGCGAGATGAAGCCGCGCAGACCGTAGCGCACCCCGAGGATGTTGCGCACCCCGTACCCGTAGTGCAGCTCCAGCACGATGGAGCGGATGATGTCGTTCAACCCGGGACAGAGGCCGCCGCAGGTGACCAGCGCGCACTTCAGCTTGCTCGGGTCGTAGAAGATGTGTTCGCGCGGGCCCGCCAGCTCGTAGGACGGGGCGTCGCCCTCTTCGGGCGGGCGGCAGGCGTGCTTCACGTTGATGTCGATCAGGACGCGATCGTCGTCCGAGACGAACGAGGTGCCGTTGGACCCCTGGGCGCGCCGGGAGACCGGGCTGGGAATTCTGCAGTCACCCAGGCGGGTGATAGCGGTGTTGCGTGTTTCCATCTCCATGGCGTTCATACCCTTCGATGGTCCCGCGACCCGGCATCGCATGCAGTCGCCGTCTCGAGTCCACGAGTCGAAAATGGTATAGCAGGGAACCAAAGTCTTGACAACACGGAATTCGGAGGATAAATAAACAGATTTCATAAGCCGGATTTTTCCGGCCACTTCACGAAGATGACTGAAAGGGGATGACGTTCCATGCGATGCACAAGCGTTAAGCCCGGGATCGAGTGTCCGTTCATGACGGCCAAGGGATGTGGATATAAAGGCGGAATCTGTCAACCGATTGTTGACCAGTGCAACGGCTGCGGCCGGCAGGGGCAGCACACATCGGGGTGGTACTGCAACGTGTTCCCGGAGCCGCCGCTCAAATGGCGCATCGGGGTCTGCAACATGGCCACCCACGTCTCGGCGACCGTTGCGACCGAGCCCAAGCAGAAGGTCAACCCCCTCAAGGCCAGCAAGCGCGCCGCCGGCAAGTGACGTCGCGCCGGCTCTCCATTCAAAATCCCCCGTCCGGACCGGCTCCGGGCGGGGGTTTTGTATTGAAGCACGATGCTCGATACTGGTTACCAGGATACAGCGATGAACGCCCGAATCGGCCGTGCAGCTCCGAGCCGGCCATCTTCTATCCTGCATCCAGTATCCAGCATCGGGCATCAGCTCTACCCCAGCGTTTCCAGGCTGACCCTCTCAATACACACGGCCAGCACCTCCATCGCCCGGCGGATGTCCGCCAGCGGCGGGAAGGACGGGGCGATGCGGATGTTGCGGTCGCGCGGGTCCCGCTTGTACGGGTAGGTGGACCCGGCCGGGGTGAGTTTCACCCCGGCCTCCGCCGCCAGCTGGATCACCCGGCGCGCGCAGCCATCCCAGGTGTCGACGCTGGTGAAGTACCCGCCGGAAGGTCGGGTCCACTCGGCCACCCCCTTGCCCGACAGTTCGCGGCCGAGCACCTCCTGCACGGCGTCGAACTTGGGCTTCAGGATGGCGGCGTGCCGCTGCATGTGCCGTTCGATGCCAGCCGGATCGCCGAAAAAGCGGACGTGACGCAGCTGGTTCAGCTTGTCCGGGCCGATCGTCTGGAACCCGAGATGCCCCTTGGCCCACTCCATGGTCGCGGTGCTGCCGGCCATGAACGCCAGGCCGCTGCCCGCAAAGGAGATCTTGGAGGTGGAGCCGAAGAGCAGCGCCCGCTCCGGGTGCCCGGCGCGTCGGCAGGCCTCCAGGATGTCCGCGAGCGGCGCCGGTCCCGTCCCCAGGTGGTGGACGCAGTACGCATTGTCCCAGAAGATGCGGAAGTCCGTGGCCTTCGTACGCATGCCGGCCAGACGCTGCACCACCTCGTCCGAGTACACGTCCCCGGTGGGGTTGCTGTACTTCGGCACGCACCAGATACCCTTGACGGACGCGTCTTCTGCCGCCATCCGTTCGACCGCGTCCATGTCCGGGCCGTTGCCGCGCAAGTCGACCGGGACCATCTCGATCCCCAGGTGCTCGCAGATGGCGAAGTGGCGGTCGTAGCCGGGGCTGGGGCAGAGGAACTTGACCGGCCGCTGCGCCGCCCAGGGCGTCGACCCCTTGCCGGCCCCGAACAGGACCGCCCAGCTCATCGCGTCGTGCATGAGCGTCAGGCTGGAGCTGCCGCCGATGATGATTTCCTCGGGTCGGACGCCCATGTAGGCGGCAAACAGGTCCTTGGCCTCGGGCAGCCCGTCCAGGCCGCCGTAGTTCCGGCAGTCGCTGCCGTCCGAGGCCTTGAACTCCGCGCGGCTGAGGCCGTCGAGCAGGCCCACGGACAGGTCCAGCTGTTCCGGGCAGGGCTTGCCGCGGGTCATGTCGAGGTTCATTTTCAGGGTCTGGAAGTCCCGGTAGCGCGCCGCGAGCGATTCCCGCGCCTCCCGGCGCTGAGCGGGGCTGAGGGCTTTGACGTCCGGCATGATGGGGTCCCCCTTGTGCGTGTGGTGTGTGAGAGCGCCGTTTTATATCACCGCCGCGGGTTGGGTTCAACTTGAAGGGGGGTCAAGAGGGTTCAGCGTTCAGGGGTCGGGCAGAAAAGAAAGGTCGATGTTCGGACGTGCCGTTTTCCTGAACCCCGAACCCTCAATCCCGGGTCCCATGGTCCTGCGTCTCCCGGCCCCTCGGCGTCCCCGTAATCCACCCGCACGAGGAAGAGCCCCTGCGGCGGCGCAGTGGCGCCCGCGCGGCGCCGGTCGCGGGAAGAGAGGATGCCCGCGACCGCGTCCGGCGCCATCTTGCCCAGGCCGACCGCGACGAGCGTGCCCACGATGTTGCGCACCATGCACCGCAGAAACCCGTCCGCCTCTACGGTGAAGCGCAGGCGGCGCTCGGCCGCGTCGACGTCCCAGCCGGCCGTGGTGATCGTGCGCACGGTGTGCGCCCGGGGGCTCCCCGCGCTTTCGAAGGCTTTGAAGTCATGGCGCCCGACGAGCACGCGCGCGGCCGCCTGCATGGCGTCGGCGTCGAGGGGGCGGTGGATGAACCAGGCGTACTGGCGGCCGACGGCAGCCCGGTCCTCGCGGTTCAGGATATGGTAACGATAGACTTTGCTGCGTGCGCCGAAACGGGCGTGGAAGGTCTCGGGTACTTGAGCGCAGGTGCGAACGGCGATGTCGGGGGGCAGCAGGCTGTTCAGCCCCTTGAGAAACACCTCCGGGGCGAGGCCCGTGTCCGCGTGGAAATGTGCCACCTGCCCCAGCGCGTGCACCCCGGCATCGGTGCGCCCCGCGCCGAAGACCGTAGCCGGCCGCCGGGTCATGCAGGCGATCGCGCGTTCCACCTCGGCCTGCACCGTGCGGTGCTCGGCCTGGCGCTGCCATCCGCTGTAGGCCGTGCCGTCGTATTCCAGGGTGAGCTTGAAATTGGCCATAGGGGCGCCCGGCGTCTCCGCTCACATGAGCAGGGCCGCGGAGAGGGAAAAAACGGACAGGAGGGTCGACACGGCGATGGCCGCCGTCGCGAGCTCCGTGTCGCTGTTCAACTGCGAGGACAGGATGTAGAGCGCGGTCGAGGTCGGCAGCGCGAAAAAGACCATGCCGACCCCGAAGGACGGCCCGGCCACGCCGATCGCCTTCATGACGGCGTACCCGATGGCCGGAAACACCGCCAGCTTGAAGACGGATGCCGTCAGCGACAGCCGCAGGTGGGCCCACAGGCCCTGGGGCGAGAGCACGCCTCCGATCGAGATCAGGGCGAGCGGCAGCGTCACGTAAGAGGCCAGGCGCAGCGTGTTGTCCAGGAACGGCGGGAACCAGTGGACGAAGCGGGCGTACACCATCCCGGCGGCACAACCGAGGACGAGCGGGTTCGTGGCGAGCGCCCGGAGGGTGTGGCACGCCTGCGCCCGCAGAGAGATGGTGCGCCCCCCGAACCAGGTCAGCGTGGCGACGGCCAGGACGTTGATCAGCGGGATCAGGACTCCGATCAAAAGCCCGAAGCGACGCACTCCCTCCTCGCCGAAGGCGCTCATCACCACGGCGGCGCCGATGAAGGTGTTGAAGCGATAGCAGCCTTGAGAGAACGATCCGGCCTGGTAGCGCGCGACGCCGGCGAAGATGATAAAGGCCGTGCTCAGGAGGAACACGATCAGCACGGCGAGGATCGCCGCCGTGTAGAACGCGGCATCCGCGGCGAGGTCGAGCGGTGCGCCGCCGATCTTCCAGAAGAGCATCACCGGGAAGAAGATGAAGTACACCAGCCGGTCGGACACGTTCAGGAATTCGGCGGTGGTGAAGGTGCAGCGCCGCAGGACATGCCCGGCGCCAATGAGGGCAAACACCGGGAAAAGGTTTTCGAGAACGTGGATCATCAGAGGCGGTCGCAGCGGGTGTCGGCCAGCAGGTCTTCGAGGATGTCGTCCAGGCTCTCCCGGAACTCGGACAGACTATACCGCGTGCCGCAGGACCTGCAGCACAGGGTCACGGCGGTTCACGTGCGGTTCAAGCGGAGCTCGCCTCCGCAGCGGGTGCAGCGCCGTTCAATGGCGGATGGGGACATGCACGGTTTCCTTTCGGTTGCGGCCGCGCACACCGTAGTGAAACGCCGCCGAGTTGTCAAACCGCCTGCGGCAGGAGGGGCGATGCCGCGGGCGGTTTGACAAGTTATGGCGATTCTGTCACAGATCCCGGTCAACCTTGCACACCCATTTCTCGCAATTCGGAGGAACGCTGATGCAGATCCTGCCATGCCCCGGCTTCAGGGCCGCCGGGCTCGCCGCCGGCATCAAGAAGAACGGCCGCAAAGACCTCGGCCTCATCGTGAGCGACCTGCCGGCGACCGTCGCCGGGGTCTTCACCCGCAACCGGGTGCAGGCGGCCCCGGTTCAGGTCTGCCGTGAGCGTGTGCGCGGCGGCACCTGCCGGGCGGTGGTCGCCAACAGCGGCAACGCCAACTGCTGCACCGGCGACGCCGGGTACCGCGCCGCTCTGCGCATGGCCCGCGCGGTTGCGCACGGGGTGGATGCGGCCGAGGAGCAGGTGCTGGTGGCCTCCACCGGCGTCATCGGGGAGCCGCTGCCGGTCGAGCGGGTGGAGCAGGCGGTGCCCGAACTGGTGCGACGCCTGTCGCCGGACGGACTGGCGGATTTCGCCGAGGCCATCATGACGACCGACCGGGTGCCCAAGGGCCTTTCGCGGCAGGGCTGCATCGACGGGAAGACCTTCACCCTGACCGGGGTGGTGAAGGGCGCGGGCATGATCCGGCCGGATGTGGCCACCATGCTCTGCTTCATCGTGACCGACGCGCGCGTGGGGGCGGGGGACCTCCAGGCCGCGCTCGCAGCGGGCGCCGACCGCTCCTTCAACTGCATCACCGTGGACGGCGACACGAGCACCAACGACACGATTCTTCTGATGGCGAGCGGGGCGTCGCCGGCGGTCATCGACTCGGCGGGTTCCAAGGCGGCCTTCCAGTCCGCCCTGGATGACCTCATGCTGGGCCTGGCAAAGTGGGTCGTGAAGGATGCCGAGGGGTCGAACAAGCTGGTGCAGATCGCGGTGCGCGGTGCGCAATCGGATGCCGACGCCCGCCGGGTGGCCGAAACCGTCGCGCATTCGCCGCTGGTGAAGACCGCCTTGTTCGGCGAGGACGCGAACTGGGGCCGGATTCTGGCCGCAGCCGGGCGATCGGGCGCCATGCTGGACCCCGGGAAGGTGGACATCTTCATCGGGCCGATCCGGATGGTGGCCTGCGGCAGCGGCTGCGGCAAGGACGTTGAGGCCGAGGCCACCCGGGTGCTGAAGCAGGACGAATTCACCATCGCGATCGACCTGCATCTGGGGGAAGGGCGGGCGATGATGTACACCTGCGATTTCTCGATCGACTACGTCAAGATCAACGCCGATTACCGCAGCTGAACGATAAATTCGAAGCACTAAATTCGACATACGAAACTTATCCGCTGGATTCATTGTTTCGAATTTCGATATTCGAATTTCGGATTTTTCTCCATGACGTTGGTTCGCCTTCAAAAATTCCTGGCAGCAGCGGGCGTCTGCTCGCGCCGCAGGGCGGAGGACCTCATCCGGGCCGGGCGGGTCGAGGTCAACGGCCGTCCGGTGCTCGAGCTTGGGACGAAGGTGGACCCGGAGGTCGACCGGGTGGCGGTCGAGGGGCAACCCGTGCGGCGCCCGGACACGCTGGTCTACATCGTCCTGAACAAGCCGCGCGGCTTCGTCACGAGCTGCCGCCATCCGGGCAAGCGGATCGTGATGGAACTCGTGGACGTGCCCGAGCGGGTGTTCCCGGTCGGCCGACTGGACAAGGACTCGACCGGGCTGCTCCTGCTGACCAACGACGGCCGGCTGCACCAGATGCTTTCGCACCCCTCGTTCGACCACGAGAAAGAGTACGAGGTGGTCGTGGAACGCCCTATCCCCGACGGCGCGCTGCAGCGCATGGCCGAGGGGGTGCCGATCCTGAACACCCGCACGCGCCCGGCCCGCGTCACCCGCCTCGGGGAGCGGCGCTTTCGCATCGTGCTGAAGGAAGGCCGCAACCGCCAGATCCGGCGTATGGTCCGCCGGGTCGGCAACGAGGTGGTCGACCTCAAGCGCATCCGGGTGGCGGGCGTCCGCCTCGGCCGCTTGCCCGAGGGCGCCTGGCGCCACCTCACCCCCGAGGAGGTCGCCGCGCTGCAACAGCCCGCGTAAGCCCCCCTGCCTTCGCTCTACAGGGGAATCGTGGTATCTTGTTTAAAATTAGGTTCCGGGTTCAACGGTTCACGGTTGCAGGTTCACCGTTCTTCGGGAGCTGCAGCGTTGCTTCACTCAACCGTGAACCGTGAACCTGGAACCTTTTTAACCTACTGGAGGGAAGTATGGTTCGGTTCGAGCAGCTGGCAGACCGGCAGGAGAAGGTGGCGGTGGTGGGCCTGGGGTACGTGGGGCTCCCTCTGGCGGTGCATCTCGCGGCGCACTTCGATGTGGTCGGCTACGACCAGAAGAGCGCTCGCGTGCAGGAGCTGCAGTCCGGGGTCGACCGCACCCTGGAAGTCGACCCGGATGCGCTGCGCGCCGCACGCGTGCAGCTCACCGACGACCCCCGCGATCTGGGGCGCTGCCGGATGGTCATCGTCGCGGTGCCCACGCCCATCGACGGCTACCGCATCCCGGACTTCACCCCGCTGGCGGGCGCCTCGACCACGGTCGGGCGGCACATGTCCCAGGGGAGCTGCGTCGTGTTCGAGTCGACGGTTTACCCCGGGGCGACCGAAGAGGTCTGCGTCCCGATCCTGGAGCGCGAGTCGGGGCTGCGGTTCGGCCGCGATTTCACCGTCGGCTATTCGCCGGAGCGGATCAACCCCGGCGACCGGGTGCACACGCTCGAGCGAGTGGTGAAGATCGTTTCAGGTTCGGACCCTGCCACGTGCGAACTCCTGGCCCAGGTCTACGGCCGGGTCGTCCAGGCGGGGATCCACCGCGCCTCATCGATCAAGGTGGCCGAGGCCGCCAAGGTCATCGAGAACACGCAGCGGGATCTCAACATCGCTCTCATGAACGAGCTTGCCATGATCTTTGAACGCGCCAAAATCGACACGCTCGAGGTGCTGGAAGCGGCCGGGACCAAGTGGAACTTCATGCCCTTCCGGCCGGGGCTGGTCGGGGGGCACTGCATTGGGGTCGACCCCTACTACCTGACCGCCAAGGCCGAGTCCCTGGGGTATCATCCGGAGATCATCCTGGCCGGTCGGCGGATCAACGACGGGATGAGCAAACACGTGGCCGAGCGCACGGTCAAGATGCTCATCGCCGCCGGCAAGCAGGTGCTCGGGGCGCGCATCGCCATCCTGGGGATCACCTTCAAGGAGGATGTGCCGGACTTGCGCAACACCAAAGTCGTCGATATCGTCCGGGAACTCCAAGACTACGGGGTCGAGGCTCTGGTCGCCGATCCCCTGGCCGACCCGGCGGAAGCCCGCCAACACTACGGGATCGATCTGCACCCGGTCGATCGCCTCGGCCGAGTCGATGCGGTCATCTTAGCCGTTCAGCACAAGGCCTACCGCGAGATGGGCCTGGCCGGGATCGCCGGCCTCTGCGCTGCACCCAATCCATTGGTTTTCGACGTGAAAGCCTGCTATGCGCCGGAGGCGGCCGCCCGGCTGGGCATCACCTATGCGCGCCTATAATCCTTTTCCCGCAGAAGCCCCCGCCTGCCTTGGCTGTGGCCGCCGTGCCGACCGGACACGCCCGCCCGGTTGACCACAGCCGACGACCGATCGCCGGCGCTCCAGCCGCATGCCGCCGCACACCCCATGCAGAATGCTTTGATATCGTTCGGTTCCCGAACGATATGCCTTGACAAATCGCACGCTTTTTGTTCTACCCAACCCACTTTTTCCGGCGGGTCGCGGCTCTGCCGAGCGTAGAGGGTTCTATTGATGATTCGATTTCTGAGCGTCTGGTGCGGGGTCGCCCTGCTGTGCATGGTCCAGGGGTGTGCCACGACCGGGACAAGCCCCTCCCCGCAGCCCCCGGCTCAGCGGGCGGAGATCGCACCGGCTCCAAACGGCAGGCCGGGCACCGCCGTGGCGTCCGTCCCCAAGCGGGATGCCAACGGCTCCTCCGTTTCTCCTCGGCCGGTCACGGTCGACCCGGATGAGACCTGCATCATCGAGGACGAGGAAGCCGAGACCGCCCCGTTGCCGCCCGGCGGGAAGCAACCCGCGCTCGCCCGGGCCCTTTACTACTGCAGGCTGGCGCAGGCCCACTGGAAGCGCGGCGACCTCGAAAGCGCCATCGACACGCTCGACCGGGCCTATGCCCTGGTGCTGTCGGTCGACCCCGGGAACGACGCCGATCTCCTGCAGGAAAAAGAAGACCTGCGGTACACGATTTCCAAGCGCATTCTCGAAATCTACTCGTCCCGCCACCTGGTCGTGAACGGCAAGCGCAACGAGATTCCGCTGACGATCAACAAGCACGTCCAGGACGAGATCGACTCGTTCACCATCGGTCGGGAACGGGATTTCTTTGCCGACGCCTACCGGCGGTCCGGGCGGCATCGGGTTCGGATCGAGGCCGCCTTGAAGGAGGCGGGTCTGCCGGTTGAACTGGCCTGGCTGCCGCTGATCGAAAGCGGTTTCAAAGTGACCGCCCTTTCTCCGGCCCGCGCGCTGGGATTGTGGCAGTTCATCCCCTCCACCGGCTACCGCTACAACCTGAACCGGGACCGCTACATCGACGAGCGCCTGGACGCCGAGAAAGCCACTCGCGGCGCGATCGACTACCTCAAGGAGCTGCACGGGATGTTCGGGGACTGGACGACCGTGCTGGCGGCTTACAACTGCGGGGAGAACCGGGTCCTGCGGACGATCCAGTCCCAGAACATCAACTACCTCGACAACTTCTGGGACCTCTACGAACGGCTGCCGCGGGAGACGGCGCGCTACGTCCCGCGCTTTCTGGCCACCTTGCACATCGTCCAGAACCTGTCGCGGTATGGCCTGGCGGATGTGGCGGTCGACTCGCCGCAGCGGTACGAGACCGTGACCATCCCCCGCCAGTGCAGCCTGAGAAGCGTCGCCCAAACCACCGGGCTCGACATCGATCTGCTCCAGGAGCTGAATGCCGAGTTGCGCCAGGGGGTCCTGCCGGAAGACGGCTACGAGCTGCGCGTGCCGCAGGGAGAGGCCGCGCGGGTCGCCGCCAAGGTGGGCGAGATCCCCGTTTACCGCGAGCCGCCGCCGGTGGTCACGGTGGTGCGGCACAAGGTGCAGAAAGGGGACACGATCGAAACGCTCGCCCGGAAATACGGCAGCGACGAACGAGAGCATTCTGGCCGCCAACAACCTGCGCCGGCCGGGGCCCCTGCCCGTCGGGGCCACCTTGCGGGTGCCCGTAACCTGCCCGCCCGATCGCGCCGCTTCCCCGGCGGCGGCCGCCGCCAAGTCCGGGGCGCCCCCCAAGGTGGTCGAGCACGTCGTGCGCAAAGGGGACACCCTGGCCGACCTGGCCAAGCGCTATGGCACCTCCCCCGAGGAGATCCAGAAGCAGAACAAGCTGACGAGACCGGGACTCAAGACGGGGCAGGTGCTGCGGATTGCCCCGCCGCCCGCCCCCGCGCCTCCGGCCAAGCCTGCAGCGCCCAAGCCCAAGGCCGGGGTCTATGCCGTGCGCGACGGGGATACCGTCTATTCGATCGCCCGCCGACACAACATGCCCGTCGAGCGGCTGCTCGCCCTGAACCACCTCGACGCCCGCAGCAAGCTGCAGCCGGGCCAGAAGTTGGCCGTGGACAACTGACCCGCGCCCAAAAACAACTTGCTTTCTTTCGAAGCAGCCATATAATGGCTTAAATTTTTGCTTGACATATCGTCATAAAGCACATAATTAGCCTTTTTTTGAAAAGGCTGCGGTCGAGTTTTGGCGCTCCGCCGCCATCCTTTTGCGACGTAGACGGCTGACCGCTGCCAGCGTAGCTCAGCTGGTAGAGCTACTGATTTGTAATCAGTGGGTCGGGGGTTCGAATCCCTCCGCTGGCTCCAGGCGTCGGTCAACGAGTGGGTGCCCGCCGGAAGAAAACCGGCGTCTAGTGTCCCGTTTACGGTTGGTTTGGTGGTTCCGGTGGGGTTCCCGAGCGGCCAAAGGGAACAGACTGTAAATCTGTCGGCGAACGCCTACGGAGGTTCGAATCCTCCCCCCACCACCATCCTGAGAAGAGTCTTGTGTAGGAGATTTCGGCTGCCGAGCTCGAGATCGATAGTCACTACAGGACTTCCTGCATGAGTAGTGTGCCTCTTTGGGGGCCGGACGCCCCGCCGGAAGGCGGGGGCGGACGAGACGGCCAGCGTGCAGACGCGGGTGTAGCTCAGCTGGTAGAGCTCCAGCCTTCCAAGCTGGATGTCGCGAGTTCAAATCTCGTCGCCCGCTCCACCCCGCTGGCGGGGTCGCAGGCCGGCCCGGTTGATTCGAGCCCATGTAGCTCAGTCGGTAGAGCGCTTCCTTGGTAAGGAAGAGGTCCACCGGTTCGATTCCGGTCATGGGCTCCACTTCTTTCCGCCGTCCGCTGCGGCGGTGGCGGCATCAGCGAAACACCTTATTCAACTCGGAGGAACGACGATATGGCCAAGCAGAAGTTTGAGCGGAAGAAGCCGCACGTGAACGTGGGGACGATTGGTCACATTGATCACGGGAAGACGACGTTGACGGCGGCGATCACCAAGCAGCTGAGCATGAAGGGGATGGCGAGCTACGTGCCGTTCGACCAGATTGACAAGGCGCCGGAGGAGAAGGAGCGGGGGATCACGATAGCGACGGCGCACGTGGAGTACGAGACGGCCAACCGGCACTATGCGCACGTGGACTGTCCGGGACATGCGGACTACATCAAGAACATGATCACGGGTGCGGCGCAGATGGACGGAGCGATATTGGTGGTGGGGGCCGACGACGGGCCGATGCCGCAGACGCGGGAGCACATTTTGTTGGCGCGCCAGGTGGGGGTGCCGTACATTGTGGTGTTTTTGAACAAGTGCGACATGGTGGACGATCCGGAGCTGATCGAGCTGGTGGAGTTGGAGTTGCGGGAGCTGTTGAGCAAGTATGATTTTCCGGGGGACGACATTCCGATCGTGCGAGGCAGTGCGTTGAAGGCGCTGGAGGCGGACGATCCGAAGAGTGATGCGGCCAAGTGCATATTTGAGTTGATGGCGGCGGTGGACGGGTATGTGCCGGAGCCCAAGCGGGAGATCGACAAGCCGTTTTTGATGCCGATCGAGGACGTGTTCAGCATTTCGGGACGCGGGACGGTGGTGACGGGGCGGGTGGAGCGGGGAGTGGTGAAGGTGGGCGAGGATGTGGAGATTGTGGGGATTCGGCCGACGCTGAAGACGGTGTGCACGGGTGTTGAGATGTTCCGCAAGCTGTTGGACGAGGGGCGTGCGGGGGACAACATCGGGGTGTTGCTGCGGGGGACCAAGCGCGACGAGGTGGAGCGGGGCCAGGTGGTGGCGAAGCCCGGGTCGATCACGCCGCACACGAAGTTCAAGGCCGAGGTGTACATATTGAGCAAGGAGGAGGGAGGCCGTCACACGCCGTTTTTCAATGGGTATCGTCCGCAGTTTTATTTTCGGACGACGGACGTGACGGGGATATTGGATTTGCCGGAGGGGGTGGAGATGGTGATGCCGGGGGACAACGTGGCGATCACCGCGGAGTTGATCACGCCGATCGCGATGGAGAAGGAGTTGCGGTTTGCGATACGGGAAGGCGGACGCACGGTGGGCGCCGGCGTGGTCGCTGAAGTCATCCAGTAATCAGGGAAAAGGAGACGACTTGTGAGAGTGATCATCACGCTTGCCTGCGGGGAGTGCAAGCGCCGAAACTATACGACCACCAAGAACAAGCGCACGACGCCGGACAAGCTCGAATTTTCGAAGTACTGCCGGTTCTGCCGCAAGCACACGGCCCACAAGGAAACGAAGTGAGCGCGGGCGGCCGTCCGGCCGGACAGGCGGCGCGGCCGCGGGCAGATCGATTCGCATGCAGGCCAGTAGCTCTAACGGTAGAGCATCGGACTCCAAATCCGGGTGTTGGGGGTTCGAATCCCTCCTGGCCTGCCACCTTTTTCAAGAGGGAGTCCGGACGGCTGAAGCCGGTAGTGTGACCCCGGCTGTGCCGGCGGGCTTTCCTCTGTTTGGGAGACCGATGGGACGCATTTTACGCAAGAAACCGACGATCCTGAAGAAGAAAAAGAGACCGGAGGACGCGACATCGTCGGAGACGGCCGACCCGTCGGCCGAGTCCGATCGGGCCGTCGCGACGGGTGACGCGGACGCCGAGGCGCGGACCAGGCCGGCCCCCCCGGTCCGCAAGCCGCAGGCCGCACCGGCGGCCGTAGCGGCCCCGCCGGCGGACAATGTCTTCACGCGGTCGCTGCAGTTCCTGAGGGAAGTCAAGATCGAGCTCAAGAAGGTCACTTGGCCGTCGCGCCAGCAGACGCTGGGGTCCACGCTGGTGGTCATCGTCCTGGTCATCGATCATTTCCGTCTTTCTCGGGACGGTCGACCTCGGGCTGTCCGGCGTGATCCGGTCCCTGTTCAGGTAGCGGAGGGAAACCCGTGGCGCTCAGATGGTATGTCGTTCATGTCTACTCGGGCTTCGAGAACAAGGTCAAGCTGGCCTTGCAGGAACGCGCCGCGTCGTCCCCGCACGCCGAGAAGTTCGGGGAGGTCATCGTGCCGACCGAAGAGGTCGTCGAGCTGGTCAAGGGCAAGCGCAAGACCTCGTCGCGCAAGTTCTACCCGGGCTATATCCTGGTCCGCATGGAGCTCGACGACGAAACCTGGCACATCGTCAACAACACCGCCAAAGTCACCGGCTTCCTCGGCGGGCGGCAGAAGCCGGCCCCGATTTCGGACGCCGAGGCCGAACAGATCATCAAGCGTATGGAAGCCGGAAAGCGCCAGCCGCAGCCGAAGTACTTCTTCGACATCGGCGACGACATCCGCGTGATCGACGGCCCCTTCACCAACTTCAACGGCACGGTGGAGGAGGTCAACCAGGAGAAGGGCAAGATCAAGGTTCTGGTCAGCATTTTCGGCCGGGCCACCCCGGTCGAACTGGATTTCGTCCAGGTTCAGAAGATGTAACGCGCCGTCCGCCGAAGGTCCGGCTTGGGGTCTGCCCGAGCTGCGAACCGCCGGGCGGCCGGGCGATCAAGAGCTCAGGAGAAGAATAGACCCATGGCAAAAAAAGTGATGGCATTGGTAAAACTTCAGGTCGAAGCAGGGAAGGCCAACCCGTCGCCGCCGATCGGTCCGGCCCTGGGACAGCACGGCGTGAACATCATGGATTTCTGCAAGGCGTTCAACGCTCGCACCGCCAACGACGCCGGCATGATCATTCCGGTGGTGATCACGATCTACCAGGATCGATCCTTCACCTTCATCACCAAGACGCCCCCGGCGGCCGTCCTGCTCAAGAAGGCCGCCAAGATCGCCAAGGGCGCGAAGGACCCCAAACGCGAAAAGGTCGGCAAGATCAGCCGGCAGCAGCTGGAGGAGATCGCCAAGCAGAAGATGGTCGACCTGAACGCGTACGACCTAGAGCACGCCTCCCGCATCATCGAAGGCACGGCCCGGAGCATGGGGATCGAAATCGGGTAGGTGAGAGAACACGCTGACGCCCGGGCATCGCACCATCGCCCGCGGCGTGGGATAGACAAGGAGAGCGAAACAGAGATGCCTAAGCGGGGAAAGAAATACGCAGCAGCCAAGCAGACAATCACCGGCCCGGCCGGCATCGGGGTAGCCGATGCCGTGAAGCTCGCGGTCGAATCCTCCTTCGCCAAGTTCGACGAAACCGTGGACGTGGCCGTCCGCCTGGGGGTCGACCCCCGTCACGCCGACCAGATGGTCCGCGGTAGCGTGGTCCTTCCGAACGGCATCGGTAAAACGGTCCGCGTCCTCGTTTTTGCAAAGGGCGAGAAGGAAAAGGAAGCCCAGGACGCCGGAGCGGATTACGTGGGCGGCGACGACTTGGTGGAGAAGATCAAGGGCGGCTGGTTCGACTTCGACAAGGTCGTGGCCACGCCGGACATGATGGGTTCGGTCGGCAAGATCGGTAAAATCCTCGGCCCGCGCGGACTCATGCCCAACGCCAAGACCGGGACGGTCAGCTTCGACGTGACCCGCGCCGTCAAGGAACTCAAGGCGGGCAAAATCGAATTCCGGGCGGAGAAGGCCGGCATCGTGCACGCGCCCATGGGCAAGGTGTCCTTCGGCGTGGAGAAGCTCGTTCAGAACGTTTCCGCCTTCCTCGAAACCATCCTGCGCATGAAACCCTCGAGCAGCAAGGGGACCTATGTACGGGGGATCGCCATTTCCACCACCATGGGGCCGGGGGTCAAGATCGACACCACTCTGGTGAAGGACATGGCGAAGTAACGGGAGCGACTCGGATCATCAGGTAGCAACAGACGACGGTGCGAAGCGACCCCCCCGCCGGCAGGCGGCGGGCGGCCGGTGCGCGACCGCGTCTATTTTTTCTGTCAAAGACCGTAGGCACTGAGGGTTTAATCGGCGCGCGCGCCGGCCTACCGAGACAGAGGGACTCGAGCGGGTATGCCGATCCGGATGCCCGACAGCACCCCTGGATCGGCTTTGGGACCTCCGGTTTTTCAGAAACCCCGAAGGAGGTGAGAACGCATTTGAAAATCGAAGAGAAGAAGGAAATCGTTGACGACCTGCACGGCCGCTTCGCGAAATCCAGCCTCGTCATCCTGACGGACTTCACCGGGCTGGATGTCGCGATGGTGAGCGATCTCCGCCGCAAGCTGAAGGAAGCGGGGGTCGAGTACAAGGTGGCCAAGAACACGTTGATGGCGAGAGCCTCGGAGGGCACTCCGGCGGCGGTCCTGAAGGACCTCTTCCAAGGCCCCGGTGCCGTCGCAATCAGCTACGCGGACCCCGTGGCGCCGGCGAAGATTCTGACGAAGTTCGCCGACGACAGCAAGAAACTCGGGATCCGGGCGGCTGCGCTCAACGGCAAGCTCATCGACCTCAACGCGGTCAGGGCGCTGGCCGCCCTGCCGTCGCGGGAGGTGCTGCTCAGCCAGTTGCTGTCGGTCATGGCGGCCGTCCCGACCTCGATGGTGCGGGTGCTGGCCGGCGTGCCGCGCAGCCTGCTGAACGTGCTCAACGCCCACAAGGACAAAAAGGAGTCGACCGCCGATCAGGCCGCCGCGTGACGCGGGCCGCAGGCGGGTCGGCGCAATTCCACCGATTCGGACTATCACCGGATTCGATTTCGAAGAAAGAACTGGAGGAGCAACCCCATGGCAAACGTGACCAAAGAAGATGTGATCGAGTTCATCGCCAACATGTCGGTGTTGGACCTGTCCCTGCTCGTCAAGGAGCTGGAAGAGAAGTTTGGTGTGTCGGCGGCCGCCCCCGTGGCGATGATGGCCGCCGGTCCCGCCGCCGCCGCGGCCCCGGCGGAGGAGAAGACTGAGTTCGACGTCATCCTGACGGCCCACGGCGAAAAGAAGATCAACGTGATCAAGGAAGTCCGGGCCATCACCGGACTGGGGCTCAAGGAAGCCAAGGATCTGGTCGAGAGCCCGCCCAAGCCCGTTAAGGAAGGCATCGCCAAGGCGGACGCCGAGAAGGTCAAGGCACAGCTTGAAGCCGCCGGCGCCACCGTGGAGATCAAGTAGTCAGCGACTAACCGAAACCCGTGGCCTGCTGCCTGCATCGCTGAACCGCAGCCTCCCCTGCAGCAGCCCACGGGCATCAATCGCCTGTCCGACATCAGTCCATATCTGATTTCAGGTGCCGTAACCTCAACCCCCATTGCGGAGTTGCTATGTCCGAGAGACTCATGGCAAGCAAGCGTATTCGCAAAAGCTTTGGCAAGATCGATAAGATCGTCGACATTCCCGACCTGATCGGGATGCAGCGGGATTCGTTTGCACGATTTCTGCAAATGGACGTTCCTCACGAGAAGCGTGAGGAAATCGGTCTGCAAGCGGTGTTCAAATCGGTGTTCCCCATCAAGGATTTCACGGGGAGCGCCTCGCTGGAGTTCGTCTCCTACCGGTTCGGCGAGATCAAGCATACGATCGAGGAGTGCATCCACCGCGGGATGAGCTATGAAATCCCCGTGCGCATCACCGTGCGGCTGGTCGTCTACGATGTGGACGCCGAGTCCGGTGTCTCCAACATCCGCGACATCAAGGAGCAGGAGATTTACTTCGGCACCATCCCGCTGATGACGGCCAAGGGGACCTTCATCATCAACGGCACCGAGCGCGTGGTGGTCAGCCAGTTGCACCGCTCCTCGGGCGTGTTCTTCGACCACGACAAGGGCAAGACCCACTCCAGCGGCAAGATCATCTACAGCGCGCGTGTCATTCCGGTCCGGGGCTCCTGGATCGACATGGAGATCGACCCCAAGGACATCGTCTACATCCGGATCGACCGGCGCCGCAAATTCCCGGTGACCACCCTGTTCAAGGCCTTCGGCTATACCTCCGAGGACCTTCTGGCCTATTTCTACCGCACCGAGCGCGTGATCGTGCAGAGCAAGCGCTACTTCAAGGCCTTCGACGAAGACCTCCTGAAGGGGCAGCGGGCCAGCCGCGACGTCAAGGACAGCGAGACGGGCGAAATCCTGGTCAAGAAGGGCCGGCAGTACAACGTGCGCGTCCTGAAGCGGCTCAAGGCGCTCGGGACCGATATGGTGCCGATCAACGCGGAGGAGATCTACACCCGCGCCTTCGCCTTCACGATCGCCCACCCGCAGACCGGGGAGCCGGTGGTGCGGGCCAACGACACCGTCGATGAGGAGAGCCTCAACCGGCTGGCCGAGGCCGGGGTCGGCGAGTTCGACCTGCTGTTCATCGACGGGCTGTCCAGCAGCGACTCGGTCCGCAAGACCCTGCTGCTCGACAAGGTCGACAGCAAGGAAGAGGCCCTGATCGACATCTATCGCCGGCTGCGGCCGGGCAACCCGGCCACTCCGGAGGTGGCGCAGGAGTTCATCGACAACCTCTTCTTCAAGTCCAACTACTACGACCTGTCCGGGGTCGGTCGCCTCAAGATCAACCAGCGTCTGGGCGTCACCAGCGCCCCGGATCTCAGCATCCTGCGCAAGGAGGACATCCTGCTCACGGCCAAGTCGCTGATCGAGCTGCGGGATACCCAGGGGGTCGTGGACGACATCGACCACCTCGGCAACCGCCGCGTGCGGGCCGTCGGCGAGCTGCTCGAGAACCAGTACCGCATCGGTCTCGTGCGCATGGAGCGTGCGATCAAGGAACGCATGAGCCTGCAGGAGGTCGACGCCCTGATGCCCCACGACCTGGTCAACCCCAAGCCGGTGTCGGCCGTGGTCAAGGAGTTTTTCGGCACGAGCCAGCTGTCCCAGTTCATGGACCAGACCAACCCGCTGTCCGAAACCACCCACAAGCGGCGCCTGAGCGCCCTGGGGCCAGGCGGCCTGACCCGCGAACGGGCCGGGTTCGAGGTGCGTGACGTGCACCCTTCCCACTACGGGCGCATCTGCCCGATCGAGACCCCGGAAGGCCCCAACATCGGCCTGATCGTCTCGCTCAGCACCTACGCCCGTGTGAACGACTACGGTTTCATCGAGACCCCGTACCGGGTGGTCGAGGGAGGGCGGGTGTCCGAGCGCGTGAAGTTCCTGGACGCCTTCGAGGAAAAGTCGCTGCCGATCGCCCAGGCGAACGCACCCATGAACGAGAAGGGCCAGTTTTCGAACCCGACGGTCACCTCGCGCGTGGCGGGCGAGTTCATGATGGTCAACCGGGAGGAGATCGAGCTGATGGACATCTCCCCCAACCAGTTGGTGAGTGTGTCCGCCTCCCTGATTCCCTTCCTCGAGAACGACGACGCCAACCGGGCGCTCATGGGCTCCAACATGCAGCGTCAGGCGGTGCCGCTGCTGATGAACGAGGCGCCTCTGGTGGGCACGGGCATCGAAGGGGTCGTCGCCAAGGACTCCGGGGTCACGATCGTCGCACCCCGCGACGCCGAGGTCGTGGACGTCGACGCCTCGCGGATTGTGCTCAAGCACGACCCGACCGGCGACCCCAACGAGAAGAACGTGACCATCTTCAACCTCTCCAAATTTGTGCGGTCGAATCAGAACACCTGCTTCAACCACCGCCCGATCGTCGTCAAGGGGCAGCGGGTGCGCGCCGGCGAAATCATCGCCGACGGCCCGGCGACCGACCAGGGCGAGCTCGCGCTCGGCAAGAACGTGACGGTCGCGTTCATGCCCTGGGGCGGGTACAACTTCGAAGACTCGATCCTGGTGAGCGAGCGCCTGGTGCGCGACGGGGTTTACACCTCGGTGCACATCGAGGAGTTCGAAGTGGTGGCGCGCGACACCAAGCTCGGCAAGGAAGAGATCACTCGCGACATCCCCAACGTCGGCGACGAAGCCCTCAAGAACCTCGACGACAGCGGGATCATCCGGCTGGGGGCCGAGGTGAAACCGGGCGACATCCTGGTCGGGAAAATCACCCCCAAGGGCGAGAGCCAGCTGTCACCGGAGGAGAAGCTGCTGCGGGCGATCTTCGGCGAAAAGGCCGGGGACGTCAAAGACACTTCCCTGCGGGTCCCGCCGGGAATCCAGGGGATCGTCATCGACGCCAAGGTCTTCTCCCGCCGCGGGGTCGAGAAAGACGATCGCACCCGCATGATCGAGGACGAGGAGATCGCCGGTCTCGAGAAGGACCGCGACGATGAGCTCACGGTGATCGAAGACGTCGTGCGCGCCCAGATCGCCGACCTGCTGAACGGCCAGAAGCTCCAGGCCCCGCTCAAGAAGGGCAAGAAGATCTACGCCAACAGCGGGGTCAAGCTGGACGCCGGTGCCCTCGAGGGGGTTCCGGTGGCCGCGCTGGAGGGGGTCGTGCTCAAGGACGCGCAGATGACTCAGCAGGTGCACGACATCCTGGAGCGCTACCGCGACCAGCGCGAGCTCTGCCGCCTGGCCTTCGAACAGCAGGTGAGCCGCTTCGAGCGCGGCGACGAACTGCCGCCCGGCGTGATCAAGATGGTCAAGGTGTACGTGGCGATGAAGCGCAAACTCTCGGTCGGCGACAAGATGGCCGGCCGCCACGGCAACAAAGGCGTCGTCTCCCGGATCCTGCCGGTGGAGGACCTGCCCTACTTCGAGGACGGCACCTCGGTCGACATGGTGCTCAACCCCCTCGGGGTCCCTTCGCGTATGAACGTCGGCCAGATCCTCGAGATCCACCTGGGGCTCGCGGCCAAGGGGCTGGGCGACCAGATCAACCAGTTCCTCGCCGATCAGAAGGTCGGCAAGCTGCGGGAGAAGATGCGCCGCGTCTTCACCGGCGCCCCCGAGCGCAAGTTCATCGGCACACTGGACGACGACGACCTGCAGCAGTTTGCGCGCTTCTACCGCAATGGGGTCCACATGGCGACCCCGGTCTTCGACGGCGCCAAGGAGGACGAGATCAAGACCCTGCTGGAAGAGGCCGGTCACGACCGGTCCGGCCAGACGACCCTCTTCAACGGGCACACGGGCGAGCCCTTCGACAAGAAGATCACCGTCGGCACCATGTACATGATGAAGCTGCACCACCTGGTCGACGACAAGATCCACGCCCGCTCGATCGGGCCCTACTCGCTGGTGACCCAGCAGCCCCTGGGCGGCAAGGCCCAGTTCGGCGGCCAGCGGCTGGGCGAGATGGAGGTGTGGGCGATGGAGGCCTACGGCGCCGCTTACGCGTTGCAGGAGTTCCTGACGGTCAAGTCCGACGACATGGCCGGCCGCACCCGCATGTACGAGAAGATCGTCAAGGGGCAGAACGTGCTCGAACCGGGCATCCCCGAATCCTTCCGCGTCATGACCAAGGAGCTGCAGTCGCTCGGCCTGGACATCGGGCTGCTGGAGGATCTCGACCAGGCCGCATCCGCCGCGGAATAGGCGCGTCGGGCCGGAGAACGCCTGAAATACACCCTACTCCCACAGGAGTGAGATGAATGGATACGCTATACGATTTTTTTGCCAAACCGACTGACCCGCGCAAGTACCGCGCCATCCGGATTGCCCTCGCGTCCCCCGAGCAGATCCGCAAATGGTCCCACGGAGAGATCAAGAAACCCGAGACCATCAACTACCGGACGTTCAAGCCGGAGCGCGACGGGCTGTTCTGCGCCAAGATCTTCGGGCCGACCAAGGACTACGAGTGCAACTGCGGCAAGTACAAGCGCATGAAACACCGCGGGGTGATCTGCGAGAAGTGCGGCGTCGAGGTCATCCAGTCCAAGGTGCGGCGCGAGCGCATGGCGCACATCGAGCTGGCCACCCCGGTCTCCCACATCTGGTTCCTGAAGAGCCTGCCCAGCAAAATCGGCAACCTGCTCGACCTGACCCTCAAGAACATGGAGAAGGTCCTCTACTTCGACAGCTACATCGTGCTCGACCCCAAAGACACGCCGCTCGTCAAGGGGCAGATGCTCTCGGACGAGAAGTACATGGAGGCCCTCGAGACCTACGGGCCGAAGTTCACCGCCGGCATCGGCGCCGAAGCGGTGCAGGTCATGCTCCAGGAAATCGATCTGGAGAAGCTCTACCACGAGCTGCGAGCCGACATCCGCGAGACCGGCTCGATCGCCAAGCGCCAGAAGCTGGCCAAGCGGCTGAAGATCGTGGACGCCTTCAGGCGGTCGGGGATCGACCCGACCTGGATGATCATGGACGTCATCCCGGTGCTGCCGCCCGACCTGCGGCCGCTGGTCCCGCTCGAGGGCGGGCGTTTCGCCACCTCCGACCTGAACGACCTCTACCGCCGCGTCATCAACCGCAACAACCGGCTGCGGCGGCTGATCGACCTCAAGGCCCCGGACATCATCGTGCGCAACGAGAAGCGCATGCTGCAGGAGTCGGTCGACGTGCTGTTCGACAACGGGCGGCACGGCCGGGTGATCACCGGGACCAACAAGCGGCCCCTCAAGTCCCTGAGCGACACGCTCAAGGGCAAGCAGGGACGCTTCCGCCAGAACCTGCTCGGCAAGCGCGTCGACTACTCCGGCCGTACGGTCATCACGGTCGGCCCCGACCTGCGGTTGCACCAGTGCGGGCTGCCGAAGCAGATGGCGCTCGAGCTGTTCAAGCCGTTCGTCTACTACCGCCTGGAGCTGAAGGGCATGGTCTCCACCGTGAAGAGCGCCAAGAAAATGGTGGAGCGCGAGGTCCCGGAGGTATGGGACACGCTGGACGAGGTGGTCAAGGAGTACCCGGTCATGCTCAACCGGGCGCCCACCCTGCACCGGCTGGGGATCCAGGCCTTCGAGCCGATCCTGATCGAGGGCAAGGCCATCCAGCTGCATCCGCTGGTGTGCACGGCCTTCAACGCCGACTTCGACGGCGACCAGATGGCGGTGCACGTGCCGCTGTCGGTGGAGGCCCAGATCGAGGCGCGCGTGTTGATGCTTTCCTCGAACAACATCCTCTCCCCGGCCAACGGCAGCCCGATCATCGTGCCCAGCCAGGACATCGTGCTCGGGACCTACTACATGACCCGCGGCATCACGGGCCGTCGCGGTGAGGGCAAGTGCTTCGCCAACACCGGCGAGGTCCGCATGGCCTACGACGCGCGCGAGGTCGAGCTGCACAGCAAGATCAAGGTGCGCATGCAGGGCAAACGCTACGACACCACCGTGGGCCGCGTGCTGCTCTGGGAAATCATCCCCAAGGTGGACATCCTCGAGCTGCGCCACATCGGGCTCGACACCCGCGAGGAGGCCGAGGCGGCCCGCGACCGGCTTCAGTCCGGCACGGCCTTCACGGAGCTCGCCCAGGAGCTCGCCGCCGACCCCGAGGGGGGCAGCGACGGCTCGATCGGCAAGCTCACCTACAACGAGTTCAAGAGCGTCTTCAACTGCGACGAGGCGGACGTGGACCTGATCTTCGGTCTGGCGGTCGGCGCGATCAGCCCGATCATCGAGGCCGACAACGTGTTTCACCTCTTCGACGTGGTCAAGAAGGAGCCCGCGGTCCCGTTCGACGCCGTCAACAACGTCATGGACAAGAAGGTGCTCCGCCAGCTGGTCGACCACGTCTACCGCAACCTCGGACCCAAGGCGACGGTCATTCTTTCCGACCGGCTGAAGGACATCGGCTACAGCTACTCCACCCGTGGCGGCCTCTCGATCTGCATCGACGACATGATCATCCCGCCGTCGAAGGGGGGGATCCTGAAGAAGGCCGACGAGCAGGTCTCCGAGATCGGCCGGCAGTACGTCGAAGGCCTGATCACCCAGGGAGAGAAGTACAACAAGGTGGTCGACATCTGGGCCAAGGCGACCGACGACGTCGCCAACGAGATGATGGCGGTCATGAAGCTCGCGCCGGTCACCCGCAAGGACGGATCGCCGCTGCTCGACTCCAAGGGCAAGCCCGTGATCGAGGAAAGCTTCAACCCGATTTACATGATGGCCGACTCCGGGGCGCGCGGCAGCAAGGACCAGATGCGGCAGCTGGCCGGCATGCGCGGCCTCATGGCCAAACCTTCGGGTGAAATCATCGAGACCCCGATCAACGCCAACTTCCGCGAGGGGCTCTCGGTGCTGCAGTACTTCATCTCGACCCACGGCGCCCGCAAGGGTCTGGCCGACACCGCACTGAAAACCGCGAACTCCGGCTACCTCACGCGGCGGCTGGCCGACGTTTCCCAGGACTGCGTGATATCGGAAGTGGACTGCGGGACCATGGCCGGGGTGGAGCTCGAGCCCCTGGTCGAGGGCGGCGAGATCATCCAGGTCCTGGGCGAGCGCATCCTGGGCCGCACCGCGCTCGACGACATCATCGACCCGTTCACGGAGGAGGTCATCGCCCGCGCCGGGCAGGCCATCGACGAGCACGTGGTCGAGCGGGTCGAGCAGTCCGGCCTCACGTCGGCCAAGATTCGCTCGGTGCTGACCTGCCGCTCGCGGGAAGGCGTCTGCTCCAAGTGTTACGGCCGGGATCTGGCCCACGGCCGCCCGGTGGAGATCGGTCAGGCGATCGGCATCCTGGCCGCGCAGTCGATCGGCGAGCCGGGTACGCAGCTCACCATGCGGACCTTCCACATCGGCGGCACCGCCAGCCGGCGCGTCGAGCAGGCGGACATCCGCGCGCGCCTGGAGGGCACCGTCAAGTTCGTGGATCTGAACGCGTCCAAGAACTCGGAGGGCGCCTTCGTGGCCATGAACCGCCGCGGCGGCAAGCTCATCATCATGAGCGACAGCGGCCGTGAGCTCGAGAGCTTCCCGGTGATCTACGGCGCGCACCTGAACGTCAAGGCAGGCCAGAAGGTCAAGGCCGGAGAGCAGCTGGCGACGTGGGACCCCTTCACGACCCCGATCATCACCGAGGTCGACGGCACGGTCAAGTTCGGCGACATCGTCCCGGGCCGCACCATGCAGGAGAAGGTCGACCCCGTGACCGGCAAGTCCAGCCAGATGATCATCGAGTCCAAGAGCGCCGAGGAGCGGCCGCGCATCTCCATCAAAGACAAGGAGGGCAAGACGGCCAAGCTGCCGGCCTCCTCCGGGTTCGCGCGCTATGTGCTGCCGATCAACGCCATTCTGCTGGTCGAGGAAGGCGACACGGTCAAGGCGGGCGACCTCGTCGCCAAGCTGCCGCGCGCGACCACCAAGACCAAAGACATCACCGGAGGTCTGCCGCGCGTGGCCGAACTCTTCGAGGTGCGTAAGCCGAAGGAGGTGGCCGTTCTCAGCGAGATCGACGGCTACGTCGCGATCTCCAAGGGAACCAAGAAGGGCAAGCAGAAGGTGACCATCACCCCGGTGGACGTGGGCGACAAACGGGAGTACCTGATCCCGCGCGGCAAGCACATCAACGTCTACGAGGGCGACTACGTGCGCGCCGGCGAGGCCCTGATCGGCGGGTCCGCCATCCCGCAGGACATCCTCAAGATCAAGGGCGAGGTGGCCCTGGCCAAATATCTGGTGGACGAGGTGCAGGAAGTCTACCGCCTGCAGGGGGTGCGCATCCACGACAAGCACATCGAGGTCATCGTGCGCCAGATGATGCGACGCGTGAAGGTGATGGACGTGGGGGACACGGACTTCGTGCTCGAGGAGCAGGTCGATCGCCAGAAGTTCGAGGAAACCAACCAGGTCGTGGTGTCCAAGGGCGGCAAGCCGGCCATCGGCGAGCCCCTGATCCTGGGCATCACCAAGGCCTCGCTCAGCACCGAGAGCTGGGTGTCGGCTGCCTCGTTCCAGGAGACCACCAAGGTCCTGACGGATGCCAGCATCCAGGGAGCCGTGGACCGGCTGCGGGGCCTCAAGGAGAACGTCATCATGGGGCGGCTTATCCCGGCCGGCACCGGCATGCCCCAGTTCGAGCAACTGGAGTTGGAAGTCGCCCAGTAACGCTATGGTAATAATCGGAAAACCGTTCGACTCTCCGATCCGGCGGTCCGGCGGGTCGAACCGGGCCGCTGGCAGTGCGGGACCTTCCCAGGCGGGGGAATTGGCCCCGGTTCCCAGCCGCGTCGAGCGTCGCAACGATTAATTCCGAACCCCCCAATAAAACGCTTGACAATTGGGGTGTTCCTATATACATATCGCCATTTTGCAAAATCGGCCATTCGGCGCCACGAGGAGACCCATGCCCACGATCAACCAGCTCGTTCGCAGCGCGCGCAAGCGCGTGAAGAAGAAAACCAAGACCCCGGCGCTCAAGGGCGCGCCCCAGAAACGCGGCGTGTGCACGCGGGTGTACACCACGACACCCAAGAAGCCCAACTCCGCGTTGCGCAAGGTCGCGCGTGTGCGGCTGACCACCGGAATCGAGGTGACCGCCTACATTCCGGGCATCGGCCACAATCTTCAAGAGCACTCGGTGGTTCTGGTTCGCGGCGGCCGCGTTAAAGACCTCCCCGGCGTTCGCTACCACATCGTGCGCGGCACTCTCGACACGCTTGGGGTCGAAGACCGCCGGCAGAGCCGCTCCAAGTACGGCGCCAAGAAGCCCAAGTAACCCAACCGGGAGCGGAGTTCACGCGCCGCGGGCGTGCGCCTGACGTGCCCCCGGGACCGCATCCACGGGAACGCAGATTCTAAATCGGAGTCAAGATGCCTAGGAGAAGAGAAGTCAACGAGCGGGCCATCCGCCCGGATTCCAAGTTCGGCAGCAAGTTGGTGGCCAAATTCATCAACTGCCTCATGCACGACGGCAAGCGCAGCACGGCCGAATCGATCGTCTACGAGTCCTTCGCGCTCATGTCCGAAAAGGTCAAGGAGTCGCCGGTGAAGGTCTTCGAGCAGGCCGTCGAAAACGTCCGGCCGATGATCGAGGTCCGCTCCCGCCGGGTCGGCGGGTCGACCTATCAGGTGCCGACCGAGATCCGATCCTCTCGCCGCACGGCCCTGGGGATCCGCTGGCTGATCAGCTACGCCCGCCAGCGGCCCGAAAAGGGGATGGCCAAGAAACTGGCCGCCGAGTTCATGGACGCCGCCAACAACCGCGGCGCCGCCGTGAAGAAACGCGAAGACACGCACAAGATGGCAGACGCGAACAAGGCATTCGCCCATTTTCGCTGGTAGCGCTTACATCTTATAATCCTGGTCTCACCGTGGAGGGCATAACCGGTACTATGCCCTTCGCATTTTAAGGGGAGGACGAAGGCATGGCCAAGCAGAAGTTTGAGCGGAAGAAGCCGCACGTGAACGTGGGGACGATTGGTCACATTGATCACGGGAAGACGACGTTGACGGCGGCGATCACCAAGCAGCTGAGCATGAAGGGGATGGCGAGCTACGTGCCGTTCGACCAGATTGACAAGGCGCCGGAGGAGAAGGAGCGGGGGATCACGATAGCGACGGCGCACGTGGAGTACGAGACGGCCAACCGGCACTATGCGCACGTGGACTGTCCGGGACATGCGGACTACATCAAGAACATGATCACGGGTGCGGCGCAGATGGACGGAGCGATATTGGTGGTGGGGGCCGACGACGGTCCGATGCCGCAGACGCGGGAGCACATATTGTTGGCGCGCCAGGTGGGGGTGCCGTACATTGTGGTGTTTTTGAACAAGTGCGACATGGTGGACGATCCGGAGCTGATCGAGCTGGTGGAGTTGGAGTTGCGGGAGCTCTTGAGCAAGTATGATTTTCCGGGGGACGACATTCCGATCGTGCGAGGCAGTGCGTTGAAGGCGCTGGAGGCGGACGATCCGAAGAGTGATGCGGCCAAGTGCATATTTGATTTGATGGCGGCGGTGGACGGGTATGTGCCGGAGCCCAAGCGGGAGATCGACAAGCCGTTTTTGATGCCGATCGAGGACGTGTTCAGCATATCGGGACGCGGGACGGTGGTGACGGGGCGGGTGGAGCGGGGAGTGGTGAAGGTGGGCGAGGATGTGGAGATTGTGGGGATTCGGCCGACGCTGAAGACGGTGTGCACGGGTGTTGAGATGTTCCGCAAGCTGTTGGACGAGGGGCGTGCGGGGGACAACATCGGGGTGTTGCTGCGGGGGACCAAGCGCGACGAGGTGGAGCGGGGCCAGGTGGTGGCGAAGCCCGGGTCGATCACGCCGCACACGAAGTTCAAGGCCGAGGTGTACATATTGAGCAAGGAGGAGGGAGGCCGTCACACGCCGTTTTTCAATGGGTATCGTCCGCAGTTTTATTTTCGGACGACGGACGTGACGGGGATATTGGATTTGCCGGAGGGGGTGGAGATGGTGATGCCGGGGGACAACGTGGCGATCACCGCGGAGTTGATCACGCCGATCGCGATGGAGAAGGAGTTGCGGTTTGCGATACGGGAAGGCGGACGCACGGTGGGCGCCGGCGTGGTCGCTGAAGTCATCCAGTAAAGGAACGGTATCCCATGATTATGAACACCAAAATACGGATCCGGCTGAAGGCCTACGACCACAAGCTTCTGGACCAGTCGGCCAACGACATCGTGGACACGGCCTCCAAGACCGGCGCCAAGGTGGTGGGGCCGATCCCGCTGCCGACGCGCATCAACAAGTACACGGTCCTGCGCTCCCCGCACGTGGACAAGAAATCCCGCGAGCAGTTCGAGATGCGGACCCACAAACGCCTGCTGGACATCCTCGAGCCGACCCAGCAGACGGTGGACGCCCTGATGAAGCTGGACCTTTCCCCCGGGGTGGACGTGGAAATCAAGCTCTAACCCGCGGGTCGAAAGAACCCGTTGGAAGGACGAGTAGCGACTATGAGCAAAGGCATGATGGGAAAGAAGCTGGGGATGACCGAGCTGTTCGCCCCGGACGGACGTGTGATCCCGGTGACGGTGATCCAGGCCGGGCCCTGCGTGGTCACTCAGGTCAAGACCAAGGAGACCGACGGCTACGACGCGCTGCAGCTCGGGTTCGACGTGGTCAAGCCCAAGCGCGTGACCAAGCCGCGGCAGGGGCACTTCCGCAAGAGCGGCGAGGCCTGCTTCCGGCACGTGCAGGAGTTCGGCGTCGACAACCCGGCGGACTTCGCGGTCGGGCAGACGGTCACCGTGGAGATCTTCTCCGTGGGCGAGCGTATCGACGTGAGCGGCACGACAAAGGGGCGCGGGTTCTCCGGCGTTATCAAGAAAGAAGGGTTCAGCGGCGGGCGCACGACCCACGGCAGCAAGTGCCACCGGATCCCGGGCTCCATCGGGTCCAGTGCCTGGCCCTCCCGCGTCACCAAGGGTAAGGGGATGCCCGGGCACTACGGGGCCGAGCGCCAGACGATGCAGAACATCGAAATCGTCGACATCCGTACCGAGGACAATGTCCTGCTGGTGCGGGGTGCGGTTCCGGGGCCGGCCTCGGGTCTGGTCGCCATACGGAAACCGAAGATCGTCAAAAAGAAAAAGTAGCGCGATCGCGCTGGGATGATGGTGGGAATCATGGCTGTGGTGGATGTGCACAACATCGAAGGTAAGCAGGTGGCCCAGGTTGAACTGCCCGAAGCGGTGTTCAACGTCCCGGTCAAGGCTCACGTGCTGCACGACGTCGTCGTGATGCAGCTCGCCAACCGCCGGTCGGCCAACCCCAAGGTGAAACACCGCGGGGATGTCGCTGGAAGCACCCGGAAGCTTTATAAGCAGAAGGGCACCGGCCGGGCGCGGCGGGGTGACATCAAGTCCCCGCTGCTGCGGGGCGGTGGCGTCATTTTCGGGCCGGACGGGCGTCGGTACGCCTACCAGCTGCCGCGCAAGGTTCGGCAGCTCGCGCTGCGGATGGCCCTGAGCAGCAAGCTGCAGGACAAGGCGCTGGTGGTGCTGGACGGGTTCGATCTGGCCGAGATCAAGACCAAGCGCTTCGTGGAGGCCATCAAGGCCCTGAAGCTGAAGAGCGCTCTGATCGTGACCGAGACGAAGAACGATCATCTCGAGCGCTCCTCGCGCAACGTGCCGGCCGTCAAGGTGCTGCGCTCGGAAGGCCTCAACGTCTATGACGTGCTCAAGTACGACACGCTCGTGCTGGTGCAGTCCGCCATTAAGGCGATCGAGGGGAGGTTGGCCGCATGAACTACTACGACGTCATCATCCGGCCGCTGGTCACGGAAAAGACGAACCTGCAGAAGGAGATGCACAACCAGGTTTCCTTCGAGGTCGACCGGCGGGCCAACCGCATCGAGATCAAGCGGGCGGTCGAGGAAGGCTTCAAAGTGAAGGTCGCCTCGGTGCGCACCATGCAGATGATCGGCAAGACCGTCCAGCGGGGCCGGATCCAGGGCAAGCGGCGGGACTGGAAAAAGGCAATTGTGAAGCTGATGCCGGGCCAGCGCATCGAGTTCTTCGAAGGCGCGTAACGGAGCAAGGAGTAGACGATGGGACTGAAAAAAGTCAAGCCGACCTCACCGGGCAGACGCTTTCAGACGTATGCCGACTTCGCCGAGGTCACCAAGAAAAGCCCCGAGCGGTCGCTGCTGCAGCCGCTGAGCAAGAGCGGAGGCCGTAACTGCTACGGCCGGGTGACTGCTTGGCAGCGTGGCGGCGGCCACAAGCGGCACTATCGCGTGATCGATTTCAAGCGCGACAAGATCGGGGTCCCGGCCCGAGTTGCGGCGATCGAGTACGACCCCAACCGGTCGGCCCGCATCGCGCTGCTGTACTATGCCGATGGCGAAAAGCGCTACATCCTGGCGCCGGTTGACCTCAAGGTGAATGATCGCGTCGAGGCCGGCCCCACCGCCGACATCAAGCCCGGAAACAGCCTGCCGCTGCGCAACATGCCCCTCGGCACCCAGATCCACAACATCGAGCTGCGCATCGGCAAGGGCGGACAGATCGTGCGCAGCGCCGGGGGATACGCGCAGCTGATGGCCAAGGAGGGCAATTACGCCCTGATCAAGCTGCCGTCGAACGAGGTGCGCAAGATCCTACTCGACTGCCGCGCGACCGTGGGCCAGATCGGCAATGTGCAACATGAGAACGTGTCCTACGGCAAGGCCGGACGCAAACGGTGGCTCGGAAAGCGGCCGCACACGCGCGGTGTGGCCATGAACCCGATCGACCACCCGATGGGCGGCGGCGAAGGCAAGTCCTCCGGCGGCCGGCACCCCTGCAGCCCCTGGGGCATGCCCACCAAGGGGCACAAGACGCGCAAGAAGAAACCGAGCGATCGGCTGATCGTGAAACGTCGCCGATAAGCCTGCAGCCGAGCGGTTGCAGCGGAATCCGCAAGTCATTACAGTGGAGACACTATGGCACGGTCATTGAAAAAAGGTCCGTTCATCGACAGCAGCCTGCTGAAGAAAATTCAGGAGGCACAGGACACCCGAAGCAACAAGGTGATCAAGACGTGGTCCCGGCGCTCGACCATCGTGCCGGAGATGGTCGGATTGACCCTCGCCGTGCACAACGGCCGGAAGTTCATCCCGGTCTTCGTTTCCGAAAACATGGTCGGGCACAAGCTGGGCGAGTTTTCGCCGACCCGCACCTTCCACGGCCACTCGGGCGACAAGAAAAGCAAGGCGGCCTGATCGGCGTCGGCTGCAACCTGAAGACGGAAGAAGGACGACAGAGAGATGGAGGCAAAAGCTGTTTCGAGATACGCCCGCATTTCATCGCTCAAGGTGATGAAGGTGTCCGGCACGGTCAAGGGCAAACCCGTTGAGACGGCCTTGGCCATTCTGAAGTTCCTGCCCCAGAAGGCGGCCAAACAGTTGGAGAAGCTGATCCGCTCCGCCGTCGCGAACGCCGACCGGACGCCGGACGTGGATGTCGACCGGCTGATCGTGCGCAACATCACCGCCGACGACGGGCCGATGCTGAAGCGCTGGGGGACCAAGGCACGCGGCCGCGGCACTCGAATCCTGAAACCGACCTGCCACATCACCGTGGTGTTGTCGGAAAAGATTTCGGCATAACATAAGGAGGTTTGAGCTTGGGCCAGAAAGTCAACCCGATCGGATTGCGATTAGGCATCGTCAAGACCTGGGAATCCCGGTGGTTCGGCGGAAAGAATTACGCGAACTACATCTTCGAGGATCAGAAGCTTCGAAAGTTCGTCAAGCAGAAGCTGTATCACGCCGGTGTCTCCCGGATCGAGATCGAGCGATCGGCCAGGCGCATCCGACTGCGCATTTTCACCGCCCGCCCCGGCATCGTGATCGGCAAGAAGGGGGCGGAGATCGCCCAGCTCAAGAAGGAAATCGAGAAGCTCACCGTTCATGAGGTGCTCATCGATATTCAGGAGGTTCGCAAGCCCGAAATCGACGCGCAGCTCGTCGCGGAGAACGTGGCCACGCAGCTCGAGCGGCGCGTCGCCTTCCGGCGCGCGATGAAGCGGCTCGGTGCAGTCGGCCCTGCGCTTCGGCGCGCTCGGGATCAAGATCATCTGCGCCGGCCGGCTCGGTGGGGCGGAGATCGCCCGCACGGAGTGGTACCGCGAGGGCCGCGTGCCGCTGCACACGCTGCGGGCCGACATCGACTACGGCACCGCCGAGGCGCGCACGACCTACGGGGTGGTCGGGGTCAAGGTCACCATCTTCAAGGGGGAGGTCCTGCGCAAGGACCAGGCGCCGCCCGCCGAACAGAGTTAAGTCACAGGAGAGCAGATCATGCTGAGTCCAAAGAAGGTCAAGTTCCGTAAACAGATGAAAGGCCGCATGCGCGGCGTGGCCCGCCGGGGCAGCGATCTCACGTTCGGCGAGTACGGCCTGCAGGCGGTCGGCAGCGGCTGGGTCAACGCGCGCGAGATCGAGGCGGCCCGTATCGCCATGACCCGTTACGTGAAGCGCGGC
Source organism: uncultured delta proteobacterium (assembly GCA_963828345.1). Classification (GTDB taxonomy): domain Bacteria; phylum Desulfobacterota; class Desulfobacteria; order Desulfobacterales; family SpSt-501; genus SpSt-501. The sequence continues at coordinate 125,645 of CAWHEZ010000003.1, forward strand.
GGGCGCATTTGGATCCGGGTTTTCCCGGACAAGCCCTACACCAAGAAGCCGGCTGAAACGCGGATGGGCAAGGGCAAAGGCGCTCCCGAAGGCTGGGTGGCAGTGGTCCGTCGCGGACGAATTCTCTACGAGATGCAGGGAGTCACGCGCGAGATGGCCATGGAGGCCTTCCGGCTGGCAGCCCACAAGCTGTCCATCCGAACCAAATTCATCGAGAGGAGCGAGGCCGTATGAAGGCGAGCGAGATCCGCGACATGACCGCCGACGAGCTGCGGCGCAAGGTGGCCGACCTCAAGCAGGAGCTCTTCAACCTGCGCTTCCAGCTCGAGGTGGGGCAGCTCGAGAACAAGGCCCGGATCCGGCAGACCAAGCAGGACATTGCACGGCTGATGACGGTCATCCGTGAAACCAACCCGAAACCGCAACCCGCGAAAGCATAAGGGCCATGAGAGAACGAGGAATGAAACGGCAGGTGGTCGGCGTCGTCGTGAGCAACAAGATGCAGAAGACCGTCGTGGTGGCGGTTGAACGCCTGGTCAAGCACCCGATGTACCTGAAGTACATCAAGCGGCAGACCAAGTTCGCGGCGCACGACGAGAGCAACAGCTGCCAGATCGGCGACAAGGTGGAGATCACGGAATCCCGGCCGCTCAGCCGGACGAAGCGCTGGCGTGTGAGCAAGATCGTCGAAAAGGCGATCTAACGCAAAAAGGACGTGAACCATGATCCAGGTAGAAACACGGTTGAAGGCGGCGGACAATTCGGGGGCGAAGGTCCTGTACTGCATCAAGGTGCTGGGCGGATCCCGCCGCCGCTACGCGACGGTGGGCGACATCATCGTCGTGTCGGTCAAGGAGGCGATCCCCAACGCCAAGGTGAAGAAAGGGGATGTGCTCAAGGCCGTGGTGGTTCGCACCAAAAAGGAAGTGCGCCGCCCCGACGGCTCCTACATCCGCTTCGACGAGAACTCGGCGGTCCTGATCAACCAGGCCAGAGAGCCCATTGGGACCCGCATCTTCGGGCCCGTGGCGCGCGAGTTGCGCGCGAAGCGGTTCATGAAAATCATCTCGTTGGCGCCCGAGGTGCTCTAAGCGCCTCGACCGCTCAGCGGTGCGGTGGGAGAACGGCAGATGAAGTTCGAAAAAGTAGCCATTAAAAAAGACGACAAGGTCAAGGTCATCACCGGCCGTGACCGCGGCAAGATCGGCAAGGTGCTCAAGGTGCTGCGCAAGAAAGACCGCATCCTGGTGGAGAAGGTCAACGTGATCAAGCGCCACACCCGGCCGAACGCCAAGAACCGACAGGGTGGGATCGTGGAAAGCGAAGCCCCGATCCCCTGGTCCAACGTCATGCTGATGTGCAGCAAATGCATGGCGGCCACGCGGGTGACCCACAAGAGTCTGGAAGACGGCAAGAAGATCCGCGCCTGTACCAAATGCGGCGAGACCATCGATTCCTGATGCAACCCGCGGGAGGAGTAGCATGTCAGCACTGAAACAGCGCTATTTTTCGGAAGTCGTCCCCAAGCTGATCGAGACCTTCGCCTACACGAACCGGATGCAGGTTCCCCGGCTGAAGAAGGTCGTCCTCAACATGGGGTTGGGCGAGGCCATCCAGAACATCAAAATTCTGGAGACCGCCGCCGAGGAACTCAAGGCGATCGCCGGCCAGCAGCCGGTCATCACCAAGGCCAAGAAGTCCATCGCCGCGTTCAAGCTGCGCGAGGGCATGCCGATCGGGTGCATGGTGACCCTGCGGCACGATCGCATGTACGACTTCCTCCAGAAGCTGATCAACGTGGCGCTGCCGCGCGTGCGCGATTTCCGCGGCGTCTCGGGCAAGGCGTTCGACGGGCGCGGCAACTACGCCCTCGGGGTCCGGGAACACATCATCTTCCCCGAGATCGACTACGACAAGATCGACAAGATCAAGGGCCTGAACGTCAGCATCGTCACCAGCGCCCGCACGGACGAAGAGGGCAAGGAACTGCTGAAGCTGCTCGGCATGCCCTTCCGGAACTGAAGCGGGGGCGTTGGCCCAACCGGCAGAATCTCAAGGAGGATGATTTGGCAAAGACGTCTCTCAGGCTGAAAGCAATGCGGACCCCCAAGTTCAAGGTCCGGTCCTACAACCGCTGCCCGATCTGCGGCCGGCCCCGCGCCTTTCTGCGCCGGTTCGGCCTCTGCCGCATCTGCTTCCGCAACATGGCCTCCCAGGGGAAGCTCCCGGGAGTGATCAAGTCCAGCTGGTAGCGGGGACGAGGTCGGTCTTCCGGCATCCCCGGACCTGCGCCGTCCGCCCCGGCGGCGGCATTTGAACAGAGGAGAACACGATGGCAATCACCGATCCAGTCGCCGACATGTTGACCCGCATCCGCAACGCGGGCAAAGCCAAGTTCAGCAGCGTCGATGTGCCCGGCTCCAAGCTGAAGGTCGAAGTGGCCCGTATTCTGAAGGACGAGGGGTTCATCAAGAACTACAAGTTCCTGAAGGACGGCAAGCAGGGGATCCTGCGCATCTACCTGAAATACGGACCCGGCCAGGCCAACGCGATCTACAGCCTGAAGCGGGTCAGCCGACCCGGCCGGCGCACCTACATGAAGAGCAAGAGCATCCGACCCGTGCTGAACGGGATGGGGATCTCGATCCTGTCCACCTCGCGCGGGGTGATGACGGACAAACAAGCGCGCAGGGAGAACGTCGGCGGCGAGATTCTGTGTACCGTCAGCTGACGACGGCGCGCACGTTCCACCCGACCGAGCAAGGGAGCTGGCTATGTCACGAGTAGGGAAGAAACCGATTTCCATTCCGGCGAGCACCAAGGTGTCCTATCAGGACCGGTTGCTCACGATCGAAGGCAAGAAGGGCAAGCTCAGCCGGCAAATTCACCCGGCGGTGGACCTCGCCATCCAGGACGGGACGGTCCAGGTGGTCTTGGCTTCGGAGGCACGGGACACCCGCGCGCTCCAGGGGCTCACGCGCAGCCTGGTGGCCAACATGGTGACCGGTGTGTCGCAGGGCTTCGAGCGCGTGCTGGAGATCAACGGCATCGGCTACCGGGCCGAGCTCAAGGGCAGCCTGCTGGTGTTCCATCTCGGCTTTTCGTCGCCCAAGGAGTTCGAGCTGCCCACCGGGGTCAGCGCCGCGATCGAGAAGAACACCGTCATCAAGCTCTCCTCGATCGACAAGGAAGAGCTCGGGAGGACGGCCGCCTCTATCCGCCGGATGAAGCCCCCGGAGCCGTACAAGGGGAAGGGCATCAAGTACGCGGAAGAGCGGATCCAGAAAAAGGCCGGCAAGACCGGCACGAAGTAATCGAACCAATCACAGGAGCGCTGAACGACCATGGGCGTGAATTCGAAATCGGATCAACGGGACCGGCGCAAGAGCCGGATCCGCAAGAGGGTGACGGGGACCCCGGCGCGTCCGCGGCTTTCGGTGTTCCGCAGCGCGCGGCACATCTACGCGCAGATCATCGACGACACCTGCGGCTGCACACTGGTCTGCGCCAGCAGTCTGGACAAGGCCGTGACGGACGCAGCCGCCGATAAGAAGAAGGTCGACAAGGCCGTCATGGTCGGCAAATTGGTGGCCGAGCGGGCCAAGGCCAAGGGGATCGCGAAGGTGGTGTTCGACCGCAACGGGTTCCTCTATCACGGCCGGGTGAAAGCCGTTTCCGACGGCGCCCGGGAAGCCGGTCTGGATTTCTAAGCCGGTACCCGGTTGACCTTTCGAGGCGAAGGAGGCAGGTCCTTGTACAAGCAGGATAACGAAGATCAACTCATCGACAAAGTCGTTCACATCAACCGGGTGGCCAAGGTGGTCAAGGGCGGTCGCCGCTTCGGATTCAGCGCTATCGTGGTGGTCGGCGACGGCAAGGGCTCGGTCGGCTTCGGGTTGGGCAAGGCTCACGAGGTCCCCGAGGCGATCCGCAAGGGGGTGGAAAAGGCCAAGAAGAACATGGTCTCCGTCGCCCTGACCCAGGGCACGATTCCCTTCGAGGTGACCGGAAAGTTCGGGGCGGGCAGGGTCCTGCTGCGTCCGGCCACCAAGGGCACCGGGCTGATCGCCGGCGGAGCCGTGCGCGCTGTTCTGGAGGCCGTCGGGATCCAGAACATTCTGACCAAGTGCCTGGGCTCCCACAATCCGCACAACCTCGTCCGCGCCACCGTGCAGGGGCTGCAGCAGCTGGAAAGCCGGGAGCAGATCGCCAGCCGGCGTGGTATCGGGGCCGAGCAACTGGCCTAACGCCCCGTCGCGGGGCCGGGCGAAGAAGGACAATGAGCATGGCTGGTAAACTGAAAGTGACACTCGTCAAGAGCATGATCGGCCGGCCGGAGAAGCACCGCCAAGTGCTGCACGGCATGGGGCTGAACCGGCTGAACAAGAGCGTGGAGCTCCAGGACACGCCCGCCATCCGGGGGATGATCCAAAAGGTGTGCCACCTGGTGAAGGCGGAGGAGATATCGGCATGAAGCTGCACGAGCTGAAACCGGCAGAGGGATCGCGCAAAGGCATCAAGCGCGTGGGACGCGGCGTCGCCTCCGGGTGGGGCAAGACCGCCGGCCGAGGCAACAAGGGCCACAAGGCGCGCTCCGGCGGGCAGACCAGCCCCGGGTTCGAAGGCGGCCAGATGCCCATGCAGCGGCGTCTTCCCAAGCGGGGGTTCGCCAACATCTTCCGCAAGCGGATCGCGATCGTGAACATCCGGGACCTGGCACGTTTCGAGAGCGGCAGCGTGGTCGACCGTGCGGCGCTCATCAAGATCGGCCTGATCAAGGGCGAATGGGACGGGGTCAAGCTGCTCGCGCAGGGTGAGATCACGGTTCCGCTCACGGTCAGGCTCTCGCTCGTCAGCGAGTCGGCCAAGGCCAAGATCGAAGGCGCGGGCGGCAAAATCGAGGTCGAGGCATGATCGGAGCCGGCTTCGCCAACATCTTCCGGATCCCGGAGCTCAAACGGCGCATTCTCTTCACCCTGGGGCTGCTGATCGTCTACCGGGTCGGCGTGCAGATCCCGGTGCCCGGCGTGGACAGCAGCGCGTTGGCCGCGATCTTCGCCCAGGCGAAAGGAACGCTGCTCGGGCTCGTGGACATGTTCTCGGGCGGCGCGCTCGAGCGCCTGTCCGTGTTCGCCCTGGGCATCATGCCCTACATCAGCTCTTCGATCATCCTGCAGCTGCTGACCGTGGTCGTGCCGCACCTGGAGCAGCTGAAGAAGGAAGGCGAGCAGGGCCGCAAGAAGATCACCCAGTACACCCGCTATGGTACGGTGGTGCTGAGCCTGATCCAGGGCTTCGGCATCGCCGTCGGCCTGGAGACCATGACCGCACCGGGCGGCGCGGCCGTCGTGCTGAACCCGGGCTGGGGTTTTCGCCTGCTGACGGTCATCACCCTCACCTCCGGTACGGCCTTTATCATGTGGCTGGGCGAGCAGATTACCGAGCGCGGCATCGGCAACGGGATCTCGCTGATCATCTTCTCCGGCATCGTCTGCCGTATGCCGGTTGCGATCGGGCAGACCTTCCAGCTGCTGACCACCGGTGAAATCGGGATCTTCCTGGTGCTGGTCGTCACCGCCATGATGGTTGCGGTCGTGGGGGTCATCATCTTCGTCGAGCAGGGCCAGCGGCGCATCCCGGTGCAGTACGCCAAGCGCGTGGTCGGGCGCCGCATGTACGGCGGGCAGAGCACCCACTTGCCGCTCAAGATCAACAGCTCGGGCGTCATTCCGCCGATCTTCGCCTCGTCGATCATCATGTTCCCGGCGACGATCGCCAGCTTCATCGCCGTGCCCTGGATCCAGGAGATCGCCCAGGCCATCCGGCCGGGGCACTGGATCTACGAGCTGATGTACGTCGGTTTCATCTTTTTCTTCTGCTACTTCTACACGGCGGTGACCTTCAACCCGACGGATGTGGCGGACAACATGAAAAAGGCCGGCGGGTTCATCCCGGGCATCCGTCCGGGCAAGCGCACCTCCGAGTACATCGACAAGGTGCTCTCCCGCATCACGCTGGGCGGGGCGACCTACGTGTCGGTCGTCTGCGTTCTGCCGTCGATTCTGATCAGCCAGTTCAACGTGCCGTTCTACTTCGGGGGCACGGCACTGCTGATCGTGGTCGGGGTCGCGATCGACACCATTTCGCAGATCGAGAGCCACATGCTCACTCGCCACTACGAGGGGTTCCTCAAGGGCGGCGCCGGGCGCGTGCGGGGCCGGAACTAGCCGGGGCGGAGACGAAGATGCCAAAAGAGGAAGCCATTCGGGTGGAGGGGGTCGTGCTCGAAACTCTGCCCAACGCAATGTTCCGGGTGGCGTTGGAGAACAAGCACCAGGTGCTGGCCCACATTTCCGGCAAGATGCGGATGCATTTCATCAAGATTCTCCCGGGCGACAAGGTCACCCTGGAGTTGTCCCCATACGATCTAAGCCGAGGACGGATCATCTACCGGTCCAAGTAATCGAACCCGCGGCGTCGGCCGCCGGATCGCGAGAGGAGAGACGGTTTTCATGAAAGTCAGGGCATCAACGAAGAAGATCTGTCCGAAGTGCAAGATCGTGCGGCGCAAGGGAGTCGTCCGGGTGATCTGCGAGAACAAGCGCCACAAACAGAGACAGGGATAAGGAGGGCCTCTACCTTGGCACGTATAGCGGGCGTCGACCTGCCTAAGAACAAGCGTATCGAGATCGGGCTGACCTACATCTACGGGGTGGGAAGGTCCACGTCCCGCAAGATTCTCGATCAGCTGAACATCGACCCGAACATGAAGACCGACGACCTGACGGAGTCTCAGATCAACAACATCCGTAAGGTCCTCGACAGCGATCACAAGGTGGAAGGCGAGCTGCGCTCCGAGATCTCCATGAGCATCAAGCGCTTGATGGATCTCGGGTGCTACCGGGGTCTCCGTCACCGCAAGTCCCTGCCCGTGCGCGGGCAGCGGACCCACACCAACTCCCGCACCCGCAAGGGCCCGCGGCGCGGCACGGTCAAGAAGAAGGTCGCCACCAAGAAATAACATGCGCGATGGCCCCTCGGGGCCGTCGCTGAACCTCATTTCGGCAATCGACAGGTAAAGGATTCCATGGCAACCAAGACCACCCAGACGAAGAAGAAGGTCAAGCGGAGCGTCGGCAACGGCGTCGTCCACATCCAGTCCACCTTCAACAACACGATCGTGACCATCACCGACAGCGCGGGGAATACCGTGGCGTGGTCCAGCGCTGGGGTGCTCGGGTTCAAGGGCTCGCGCAAGAGCACACCGTTTGCCGCCCAGGTCGCCGCGGAGGATGCCGCGAAGAAAGCCGTCGAAGCCGGGATGAAAAATGTCGAGGTCTTCGTCAAGGGCCCCGGCCCCGGACGGGAGTCGGCCTTGCGAGCCCTGCAGAACACGGGTTTCAATGTCACCTCAATCAAAGACGTCACGCCGGTCCCGCACAATGGCTGCCGACCGCCGAAGCGCCGGCGCGTGTAGCCCGGACGGCTGACGCTCACACGCAACATTAGGGAATTCCAGGGAGGAAGTTTTGGCCAACTACACCGGTTCCGATTGCCGAATCTGCCGCCGCGAGAACATGAAGCTGTTTCTCAAGGGGGATCGCTGCTACTCCGACAAATGCGCCTTCGACCGGCGCTCCTACCCGCCCGGCGAGCATGGCGAGCGGCGGGGTCGCAAGACGTCGGACTACGGCATTCAGCTTCGGGAGAAGCAGAAGATCAAGCGAATTTACGGCCTGTCCGAAAAACAGTTCCACCTCTTTTTCGAGCGCGCCGACCGCCAGAAGGGCATCACCGGCTCCAATCTGCTGGTTTCGCTCGAACGCCGGCTCGACAATGTCGTGTATCGGCTTGGATTCGCCAGCTCGCGCTCCCAGGCGCGCCAGCTGGTTCAACACAGCCATTTCCTCGTCAACGGGAAGAAGGTGAACATCCCCTCCTTTGAGGTGAAGGTGGGGGATTCCGTGGAGGTCCGGGAACGCAGCCGCACGATGCAGCTCATCCAGGACTCCATGGATGCGGTGGTGCGGCGCGGTGTGCCCCAGTGGCTGGACCTCGAGAAGGAAAACCTCAAAGGAATGGTCAAGAACCTTCCGGTGCGCGAAGACCTGACCATGCCGATGCAGGAGCAGCTCGTCGTCGAACTCTACTCGAAGTAAGCAGTTCGGCGTCACCGCTTTTCGCGCGGCGGGGGACGGGTCGCCCGGCGGTCCGCTCCATCTAACACTTGAGGAATGAGGAGAAAACACACATGCCGTCTGATGCTCTCATGTACATGAACTGGCAGCAGATGATACGCCCCGAGAAGGTCCAGGTCACCAGCAACCCGACCTACGGGAAATTCGTCTGCGAGCCGCTGGAGCGCGGCTTCGGGGTCACGATCGGAAACAGCCTGCGCCGCATCATCCTCTCTTCGCTCCATGGGGCGGCGATCATCTCGGTCCGGTTCGAGGGGGTGATGCACGAGTTCAGCGCCATCCCCGGCGTGCTCGAGGATGTTTCTGAAATCATCCTGAACCTGAAGGAGGTGCGCTTCAAGGTGGACGACCCGCGCCCCAAAACCGTGCGCATCGAGGCCTCAGGCGAGTGCGAGGTGACGGCGGGCGACATCCTCAGCGACGACGGCAAGTGCGTGGTGCTCAACCCCAAGAACCACATCGCGACGCTTTCGGAAAAGGCCAACCTGAAGATGCACATGGTCGTCCGGACGGGGAAGGGGTACTCGCTGGCGGAGTCCAACAAGGACGAGGAAGCTCCGGTTGGGACCATACCGATCGACGCGGTGTATTCCCCTATCCGGCGCGTCAACTATGTGGTGGGCAACGCGCGTGTGGGGCAGCGGACCGATTACGACAAGCTGACGATGGAAATCTGGACCGACGGGAGCATCAAGCCCGAGGATGCCGTGGCCTACGGGGCCAAGATCCTCAAGGAACAGATGAACATCTTTATCAACTTCGAAGAGGGGCAGGAACCCGATCTTTCGCTGAAATCGGATTCGCGCGAAAAGCCCCGGTACAACGAGAATCTCCTGCGCAGCGTAGATGAACTTGAGCTTTCGGTTCGAAGTGCCAACTGCCTGAAAAACGCTGATATTCACACGATATGGCAGCTGGTCAGCAAGAGCGAGTCTGAGATGCTCAAGACCAAGAACTTCGGGAGAAAATCCCTCAACGAGATCAAGGACGTGTTGTCCGAAATGGGCCTTTCCCTGGGGATGAAGCTGGATGGGTTCGCGCCGCCCCAGGAAGATACTGAGGAAGGAGAGTAATCGGTTTTATGAGACATCGCAAGGCCGGCCTCAAACTGAGTCGCAAGACGAAACACCTGAATTCCATGTTCCGGAATCTGGTGACCTCGCTGTTGAAGCACGATCGCATCCGCACCACCGACACCAAGGCCAAGGAGTTGCGCCGGTGGGCGGACCATCTGGTTACGCTGGCCAAGCGCGGCGACCTGCATGCCAGACGGCAGGCCCTGGCGATCGTCCAGGAACCCGGGGTGGTCCACACGCTTTTCGAGAAGGCGGCCGAGCGTTTCGGCAAGCTCGCCGGCGGCTATACGCGCACGACCAAAGTCGGCTTCCGGCCGGGTGACAATGCGCCCATGACCCTGGTCGAGTTCGTCGGCGGCGAAACCGAAGCCAAGAAGAAGAAAAAGCCCAAAAAGAAAGCCGGTGCCCCGACTGCCGCCAAGAAGAAACCGGCCAAGGACGCCGCGGCCGCTCGCCGAGGAGAAACCAGCGGAGGAGAAGGCGAAACCGAGCGCGCCGCAAGGCGGCCCCGAAGTCGGACGCCGCGACGGCAGACGCACCCGCCGAACCGGCCAAGAAGAAGCCCAAAGCCAAGAAGGAAGAGGCTTCCGAGTAACGGACATCGAAACGAAAAAGCCCCGGCGATTCCGCCGGGGCTTTTTCGTTTCAAAGTTTTTGGTTTCAGGTGTTAAGTTTCAGGTTGATAAAAATAGCGTAACCAATTGCTTTTAATTAACACTTAAAACGGTTTTCTATCTTTTCGACCGCCTCCTCAGCCGCCTCCCGCACCTCGGCCGGGGCGGCGTCGGCAACCACCCCCCGAATCCGCTGAATATCGGCCCGCCTGCCGATCTCGCCGATCAGATAGAGCATATCGCCCTTGGCCGGGTTCCCGGCCGCCTCGAACCGAACCCAGACCCGGTCGATCAGCGTCTGCGCCAGTCCGGCGTCCAAACCCGGCAAGCTCTTCGGCCGCGACCATGGCTCCCAGGCGCACCGGCCACTCGTCGTGCGCGAGCAGCTCGACCAGAGCCGGGAAGACCCGCCCGAATTCCTGCATCATGGAGGCGACCTCGCGCGCACGCCCCTCCTTGAGCATCATCTCGAGCGCCACGGGACCGATCGCGGCCGGGTCCGCGTCCATCAGCAGCTCGACCACCTCGACCGCATCGATGGTGCCCGACCAGCGCAGCCGGCCGTCGATCACGAGCGTGGGCAGCGCCAGCACCTGTGCGCGCTCGGCCATCTCCGGGAACAGCACCACATCGATCACCGTCAAATTCAACCGGGGCTGGGCGATGGCGAGCGGGATGAGGCTGCGCACCGCCACCGGACAAAATGTGCACTGGGGCGAGACATAGAGGCTGAGCGCGGCGGGCAGTCTCAGGGCGGCCAGCCGTTCGGCCAGCCGCGGCGGCGGAGGCGGCAACCGGCCGGACACGGCGTCCATGAAAGGCGCGGTTTCATGCCCGTCCGGCACCCCGATGTACCGCACCCCGCCGGGCAGTAAGAGGTGCGGTGGGGCCGTCCCGGACTCATGCTGCCGCCTCACCTCCAGCCCGGGCAGTCGCGCGCTGAGCGAATCGCAGAAGTCCGCGAGTCGAGTGCTGCGCGGGTCGTCGTTCGTGACCAGCCGCAGCCCCTTGCCTATCGGGATGTCCTCTCCGACTTCCACTTTCATCGTCCCCTCTGGTGCGTTCGACCCGGCGATGCAACCTGATACGATGTCCGCCGCGACAAGGCAATCCCCCATCTCAGTTTTTGCTTGACAAAGACATACCTACTTGTTTTATGGCGAGTGACAATCTGAACACCACTTATTTTATGTTTAAATCTCATAAGGAGTGGACATGTCGAAGATCAAGCGCTGCATGCTGATCGCATTTCTGGTGCTCGCGTCCATGGCCGGGTCGGCACCGGCCCAGCAGAAGGCCAACCTCGAGGCATGGAAGCCTCCCTTCGACCCTTCCGGCGCCAAGATCAAGTTCGTCGTTTCCAACGTCTCCAACCCGGCCATCAAAGGCGTGTTTGCCGGCTTTGCGATCCGCGACGAACTCTGGAAGCGCACCAACGGCCAGATGTACATGGACTACAAGCCGTTTTCCGTGCTGGGGGGCGAGCTCGAGGTGCTCAACCAGGTGCAGATGGGCGCCATCCAGGGGATGAGCGTCAGCTCGGTCGCGTCCGTCAACCTGGGGCCGCGTTTCGGAGTCGTCAACCTCCCCTTCCTGATCGACTCCTTCGACAAGCTGGACACGTTCGTCAAGAGCGGACCCCTCTTCGAGCACTTCCTCAAGGCGATGGATCACCAGGGCATCATGGCCGTGGACATCACCGGATACGGCAACTACGGCTGGTGCACGAGCCGTCCCGTGACAAGCCTCGACGAGGCCCGCAAGTACAAGTTCCGGATCGCCGAGGCGGCGGTCAACCGCTTGAACTATAAAAACTGGGGCATCAACCCGGTGGTCATGCCGTGGCCCGAGGTGTCGGTCGCCCTCAAGCAGGGCGTCGTCGAGGGGCTGGACCACGCCCCGATCGTCATGTACAACGACAAGTACTTCGACATCTGCAAGCACTTCACCCGCGTGAACTACGCCCAGGGCCTCTTCATCTGGATTTTCAACAAGGCCTGGTTCAACAAGCTGCCCTCCGACCTGCAGCAGATCTTCACGCAAACCGTCCGCGATGTCTGCGCCCGGATCCGGGAGGAGACCAAGCAGCAGGAGGTGAGCGCGATCGAGGCGGCGCAGAAGGAGTACGGGGCGTCGTTCCACACCCTCTCCGCTGCCGACCTGGCGCAGATGCGCCGCGACGGGGACAAGACCCATCAGACCTACGCGGCCGAGATCAACAAGCTCAACGCCGGCGACAGCTACCGGCCGAAGGACTACCTCCGGGAAGTCCAGGAACTCGTCGGCTACGCGGCCAAGTGACCTCTCCCGATCGGCGGATCATGGCAAACAAGCTGCTGAACGCACTCGACCGGGCGCTGACCTGGTTCGAGGAGTGGACCCTGTGCATCGCCGTCTGGCTGGCGCTGATCGGGCTGTTCGCCAACGTCGTGCTGCGCTACGGCTTCAACTACACCCTGGCCTGGTCCGAGGAACTGGTGCGGGAGGTGATCATCTACACGACCTTCATCGGCTGCAGCGCCGCCGTGAAGTCCGGGAGCCTGATCAAGGTGGACGCCGCCTTCCAGCTCTTCCCGCGCCTGCGGGGGGTGCTCACGCGCGTGAGCGCACTGAGTGTCCTGATCTTCGCCCTGATGATGATCTGGTACGGGGTGCAGCTGGCGGCCATGCAGGCGGCGAGCGGCCAGAAAACCGTCATCCTCGAAATCCCGACGGTCTACCTCTACGCCATCATGCCCCTCATGGGGGTGCTGACGGCCATCCGGGTGGTGCAGGCGCTGGTGCGCGACCGCGCCCACGCGGACGCGATCGACTAGGCGAGGCCGGATGCAGACGAGCGACCTGATCATCTTCCTCATTCTGCTCGGGTGCATGGCGGCCTACGTGCCCGTCTTCCTGTGCCTCTTCTTCACGGCCCTGCTCGGGCTCGTCCTGTTCACCGATCTCCCCCTGCTCATGCTGGCGCAGACGCTCTTCCGCAGCATGGACAACTTCGCGCTGGTGGTGGTGCTCTTCTTCATCCTGTGCGGCAACATCATGACGACCGGCTCGATCGTCGAGCGGCTCATCCGCTTCGCCAACATGCTGGTGAGCTGGCTGCCGGGCGGGCTCGGCATGGCCGGGGTCACGGCCTGCGCCCTGTTCGGCGCCATCTCCGGCTCCACCGTGGCGACGGTCGTCGCCATGGGCGGGTTCATGATCCCGGCGCTGCTGCGCAACGGCTACCCGCTGCAGTACACGGTCGGGCTCATGTGCACCTCGGGCAACCTGGGCGTCATCATCCCGCCCAGCATCAGCATGATCCTCTGGTGCATGGTCAGCAGCGTCTCGCTCGAGGGGCTCTTCCTGACCGGCTACCTGCCCGGCATCCTGATCATGCTGCTGACCTGCATTTACTGCTACGTCCTCTTCCGCAACGACACGACGATCGTGCGCCTGCCGTTCCCGCCGGCGGGCGAGCTCTGGGCCGGCTTCAAGGACTGCTTCTGGTCGCTCATGCTGCCGGTCGTGATCTTCGTCGGAATCTACTCGGGGGCGTTCACCGCCAACGAGGCGGCCGTCGTGGCCTGCGTCTACGCCTTGATCGTGGAGCTCTTCATCCACCGCACGATGAAGTGGCGGGACGTCAAGCGCGTAACCGTGAGCTCGGCCGTGACCTCGGCCACCCTGCTGATCATCGTGGCCGGGGCGACCTGCTTCGGCCGGCTGCTCACCATGGAGAACGTGCCCAACCGGGTGACCGAGGCCGTGTTGAACACGATCCAGTCGCCGGCGGTGTTCATGCTGGTCTCCCAGCTGCTGCTGCTCGTGGTCGGCATGTTCATGGACGTGATCTCCGCCACCCTGATCCTGGGGCCGGTGTTCCTGCCGATGCTGAGCGCCTTCAACGTGGACCCGATGCACTTCGGGACCCTCATGACGGTCAACCTCGCCATCGGCTACTGCACCCCGCCCGTGGGGGTCAGCCTCTACATCACCGGTTCGATCGCCAACAAGGACATCATCTACGTCACCCGGGCGGTGATCCCCTTCCTTCTCATCCAACTGGCCGTCCTGTTCCTGGTCGCCTACTGGCCCGAGGGCAACCTCTGGCTGCCGCGCGTGATGGGGTACATCAAGTGAGCCCGGCGCCGCGGCCTCCCGCGAACGGCGGTCCGCGGCTATTGATTTTGCGGGCTCTCCCCGATAGTATCGCGCCCACCGGAACCGGCCGGGACGCGTGGACCGGGTGATCTCAACGGGAGGAGAAACGAATGGATTTCGCGCTTGTCCAAAGAGCTGGAGATGCTGCGCAAGGCGGTGCGGGAGTTCGCGGACAAGAAGATCGCGCCCAATGCCGACGAGTGGGACGCCAAGCACCATTTCCCCTACAAAGAAGCCATCCGGCCGATGGGCGAGCTGGGCTTTTTCGGGGCGGTGATCCCGGAGGAGTACGGCGGGGAGGGCATGGGGTTTCTGGCGGCGATCCTCATCAGCGAGGAGATCGCCCGGGCCTCGAGCTCGCTCAGGGTGCAGATCAACATGCAGTCGCTGGGCTGCGCCTACACGATTTACACGTACGGCAGCGAGGCGCTGCGCAAGAAATACATCCCCAAGCTGGTGAGCGCCGAGTACCTGGGGGGCTTTGCCATCACCGAGCCCGACGCGGGCTCCGACGTCATGGCCATGGGCTCCACGGCCGAGGACAAGGGCGACCACTGGCTGGTGAACGGCTCCAAGACCTGGATTTCCAACGCGCACGTGTCCGACGTGCTGATCTACTACGCGTACACGGACCGTTCGAAGGAATCCAGGGGGCTGTCGGCCTTCGTGCTCGAGACGAAGAATTTCAACGGGGTCAAGACCTCGCAGCTGGACAAGATGGGCTCGCACTCCTCGCCGACGGGCGAGGTGTTTCTCAGCGACTGCCGCATCCCGAAGGAGAACATCCTGGGGGCGCCGGGGGACGGCGCCAAGATCGTCTTCAGCTCGCTGAACCAGACGCGGCTGTCGGCGGCGGCGGGCGCGGTGGGGCTGGCCCAGGCGTGCCTGGAGGCGGCGGTCAAGTACTGCAACGACCGCAAGCAGTTCGGCAAGAAGATCGGCGAGTTCCAGATGAACCAGGACCTGATCGCGCAGATGTCGGCGGAGATCGAGGCTGCGCGGCTCTTGGTGTACAAGGCGGCCTGGGCCAAGGACCAGGGGCGGCTGGACAACGGCCTGGATGTCGCGCAGGCGAAGTACTTCGCGGGCGAGGTGGCGACCAAGTGCGCCAACTACGCCATGCGCATCCTGGGGGCGTACGGCTACTCGACCGAGTACCCGGTGGCGCGCTATTTCCGCGACGCTCCGACCTACACCATGGTCGAGGGGTCTGCGAACATCTGCAAGTGGATCATCGCTCTCGACCAACTCGGAATCCGCAAAGCGAACCGGTAAACAAGATGCCGGATGCAGGATCCAGGATGCAGGATCGCCGGGATGGGGCCGACCCGTTCTCGCGTCTCGGGGTAGTTCATCCTGCATCCCGTGCATCCTGAATCGTGTATCCTCGATACGAAAGGAGTCCTGCATGGACATCGTGGTTCTCGTGAAACAGGTCCCCGACACGGAGTCCCTCGTCCAGATCGCCGCGGACGGCGTCTCCGTCAAGAAGGATGAAATCAAGTGGGTCATGAACCCCTACGACGAGCTCGCGGTTGAAGAGGCGTTGCGCATCCGCGAGGCCAAGGGCGGGACGGTGACGATCGTCTCGGTCGGGGCACAGAAGGCCCAGGAGACCGTGCGCACGGCGCTGGCCATGGGGGCGGACAAGGGGCTGCTGGTCAACGACCCGAAGGCCGAAGGCAGCGACGCCCTCGGCACGGCCCGGATCCTGGCGGCCGCGGTGAAGAGCCTGCCCTGCGACCTCGTCATCGCCGGGCAGCGCGCGGTGGACGAGGACAACTACCAGGTCGGCGCCGCGGTGGCCGAGCTGCTGGGCATCCCGCACGTGTCGCTGGTGGTCAAGGCCGAGGTGCTCGAGGGCAAGGTCCGCTGCCACCGCAGCGTCGAGGGCGGGACCGTGGTGGTCGAAGCGCCGCTGCCCATGCTGTTCACGACCCAGCGCGGGCTGAACGAGCCCCGCTACGCCTCGCTGCCCGGCATCATGAAGGCCAAGAAGAAACCGCTGGAGATCAAGACCGCGGCGGATTTCGGCGTCGACGCGGCCCGGATCGGGGTCGCCGGCCGGCGGGTGGTGGTCAAGGCGCTGCGCCTGCCGCCGCAGCGCAAGACCGTGCGCATGATCACCGGAGAGACCCCGGAGGCTCTTGCGGCCGAGTTGGTCCGGGTGCTGCACGAGGACGCGCGACTGATCTGACCCGCGCGCGCCGGCATGCGGCGCGGACCGGGGTGAAAGGAGACGGACATGGCTCAAGGAGTGGTGGCAATCACCGAGCAGCGCGACGGGACGCTGCGCAAGGTGTCGTATGAAGCCGTGAGCGAAGGGCGGCGCATCGCCGACGCGCTGGGCACGGGCCTGACGGCCGTGATCGCGGGTGCGGGCGTGGGCGCCCTGGCCGCGGACCTGAAGGCATACGGGCCGGACCGGATCGTGGTCCTGGACGACCCGGGGCTGGCGGAGTATCGCACGGACGCCTACACGCACGCCGTGTCGACCGTGCTCAAGACGCTCGACCCGGCCGTGGTCGTTCTCGGCGCGACGGTCCAGGGCAAGGACCTCTCCGCGCGCCTGGCGGCGCGCCTGGACGCCGGGCTCGCCATGGACTGCACGGCGGTGTCCTGCACGGGCGGGGCGATCGTCTGCACCCGGCCCATGTTCGGGGGCAAGCTGTTCGCCGACGTGCAGATCCAGGGCACGCCGCAGCTGATCGCGGTGCGCCCCAACGTCATGGCGATCGCGACGGCCCCCCGCGAGGCCGCGGTCGAAACGCCGGCCGTCGAGCTGGGCGAGGTGCGCACGGCCGTGGTGGAGAGGCTGATGGAGCCCGGCGGCAAGGCCGAGCTCACCGAGGCCGACGTCATCGTTTCGGGCGGCCGGGGCACGGGCGGCAACTTCAAGCCGGTCGAGGACCTCGCCGCGGCGCTGAACGCCGCGGTCGGCGCCTCGCGCTCGGCGGTGGACGAAGGCTGGCGCAAGCACGGCGACCAGGTGGGCCAGACCGGCAAGGTCGTGTCACCGGCGCTCTACATCGCCTGCGGCATCTCCGGGGCGATCCAACACCTGGCGGGCATGTCCACCTCCAAGGTGATCGTGGCCCTCAACAAGGACGCGGAAGCCCCCATCTTCTCCAAGGCGGACTTCGGGGTGGTCGGCGACATGTTCCAGATCCTGCCCGCGGTCACCGAGGCGGTGAAGAAGTTGAAGGGGTGAGGGTAAGGGGTCAGGGTTCAGGGTTCAAGGGTGGCAGGCGTGCGAAGGTTCAATGCGATTGATGCCCACCCCAACTTAACACCTAAAACCTAACACTTAAAACCAACCACCTGACACCGTTGCTTATGGAACGCGAACAACTCGAATTCGACGTGCTCTTCGTAGGCGCGGGACCGGCCAACCTGGCCGGCGCCATCCACCTGAAGCAGCTCGCCCGGCAGCAGGGCCGGGAGGTCGAGGTCTGCATCATCGAAAAGGCTGCCGCCGTCGGCGGGCACTCGCTGAGCGGTGCGGTTTTAGACCCCCGCGCGCTCGGCGAGCTCATGCCGGATTTCCGGGAGACGGGCTGCCCGATCGAGGAGACCGACCTGCGCGACGGCGTCTTCTACCTCACGCCGACCGGGCAGATCCGGCTGCCCTACACCCCGCCCTACCTGCACAACGAGGGGTGCTTCGTCATCAGCCTGTCGAAATTCTGCGCCTGGCTGGGCGCCGCGGCTGAGGAACTGGGCGTCAACCTCTTCCCGGGGTTTGCCGGGGTGGAGGCGCTCACGGACGAGGCGGGGCGGGTGATCGGCGTGCGCACGGGGGACAAGGGCGTCAACCGGGACGGGAAACCCAAGTCCAACGCCGAGCCCGGCGTCGACCTGCTCGCCAAGGTGACCGTTTTCGGCGAAGGCCCCAAGGGCAGCCTGCTGCGCGAGCTCGGTCGCACGCTCGGCATCTTCGAGGGCCGGCAGCCCCAGGTCTTCGAGACCGCCATCAAGGAAGTGATCGAGATCCCGGCCGGCAGCCCGTTTGCAAGCTCGCCCTACACGGTGCTGCACACCTTCGGCTACCCGCTCGGGCTCGACACCAAGGGGGGCGGGTTCCTCTACCGCATGCGGGACAACCGCGTCTCGCTGGGGCTTGTGGTCGGCCTGGATTACGAGGACCCGATGCTCGAGCCCTACCAGACGTTCCTGCAGTTCAAGAAACATCCCCTGATCGCCGACGTCATCCGCGGCGGCAAGGTCCTCCAGCAGGGCGCCAAGACGCTGGCCGCCGGCGGGTACTACACCATGCCGCGCCTGGCGGTTGACGGGGCCGTGTTCGTGGGCGACAGCGCCTCCATGCTCAACGTCCAGCGCCTCAAGGGGATCCACACGGCCATGAAGTCCGGCATGCTCGCGGCCGAGACCGCGCTCGCGGCGCTCGCGGCCGGGGATGCCTCCGCCCGCCTGCTGCAGTCCTACGCGGACCGGGTGGATGCGAGCTGGATCAAGACCGAGCTCCACCCCGCGCGCAACTTCGGCCAGGCCCTGTCGCGCAAAGGGATTTCCAAGTTCATCCTGATAGGGGCCCAGATGGTCAGCGGCGGCCGCGGGCTCGTCGACCCCATGCCCACCGTGGACGACGCAACCACCCTGAAGCCGGGGCGGCTCGAGGAAGCGCCGCCGGTCCAGGCGCTCGACGGGCAGCTCTACCTCGACAAGCTCACGGGGGTCTACCTCTCGGGCACCGCGCACGAAGAGGACCAACCCTGCCATCTCCTCATCCCCGACCGCGAGCTCTGCGTGACCCGCTGCTGGGACACCTTGCGCAGCCCCTGCACGCGCTTCTGCCCCGGGCAGGTGTACGAGATGGAGCCGGTCGAAGGGGGGCGGCCGCGGCTCAAGCTCAACCCGTCCAACTGCCTGCACTGCAAGACCTGCGAGATCAAGGACCCCTTCCACAACATCCTCTGGACGTGCCCGGAAGGCGGCGGCGGGCCGAACTACACCGTGGTGTGAGAGCGGAGGCGACATGGCCGACACCGAAGTCGCGGACAAGACCAAACGCACGGCCGAGCTTTACTTCAAGGGCGTGACGGGCGAGCGGCCCTTCGATCTCTGGAAGGCCTTCGACCGGGACCTCGCCAAGGACCTCTCGCTGTTCATCACGGGCCGCATGTACGCGCGGGAGAAGATCCCGCACCGCACCCGGCAGCTCGTTACGGTGGCCTGCCTCACCGTGCTGTCGCGGCCGGACGAACTCCGGCTGCACCTGCACGCCGCGCTCAACGTGGGCTGCACCCCGGCCGAGGTCGCCGAGGTCATCTTCCAGACCTTCGTCTACGGGGGCATGCCGGCTGCCAACACCGCGCTGAAAACCCTCCAGGCGGTCCTGGTGGAACGAGGCGAGTGGGACGGTGAATGATGCCGGCCGGCCGCCAGCCACCTTCCGGGAGCGAGCGGACCGCGGCGGCCCTTTCCCGCATCGCCCTGGGACTTCACCGGTTTCGGGACCTCGATGCCGTCCTGGAGTTCATCACCCGCGAGGTGCGTGAGCTCCTGGACGTCGAAGGGGCGAGCGTCATCCTGCTCGACGACGCGCAACAGGAATTCTACTTCCGCCGTTCCGCCTTCGACGACACGGAGACCGGCCGCCGCATGAGCGAGGTGCGGTTCCCGGCCGACAAGGGAGTGGCGGGCGAGGTCCTGCGCACCGGGCGCCCCATGATCGTCAACGACACCTCCACGTCGCCCTTTTTTTACGCCGCCGTCGACGAGAAGGCGGCCTACCGCACGCGCTGCATGCTCGACGTGCCCGTGCGCACGCCCGAGCGCATGATCGGGGTGCTCTGCGCGGTGAACCGCAAGGGCGGCCCCTTCAGCGACGAGGACGCGGAGCTGCTCGCCGCGGTCGCCGGCCTGGTGGCGCTGCCGATCGAGAACGCCGCGGTCAACGAGGCGCTGTCGCGCTCGATCGAGGACATCCGGCGCATGAACCGCGCCAAGGACGCGGTCATCCACCGGCTGTCGCACGAGCTGAAGACCCCGCTGGCGGTGCTGTCGGCCTCCCTCAACCTGCTGGCCGAGCAGCTCGCGCGGCTGGACGGCGCCAAGGGCTGGGCAACCGTGCTGGAGCGCGCCCAGCGCAACCTCGGCCGCCTTCTCGACATGCAGTACAAGATCGAGGACCTCCTCGCGGGCCGCGACCTCGGGGCGCATCGCATGCTGACCGGGCTCCTGGACCAGTGCGCCGACGAGCTCGAAGCGCTGGCGGCCGAAACCACGGGGTCCGAGCGGCTGACCGAGCGGCTGCGCCGCCGGATCGACCGCGTCTTCGGCCCGCGCGACTCCCGCCCGGAAACCATCCGGCCCGCGGAGCACGTCGCCCGTTTCCTGGGCTTGCTGCGGCCCCGGTGGGCGCACCGCCGCTGCCGGGTCACCGAGCGCCTGGCGGAGACGGTCGCGGTGCGGCTGCCGCCCGAGGTGTTCGACAAGATCATCGAGGGCCTCGTGCGCAACGCCGTCGAGAACACGCCGGACGGCGGCGAGGTGAGGGTCTCCGTGCGCCCGGGCGCGGACGGGCCGGAGTTCGAGGTCGCCGACACCGGGACCGGCATGACCGAGGAGACGCAGCAGATGGTGTTCGCCCACTTTTTCGCCGGGTCCGACCCGGGCGCTTACGCCACGCGGCATCCTTACGACTTCAAGGCCGGCGGCCGGGGCTTCGACCTCCTGCGCCTGCAGATCCTTTCCGAACGCTACGGGTTTACCCTGCGCCTGGCCTCCCGGCGCTGCCCGGCCGTTCCCTCCGACCTCGACCTCTGCCCCGGCGACACCCGCGCGTGCGGCGGGCTGGCCGATCCGGCCGAGTGCCGGGACCGGGGCGGCACGGTCGTGCGCGTGGTGCTCCCGCCGGATATCGCTGACCCGGCAACCCGATCCCCTGACCCCGGAGCCGACCGGTCATGAAACCGCCCCCCGAGACCGACGCCCGTTTCTTCCGCGAAGTGAACGTCGAGTTCCTGGTCCACGAGCTGAAGGACCCGATCGCCGTGATCGAAACCGGGCTGCGCTGCCTGATCGAGAAGCAGGATCGCTACGGCGCGCTGACCGAGCGCCAGGCCAACACGCTGCAGCGCAGCCTGCGCAGCGCACGCAAGGCCTGGGCGATCCTGAACGACCTGCTGGAAGTCGGCCGCGCCGAGGCCGCCTGCCGCTGCTGCACCCGGTTTCAACCCCTGGGGTCCGTGCGCGCGGCCCTCAAAGAGGCGCTGGAAACCGTCGCCGGCCCGGAGGCCGAGCCGCTCGGGACATTCCGGCAGCCGGAGGGGCTCGAGCGCCTCCTGCGCCGCCACGGCATCGAGCTGACCGCCTCCGCCGAGGCCGCCGCGGTCGAGATGGTCCAGGACGAAACCCAGTTCCGGCGCATGGCCGGGAACCTCATCAAGAACGCGCTGCACCACCGCCGGGAGCGGATGGAGATCGACCTCTCGCTCGACGGCGGCCGCCTGGTGCTCCGCGTGGCCGACGACGGCCCGGGGGTCGACCCGGCCCACCGGGAGCTGATCTTCCGGCGCTACACGCAGGTGGCGAACACGACGGGCGCGCGCAAAGGCCACGGGTTGGGGCTGGCGGGCGCACTCATCCTGGCGCGCTGCCTGGGGGGCGACATCCGCGTGGACGGGCGGTCGGGGCAGGGGGCGACCTTCACCCTGGCCGTCCCGCTCACGTCAACCGACGCGACCGATCATCTCGATCAACGGGGGGAATGAACCATGGCCCGCACGAACCACCTCGCCGGCAAGCGCGTTCTGATCGTCGACGACGAGGAGGACATCCTCGCGACACTCGCCGACCTGCTCGAGGGGGCGAGCACCGACCCGGCCCGCGACCACGCCGCGGCTCTGCGCAAGATCCGGCAGAACCGCTACGATCTGGCGATCCTGGACATCATGGGGGTGGACGGCCTGCGCCTGCTGGAGGAAACCGTCGCGGCCGGGATCCCGACGGTCATGCTGACGGCCCACGCCGTCAGCGCGCAGACCCTCATGGAGTCCATCCGCAAGGGGGCCATCGCTTACGTGCCCAAGGAGACGCTGGCCGACCTGGCCGACCTGCTGAACGACCTGTTGGACGCCCAAGCGCGCGGGGAGCCGCCCTGGAAGCTGCTGTTCGACCGCCTGGGCGAGTTTTTCGACCGGCGCTTCGGGGCCGACTGGAAGTCGAAGGATGCGGCCTTCTGGTCGGAGTTCAGCCGCACGCACGAGGTGGGCAAAGGCATTCAGGCGCGCCTCATGCACGATCCGCGCATCCGCGACAAGGGGGTGTGACCGCAGGAACGGCGCTTTACAACCGTTTCGGATTGCCTTAGCATACAGCCGAAACCGACATAGGGGTGCCCTTCGAGGGCTGAGAGGACCACGGTCCAACCCGTTGAACCTGATGTGGTTCGTACCACCGTAGGGAACATTCCGGCAGACCTTGGGCAGGCCCGCGCGGCTTGCCCTCTTTTTTTCAGAGACCGGCGATTTCCAGTCGGGGCAGGCCCGCGGGCGGTGAGCGAATCCACTACCCGCATCACGAGAGGTGCCAGCATGCGTACGCAAATGGAGTTTGCGCGCGACGGTGTCACGACCGCGCAGGTCGAGGCGGCCGCCCGCACTGAAAACCTGGACCCCGAGGCCCTGCGCCGGCGGGTCGCCGAAGGGGTCGCGATCGTCCCGGCCAACCGGAACCATCGCACGCTGGTCCCCGCCGCCATCGGGACGGGGCTGCGGACCAAGATCAACGTGAACATCGGCGTTTCGAACGACTGCCGCGACGTCGGCCTGGAGTTGGAGAAAGCCCGGCTCGCGATCGAACTCAAGGCGGACGCCATCATGGACCTGAGCTGCCACGGCAAGACGCGGGAGTTCCGCCGCCGGCTGGTCGAGATGTCGCCGCTCATGGTCGGGACCGTTCCCATGTACGACGCCGTCGGGTTTCTGGAGAAGGAGCTGAAGGACATCCGGGTCGACGATTTTTTCCGGGTGGTTGAAACCCACGCCGAGGACGGCGTCGATTTCATGACCGTGCACTGCGGCATGACCCGCGCCACGGCCGAGACGGTCAAGCGCAACCCCCGGCTGACCCACGTCGTTTCGCGCGGGGGCTCGCTGCTGTTCGCCTGGATGGAAGCCAACGGCCGCGAGAACCCGTTCTACGAGCACTACGACCGGTTGCTGGAGATCTGCGCCGCCTACGAGGTCACGCTCAGCCTGGGGGACGCCTGCCGGCCGGGGTCGGTGCGCGACGCGACCGACGCGGCGCAGGTGCAGGAGCTGATCCTGCTCGGGGAACTCACGCGCCGGGCGTGGGCGAAGGGCGTGCAGGTCATGATCGAGGGGCCGGGCCACATGGCCGTCAACGAGATCGCCGGCAACGTCATGCTGCAGAAGCGGCTCTGCAGCGGGGCGCCCTTTTACGTCCTGGGCCCCCTCGTCACCGACGTCGCGCCGGGATACGATCACATCACCAGCGCGATCGGCGGGGCCATCGCGGCGTCCGCCGGGGCGGATTTCCTGTGCTTCGTCACCCCGGCCGAGCACCTGCGGCTGCCCACGCTCGAGGACACGCGCGAGGGGATCATCGCCGCCCGCATCGCCGCGCACGCGGCCGACATCGCCAAGGGGATCCCCGGGGCGCGCGACTGGGACGACGCCATGAGCCGCGCGCGCGCGGACGTGGATTTCAGCAGGATGATCGCGCTGGCCCTCGACCCGCAGAAGGCGGCGGCCTACCGGGCGTCGTCGCCGCCCGGGAACGAGGGCACCTGCACGATGTGCGGGGACATGTGCCCGATGAAGTCCATGAAGGCGATTTTAGGCTGACGGTCGGCGGCCCGGGCGCAGGCGTCCGAGCCGCCCCACCCAGCCGACGGCTGCGGCATAGCGGTCGTACTCCGGGCTCAGGCCGCACAGCTTGCGCTCCTCCAGCCGGGCGCGGTAGACCTGACAGGCGCAGAACGCGAGGCCGACGAGCCCGTTCCAGGCGCTGAAGTTCTGCAGCAATGCCCCCGCGGCCGTGAGCATGGAGCCCACGTACATCGGGTGCCGCGTCCAGCGGTAGATCCCGTCGAAGACCGGTTCGCGCACTTCGGTCATGATCGCGAAGGATTTTCTCAGCTGCATCACGCCGGCGATGATGACGAGGGTCCCCGCGATGGCCAGGCCCGAGGACAGCGGCCCCACCCCGGCGAGCGCCCGCACGGGCGGCCGGAAGGGGTAGGGGACGACGAGCGCGAAGGGCATGGCGGCGCAGGCCAGCGGGAAGAGCGTTTCCATGACCCCCCGCGCCGCCGCGCGCGTCGGCCGGCGGGTCAGGAAGGCGGCCACGAACAGGGCGAACTGGAAGGTGATCAGCCACCAGGTCAGCGCCGCCGCCGTGGGCGCGAACAGCTCGCCCGGCCGGAAAACCACGCGCTGGACGATCCAGGCCGCAAAGAAGAGCGCCCCGATCCTGGAGCTGAACCGGTCCCCGAGCACCCGCTCGCGCCAGCGAACGAGATGGTTGCACCACGTCATCGCAGGTCGTAATTCCTGAACGGCTGTGTTATGATGTCCTCATGACATCCCGAAACGCTGGGAAACCCGCCGTCGAACGCCGGTTGCGGCCGCGCGCCCCTGTGTTGTCCGAGCACATGATGGAGTTCATGCTGCCCGGGTCCCCCATCTACCAGCTCAAACTGAAAGACATTTCCGAAACCGGGGCCGGCGCCATTGTGAACCCCCAGTCGAAGCTCCTGGGCATGGTCCGGGTCGGCCAGGAACTGCGCGTGAGGCTGGTCGTCCCGCGCGGGTCGGGCTTCCGAGCGGGGTCCTACCGGGGCCGGATCACCCAGATCACCGAACTGGTGGACGGCGCGTACAAAGGCCACCTGCTGGTCGGAGTCGCCCTGTCCCCGGAGGGCTGAACCCGGCCTCCGGCGCCCATCAACTCCCCGCCGGCCACACCCCCATCGTGAGCAACCCCTCCCGCAGGAACAGGCAGCCGTAGACGATGAGCAGGATCCCGAGCACGCGCATCGTCCAGAGGTAAACCCCACCCTTGAGGAACCCGCGCGACCGGTCGACCATCCGGGCGAGCAGGATCTTGGCCCCGACGATACAGACGAAAAACGCGCCGGCGAAGCCCGCGGCGTGGGCCCACGAGCGGCCGAACGCGCTGAGCAGAATGGGCGTTCCGACGCCGATCCAGAACACGTAGGGGTTGGGATTGAGGAAGTTGGCGACCACGCCCTTGACGAGCGACCGCGACGCGGGCTCGGCGGGCGGCGCTGCAACTTCTTTTAGACGGAGGCTTCCGGCGCCGAGGTGGAAGAGGAAGGCCGCCCCCGCCAGCGCGATGACCCCGGCTGCCGCAGGCACGGCCGCCAGGCGCTCGAGCAGCAGAACCGACAGGACGATGAGCGGCAGATCGGTCAGGAGCGGGGCGAGCGAAACGCGCACCCCCGCCCCGAGGCCGTGGCGAACGGTTTCGCTGATCACGAGCAGGGTCAGCGGGCCGGGCGAAAATCCGGCCGCGAGCCCCAGCACGGTTCCGCGGGTGACGACGTCCAGGAAGGCTGCGTCCATGCCGCCCTTTACCCTTATCCCAGCGCGACGTCGAGGGTCATCATGACGGCGAACCCCAGCATGGCCCCCACCGTGGCGAAGTCGCTGTGGCCGTCGGCGTGCGCCGCGGGGATGAGCTCTTCGACCACGACGTAGATCATGGCGCCGGCGGCGAAGGCAAGCGCGTAGGGCAGCACCGGCTTCATCAGCACGACCGCGAAGGCGCCGGCCACTCCCGCAATCGGTTCGACAATGCCCGACACCTGCCCGTACCAGAAGCTCTTCAGCCGCGACAGCCCCTCACGGCGCAGCGGGACCGACACGGCCGCGCCTTCGGGGAAGTTCTGGATGCCGATCCCGAGCGCCAGCGCGGCGGCGCCCGCCAGGGAGGCCGAGGGGATGTCGGCCGCCAGTGCGCCGAAGGCCACTCCCACGGCGAGACCCTCGGGGATATTGTGGATGGTGATGGCCAGCACCAGGAGGATGCTGCGGCGCCAGCTGGTGCTGATGCCTTCGGCCGACTCACGCGGCATGCCCGCGTGCAGGTGCGGCAGCAGCCGGTCGATCAGCCAGATGAACAGGCCCCCGGCCAGAAACCCGACGGTTGCCGGCACCCAGGCCGGACCACCGGCTTCCTCGGCCATCTCGATCGCCGGGGCGAGCAGCGACCAGTAGCTCGCGGCGATCATGACGCCCCCGGCGAACCCGAGCATCCCGTCCAGCACACGCCGCCGGATCTGCTTGAAGAAAAACACCAGCCCGGCCCCCAGCGCCGTCAGGAACCAGGTGAACAGCGTCCCGAGCAGGGCCTGCGTGACCGGGTGAAGATGCTCGAACCAGTCGACTCCCATCAGGCGGGTCCTTCACGTCAGAGGTTGAGGCCGGCGGCCGCGGCCGGCGGCTCGGCCCCAATGGGCTTGGGCCAGTCCCGGATGATACCGAGCAGCGCCCGCACCCAGGCGCACTCGCATTCGACCGGGCACGGCGCAGCTCGGTCGGCTCTCAGGCAGTATCCCCGGCAATCCTCTCGCCGGTGCGGCAGTCCCGATACACGGGGCCGTCGTAGAGGTCCCGGAAACTCTGGGCGCGTATCGCGAGCGTGGTCTGGCAACTCCGGTGGTTGAACAGGAACAGCCCGAGGGACAGTTCCTGGAAGTCCACCTGGTAGCCGACCAGTTCGAGCCCGGCGTCTTCCAAAAACTGAAGGCGGGTCGCCCAGCTCTGTCCGCACAGGGGGCAGATCTTGAACACGTCGCTCACACTCAGTACCGAAGGGGTTGTCCATCGGGGCGACGCCCCGCGTGCCGGATCCGCGGAGTGGCCCTCGCTCCCCCCGCGCGCCAGGCGAGTTCGATTGTATAGACCGAATTCCGGCCGCATGTAAAGGCGACGGCAGCGGAGTTGACCTGCGCGATGGCGCATCTTGACATGCGGGAGGCAAACATATAGAGCTCTATATCAATTCGGGAGCCGACCATGGGTCTTGCGCAATCTCGCACGCGTTCCTCTGCCCCACCCACCCCCATATATTATCAGCTTCAGATCACGATCCAGAAAGGCATTCAGGAAGGCCGATGGAAACCGGGTGACCGCATCCCGCCGGAGCGCCAGCTGGCGGCGCAGTTTGCAGTCAGCGTCGGCACGGTGCGCCAGGCCGTCGCGAACCTCGTGCGGGACGGCTACCTCGAGCGCGTTCAGGGCAGCGGCACCTTCGTCCGGGAGACCGTCTGGCACCATGAACGCCTGCGGTACTACCCCATGGTCCGAGATTTCGGCGATCCGGTTCAGGACCTGAAGGGCGAGCTGATTTCGCGCAAGGTCGTGTCGGCCGAAGAACGCACCAACCGACTCCTTCAGATCGATCCCGACCAGCCGCTTCTCGAAATCCGGCGTCTCATTTACCTTCGGCGCACGCCGGTGGTGCTGGCGATATCGCGCCTGCCGCTGGGCATGTTCCCCGGCCTCGATCGCCTGCCCGATGACGAAATGATCGACACCCCGCTTTACCTCATACTTGAAAACCACTTTGGACGGCCGACCATCGCCAACCACGAGCTGTTTTCCGTGGCCCGGGCCGATTCCACGGTCCGCCGGCACCTGGGGGTTGCCCGGAACTACCCCGTGCTTCAGATCGAAATGCTGTCCATGACGTACAAGGACCAGCCCTACGAACACCGCACCAGCTATTGCCGGTCGGAGACCGAACGCATTTTTCGAATCATCTAACCTCACCGTCGCAGAGAAAGGACCCCCTTCGTGAGCCACCCGTATCCCCAGATGGATTGCGACATCCTGATCGTCGGAGGCGGCAGCGCCGGTGCCATGGCCGCCATCCGGGCCAAGGAAATGAACCCGCGCCAGCAGGTCATCGTGCTCGAGAAGGGGGACGCCAAATATTCCGGCTGCATCGCACGCGGCATGGATGCGCTCAACATCGTGGCGGTGCCCGGCATCGCCACCCCCGAGCTCTACGTGGAATCCAACAGCCTCGCGTGTGAAGGGATCATGGACGAGCCGGTCAACTACCGCATGGCCGAGCGCAGCTATGCGCTCATGCAGAAGCTCGTCGACTGGGGGGTGTGCTTCCCCGTCGACGAGAAGGGGCAGTACGAGATCCTCCAGGTCCACCCCAAGGGTCGCTTCTGCGTGACCATGAAGGAACCGGAGCTGAAGACCATCCTGGCCAAGCGCATGGTGGACCTCGGGGCAAAGGTGATCAACCGCGCCATGGCCCAGGAACTCATCCTGGAAGGCGACCGCGTCTGCGGCGCGATCGCCATGGATGTCCGCACGGGCGAGCCGTTCGTCATCCGCGCCCGGAGCGTCATCCTGGCCGCCGGCGGGACGGCCCGCTTCGGCCTCCCGAACAACGGGTATCTATACGGGGTCTACGATTTCCCCGGCAACACGGGCGACGGCTACTGCCTGGCCTATCACGCCGGGGCCGAGTTGAGCGGCTTCGAGTACACGCTGGTCTACTACATCGTGAAGGACATCAACGCCCCGCTGCTCTACATCACGCTGACCCGCGGCTGCCACCTGGTCAACGCGTTCGACGAGCGTCGCGACAAGGATCACCCCTCCATCCGCACCATGTTCCTGGAGCACCTGGACGAGCGCGGCCCGATGCGCATCAAGCTGAGCCACCTGCCCGAAGACCGGATCCGCGAAATCGAATCGATCCTGTTCACGACGGAGCGACCCTCTTGCCAGCGGTTCTACGAGGGCCGCGGCATCGATTTCCGTACCGGCGAAATCGAACTCTGGCCGACGGAAGTGTTCCTCTGCGGCGGCCACGGCCTGACCGGCGTGCGAGTCAACGAAAAAGCCGAGACCACGGTCACGGGGCTGTACGCGGCCGGGGACACCTCCCTCGTGGCTCGCGGCCACCTCTCGGGCGCGTTCGTGTTCGGCGAAATCGCCGCCGAGAGCGCGACCGAGTACGCGGCCGGCACTCGTCACGCGGACCCGGACCCCCGACCGGTGCAGGCCTTCACGGACAAGCGCGACCGCCGTCTGGCACAGACCGGCGGGGCCGTCACCATCGAGGAGTTCGAATACAAGGTCCGGCGCATCATCAACGACTACATCCGTCCGCCCAAGAACGAATACAAGCTCGACCGCGCGCTCTGGTGGATGGACCGGTTCCGCCGGGAGCTCGGCGAGATGGTGCGGGTTGGCGACGTGCACGACCTGTTCAAGACGTACGAGGTGGAGAACATCATCGAGTGCGCCACTCTGAGCGCCATCGCGTCCAAGGAGCGGCGGGAGAGCCGCTGGCTGCCGTGGCACTACCGCAGCGACTATCCTAAGCCCGGCGGCGACGAATGGCGCAAGCACATCGTTCTGACGAAATCTCCCGCGGACGGCGGCGTCCAGGTGAGCTACAAGGACATCATCCGAATGCAGAGAGGGCAATAGTCATGCGAATGAACATGCTGGAAGCGCTGTCCGACAACATCGTGATCGACAAAGACAAGTGCGTCTATTGCGGAATCTGCGTCGACACCTGCATTCTGGACAACCTGCGGATGAAGCAGGCACCCTGCGCGCGCGCGTGCCCGCTGGGGGTCAACTGCCAGGGGTACGTCCAACTCATCGGGCGCGGCCGGGACGAGGACGCGCTGCGGGTGCTGGAGGAGAAACTGCCCTTCCCGGAAGTTCTCAGTCGGCTGTGCTCGCAACCCTGCGAAACCCGCTGTCACTGCAACGCGCAGGAGGGGCAGGCGGTCAACATTCGCGGCCTGAAGCGCTACCTGACCGAGCAGTACCAGTCCGCCGAAGCGCCCGTACCGGATTGTGCGCCTGCGACCGGGCGGAGCGCGGCCATCGTCGGCTCCGGCCCGGCCGGGCTGATGGCCGCCTTCGACCTGCTGCGCCGCGGGCACGGGGTGGCCCTCGTCGACGCGGAGCCCGAACCGGGCGGCATGCTGCGCTGGGCGGTGCCGGAGTTCCGTCTGCCCGGCCGCGTCCTCGACCGGGAGATCCGGCGGCTGACACGGATGGGGGTCACCTTCCAGGGCGGGCGGGCGTTGGGGCGGGACCTTTCACTCGACGAACTCCTGCGGGCGCACGATGCCGTGCTGGTCGCCCTCGGGTGCCGCGGCACCCGCAGGCTCGACATCCCGGGCGAGGAGCTTCCCGGTGTGCTTTACGCGTTGCCGTTCCTCAAATCGGTGCGTGCCGGCGCCCCGGCGGCGGTGGGCTCCCGGGTCGTGGTGGTCGGCGGCGGAGACGTGGCGGTCGACTGCGCTCAGACCGCCCTGCGTCTCGGCGCCCAGAGCGTCGTGGTGATCAGCCTGGAGGGGGAATCCGACCTGCCGGCGCACCCCAACGTCGTCCACGGCGCCAAGGCCGAGGGGATAGTCTTCCGGGGGACCTGGGGGCCGCAGGCGATTCAGGCGAAGGAGGGGCGCCTGGAGGGCGTGCGGCTGAAAAAGTGCGTTTCGGTGTTCGACGAGAGGTCCAATTTCCAGCCGGTCTACGACGTCTGCCAGACGGATTTCGAAGCCGCCGACACGGTGATCGTCGCCATCGGCCAGACCCCGGAGCGCGACGACCTCGAGGCCACCGGCCTGATCGCCGGCGCCGGGCTATCCTGCGACCCGCTCACGCTGCAGGCCCCGGACGGGCGCGTGTTCGTTGCCGGGGACATCCACTCCGGCCCGTCGTCCGTGGTGCACGCCATGGCCTCCGGCCGGCGCGCGGCGGAATCCATCCACCGCCTGCTCAGCGGCGAGGACTTGCGCCTGGGCCGCGCTTACTCCGGCCCGTATGAAACAGAGTTCGCCATCGACACCCGCGTCGGCAGCCACGCGCCGCGCACGGAGAACCCGTTGCGGACGTATCATGGCGCCGGGGATTTCGCCGAAATGGAGCAGCCGCTCTCCCCGGAAGCGGCGCGGCGCGAGGCGGGGCGCTGCTACTCGTGCGGGGTGCCGTTCGGCAAGTTCCGCACGTGCTGGTTCTGCCTGCCGTGTGAAGTGGAGTGCCCCCACGATGCCCTGTGGGTCGAGATCCCGTATCTCTTGAGGTGAGGTGGTTCAAAACCCGGTCCCACTCATCGCCAACTTAGGAGGAGGTGCACCATGCGTCGAAACCCGTTCGTGATGCTGACCCTGTTCGTCCTTCTGACCGCGTTCACGGGCGCCCGCGCCGCGGACGATTACCCGAACAAGCCGATCACCTTCGTGGTCCCGCTGGGCGCGGGCGGCATGACCGACGTCACGGCGCGCCTGCTCGCCGAGAAGATGAAGGGGCTGCTGGGGCAGCCGATCACGGTCGCCAACAAGCCCGGCGGCACCGGGATCGTCGGCGTCAACTTCGCGCTGAGCCAGAAGGAGGACGGCTACACGGTCATCGTCGCCCCCATGAACGAATCGCTGACCAGTGCCTACTTCCAGGGAGTCGACCCCTTCGACCTGAAGAGCTTCTCGTTCGTCGGCGGGTACATGCCGCAGCAGCGGGTGCTGTTCACCACCCCCGACAAACCCTACAAGACCTTCGCCGAGTTCATCGCCTACACCAAGCAGCACCCGGGCGAGATATCCGCGGGCAGCGGCGGCGTGCAGTGGGCGCTCGAGGTCGTCAAGTCCATCGGTGTGAAGGATGGACTGAAAATGAAATACGTAATGTTCAAGAGCGGCGGCGAGGCGTCGACGGCCATCCTGGGCCGGCACGTCGAAATCTGCGAGACCGGCGTCGGCACCCCCGCGTTCCAGGCCGGGCGCGATGGCAAGCTCGTGGCCCTCGTCAACATGGGCGAGGGCGCGATCGACGCCTTCCCGGGCCTGCCGGAGTTGAAGACCCTCGGGTATCCATACACGGCCACGATCGAGTACGGATTTGCGCTCAAGGCTGGAACCCCCGAACCCATCCGCCGCAAGCTCGAAGCGACCTTGAAGACGGTCATGGCGGACCCGGAGGTCCGGCAGGGGTTCGCCGCCATGGGGCTGACCCCGCGATTCCTGGACGGGCCCGCCTTCGAGACGCTCATCCACGAGGGCGTGGCCGCGGTCAAAAAGATGATCGCGTACAACCAGCAGCTGAAAGACTGATCGGTGGTGGGGCGGGCCGGCATCGTCTCCGGCTCGCCTCGCCGCTCGGGGGGCGCATGAAGACTCAACACCGATTCCGCACGAAAGAGGCGGTCGCGGGCCTTGCATTCCTGGGCGTTTCGATCGGGTACCTCGCGCTCGCGCTGCCCCTGAAGCGCGGGGAGGTCGGCAACCCGGGCCCCGGGTTCGTGCCCCTGCTGATCGGGGCGTCGCTCGCGCTGTGTTCGGTCGTTTTTCTGGTCCGGCATACCGGCGCGAGGGAGACCTCGCGTCTGTCGGATGCTGACCCTGCGCAGCACGGCCGCCCCTCGGTCTGGGGCATCGCCGGGTGCACCCTGGCCTATCCCTTCACCCTCGACAGCGTGGGCTTCTTCTTGTCTACGGCGGCAGCGGCGATGACGATGCTGCTCTTGCTCCAGCCCCGGCGAGTGGCGTGGGCGCTCGCAACGGCCGTGGTCACAGCGCTCGTGTGCTTCCTGGTCTTCCCGATCGCCCTGGGGGTGTCCTTCCCCTTCGGCGTGGCGGACGAGTTTCTCTACCATATCGTCCGGGGATGATCGACATGCTGGATATCCTTCCCAATCTGCTCAACGGTTTCGCCACGGCCCTGCAACCCCACTACATGCTCTACGCCCTGGTCGGGGCGGTCCTGGGGACCATCACCGGCGTCCTCCCGGGACTGGGGCCGCTGGGGGCGATGTCCATCCTGCTCGGGTTCACGCTCAAGCTGGACGCCACCGGGGCCCTGATCCTTTTTGCCGGGATTTACTACGGGGCCATGTACGGCGGGTCGACCACGTCCATCCTGCTGAACATCCCCGGTGAAGCCGCCTCGGTCGTCACCTGCCTGGACGGGTACTGCATGGCCCAGAAAGGACGGGCCGGCGCTGCCCTGACCGTTTCGGCGGCCGGCTCGTTCATCGCGGGCACCATCAGCATCGTCGGGCTCATGCTGGCGTCGCCCTTCCTGGCGAACATCGCCCTCAAATTCGGCCCGGCCGAGTTTTTCGCCATCGGGGTGTTCGGTCTGATGCTGCTGGTGCGCCTGACCGGCGGCTCGGCGCTCCAATCGGTCATGATGATCCTCCTGGGCATGGCGCTCGGGACGGTTGGGATGGACCTGGAGACCGGTGCGCGCCGCTTCACGCTGGGGATCATCGACCTGGATCAGGGGATCGACTTTCTGCCGGCGGCCATGGGGTTCTTCGGGATCGCCGAAGTGCTGGCCTGCCTGCAGGAGCCGGACACCGGTCAAAAGGTCCGCCGAGTCAGGATGCGCGAGCTTTTGCCGACACGGGACGAATGGCGGCGGTCGTTTCCGCCTATTTTCCGCGGCTCCTTCCTCGGGTTCCTGATCGGCCTGATCCCGGGGCCTTCGCCCGTCATCTCGACCTTCGTCTCCTACATGACCGAGAAGCGGCTCTCCAGGCACCCCGAGGAATTCGGCCGCGGGGCCATCGAGGGGGTCGCGGGGCCCGAAGCCGCCAACAACGCGGCGGTCGGGGGGGCGTACGTCCCCCTGTTCGCGCTCGGGATCCCCTTCACGCCGGCCATGGCGATGGTCCTCGGGGCCCTCATGCTGCACGGCCTCACCCCCGGGCCGAATCTGATCCAGGACAAGCCCGCCCTGTTCTGGGGCGTGATCGCGAGCATGTACATCGGCAACGTCGCCCTGTTGATCCTGAATCTGCCCCTGGTGAACGTCTTCGTCGGCATCCTGCGGGTCCCCCGGCACATCCTGATGCCGATGGTGGTCCTCATCTGCATGATCGGGGTCTACAGCGTCAACTCCAGCCGGCTGGACCTGGTGGCGCTGTCGATTTTCGGCATCCTCGGCCTCGCGCTGCGCAAGGTGGCGTTCTCGGCCGCGCCGCTGATCCTGGCGATGGTTCTCGGCCCGATGATCGAGACATCGCTGCGGCAGGCGCTCACGATCACCGGGGGGAACATCTGGCCTGTCCTCAACCGGCCGATCTGCATCGGCATGTACACCATCGGGGCCTTGAGTTTCGTCCTGCCGTGGGGCATAAGGCAGATTCGGATATGGGCGCGGCCGGCGGCGGTCGGGCCGAAATCGGGCGCGCCGGTTTGAGTCCGACGCCGGAAAAGGAGACGACCATGACCACCGATCCACACCCGGTCTGGGGCAAGCGGTTGAGCGACGCCCCCGACGGGCTGGCGCTTGCGTTCACCTCCGGCCGTGACGTGGCGGGTCTGCCCATGGCGGACGAGCTGCTCCTGCCCTACGACATCTGGACCAACCTGGCGCACGTGAGAATGCTGCAGCGCTGCGGCATCCTGACGGAGGCCGAGCGGCGCGAGCTCTGCCGCGGGCTGGCGGGTCTGGAGGCGGATGTGCGCGCGGGGCGGTTCCGCCTCGACCCGGGCAAGGAGGACGTGCACATCAACATCGAGCACCACCTCACGCACACCTGCGGCCTGGCCTCCGGCAAGAAGATCCACACCGGCCGCAGCCGCAACGACCAGGCGGGGACCGACATCAAGCTCTACCTGCGCGACCAGCTGCTGCAGCTCGCCGACCGCACCGCGGGGCTGATCGGCCGCGTCCTCGCCAAGGCCCCGGCGGAGCTCGACGCGGTCATGCCGGGGTTCACGCACTACCAGCCGGCGATGATCACGACCGCGGCGCACTGGCTGACCGCCTGGAGCCAGGCGCTGCTGCGCGACCTGGAGCGGCTGTGCCAGGACCTCGAGATGCTGAACCGCTCCCCGCTCGGGGCGGCCGCGGCCTTCGGGACCTCGTGGGGGATCGACCGGGAATACGCGGCAGGGCTGCTGGGGTTCGACGCCCCCGAGGAGAACACGCTCGACTGCATCAGCGCGCGCGGCGAGCACGAGGCGCGTGCCGTGGCCGCGCTCTCGTTCCTGATGAACCACCTCGCGACGATGGCGCAGGACATGATCCTGCTCAGCATGCCCTACTACGGCATGCTCGCGATCCCGGACCGGTTCGTCACCGGGTCCTCGATCATGCCTCAGAAGCGCAACCCGGATTTCGCCGAGCTGATCCGCGGGCGGGCGGCGCTTTGCCACGGGTTGCTCGTGGCCCTGCTGGGGGTGCAGAAGGGGTCCATGAGCGGGTACAACCGGGATTTCCAGCTGAGCAAGTACGCCGCCATGGACGCGTTCCGCGAGTGCGGGGACGCGCCCCTGCTGCTCGGGGACGTCGTCATGGGCATGTCCTTCCGTCACGCGGAGATGCGCGCCAAGGCGGTACAGGGCTTCATGAACAGCGCCGACGTGGCCGACCTGCTCGCGCGGCGGCACGGGCTCTCGTTCCGGGACTGCTACGACCTGCTGTCGCTCGCGGTCAAGCACTGCGACGCGGAAGGCGAGCTGACGCGCGCGGGGATGGAGCGGGCGATCGCCGAGTCCGGCATCCCGCTGCGGCTGACGGATGAGGAGGTGCGCCTTTTCAACACGCCCGAGGCGCTGCTCGCGGAGAAGCGGCACACGGGGGCTCCGTCGCGGCCGGCGGTCGAGGCCATGATCGCCGCCCAGACCGAGCGGTTGAACGCCCTCAGCGCACCGATCGAGGCCCTGCAGGCGCGGGTCCTCGCGGCCCGGCGGGCGTGCCTCGCGGACGACTGAAGGCCCGGCGCGCACGGACCGCATGGACGACCGGGTTCACGACATCATCGCCTTCCTCGAGCGGGACACGCTGCGCAACCTCGTGCTGCTCAAGACCCTCGCGCAGTTCCCGCGGGCGGTCCGCTGCGTTTTCCAGTCCGATCCGGACGGGGAGGCCGTGCTGCTGCTCCTGCCGGGATCGGTTTCGGGTTTCGACCGGACCCACTACCCGTCGGTCGACCACGTGGTGTTCCTGGCCGTGTCCCGCCTCGACCAGATTCCGCGCCTGCTCGCGGAGGTCCCTGCCGGATCCCATTTGCTCTTCAAACTCATGGACGAGCGGCACCCTGCGGCGGTGGACCCGGTCTTCGCCATCCGGCGGGTGGCCGCCTACCACTCGTTTGCCCCTCCCGCCGGACAGCGCTTCGAGATCGGAGCGAACGTGACGGTTTCGGCCCGGCTCGCGGACGATCTGCTGGCGATATACACCGCGCAGGGCCACGCGCCGGAAGAGGTGCGGCACCACTTCGCCTGCGGCGCGCGCTCCGTCACGGTGTACGAAGACGGCCGCCCGGCCTCGACCTGCTTTGTCTATCCCAACTATGGCCGCATCTGGGAGATCGGCGCCCTCACCACCACCTCCGAGCGGCGGCGGCGCGGGCTGGCGCGGGCGGTGGTGTCGGCCGCCTACGGCGCGCTCGGCCGCGAGGGGCTGACCGCGCGCTACCAGGCGCACGAGAGCAACCACGCGTCCATCCGATTGGCGGAATCCCTCGGGCTGCAACGCTTCCTGGTCAACTCCCACTGGGTGCACGCGGGGCGGCAGCCCTGAACGTGCGGTAGCGCGGCGGAGGGGATGGCGGGCGGGGGTGCAGGCCGATCACTTCGTGGTCACGGCCCGGATCACCCCGTCCTTGAAGTGAAAGCGGCGCAGCGCGGGCGGTGCGGCGGACCCCGTCGACTGCGTGTAGACGATCGACTCCCAGACCGCCTCGCCCTTCTCGAGGCCGAGGTCGGGCGCGGCTGCGTCGAGGGCGACCGGCTGCGGCGGCTGGATGGACACCACCCGGACGGCATCGGGGTCCGGCGAGTTCATGCGCAGCCACGAGATGATGCGCAGCTCGTAGTCTTCCGGGAACGGGCCGGGGTCGGTTTGCTCGGCGGTCAGCTTCGGGCCTTCCGGCGCCTTGGGCGGGGCGGCGCACGCGACCAGCAGAACGGCGATCCCGAGTACGATCAGACCAGTGCGCATACGTGTCTCCTTTCGCCTGCGCGGGCAGGCAGCCTATGGGTGCGGGGCCGCGCGTTCGACCTCTCCCCCGAGCCCCCGCCATGAAAATAGTCGAAGGCGGTCGGCATTACAAGTGCGGCCCTCCGCGCGCGGGGTGCCAACTCGCCGGAGGCGCATTACCATTGCGCACGGCGGTTCCCCCAACGCCGCCATATCCACGCAACGAAAGGAGGACGCCATGAAATGGGTCACGCGGTCCCACGTGCACGTGGACCGGGTCGCTTGCCCGTGGCTGATCACGCGCTTCATCGAGCGCCAGTTCGCCGTCTACGACGCTCTGTACGCCTGGTGCCGCCTGGACACGGCACGCCGCACCTGACGCGGGGAAGGGGAGGGCCAGGATGCCGTCTCACGGAGATCCCCCGGCGCCGGAATCCGCGGCCGGGCGCTGGCTGCGATTTCTGGGGCTGCAGCGCAGCACGGTCGGCGTGCTCGCGATGGTGGTCCTCGTCGGCATGGGCGAACGCATGTCCGAGCGCTTCCTGCCGATCTACCTGATCGCGCTCGGCGGCGGGGCGTTGTCCATCGGGCTGCTCAACGCGCTCGACCACCTGCTTTCCGCGCTCTACTCCTACCTGGGGGGCTATCTCTCGGACCGCCTGGGGACCCGCCGCGCGCTGGTGCTGTTCAACCTGGTGGCCATGGCGGGGTTTCTGATCGTCATCCTGTTCCCGTTCTGGCAGGCGGTGATTGCGGGCGCGGTGCTGTTCATTTCGTGGTCATCGGTATCCTTGCCCGCGACCATGGGGCTGATCGTGCGCGTGCTGCCCGCGGGCAAGCGGATCATGGGCGCCAGCATGTATTCGCTGGTCAACCGCATTCCGATGGCGCTCGGCCCCATTTTAGGCGGGCTCTGCATCGCCGCGTGGGGCGAGCGCGACGGCGTGCGGGTGGCCTTTGGAGCGGCGCTCGCCCTGGCGCTGGTCGGCCTCGTCCTGCAGCAGGCCATGATCGTCGAGCCGCGGTCCAGGCCCGCGACCGGGCGGCCCGTTTCCTCCCCGCGCGCGCTCTGGCGGCGCATGCGCCCGGCGCTGCGCAACCTGCTGGTCGCCGACATCCTGGTGCGGTTCTGCGAGCAGATCACCGGCGCCTTCGTCGTGGTCTGGTGCATGAAGGTGATCGCGCGGCCGGTGAGCGCGGTCGAGTTCGGGGTGCTGACCTCGATCGAGATGGCCACGGCCGTGTTGATTTACATCCCCGTGGCCTGGCTGGCCGATCGAGGCGGCAAGAAGCCCTTCGTGCTCACCACCTTCGTCATGTTCACCGCCTTCCCCCTGGCGCTGATGGTCGCGCCGTCCTTCGAGTGGATGGCCCCGGTGTTCGTGCTGCGCGGGCTGAAGGAGTTCGGCGAGCCCACCCGCAAGGCCCTCATCGTCGAGCTCGCCCCGGACGACCAGAAGGCCGCGATGTTCGGGATGTACTATCTGGTGCGCGACAGCGTGGTCGCCGTCGCGGCCCTCGGCGGGGCGCTGCTCTGGGAGGTGGGGCCGCGGGTGAACTTTACCGCGGCGTTCGCCTGCGGCGTGCTGGGGACGGTCTACTACGCGCTGCGCGGGTCGGACGATCAGCCGGGGCCGACGCGCGGCTGATCAGGGGGCGGCCGGCCGTCCGGCGGTCGCCGTGTGCAGGTTCGCGCGGGCGGCGGCGTAGTCCGGGTTGACTTCCAGCGCGAGGTGGAACTGGTCGATCCCCTCGCCGATCCGTCCGAGGCTCACGAGCGCCATCCCCAGGTTGGTGTGGATCTCGGCATCCCGCGGCCGCAGGCGCAGCGCCTCGCGGAACTGGCGTGCGGCGTCCTCGAAACGCCCCAGGCGCGCGTAGGCCACCCCCAGGTCGTTGCGCGCTTCGATCCCGTCGGGCTTGAGCCGCACCGCCTCCGCCAAATGTCGCGCGGCGTCCTCGACGCGCCCCTGCCCCGCCCGGACGAGTCCGAGCTGGTGCCGGGCATCGGACAGGCTCGGGTCCAAGCGCAGGGCGTCCTCGAAGGCCGCCGCGGCCTCGACCGGCCGCTCCGCCCACGCGAGCACCACGCCGCAGTGGTATGCCGCGAGGGGGTCGGCCGGGTCGAGACGACGTGCCGCCTGCAGGGTGTCGACCGCCTCGACGGGCCGGCCCTGGCGCATCTGGGCGAGCCCCAGCTGCATGTGGGCCGTGACCGAGAGCGGCCTCAGGCGCAGCGCCTCCCGGAACGCCCCGACCGCCTTGGCGAAGCGTCCCTGCAGCGCGTAGACGTCCCCCAGATAGGAAAGGGACGCCGCCCGGTCGGGCAGCTCCGCCAGACGCGGTTCCAGGCGCGCGACCTGCACCGCGGCACAGCGCGACCGGACGCTGCCGGATATCACCCCGTAGTCCACTTCGTTGCTCCGCACAGTACCCCTCCCAGAGCGCCGTGTACCGCTCCTGCTGCTCGGCGTTCGCGCGTTCCACGTCGACCATGTCGCGCGACGGGCTGTACACGGAGAAGGCGAACTCGGCCAGCGCCAGCCGGGCGTCCGGATTCCGGTCTATACCGCTCGACCGCCGCGCGCGTGGAGGCGGAAAGCCCCGCGGCGGGCGGCGCGGAGCGGATGCGCTCGAAGATCTGGGTGCTCTTCAGGTGCATCAGCCGCGGGGCGGCGAACTCCAGGCGCGGGTGCCGGTCGGTGTGCAGCGGGCCGGGCCCGAACAGGGCGGCCGGGGCGTCGGATACGATCAAACGGTCCAGCAGGCGCAGCTCGGAGAGCGCCACGTTGCGCGAGGGTGCCCGCTGCCTCCCGGCGGCGTCCCGGTCTCCCGGGCGCCCCTTGAAGCCGATCAGAAGATAGTCGCCTTCGGATTGCACCGGGCTCATGCGCGCGAGCCGGCTGTCCGGAAAGACCTCCGCGAAGCCGCGGCCGATCATCGCAAAGGTCTCCCAGTCCATCTGGTAGGCGTGGATCCACTGGGCGAAGAGGCCGCCCTCGGTCAGGCGGTCGCGGGCGGCGGCGAAGAAGTCGCGCGTGAAGAGCGCGGCCAGGCCTTCCATCCAGGGGTTGGAGGGTTCGGAGATGATGACGTCGTAGCTCCGGTCGGTCAGCTGCAGGTGGGCGCGCGCGTCCTGGAGGATCAGGCGCGTCCGGGGGTCCGTCAGGACGTCTCCGTTCCAGCGGGTGAACCAGCCGCTGGCGGCCACCACCTGGGGGTTGATCTCGAGCACGTCCACTTGCTCGACCGGGTAGCCGAGGACCTCGCCGGCCGTGATGCCGCTGGCCAGCCCGATGACCATGACGCGCCGCGGCTGCGGGTGATGGCGCAGCGGCAGGTGCGCCAGCAGCGTCTGGGTCTCCATGTCCTGGCGCGAGGAGGCGTCCGTCTTGCCGCTGTTGGCGAGCGCCAGGTTGAAGTTCCCGAAGGCGTCCGGGTACCGCACCACGGTGGTGAACCCGCCGACCCCGTCGCCGTAATAGAGCAGCTCCCCTTTCTGGACGCTTTCGAGGATGGGGGTGCCCCGCCAGAGGCTCTCGGCCCAGCCGGTGCGGGCCAGGAGCGGCCGGGTGTCCTCGAAATCCTGGTACTTGCCTGCCGACAGCTGGCGGTGGCTCCAGGCGGGGTAGTGGAGGCAGAGGACCAGGCCGAGCGCCGCCGCGGCCCCCGCCGCCAGCATCGCGCGCGGGGAGAGGCCGCGGCGGCCGGCCAGCGCGACCACCCCGATGCAGGTCAGCAGCTGCAGGCCGGCGGTGAGCCGCAGGCTCGCCTCCTTGCCCAGCAGCGGCAGGAGGACGAACCCGGCCACGAAGGGGCCGAGCAGCGAACCGACCGTGTTGACCATGTACGCGGAGCCGAGCGTGCGGCCGACCTGGGATACGGATCGCGTGCAGATCTTGGCGACCAGCGGAAAGCTCGCGCCGAAGCAGAAGGTGGGCAGGATCATGAGGCCGAAGAGGGCGGCGGCCTTGAGGGCGTTCAGCAGCGCGAACTGGTCCTTGAAGGTGAAAATGAGCTTGGCGAAGAACAGCTGCGTGTGGCCGAGGACGTGGCTGACGAGCAGCAGCAGGATGCCGGCCGCCGCCTGCGTCCAGACGAGCAGCAGGAGCCGGTCGCGCACGCGGTCGGCCAGCACGCCGAACACGAGGCTGCCGAGCGCCAGGCCGCCGATGAAGGTCACCAGGACGATGGTGAACGAGAAGGTGGTCGGGCCCACGATCAGGGCGAGGAGCTTCGTCCAGAGCACCTCGCAGCTCATGGCGCAGAAGCCCGAGACCGCGAAGATCGCGAGCGCGGCGCGCCGCTCGCGGTCCGCCGTCGGCGCCGGGACGGTGTCGGGCGCCGGCTGCGGCTGCGCCTTCCGCGGCCGGCCCGCGGCCCGTTGCCGCGCCAGGCCGAGCAGCAGGCACCCCAGGCCGACCGTGCCGTTGATCGCCACCGCGGTCCCCAGCGCGCCGTCCACTCCCCAGCGCTCGATCAGGTAGAAGCCGCAGGCGAGCGTGCCCAGCGCCGCGCCCAGGGTGTTCAGGCCGTACAGCCGCCCCGCGTGCCGTCCGAGGTGCGCGAGCTCGTCCACGCAGTAGCGGCACAGGATCGGCAGCGTCGCCCCCATGCACAGCACCGGCGGGAGCAGGACCAGGGCGCACAGGCCGAACGTGAGCGCGTGGTAGGCGAACGCCTGGTCGTAGAGCCGGTTGTACAGGAGCGCCTGCAGCGGACGGACCCCGGCCAGCAGCCAGGGGACGAGGCCGGCCCAGGCCGCGATCGCGAGCTCCAGGAGCCCGTAGGCCGCCATCAGCCGCGGTGCGGCGAGCCGGTCGACGAGGCGCCCGGCCCAGTAGCTGCCCAGCCCCAGGCCCCCCATGAACACGGTCAGGATGATGCTGACGGAGTAGGGCGCGCCCCCGATGATCTCCACCAGCATGCGGGTCCAGAGGACCTCGTAGATCAGGCCGCTCGCGCCGGACAGGAAGAAGCAGGCCGGGATGAGCCAGCGGATGCCGCCGCGCGCGTCGGCTCGGTGGGGTCGGCTCACGTCAGCCGTCCAGGATGATGCGGGCGTCCACGGCGAGCAGCCGGTCGCCCGCCGCGGTGAGCGGGTTGAGGTCGACCTCGCGGATGCGGGGAAAATCGGCCACGAGCACGCTCAGGCGCGTGAGGGCTTCGGCCAGGCGGTCGAGCGGCACGGCCTGCCGGCCGCGGGCGCCTTCCAGGACCGGCAGCAGCCGCGTGCCGCGGATCAGCTCGAGGCTTTCACCGGGCGCGAGCGGCGCGAGCCCGAAGGCGGCCTCGCGCAGCACCTCGGCGTAGACGCCGCCCAGGCCGAAGAGGATCACGTGTCCGAACCCGGGCTCCGCGGCCGCGCCGAGGATGAGCTCAATGCCCTCCGCCATCGCCTGCACCAGCACCCCGGTCGCGCCGGGCAGCGCCGCGAGGCCGGCGAACGCCGCGGCCGCCTCGGAGGGGTTGCGCAGCGCGAGCCGCACCCCGCCCGCCTCGGTCTTGTGCAAGGGGCCGACGACCTTCATGGCCACGGGGAAGCCGATGCGCGCGGCAGCGTCCGCAGCCGCGCGCGCGGTGCGGACCACGGCCTGATCGGGCAGGTGGAACCCGGCCGCGGCCAGCACGGCCGCCGCCCGGTCCGGCGGGAGCGGTCCGCGGGCGTCGCCGAGGGCGCTCGCGACGGAGGCGCGGTCGTAGCCGGGCGGGGGCTCGGGTGCGTCCCAGAGCGCCGGGCGCCGCAGGAGTCGGCCGAGCGCCCGGCCCGCCATGACTTCGTCGGTGAACCAGACCCCGCCCCGGGCCTTGAAGCGTTCCAGCACCGCCGCGCTCGAGGTCGGCGCGCTGAAGACGGGGACGACCGGGATGGGGCCGGCTTCGGCCGCGCGCAGCGTCGCTTCCAGGATCGGCCCTTCGTCGACGATGCCGGAGTGGCCGTCGATCGTCACGATCACGTCCAGGCGAGCGTGCTCCTCCTCCTGGAGCGTCCGGAGGATGAGGGCGGTCTTCTCCCCGTCCTTGGAGGGCAGGCAGTCGAGCGGGTTGGCGAGCGAGGCCTCGGCCGGGAGAATGGCCCGCAGTCGTTCGCGGCTGCGCCCCGAGAGCGGCGGCAGCTCGAAGCCGTGCCGGGTCAGCTCGTCCGCGAGCAGCACCCCCGGCCCGCCCGCGCTGCTGACGATGCAGGCGCGGCGGCCGGCGATCGGCCCGCGTGCGGCCAGCAGCGCGCAGCCCACGTCCAGCATCTCCTCGCGGCTGCCGACGCGGATGATGCCCGCCTTGCGGAAGAGGGCCTCGACCGCCGTGTCCGGGGTGGCCATGGCACCGGTGTGGCTGGCCGCGGCCCGCACGCCCGCACCGGTGACGCCGGACTTGATCGCGACGAGCGTGCAGCCCTTGCGGGTCAGGCTGCGGGCGTGGCGCAGCAGCTTGCCCGGCTTGTCCAGCCGCTCGACGTAGAGCATCTGGATGCGGGCGCTGTCCGGCCCGAAGTTCTCGTCGAGCAGCTCGAGGATGTCCTCGACCCCCATCTGCATCGAGTTGCCCACGTTCACGGTGTTGCTGAACGCGACGCCGCGTGTCGCGGCCTGCTCGACCACGAAGTCCATGAGCGCGCCGGAGCCGGTGACGAGGTCGATGGTGCCCGGCCGCGGCCGGGTGAGGATGCCGGCGAACTTGCCGGCGTAGGTGGGGGTCAGGAAGCCCGAGCAGTTCGGACCGACGACGGCCATGCCGGCCGCGTCGGCGATCGCGCGCAGACGCTGCTCCTCCTCGCGTCCGGCGGTGTCCTTCTCGCCGAACCCCGCGGTCATGACGATGGCGCTGCCGGCGCCGCGCGCCGCGAGCTCGGCCAGCGCCGGCCGCACCCCGGGGGCCGGGATGACGATCAGCGCCAGATCCGGGGCGTCGGGCAGCTCCGCGACGGAGGCCACGGTCTCGAGGTCCAGCACGCGGCCGCGGGGGTTGACCGCCCAGAGCCGGCCTGCGTAGGCGTTGCGCCTCAGGTTCTGCACCAGCCGGCCGCCGGGCTTGCGCGGGTCGTTGCTCGCGCCGACCACGGCGATGCTGCGGGGGTGAAAGAGCTGGCGGTAGACGCGGCGGGCGCGCTCGCTCACGGCCTATCCCTCCAGGCCGCCGCGCAGCCGCAGGTGCTCGGCCGCCAGGCGGCCGGCGATGTAGCGGCCGAGGGCGGCCAGCGCCAGGTCCGAGGAGCGGAACACCGGCACGGCCTCGGCCTCCAGGTGCGCGACGACCGGGTCGAAGAGCCGGCCGGAGTCGACCACGGCGATGATCGGCTTCTCGCTGCGGGCGACCATGGGCGGGAGGCGCTGCACCATGCTTTCCGGGGAAGTGAAGGCGAAGGGCTCCGGGCCGGGCAGGGTGCGGGTCGTCGGCCCGAGGGGCACGATGCCCACGACGATTGCGTCCACGTTGGGGTCCC
Organism: uncultured delta proteobacterium; assembly: GCA_963828345.1. GTDB lineage: Bacteria > Desulfobacterota > Desulfobacteria > Desulfobacterales > SpSt-501 > SpSt-501. Next base: position 170,051 of record CAWHEZ010000003.1, read on the forward strand.
GCGTGAGGATCTCGGCCACCTCGACGTGCACGTCGTCGTCCGCACCCGGGTTGAAGTCCAGCGGGTTGCCGACGTTCACGAGCGCGTCGAGCCGCTTGCGCCGCAGCACCGCGTGGATGGCCTCGACGGAGGCCGGGCTGAGCGCGGCCATCTGCATGGCGTAGTCGTCGGACTGGATGCGGTCGGCCATGCCCACGGCCTCGTAGCCGGCCGAGCTGATCGCGGCGATGCGGTTGCCGCGGACCTTCTTGCCGTGCAGCCGCTCCGAGAGCAGGAAGAGACCGTCGAACTGGGTGAAGGTCTGGGCGACCATGGCGCCCGCCTGGCGCACGCAGGACTCGCAGACCATGTAGTCGCCGGCGAGCGAGGCCGTGTGCCCGGAGGTGGCCGTCTTGCCCTCGGGGGTGCGGCCGGCCTTGTAGAACACGACGTCCTTCCCGTTGACGACCGCCTGGCGCACGGCACGGACGAAGGCCAGGCCGTCCAGGTCCTTGAATCCCTCCGCGTAGACGGCGAGCGTCGTCAGCTCCGGGCGGTCCTTGAAGTAGTCCACCAGGTCTCCAAGGGTCAGGTCGGTCTGGTTGCCGACCGAGACGAGGTACGCGGGGTCGAGGTAGGGCCGCTTGCTCAGGCGGGTGATCATGAAGGCGCCGCTCTGGCTGACGAAGGCGGCCGTGCGCCGGCGATCCCCGCGCTGCTTGGGCAGCTTCTCCTCGGGGATGAACAAGGTGTCGTAGCGGCCGGGATGCGAGATGACCCCGAGCGAGTTGCTGCCGAGGAAGACCGGGCCGCCGTCGCCCTGTCGGTGGGCCTCGGCGATCCGGCGGGCGAGCGCGAGCGCCTTCTCCTGCGAGCCCTCGGTTTCGCCGATCCCGCCCGGGATGAGCAGCACCGCGTGCGCGAGGTCGCGGTCGATCACCCGCTCCACGATGTCCGGGACCTTGGAGGCGTCGACCGAGAGCACGAGGAGGTCCACCCGGCCCGGCAACGCGTCGAGGTCCGGGACGCAGCGCACGCCGTCGAGCGCGTCCATGCCCGGCTTGACGAGCGTGACCCGGCCGGGGTCGAAGCCGTTGGCGAGGATGTTGCGCAGGATGATCCGGCCGTAGTTCATGCGCGTGGCCGAGGCGCCCACCACGCCGATGGACGCGGGGTGCAGCAGACGGTCGATCTTGGCGATCGGCCGCGGCGGGTCGGCCTCCGCGGGCAGCGAGAAGCGGCACATGCCGTCCAGCGGCACCATCAGGAACTCGCGGAAGGCGAACGGGTTGATTTCAAGCTCCTCGATGACGTAGGCCTCCGCGGGGTTGGACGGCGAGTAGCGGTTGGCCATGGCGATGAACGAGCCGAAGCACTCGATCAGCTGCTCGTCGGTCACGATGCGCTGCTGGCCGCGCGTCAGGCCGGCGATCTTGCGGTAGGTGAGCGTGCTGCGGAAGAGCTCGAAGAAGCTCTCCCCGTCGCTCATCGCGGTGGAGGCGGCCACGACCGCCTGCCCCTTGCGGAAGCGCTCGGCGTAGAGCTCCGTGTCGGTGCCGCCGACCCCGGCGCTGATCACCATGCCGAACTCGCGCGTGCGGCGGATGCCGACGATCAGCTCGTTGCCGAAGGCCTCGGAGTCCGGCGGCAGGTACTGGGCCATGAGGACCCCGCGGATGTCGCGCGCGATGGCCGCCCGCAGCGCGTCGCCGTGCAGTCCGTGGTAGGAGGGAGGGGCGTGACCGACGCGGCGCTCGATCCAGTCCGCGTAGCGCTCGGGCACCTCGACCATCATGCGACGCCAGGCCGAGCGGATCTTCTCGGGCGTCTTGGCGACGATGCGCACCCCGCTCACCTCGGTCTTGTGCACGATCGTCGGGGAGACCACCTTGAGCACGACCCGCTCGCCGGGCAGCGCGACCAGCTCCTCGTCGGACGGGCGCGAGCCCTTGGCGAGCAGGACCGTCCGCGGCGGGGTCTCGGCCCCGGAGTTCTTCAAGAGCACGTAGGTCTCGTGCTCGAAGAGGAAGCGCCGGCCCTCCGCCGCCGCGGCGGCGAACAGGCGCGTGATGGCGTCGAAGTCGATTCTCAGGCCCGGGGGCACAGGCGTCATCGCAAGAGGGCTCCTTCAGCGAGGGTGTGGTCCGGGTGTAGCACAGGCCCGGGGCGATTTCCAGAAGGCGGGGCACAGGGGAAGGGTTCAGAGTTCAGGGTTCAGAATGAAGGTTGCAGGGTTCAGGGTTCAGGGTTCAGGAAAGCAAGAAGCCCGGATTCTGTTATTTCCTCCTGAACCCTGAACCCCGAATCCTGACCCCTCCTCTGCCGGGCGCTTTTGCCGCGCGCGGAAACATGCTATGGAAAATTCCGACCAAACGCAGGAGGTACCATCCATGTACGTCGTGACCGTGCGGTTGGACATCGACCCGAACCACGCCCCGGAGTTCATGCGCGCCATGGGCGCGCAGGCGCACCACTCGCTGACGCTGGAGGCGGGCTGCCGCCAGTTCGACGTGAGCGTCGACCCCTCCGACCTGCGGCGGGTCTTTCTCTACGAGATCTACACGGACCGGGCGGCCTTCGACGCCCACCTGGCCTCGACGCACTTCAAGAACTTCGACGCGACCATACGGCCATGGGTGACTTCCAAGGTCGTCGAGAGCTGGGAGCGGATGGGAGACCGGTAGGCGCCATGCGGATCCGCATCGAAACCCTGGGACTGCCGACGCTGGCGGAGGCGATCGGCCGCCGGACGGAGATCGAACTCTGCGGGGCCACGGTGGCGGACCTGGTGGATGAGCTCATCGGCCGCTTTCCGCCCGAGGCGCGCCGGGTGCTGGTCGACCCCGACGGCGGGCTGGAGCGCTCCATCCAGATCATGGTGAACGAAGAGGGCTTCCTGACGCGGGACGAGCTGCCGTTCAGACGGCTCGCCGAGGGCGACCGGGTACGCTTCATGCTGCTGGTCTGCGGGGGATAGTTGAGGTTTTCGAGTCGGTTTCGAAAAACAGCATTCCGGCCGTCAGCCAAGGCGCGCGGTCGTTTGGGATGCGCAGCATACTGTTCAGTATGTGAGCAATCTCAAACGGCCGCGCAACGCCGGATCACGGCCCGACAGCTGTTTTTCAGCGGGGCGGTTGTTCGCGGAGGAAGTAGTCGAGCGCTTCGATGACCACGCTGGCGACCGAGGTGTGATTGTCGGCCGCGAACGCGGCCACGCGTTCGGCCAGCGGGCAGGGGATGCGGATGGTGATGTCCTGCGCGGGGTCGCCGCACAGCTCCTCGAGGGGCTTGCTCATTTGCGGGCTCCAGGTTGCCGAGAGGCTCCGGGTGTCTCAGACCGGAACGGTGACCAGCGGCACGGTGGTGCACTTCAGGACGCGCTCGGAGACGCTGCCGAAGTTGAAGTGACCCTCGCTGCCGCGGTTGGCCATGACCACCAGGTCGATCTTCTGTGCGGCGATCACCTTGAGGATCTCTTTGGCCGGTTCGCCGACGGCGATGTGCCGGATGTAGAGCGGGCACTCGTTCAGGAACTGGTCGCAGATCTCGGTCAGGCGCGACTCGGCCGTCTGCTTCTCCCACTCCTGCATCTTCTTCAGTTCATCGGGGTCGAACTGCCCGTAGGAGGCGCCGAAGGCGGGGTAGTCCTTCATCACGTACAGGATGTGGATCTCGGCCCCGAATTTCTGGCTCAGTTCGGTCACCAGCGGCAGGGCCTTGGCGGCGTTCTCGGAAAAGTCGGTCGGCCACAGGATTCGGTTGATCGGCATGGCGGTCTCCTTTGACTCCTATCGTCGGACGTCCACTTTCGGGACAGCGGTTGGCCGGGAGGGGCGCCCCGCAACCCTTCGGGTGCAGCGCCTTGTACCATCATTCCGCGTGCGGCGCAATAGGTGCGACCGCTCTCCGACGAGCGGCTGCAGCGGTTTCAGCCCCGGTTGCCGCTCTCGATGAAGAGCGCCAGGCGCTCCATGGCCGGCTCCAGAATCGACTCGTCCGCCGCGCAGCAGACGCGCACCGCGCCCTCGCCGCCGCGGCCGAACGCCGCCCCCGGAGCGACCGCCACGCGCCTTTCCTTGAGCAGGGCGAGGGCGAAGGCCAGCGAGTCGGCGACCCCCTCGATGCGCGGAAAGAGGTAGAACGAGCCTTCCGGCGGCGCCACGGACACCCCCCGGACCGACTGCAGGCGGCGGTGGCAGGCCCCCACCCGCCGGGCAACCTGCTCCCGCATTGCCTGCACGAAGCCCTCTCCCCGGCGCAGCGCCGTTTCGCCGGCGCGCTGCACCATGGACGGTGCGTGCGAGACGATGAACTCGTTCAGCTGGGCGGCTTGGCCGACCAGGTCGGCGCGCGCCGTCAACCAGCCCAGGCGCCAGCCCGTCATGCAGTAGCTCTTCGAAAATGACTGCACCACGATGACGGCGTCGTCGCGCGTGCAGCGGCGCAGGATGGAGGGCGCGACCGGGCCGTCGAAATAGATGCGCTCGTAGACCTCGTCGGCCAGGAGCCACAGCCCGTTGCGGCGGCAGAACGCGAGGAGGCTGTCCTGCTCCGCAGCGCGCGCCACCCAGCCGAGCGGGTTGGAGGGTGACGCGTACACCAGCAAGCGGGTGCGCGGTCCGAGGGCGGCTGCGAGGGCCTCCGGGTCGACCGTGTAGCGCTCTCCGGACCAGCGCAGCGGGACTTCGCGCGCCCGGCCGCCGTAGAGGGCGACGATCGACGACGCGTTCGGCCAGTTCGGGGTCAGCACGATCGCCTCGTCGCCCGGGTCGAGGGTGCAGCGGATCGCTACGTTCAACGCCTGGACGCCGGAGGCGGTGACCAGGACCTCGTGCTGCGGGTCGAGGCGGACCCCGTGCAGGGTGGCGGTCGTATCGGCGATCGCCGCGCGCAGCGTGGGGAGCCCCGCGTTCGCGGTGTAATAGGTGAAGCCTTCGGCCAGCGCCCGGACGGCCGCGTCCTTGATGAAATCCGGGGTCGGTTGGTCGGATTCCCCGAAGTGCAGCTTGAGGACGTCCCCCATCCCGAAGGCGACGTCGGCGATGCGGCGGATGAGCGAGGGGGCGACCCCGGACAGGCCGGGGGCGAGCGGGATCGGAGGGGTGGCGTCGGGTTTCACGGGCATGGATTCCAGCGTGCGCCGAGACGGGCGAGAGGCGCTACAGCCTATCTTTCGGGCGTTCGTCGAAGACGCGCTTGGCCTTGCCCTCGCTGCGGGTGATCAGCTTGGGTTCCACCAGATCGACCGTGACCCCGAGGCCGACCATGCTCTTGATGTGGCCGGCCACCCGGGCGGCGATCGCGGCGCGCGCCTCGGGCCCGGCCGCGTAGGCCTCCGGCCGGCACTCGACCCGCACGGTCAGGCGGTCGAGGTAGCCCTTCTTGCGCAGCACCAGGCAGTACTGCGGCTCGATCTCCGGGATGTCCAGCAGCAGGGACTCGATCTGCGAGGGAAAGACGTTGACCCCGCTGACGATGATCATGTCGTCCGAGCGGCCGAGGATCTTGTCCATCTTGGTGAAGGTGCGGCCGCAGGGGCAGGGCTCGCGTCGCAGGCGGGTGATGTCCTTGGTGCGGTAGCGGATCATGGGCATGGCCCGGCGCTGCAGCGAGGTGACCACGAGCTCGCCCTTCTCGCCGAGCGGCAGGGGCGCGAGGGTCTGCGGGTCGACCACCTCGACCAGAAAGTGGTCCTCGTTGATGTGGATGCCGTCCTGGGCCGCGCAGTCGAAGCCCACCCCCGGCCCGCAGAGCTCCGACAGGCCGTAGCACTCGTGCGCGCGGATGCCCATGCGGGACTCGATCTCCTGGCGCATGGCGACCGACCAGGGCTCGGCCCCGAAGATGCCGACCCGCAGGGCGAGCGCGCGCAGGTCGACCTTCATGTCCTCGGCGCGCTCGGCCATGGTGAGGGCGTACGAGGGGGTCGAGGACAGGCCCGTGACGCCGAAGTCGCGCATGAGCATGATCTGGCGTTCCGTCTGCCCCGTGCTGGTCGGCACCACGGTGCAGCCGATGCGCGTCGCGCCGTGGTGGAAGCCGAACCCGCCCGTGAAGAGGCCGTGGCCGTTGGCGTTCTGGAAGATGTCCCCCGGCCGCAGGCCGGCGGCCCAGAGACACGCGGGCCATGCACTCGGACCAGTTCTCGACGTCGCCCTCGGTGTAGGCCGTGGTGATCGGCTTGCCGGTCGTGCCGGAGGAGGCGTGCACCCGCACCACCTCGCTCAGGGGCACGGCGTAGAGGCCGAAGGGGTAGTGGTCGCGCAGGGCGGCCTTGTCGGTGAACGGCAGCCGCGGCAGGTCTTCCGTCGAGCGGATGGCGTCCGGCCGCACGCCCGTCTCGTCCAGGCGCGCGCGGTAGAAGGGCACGCGGTCGTAGGCCCACTGCACGGTTTCGCTCAGCCGGCGGGCCTGCAGGCCGCGCAGCCGGTCGAGGGGCATGGTTTCGGCTTCCGGGTTCCAACAGGACTCGCGGGCGGTCGGGTTCATCGTTCTCCCTCTCTGCGGCGGTTTCAGGCGGCGTCCCGGGCCGCGGCGTGGCCGAGGTCGAAGGCCTTCAGGTTGACGTCCAGGAAGGCCGCCTTGGTCTTGCGGCGCATGGCCTCCCGGACCTGGTCTCCCGTCAGCGGCAGGGCGCCCGTCTGGATGAGGGCGCCCAAGAGCACCATGTTGACCGCCAGCACGTTGCCCGCCTGCTTGGCCAAGGCCGTCGCGTTGAAGGCGACCAGGCGTGCGGTCTTGCCGCGGATCAGCTCCTGGAGCCGTTTCAGGTCGGGGTAGACGCCCTGGCCGATGTTGACCGTGAACGGCATGAGCGGCGCGATGTTGGTGATGACGACGCTGCCGCGGTTGCACTTGCCGAGCGCGCGCAGGGTTTCGGCCGGCTCGAAGCCGAGCAGCACGTCGGCCTCGCCGTCGGAAATGATGCTGCTCGCGGCGTCGCCGAACACGAGCGCGGATTCCACGACGCCGCCGCGCTGGGCCATGCCGTGGATTTCGCTCATGCGCATCGGCACCTCCGCGAGGAGGCAGGCTTCGCCCAGCACGCTCGAGGCGAGCAGGTTGCCCTGCCCGCCGACCGCCACGATCACGAGTCGTTTGGTGTCCATCGGTGTCCTTGGTCGTCCGGCCGGCCGGGGGGAGGCCGGTCCGGGTCGTTTAGTCCGTGTCTTTGACGGGCAGAATCGCGTTCTCCGGGCACACCTGGGCGCAGAGCGCGCACCCGGTGCACAGGTCCGGGTCGATGTGCACTCGGTCCTTCCAGACATAGAAGGCCGGGCAGGCCAGCTCGTTCAGACAGGTGCGGTGGTTCGTGCACTTGGCCGTCACCTGGAAGGGTTTGCGCTTCGGCAGCTTGATCGTGCGCGCGTAGAGAGCGCAGACCTCCTGCGAGATGACGACCGAGACGCCCGGGAAGCGCAGCGCCTCGCGGACGGCCTCGATGCTCTTCTTCACTTTGTAAGGTTTGATGACGGTCACGTGCGGGACACCGATGCCGCGCACCAGGTTCTCGATCGAGACCCGGCCGTGCCCCTGCACGCCCAACTGGGTCATGTCGACCCCGGGGTGGGGCTGGTGGCCGGTCATGGCGGTCGTGCCGTTGTCCAGGATCACGAGCGTGAAATTGTGGCGGTTGAAGACCGCGTTGATCAGTCCCGGGATGCCCGAGTGGAAAAAGGTGGAGTCCCCGATGAAGGAGACGATTTTGCGGCCCGTCGCCTGGGCGAACCCGCCCACGCACCCGGTCGACATCCCCATGCAGACCACGTAGTCGGCCATGGAGAGCGGCGGCAGGAACCCGAGGGTGTAGCAGCCGATGTCGCTCGGGAAGATCGCGTCCATCCCCTCGGCCGCCTTCTTGACCGCGTACAGGGTGGCGCGGTGCGAGCAGCCGGCACAGAGGGTCGGCGGCCGCTGCGGGATCGGCGGCAGGTCGGAGAGGTCGACCGGGGTCGGCGCTTGGTCGGGCAGCCCGAAGCAGCGCGCGACCGCCCGGCGCACCATGGCGGGGTCGTACTCGTAGAGGCGCGAGAACAGATCCGGCGCCTTGCCCCGGATCGGCAGCGTGAGCCCCGCTTCCTGGGCGACCACCTTGGCGGCCTCCTCCATGAGGGGCTCGCCCTCCTCGACGACCAGCACCCGCTCGCAGCCCCGCAGGAACTCCTGGACCATGGCGCGGGGGAAGGGGTGCGCGAAGCCCAGCCGCAGCACGCGCGTCTTTCCGGCGATCCCGAGATCGCGGACCGCGTCGCGCACGTAATTGAAGCTGACCCCGTTGCAGATGATGCCCCAGGGGCCGTCGCCCTCGGCGAGGTTGAAGGGGGACTGCTCGGCCAGCGCCTGCGCGGCCTCCAGGTTTTTGAGGAGCTTGACGTGCAGCCTGCGCGCCACGGCCGGGACCACGACGAGGTTCATCGGGTCCTTTTTGAATTCGCCCCGGGTGCGACGCGGCCGGATCGGGCCGAGCGTCACGCTGCCCGAGGAATGGTTGATGCGGGTGGTGGTGCGCAGCAGCACCGGCTGCTGCAGCCGCTCGGAGAGATCGAGGGCGGTCGCGACCATCGCGCGCGCCTCGTCGACCGAGGAGGGCTCCAGCATCGGCAGGCCCGCGAACCGGGCGTAGTATCGGTTGTCCTGCTCGTTCTGGCTGGAGAACATGGAGGGGTCGTCCGCGGTCAGGATCACCAGCCCGGCCTTGACCCCGACGTAGGCCAGCGTCATGAGCGCGTCCGCGGCCACGTTGAGGCCCACGTGCTTCATCATCACCATGCTGCGCACGCCGCAGTTGGCGGCCGCGGCCGCGACCTCGAGCGCCACCTGCTCATTGGTGCTGAACTCGAAGTAGAGATCGGACTCCCTGGAGATCTGGAAGAGGTTGAGCGCGATCTCCGAGGACGGGGTGCCGGGGTAGGTGCTCGCGAAGGCGACGCCCGCCTCGACCGCTCCGCGCGCGATGGCCTCGTTGCCGAGCAGCAGCATGGTGTCGCCGACCTGGTCGACCAGCAGCTTGTGCATCTGGGTTCACTCTCCGGGTGTGTTGGATGCGGGAGGCCTCCCGCTGGAATCGAGGTCTCCGTGTAGCAGGAAATCCAGCCGATGGCAATCTCCGCTGTGCCCGCCCGCGGGTTGACAGACTTGGGCCGGCAAGGCTAGAGTGGCCGGTAGACGCGGCGACCGCCCGCGCGCGGGAGGTGACCATGGACCGGTACCCGCAGCACGACGTCATCCTGGCCACGCCGGAGGGGGAGATCCGCGTGCGCTCGTTCTGCCGTCCGGAGGACGTGCGGCGCGCGCGGTTCGACGAGGGGTTCGCGGAGGACGAGGACTACCGCCCGCTCTACCGGCCGGAAGCGTTGATGCGGGCGGCCGATGCGCCCGGCGCCGAGGTCCTGCTCGCCCTGGCCGGAGACCGGATCGTGGGCTACGGGGTCCTGTGCCGGCCCGGGCCCGAGGAGCGCTGGGCCGCGATGGACGAGGTGATGGCGGTCGGCGCAATCGAAACCAGCCGGAGCCGGCGCGGCCGCGGCATCGCCGGGGCCGTGCTCGGCCTGCTCGTCCGACACCCCCGGATCGAGGAGTGGGCGGTCGTGGTGGTCGGCTACGCCTGGAGCTGGGACCTGCGGGGGTGCGGCCTGGACGCCGCCGCCTACCGCCGCATGATGGCCCGGCTGTTCGCGCCGAGCGGGTTCCGGGAGCACGCGACCAACGAGGCCAACCTCTGCCTCAAACCCGAAAATCTTTTTCTGGCGCGCATCGGCGCCGACCTGCCCGCCGCCGCGCGCCAGCGCTTCAAGTGGCTGTGCTACGGGATAAAGGGATGAGTTACAAGTTGAGTTACGAGTTAAGGGCAATGCGCTTAAAACCTAACACCGGAAACCTGACACTTTCCAATTGCCGAACACCGAACACCGAACACTCAAACACCCAAATACTCAAACACCAAACACTCACTCTTTAAGGACCCCCCATGCTCGATGAACGGCTCGTCTGGATCAACGGAAAGCTGGTGAAGTGGAACGAGGCGTCGGTACACATGATGTCGCACAGCTTCGCGCGCGGGTCGACCATCTTCGAGGTCATCAGCTTCTACCGGACCCCGGCCGGACCGGCCGTCTTCCGGCTGAACGACCACATCGCGCGCCTGCGCCGCTCGGCCGAGCTCCTGCACATGGAGTTGCCGGGCGGGCACGCGGAGCTGTGCGCGGCCGTCGCGGAGGCCGTGCGCGCCAACCGCCTGGAGCAGGGGGTCGTCAAGATGGTCGGGTACTACCCGCAACTCGCTCTCGACATCCAGCCGCCGCAGCGGCGGCTGGACCTCGCGGTCTTCGCGCTCGACCCGGCGGCCGACCTGGGGCTTTCGGGGGAGGGGCTGGGGGCGGGCACCACGGCCGGGATCGCCGCCTGGCGCAAGCTGGATCCCCGCACCGTACCGGTGGCCGCCAAGGCGGCCGCCAACTACCTGAACGGGATGGTCGCCAAGCTGGACGTGCAGCAGCGCGGGTTCGAGGAGGCCGTCATGCTCGACGGCGAGGGGTTCATCGCGGAGGGCGGGACGGAGTCGGTCTTCATGGTCCGGGGCGGCCGCGTCATGACTCCGGGCTTGGGGACCGTGCTCGACAGCATCACCCGGCGCTCGATCCTGGAGATCTGCCGCCGCTTCGACATTCCCTGCGAGGAGGGCCGCTACACGCCCGCCCTGCTGTTCGAGGCCGAGGAGATCTTTTTCGGCAACACCCCGTTCAAGGTGATTCCCGTGCGCCGGATCGAGCACCGCGAGCTCGCGCCCGTGCCCGGGCCGATGCAGGTGCGCCTGGCCGGAATCCTGGGCGGGATCACGTCGGGCGAGAACGGGGATTTTGCCGAATGGATGTGGGTGGTGAGATGAAGCCGATGCAGGATGCAAGATGCAGGATTGAACTGCGGGCGGCCGCGATCCTGGCAGGCAGGTTTGGTTTTTAGCTGTTCGATCCTGCATCATGGATCTCGGATCCTGCATCCAACTCCAGTGGCCGGCAAAGCACATCGAGAATGGAGTAACGAGTATCGAGTATCAAGGAGAGGGCGCCGACGCGGATCTCGTCCAGGGTCTGCCGGTAGATGTCTCGACCTCCGGCCCCCCCAGGGTGATCGCCCGGTTGGCCGCTTCCAGCGCATCGGCCTTGCGCCCGAGCCGCAGCAGGGTGTCCGCGAGGTTGTTCCACGCCGCGCCCGCCCCGGGGTGCGCCGCGGTGGCGCGGCGGAAGGCCGCTTCCGCCGCGACCATGTCCCCCAGGGCATAGCGGCTGTTCCCCAGCCCCATCAGCGCCGTGAGGTTGTCCGGCCAGCGGGAGAGGGCGGTTTCGTAGCCCGCGACCGCCGCCTCCCGGCTGCCGGCGCGTTCGACGCCGGCCACTGCCTCCACGTACGTCGCCTCCTGCGCCGTAGCCGGCATCTCATCCGGCCGCAGCACCAGCAGCCCCCAGTCCTCCGCGCGCGCCCAGGTGGCGGCGAACACGCCCCAGTCGGTGCGCAGGCCTTCCTCCAGCCCCGAGTGCAGGACGATCTCGCCGGCCGGGATGTCGTAGCCGATCGCGACCGCGTAGTGCCAGACCGGGACCCAGGCGAGGCCGAGGTTCTGCAGGACGATGACGGGGTATCCCGCGGCCATCTCCCGGAAGAGCGCGTCCGGGGTGGAGATGACGTAGGCCACCCGCCCGAGGCGCCGCGCGGCCGCGACCAGCGCCGGCTGCAGGCTGCCGCGCAGCGAGGCCGTGTAGACTTTTTCGGTCAGCTCCGCCGGGGTCACGTGCAGGCCGCTGCGGCCGAGCGCCATGGCCATGGCCGCCGGGCCGCACTGATACTCCGCCTGGGCGAAGAAGGGCACGGTCGCGATCTCGCTCCGCTGCGGGAGCGTCGCCACGGCCGGGGGCCAGGCCGGTCGGTGCAGCGCCGCACAGCCCGCCGCCAGGCCGGCGAGCGCCAGCGCCAGCACCCGCAGCGTTCGTCGAAAGCTGCCGTTCATTTCCGCCTCGCGCGCCGCCGCCCGCTCAGGCGGCCGGCCCGACGAGCAGCAGGTAGACGTCCATCACGTTCGTGCGCGTGGGGCCGGTTATGATCAGGTCGCCGAGTCCCTTGAAAAAGGCGTAGGAGTCGTTGCGTTTGAGAAAGGCGTGCGGGTCCAGCCCCAGGGCGCGGGCAGCCGCACAGGTGCGCCCGTCCGCAACCGCACCGGCGGCATCGGTCGGCCCGTCCGTGCCGTCGGTCCCGGCCGCGAGCAGCACGATGCCGTCCAGACCATCCAGCGCGAGCGCGCCCGCCAGCACGAACTCCTGGTTGCGCCCGCCGCGGCCGTCCCCCTGCAGGGTGACGGTCGTCTCGCCGCCGATCAGCACACAGGCGGGCGGGGCCAGGGGCAGTCCGGAGGAGCGGATTTCCTTGCCGATCGCGGCGAACGCCTTGGCCACCTCGCGCGCCTCGCCCTCCGCCTTGGAGGAGAGGACCAGGCTGCGGTAGCCGAGCTGGACGGCCTTCTCGGAGGCCGCGGCGAGCGCGCGCAGGCAGGAGCCCACCAGCACCTGGGAGCAGCGCGCGAAAGCCGGCGCGCCCGGCTTGGGGCTCTCGGGCAGGCGCCCCTCGACCCCCTCGACCACGCGCGCGCGCACCGCCGCCGGGATCCGCTCCCAGATCTCGTAGCGCGTGAGGATGTCCAGCGTGTCCCGGTAGGTGCTGCGGTCCGGCACCGTCGGCCCGGAGCCGATCACGTCCAGATCGTCGCCGACCACGTCCGAGAGGATGAGGCTCACGACCCGGGCCGGGTAGGCGGCCTCGGCCAGCCGGCCGCCCTTGGCGCGGGAGAGGTGCTTGCGGATGGTGTTGATCTCGTGAATCGTCGCGCCGCAGGCGAGCAGGCTGCGGGTCGTGGCCTGCTTGTCGGCCAGGTCGATCCCCTCCGAGGGTGCGATCAGCAGGGCCGAGCCGCCGCCGCTGATGAGGCAGATCACCAGATCGCGCTCGCCGGCGCCGGAGAGCAGATCGAGAATCTCGAGCGTGCCCCGCACGCCGCGTTCGTCCGGCACCGGGTGGCTGGCCTCGCAGATCCGGATGCGTTTCAGCGGCAGGCCGTGCCCGTCCTTGACCACCAGCACTCCGCCGGAGATGCGCCCGCCGAGCAGGTCTTCCAGCGCCTTGGCCATCGGCGCCACGGCCTTGCCGGCCCCCACCACCCAGATGTTCTCGCAGGCGGAGAGATCGATGGCCTCGTCGTCGACCCGCAGGGTCTGGCGTTCGAGCCGTACGAAACGGCGCACGGCCTCCTCGGGGTCGACGGCCGTCAGCGCAGCCTGGAAAATGGACAGGGCGTCCCGGCGCAGGTCGGCGTTTTCACTATTCACGTGACGTATCTCCTTTCGGGGCGGCCGCGGCCGGACCTTCATGTTTTGGCGTGCGCGTCGCCCGCCCGCGGTCCGGACGCCCGGCCGGGGCGCCAAGATCCTGATCGGCCGGGAAGATTCTGCCGGCTCCGCCGCGCCGCTCCCGGTGGCCGCGACGGCTGGAATACGTCGAAATCAGTTGTTCATTTACAGACGGTTGACTGAAATCATCTGCCGAGTGCCGGGAGGAGTGGAATGCTCTTTGCTTTAATGCGGGGAGCGAATTCCCACGGGAGGCCCGGATGGCAGTGGAAAAATCGTTCACCGTGCGCAACTACATCGAGCCCCGACACTCGGCCGCCGCCGGGGCGCGGGTGGGGACGGCCGCCCGTCGCCGGTTCGGCACGTTCGAGGAGATGCTGAAGGCCGAAAAAACCGGGGAGGCGGGCGCGCCGGCCGCGGCCGGCCTGAAGATTGCGGAGTACCTGAAACGGCCGGTCGGCAACGTGCAGGCCCCCCGGGCGGCGGTCACGGCAGCCGACGCCGCGTCGATCGCGAGCGCCCAGGCCGCACCGGCTCAGGCCTCCGGGACCGCGGTTGCGGCGAAGGCCGCGACGCCGGCCGCGGAAGCCCAGGCGCTGCGCCGCACCGCGCGCAGCCGTTCCGTCGGGTCGAACGTCCCGGCCGAGGCCGCCTCGAGCGGCGCGGTCGAAACCGCGATCCGGCAGGCGGCCGCCAAGTACAACCTCTCCCCCGACTTGGTTCGCAGCGTCATCCGCGCCGAGTCCAATTTCCAGCCGACCGCCGTCTCCTCCGCCGGGGCGATGGGATTGATGCAGCTGATGCCCGAGACCGCCAAGGACCTCGGGGTCACCAACGCATTCGACATCCGGCAGAACGTCGACGGCGGAACCCGCTACCTGCGCCAGATGCTGGACCGCTTCAACGGGGACGTCAAGCTGGCGCTGCAGGCCTACAACGCCGGCCCCGGGGCGGTCGAGCAGTACAACGGCAACGTCCCGTACGCGGAAACCCGCCAATACGTGAAGCGGGTGCTGGGCTACGCCGGCCTGAAGGCATGATCACCCGGCCGCGACCCGTTCAGAACCCCAGGTTGAAATCCCCGACCCGCCCGAACGCGTCCACGCGACCGTCCGTCAGTCGCACATAGTACCGGTCCGTGAAGATCCAGTCGCTGATCAGCTGGTACCTCAGATATTGCGTGTTGCCCATCTGGCTCGTGCTGCTGGGCGTGCCGGCGACGTCGACGACCTGGTCCCTGGTCATCCCAAGCTGGACGGAGTTCAGCCGGCTGGCGGTACCGCAGCCGGCCAGCAGTATCACGAGCAGCAGCAGCCCGATCCCCCGATATCCCCTCATTCAGCGCCTCCTCGGAGTTTTTCTTTCCCATATCATCGGCCCTGCCCGTTTTCAATTCCATTCCACGCGTGCCTCGACCCGGCGATCGAGGTCCGGCGATCGAGATTGCCAGCCTGCGGGCGAGGTGATAAGGTGCGCAGCGTTCGGTTCTAACGACTGACCCAGCAGGAGCGCACACCCATGACGGTCGCAAAGAAAATCGAGGACACCCTGTCCCGGTCCTCCTGGATCCGGCGCATGTTCGAGGAGGGCGCCGAGCTCAAGCGCATCCACGGGCCCGAGAACGTCTACGACTTCAGCCTCGGGAACCCCAACCTGGCGCCGCCGCCCCGGTTCCGGGAGGTCCTGCGGGAGCTCGTCGCAGCCGACCGGGACGACTCGCATGCCTACATGCCCAACACCGGCTACCCGAGCGCGTGCGCGGCCGTGGCCGGTTTCGTCGGCCGCGAGCAGGGCGTCGCCCTGGAAGGGTCGGACGTCATCCTGACCTGCGGGGCGGCCGGGGCGCTGAACATCGCCTTCAAGGCGCTGCTCGACCCGGGCGACGAAGTGCTGACCCCGGTCCCCTGTTTCGTCGAGTACGGTTTCTACGCCGACAACCACGGCGGCGTCCTGCGCACGGTGCCGAGCCGCCCCGACTTTCAGCTGGACCTCGAGGCCATGCGCGCGGCCATCGGGCCGCGGACCAAGATCGTCCTCATCAACTCGCCCAACAACCCGACCGGTGCCGTGTACGGTGCCGAGAGCCTGAAGGCGCTCGGGGAACTGCTCCGGGAGAAACAGCGCGAGCTCAACCGCACCATCTATCTGATTTCGGACGAGCCCTACCGCAAGGTGGTCTACGACGGGATCCAGGTGCCGAGCCTGTTTGCGTCCTACCCCGAGAGCGTGCTGGCGACCTCGTACTCCAAGGACATTTCGATCCCGGGCGAGCGCATCGGGTTCGTGGCCGTGAACCCGCAGGCCGCGCATCGCAAGAAACTGATCGCGGGCATGGCGCTCGCCAACCGCATCCTCGGCTTCGTCAACGCGCCGGCCCTCATGCAGCGCGCGATCGAACGGCTGCAGGGCGAGCACGCCGACATCGAGGCCTACCGGCGCAAGCGCGAGCTGCTGTGCGACGGCCTGGCCGCGATGGGCTACCGGTTCGTGAAGCCGGCCGGCACGTTTTACCTGTTCCCGCAGGCGCCGATTCCCGACGACGTGGAGTTCGTGCAGGCCCTCAAGGCCGAACGCGTGCTGGTCGTGCCCGGCAGCGGGTTCCACGGCCCGGGTCATTTCCGCATCGCCTTCTGCGTGAGCGACGACACCATCCGCAATGCGCTGCCCGGGTTCGAGAAGGCGTTGCGCAAGTACGTTTAGCTCACCGTCCGAGCCCCGTTCGGTTCGCAATGAAATGGGGGCGGAGCAACCGCTCGCGCCCCCATTCCACACTCAAGGGCCATCAGCCTGTCGGTCGCTGCTTTTCAGGGTTTCCGTCTCTGGGCATACCCGACCTTTCCCAGCGCCTGCGTGATTTCATCCAGAACCACAGGGTCGTCGATGGTGGCCGGCATCTTCCACTCCTTGTTGTCGGCGATCTTCTGGATCGTGCCGCGCAGGATTTTGCCCGAGCGGGTCTTGGGCAGCCGCTTGACGATCGTGGCCGTCTTGAAGGAAGCCACCGGGCCGATGCGGTCCCGCACCATCTGGACGACATCCTTGACGATCTCGTCGGGGCTGCGCGTCACCCCGGTTTTCAAGACGATGAACCCGATGGGCACCTGGCCCTTCAGGGCATCGTCCACCCCCAGCACTGCGCACTCGGCCACGTCCTTGTGGTCGGACAGGACTTCTTCCATCGCACCGGTGGAAAGCCGGTGCCCGGCCACGTTGATGATGTCATCGGTGCGTGACATCACGAAGACGTATCCGTCCTTATCGATGAAGCCTGCATCGGCTGTCTTGTAATAGCCCGGGAACTCCTCGAGGTAGGACTTCAGGTATCCCTGGTCGTTGTTCCACAGGGTGGGCAGTGTGCCGGGCGGCATGGGGAGCCTGGCCACCAGAGCGCCGATTTCCTCAGTGTGGACCGGTTGCTTGTCGGGCCCCAGGACCGCCAGGTCCCAGCCGGGCACGGCCTTGGTCGGGGAGCCTTCCTTGACTGGGAACTGGTGCAGGCCGAGGCAGTTCCCGGCGATGGCCGAACCGGTCTCGGTCTGCCACCAGTGGTCGATCACCGGCGTGCCCAGGCTCTTCTGTGCCCAGCGCAGGGTGTCCGGGTCCAGGCGCTCGCCGGCCAGGAACAGCGTCTTGAAGCACGAGAGGTCGTACGTCTGCATCAACAGGGCGTTCGGGTCCTCGCGTTTGATGGCGCGGAACGCCGTCGGCGCCGTGAAGAGGCACTTGACCTTGTGCTGCGAGATCACCCGCCAGAACGCACCCGCATCCGGCGTGCCCACCGGCTTGCCCTCGTAGAGGATGGTGGTGCAGCCTTTGAAGAGGGGCCCGTACACGATGTAGGAGTGCCCCACCACCCAGCCCACGTCCGAAGCCGCCCAGAAGACGTCACCCGCGTCCACGTTGTAGATGGCCTTCATGGTGTACTTCAGGGCGACCACGTGGCCGCCGTTGTCGCGCACCACCCCCTTGGGGACGCCGGTCGTGCCGGAGGTGTACAGGATGTACAGGGGGTCGGTGGCCTTCACCGGCACGCAGTCGTGGGGCTTGGCCTTCTCCAGGACCTCGTTCCAGTCGAGGTCGCGGCCGGGCTTCATCTCGGCCCTCTGCATCGGCCGCTGGACGATGATGCAGTGCTCGGGCTTGAACGCGGCGATGTCGATGGCCGCATCCAGCAGGGGCTTGTAGGGGATCACCCGGTTGATCTCGATCCCGCAGGAGGCCGACACGATCAATCTGGGTTTGGCGTCATTGATGCGAACGGCCAGCTCCGGCGCGGCGAATCCGCCGAACACCACCGAATGCACGGCTCCCAGCCGGGCGCAGGCCAGGATGGCGATGAGCGCTTCGGGGATCATCGGCATGTAGATGATGACCCGGTCGCCCTTGGTGACGCCTTGGGCGGCCAAGGCGCCCGCGAAACGGGCCACCTCGTCGCGGAGTTGCAGGTAGGTGAACGTCCTGACCGTCTGGGTCACTGGGCTGTCGTAGACCAAGGCGGTCTGACCGCCGCGCCCGCGGTCCACATGCAAGTCGAGAGCGTTGTAGCATGTGTTGAGCTCGCCGCCGGTGAACCAGCGGTAAAAGGGCTTGCGCGAGTCGTCCAGGACCTTGTCCCACTTCTTGTACCAGTGGCAGTCCTCGGCGACCTGGCCCCAGAACGCATCAGGGTCCTGGATCGATTGGGTGTAAGCAATGTCATAGGCGTTGCTCATGGGCTTCTCCTGTTGAAGTGGATACGCGATGGAGCGGGTTGCGGCCGGGTATGAGTCGCCACACGACCGGCAATCGTGGGTATCCGGTGGCACCGGCTGTCCGATCTGTTCGGCTGAGCCCGCTGCAGTTCCGCTGCCTTGGCGCTGCGGTAAATGCGGCGGGCCCGTCACCGTCTCGGTTGCGTTCGGTTCACGCGGGTTTGGCCACCTTGGCCTTGAACTTGGCCTGCTCTTTCAAATTCTCCCACAGCGGCCGTTTGGTGCCGAGCGCCAGGACGACGCTGATGACCAGCAGCGCGCCGGAGATGTAGAAGGCGTAGTTCAAGCTTCCGGTCAGGTCTTTGATGGTACCGCCCAGGCGCGCCATGAACATGCCGAGACCCCAGCCGATGAACACGAGGCCGTAGTTGAAGCCCAGGTTCTTGGGCCCGAAGAAGTCCCCGACGAACGACGGCATCAGGGCCAACCCGCCGCCGTACTGCCAGTAGGCGACGCCGACCGCCAGGAAGAGCAGCAGGATGTTCTCGGACTGAATGATGTAGGGCAAGAGGAACAGGCACAGGGCGGAGAGACCGCAGTTCAGGCAGTAGGCGTTCTGCCGTCCGATCTTGTCCGAGTAGAAGCCGGTGCCCACGCGGCCGGACGCATTGATGAGGCCGCCGAACGAAACGAGCAGCCACGCGTTCTCGGCGAAAAACGGGATCTTTGCGCCGGTCTTGCTCAGCAACCCCGCCGCATTGGCGATGATCAGCAAGCCGGACTGCGTGGTCAGGATGAACATGAAGACGAGCGCATAGAACTGCCAGGTCTTGACCATCTCGCCCGCTTCCCAGTTGTGCTTGGTCGAGGCCGCCAGCTGCTTGGCGGTTTGCGCGACCCTCGGCGGCGCCGGCACATAGCCCGGGGGTGGGATCTTGATGAGCTGGCCGGCGACGATCACGACGGTGGCAAAGCCGATCCCCAGGATGACGAAGCTCTGGGTGAGCCCGTATTCGCCGATGAGATATTTCGCCAGCGGGCCGATGTAGAGCGCCGCCCCGCCGTATCCCCCCACGACCAGTCCGGCAATCAGGCCGCGCCGGTGGGGCCCGAACCACTTGAGCGCGGCCGGGGTCGGCGCCGCGTACCCGATCCCCATCCCCATGCCG
Source organism: uncultured delta proteobacterium (assembly GCA_963828345.1). Classification (GTDB taxonomy): domain Bacteria; phylum Desulfobacterota; class Desulfobacteria; order Desulfobacterales; family SpSt-501; genus SpSt-501. The sequence goes on from CAWHEZ010000003.1 coordinate 189,281, forward strand.
CCGAGAATCCCGAACCCGATGATCAGCCCGGCATAGCTTTTCATGAGCCCGGCGATGATGCACCCCGCCGCCAGGAACAGCCCGCCCAGTGTGGCGCCGAACTTGGGGCTGATCCGATCCTGGATCTTGCCCCCGGGGATCATCAGCAGGGCGAACATGATCACGCACAGCGAAAAGGGCGTGGCGGCTTCGGCGTTGTTCAGGTACAGCCACCCCGCGTTCTTCGGGTCGGACATCGGCTCGCCGGCGTGCGTGATGATGTCGCCGGCCTTCAGCGCCTCGCCCTTTTGGGTGACCTCGCTTAAAAGGGCGTAGCCTTCCTTCGAAGCGGTTCCGAATTTGACTTTCAGCGCCTCGGCCCGGGATACGGCGTTGGCCGGTTTGACCACGATGTCCCCGGGCTGCACCGTGTAGGCGTTCTTCTGGGCCTGGGCGGCGGAAATGACCTTGCTCGGGGTGACGATGTCCCCGGCCGACAGGGTCATTTCACTGACCAACGCCCCCCCCCACATGCTCCAGGCATACAGAATTCCGAGGCAGAGATTGATGGCCATTCCGGCGAAGGTCGTGACCCACGCCTGAGTCGGTTCCTTTACGTACGTGTCCGACATACCCTCTCTCCTTTCGCCACGCGCGAATGGCGCGTGGCTGTAAGCGGAAGGGCGCCCATGGGCGACGCCCTATTTGGCGGCCATTTTCTGGATGTCCTCGACGATCTCGGGGTTGGCAAGGGTGGTGACGTCTCCCACGTCCCGCTTGTTGGAAATGGAGGCCAGCACCCGGCGCATGATCTTCCCGGAGCGTGTCTTGGGCATGTCTTTCACGATCCAGACCTTGCGCGGCTTGGCGATCTTGCCGATCTCGCGGATGATGGCGTCGGAGATCTTCTTCTCCAACTCGGGGCTTGGGGAGAACCCCGGCTTGAGCGCGATGTAGAGATCCGGCTCGCGGCCCTTGATCTCGTGCGCCACCGGCACCACAGCCGCCTCGGCCACCTCCTCCACCACCATGGCCGCGGACTCGATTTCCTTGGTCCCGAGGCGGTGCCCGGACACGTTGATCACGTCGTCCACGCGTCCCAGGATACGGTAATAGCCGTCCGGCGCCTCGACCGCGGCATCGCCCGTCATGTAAGGCCAGTCGCGCCAGTCCTTGCTCTTGGGGTTCTTGCAATAGCGCGCGTAGTAGGTGCTCACGAAGCGGTCGCGATCGCCCCAGATGGTCTGGAACCCGCCCGGCCAGGGGTTCTGGATGCAGATGTTCCCGGCGCGGCCGGCCCCCGGCGGGATGACGTTCCCGTTTTCATCGTAGATGATGGGGTGGATGCCCGGCATACCCGGTCCGGCGCTGCCCGGTTTCATGGGTTTCATCGCGGGGAGGGTGCTGCACAGGAAACCGCCGGTTTCGGTCTGCCACCAGGTGTCCACGATGGCGGCCTTGCCCTTCCCGACAACGTTGTAGTACCAGCGCCAGACCTCCGGCTCGATCGGTTCGCCCACGGTGGTCATGTGTTTGAAGTTGAAGTTGTACTTGGCCGGCTCTTCCGGCCCGAGCTTGCGTAGCGCCCGGATGGTGGTCGGCGCCGTGTGGAAGATGTTCACGTCGAGGTCCTGGGCGATCCGCCAGGCCCGGCCGGCATCCGGGAAGGTGGGCACGCCTTCGTACACGACGGTGGAGGCGCCGATCGCGAGAGGACCGTAGACGATGTAGGAATGCCCGGTGATCCAGCCGATGTCGGCCATGCACCAGTAGACGTCCTCGGGGTGGATGTCCTGCACGTACTTGGAGGTGCCGGCCGTGTAGGCCAGGTAACCGCCCGTACTGTGCTGGCAGCCCTTGGGCTTGCCGGTGGTGCCGCTGGTGTACATCAGGAAAAGGGGTGCTTCGGCCGGCATCTTTTCCGGCTCGACGATCGCGCCGTAGAAGTCCTTGAGGATATCATTTACGAAGTGGTCGCGGCCCTTGACCATGGGCGTAGGGCTGGAGGCCTTGCCGGGGTAGCGCTGCCACACCAGCACGGTGTCCACCTTCTGACCGTCTTTGGCTGCCAGCTCGCAGGCAATGTCCGCGTTCTGCTTGTGGTCGCCCAGGGTGCCGTTGCGCCAGTAGGCATCCATCGTGATCAGCACCCGGCTCTGCGAGTCCACGATGCGGTCGGCGCAGGCGCGTCCCGAAAAGCCTCCGAACACTTGGGAGTGAATCACCCCGAGTCGGGCGCAGGCCAGCATGGTGATCGGCAGTTCCGGTACCATCGGCATGTGCAGCGTGACGCGATCGCCCCTTTTGAGCTTGGCGAAGTCGCGCAGCAATGCCGCAAACTCGTTCACCCGCTTGTAGAGCTCTTGGTAGGTAATGTGCTCGTACTTCTCGCCCATGGGCTCGGGGACAAAGTGAATGGCGGTTTTGTTTTTGTTCTTCGCCAAGTGCCGGTCGATGCAGTTGTAAGATGCGTTGATCTTGCCCCCCACAAACCACTTCCAGCAGGGAGCGTCGCTGGTGTCCAGCATGGTGTGCCAATACTCGTACCAGTCGAGCATGTCAGCGTACTCTTTGAAACAGTTGGGAAAATCCTGCAGGCTGAACCGCTTGTAGATGGATGGGTCGGTCATGTTGGCTTGGGCGATAAAATCAGGCGTTGGAAAAATCAGCCCCTCTTCCCCCCAGTGTACCGCAATTTCAGCTTCCGAAGACCCGGTTAGCTCTTTGCCTTCCATGTTTGTCCTCCTTCGTTAAACCCCCTGTTGTTGGTTTTAAAAAGCCCCTGCCTGGTGCCACATGCGCACCCGTGAAGGAGCACGCGCGCGCACAACGTCCGCCGGTCCCATGGAAATGCAGGGGCGATGCGGATGCTGCACGGGGCCTTTTCCTCCGCGAGCCACTAACCGCCAATTGTGATGTAGAGAATCGTGACGAGTCGAAAGGGTTTCACACCAACACGTGCACTACGCGCCTCGTTTTCCTCTTGCGCTACAACCAGCCCCGGACTTCGGACAGAACAGGGGGAAGTTTAGGACCGCACGGGGATACTCTTCGGGAGTTCGAAGTAAAGGCTTCTGACCCGCTGGGGAGGGGACGGTGTCCTGCACGCTGCGCAGAAGAGGCGGTGTAAACATTCATAGAGCTTCTCTCGCCGGCTTTTTCTGCCGGCACCCAACTTGCCGAAAAAATAGAGGGACCGAGAATGGGATACGTGAACAAAAATTAAGAAACTAAATTGAATTTATATTGTGCCAGATTATAAAAAACCTATTTATAGTTTGTCAACAAATATATTTTCATATTTTCAACTGTTAAGAATATAATGATTATTACTACAATGTGGCACTGCTAAAATGGATTACTGCAAAACGTCACCATGGTCATACTGCAACAATATTGGCAAAGCAAATACCATAAAACCCGGATAGTTGAGGCCGTGCCGGCTTTTGGGGAGTTAGTTGAGTTGAACGTTTTTGAGGCCCGGAACAGTTGGGCGTCACCATCATCGGGCGCCACACCGCGCTCAGGGAAACCGTCGCGACGGCCGAGATCTTTCTGCGGCTGATCCCCCTGCTGGCCGCCCGGGGGCTCGCAACGCTCGAGGAGGCGCGCAACGCGTCGCGCCGCACGCACGGGGCCCGGCTGCGCTATTGATCCCGAAGGCGATGTCGGGAGAGTGACGGTGGGGTGGGGATGAAGCGCGCGGCGGGTCAGGGCATCGATTCGCCGGCAGGCTTGCGGATGGCCAGTTGGAAGATGCTCCACATGGATTCGTACTTGGCCGCGAGGTCGAAGTTGTAGCCCGCAAGCGCCCAGATGTTGACCAGCCCCTGGATCATGCCGAAGAGCAGGGTGGCGCAGGCCTGCAGGTCGAGGTCGTCGCGGACGTGGCCGCTGCGGGAGCCCTGCGACAGCAGGTGCTCCAACTGGGCGATGTAGATCTGGAGCTTTTCGTAGACCTCGCGGTTCAGGCGCTTGTCCCCCAGGCTGATGATCTCGGCGATGATCTGGAAGGACATGCCCTTGCGCTGCTCGATCTCCGAGAGGTGCTGGCGCAGGGCGTGGCCGACCGTGTCGAGGGATTCCAGGCCGTTGCTCACGGTCCGTTCCATTTCCAGCAGCATGCCGTCCATGATGTGGTTCATCAGGAAGGAGAGGATCTCCCGCTTGCTCTTGAAGTGGCGGTAGATGGCGGCCTCGGTGAGGCCGACTTCCTTGGCCAGCGCCCGGACGGTGAGGTGCTCGCTGCCCTTGCGGATGATCAGCTTGCGGGCGGCGTCGATGATCTGCTGCTTGCGGATGGCGGTGCTGCGGCGCTTCTGGACCATTGGCGGTGCATCCTCCTCGGTGAACCCGGCCTGTGAACATCGGCAACGAAGGTATAAATTTACCCCGATTTGCAATAAATTGTCCATAAAAATCCCCCCGGCCGTTACCGATCCGCACGCAGGTGAACGGCCCTCGCGCCGCGCACGGCACCGAAGGCATCCCGTTCTCTTCCCCCGGGCTCCTCCATGCCGGCTTACCATTTTACTTGCCGATTTTTCATGTGCTATATACGCGGCACACCTATCGGATTCGAAGCGAATGGCCGGTGCTTTGACGGGGCAGCGGCCGGACGTTCACGGTCCGGACTCGATGCCAACAGGAGGGCGTGCACATGGAAACGAAAAAGATCTTCTTGAGCGAGGACGAGATGCCCCGCCAGTGGTACAACATTCTGGCCGACATCAAAATGAACCCGCCCCTCGGCCCGGACGGCAAACCCATCAGCCCGGACCAACTGGCCCCCGTGTTCCCGATGAACCTGATCGAACAGGAGGTCAGCACCCAGCGCTGGATCGACATCCCGGAGGAGGTGCTGCGGGCCTACACGATCTGGCGGCCGAGCCCTCTCGTGCGCGCCCGGTCGCTCGAAAAGGCCCTCGGGACACCGGCGCGCATCTACTACAAGTACGAGGGCGTCAGCCCCCCGGGCAGCCACAAGCCCAACACGGCCATCCCGCAGGCGTATTACAACAAGGTGTTCGGCATCCAGCGGCTGGTCACGGAGACCGGCGCCGGCCAATGGGGGAGCGCGCTGGCCTTCGCCTGCGCCCAGTTCGGCCTCGAGTGCAAGGTCTACATGGTGCGCATCAGCTTCGACCAGAAGCCCTACCGCAAGACCATGATGCAGACCTGGGGGGCCGAGTGTGTCCCCAGCCCCAGCCGCGAGACCAAGGCCGGCCGCGACATCCTGGCTCAGCACCCCGACTCTCCCGGCAGCCTCGGGATCGCCATCAGCGAGGCGGTCGAGGCGGCCGTCAGCGACACCTCCGGCCGGACGCGCTACTCGCTCGGCAGCGTGCTCAACCACGTGATGCTGCACCAGACCGTGATCGGCCTGGAAGCCAAGAAGCAGATGGAGAAGATCGGGGAGTACCCGGACGTCGTGATCGGCTGCGCCGGGGGCGGGAGCAACTTCGCCGGGATCGCCTTCCCCTTCGTGCTCGACAAGATCAACGGCCGCCAGGTGTCGATCCTGCCGGCCGAACCGGCTGCCTGCCCCAGCCTCACCAAGGGCCCGTTCGTCTACGACCACGGGGACACGGCCGGCTACACGCCGCTGCTGCCCATGTACAGCCTGGGGCACACCTTCATGCCGCCGCCGGTGCACGCCGGCGGGCTGCGCTACCACGGCATGGCGCCCACCGTGAGCCAGATCGTCGCCGAGGGCCTGGCCGAGCCGCGGTCCTACGGCCAGACGGCCACCTTCGAAGCCGGCATGCTCGCCGCCCGCACCGAAGGGGTCATCCCGGCGCCCGAGACCAACCACGCCCTCGCCTGCGTGGTCGACGAGGCGCGCAAAGCCAAGGAGGAGGGGCGCGAAAAGGTCATCCTCTTCAACTGGAGCGGCCACGGGCTGATCGACCTCGGGTCCTACGAGAAATACCTGGCCGGCGGCCTGACGGACATCGAGTACCCGGCGCACGAGATCGACGAGGCCGTGCGGCTCCTGGCGAAATACCCGAAGCCTCAGGCTCTGAAGAGCCGCTGATGGGCGCGTCACCGGGCCGGAGGGGGTGAAAGATGCCGGAGCCTGAGAACGAGCGCGCGCACCCGCTGTGCCGGCGCTGCCCGCGGCTGGGCGGGCCGGTGACGTTCCGCTACTGTCTGACCGGCGAAAGCTCCGGCCCGTGTTTCAAGGTGATCGACTGCTGGTGGGAAACCTTCGACGTGGTGCGGTTTTTGAAGGACCACCTGCCGGAGCAGGCCTTCGAGCGGTTGCTGATCGCACGCCCCATGCCGAAGGCGGCGTGTCTCGTCGGACTGGCGGAGCGCTCGAAACCGCCCCAGGGGTAACATCCATCAGAAGGGAGTCTTGCGCATGTTCAAGGTGTTGGTCAGCGACAACCTCGAAGAGGTCGGCCTCGAGATCCTGCGCCGGGAGGCGGACATCCAGGTGGACGTCCGCACCGGTCTGAAGCCCGACGAGCTCAAGGCGATCATCGGCGATTACGATGCGCTGATCATCCGCAGCGCCACGAAGGTGACGGAGAGCCTGATGGAGGCGGCGGCCCGGCTGAAGGTGGTCGGGCGCGCGGGCATCGGCCTGGACAACGTCGATATCCCGGCCGCCACCCGTCGCGGCATCATCGTGATGAACACCCCCGGCGGCAACGTGGTCACGACCGCCGAGCACACGATCGCGATGCTGATGGCCCTCAGCCGCAACATCCCCTGGGCGACCGCGACGATGAAGGCGGGCGTCTGGGAGAAGAAGAAGCTGCAGGGCAGGGAGGTGTTCAACAAGGTGCTCGGGTTGATCGGTTTCGGCAAGATCGGGTCGATCGTCGCCGACCGCGCCCGGGGGCTGAAGATGCAGGTGATCGTGCACGACCCGTTCGTCACGGCCGAGGCGGTGGAAAAAGCCGGCTACGAGGCCGTCGCGCTGGACGAGCTCTACCGGCGCTCCGACTACATCACCGTGCACGTCCCCAAGCTCAAGGACACGGCCGGCCTGCTGAACCGGGACGCCTTCGCGAAGATGAAGGACGGCGTCATGATCATCAACTGCGCGCGGGGCGGCATCGTGAACGAGGCCGACCTCAACGCGGCGATGCGCTCGGGCAAGGTCGCGGGCGCCGCGCTGGACGTGTTCGAAACCGAGCCGCCCGGGGCGCTGCCGCTCTTCGAGCTCGAGCGGGTCGTGTGCACCCCGCACCTGGGCGCCTCGACCCTCGAGGCCCAGACGAACGTGGCGGTCCAGATCTCCGAGCAGATCCTGGCCTTCCTGAAGACGGGCACCATCATCAACGCCGTGAACGTGCCGGCCGTGAGCGGGGAGCTGCTCGGCAAGATCGGGCCGCTGCTCACGCTGGTCGAGCGCATGGGGTGCCTGCTGGCCCAGCTCTGCCGCGGGCCGGCGCGCGAGATCGCCATCGAGTACGCCGGGGAGTTCCCGGAGCAGGACCTCTCACCGGTGAGCACCGCTCTGCTGAAGGGCTTCCTCACCCCCATGGTGCAGGACACGGTCAACTTCGTGAACGCCAAGGTCATGGCCGGCGAGCGCGGGATCAAGGTCTCCGAGACGCGGGCGCCCTCGGACGAGTACATCAACCTCGTGACCGTGCGTGCGGTGGCCAACGGGACCGCGCACAGCGTGGCCGGGACCATTTTCGGCCGCAAGTACCCGCGCCTGGTCAAGATCGAGAACTTCCGCCTCGAGCTGCCCCCCTACGGGCGCTTCGTGCTGATCCACAACCACGACCGGCCGGGGGCCATCGGCAGCATCGGGACCCTGCTCGGCAACAAGCGGATCAACATCAGCCAGATGCGCGTGGGGCAGCAGGAGGACGGCGACAAGACCATGATCTACTTCCGGACGGACTCTCCCATCCCGGACGAGGCCATGCAGGAGCTGCGCAGCCTGCCGCTCATCATCGACGTCATGGCCTTCGAGCTTTGAAAAACGGCGCATAGGGTCATGATCCGTCTTTCTTTTTCCTGCCGGCTCGCAGGTCGATCCCGCCGTCGCCGGCAGGCGGCCTGCGGCGCCGTTTTTCAATCATGAGCCGGAATCCAGAGGGCTGCCGACGCGGAGCCGCCGCGCACCGACGCCGCCCTGCGGCACCGGGTGTGAGCGTGCACCGATGGGGATGATGTACCGTCCGTCGACCGGCGACGAGCCGTTCCGCACCCGCCTGAGCCCGCTCTGCCTGCTGAGCGGCGTCTTCTTCGTCAACTTCGTGGGCCGGATCGCGCTGGCCCCGCTGCTGCCCGCCATCGAGCGCGACCTGCACATTTCCCACGCGCAGTCGGGGTTCCTTTTTTTCATTCTCTCGGCCGGGTACTGCGTGGCCTTGCTCGGCTCGGGCCTGGTCTCCTCGCGCCTGACGCACCGGTGGACGATCATCCTGTCCATGACGGGTCTGGGCGCCGCCCTGCTGGTCACCGCCGCCGGGTCTCATCTCTGGATCGTCCGCCTGGGGCTGATCGCGGCCGGGCTGGCGGCCGGCCTCTACCTGCCGTCGGCCATGGCGGCCATCATGGACTTCCTGCCCACGCGGCACTGGGGCAAGGGCATCGCCATCCACGAGGCGGCCCCCAATCTGGCCTTCGTGCTGGCCCCGTTCCTGTGCGAGGCCCTGCTGGCCGTGCTGCCCTGGACCGCCGCCATCGGCGCCTTCGGGGTTGCGGCCTGGGCGGCGGCGGCCGCCTTCGCGGTGTGGGGGCGCTTCGGCGAGTTCCGAGGCGAGGCGCCCGACTTCCGGGCCGTGCGGACGATCCTCGCGGGGCGCGCCTACTGGATCCTGATGCTGGTGTTCGGTCTCGGGATCGGCGCCAGCCTGGGGATCTATGCCGTGCTGCCGATCGTCCTGGTGGACGGCCACGGGCTGGGGCGCGAGCAGGCCAACACCATCCTGGCCCTCTCGCGGATTCCCGGCGTCGCGGTCGCTTTCGTGAGCGGGTGGTTCAGCGACCGCTTCGGCCCGCAGCGCACCATGACGACCGTCCTGCTGCTGAACGGGTGCCTGACGATCGCCCTGGCCGTTCTGCCCATGCCCTGGCTCCTCGTCCCGGTCTGCATCCAGCCGGCGCTCTCGGTCTGCTTCTTCCCGGCCGGGTTCTCGGCCATCGGCCTGTCCGTGCCCGAAAACGCCCGCAACCTGGCGGTCGCTCTGACCACCCCGGCGGCCTTCATCATCGGGGCCGGCGTCGTGCCCGCCCTCATCGGGTTCGCCGGCGACGTGTGGTCGTTCGCCGGGGGGCTGGTCGTCACGGGACGTGCTCGTCCTGCTCGGTTCTTTCCTGGCCAGCCGGCTCCGCACGACATCACCCGCATAGTCTGAAAATTCCAAAACAGATTCGTTGGCTCGAAAACAAAACCGCCCCGGCGCCTTGCGGCGCCGAGGCGGCGGGATGCGACCCGAGAGGGTCAGCCGATCACGAGGGCGTCCGCCACGAGCTCCCAGAGGTATTTGACCTCCAGCTCCGCCATTCCGTAGTGGGACTTGATCTGCTCCAGCTGACCGTGGCAGCTGTGGCAGGGGACCGCGATCATCTCGGCGCCGGTCGCCCGGATCTGCTCCATCTTGCGCCGGCCGTAGAAAAGGCCTTCCGCCTTGTAGCCGGTCGTGAGGGCGCCGCCCCCGCCGCCGCAGCAGGTCTGGTGCATGCGGTTGGGATAGAGGTCGACCCAGTCGCTCGACGCACTGGCCGAGGATCCAGCGCGGCTCCTCGAAGAACCCGTGGCCGAATTTCATCTGAGCCTTGCGGCCGTAGTTGCACGGGTCGTGGTAGGCGACCCGCTGCGGAAACCGGCTGCGGTCGAGACGGATCCGGCCCTGTTGAATGTACTCCGTGAGAAGGTCGAAGACGGTCACGAAGCGGTATTTTTTCATCGCCTCGGGGAAGTGCTTTTCGAACCCGGACCGGGTCGCGAGGTAGGCGTGCCCTCACTCGGGCCAGAGCAGGGTCTCGACCTGCAGATCCTCCATCTGCCCGAGGATGCGGCCGGCCATGGTCTTCATGGCGTCGTCGTCCCCGGTGAAGTACCCCCAGCTCGTCCCCTCCCAGTTCTCGGAAGACACGGTCCAGCTTTCCCCGGCGGCGTGGAAGATCTTCCACCAGTGCTTCAGGTCCTCGGTGTGGGTGTTGACGAGCTTGTTGTGAATCGTCGTGAGGACGCGGGCGCCCCGTTGGTCCGGCCGGACCTGGAACGTCTCGAACCCCTTCTCCTCCCGGATTTCAGACGCCACGTCCTCCAGAATAAACAGGAAGTCCTCCCGGGGCAGGCGCAGGTTGTTGCCGGTTTCGAGCGCCGCCTGCAGCCCCTTGTGCAGGATGCCCGGCACCCGGTCCCGCGCGCGCAGCGAGCGCACCCGGCGCACGGCGTCGGCGATGCGGACCTGCATGGGGCAGATGTGTTCGCACTTGCCGCACATGGTGCAGATCCACGGCCAGCGGGCGTCGACGGCCGTCTGCTCGAGGCCGAGGGCCAGCAGACGCACGAACAGGCGCGGGTCGAAGCCGTCCACGCCGGCGACCGGGCAGACGCTCGCGCACAGGCCGCAGGTCATGCAGGCCTCGAGGTCGAAGGGCTGGGAAACTTCGCGTGCGGTCGCCGGGGGGATCGGATCCGTTGGGTTCGGCATAGGGGAATCCTTCAGTCGGCCGGCCCCGGGACGGGACCGGGCTCGGTCGCGGTCAGCTGCGCCGCAAGCTCCGCCAGGGCGCGGCCGGTCTCGGCCGGCATGTTGGCGGCGGTCGTCCGAAGGACGAGCCGGCCCGCCAGTCCGCAGCCGTCCAGAAAGGCCTGGGTCTGCGCGACACGGGAGCGCGCCAGACGATTGCCCGTGCGGGAGTGGCAGTTCTCGTCGTGGCAGGTGAGGACCAGGACGCCGTCGGCGCCGAGGTCGAAGGCCGAGTGGATGAAATCCCGGCTCAGGCTGCCGGCGCACGGCACCTCGACGACCGTGACCTGCGCCTCCCACGACGTCCCGGCGGCCGCGGCCGAGCGCACGGCCGGCCCGCCGGAGCGTGCGCAGGCGAACACCGTCAGGCGCGGTCGCCGCCCGGACGCGGGCCGCTCGGACAGCGATGAGGCCGCGGATATCCGCGGGCTCCAGCCCGGGGATGCGGATGGCCTGGCGGGGACACTCGGCGCGGCAGATCCCGCACCCTTCGCAGGCGGCCGGCTGCACCTCGGGCCGATGGGCAAGCGACACGGCGCGGTAGGGGCAGACCCGGTAGCAGGTGAGGCAGCGTACGCACCGTCCGGGGTCGATCTGCGCGGCGGTCGGATTCGATTCGGGTCGCAGCGCCAGGAGCAGATTGGATGCGTCCGCCGCCCCCGCGGCACCGCACGGCAACGCCGCCCCCGCGATCAGCACCCCCCGGCGGTTCGTGAACACGGGCAGCCGGTGGACGTTGTCGGCCTGGGGAAAGCCCGCTGCGTCGGTCTCCAGCTCGAGGGTGCGGGCGAGCTCGCGCACGACGGCCGGGGGCTCGAAGGCTTCGTCGACGACCACGAGATCGGGCGCGAGCCGGAGCTCGACCCCCGTGATCTCGTCCGTGAATGCGAAATGCGCCCGGCCGTCCTCGTCCTGGCGAACGACCGGGGCGGAGTGGGTGAACTTGTGGAACACCACCCCGGCGGTGCGCGCGTCGCGCGCGAGCGCCTCCAGCCCGTCGGCGGCGACCTTGAGGTTGCGGGTGAAGACGTGACAGCGGGCGCGCATCTCACGCCGGAGCCGCAGCGCGATCTGCAGCAGCTCGCCGGTTGCCCGCGGGGAGCTTTCGGATTGCAGCCCGTTCAGGATCGCCACCTCGTTCCAGGCCGTGCCGGCCGGGGGGCGGCAGCCCATTTCGACGAGACGCGCCGCCGGCAGGACGGCGGGCGCGGGACGCAGCCCGTACGAAGCGTAATGCGGATGCCGTTCCGGCCTATGGGCGAGCACGAGCGCCGACACCCGGCGCCGCACCACCGCGTCTGCGGCTGTGAACGTCAGATCGAACTCGCCGGGTCCGCCGCCGCAGGCGAGCAGCCGCGCCGGCGCGAGAACCTCCAATCCGGCCGTGCGCCTGCCGTCCCGCGCGAGCGCGGCCTCCGCGTCCGGGCCGGGCACGAGCAGGACGCGCCGTCCCTGCTCCAGGAAGACGTCGACGATCTCCCGAGAATCGGCCGGGGTGCCGAAAATGCACACGGGATGGGTCATGGCGTGTCCTCGTCCGGTTCGGTCGCGGTCACGGGAAGATCGTCCGTCGGGTCGCGGCGGACCGGCCCGGGCGCTCGGTCGCGTCCGGTTTCAAATGGGACAGCACCCGGGCGGCCGCGTGGCGCGCATCCGCGATGGTCTCGGGGATCGTCATCGGCCCGCGCACCGCACCGGCGGCAAAGACGCCCGGGGGGCCGGCCGCGGGGAGGAAGCCGGTCGCCTCCGGGCGCAGGCCGAACCCGGCCGCCGCCTCGGCCAGCCCGGCCGCCGGCACCATGCCGCAGGCCAGGACCACCAGGTCGAACGTTTCCTCGCGCGCCTGGCGCGACTCCAGCTCCAGCCAGGCCAGCCGGATCCCCGCGGTGCCGTCCTGGAACGCCTCGGCCGGCACCCCGCGCACGAAGCGCAGGCTGCGGCGGTAGTCGGCCCAGGCCGACTCGAAATCCCGGCCGAACGACTGGATGTCGATGTAGAAGACGGTGATTTCGGTCTCCGGCCGGGCGGCCTTGATGCGCGCGGCGGCCCTCACCGAAGCGCCGCAGCAGAATGTCGAGCACCACAGGTGGTCGAGTTTCCGGTCGCGGCTGCCGACGCACTGCAGAAAGGCCACCCGGGCCGGCGGGGTTCCGTCGGACGGCTTGACCACGCCGCCGGGCGAGCGCAGCAGGGCCTCGAGCTGCAGGTTGGTGACGACATCGGGGTAGAGACCGAACCCGTAAGGCTTGTCCCGGGGGTCGAACAGGTCGAAGCCCGCTGCGATCAGAACCGCATCGGCCGCAGCCTCCGCGGCGGCGGTTTCCGAGACCAGCCGGTACGTGAAACCCGCGTCGGTCGCGCGGACGGCCTCCGTGCGGCTGGAGAGGTGCAGGCGGATGCGGGGGTGATCCGTCGCGACCTCGATCGCCGCGGTCACGAGACAGGCGCCGCACCGGACGCAGCGGTCGGTCGCCTTGCAGGCCAGCCGGGCCGCGTGGCCGCCGGGCGTCGGTCCCCGTTCGACCAGGTCGACCTCGAGCCCGTGGTCCGCCAGGACGCGAGCGGCCGTCAGGCCGCCGATACCGGCGCCGATGACGAGGACCCGGGGTGGGGTGGTCATCTCGTTCTCCTGCGGTCCGCCGAGGTCGCGCGCGCGGCCCGGGCGGCGCCTGCGGGGGGCTGCCTCACGCAGCGTGACGGGTTATTTGACAATTCTGAGGATCTCCTTGAACAGCGGCCCTTCGGCCGCCTTGAGCAGCTCGAACAGGAGGGTTTCGACACTGGTGACCGCCGCACCCGCGCGGCGGCAGCGCTCGAGGCCGATCTGCTTGTTTTCGACCGTGCGCGAGGCGCAGGCGTCGGCGACCACCTCCACGCGAAACCCCTCCGCGAGAAGGTCGACCACCGTCTGGTAGACGCAGACGTGGGTTTCCATCCCCGCGACGACCACGTCGCGTCGGCCGCTGCGGCGCAGTTGCGCCATGCAGTCCGGGCTGCCGCAGCAGCTGAAGCTGGTCTTTTCCGCCGGCCGGAAGTCGGGCACCAGCGCCGCGATTTCGGACAGGGTCGGGCCGAGGCCCCTGGGGTTCTGCTCGGTGAACAGCGTCGGGACCCCCAGCACGCGTGCGCCCTCCACGAGCTGCCGGGTCTTGAGGACGAGCTCCTCGCGGCCCGCCATGGCCCGGGAGAGCTTCTCCTGGACGTCGACCACCAGCACTATCGTTTCCGCCGCAGCCAGCATGGTCTTGCCCTCCGATCGGTCGGGGTGTGAATATACCGGAAAATTTTTAGGTGTTTTTCAAATGCCTGTCAATTGCAATCTTCATCCTCCGAGGAGGGCTGGGGGTGTTGGATTCCCAATCGTCACAATCGTTTGCCCTTGCTTTTTAAGGCTGAGGCCCATATTAGACATACCAGCCCTTTAAACCCTGCTGCGAGACCCTGACGGATATCACATGACCCCGATCGTCGCCATCGTCGGACGCCCCAACGTGGGCAAGTCGACCCTGTTCAACCGCATCACGCGTTCCCGGGATGCGCTGGTGGACGACCATCCCGGCGTGACGCGCGACCGGCATCACGGCAGCGCCAGCTGGAACGATGTCGAGTTCACGGTGGTCGACACCGGCGGGTTTGTGGACGGCGAGGCCTTTTCGGAGGAAATCCGGTTCCAGATCGTGCAGGCGGTCGAAGAGGCCGATCTCCTGGTGCTCGTGCTGGACGGGAAAACAGGGCTTTCGCCGTTCGACCGCGACATGCTCGACCTGCTGCGGGGAACTCCCAAACCGGTCATGGTGGCCGTGAACAAGATCGACGGGCCCGAGCAGGAGGGCAAGCTCTCCGATTTTTACCGCCTGGGGCTCGAAACCCTGTACCCGGTGTCCGCCGAACACCGCTACGGCATGAACGATTTCCTGGACGATCTGGTGGCGGCCCTGCCCGCGCCGCCCGACGGTGCGCCGGCGGAGGGGGAGGGGGATGTCGTCGGGCTGGCCGTGGTCGGCCGTCCCAACGTGGGCAAATCCTCGTTGATCAACGCCGTTTTAGGGGAGCGTCGACTCGTCGTGAGCGCCCAGCCGGGGACCACGCGGGACGCCATCGACAGCCTCCACCGGCGCCGGGGGCGAACCTACCGGCTGATCGACACGGCCGGGATCCGCCGCAAGGGGCGCGTGTCCGAAAAACTGGAGAAATTTTCGGTGATCAAGGCGCTGCGCGGCCTCGAGCGCTGCGACGTCGCCCTGGTCGTCATGGACGCGAGCGAGGGCATCACCGAGCAGGACATCACGATCGCCGGATACGCCCACGACCGCGGCTGCGGCTGCGTGTTCGTGCTGAACAAGTGGGACTTGGCGGAAACCGCCGGGGTCGTGGAACGCCGGATGGTGGCCGATCTGCGCGATCAGGCCAAGTTCCTGAGCTTCGCCCCGGCCATCACCGTCTCGGCCCTTACCGGGCGGAGGGTGACGCGCATCTTCAGCGTGGTGGACCAGGTGTACGGCCAGTACACGCAGCGCATCGCCACCGGGCAGCTCAACCGGGTCCTCGAGGACGCGCTCGCGCGCAACCCGCCGCCGCTGTACCGGGGCCGGCCGGTGAAATTCTACTACGCCACGCAGCCCGCGGCCAAGCCCCCGACGGTGCTCTTCTTCGTGAACCACCCGGATGCCGTGCACTTTTCCTACCAGCGCTACCTGCTCAACCAGCTCCGGGAGCACACGGGCCTGGACCAGACCCCGATCCGGCTGATCTTACGGCAGCGGGAGCGGCGCGAGAGCCCGACGGACTAAAGGAGAAAGGGTTCGAGGATTCAAGGGATACAAGGGTTCGGGATTAAGGATAGCTGAAATAAGATCGTTTCCTTCACTCGACTCCTCGACCCCTTGGACCCTCGAACCCTTTTCGAGATTGCTGCCGCTGCGGCACGCACATGGAGCGTCTGAGCGACGGATTTCGGGCGTCATGGACATCTTCGACTACCACGCCGAAAAAGAGTCCCAGGCCGGCCGGCCGCTGGCCGAACGCATGCGGCCGCGCCGCCTGTCCGAGTTCGTCGGGCAGCCGCACCTCGTGGGCGAGGGGTCGATCGTCCGCATGGCGGCCGAGCAGGACCGCATCTTCTCGATGATCCTGTGGGGACCGCCGGGATGCGGCAAGACCACGCTCGCGCGCATCATCGCCGGCGAGACCCGCTCGCACTACCTCCAGTTCTCCGCCGTGCTCTCGGGCGTCAAGGAGATCCGGGCCGTGATCGACGAGGCCCGGCGCCAGCAGCAGCTGCAGCGTCGCCGCACCGTCCTCTTCGTGGACGAAATCCATCGCTTCAACAAGGCCCAGCAGGACGCCTTCCTGCACCACGTCGAAAGCGGCCTGATCACCCTGATCGGCGCCACGACCGAAAACCCCTCGTTCGAAGTCATCGCGCCGCTGCTGTCGCGCTGCCGCGTCGTGACCCTGAACCGCCTGACCGAGGAGGACCTCGCGACGATCGTCCGCCAGGCCCTCGACGACGCGGAGCGGGGGCTCGGCAGCCAGCGCCTCACCCTGGCGCCCGACGCTCTCGAGCTGCTGGTGCGGGTGTCCGACGGGGACGGGCGCTCGGCCCTGAACAGCCTGGAGGTGGCCGCGTCGCTGACCGGGGGCGGGTGCATCACGCGCGAGCTGATGGAGCAGGCGCTCCAGAAGAAGGCGCTCGTCTACGACAAGTCCGGCGACGAGCACTACAACCTGATTTCGGCGCTGCACAAGAGCCTGCGCGGCAGCGACCCCGACGCCGCGTTGTACTGGATGGCGCGCATGCTGGCGGCGGGCGAGGACCCGTTCTTCATCGCGCGGCGCATGGTCCGCTTCGCCTCCGAGGACATCGGCAACGCCGACCCGCAGGCCCTGGCGGTCACGCTGGCCGCCATGGAGGCGTTTCGCTTCCTCGGGCACCCCGAGGGCGAGCTCGCGCTGGCGCAGGCCGCCGTCTACCTGGCCACGGCCCCCAAGAGCAACAGCATCTACGCCGCTTACGGCAGCGCGCAGGCTGCCGTCACCCGGGGCGGGTCGCTGCCGGTCCCGCTGCACATCCGCAACGCCCCGACGACGCTCATGAAAGAGCTCGGCTACGGCGAGGGGTACCGCTACGCCCACCACTACCGGGACGCCTTTGCGCCGCAGGACTACCTTCCCGACGAGCTGCAGGGCGAGGTGTTCTACCATCCGACCGACCGGGGCTACGAGCGCACGGTCGCGGAGCGGCTGGAACGGTGGCGAAAGCTGCGCGCCCAGTCCAGGGGCAAGACGCCCTCCCGCCCCGGTGATACCGGTTGACCCTGTCCACCCAACTCTGCTATAAAATAACCTTTTTCTGAATAAATCAGACGGGCTGAACAACGGCGCTGAGCTGCGGCCCGGACAACCCACCACTGGAGGAGCTCGGACATGAGAGATGCGGTGATCGTGAGCGGTGCGCGGACGGCCATCGGCGGGTTCGGCGGCGCGTTGAAGGACGTGGCGGCCATCGACCTGGCGGCGCTGGTGATCAAGCAGACGCTGAAGCGCGTCAACCTCAGGCCGGCCCCGAGCGCCGACATGCAGGCCGCGGCCCCGGACAAGCTCAAGGGCCAGGGCCTGATCGAGCTGGAGAAGAAGGCGGCCGACTGGGACGCCGCGGCCGCACCGCTGGCGGTGGACGAGGTCATCATGGGCAACGTGCTGCAGGCCGCCCAGGGCCAGAACCCGGCCCGTCAGGCCGTGATCCGCGCCGGGCTCTGCAAGGAGACGCCCGCGATGACGGTCAACAAGGTCTGCGGCTCCGGGCTCAAGGCCATCGCGCTCGGCGCCTCCGCGGTCATGACCGGCCAGGCCGACGTGGTCGTGGCCGGCGGCATGGAGAACATGAGCCTCGCCCCGATGGCCATGACCAAGGCCCGCTGGGGCTACCGCATGGAGCTCACCGGCAAGGGCGAGGTCCTGGACCTGATGGTGTTCGACGGCCTGTACGAGATCTTCTACGGCTACCACATGGGGGTCACGGCGGAGAACATCGCCGCGCTCTACGGGATCTCGCGCGCCGAACAGGACGAACTCGGGGTGCTCAGCCACACGCGCGCCATGGCCGCGATCAAGGCCGGCTGGTTCGACGAGGAAATCGTCCCGGTGGTGATCAAGGACCGCAAGGGCGACATCGTCGTCAAGACGGACGAGCGGCCCATGGAGACCTCCGTCGAGAAGATGGGCAAGCTCCGGCCGGCCTTCAAGTCCGACGGCACCGTGACCGCCGGCAACGCCTCGGGCATCAACGACGGCGCGGCCGCGGTCCTGATCATGAGCGCCGAAAAGGCCAAGGCGCTCGGGTTGACCCCCTTCGTGAAGGTCAAGGCCTTCGCCTCGGGCGCGCTCGACCCCGCCTACATGGGCCTGGGGCCGGTGCCGGCGGTGCGCCTGGCGTTGAAGCGGGCCGGGATGCAGCTTGCGGACATCGACCTGATCGAGCTGAACGAGGCCTTCGCCGCCCAGGCGATCGGGTGCATGCGCGAGCTCGGGCTGAAGAACGACCGGCCGAACGAGGTGGGCAGCGGCATTTCGCTCGGGCACCCGATCGGCGCCACCGGGGCCCGGCAGATGGTGACCGCCATGCACCACATGCGGCGCAAGGGCTACCGCACCGGCCTGATCAGCATGTGCATCGGCGGCGGGATGGGCATGGCCATGATCGTGGAGCGCTGAGGCCCTGATTTTCGCTTTACTTGGCTCGGGGTTGTTGTTAACACATTTGAAACCTTCCCACAGGAGATCACCCCCATGGATGTCGCTCGCAAGCTTGGGATTCTGGTATTCTGCGCCGTGCCCGCCGTTGTCGGCGGGGGCGTCGTATACTACACCTTCGGTTCGCTGACGGCGGTGGCCGTTTTCGTGGTGTTGCTCCTGGTGGGAGCAGGCGCCTTCGTCAGCCGGTAACGCCGTCGTATCCCGAGCGGTTGCCCCGCCGCGCCGCGGCGGCCGCGGCCCCACGTGCGGCCGCCGGCGGTGCGATGTGTCCGCCTGCAGTCGAAAGGCCCTCTTCGCCGGGCGAAAGCCTTCCCGACCCCGAACGTCGTTTTCGCCGAACCCCCGGGCAAGCCGCCGGCCGCCCGGGAGGCTCGCAAACCGCCCGTTGTTTCAGGAGTGGAGATGAACCAGATCGACCGATCCCCGGAAGTCAGCATCGAAAAAGAGATGAAGAAGTCCTATCTCGATTACGCCATGAGCGTGATCATCGGGCGGGCCCTGCCCGACGTGCGCGACGGGTTGAAGCCGGTGCACCGCCGCGTGCTCTACGCCATGGGGGAGCTGAACAACGACTGGAACAAACCGTACAAGAAATCCGCCCGCATCGTCGGCGACGTCATCGGTAAATATCACCCGCACGGGGACTCGGCCGTGTACGACACGATCGTGCGCATGGCGCAGGGGTTCTCCATGCGCTATCCCCTGATCGACGGGCAGGGGAACTTCGGGTCGATCGACGGCGACCCGGCGGCGGCCATGCGGTACACCGAGATCCGGATGCAGCGCCTGGCTCACGAGATGCTCGCGGACCTCGAAAAGGAGACGGTCGACTTCACCCCGAACTACGACGAGTCCCTCTCCGAGCCCTCGGTGCTGCCGTCCAAGATCCCCAACCTGCTCGTCAACGGGTCGGCCGGCATCGCCGTCGGCATGGCGACCAACATCCCCCCGCACAACCTGGGCGAAGTGGTGCAGGCGCTGCAGGTGCTGATCGACCGCCCGCAGACCACCTGCGAGGAGCTCATGCGCCACATCCCCGGCCCCGATTTCCCGACCGGCGGGATCATCTACGGCCGGACGGGCATCCGGGAGGCCTTCGCCACCGGCCGCGGCATCATCCGGGTGCGGGCGAGGGTGGCGGTCGAGAAGGACAAGCGCACCCAGGCCGAAACCCTGATCGTCACCGAGCTGCCCTACCAGGTCAACAAGGCCAAGCTGGTCGAGAAGATCGCCGAGCTGATCCGGGACAAGGAGATCGACGGCATCCGCTACGTGCGCGACGAGTCCGACCGCGAGGGCATGCGCATCGCCCTCGGCCTCAAGAAGGAGGCCATGGCCGAGGTGGTCACCAACCAGCTGTTCAAGCACACGCGGATGGAGTCCACCTTCGGGATCATCTTCCTCGCCATCGTCAACAACCGCCCCGAGCTGCTGAACCTCAAGGAGGTTTTGGAGCACTTCGTCCTGCACCGCAAGGAGATCATCGTGCGGCGCACGCGCCACGACCTGGCCAAGGCCGAGGCCCGGGCCCACATCCTGGAAGGGCTCAAGATCGCTCTCGACCACCTCGACGAGGTGGTGGCGCTGATCCGGCGCTCGGCGTCGCCGGCCGAGGCGCGTGCGGGGCTGGCGGCGACCTTCGCGCTCTCGGACATCCAGGCCCAGGCGATCCTGGACATGCGCCTGCAGCGGTTGACCGGGCTGGAGCGCGAAAAGATCCTCGAGGAATACCGGAACGTCCTGCAGGACATCGCGCGCTTCCGCGAGATCCTGGCGAGCGAGCGGCTGGTGCTGCAGATCATCAAGGACGAGCTCGGGGAGATCCAGCAGCAGTACGGGGACCCGCGGTTGACCGAGATCGTGGACGAGACCGGCGAGATCTCCCGCGCGGACATGATCGCCGAGGAAGACATGGTGGTCACCATTTCGAGCCGCGGCTACATCAAGCGCAACCCGATCACCCTCTACCGCAGCCAGCGGCGCGGCGGCAAGGGCGTGACCGCGATGGGCACGCGCGAGGACGACTTCGTCGAACGGCTTTTTGTGGCCTCGACGCACCACACCTTCCTCTTCATCAGCAACCTCGGCAAGGTCTACTGGTGCAAGTGCTACGACATCCCGCAGGCCGGCCGCCTGAGCCTCGGCAAGGCCATCGTCAACCTGCTCAACCTGCAGGAGAACGAGACGCTGGCCACCGTGCTGGCCGTGCCGGAGTTCGTCCCGGGCGCCTTTGTCCTCATGGCCACGCGCAACGGGCTCGTGAAGAAGACCGACATCATGGCCTACAGCCGCCCGCGTGCGGGCGGCATCATCGCCATCAACCTGCTCGAGGGCGACGAGCTGATCTCCGCGCGCATCACGGACGGCACCATGAACGTCTTCCTGGGGTCGGCCAGCGGCAAGGCGATCCGCTTCCACGAGTCGGACGTGCGCCCCACCGGCCGGGTGGCGAGCGGGGTGCGCGGCATGACGGTCGACCCGGGGGACCGCCTGGTCAGCATGGAGGTGCTCAGCCACGGCCAGACCCTGTTCGCGGTCACCGAGAACGGGTTCGGCAAGCGGACGTCGATCGACGAGTACCCGGTCCACAACCGCGGGGGCAAAGGCGTCATCTCGATCAAGACCAGCCAGCGCAACGGCGACGTCGTCGCCATCATGGGGGTCGAGGAGGAGGACGACGTCATGCTGATGACCAACATCGGCAAGGTCATCCGCACCCGGATCCGGGAGATCTCGGTCATCAGCCGCAACACCCAGGGGGTGAAGCTGATGGACGTCGATCTGGGCGAGCGCATCGTCGGGGCCGCGCGCCTGGCCGAGAAGGAGGACGAGGACGGCGCGGTGCCGGGCGCGGAGGGGACCGATGCGATCTGAGGCGGCGGCGGGCAAGAGCCGGCATGTCGGAGTGGTCGGCGCGGGGAGCTGGGGGACGGTGCTGGCCGACCTGCTCGCGCGCAACGGGCATCGAGTGGACCTCTGGGCGCGCGAGCCCGAGATCGTGGAGCAGGTCAACGCGCGGCATGAAAACGGGCTCTTTCTGAAAGGCATCCCGCTGGCCGAAACCCTGACGGCCACGGGCGACCTCGGCCGCGCGGTCGTCGGCAAGGACCTGGTGGTGATGGCGGTGCCTTCCCACCATCTGCGCACGGTCGCCGCAGCCCTCTCCGCAAAGCTGGAACCCGGCGCGGCCGTGGTCTCGGTCTCCAAGGGGATCGAGAACGGGACCGAGCTGACCATGACCGGGGTGCTGAAGGAGACGCTCGGGCTTGCGGACGAGCGCCTGGCGGTGCTCTCGGGCCCGAGCTTCGCGGTGGAAGTGGCGCGCCGGATGCCGACGGGGGTGACGGTGGCCGCGCGCAAGGCCGAACTGGCGCGGACGGTGCAGCGCGCCTTCGCGACGCCCTTCTTCCGGGTGTACACCAGCCGGGACACGATCGGGGTCGAGCTGGGCGGAGCGCTCAAGAACGTGATCGCTATCGCGGCGGGAATCGTCGACGGGCTGGGGCTGGGGCTGAACACGCGGGCGGCCCTCATCACCCGCGGCATGACCGAGATCCGCCGGCTGGGCAAGCGCATGGGGGCCAACCCGCGGACCTTCAGCGGGCTGGCCGGCTACGGGGACCTGATCCTGACCTGCACGGGGGAATTGAGCCGCAACCACACGGTGGGCCGCGAGCTTGCGGCCGGCCGGCGGCTGAGCGACGTCCTGGAGTCGATGCGCATGGTGGCCGAAGGGGTGCGCACGGCGCAATCGGTCTACCAGCTGTCCAGCCGGCTGGGGGTGGAGATGCCGATCAGCCGGCAGACGTATCGGATCCTCTACGAGGGCCTGCCGCCGCGGGAGGCGCTGCACGAGCTGATGACGCGGGATCTCAAGCCGGAGCTGGACGACGACTGATGGCGAAGCCGAAAACCCAATTTCGGCGTTGCGCTTCGACCCGCACTCACTGCGGCGTGCCGACAGCACGCCTCGTTCGGCGGGACTCGCGCGCCTTGAACTTGGGCTTTGGGCTTCGCCATCTGGACGTTCTTTGCTGAATCCGACTGGATGGATTCGCAATGGCTGAACGGGAGGAGCACAAGGGGGCGGGGCACCGGGGGCGCCTGCGGCAGCGTTTCCTGGAAGCGGGGCTCGACGCCTTTCTGGACTACGAGGTGATCGAGCTGCTGCTCACGCTGGGCACGCCGCGCCGGGACTGCAAGGACGCCGCCAAGGCCGTCCTCAAGCGGTTCAAGACCCTGCAGGGGGCGCTCGAGGCCGACCCGGCCGAACTGCAGGAGGTCCCGGGGGTCGGGCCGAAAAACGCGATCGGCCTCCGCCTGGTCAAGTCCGTCTGCGACCGCTACCTGGCCAAGAAGGTGGTCGGCCGGGAGACGGTGGCCAACTCGCAGGACCTCCTGCGCTACCTGACGGGCGTGTTGCGGGACCGGCCGCGCGAGTGTTTCCTGGTCGTCTACCTGGACGCCAAGAACCGGGTGATCGCCTTGGAAACGCTCTCCGAGGGGACCTTGACGGCGAGCAGCGTCTACCCGCGGGAGGTGATCCGGTCCGCGCTGCAGCATCACGCGGCCGCCCTGATCTTCGCCCACAACCACCCGTCGGGTGAGCCGCGCCCCTCGGAGGAGGACCTGGCGGTCACGCGGCAATTGGTGTTTGCGGCCCGGGTGATGGGGTTGGTGGTGCACGAGCATCTGATCATCGGCGACAACCGCTGCTTCAGCTTCGCCGACGAGGGCTACATCGCGCGCATGAACTCCGATTTCGGCGCCGACCGGGCGGCCCGACCGTGAATAAAGCCGGATCGACAAATGGCCGATGATATCCGCAAGACGCCCCCGGAGTGCTTTGGGCGCCTCGAGCAGGTGTTCCCGGTCGGACCCGGGGGCCTGAGGCAGTCGCCTGCCGGGCTGCGTGCGGTGCGAGGCGAAGACCGAGTGCCTGCGCCGCGCCGTTTCGGGCGAGCAGGGGCTTCCCGTGCATGCGGAACGGCTCGAGCGGGCCTACCGGGCCGGGAGCGTGGGGTTTTTAGAGCGGTGGGCGCGCCAGAAAAGCATCGCAGGGCAAGAACCGCAAGGATCTCGCTGGGCCGGCATCTGGGGCCGGCTGCGGCGCATCGGAGCCAAGTGAACGGATTCACCATAGAACCGCATGCCTAAATCCACAGCTAAAACCGGCTGGACGCTCATCACCATCGTGGTGGTCATTTTCCTGCTCTCCGGTCTGGCGGTCTTCCTGCTGGTCGAATCCAGCTGGTGGGAACGCCTGATGGCGTACTACGAGCTGTTCACGGACCGCGTCTGGGTGCGGGACATGGTGAAGTCGGCCGGGTGGGCCTCCGCGCTGGTGTTCCTCGGGCTGCAAGTCGGGCAGGTCCTCTTTGCCCCCATCCCCGGGGAGGTGACCGGCTTCCTCGGCGGCTACATGTTCGGCGTGCTCAACGGGTTTCTGCTGTCGACGGTCGGGTTGACCGTCGGCTCCATGCTGGCCTTCGGGATCGGTCATTTCCTGGGCGAACGGGTCGTCCGCAAGCTCGTGCGCTGCGAGAGCTTCGAAAAATACAACCAGATGGTCCAGTACAAGGGGATCCTGGTCATCTTCGTCTTTTTCCTGGTCCCCGGGTTCCCGAAAGACTACCTCTGCATGTTCCTCGGGCTGACGACGCTCCCGGGGCGGGTGTTCTTCGTCATCTCCACCCTCGGGCGGATTCCCGGGACGTTGGCGCTGAGCCTGCAGGGGGCCTCGGTTTTCGAGAAGGACTACATGTTCTTCGCCATCGTGACGGCGCTGACCCTCGTGTTCGCGCTGGCCGCCTGGCTGCTGCGCGATCCGCTCTACCGCTGGATGGCCCGGTTGAGGAAGCGGAGCACGTGCGACTTGGCGCCGTAAGCGTCCGGGCGAACCGCTTTGTCTCTTTGGAACCTTGTGCTATAGCTGATGTGACGATCCGCGGACGACTTCCAGCCGCTACGGCGAACCGACCGAAGGAGAGCCCCCTTGGCATTCTGGCTGTACCGTGAAGAGCTGAGCCTGGCCCACAAGCTGAGGCGCTCCTACTACGAACTGCTGCGGGACGACCTCGATCAGTTCCTCATCCAGTACGCCCTCATCGACTCCTATCACAACTTCCTGAACCGCGGGCTGGCCTATCCGTTCGTCGAGAAGCGGGAGCTCAAGCCGCGCGGCCGCATCCCGGAGCAGGAATACGAGCTGCACAACACCTTCCTCGTGGTGTTCGTCGAGGACGCGATCCCGGCCGTGCACAAGAAATACGTCCGCTTCTTCGACGAAAACCGGGCGACCAAGGCGAACCTGATGCGCTCGGACATCGTGCCCGTCCTCGACCGGCAGGACCGGCAGGCCCGCTACCTGGAATCGGTCCATTTTCGCAACTTCATCCGGGGCCTGCTCCCGGTGGACTACGCGGTGCTGATCCAGCGGGACCCGCTCGGCGTCAGCCGCAACCGCTATCACCTGTCGCACTACCACGTGCGCATCGACTGGCCGATCAGCGAGGCGGCCGAGGACCTCGGCCGCAGCCTGCGCTACATCTCCAAGGAGCTCTACGAAAAGGGGGAGAAGTACGCGGAGGACATGCAGCGCAAGTTTTTCGAGTACTACAACCAGTCGTTCATTTCGGGCGGGCGGCGCACGGCGGGGATCGTGGCGGCGCAGTACCTGCGGCGCATCGGCGGCATCAGCACCGTTTACGTGAGCAGCAGCGCGGCGCGGGCCCTGATCCGGATCTGCGAGCGCGGGGTCTCCAAGCTCGTGCTGATGAAGTTCCACAAGGAGGACCTGGAGCGGATCGCGGCGGAGACCGGGCTGTCGCCCCACAAGATCAAGAAGTACTACGTGATTGCGCGGGAGGGCCGGGAGCGCGTCTGCACGGTGCAGGCCACCTATGCGCTGACCTCGCAGGCACGGCCGCCGGAAGACGGGAAGCTGCGCGACCTCAAACCCGACCTGAACTGGCTCACGGTCGGCGACCAGCACATCCTGCCCAAGCCGGGAGTCTGGAAGTACCCGCCGCTGCCGGTGAACTTCATTTACTCCTGACGCGCGCCCCGCCGGGGCCGCGATGCTGCCGAGACACCGATCCGGGGAGTCCCATGTCGCATGTGCACGACCATCCGCAGGCCGATCCCGCACCGGGTTCCGGGCCCGAACCGGGTCCGGCCGACAAGCTGAGAATTCTGCTGGCGCACTGGATGAAGCACAACGACGCCCACGCCGAGACCTACCGGCAGTGGGCTCAGCGGGCCGAGGAATCGGCCCTGGGGGAGGTCGGGGAGCGGCTGGCGCAGGCCGTGGATCTGACGCTCGCCATCAACCGCACGCTGGACGCCGCGTTGAAGGCCATGACCTCCGCGGAGTGACCCGGGGCGAGGCTCAGGCGCAGGCGGGCGCGCACAGCGCATCCTCGGACGCGAAACAGCCCTCCACGTCGCTGTCCCACCCGGCGGCGTCGCGGCACACGCGCTCCTGCGGCTCCACGACGACCAAGACGCAGGAACGCCCGTCGAAGCGGCAGCCCTCCGCCTTCAACCCGACCGCGAACCGCCCGCCGTCCTTGCGGACCAGGACGGCCGCGATTTCAGTCGGCGAACCTCCGGCCCCGGTTGCGCGGCACAGCGCCTCGACCGCCGCCATGCTCTGGGGGGCGAAAAAGCTCGCGAAGCAGGTGCCGTCGATTTCCTCCCCGCGGTAACCGCCCCACTCCGACAGAAAGCGATTGCCGACCCGGATCCGCCCCCCCTCGACCAGGAACATCCCGTCCCGCGAGAGCTCGAACGCACGCCGCAGCGACCGCCGCAGCGTTTCCCCGGAGGTGCCGCCGACCGGATGGGGGCGGGCATGTTCGATCAGATGCGGCACGGTATCAGGCGACTCCCTTGAACCCGGTGAACTGGTCGGCCTTGGGGTCCATGCTCAGGCCGTAGATGTCCTTGCCGGAGAAGCGGAACTCGATGTGGGAGGGGTCGATCGTCCC
>CAWHEZ010000004.1:0-136658 GCA_963828345.1 uncultured delta proteobacterium
TCGAGTTGTTGACCGAGTACATGCCGGTGATGCAGAACAGGATGACCAGGGGCAGCAGGATCCGCTTGGGCACGCGCAGGATGCTCGCGAACAGCGGCACGAACGGCAGGTTGAGCAGGAGCAGGATGAAGTTGCCGATGTACATGCTGGCGACCACCCCCCAGAACAGCTCGGGCTGCTCCGCGATCATCATGGGGCCGGGCGTGACGCCGTGAATGAGCAGCGCCCCGAGCAGGATCGCGGTCGGCGGGGCGAACGGGATGCCCAGGACGAACAGCGGGATGAAAGCCGACTGGCAGGCGGCGTTGTTGGCCGCCTCCGGCCCGGCCACCCCCTCGATGGCCCCCTGCCCGAACTCCTGCGGGTGGTCGGAAATCCGTTTCTCGACCATGTAGGCGGCGTACGTGGCGATGACCGGCGCCGGCCCGGGGATCAGCCCGCAGCCGAACCCGATCCCGGTCCCGCGGAGAATGGCCATGGCGGACCGGCGCAGATCCGCAAGCCCCGGGAACAGGTCTTTCAGGCGTGGGACGATGACCGTTCCTTCGAGCAGTGCGGAGGGCTTGGCCACGTTCGACAGCACCTCGCCGATCCCGAAGAGCCCGATCGCCACGGCCACGAATTCGATCCCGCTCAAGAGCGACATCGAACCGAATGTGAAGCGCGCGTCGCCCTTGACCGGGTCCAGGCCGATCGTGCCGATGATCAGCCCGACCAGCGCCATCATCAACGATTTGACGAGCGAGCCCCCGGTGACGTTGCTGAGGACGATGAACCCGAACACCATGAGGGAAAAGTACTCGGCCGGCCCGAACGCCAGCGCCGCGCGCGCCAGGGGGGGGGCGCACACCACCAGCCCGAAGATCCCGATTGTGCCGGCGACGAAGGACCCGATGGCGCAGATGGACAGCGCCGGGCCGGCCCGGCCCTTCTGGGCCATGCGGTAACCGTCGATGCAGGTGATCACCGAAGCGGTTTCGCCCGGTACGTTGAGGAGGATGGAGGTGGTGGAGCCGCCGTACATCGCACCGTAGTAGATCCCGGCCAGCATGATGATGGCGGAGGTGGGGGTCATGCTGAACGTCGCCGGGATCAGGAGCGCGATTCCGGCGATGGGGCCTATTCCCGGCAAGACCCCGATCAAGGTGCCGACGATGGCGCCCATGAGGCAGTAGAACAGATTGGGGATCGTGGTGGCGACCCCGAACCCCCCTAAGAGCTGTTGGAGCGCGTCCAGCATGGATATCTTCTCAGGTCCGGAGCGGACCCCATTTCGTCGACGCCTGTCCGACGTCGGCGCCTACAATCCCAGCCACCCCTGTGGGAAAGGGATTTGAAGCCACTGCACGAAGACCAGGTGCGCCACCGTGCCCGCGGCCAGCGCAAGGATGAAGTTCCGGCGCCAGAAGCGCGGCCCCAGCAGCTGCAGCAGCCCGAAGACCACGGCACACGCGGTCGGCGCATACCCGACGTGTTCCAGAAGGCCGGCCGCGAAGGCGATGGCTGCCATGAAGCCGAGCACGGGTTTGAGCGAGCTCTCCCGGCGGGACCGCTTCGACCGCTCTCCGGCCCGGCGAATGACGAGGGCCGTCCGGATGGTGTGGGCGGCCGCGAGCGCCGCAAGGAGCAGCCCGAGGCACAAGGGGAAAAGTCCCGGACCGGCGGACCGGAAGGTACCGATGGGCATTCGCAGCGACAGCCAGACGGTCAAGAGGGCGAAAAGGACGAGCAGGATCCCGCCCGCGAGGCTGCCGCCGGCCGCATCCGGCGTGCTCGAACGCTCGGGAAAGTCCGCCATCACCGCGGCCCCGATCGGCGGGGGCGCTTCCGGGCGGTCTGGAGGAAATCCCGCCGGATCACCTCCGCGACGTACTCCAGGTGCTCCTGCATCCGCAGCCGGGCGCTCTCGGCATTGCGTTGGCGGATGGCCTCGTAAATCGCCGTGTGTTGCGCGTGAAGCACGTCCTTGCGCTCGGGCCCGAGGGCGAGCTTCTTGGCCTTGAAGTAACTGTTGAAGCTGGACTTGAGCCCCTCCATGATGTGGATCGCGACCAGGTTGTGCGACGCCGCGGCGATGGCGGAGTGGAAGCCCAGGTCCGACCGTTCCCAGGCCGTGCCCCCGGGCGCGAGACGGCTCATCCCCCGCAGGTGGGCAACCATGGCGCGCAGATCGCCCGCCTTGGCCGAAGCCGCCGCCCGCTCCGCGCACCAGCCCTCGAAGAGCACGCGGATGTCGAGAAATTCGAAAATCGTTTCGGCCTGGTGCTCGAGCAGGATCGAGAGCGGCGCCTTCAGCTGTTCCGTGATCGAGGACACCACGACGGTCCCGCCGCCCTGCCGCACGTCGATCAGCCCCACGGTTTGGGCCTTGTTGATGGCCTCGCGGATGGACTGCCGGCTGACCCCCATGTCCGCGGCCATGTCCCGCTCGGAGGGCAGCTTTTCACCGGGCTTGAGGCGCCCGGTCGCGATAAGGGTCACCAGCTGCTTGTACACGACTTCCGGGATTTTGCGGGGTGTGACGGCGGAAAAGAGGTTCGGCCGATTCCCGGCGGTCTTCATGCGGATGTCTCCTTGCGGAGAGCGGGTCTGAAGTGTTTACTTTCGCGCGCCCGTGGCGTAGCATCGGGTCCAACTGGACAGACCACTTGGCCACCTGCTATCAGGCCGTAACACGGATGTCAAGGAGCCTTTCCCCGGCCGAACGGCCGTCGGGTCAGGCCCGGAAGGAGGCGGATGGATGAACGCTCCGATTCGGGTAGGATTGGTGGGGTGTGGCAACGCAGCCGTTTTTCACTATGCGTCGCTGCTGCGGGTCACCGGCATCCCGGTGGAGGTCGCGGGCGTCACCTCCGCCCGCAAGGAGCGGCGTGAGGAGTTCGCGCGCCGGCGGGGCATCCGGGCCTTCGACACGCTCGCGGACATGCTCCCGGAGGTGGACATGGTCGACAACTGCACCCCGGGGTACGCCCACGAGCCGGTGTCGATCGCCGCTTTCGAAGCCGGCAAGCACGTGATCGTCGAGAAGCCCTTCACCGGGTACTTCGGCCCTGCCGGAGGGGAAGCCTTCGCCGGCAACCGCCACCCCAAGGCGGCCATGCTGGAAGGGGCGGTCGCGAGCGCCGGACGCGTGATCGCCGCCGCACGGAAGAGCGGGCGGACGCTCGGCTATGCCGAAAACTGGATCTACGCCCCGGTCGTCCAGAAGGAGGCCGAGATCCTGTCCCGCAGCCAGGGGCAGATCCTCTGGGCGCTGGGCGGGCAGTCCCATTCGGGCAGCCCCTCGCCCGCATACGGGATCTGGCGCCTTTCCGGAGGGGGTTCGGTGGTGGGCAAGAGCTGCCACCCGCTTTCGACCATCCTGTACCTGAAGCAGGTCGAGGGTCGGACGCTGCACGGCCGGCCCGTCCGGCCGGCCGGCGTCAGCGCCCGTACGCACGAAATCACCCGCAATCCGCGGTTCATCGACAAGGGCTTCCTGCGGACGGACTACACCGACATCGAAGACTACGGCCAGATCCACCTCACCTTCGAAGACGGGATGGTGGCCGACATCTTCGCCTCGGAGCTCGTCATGGGCGGGGTGCACAACTGGCTGGAGATCTTCGCCAACAACCACCGGGCGCGCTGCAACATGAGCCCCAGCAACGCCATGGAACTCTACAACCCGGCCGAGGAGCAGCTGGCCGACGTCTACCTGATGGAAAAGCTGGGCACCCGGCAGGGCTGGTCCAACCCGGCGCCCGACGAGTACTCCACCTTCGGCTACCCCCAGGAGATCCAGGATTTTATCGAGGCGGCCGCCACGGGCCGGGAGCCCAAGTCGGGGATGCTGGTGGCGGCCGACACCGTCGCGGTCCTCTACGCGGCCTACCTCTCCGCCGAGCAAAACGGCCGCGAGGTGCGGGTCCCGCTCGACCCGGCGCTCGTGCGGGGTCCGGGGGAGTGATCCAACGGCACCGGGGATAGGGACGGCTCGAGCAGTGTGACGCGCGGGGTCAGACCGGAAAGTGGTAGCGGACCCCGGCGCCGTGGCGGGACGTGGCGCGGCGTTCGATCTCCCGGCACCACTTCACCTCGGCAACCGCGTTGAGCGGCAGGGCATCGGGGTGCGCAGCGGCGGGAGCGCTGCACGTGAGGATCCGGATCAGGACGGTGGCCCCGGGGATCATCGGCTGGTCGATCTCGAGGTAGCTTCCGCTGCGGCTGAAGTTGAGGATGCGCCCCGCCGCGGCTCCCTCCTTGTTGAAGTAGGACCAGCTGGCCTCGCAGTCGCAGGGGTGGCGGTCGGAATTACGCCTTTCGACGGTGGCATTCATCGCCCATCTCCAGCGCTGAGGGAGGGGGGACGGCCGGCGGCGGCGGTGGCCGGAGAGCCGAAGGGCCGCCCGTTCTCGTGCTGCCGGCGGCCACCGTTAGTTCAATTCTACACCATGCGCGGCGCAGGGTCAAAAAAATGTTGGAGGTCGGAAGAGCTGGCCCGAGGGTTCAAGCGGTACAGGGGGTAAGACCAGGCAGCCCGTTTCGGTTTGTCACTCGACCCCCCGACCCCTCGACCCCTGGACCCCTTTTGCTGCGGGTCACACCCCGCTGAAGGCCGAGAATCCGCCGTCCACGGCGACCACCGTGCCGGTCACGAACTCGGCGCCGGGAGACAGCAGCCAGAGCAGCGCGCCCAGCAGGTCGTCCGGGTTGCCGAAACGGCGCATGGGGGTGTGGTCGATGATGGAGCGGCCGCGGGCGGTGAGATCCCCGGTCTTCTCGTCGTAGAGCAGGAAGTGGTTCTGGCGGGTGTGGAAGAACCCCGGGGCGATGGCGTTGACCCGGATGCGCGGCGAATACTCCTGGGCCATGTGCACGGCCAGCCATTGGGTGAAGTTGCTCACGGCAGCCTTCGCGGCGGCATAGCTGAGCACGCGGGTGAGCGGTCGATACGCCGCCATGGAGGAGATGGTGACGATGGTCCCCTCCCCCGCCTCGGCCATGAGGCGCCCGAACACCTGGCAGGGGACCACGGTGCCGAGCAGGTTGAGGTCCACCACCTGGCGGATGGCGTCTTCGGACAGGTCGAAAAACCGCTGCGCGGGGTTGGTCGTCGCCGCGGGGGCGTTGCCGCCGGCGGCGGTGACCAGGGCGTGCACCGTTCCGAAGCGGCGCTGGATCTCCTCGGCGGCCTGCGCGAGCGAGGCCTTCACCAGCACGTCCGCCTGAACCAGAACCGCGCATCCCGGCCCGTGCGCGAGGCGCTCCCGCAGCTCCGCGGCCCGCGACGGCTCGCGCGCCAGGATGGCCACGTTGGCCCCGGCCCGCACGAGGGCGGCCGCCATTTCGGATCCCAGCACGCCGGTGCCGCCGGTCATGACCACGGTGCGCCCGCTGAAATCATACCCGTTCAAGAGATCATCGCGTTCCATCGCCCCTCCCTCGCGCATCCCGTGTCTCGGCCAGATCGTTCTGCAGCCGCACGATATCGTCAAACGAGCCGGCGACCGCCTGATAGAGTTCCCGGTACAGCGGATAGACCCGCTCGTAAACAGCGGCGGCCCGCGGGTCCGGTCGACAGGCACGGCCGTGCTGAACCCACGACCGGATGTCCTCCATGTCGCCGGCGCACCCGGCGGAGAGCGCCGCCCAGAAGGCCGCCGCCAGCGCCGAGGTCTCCCCCCAGGACGGCACGCTCAGCTCCCGACCCAGGACATCGGCCATCGTCTGCAGCCACAGCGCGGACTGGGTGAAGCCCCCCGAGGCGACGATCTGCTCGACGCCCAGGCCGATGTCGACCAGGACCTCCAGCAGGCTCTTGAAGCGGAAGCCGATCCCCTCCAGCAGCGCCCGGGCCATGTGCGGCAGCCCGTGCTCGAGGCTCATCCCGAAAAAGGCCGCGCGGGCGTTGAGGTTCCAGTTGGGGCTGCGCTCGCCCGCGAAGAACGGCAGGCACACCAGGCCGCCCGATCCGGCGGGGGCGCGGCCGGCGAGCGCCAGGATGTCTTCGAAGCTCAAGGCCTGCCCCGCACAGGCCTGGTTCAGGCTGTCCCGCAGCCAGGACAGCGCCACGCCGCCGTTGTTGATCGCGCCGCCGATCAGCCAGTGCCGCTCGTCGATGGCGTAGCACCAGCTGCGCGCCGCGGGGTCCAGCACCGGCCGCGGGGAGACGACCCGCAGCGCGCCGCTGGTGCCGATCATCAGGGTGGCCTGCGCGGCGGTCACGGCGCCGGCGCCGATGCTCGAGTTGACCGCATCGGAGGAGCCCATCGCAACCGGTGTGCCCGCCGGCACTCCCATGCGGCCGGCGACCTCCGCCCGCAGCGTGCCCAGGCGGGCGGAGGGGGCGGCCAGCGGGGAGAGCTGGTCGGCGCGGATGCCGGCCAGCTCGAGCGCCCGGCCGCTCCACTGCAGGGTCTCGGTGTCGAGAAACCCGGAGCCCGCGGCAAGCGAGTAGTCGACCCGCCAGGCGCCGGTCAGGCGGTAGGCGACATATTCCTTGGCGGAGACGTAGCGCCGGGCCGCCTGGAAGACCTCCGGCCGATGCGTGCGCAGCCAGATGACCTTGTAGAGCGGGTACATCCCGTGCGCCGGGCAGCCGGTTTCACGGTAGAGCTCCCGGCCGGCCGGCGTTCCGGCGACCGCCCGGGCCTGGTCGACGGCCCGGCCGTCCGCCCAGGTGATCGCACCCGTCAGGGGCTCGTCCCGCCCGTCCACGGCGATGACGCTGTGCAGGGCGCCGCCGATGCTCATGCCGCCGCAGTCGGCCGGGCCGGCGCCGGATTGCTCCACGGCCCGGCGCACGGCAAGGACCGTCGCGTTCAGAAGCTCCCGCGGGTCCTGCTCCTGCCAGCGATCGTGCGCCGCGGCGCCCGCGTACCCGCCCACCCCCGAGCCGAGGACGCGGCCGGTGGCGTCCACGGCGGCCGCCTTGCAGCTGCCGGTGCCCAGGTCGATGCCGACAAAAAACGGGATGCGTGTCATGGCCGGTCCGTGCCTGCGTAAACCGCGGGGTTGACCACGTGCGCCGGCCGCGCGCCGCGCAGGACGGCCAGGCAGGCATCGAGCGCCATGCGCCCCATGGCGTTGACGGCGTCGTCGGTGTGCGCCCCGGTGTGGGGGGTGACGATCACCTGCGGCAGCCGCAGCAGCGGGTGGTCGGTCGGCGGCGGCTCGCCGCGGAAGCAGTCGAGCGCGGCCCCGCGCAGCTGCCCGCTTTCGATCGCCTGCGCCAGGGCGGCCTCGTCGATCAGCTCCCCGCGGGCCGTGTTGACCAGAAAGGCCCCGGGTTTCATGCGCCCCAGAAACGCCGCGTTCACCATGCCCGTGGTCTCGGGGGTGGCCGCCGCGTGCAGGCAGACGACGTCCGAAGACGGCAGCAGCTCGTCGAGGGCGGCCGGGCCGGCCCCGCACGCGATAACGGCCTCCGGGCTCACGTAGGGGTCCGCGACGAGGACCCGGCACCCGAACGCTGCCAGCCGCCGCGCCGTCTCGCGGCCGATGGCCCCGAACCCCACCAGGCCCACGGTCTTGCCGCCCAGGCCCACCCCCGCGATGCGGGGCCACCGGCCTTCCCGCACGGCGCGGTTCGCCATGCAGATCTGCCGCGCGAGCGCCAGCATCAGCCCGATCGTCAGCTCGGCCACGGCGGCCGAGTTGGCGCCCGGGGTGTTGGTGATCGCGATCCCGCGGCGGGTCGCGGCCTCCAGGTCCACGCGGTCGACCCCCACCCCATAGCGGGCGATCAGCTTCAGGCGGTCGGCCGCCGCAATGACCGACGCGTCGATCTCATCCAGGCCCGCGATCCAGGCGTCGACGCCTTTGACCCGGCCCGCCAGCTCCGTGGCGGTCAGGGGCCTTCTTTCGGGGGTGTAGCGGACCTCGCCGACGGCCCGTTCGAGCTCGGATTTCAGCGCGGGGTCCTGCAGGCCGAAGGTCGTGGCCGTGACCAGGACGCAGCCGGGCGCGGCTCTTTGGGGAAGCGGTGGTGCGGTGCTGCCGGCGGCATCGATCACTCCCCCCGGATCCCGAAGTAGGCCTCTGCGTTTCTGAAGCAGATGTCCCGGACCATGCCGCCCAGCAGCTCCAGGTCGTCCGGCAGCTCCCCGTGTTCCACGTCGCGCCCGAGCAGGTTGCACAGGACCCGCCGGAAGTACTCGTGCCGCGGGTACGACAGGAAACTGCGCGAGTCGGTCAGCATGCCCACGAAGCGGCTGAGCAGCCCCATGGTGGAGAGCGCGTCGATCTGGCGCTCGATACCGTCCTTCTGGTCGTTGAACCACCAGGCCGACCCGAGCTGGATCTTGCCCGGGATGCGGCCGTCCTGGAAGCAGCCGCCGACCGTGACCGCCACGTCGTTGTCGCGGCCGTTCATCACGTAGAGGATGGTGCGGGCCAGGCGCCCCTCGCCCTCCAGCCGGTCGAGAAAACGCGCGAGCGGGCGGGCGAGCTCGAAATCGCCGATCGCGTCGTACCCGGTGTCCGGCCCCAGCACCCCCATCGCCCGACGGTTGACGTTGCGCAGCGCGCCGAAGTGGAACTGCTGGGTCCAGTCGGCCTCGGCGTCCATGCGCGCGAGCTCGAGCAGCACCGCCGAGCGATAGGCGCGCACCGCGGGGTACGCCGGTTTGCGTCCGCGCCGCGCCTGGTCGAAGGCGTCGCGCACCTCCTCCGCGGTGAAGGCCTCCGCGTACGGGGTCTCGATCCCGTGGTCGGACAGGCGGCACCCCAGGGCGTGGAACGCGTCGTGCCGGCGGCGGAGGGCCTCGATCAGGGCGTCGAAGCTCGCGACCTCCATCCCGGCGGCCGTCTCCAGGCGCGCCAGCCAGGCGTTGAAGTCCGCAGGCGCGTCCACCGCGAGCGCCCGGTCCGCGCGGAAGCAGGGGACGACGGTCACCGGGAACGAGCGGTCCTGCCGGATGCGGCGGTGGTGCTCGAGCGAGTCGGCCGGGTCGTCGGTCGTGCAGACCACCTTCACGTTCATGCGCTGCAGGATGCGCCGCGTGCTGAACTCCGGGGTCTGCAGCATGGCCGAACAGGCGGCGTAGATCTCGTCGGCGGTGGCCGGGCCGAGCAGCGTTCCGGAGATCCCGAAATAGCGCTTCAGCTCGAGGTGGGTCCAGTGGTAGAGCGGGTTGCGCAGGGTGCGCGGCACGGTGGCGGCCCACGCCCGGAACTTCTCGGGGTCGGGCGCCTCCCCGGTGATCAGCCGCTCGGGCACCCCGTCCGCGCGCATGGCGCGCCACTTGTAGTGGTCGCCCTTGAGCCAGATGTCGGTCAGGTTGGCGAAGCGCTTGTCCGCGGCAATCTCGGCCACCGGCAGGTGGCAGTGGTAGTCGAAGATCGGCATCCCCTCGGCGAATTCGTGGTAGAGGGTGCGCGCCGTCGCGCTCTGCAGCAGGA
This sequence comes from uncultured delta proteobacterium, assembly GCA_963828345.1. Classification (GTDB taxonomy): domain Bacteria; phylum Desulfobacterota; class Desulfobacteria; order Desulfobacterales; family SpSt-501; genus SpSt-501. The sequence goes on from CAWHEZ010000004.1 coordinate 9,385, forward strand.
AGTCCTCGGACAGAAACGGGGTCACGGCCTTCTCCTCGCAATCAATCGGCCAGGCGGTAGAGGATCTCGCCGGCGTGGTCGACGAACAGGGTGCCTTCGTCCTCGCGCTGCATGTAGTCGGACAGGGTGATCCCGGCCGGGTCCATGTACCCGAGGTTGATGCGGCGGCAGGTCTCCGCGGGGATCGCGGTCGCCAGGATCACGTCCACGTCCGGCCGTTCGACCCCGTCGGCGTAGTCCCCGGTCCCGCGCACGTGCGTCGAGTGGGCCAGCACCCCGCGGGGGATGTCCCGGAAGCGGTCCATCCGGGACAGGAAGTAATCCCGCGTGTGATAGCCGACGCGCTCGATCATCTCCCCCCAGCTCCGGGAGACCTCGCGCACGTGGGGGGCGTAGATGATCAGCCGCCCGCCCCGGGCCACCACCTGCTCCAGCTTGTACATCACCTTGCCGGCGGTCCAGATCTCGTCGTACATGTCCGCGGCGCGCCCGAGCACGGTGTGGAAGGGCCTGGGCTTGGTCACGACGTGGATGCGGGCGGAGAGGTCGGCCGCCTGCGACCAGGCCTCCCGGACCTCGCCGGCGAAGAGCCCGCACAGCGAGGCATCCGGCCGCACCACCATGGACAGGCAGCGGATGGGGACCGGCACGGCCTCCATCGCGCGGTCGATCAGCCGCCGCACCGGCGTGTGCTTGACGCCGATGATCCGCTTGCAGGTCAGCACCGCCCCCAGCCAGTGGAAGAAGTGCAGGAAGCCGCCGCCCGAAATCCCGGGAAAGAGGTACTTGGCGCCGCCGGAGAACCCGACGACCTCGTGCGGGAACACCGGGCCGACGATCAAGACGAGGTCGTAGTCGAAAATTCGCCGGTTGATGTCGACCGGGACCTCCTCGCGCAGGAGCCCGTCGGAGATGCGCTCCACCTCCGCCTCGTCCAGGACGGCGAGGCGCCGGAACGTGTCCGGCCGGTCCCAGTCGTGATTGAAGAAGCTCGAGTGCGGGAAATCCGACGGCCGGTCGATCCCGTAGAGCTTGAGGATGCCCTCCGGGGCGAGCGGGGTGTGCGTCCCCAGCGCCACCATGAAATCCAGACGGGCGCAGCGCGGTCCGATGACCTCGCGCACCGCCTGCACCGCCGCGGGCAGCGGGCAGGTCCGGGTGGCGTCCGGCGTCAGCACCAGCACCCGCTTGCCCGCGAACAGCCGCTCGGGCACGCCGGCCGCGAGGATGGGCGCGACCTCCGCCGCGGGGATCCGGGCCTCCGGGCCGCCCGTGCCCGCGCTCATGCGCCCTCCTCCATCCACCGGGTGTGGAAGAACTCGCCGCGCGGCCGGTCGACGCGCTCGTAGGTGTGGGCGCCGAAATAGTCGCGCTGGGCCTGGATGAGGTTGGCGGGCAGCCGCTCGCACCGATACCCGTCGTAGAAGCTGAGCGCGGCGCCAAAGGCGGGGACCGGGATGCCCGTGCGCGCGGCGCGGGCGACGACGCGGCGCCAGGCGGCCTGCGACCGCTCGATCGCGCGCCGGAAGTACGGGTCCAGCAGCAGGCTGGCCAGGTCGGGGTCGCGGTCGAAGGCGGCCTTGATCCGGCCCAGGAAAACGCTGCGGATGATGCACCCGCCGCGCCACAGGAGCGCGATCCGTCCGTAGTCCAGGCTCCACCCGTACTCCCGGGCCGCTGCGCGCAGCAGCATGAACCCCTGGGTGTAGGACACCATCTTGGCGGCGAGCAGCGCCCGGCGCACGTCTTCCACGAAGCCCTTCGGGACGGGCCCGCCGCCGCGCGGCCCCTTCAGGAGGCGCGCGGCGTGCACGCGCTCCTCCTTGAAGGCCGAGAGCGAGCGCGCGTAGACCGCCTCCGTGATGAGGGTCACCGGGATCCCGAGGTCGAGCGAGTTGATCCCGGTCCACTTGCCGGTGCCCTTCTGCCCGGCGGCGTCGAGGATCTTCTCGACCAGCGGCTGCCCGTCCGCGTCGGTCACCCGCAGGATGTCGCGCGTGATCTCGATCAGGTAGCTCTCGAGCTCGCCCGTGTTCCAGTCGGCGAAGATCCGGTGCATCTCCGCGTGGGACAGCCGGCAGACGTCGCGCAGCAGGTGGTAGGCCTCGGCGATCAGTTGCATGTCCCCGTACTCGATGCCGTTGTGGATCATCTTCACGTAGTGCCCGGCGCCGTCCTCACCCACCCAGTCGCAGCACGGGGTCCCGTCCGCGGTCTTGGCCGCGATCGACTGGAAGATGTCCTTGACGAGCGGCCAGGCCGCGGACATGCCGCCGGGCATGATCGACGGCCCACGGCGCGCCCCCTCCTCGCCGCCGGAAATGCCCGTGCCGATGTAGAGCAGGCCCTTCTCGCGCATGTGGCGGGTCCGGCGGACGGTGTCGCCGAAGTTCGAGTTGCCGCCGTCGATGACGAGGTCGCCCGGTTCGAGGTAGGGCAGCAGGTGCTCGATGAACTCGTCCACGGGCCGGCCGGCCTTCACCATCAGCATGACCCGGCGCGGGCGCTTCAGGCAGGCGGCGAGCTCCGACAGCGAGCGGGCGGGGACGACGCGCGTCCCGGCCGCCGGCCCGTTCACGAACTCGTCCACCTTGGAAACCGTCCGGTTGTAAACGGCCACGGTGTAGCCGTGGTCGTTCATGTTCAGCACCAGGTTCTGTCCCATCACCGCCAGGCCGATCAGGCCGATGTCGGCAAGCTGCACGTCGTTCACCATCTTTGTCCTTCTCCGATGTGAAAGGATGTTTGAAAAACACGTATCAGGCCGTCAGCCAAGGCGCGCGGACTTTGGCAAGCGGAGCATACACGGCAGTATGTGAGCATTGCCAAAGGCCGCGCAACGCCGGATCACGGCCTGAGACGCCGTTTTTCACGGCCCGAACAGCCGCAGGTGCCGGTCGAAATGCGCCTCGACCGTTCGGGTGTATTGCTCCTCGTTCCGCCGCAGCGCGTCGAAGAGCGGCGCCCGGAAGCGCCGGTCGTTGATCACCGAGCCGAAGGTCACGTGGAGCACCTCGCGCGCGTGGAAATCGTCCAGAAGGGCGGCGAGCGCGCCGTCGCGCATCCCGGAGGCGTCCGGCACGCGACCGGTTTCGGCCGAGACGTGGTAGGAGGCGCGGTCGGTCGGATAGCGCTCGATCGCAAACGCCAGGATCGCCCGGAAGAGCGCGGGGTCAAGTGTGGCCAGCGCCCGCAGCGCCTCGAGGTAGCTCGTGCCGGCGGTCTTCAGGTGCACCCGGTCGCCGGCCAGCCGGGCGGCGATCGGGTAGACGCTGAACTTGTCCGAACCGGAGTGCAGGCTCAGCTTGTAGGGGCCGTAGGCCCGGGCGACCGCGGCGTGCCCGGCGAAGCTCGTTTCGAACCCGGCCAGATCGCCGATGAAATCCACGCCCTTCTCGAAGGTGCCGGTGTAGCGCGGCGCGAGGCTGACCCAGCTCACGTTCAGCCGCCGCAGCTCGCTCGCGATGTAGATGTGCTCGGCGAGCGAGGTGGGACTGTCGGTCTCGTCGACGCTCATCTCGAAATCGAAGCCCCGGCCGCCCATGACCTCCAGCAGGCGGCGATAGAGGCGCACGGTGTGCGCGACCGCCCGACCGTACTTGGCGGCCGCCCGCAGGATCTCTTCGGGCGCCGGACGGACCTGAAAGTCCCCCAGGTCGAGCGGTCGGCCGCAGAGGCTGCGCTCGAGATCGGAGCGCGTAGTCTCCAGCTCGGACCAGGGCAGACCCTGGAGGGCCCGCGCGAGCGCGGCCGGCGTGGCCGCGCCCGCCGCGTTGTCGACGTGCTCGCCGGGGTCGACCGTGAAGAACGAGTACCCGGCCGCGGCGAAGGCCTCCGCGTGTGCGACCGTCTTGAGGTGGTCGGCGTCGGCGCCCCAGTTCGCGGTCCACCCCTCCTGGAAGACCCCCCACATGGCGTCGTCCAGCACCTCGCGCGGCGAACGCCCGGTGCGTTCGTTCTCGCGCACGGACTGCTGCGCGAAGATGGGCGCCATGCGGAATTTTCGAACGGACCGGATGTGCCCCGCGGTGGCCAACCCCAGGCGGTCGCCGAACCCGGCCGAGCGCGCCAGCCCGAGCGGCCGCGCCTCCAGGTGAGGGAGCGCGCGGCGCAGCCAGTCGGCGCCGCGGCCATCGGCCGGCGCGGTCTTCGCCCGCAGCCGCAGCCCGTCGACGTCCAGGGCCTGCTCCGTGCCGTCCAGGCCCGGCGCCGGCTCGGCGCCGACCACCCCCAGGCACTTGGCCTCGCCGCGGCTTCCGAGAAACAGGATCCCGTCCGGGGCACCGACGATGGAGCGAGGGTAAACCTGCAGTCCCAGCCGCTCGGACAGCAGACGCCCGAGGCGCGCCGCGTCGTCGGCGGAGGGTGCGGAGGGAGGCTGCCCGGTTCCAATCAGCTGGCGGATCACGTCGCGCATGGTCTTCACCTGAACCCGATGGGGGACCGCCGCGCTCACGGCCGAGCGGGGGCGATCGGAATGAAAAAGAGCCTCAGAATTAGTCGATTCCTCTCCGGGCTGTCAAACCCTTTCGGACGGTTCCGTCCGGCGCCGTTTTGATCCTTTCCGGCGCAAGATGTATAGATGCGGGTACGCCGCTGCACGAACCGGACCCGGTTCGAAACCCAACCGCGCAAGAGGAACCCCATGGGCACGTTGAAACGCTCCGAGATCACCCCGCACCCGATCGCCGCCGGCCGCACCCGCTACCTGGCGAACACCCCGAACGTGATGGTCGTCGTGGTGGATTTCAACGACGGCCCGGCCGCCCGACCCGACCCGCCCCATTCGCACCCGCACGAACAGGCCTCGTACGTCGCCGCCGGGGAGCTCGTCCTGCACATGGATGGGGAAAAAATCCGTCTGAAGGAAGGGGACCTCTTCACGGTGCCGTCCGGCGTGCCGCACGCCGTGCAGACCCTGACCCCGCACGTGCGCGTGGTCGACGCCTTCAACCCGGTGCGCGAAGATTTTTTGAGATAACCCGAAACCCCTGGGCAGGGCTGCGTGCACCACCGGAAAACAAGCCCCGAGCCGTCAGCCAAGGCGCGCGGCCTTTTGGGAAGCGCAGCATACGGTTGAGTATGTGAGCATTCCCAAAAGTACCGCGCAACGCCGGATCACGGCTCGCGGCTTGTTTTCTCGGCTCAGTTCACGAAGCGCGGCAGCCACATCGTGAACGGCGGGTAGTAGGTGATCAGCATCAGGACGATCATCATCGCCAGGAAGAAGGGCATCATCGCCCGCGTGCCGGCGTTCACGCTCACCTTCCCGATGGCGCAGCCCACGAAGAGGACCGTCCCGACCGGCGGCGTCAGCAGCCCCATGCCCGCGTTGAAGATCAGCACCAGGCCGAACTGGACCGGGTCCATGCCGAGCTTCACGCACACCGGCAGCAGGATGGGGGTCAGGATGACGATCATGGGGGCCATGTCCATCGGGCCGCCCAGGACGAGCAGCAGGATGTTGATCAGCAGCAGGATGACCCAGGGCGTGCGCGAAATCTCCAGGAACCCCTGGGTGATCAGGTCCGGCAGGCGCAGGATGGTCATGACGTAGCCGAAGGCCGCCGAGGTCCCGATCAGGAAGAAGACCATCAGCACGGTCCGGAAGGTCCGCACGAGCACCGGCCAGAGGTGCCGGGGCTTGAGCTCGCGGTAGCCGAAAAAGCCCAGGCAGAAGCTGTAGACGACGGCCAGGGCCCCCGCCTCGGTGGCGGTGGCCACCCCGGTGATGATGGCGCCCAGGATCAGGAAGGCCGGCGTCAGGGACAGGACCCCGTGGAAGACGATGGCCGGGATTCGGCGGCGGTCCACCGGGTCGCCCTTGGGGTAGTTGCGCCGCAAGCTGATCACGACGCCCACGACGCAGAGCGTGCCGAGCAGGAGAAAGCCCGGCACGATGCCCGCCATGAAGAGCTTGCCCACCGAGATGCCCCCCACGACGCCGGACGCCACGATCGAGTAGAGCACCAGGTTGTGGCTGGGCGGGACCACCACCCCCTGGATGGCCGAGGAAATCGTCACCCCGACGGCGTACTCGGCCGAGTAGCCCTTCGCCTTCATGATCGGGATCATGACCGAGCCGATGGCCGAGGTGTCCGCGACCACAATAAATAGATAAATCAGCGTTTGCTACGCATAGCGTGCCTGCATCAAATCTTCGGAGGGCACCGAAAATGAGGAGATTCGCAAAAATAGATGAAGTTTTAGGAAGAGTTACCTTAATCGCCGCAGTTTAGCTCTTTTTTTGCCGAAGTTTTTCAATTGTTCGGTCGAGCAGCACATAGAACACGGGCACAAATGGAATGGCGACGAGAGTCGAGGCAAGCATGCCCCCGAATACCACCGTCCCAATGGCCCGCTGACTAGGCAGATCCTGCCCCGAAGGCGACCAAAAGCGGGACCACGCCCGCGATAAAGGCAAGCGAGGTCATCACAATAGGACGGAATCTGCGGCGGGTCGCTTCTATGGCTGCCGCGGATACCGCCATCCCCCCTTGGTGCAGTTCACGCGCAAATTCCACGACCAAGATGGCGTTCTTGCTCGCCAATGCGATCATCAGCACCAATCCCACCTGCGTGTACAGATCGTTCTCATAGCCGCGGACCATAAGAGAAATCAGTACTCCTACCAGCGCTATGGGCACTACCAGGATGACCGCCCCGGGGTATGCCCAGCTCTCATACAAGGCAGCCAGAACCATGTAGACCAGGATAATGGAGAGCGCGTAAATGAAATAGGCTTGGTTCCCGACCTTTTTTTCTTGGTAACTCGTGGAGGTCCATTCGTAGGCCATGCCATGCGGCAAGGTTTCTTCTGCCAGTTGTTCCATCAGTGACAAGGCTTGACCGGAACTGAACCCGGTTGCAGCGGAACCGAATATAGCCGCTGCCGGATACAGATTGTAACGGGTCACCAACTCAGGCCCCAGAACCTGCCGGACATCGAGCAGCGTACCCAGGGGCACCATCTCTCCCGTCCTGTTGCGGACGTGGAGATTTTTTATATCCCGAGGCTCCAAACGATATTGGCTGCCGGCCTGAATGTAAACCTGAAACACCTGGTTGAATCGGTTGAACAGGTTGGCAAATGAGGAACCTAGATAGGCCTGGAGAGTGCCGAACACATTTTCCAGGGGGACCTGCAGGGATTCCGCCTTGGCCCTATCGATGTCCAGATACAGCTGAGGGTTGTTGACGTAAAGGGTACTGACCAGACCCTGCAGGTTGGGTTGAGAGTTTCCCGCTTGGGTGATTTCCATCGCAGCGTGTTGGAGCTCATTGAGGCCGAGGCTGGCCCGATCCTCCACCATCATTTGGAACCCCCCCGTCTGGCCGAGTCCTCTGATCGGCGGCGGGATGACTACTACGGCCTGTGCCTCCTGCAGTTCCGCCAGTTCATGGTAGATGCTGGCGACAATTTTATCCTGAGGCAAATTGCTTCCCCGTTTTTCCCAGTCCTCAAAGATGATAAACGTGGAGGAGATCGAGACCACATTGGCTCCGTCCAACAGTGAATAGCCCCCTATGGTGACCCAGTGCGCAACTCCGGGGATTTTTCTCAGCATATCATCGACCTTGTTTGCAACCTCTTGCGACCTTGGCAGCGCCGCGCCCGCCGGCAACCTGGTTAGCAGGATGGCATACCCCTGATCCTCTGTCGGAAGGAAACCCGTGGGTTGGCGCAGGAAGCCCCATACAGTCGCGCTGATAACGATAACAAAGAGGACTAACATCAAAACAGGCTTTTTTACCATCCGGACCACGATAGCCATATAGATATCAGTCAGGCCCTGGAAAGCCCTGTTAAAACCCCGGTAAAACCGGTTGGGGCGTTTCTCCCTGCGGGGCTTCAGCCATAAGGCACACTGGACCGGTTTTAACGTAAGTGCATTGATAGCACTGATAACGGCGGTGGAGGCAATGACGAGTGCAAACTGCCGAAAGACCTGCCCAACAATGCCGGGAAGAAAGGCGGCCGGCAGGAAAACGGCAACCATTGCCAGGGTAATCCCCATCACCGGGCCGGTTAATTCCTGCATCGCTTTCAGGGTAGCATCCCTGGGCTGCATTCCTTTCTCGATGTAATATGAAGTGTTCTCCACAATGATGATGGCATCATCCACCACGATCCCGATCGCAAGGACCAGTGCGAACAAGGTCATCAGATTGATGGTGAACCCGAGCGCAGCCATGGCGATGAAAGCACCGATCAGGGTGACGGGGACCGTTGTAAGCGGAACCAGCATCCCCCGGAAGTTTTGCAGAAAAAGAAATATCACGACCAGCACCAGGACGCCTGCGATGAAAAGGGTTTCATACACCTTGGAGACTGCCTCCCGGACAAAGGTGGTCGTGTCGAACCGGATGGCATATTTGAGCCCCTCCGGAAATTGCTTGCTCATGTCAGCTATGGCTTGATAGACGCGATCAGCAAGGTCGATGGCATTGGCGTTTGGCAGGGCGAATACCACGATTTGGGCTGATTTGTGGCCGCTGACTCTTGCGAAGTTGCTGTAGCTTTGCTGCCCCAGCTGGACCTGCGCGATGTCGCCGAGGCGCACGATCTGCGGGGCCTCAGCGCTTGTCGATTTGACGATGATGTCCTTGAATTGGCTGGAACGGGACAAACGACCGAGCGCGTTGATGGTGAATTGGAAGGGTTGGTCTTTGGGTACCGGCGGAGCCGCGAGTTGCCCTGAGACGACCTGCAGGTTCTGGCCCTGGATGGCTGCAAGGACGTCATTGGTTGTAATCCCGTAGGCTTCGAGCTTATTAGGGTCCAGCCAGACCCTCATGCTGTAAAGTCCGGCACCGAATACCCTCACTTGACCGATGCCTGGGATCTGGCCTAACGGATATTGCAGATTGATGGTGGCATAATTGGATAGAAAAATGTCTTCAAACCGATCGTCATCGGAGTAAAGACTGATCACCAGCAAAATGTTCGGTGACACCTTTCTGATGGTGACCCCTTGTTGAGTCGCGCCGCCCGGAAGCTGAGCCAGAGCGCCGTTGACCAGATTTTGCACCAATGCCATTGCGGCATTGAGGTCTGTCCCGATATCGAAGGTGATAGTCAAATTATACGAGCCGTCGCTGCCGCTAGTGGAGGACATGTAGATCGAGTTTTCAACCCCGTTTACAGCCTCTTCGATGGGTATTCCGATCGTTTGCGCGACGACCTCCGCGTTCGCGCCCGGGTAACGCGCACTCACTTGTATGGTCGGTGGGACGACGTCGGGATACTGCGCCACGGGCAGCCGATAGATGCATACCAACCCGATAATGATCGTAACGAAGCCTATGACATTCGCAAAAATTGGGTGGTCGATAAAAAAACGGGAAATCATTTGTCCACCTTCGACCGTCTGGGGCTCCGGCTCATCTTTCGACAGGTTCCCGCTCGGGAGTTACCTGTCGGCCGGGGACGGAGCGCAAAAGACCTTTGACAACCACCCACTCACCGCCGTTGAGGCCGCTCTCGATAACATATAGACCGCCATGCGAAGCCCCCGTTTTAACGCTGCGGCGTTCAACCGTGTTCTTTTCGTTCACCACCCAAAGGTAAGATCCTGCCTGATCAAAACCGACGGCGGCCTGGGGCACGAGAATTGCGGACTTCTCTTTTCCGACGGAGACCCGCACCCGGGCATATTGTCCTGGGAGCATTTTCCCCTCCGGGTTCGGGATGACTGCACGCAGCAACAGCGTCCCCGTTGTCGAACTGACGCTTGCCGAAGCAAAATCGAGGTGCCCGGCGTGAGGGTATCCGTCTTCATTGGCAAGGCCAATGTAGATCGGATATCTGGCATCATTTCCATGTCCCCACCGCCGTTCGGATATGCCGGGCAAGGCGAAAATTTCGGTTTCGCTGACATTGAAATAAACGTAAATCGGATCAATTTGTGTAACCTGTGCCAAAAGAGTTCCCCCGGCAGTTCCAGTGGCAGAAGGTGTACTTCCGGCATTTCCGGGGCCCACCAGGTTGCCGGGGTCTACTAACCTGCGGTCGATCCGCCCGTCGAATGGGGCGGTTATCGAAGTATAGCCCAAGTTGAGTTCCGCCAGGACTCGTTGAGCTTCTGCAGCCATAAGAGCCGCTTGCGCCGAGTCGAGCTGGAAGCGCCAATTTTCAACATCTGTCTGCGCGGCGGCCTTCTGCTTGTAGAGATCGCTGTTTCGCGCAAGCTCGATTCGGGCATGATCTATGCGGGCTTTTTGCGTCAAGACATTTCCCTCTGCCTCCTTGAGCATGGCTCTGTAGGTGTCTTGCTGGATTTGAAACAGCAACGCCCCCTTTTTCACTATCTCACCGTCACGGAATAAAACTTTTTCCAGGTAGCCCTCGACCCGAGCGACAAGCTGCACGGTGTTGACCGCTTGGGTCTTGCCGGTAAACTCAACGTAGTCGGTCACCTCCCGTCTGACCGGTTTGCTCACGGTCACCTTCGGCGGGGGCGGGACGAACTTGTTTTCCTTCTGGTCGCACCCGGCCGTGGAAACCAAGATAGCGATCAGCAACGCCATCGCGGGAGCGCACCTGAACACGCCTCGGGTCATATCGTGCTTCCTCCTACCAGTCGGGTGTCAGGAGTTGTCTTTCGGTTTGCGGCTCGACGGCCGCCGGGTCGAGAAGCCCGCCCCAGTCGGTGCGGCTACCCATGGCATGGGTGACGTCGGCCGGCAGAAACCGTTGCCCCTCCCGTATTTCCCATCCCCCCCCCAGAGCGCGGTAGACCGTAATCAACCCCTGGGGCACATCACCCCGGCCGGCGGCCAGACTGTCCTGCTGGGTCAGGAGGGCCGCCTGGGCGGTGAGCACCGTGGTGTAGTCGGTAGCGCCCTCACGGTATTGGATGAGGGCGAGGTCCGCCGAACGCTTGGCCGCTGCGGCCGCCTCCTCCAGGATGACGAGGCGTTTTTCGGACTGCAGGAAGCCGGCCAGCCCGTCCTCCACCTCTTGCTGCGCCCGCAGCACCGTGTCTTGGTAGCTGAAAATCAGCTCCTGGAACAGGGCGTCCTGGACGCGAACGGCGTTGGAGATCTGGCCGTAATTGAGCACGTTCCAGACAAAGGCCGGGCCGAAGAAGCCGGTGCGGCTGTCCCAGGAGGCGATCTGACTGAGATGGAACCGGCCCACGTCGCTGGCCAGAAACCCGAAGGTCCCGTTCAGTGTGAAAGCGGGGTAGAGGTCCGCCTTAGCCACGCCGATGAGGGCGCACTGGGTGGCAGCCTGGAGCTCGGCGCTGCGGATGTCCGGTCGGCGCCTGAGCAGGTCCGCGGGGATGCCGACAGCGACCTCCAGCGGTGCCTCCGGGATGACGGAGCGTCCCTCCAGTATGCCGTCCAGATTGCGCGGCGGCACACCGAGCAGGGTGCAGAGCGCGTTCTTCACTTGTCGCAGCCTCGCATCAAGCTGGGGGATGCTGGCCTCAGTGCTGCGCAGCTGAGTGAGCGCCTGCTGCACGTCGCGCTCGCTGGTGGCCCCACCTTTGAAGCGGGCCTCTGCGATTCGCAGGCTTTCTTTCTGGACGCTCACGTTGTCGCGGGCGATCCGCAGGCGCTCCTCGAGAGTGCGGATGAGGACGTAGGTGTTTGCCACATCGGCCGTAAGGCTCACCAGGGCACTATCGTAGGCGGCGATGGATCCGAGGAAGTTGGCGTCTTCGGATTCGACCGAGCGTCGAAACTTGCCCCAAAAATCTAACTCCCAACTGGCCGTGGCCCCCACCTGGGCCTGTTTATAATTGAATTCAACACCGGCCGAGCGCTGCGGCGCCGATGGCCCGCGCTCGCTTTCCCGGTTGTACTCGGCGGTGCCGACGACCTGTTGGGCTTGCGGATACTGCTCGCCGATGGCGATCCCCAGGCGGGCTCGGGCCTCGAACACCCGGGCGCCGGCCACGCGCAGCGGGATATTCTGCGCGCAGGCGACGTGGACGAGGTTGTCAAGGACCGGGTCTTGGAATGCCGCCCACCACGTGCGGTAGTCGGCCGATGAGGTCCGCAGCCGATGGCCGTCGGCCTGCATCCATTGCTCCATTACCTGAATTTCAGGTCTAGTATAATCCGGGCCCACCGTCGTACATCCGGTGACAACCATCAAGACCCAAACCGTGAGGATCCATGTAGGGCCATAACACCGAAAACCCCTCAGATAGGACTGCATTTTTCTTCCATCCGCCATGGGCATTGATCTCAAGACCGAATTCATCGAAGCAATGTGTTTGATCGGTATATAGTCATGGGGGAGTCCTCTCACTCGGCTACCAGGCGGTTCAGTTGTACAGGCCCTGATGCCACCGGTTTCACCCTGTGATCACCGGCTGTTTGAATTCAACAACCGCCGCCCTTTTCGATGCCTCCGGCCCCTCCCTCGGCCCTAAAATGGTCAGGATTTCCTGCTCATTGATTTTCTCCTTATTCAACAGGGTCTGGGCCATCTGTTGAAGCTTGCCGCGCTCCCTTTGCAGAATGTTTTTGGCCTCCTCGTAGCAACCGGCAATGATTTCCTGCATTTCGACATCGATCAACTCCTCGAGCTTCTCGGAGCGGTGTTGCCGCATTGAACCTTGGCCGAGAAAGGGGTTCTGGTTTTTATCCACCAGAGACAAATTCGGCGCATTCCGGCTCATGCCGTAGACGGTAAGCATGTTCCTGACGATGTCGGCCACTTTCTCGAGGTCGTTGGATGCACCGGTGGATACCTCGCCGAACACCAACTCCTCCGCTGCCCGCCCTCCCAGCAGCCCTTTGATCTTGCCGAGCAGCTCGGAGCGCGACATCAGAAACCGATCCTCCAGCGGAGTTTGCAGCGTGTAGCCAAGGGCACCGATGCCGCGGGGGATAATTGAGACCTTCTGCACCGGGTCTGCGCCTGTTGTGAAGTGGCCGACAATCGCATGCCCGGATTCATGAAAAGCTACCACCTCCCGCTCGTGAGGGTTGATGAGTTTATTTTTCTTTTCGAGCCCGGCGATCACGCGTTCAATGGCATCTTGAAAGTTTTTCTGTGAAACCTCGCTGAGCCCTTCGCGGGAGGCGAGCAGCGCGGCTTCGTTGCAGACGTTGGCAATTTCAGCTCCGGCAAAGCCGGGAGTCTCGGCCGCCAGCCGTTTTAGGTCGACGTTCTTTTCGAGGACGTGGCCGCGGGTGTGCACCTTGAAAATCTGGATTCGCCCGTTCAGGTCCGGGCGGTCTACAAGGATGTGACGGTCGAACCGACCGGGCCGCAACAACGCCGGGTCTAGAACATCCGGGCGATTGGTAGCCCCCATCATAATGATGCTCACCTGGGGGTCGAAACCGTCCATTTCCGTGAGGAGCTGGTTGAGAGTGTTTTCGCGCTCGTCGTTGCCGCCCATGTAAATGCCTTGGGCGCGGTTCTTACCCACAGAGTCCAGTTCATCGATGAAGATAATGCAGGGCGCCTTGCTCTTGGCCTCTTGGAATAGATCTCGCACCCGGGCCGCGCCCAACCCGACAAACATTTCGACGAAATTGGATCCGCTTAAGTTGAAAAACGGTACGCCAGCCTCCCCGGCCACGGCCCGCGCCAGAAGTGTCTTTCCTGTTCCTGGGGGACCCACCAAAAGGATGCCTTTGGGCAATTTGGCCCCGAGTCGCGTAAAACGGCCCGGCTCTTTCAGAAAAGAAACGACTTCCTTAACCTCCTCAACCGCCTCGTCGACACCGGCCACGTCTTTAAAGGTTACTTTTCGTGACGGATCAACTTCATAGATTTTGGCTTTGTTCTTGCCAAGATTCAGAAAATTGGCCCCTTTGCCCATTCGGCGAACGATGAAAGACCAGAGGAGAAAAAAGAGGCCGAAGGGAATGATCCAGTTCGAGAGAAAATTCGAAAGCCAATGCGATTCGATCTTGCCGCGGTAGTCGACGCCATGAGCCTGAAGGTCCGGCAGCAGCTGCGGGTCCTGCAAGGGTATGACCACGAATTGCCTTTGAGCTTCCTGCTCGCGCTCATGCTTTATCCACCCAAAATCCAGGTACCAGGGTGTGCGTTTTTGCTGGGGTGCAAACCCGCCTCGGCCCTTGGAGGGGGCAATTTCAGATGCTGATGTGTCGACCGCCGGAGGGGATTTTTCCAGGCCGTAGATCCGGTCCTGTTCGAGTATTACGCTCTGGACCTTGTCCGCCTGGATCAAATCCCGAAACTTACTGTAGGGAATTTCATGCACGGCCGGCCCCGAAAAAAAGAGGGAGTCCAAAAACAGCATGAATGTGAAAAGCATCAGGAAGTATCCAAACGAAAATTTGTGCCTTGGTTGCATTCATTTTCTCCTCGGTTGGGCTGTCGGTCTTGTAAGGAGCGTTGCGGCGCTGCCTTGGCTTTTCAGCCTTCTATCGCGCCGAAAAGCTTTTTCCTGTTTTCTCTGTCACAGGCGCTCACGCACGCCGAACTTCACTATTTATAAGATTGACCATTTCGCTGCGTTTTCGTTTGAATGCGATCCTGAGACCGGGGAACTACCAGGCAATCGCCAAAATCCTCAGTCCCACAACACCCAGAGCTATCGCGAGTCCCCGAATGATCCATCTCCCCTGGATTCTCTCCGATAAGCGTGCGCCAATCTGGGCTCCTATCAATACACCGATGGCTAACGCTATCGTTCGATGAACGCCGTGAGCGAAGGTTCCAGTTGCAATGTGAACCAAAGTGCCCGTCAACGCCATGATAGCTAAAATGAAATGCGAGGTGGCTGTGGCGATGTGGACCGGAAAATTGAGAAAGTAACTGAGCGCTGGAACATGAATGATACCCCCGCCGATCCCCAGGAAGCTGGAAACATAGCCGACGACAACGCTGATCGCCATTCCGAGGAAATAATTAAAGGAATATCGGTACTCCGATCCGTGGCTATCGACCAAGTGGCGCACCACACAGTACCGACTGAAACGCGAAGCTTTACAGCTGGTGACACTTTGACGGGGTCTGCCGGTTAAGAAAATTGCGGCCGCAATCAGCAGTATGCCGAAAATGAGATCAAATAGACGTCGCGGAACATAGGACGTATTAAGGGCTCCTAGGACAGCCCCTGGTATGGTCGCGCCCGCGAACAATAATCCGGATCGATAGTCGATGCGCTTCATCAGCGCATACGCCTCCGAACCGGACAGCGCATTAAAAAAAACCACTGCCAGCGATATGCTTGTCAGCAAGTCTGCACTCTGGTTCGGATACAGCAGGAGCAGCACCGGCATTAATACAAAACCGCCGCCGGCACCGATCAGCGTGCCGTAGGCTCCGACTGCTATCCCTAATGCGATCAAACCCAGGTAGTGCTCAAAACCGGGCATATTCACAATTCTGTCCTCTTCTGAGCGCAAAAATAAACGGACCTATCTACAAAACGAAGGCAGTGGATTCGGTAACAAAGGATACTGCTTGTCAACCACACTGCCTTCGGTTGCTCTTTGAAGAACTCGACCAACGGCACGAGACAAGACCGCTCTGAGCAGGTCTGCAGCCACTTCCACAGCGGCAGCTTGGTGCAGTGCAGGGGGCTTGAGGGTTACCGTAAACTGTCGCTTGCAGCGGTAACGATGATAAACCCCGGCTCGCAAATGGGCCCCATGCAGTCGACAGGAATTGCGGTGACCGCAATGAAGACAACGCCGGCCGTCTGTCCAGATGACGGACTCAAAAAACTCTCGGCACACCGTTTCATTGGGAAACGCTTTCCAAAGAGGGTCGATGTTCATACAGCCTCCTCTCTTAAAAAAGTTGGAGGAAGCTGTATCAACCTTTAATGTCAGATCCGGTCACAGTTACCGTGGTCTTGTATATAGTTCCGTTTCTCAATGCCAAATTTGGATTGGTTGAGCCCTTGGATGTCCAAAGCTGCAAATGCCACTCCCAGAAGTTTTTCGTCAACAGATATGGTTGGGTAGGCGAGTACAATTACGGGCTGCCGGTGATATGCCCGATTTGATAGTCTCTGATACCGAACTGTCTTGTCGCTATCGCTCGTTTAAACCAGCGCCTGTCACTGACGTTCACCGAAGTCTCATAGGGCATAGCGTTGCAGTGAATAATCCCCTGCGCAGTCACTGCTCCGAGGTTCTTGCAGCGACGGTAATGGTTCAATAAATCCGAAAGATAGCGAGAACATTCAGCGGGGTCTGACCGCTGCCGCTCCAAATAATGCGTAAAGCTTGCTAATAGCTGACGGGTGCCGTCGAGCAACTGCGCTTCGTCACGAGCAGCAAATTCAGCAAAGATGAGAACATCTCCCTCAAGATCGGCGATCTCCCACCGTCTCTGTTCGTAGCCCGTGTAAAACGACAGTCCGGCAAGGGGGGGACGATGGCGAAAAGTACTAAAACAATCAGGCGGAATCGCGAATTTCCAGGCTTGAAACGCATCAGGCAATTCTCCCGTCTTGAAAAAGCAGTCATCGATTTGATTGCTGAGATGCGATTCTACAGATGTTGGAATTTTGCACTACCCACAGGTTAATGTCAATAAAATCCGTGAGGTGTGTTGGATTGTGAATACCGCCTCGAATCAAAATGAGATTTTTCATGGCTCAGGTCAACTTCAGCAAAGCAAAGCCAAAACCGCTTCCATTTTGGCCTCGATTTCCTGCCGTTTTTCCTGCGACAGGGAGTTGAGGATTTCAGGCCTTTGTACAAAATCGTTGATAAACCTTTCGAACTCAGGGGTTATTCCGACGAATTGATAAAATTCCGCCTTTGCCGCCGGTTTCCTTGTCGTTTCACTCCAAGATTTATCGTATGTAGTCATGTGAATACCTCCTGGAAGCTCTTGTTGGCGCAGGATCTTCCTTGGTGATTGGCTGGCGTCAGCTAACATAGACGAGCTATATTGGTCATCCGGCAACATGCGGTTGAGCGCTGCGCGGATCGATCAGATCCTGATTGGAAAGGACCTGAATGGAGTCGATGTGATCCAAAGAAAGTATGTCGGCACCAATTTCTACATGTCCGCTTACCGCTACGGTGTCCCCCACATATTTCGAGAGATCCTTGTTCAGCACGAGATACTCGCCGCTGTTGGCACTGATGGCGTAGCCGACTCCGGTGTCGATTACTGCGCCAACGATTTCTTCCTCCATGGCCATAGCCGCCGGCACCGACATGACCCAAGTCAAAACGGCGGCCACCAACCACGCGTTGAACTTGTTCAGATGAAATTTCATTTTTTTGCCCTCCTTCGCCAGAATTGGGAATCAGTCGGCTTGAATATCTAATCGTCAATTCGGCCTCAATCTAACCTCTCTCCGAATGCAATTCCATCGGTGTGCGTCCGATTTGCTTGTAAGGATATAACTACTTTTTTTGTACGTAATTATCCTACAGGGGCGGGTACACTTCTGCAGAAACGACGTGGCGGTGCGAACGTTATTGATCTATGAGGACGAGATCGGGGGGTCTACGGTTCCGGCCTGACCGTTACGTGAGGTCGTCGGGTCAGACTTCCACGGTCCACCATGTAGAGGACAAACACGACCAAAATCGACCCGCCAAGCATCCGGAAAGGACCGATAAGCCACAGCCCCAAAGGGATCGCAAGATAAAATCCCCGCATTCCCAACGTGTAATGCAATGCGCCGTGGTTCAAAATCGAGGCAACCGATTCAACACCACTCGACGGCTCAAGGTCTTGAGGAACGTTTATCAGAATACTGGCATGATTGTAGTATCGAATCGACAGAGTAAAATTGAAAAACGCGCAAAAAAAAAGTGCTGAAAGGACGAACAACTTGATGATCCACAAGGTTTCGCTGGGATGGCCGAAGACATTCAACGCATGGGTTGCGCTGGAGGTAATTTTCGTGCGAAATGCCGATGCTACCAGCCCCAAACTGATCAGGATAGCGGTGGATGCAAGAAACGTTGAAGCCATTACCCAGTTGCGAAAGGTCTGGACGGCCAGGATATCCCTCTTTTTATCCACGATGCTTTGCACCCAGACCCGCCTATCATGATTGGTCAAACCGATACCGGTTGTCAGGGGGGTGACGCGAACCTGCCGATTGAGTCGAAGATGATAGACAAAGAGCAGCCCAGAGAAATCAAGGCCAATCCGATTTCCGAATACTCTGGCTGCAGCAACATTCGTTGCTTCCTTCCAAAATCTTCTCGTGTTGATTTTGGCAGCAGTATGAATTCTATGCTCCATCAGGAAGCCCGATAACGCGGTGGTTACCATATTTTAATTCAGAATTGAACCATCCTTACCTACGACAGGCGGTATGATCGGCCGCGATGTAGGACGCAAACCGTCATGGCTGTGCACAGTAAACCTACACCAAAATCAGCACCATGCCGATACCATCGCAACTCTGGACAACTTACTATACCGAGAGAGGCTGGTTGATTTCCACAAGTAGTCGGTCCTGCCTTGTCTTAAAAAGGGAGTCCCATGGGAAAGTTGATTACACCGTTGAGCAAGATCAGGCGATTGGAAATTTTCTACATGGCGACGATCGGGGTTTTAATGATAATGGTCGTATCCACACCTTTTTTCATTCGTCGATGGATTGCGGAAACGAATCGCCTGCTCGGCGAACAGGAGGTGATGGAGACACTCCTGATCGCGGTCCTGCTGAGTTTGGCCTACGCACTATCCCGCATATATAAAGCGCTCATCAAAACCCACAGGGAGGACATTCAGCGCCTTGCCATGAACAACACCACTCTGCAGTGCCGCCTGACGGAGGCCTTCAACTATATCGGAAATGTCAACGTGCAGCTTCAGGAAATCCGTTCCGCCTTCTCGCTCCTGAACCGACTGCCGCAGAATCGGAAGGATTTTAAAAACCTTCTGCGAGTGTTTGCTCAAAAGGCGCTGACCATCTCTAACACCGATTGGGTGGCAGTCCGCATCATTGATCGCCCGACCTTTCGAACGGTGACCGAGCATCTGGAATCCCGCAGAAAGGGTATAGCTTTTAACCCTCACATCGCTAATAAATCAATAGTTGAGGGGAGACCAATGGCCGGCCTGGTCGTTATCCGCTGCGAAAATGAGAACCTGGATATCACCGTGGCATGCATCTTCCCGCGGAACGAACTGACTTGGGAAGAAGAAACCTTGTTGAAAGCCATTGCCGGCGAAATCGAACTGTTTTTTATTGCCTTTGCGGCCGGGCATCCTCATGGGGGTGACCCAACGACGACTTGCTTCCCTCACCAGGCTAAACCATCTGGCCGACTTCTGGCCATAGGTGGTGCAAATCTAACCTAACCCGTCGAATCACCCGAAGTGAAAGCTTCTCGCGCCTGTTCGTGGACTATGCCGTCCAGAGTTGACCGGTCGATTAGTCCTTCTTCAGCCGGTATCGTCACCGGCGTCGATGCGGCCGTCGCCATGATGGAGATCGGCGCCGGCTCCTCGGCAGCGATCCAGAAGACCTTCTCTGCGATGGGTGCCAATGTCCTGAATTTGATCCCTGGTGCTGCCTCCAACGCGGGCGCAAGCTTCGGACCGGGCAGCGTCACGCCTGAAGACACAGAGGCGATTTTGCGGGATGGCCCGGCCCTGCCGTCCGCGACGTGGCCCCCCTTGTTCACGCACGGACACAGGTGGTCTACGGCAACCGGAACTGGGTTCCGAGCTACATCTACGGGTCCACCCCCTCCTATTGGGATGTGCAGAACCGGACCATTGCCGAGGGAGAACCCTTCACGGAACGGGATGTCTTAAACGCCAACGGGGATCATCTTTAGTTTTTACCCTGCATGGAAGGCGTCGCAGTTGGACCCCATCGACGCGTTGCGCTACGAATGAGGAGAATTGGGCGGACCCAATTCTTCGGACAGCCATACGATATAACCTCTCGGCTTAAAGTATGTATATCGGCGATTAAGGTAACCCGCCCCAAGACTGCACCTTTCCTCGGGTGGACTCTTTAACTTGGACTCCCTATCGAAGACTCGACATGGGCACGTAAACTCAAATAAACCCAGGCCGTAAGCGACTGATTTCATACTACTGCTGGATTCCAAATAGGTCCCCTTGGGTTTCCCCGTCCGGTCGCAATTCTCTCAGGTTAGGGAAGTCCCCTTATGAGGAGTAGGACAAATCCGGACATCAAAAATGCAGCCGACCTTACATGATAATCGGACGGAGGCCGATGGCGTGCGCTCGTTTTTGTAATTAGTGTGTGATCGATAAAAATATGAAGATCCTTTTGAAAGGTATTCGGTAAAATCATCGAGAATAGAACGTTTACGAAGAACATGAGCCTTTCAACCGGCCGCGCGAAATGGAAAATCAGATGGATGCAATTTTATCTTCGTTTGGGTTCGGATGAGTCATAAAGATCCACAGCCTCAACCGTGCTGGCCGTAACCCTTGCGGAAAGACCGTTGATCGCTTCGCCCCTGCAGGCGATTTCTGGAAAGGAGGCGGCATATGGAAAAACGAAACAGTGACCGTCATGTAACGGACCAACCGATTGTCTGCACGTTTTTTACCGGACACAGTCTCAATGACACGATTGACGGAAAAATGAAAAATTACTGTGGCTCCGGCATGTATGCGGAATTGCCGACCCACGTTAGGGAAGGAACTGTCTTGATGGTCCGAGCGACGAGTGTCGCCCCTGAGTATTTTTCTGCGAAAATAGAGGAAGGATTTCGGTCTATTTCGCTTGTGGAGGTTAAGTGGTCCCACGCCCTCTCTGCAGGGGGAGTTCTTTCATATGGCACTGGGTTGAAACACCTTACGACTTGGTGACCATGGGCGGCGCAAAGCTCATCGTGGCTTTTGAAGAGAGAGCTATGGCAGATAAGATGATATTCAGGAACGCGACCGCGAGCGGATGAGTCGTGAAGGAGAAACTATGAGCAAACAAAATCGCATCAGCCACCCACTCTACAACCTTCTGCCTACGGAAATCGAAGGATTTGATTCCCTGGCGGAGCTGGCGTTGGATTTGCGCTCGTCGTGGAATCATGCCACCGACGAAGTGTGGCGGCAGCTGGATCCCGAACTGTGGGAAATCACGCACAACCCCTGGGTTGTGCTGCAGACGGTTTCGCGCGACCGGATCGAGCGCGTGTTGGCTGATCCGGTTTTTCGCAAAAACGTGGACGGCCTGGTGCAGACCCGGCGGAAAGCGGTGGAGGCGCCTACGTGGTTCCAGCGGAACCACTCGCAGAGTTCCCTGACCTGCGCCGCTTATTTCAGCATGGAATTTATGTTGAGCGAGGCCTTGCCCATCTACTCGGGTGGGCTTGGCAACGTAGCCGGCGATCAGCTCAAAGCCTCCAGCGATCTGGGCGCGCCGGTAGTCGGCGTGGGACTGCTTTACCAGCAAGGCTATTTTCGCCAGGTGATCGACAAGGACGGGGCGCAACAGGCCCTCTTCCCGTACAACGACCCCGGACAGTTGCCGATCACGCCTCTGCGCCAGGCAAACGGCGAGTGGTTGCGGTTGGAAATCGCTTTACCGGGCACCTCGGTGTGGCTGCGCGCCTGGCAGGCCCAGGTCGGCAGAGTGAAACTTTATCTGCTGGACAGCAATGACGCGGCGAACTTCCCGGCTCATCGAGGGATTACCAGCGAGTTGTACGGCGGCGGGCCGGAGCTGCGCCTCAAGCAGGAACTGCTCCTTGGGATCGGCGGATGGAGACTGCTTTGTGCGCTGGGCATCCAGCCGGAAGTCTGTCATCTGAATGAAGGGCATGCGGCCTTTGCCGTGTTGGAACGCGCCCGCAGTTTCATGCAAGAGACCGCGCAGCCCTTCGAAGTCGCGCTGGCCGTCACGCGTGTGGGGAACCTCTTCACCACCCACACCGCAGTGGCCGCCGGCTTTGACCGATTCGCTCCTGCCCTCGTCGAGCAATACCTCGGTCGGTACGCCCAAGAAAGGCTTGGAATTACAGTCCACGATTTGCTGGCACTCGGTCGCCAGAACCCGGACGACTCGTCGGAGAGTTTCAACATGGCCTATCTGGCGGTCCGCGGGAGCGGTGCGGTCAATGGCGTGAGTCGCTTGCACGGGGAGGTAAGCCGGCACATCTTTCTCCCGCTCTTTCCGCGCTGGCCGCTGGAGGAAATCCCGGTCGGACATGTGACGAACGGAGTCCACACGCCGAGCTGGGACTCGGCCCCGGCCGATGACCTTTGGACGGAAGCCTGTGGAAAGGACCGCTGGCTGGGGACGACGAAAACTCTGGAAAAGGATATGAGCCGCGTTTCCGACGCCAGGCTATGGCAATTTCGCATCGCCGCCAGCAAGTCTCTTGTTGAATACACCCGCGAACGATTGTCCCGGCAACTGGCCTCCAGAGGCGCGTCGCCTGAAGTGGTCGACGCTGCGAAACATCTATTTGACCCCGGCGCATTGACACTAGGCTTTGCGCGCCGCTTCGCGAGCTACAAGAGGCCGAACCTGCTGCTGCACGACCCGGAGCGGCTACTGCGCCTGTTGGACAATCCCGAGCGCCCAATCCAACTTGTCCTTGCCGGCAAGGCCCATCCTGCGGACCAGGAGGGGCAGGGTTTGATTCAGCAATGGACGCACTTCATCCAGCGGCCAGAAGCTCGCCCCCATGTGGTCTTTCTCAGTGACTATGACATGCTTTTGACCGAGCATCTGGTGCAGGGGGTGGACGTCTGGATCAACACCCCACGACGGCCCTGGGAGGCGAGCGGAACCAGTGGCATGAAGGTGCTCGTCAATGGAGGCATCAATCTCTCGGAATTGGACGGCTGGTGGGCCGAGGCCTACACCCCTGAGGTGGGGTGGGCGCTGGGCGACGGCCGGGAGCACGGCGACGATCCCGTCTGGGACGCAATGGAAGCCGACGCGCTCTACGACCTGCTGGAGCGGGAGGTGATCCCGGAGTTTTATACGCGCGACGAGAACGGCATTCCCACCGCATGGGTTAAGCGGATGCGCGAAAGCATGGCGAGATTGACACCGCTCTTCTCCGCCAACCGTACGGTTCGAGAATATACCGAGCAAATATACCTGCCGGCAGCTGCCTCCTACCGTATGCGCAGCACCAACAAAGGCGCAATCGGTCGGCAGATGGTCGATTGGCAGCGCCGCCTGGAACAAAAATGGGCCGCGCTGCACTTCGGCGAAGTGAGGGTCGAGACTCGTGGTGATCAGCACCTATTTAAAGTCCAGGTCTTTCTCAACGACCTCGAACTCAAGGAGGTGCGGGTGGAGCTTTACGCCGACGGCGTTGCGGGCGGTGCTCCCGTGCGGCAGGAGATGAAGCGCGATGGCCGACTGCCCGGCGAATCGGGCGGCTACGTCTACAGCGCGGCCGTGTCCGCAGCCCGCCTGGCAGCGGACTACACGGCGCGCGTGGTACCGCATTACGACGGCGTTGCGGTTCCATTGGAAAACGCACGAGTCCTCTGGCAGCGCTGATCCGTTCGGCGGAAGAAAAGACGATGAAGAAAAAGACTGCAATCACCTGCTTGCTTCTGGTTGTCGGTGGGGTGTTGCTTACCAACGGGTGGGGGCATCAATCCCGGGATCAGTTCAGGGAATTCATGTTCGCGTAGTCGAACCTTATCCAGAGATGATCAAGTGGCGAATTCAGGCCAACTCCCAAGTGGTGGTTTGCAATTTTAAACACCACTACGACTGCCAGTTTCTGAATTATAGAGTTGAACGGCTAATGGGTGCAAAAATCGCTAACCGGGTATCAGTGCTGGATTGGCTCCATCAAAAGCGATTTCCATCTGGTACTCCTTGACAGGCAGCAAGCGCCACCTATCCGGGCCTTGAAGATCCAGAACGTGGTCGTGATACTCCAAGATACTGCTGCGATGGCCGACGCTGATGTAGTGAATGCCAAGCTCTCTTAATTTTCGATAGAGGTTAGCCTCATTTTGGGTATCCAGGGCGCTTGTGGCTTCATCGAGAACCGCAAACTCGGGTTTATTGAGAAGCAACCGCGCAAACGCCAGTCGTTGCTGTTCCCCTAAAGATAGAACGTCTGCCCAATCCAGGTCAGCATCGAATCCTCCGACTCGTTCGGGGAGATCCTCGAGGTGCGCAGTTTTGAGAGCTTTTTCTAATTCCACATCGGGAATGTTTCCATCAAGCCGTGGATAAAGCAATTGATCCCTCAAGGATCCCAGGAGCATGTAGGGTTTCTGCGGGAGAAAAAATATTTGAGACAGCGGCGGTCGCCTCACGATCCCCTCACCTTGCGTCCACAGACCGGCGACGGCCCGGAGCAGTGAGCTTTTTCCAATCCCGCTCTGACCGACGACGACCAAATTTTCGTGTTTTCCCAGCTCCATCGTCAGATCACTAATCAGGGTGCGCGTTCTGTCCGGGGTAAGCAGGGTGATCCGGGTCATGGCAAACTGGTCGGAGTCAAGGCTTTTGATGCCCGGGACAACCGTTTGCTCGGGGTTTATGGCATCGCCAAAAGTTGAGAGCCGATCCACGCCTGCAGCAAAGTTGGTGAGCTGTTCGATCTGGGAGACGATAAGTGACAGCGCAGCGTAGACCTGGGCGAATGCGAAATTGGCCTGCACCATGTCTCCATATTCAATTTGACCGCCAAAATATTGCGGGAATAGAACGAGAAAAGGCAGAACGACAGGCAGATAGCTGTAGGCTGTCGTAAAAAAGGACAGGTTCCGCTGCCAGCCGATGAGAAAACTGAAGTTCCTTAAAACGTTTCGAAAGCGGTTGGAAATACGGGCAATCTCAGGTTTCTCCCCTTGATAGAAGGCGATCGACTCAGCGTTATCGCGCGCATGTACAAGGCTGTATCGGAAATCCGCCTCATACCGCAGTTGATTAAAATTAAGCCCCACCAGGCGACGGCCTATCAAAACGGTAAGGGCTGTTCCCGTCAAAGAGTAGCCGAGCACCACGCAGACCAGCAGAATTGATTTGGACCATAGAATTCCGGTAAAAGAAACGAGGTCCATGAAGGACCCGAGAATAACGAGGAGAAATGTAAGCGAGGTACGGGTAAACGAACGAATGTCCTCCATTATGCGCTGATCAGGGTTATCAATCTGGGAGGCAGCCTCTATTTCATAGTATCGACGGTTTTTGAAATAGTTGCTCAAAAAAGATCCGGTCATCCATTCCCGCCATCGCATACCAAGATAATTCTGACCGTAACTATAAAAGGCCACCACAGGGATTCCGACAAGAAAGCCGCAAAAATACACGGCAAGAAACAAATAGGCCATGTCCTGATTTTTTTTCACCAAGGCATTGGTGAAGTAGTTGCTGATATAGCTGAAGGCGACATTGATTCCCGTCACGGAAAGGGACAGAATGAGAACGAGAGCCAACAGAAACCACGCCTTTTTGTGTTTTCGTAAATGACGGCCGAAGGCGACAAAGACAGTCGCGGGGATGATCAAGGCCGCCGCTACGATCAGCCACGCATCAGAATGCAAAGCGTCCGTGATTACGGACAGCAAGCCCGATGCGATTTCGGAGGTAATGACTGGGGCAAAATAATTTCCTGCCAGGATCATTCCACCGGCAATTAGGGAAAGTACCCCGAAAAGGAAAAGAAGCAGCATGACCATGAGCAACAGAATCGCCGATCTGCCTCCGCGAATGTGGGGGAAAAAATAAGGTTGCGCAGTATCCATAAAGCGCGCGCAGAGAGAACGTTTGGCTGGATGCATAGAGAAAATTCCCTTGGGATGGCGCAGGGGCACATCAGTGCGGTCAAGCACTATTTTTAATTAAAAACGCCCACGGCTGAAAGACCGCGGTCAATTGGACGTTTGAGTACCCCGTGGGGAACGCTCCAGATAGCCGTCAGAATCGACACTGACGGTTGGGTCGGCAGCCCTATCAAGATGATTTTGCCTTCTTCCTTTTTTGCGCCAAAACGCGATCGATTTCGATTTTTCGGGACAATTTACCGGCCTCGCGGCAATTTGAAATTCGGAAATCTTTTTCGTGCACGCAGCAAGCGCAGTGTTAAGCCTTTTGATACGCAAGCCGCTTTGGATTCTTCCCGGCAATACAGACAGGCCCGACATAAGACATCCGAAAATGAAAACGGACAAAAACAGCACTGCGACAGGCCACTCGGGCAATTGGTATTGAGAATAAAACAGATTTAAGTGCAAAGACTGGTCAGACCTGAAAAAAGCCCAGTTTTGAATCATCACCAATGCCAGCGCTGCAAGTGCTGCTACCCAGAGTGCCAGTTTTATTTTCTTCATAACGCCTCGCACAGCATAAACCAGTTATTCGTGGTCAATTTGAGTGGTCTCATAACCTATTTGGGATCACGTAACCGTCTGAAATTAGTATACGCAAAATCGCAAAATAGAGGTTATGAACCAGGTTCCACAGACTCTTTAAGTTCAGGGCTTATACCGGTGATGTTAAAAAAACCGCCCCGATCAACGGTTGCTCTCCCTCTTTGCAAACGATTAGTCCGGTGTATCTAAGGCACCCCCTCTTTAAAACGTGATAAAATAAAGTTCCATGACGACATTTAAGCTGCGTGATCGATGGCGTATTCAAAAACGGAGAAAAAAAGCAAAGGGTCAGTTTTTGGTTAAACCAACCCCTTGCGTCTATGGCTTGCATGATGTTGGTTTTTTTGTTTTTAAACCGGATCTACTGATATTTTATCCCCAATAATTTGGCGAGTGTCTCTTCATCGGGATTCCCGGTTATTTTGAGAGCATTTTTCTTCTGGAATGCTTCAATGGCCGCGCGAGTATGGTTGCCCATGAGACCGTCGTCTTTAAGCTTGTAACCTTCTTTGTTAAGGGCTTTCTGGATGGCCATGGTTTGATCACTCGGCATATTATGCGTCACGGCCATCGATGGAGCCCCGATTTCCTTCTCTGGGGCCATTTTTGACGTATCAGTAGCCGCCAGGGAGCTCGAAACTCCGGCCAAGGCGCAAACAAAACAGAAAAGTGAAACCGTAATCAGAAAACGAAATGATCTCTTTTCCATTGCTATTTCTCCTTTCAACTTTATCAAAGGCCGATTTTTACGGGCTACGCCTTCCAGAAGAATTCAACAGTCTCATGGCCGCTTGCCACATTCAGGTTTTTCATTTCCTGATGATGGTGGAAGCTGGCGATGAGGCGGTAATCCCCTTGAGGCAACTTGGCAAAGAACCACGGGCCACTGGAAGTAGTCTCCAGGAGTACCTTGCCGCTGTGGTCCTCTATCTTTACCTTGACGCCGGAGACATAATCTCTCGGTGCTTCGGCAAATACCATTTTGACGTTGTAGTTCTTCGCCATGGCATTCATTTCCATCTGCTCGTCCAGACCTACCCCGCCGGACGCATAGATCACGCCGTTGCTCTTGCCTTCGGTGATGAAGGGCGAAGTGCCGGCGCTTGAGGCCAGCGGGTTCAGAACCAGCATCAGACATCCGACAAACAGCAGAACAAGTTTCGTTTTCATATTTCCCTCCTTGGCGAGGCTTCAATAGGCCTCGCATGGTTGGACCCGATCCCGCCGCAGACAGAACGATTGCTTCTTCACGGGCAGGGGTTCCTGTTTGACGAACATGATCGTGCAGGGCAGTTTTCGGTGGATCTCCTCATTGAGGCGATCGAACAACACTTGTTCCAAATAACCCTCCGCATGGGCGATCATAATGAGAAGGTCGATTTGGTTGTCTTTCACGGCTCGCAGGATCTCTTCTTGAGGAGGTCCCGCGGCGATGCTGATCTGAACGGGAAGCCCCTTGGCCTGTTCGGCGGCGATCATCGCATCCAGGTCTTTTTTGCCCTGGGCGCGAATGTCCTGATACTCATTCCGGATGCTCTTCAATGAGGGCAGGGGCAGTTGCCAATGCTCCAGGCCGAAGGGGTCGTGCATCAGGTGCAGTACGTGAAGCCTGGCATGGAGGCTCTCGGCCAGTGAAATCCCGTAGTGAAGCGCCTGCCGGCAATGCTTGGTTGAATTGGTGACCACCAGAATATTTTTAAAATCGTCCATGGCATTTTTCCTTGCTTAAACACGTTGAAGTTGTGGGGTCGCCGTTTGTCCTTATGGCGATACTAATTTAACGTCATCTGGACATAGCCCGACTGGCCGCTGCGGTGGTCTAATGCCAGCACCACCAGCGGTTGTTTGGCCGGCAGCGAACTCAGCAGTTCGGCAAACCCGTCCACTCCCTTGATCGCCTGGCCGTTGACCTGCAGGACGAAATCCTTTGGTTCCAGACCGGCCTGACCAAAAAGCCCCTTCGGGTTGACCGTGGATAGAGCGACCCCTTCGCCGGGGTCGATGCCGTATTTTTCGTCTTCTTTCGGGGTGATCGGCCTAACGGTCACACCCAGGCGGTCGTCCACGGAAGCGGAAAGCACCTTTACGGCATCCTCCGTGCTACCGATTTTGGCGACAAGCTCTTGCTTTTTTTTGTCGCGCCAGATGGTCATTTTGACCTGCTTACCGCTGGGGGTGTCGGCTACCGCGTTGCGCAGGGCGGAGGAGTCCGCCACCGGCTGGTCCTGATAAGAGAGCACCACATCCCCGCGCTTTAAGCCCGCTACGGCCGCCGGACCTCCCTTGGCGACATCGGCCACCAAAGCGCCCTTGGGCGAAGGCAGCCCTATGGACTTGGCAGCATCCGGTTTCAGATCGCTGATGCTCACCCCCAGCCAGCCGCGCTCCACCTTGCCGTAGGCGATCAGGGTGCTGGCAATTTTGGTAGCCATGTTGCTGGGGATGGCAAAACCGATGCCTTCCGAGCCGCCAGAATCGGTCGCAATGGCCGCATTTATGCCGACCACTTCACCGTTGAGGTTCAGCAGAGGCCCGCCACTGTTGCCGGGGTTGATCGGGGCGTCGGTCTGCAGGAAGTCCTGATAACTGGAAGGATCGGAAATCCCCGTGCGGTGCTTGGCGCTGATGATCCCCTGGGTGACGGTCTGGTCCAGGCCGCGCGGGGCCCCGATGGCTACCACCCACTCGCCGACCCCCACCTTGTCCGAATCCCCGAAGGCCAGATACGGCAACCGATCGCTGTCCTGGATTTTGATGACTGCCAGGTCCGTTTTGGGGTCCGTCCCCACCACCTTGGCTGGGAACTGCCTGCCGTCGGCCAGCGTCACTTGGATGTCGCTGGCCCCACCCGCGACATGGTTGTTGGTCAGGATATGACCCTGGGCATCCATCAGGATGCCGCTGCCGATGCCCTTCATCTCTTGCTTGAATTTGTGCGGCATGTTGGGCCCGTTGAAAAAGAAATGAAAGAAGGGGTTGTTCTCGAAGGGCATCATGGGGTTGTTGACTTCACTGCGTTGGGTCACCTCGATGTGAACCACGGCAGGGATAGCTGCCTGGGCCACTTTGGCGATGGCCGTGCTCAAATCGTAGGCCGACGGCTGGGGAGCAGGCGCCGTCTGCACCATTGTCGGGGAAGCAGCGAAAGCTTGGGTGATTGGCTGCTCCTTGCAGCCTGTAACAATCAAACCGCCCAGCATCAAAGCCAGCCCGACCGATACATACCGTTTTTTGAAGATGTGTTGATACATTTTAACCCCCCTATCAGTTGTCTGAGTGAAATTCGACTTTAACGATCCTTGCCAAAATCTCGTTGATTTTTTCAAACTCCGTCGACTTGTTCAGAAAGTAGTCCGCGCCCGCTTCGGCGCATTCTCGGCGATACTGTCCAAACGGGTAGTTGGTGAGCATGATGACCATGGGGGCGCGCTGACCCTGTTTGATTTCACGCAGCACCTGGATGCCGTTCATCCCGGGCATTCGAATGTCAAGGATCACCGCATCCGGGTTCAGCCGGCGAATAGATCCCACCGCCTCTTTGGGATCCCCGCTGGCGCCCGAAAGGGTAATCCCCTCCACTTCCGAAATCATGCCGATGAGACGCTCACGAACCGCTTGCGAATCATCCACAATGTAAACTGTTCTCATGGCCTGCATTCCCTGATGGTGTGCCGAAACTATATGGCCACTTAAAATCTTTCGAAATCGGCACCCGTCTGATTTTCATGTCGGTTTTGAGCACAATTTGTTGTCGGTGTTTTGCCTACGGCACGTCTGAATCGATTTGCAGACCCCGCCCGCTACGTTTCAAATAGGCATCCCTGCGCTCAATGACTCCGCATTTGAAAGTGAAAAGATGGGTGAGAGCTTAAACTTACTCACCCAGGTCGCGTTTCATGTTCAGGTATTCATCCCTCGTGAGTTCGCCTCTGGCATAACGCTTCTTTAGAATATCCAAAGGGGGGCCCGCGTTGGAAGCAGATTGGCCTTGCCTTCCGGACATTACGAGCCACTTTATACAAAGGATGATGCCCAAGACTGCCAGAACCGAAATAAGAATCATGGGGAGGCCGATATGCCAACTCACACCGTACCAGTTCATCATTCCGGGGCCCCCATTCGGAAAACCATGCCATTGAAGGCAAAAAGGGTTTACCGCAGTAGACATAGATACCTCCTTACAAGTAACATAGAAAAAGCTCCCCGGCGCAGACTGCGCCCTTCACCATGGACCCCCGGCAGTTCAATAAGCAGACCGGATCTCACCGGTGTTCTTGCTCACAAGAAGACGATCGACCAAGGAGTTGTCCTTGGTAACGACGTCAAATTGGTAGCGGGTTCCTTTGTCCGTTTCTTGGCCTAATTTGAGATTTGGATTATTCGTTGAGTCCAAATAATTTTGCGAAAGTGCCCGGGCATCCTCTTTGTCGAGCGGTTTGCTGAAAACACGAAAAGGTGGTCTTCCCCAGGGGTAAATTCCCATCATGCCGCGTTCATTGTTCCAACCGTCTCCAAACGAGGGAAACCCGTTCTGTGGTGGATGAGAACTGGTCACCGGTGCTTGGTCATAGTCCTGTCCCACAATGCACGGACCGGCGGTTCTTGCAATACCGATACCGAAAGAGAGCATCATGGCAATTGCTCCGGCCAGTGTGATAACCGTAATTTTTTTCATGGTGCGACCCTCCTTGCGGGTTTGATGTTTAAAAAGCTCACCCATACCGAGCAAACACACCATAAGGCGGGGTTGGGTGCGTGAGTCCCGGTGATTGTCTGGTTCTGTTGCGGGATTTTAAAGGGTTATAGTGTCGGTGTTTTCCTACACAGGCTTGCGAAGATGCGGTCCGGTCGAGGTATTACCCAGCCTGTCAAAATTGCTGGACCAGCCCAGAAAATCACATAGCGTCAAGACCGCACAAACTCTCGCTGTCAGGGCTGGTCAGATAGCAATAGGGTTTATAAACGGGGCCCAATTAAGGTATCCCCATTTTGGGACACTTTCTTCTACCGATCAGGGATTCACGGTCAACAGCGGGCCGGTGTGGTGGTAATTGGGTGGTGACCCTCTTTGTTCCCTGTCCAGCGACTGCGCGGTGTGTGCTACGCCTGGTCGGCCACAGGTAGACGATGGGGCTGGCGACGAAGATCGACGAATAGGTGCCGACGACCACCCCGATGAGCAGCGCCAGTGCAAAATCGTGCAGCAGCACGCCGCCCATCAAGAACAGGGCAACCAAGACCATGAAGACCGTGCCCGAAGTGATGATGGTCCGGCTGAGCACTTCGTTGATGCTCAAGTTGATAACCTCTTTGAGACTCTGCTTTCTTTTATTGCGCATGTTTTCGCGGATGCGGTCAAAGACCACCACCGTATCGGTCAATGAGTAGCCCGCCAGGGTAAGAAGCGCGGTCGCCACCCGCAGGGTGATCTCTTTGTGCAGCAGGTAAAACACACCCAGCACCGCCAACACATCGTGAAAAGTCGCAATTGCCGCTGCCACACCGAAACGGCGGTCAAAGCGCCAAGCCAGATAGAGCATGATGCCGGCCAGCGATACGACGATGGCAATCAAGGCGGCCTGCTTGAGCGCATTGCTCACCGAAGCGCCGATTTCCGCCTTGCTCTCCATGACGAAATGATTGTTCGGAAATTCCCGGCTCAAAAGGGCTGCGACCTGGTCGCTCACGATCCAACGGATTGCGGTGGCTTCTTGGTACGAATAATCAGGATCTTGTCATGAGGCACATCCTGAAGCTCGTAGTCCGACAGGTTGCCTCTCACGAGTGCGGCCCGAATATCGTCGAGGCGGAACTCTTTTTCAGCTTTGAACTGCACCATGGTCCCGCCTGCAAAATCGACTCCCAGGTTAGCTCTGCCTCTTTCGATTTGAACAAAGGCGACCAATCCCAAGGCCACCAGAGCGCCGGAAAACACAAAGGCCGCATTCTTGAGCCGGATGAAATCGATGCTCGACTTATGCAGGATCTGCAGGAAGCGGACCGGTTTGAATAGGTGTTTGAAATTCAGGTAATCGTAGATTACACGGGTGCCGTAAAGAGCGGTGAAGAGGTTGAACAGGACGCCGATGCTCAGGGTGACGGCAAAGCCCTTGATAGGCCCGGTGCCGAAAAGAAAAAGAGCACCGGCCGTGATCAGCGTGGTCACATGAGCATCGATGATCGTCCATAATGCCTTGTCATAGCCCGCATCGACGACGAGGCGGATCGATTTGTTCAGGGCAGACTCCTCGCGCATGCGTTCGAAGATGAGCACATTGGAGTCCACTGCCATGCCTACCGAAAGCACGATTCCGGCTATGCCCGGCAGGGTCAAAGTGGCCCGAAACAGGGAGAGGGTCGCCACCATCAAGATTAGGTTCAGCAGCAGGGCCAGGTTGGCGATTACGCCCGAGGTCTGGTAGTAGATCACCATAAATGCGGCCACCAGCATAGTTCCCAGCAGTGCCGAAGCGACCCCTTTGTGAATGGAGTCTCTGCCCAGTGAGGGGCCCACGGTGAGGTTTTGGATAATGTCCACGGGGGCCGGCAGAGCGCCGGCTCTGAGCACGATTGCAAGGTCCTTGGCCTCTTCTAAGCTGAACCGGCCGGTGATCTGCGCTCTGCCGCCGGAGATGCGCTCTTGAATGACCGGTGCCGATTGGATGATATTGTCCAGGATGATGGCCAACTGGTGCCCTTGGTTATCTTGGGTGACCTTCTCAAAAAGGCCTGCCCCCCGATCGTTGAAGGTCAGGGACACATGGGGTTCGTTGGAGCGGTTCCCGATTTCAACTCTAGCCGTTTTGAGGCTTTCACCGGTCAGAAAGACTGTCTTTTTCACCAGTACCGGAAAAGTTCTGACCGCGCCCGTGCCGGTGTCCATCTTCTTTTCCAAGTAAATCTCGTCACCGGGCGGAATAGAATCCTTTAGGGTCTGATTGAGTTCTTGGTGACTGAAGTTGGGCTTCAGCCGGCCGGACCGTATGGTTTGGTCTATCAGTTCGCGCAGATTGGGTGGTGCCGCCGCATCCACCAGCTTGAACTCCAACTGAGCGGTCCGGCCCACCAGTTCGATGGCTCGTTCAGGATCTTTTACCCCCGGCAGTTGGAGTACAATCTCATCTTTGCCTTGTCTGACAATGACCGGTTCGGTCACCCCGTACTGATCAATGCGGTTGCGGATGACCTCAACGCTCTGAGAGACTGCATTCTCTTCAATATTTTTGATTTCTTTGGGGTTCAGCCCCACCTCGATCACACCCTTCTCGTCTGCACGAAGATCGAGGTTGGGGAATTCATCCGTGAGGACCTGCCTGACCGTTGGGCCTGCGGCGGGGTCCACAAGGCGCAGCCGCACTTGGTTGGCCCCGTCCGACTCAGGAGCAATGGAGGCAATTTGCCTTTTTCGGAGGGTCTCCCGCAGGTCGCTCACTGCCGCGTCGAGGTGGTTCTGCAAGGCATGGGGGATGTCGACTTTCAGAATGAGTTGCATGCCGCCCTGCAGGTCCAGGCCCAGCCGCATGCCTTCGGCAGGTAGGAGCATGGTCCACCAATCGGGCAGGTTGCGAGTTACCGTCGGTATAGCAAAAAAAAGAGCTACAAGAGTCAAAGCCACCAGCACGACTAAGCGGTTGCGGATACGTTTAGGCATAAAAACCTGCGCTATAAATTATCACATTGCCGATATTCGGACCATTATCGGATGGTCGGCGCGCCGGCTTCGCTAAAACAGCCGGAAATCTCAATGACCGAAAATGAACCCTTTTTTCAGATATGGTTGTACGCTTTCCTGAAGGCGTCCCCGAGGTCGTGTGAACTCTTCGAGAATCCAGTTTTTACATCCTCCCAAGCCTCGCTGGAACCATGCTTCAAGCCGCCATACCATTCAGCCGCGGTGTTGCGCTGTTTTCTAAGTGAGGTCATGGCGGACATGGCATCCTGCCGAGCGGCCTGATCCATTTGGTCCCATTTTTGGCTGAGCCGAGATTCCAATTCTTTTACTTGGGTGTCGAAATCATCTAAAATTGCCTTCGCCTTTTCGACGGCCTGGTCGCGTTGAGCGGCGGAATAGCTCTTAATGGCCTGAACGGCATCTGCCACCTTTTTCTGAAGGTCTTGGGCGGTCGTCTGCGCCGGCGGGGTTGAAGCAGAATAAACCGCCGAAGTCATCAGAAAGCCAATTAGCGCAATGACCGCTGTGCCCCATATCCTGACAGGTCGGGTTGTCATTTTAATTGCCTCCTCTTTATATTATTTGGGTTAAGGGTAATTTTAAAGTTTACTTTGAATTTGTTTTGTCCATTTTTCCGTTGAGAGAACCTCAAATATCGCTCGACACCAAACCCATTCATCGATTTTATCCGCCTATTTCAGCCTACAAGATTCCCTGTCGGTTAAGGCTCGAAGCCAAGTCGCTCACCCACCGGAAGGTCTCCATTTCTGTCAGAAATCCACATTTCGAGAAAGTGCTCTGCCCTGCCGCAAAGCAAGGAGCCGCTTTGACACAGCTTCTACCTTCCAATCGTGCTCCTGTCAGTCGTAATCGAAACCGTTTTGGTCTCGTTGTTAACGGTTACGCCGGCGGTCAGGCTGGAATACCAGGTTCCGATCCTTTTGTTTTGTGAATCCATTATGTAGGCACCATATACAACCGATCCCTGCACTGGAAAGTACTGCACAAGATCCTCTATGTGTGAGAGTCGAGCCGAGTTCGGATCGATCTTTATCCAGGAAATATCATGGATTCTATAGTCCTTCTGCAACCCCACTATTGCATAGGGGATGTCTCCATCCATCAGAGTGTAGTAGCGAAAGTCTGAATAGAAACGGTGCGCTTCGAAATTTTGAGCTACCGATTTGCTGATTTGAAGTTCCCCGATGGATGCGGTGGAAAGGACCGGCATGGCCAATCCGGCCAGCAGAAAAAAAACGGCAACACTTAGTGCTCTAGATGATCGACTATTTCGCGTAAACATGAGAATATCTCCATAGAATAGGTCATTCATTTGAAGTCAAATCTTCTAACACTCATTGGCGGTATCTGCCCGGGGCAGATACCGCCAACACCAAAAATAGCTGATTGTACGTGTATAAGGCCTCGACCCCTCGCCATCATCCTTGTTGGAGGTTTATTCTCGAGGGCTATTTCCTCAGCGTCTCCATCGGCTTGGCTGTCCCTGTCCCAGACGCCAGTTCCTTGCCATAATAGGCCCGATCCCTGTACGTGAAGGTGCTTTCCTTAAAATCCTCCCAATTAGCGAAGCTAGGTGCTTTCAGGAATCGCTCCTGGCTGATGTCCACCACCAGTGACTTCTCATAAAAGCGCGGGTTGGCTGCCCGCCAGGGAATTGCACTCGTCTTCTCCCCGAATCCGATAACGCCGTCGCCGGATATGACGATATAGGCAACTCGCCCGTCGCCGCTGAGGATGAGATCGGCGACCTCGCCCAGGCGCTGGCCCTGGTGGTCTGCCACCGGCATCCCAATGATTTCACTGGCGCGGGGGAGGTACTCCAACGGACCATTCTCGCTTCTGCTCGGCTGCATCATAACCGTCTGGGGTTGTTTCCCCATTCCTCCGGCATGTATGTCGAGTGCGCCCACTGCCAAGACCAGCACCATAAAGACTACTATACTGAGCATTCTTTTCATTGCAGGTTCCTCCTCGTTATAAACGGATTCTACCCCTTGCAATGACTTCTAGTTTAGGAGCCAGTCGTGGTCGAGCGAAATCGAAACCGTCCTGGTTCGGTCGTTTACAGCCGCTCCGGCCATATAGCTGGAATACCAAGTCCCTATTTTCCTGTTTTGTGAATCCAGTATGTAAGCGCCATACGTGCTCGAACCTTCGAGCGGGGATTCCTCCACAAGATTAACCAGGGATGCGAACCTGGGCGAGTCAGGGTTTACCCTTTTCCAGTAAGGGCCAATGATCCGATAGCCTTTCTCCAATCCCACGATGGCATAGGGGCTACCGGCATCCATCCAAGCGTAGTAGTGGTAGCCCGAATTAAAATGATGGGTGTCGTAATCTTGAGTCAGCTCCTTGCTGATCTGAAGGCCATCGATGGACGCACGGGAAAGGACCGGCATGGCAAATCCGGCCACCAGAAAGGCAGCGGCGACCATCACCGTTTTCAATGATCGAATGTTGCGCGTAATCATGACAGATACCTCCCTCATGTTAGAAATGGATGTTAAGTAGATTGCCCTGGCATTCGCCAACGATGCGAAGGACGCTCCCCGCAGTCCCGCCAGGGTGAGACGGGGTAACAAGCCTCTGGTTTTCCCAAATACCGGTCAGGAGGCTCTCCACATCGCTTTCGACCAAACCATAACCAGAAAGACAAACGCCTGCCATCGGCTTCCGCCTGATATTCATGTAAGGGTGGCCGCTTTTTCGCTGTCGGCATTTGTCTGACACTCAAGAGCCGTTCAGAAACCGAGCTCGAGAGATCGGAAAAAGTGTCACCCCATTTTGGTTCCAAAAACGATCATTATTAGCGAGCACAGGCCTGCGGAACGTAGAGGAAGTCCGTCGTGCGGTCGGCAAGTTCGTGGGGGATTACAACGCGCAGTGGCGGGTGGAGAAGAACGGGTTTGTCGGACCTCGACAGGCTCGACAGGCTTGGTGCGCAGCCCTTTCACAACAGGCCGCGTGATCAACGAACTTGTGCCCTGAGAACCGGGCGCGAAACAGAATCGATAATTGTCTTATACCGCGAGAGTTATCAGTTACGACTTGATTTCCAAGCATAATCCTGGATTGGCGAACACGTTCAGCTGGGCGTTGAAACCGCCGAGCGCCCCGGAGCTGACGCGCGCGATCGCAATCGCCCCGATCTTCACCTGTTCGATCACGACCTTTTCGTCGCCCGAGATCTGCCCGCCCGGGAAGACGTCGACCTTAATAGCGCCCTTGGTATCGAGGTTGACTAGGCGCGCGAACTCCTCGTCCGCGAGCTCGGTCGGGTAGCCTTGCGGGTGGATCTATGGGAGTTTGAGGACCATCTGCACCTGTGCGGTGAAGCCGGCGCAGAGCACCAGGGCCGGCAGAAACGACACCGCCAGTACAACCGAAAGGGTGATGGGATGCATCGTTTCCCTCCCTGGGTTCCAGGTGAACGCCGGATGATTCGCTTGGGGTCGTCTTCCAAGTAAGTTGGCATTTCCCCTGTGGGAGCGGCTTTCCAGCCGCGACGATCGAGGCTGATGGCCTCTCCCACAAAAAACAAAACTTACTGGCTGATACCGTGACCCCGGGCGTCATGTCCCGCTAACTCCTGAGATGCGTGTGCGTGTCGTTACCGCGTGTCGGCGCTAAGGCTGCCCGCTCGCCCCTCGCGCCAGCTCGACGGCCTCCCGCGTGAGGCGGGCGATGTCCGCGAACCGGCCTTCGGCGATCAGCCCCGCCTTGACCATCCAGCTGCCGCCGCAGGCCGCCACGCGGGGGTGCCTCAGGTAGTCGCGCAGGTTGCGGGGGTCGATCCCGCCGGTCGGGACGAAGCGCATCATCGGGAAGGGCCCCGCGAGCGCGTCGAGCGTTTTGAGCCCGCCCATGGCCTCGGCCGGGAAGAACTTGAGCAGCTCGAGGCCCATCTCGAAGGCGAGCGTGATGTCCGAGGGCGTGCACACCCCGGGCAGCACCGGGATGCCGCCGTCCAGGCAGAAGCGCACGACCTTCGGGTTCAATCCCGGGGAGACGACGAACCTCGCGCCGCTGTCCGCCGCCCGCCGGGCCTGCTCCAGGTCCAGGACGGTCCCGGCCCCCACGCTGAAGTCCGCGCGACCGGCCAGCGCCCGGATGGCGTCGGCCGCGGCCGCCGTGCGAAAGGTGATCTCCGCGCAGGGCAGTCCGCCTGCGACCAGGGCGTCGGCCAGGCGCGGGGCGTCGGCGGCGCGCTCCAGCGCGACCACAGGGATGATCTTCAGTGCGAGAGCCTGCTCGAAA
Organism: uncultured delta proteobacterium; assembly: GCA_963828345.1. Lineage (GTDB taxonomy): Bacteria > Desulfobacterota > Desulfobacteria > Desulfobacterales > SpSt-501 > SpSt-501. The sequence goes on from CAWHEZ010000004.1 coordinate 47,556, forward strand.
TGTCCCGGCATGGTGGGGGTCTCCTCCCCCGGTTCAGCGTGCCAGCCAGCCGCCGTCCACCGCAAGCGTGTGTCCCTGCAGGTAGCGGGAGGCCTCGGAGGCCAGGAACACCACGGCCCCCTTCAGGTCGTCGGGGCTCCCCCAGCGGCCGGCGGGGATGCGCTCGAGGATCTGGCGGCTGCGGACCGGGTCGTCCTGGATCGCCTGGGTGTTGCGAGTCGCCATGTACCCCGGGGCGATCGCGTTGACGTTGATGCCGTGCGGCGCCCACTCGCAGGCGAGCAGGCGCGTCAGCCCCATGACCCCGCTCTTGCTCGCGGTGTAGGAGGGCACGAGGATCCCGCCCTGGAACGAGAGCATGGAGGCGATGTTGATGATCTTGCCGCCCTGCCCCTGCTTGAGGAACTGGCGCGCCACGGCCTGGGACAGGAAGAACAGGGTCTTGAGGTTGATGTCCATGACCTCGTCCCAGTCCTTTTCCGTGAAGTCGATCGACCGGTTGCGCCGGATGATGCCGGCGTTGTTCACCAGGATGTCGATGCGGCCGTAGGCCTCGACCACCTGCCGCACGATCTCGTTCACGGGGGCGATGCCCCCGAGGTCGGCCTGAACTCCCAGCCACCTGCGGCCCAGGCGTTCGAACCGCTCGGTCCCCTGGGGGAGGTCCTGGTGGTACACCGCGGCGATGTCGGCGCCGGCCTCGGCCAGCCCGAAGGCCATCGCTTCGCCCAGGCCGATCGTGCCGCCGGTCACGACGGCCACCTTCCCGTTCAGTCTGAAGTCCTCCAGAATCATAATCACCTCGCTTGAGTGGGTGTCAGACGCCCCCTACGGTCGTGAGTCCGCCGCGGGGCGGCGCCAGCTCAGGATCTCGGTCACGCAGTTGCGAATGGAGTAGAGGACCATGATGGCCCCGGAGACCGCCATGCACGAGTACAGGACCTTCTTGGGGATGGCGAAGACGTTGGTCACCTCCAGGGAAAGGCTGGTCAGCCGGCTTGCATACGCAGAAAAAGATGGCGGCGAACAGCAGGCCCAGGAGCTCCAGGACGAGTCGGTAGGCGCGCTGGGCGGCCGGGCCCGTGAACAGCCGCCCGCTGATCCAGTCGCCGACGCACAGGTGTTCGCGGGTGATCCAGAGCGCCGCCGCCCCGTAGAAGACCAGGTAGGCGTAGAGCAGCTCGATGATCTCGTCGAACCAGTGCAGCGACACGACCGGGAAGAAACGCACGAACACGTTGGCGGTGATCAGGATCGTCAGCAGGAAGAAACAGGTGATGGTCACGACCTTCAGGGTGCTCAGGAGCAGCCGGTCCAGGCGCTGCAGGAGCCTTCAGGATGTTTTCCATCGCGTCACCTCACTTGCTCATGAACAGGTCGGGCACGAAGAGGGCGATGCCCGGGACGTAGGCGATCAGCACCGTCACGGCCGTAATCCCGACCAGGTACGGCCAGACCTCTTTCGACAAGGCGCCGACGCTCACTTTGGAGAAACTGGACACCGCGAAGAGGCACATCCCGACCGGCGGCGTCAGGTTCCCGATCATGATCAGCAGCGTCATCACGACCCCGAGATTGATCAGGTCGATCCCGAAGCGCTGCGCGATCGGCAGGAAGATGGGGATGGTGATGATGAAGATCGCGTTGCCTTCGAGAAAACAGCCCAGGATCAGCACCACCAGGATGATCATGGCGATGATCCCGTTGGCGGTGGCGCTCATGCCGGTCAGGGTGACGATGATCTGGTCCGGGATGCGCTGGTGGATGACGAGCCAGCCGAAGAAACCCGCCGCCGGAGATGATGAAGAGCAGGCTGACCGTCTGCCGGATGGAGGTCCAGAAGATGCCGGGCAGCGCGCGCAGCGTGAGGTCCTTGTAGAGAAAGCCGAGGAAGAGCGCGTAGAGGGTGGCGACCACCGCCGCCTCGGTCGGCGTGAAGAGCCCGCTCAGGATCCCGCCGATGATGATGACGGGCGTCATCAGCGGCAGGAAGCCGCTCGCACGCTCGCCCAGACCTCGCCCCAGGCGGCGCGCGGGGCCTTGGGATAGCCCTTGCGCTGCGCCAGCACCGCGATGGCGGCCATCATGGCGACGGCCATCAGCACCCCGGGGATGAAGCCGGCCAGGAAGAGCTTGCCGACCGAGACGCCGGTCAGCGCGCCGTAGAGCACGAAGGGGATGCTGGGCGGGATGACGGGCCCGATCGTGGCGGCCGCGGCGACGATCGCGGCGGACACCTTGGGCTTGAACCCGTTGTCGACCATGGCCTTGTGCAGCACCTGCCCCAGGCCGGCCGCGTCGGCGATGGCCGAGCCCGACATGCCGGAGAAGATGACGTTGGCGATGACGCAGACCTGCCCCAGCCCGCCCGAGACGTGGCCGATCACGGCCCGCGCGAAGCCGGAAGATGCGGCCGGTCACCCCGCCGGTGTTCATCAGGTTGCCGGCCAGGATGAAGAACGGGATCGCGAGCAGCGTGAACCCGGTCGTCGAGGCGTACATGCGCTGCGGGAGCATGGTCAGAAGCGCGGTGCCGTCCAGCCCCGCGAAGAACGCGACCGCGGTCAGCGCCATGGCGACGGCGATCGGCAGGTTGATCATGATCAGGACCAGCAGCACGGCGAAGATGAGCAGGGTCAGCATGGGGGCCCCTCCCGGTCGGGCGGCAAAACGAGCCGCGGGACGGGTGCCGGCCTGAAATCGCGCCCGGCACCCGCTCCCGGTGATTACTTGACCTCGTCCACCATCTTGATGAAGGCCGCGATGTTGTCTTCGCCCGCAATCGGCTTCATCCGGTCGTAGGCGGGCGGCATCATGGCCTTGAACTTGGCCTTGTCCGGGTAGGTCACTTGCATCCCGAGCCGCTTGCAGCTGCTGTGATCTGGTCGGCCTCGCCCTCGCGCACGGTCTTGCGCATCCAGTCGCCGGCCCGCTTGCTCTCCTCCTTCACGATCTTCTGCTGCTCGGGGGTGAGCTTGTCCCAGACCTTCTTGCTGATCACGTGCACCATGGTGTTGTAGTTGTGGCCGGTCATGGCGAGGTACTTCTGCGATTCGTTGAGCTTGTTGGCGAAGATCACGGCCATCGGGTTCTCCTGGCCGTCCACCACCCCCTGCTTCAGGGCCATCTGCAGCTCGTTGAAGTTGATCGTGGCCACGACCGCCCCCAAGGCCTCCATGGCCGCCTGGGTGGGCAGCTCGGGCGGGGTCCTCACTTTGAGGCCCTTCACGTCGTCGGGGGTGTTCACCGGCCGTTTGGCGTTGGTCAGGTTGCGGAAGCCCCACTCCCAGTTGGAGAGGAACACCAGGCCGGCCTGGTCCAGGTCCGGGACCGCCCAGGGGATGAACTTGCCGTCGAGGACCTTGTCCGCCTGCTCGTAGCTCGTGAAGGCAAAGGGCAGCATGACGCAGTTGAACTTCTTGGAGTACTTGCCGAGCTGGCCCTGGGTGGGCAGGCTCATGTCGACCGCGCCCAGGATGTTCTGCTCGAGCACCTCCGGGGGCGAGCCCAGGGCGTTGTTGGGGTAGATGGCGATCTTGATCTTGCCGTCCGTGCGTTTCTCCACCGCCTCGGCGAACATCTTGCTCGCGAGGTTGCCCGGGTGGGACTCGGCGGCGAAATGGCCGAGCTTCATCTGGATGACCTGGGCCTGGGCCACCGCAACGGCCGCCATCAACACGATCAGCACCAGCAGGGTCTTCTTCATCTCCGTCCTCCTCCTCGGTTGTCGGGTTTATCCAGGCGGGCCGAAACGATCGCGGCCTTACTTCAGGGCCGTCATCGGCACCGCGTCCATGTCCGTGAACGTCTGGTTCTCTCCGGCCATCCCCCAGATGAAGGTGTAGGCGCAGGTGCCCACGCCCGAGTGGATCGACCAGCTGGGCGACAGCACGGCCTCCCCGTCGCGCACGACCAGGTGCCGCGTCTCGTGGGGTTCGCCCATGACATGCATCACCACCTCGTCCGGCGGCAGCTCGAAATACAGATAGGCCTCGATCCGCCGGGGGTGGGTGTGGGTCGGCATCGTGTTCCAGACCGAGCCGGCTTCGAGCGTGGTCATGCCCATGACGAGCTGGCAGCTGCGGATCCCGTCCGGGTGGATGTATTTGCGGATGGTGCGCCGGTTGCTCTTTTCCGTCGACCCGAGCTGCACCGCGGCCGCCGCAGCCGGGGTGGCCGCCTGCGTGGGGAAGTCCGCATGGGCCGGGGCGCTGTTGATGTAATAGCGGGCCGGCTGCTGCGGGTCGGCGCTGGCGAAGCTCACCCGGCGGCTTCCCCGGCCGATGTAGAGGCCGTCCTTCGGGCCGAGGGCGTGGCGCGCGCCGTCGACGGTCACCGTCCCGGGCGCGCCGATGTTGATGACCCCCATTTCACGGCGTTCGAGCATGAAAGCGGCGCCGATGACGGCCGGGTCGGCTTCGAGCGCCAGGTCGTCGACGGGGCAGGCGCCGCCGACGATCAGCCGGTCGTAGCCGGTGTAGACCAGCTTGAGTTCGCCGGGGACGAACAGGTTCTGAACGAGGAAGTGCTCTCGCAGCTCGGTGGTGTCGAGCAGGACGGCCTGGTCGGGGTGCACGGCATGCCGGATCTCCATGGCGGTTCCTTTCTATTCTGAAGGGGCCGGGCCGGCGCCCGCCGAGCCCGAAACGGCTCCGGCGTGCCGGCACACGGCTTCGATGTCGGCCGCGATCCCGCGCTCCTCCGCGAGATAGGCCGGGAAGGTCACGCTGACGGCGCCGACGATGCCCCGCTGCGCGCCGAACACGGGCGCGGCAATGCAGATGATGCCGCGCGTGATTTCCTCGAGATCCACGGCGTAGCCCTGCTCGCGCACGCGGGTGAGCTGACGCGCAAGCTTGCGGGGGTCGGTCACCGTCTTGGGGGTGAAGGCCTTCATGGGTTGCGCCAGAACGCGCGAGCGGACCGCATCCGGGGCGTTGGCGATCAGGACTTTCCCGAAAGCGGTGCAGTACAGGGGGAAGGTCTTGCCGATCTCGGAGAACAGCTTGATCCCGTAGTCGTGGGATTCGATCTTGTCGGCGTAGATCCCGACATCCCCTTCGCGGATCCCGAGGTTGCAGGTGTGCTTGGTTTCCTGGTGCAGCTTGACCAGTTGCGGGTGCACGTAGTTGCGCAGCTCGAAGTTCGAGATGACTCCCGCACCGAGCGATGCGAGCTTCAGCGCGGCCCGGTAGCGCTTGCTGTCCGGGCTGAACGTGAGCAGGCCCAGGCCGACGAGCTCGGCGAGGATGCGGTGGACCGTCGCCTTGGCGACGCCCGTGCCGGTCACGATCTCGGCGAAGCGGATGCCGGTGTGCTGGCGGGCGACGACCGTTTCGATCACCCGGATGACGCGCTCGGTGGAGCTCATGGCAATAGTTCCATATTTGAAACTTAGTTCGAGTATTTAGAACTGACTCTGCCGCACTGCCGATCCAAAGTCAAGCGCAAAAACGAGGGGCCTGGGCGACCGCAGGCGCGACGAGCGCTTGCAGCGATCGCGGGCGGTTGGTATGCTGGGGGCGTTGCATTCAACCGGACGCTGCGGCGTCCGCGCCCCCGGCGGAGAACGGCAGGATGATCTCACGCGATGAACTCGATCGACGCGCGCAGGACCGGGCCTTCCCGGACGGGACGCCCTTCCGCGGCATTTCGGTCGCGGACGTTATCGACCTCTCCCGCGCCCATGCGACGAGCGGCCGGGACGTCGAAGCGGCCGCTCTGGAGGCCGGCATCGTGCCGGAGCGGTATGCGCGCAACATGCGGACCTTCTCGCCGGCCGACCAGGCGACGCTGCTGGGCGCGCACGCGGCCGTGATCGGTCTCGGCGGGCTCGGCGGGACGGTCGTCGAGATCCTGGCGCGCCTGGGCGTGGGACGGCTCACGCTGCTCGACGGCGACCGGTTCGAGGACAGCAACCTCAACCGCCAGCTGCTCAGCACCGTCCCGGACCTCGGCCTGCCCAAGGCCGAGGCCGCGCGGCAGCGGGTCGAACGCATCAACCCCTCGGTCGAGGTCGCGGCCCACGCCCGCTTCCTCACGGCTGAAAACGCGGCGGAGCTGCTGGCGGGGTGCGGAGTGGTCGTGGACTGCCTGGACAACCTGCCGGCGCGCTTCGTCGTGGAGGACGCCTGCCGCGACGCCGGGGTGCCCATGGTTTCGGCCGCGGTGGCCGGCGCCTCCGGCCATCTCACCACCGTCTTCCCGGGCGACCGCGGGCTGCGCCTGATCTACGGCGACCCCGCGAAGGCGCCCCGCAAGGGCGCCGAAACCGCGCTCGGGACCGTGCCGCACTGCGTGGTGTGCATGGCCTCGCTGGAGTGCGCCGAGGTGGTGAAACTCCTGCTGCACAAAGGCAATCCCCTGCGCGACCGGCTGCTGCTGGCCGACCTGACCGAGGGGCTGATCGAGGTCATGAACCTGCGCTGACGGCGGCCCGAGCGGGGCACGGCGGCGGCTTGACAGCCCTGGCGGTTTCCGCCATAGTCGCGCGTACCGTTGGAAAGAAAGGACCGACTCCTGATGAACCGCCACTCCTCCCGCACCCTCGTCGCGGCGGCGTTCCTGGCCGCCGCCTGGCTGGCCGCCTGTGCGTCCACCGGCGTCCTCGGGATCGACTACCGTGTCCCCGCGCCCCCGTCGCAGAGCATCGCACGCACGGTCAGCCTGGCCTTTGAGGACGAACGGGCCTCGGCCGCTTTCCTGACGCCCATGGCCCGCGACGAGCTGGAGGGATTCGCCAACGCGTTCGCGCTCACCGTTTCCCGGACCGGGGGCCCCGGCGAGCTCAAGGGCGCCTACGAGCTGGCCCCCCTCTTCCGCGAAATCCTGCGCGTGCGGCTCGAGGCCGCCGGCGTCCGTGTCGCGGCGCCCGGCGCCGGGTCCGAGGCCCAGTTCAGGTTCGTCCTGAAGGAGTTCAAACTGGATTTCGGGGACCGGAAGTGGTCGTCGCGCATGGGCTTCGAGGCCCTGCTCATGCGCGACGGGTCGATCCTGTCGCGCCAGAGCGTGAACGGCAGCGCCGAACGCATCAAGATCGTGGGCAAGAGCGAGGCCGAGAAGCTTCTGAGCGAGCTGATGACCGACACCGTCAACCAGATGGACGTCGGCGCCCTGTTCAAGCAGGCCGGCCTCTGACGGGGGATGCCATGGAGGACATCGGACCACGCCTGGGGCGCTTCAGCACGACCGCCCGCCTCTTCACGCTCGTGAACGAGCTGCCCCGGGACAAGCAGCTGATCCTGCTGAAAGGGCTGCTCGGCGACCGCATGGTCACCCGTCTCTACCAGCTCGTGCTCGACCTCTCGGAGGAGCAGCAGCAGCACCTGATGGACCAGCTGCTCGAATCCCCTTCGGCGGAGTTGCCCGTCACCACCCTCACGCTGGAGGATGACGAGACGGCCATTCGCCAGGTCGACCGGACGTCCTGTCGGCTGCGTGCGGTCTGTGCCGCGGACGGCGGCACCTTCGAGGCCGTCATCACGGACATCAGCCTGGTGGGAATGTTCATCAAGACCGAGCGGGCCCTTCCGCCCGCCAAGGCGGTCCGCATCAGCTGCCGCCTGCCGGGGGCGGCCAAGCCGCTGATCCTGGACGGCCACGTCCAGCGCAGCGAACCCACCGGGATCGGCCTGCGGCTGAAGGCCCTGACGCCCGATCAGGAAAGCGCCATCCGAGCCTTCATCAACGCCCGATAGCTCCCCCGCCCCTGCGGAGGAAATTCGAAATCCGAATCTCGAAATCCGAAACGACCGAAGGCCCTGGAACCGCCGGACGGCAGCGGCGCGAGCCGGTGAATGGGCGGGTTGCGTAGGTTTCGAGCTTCGAATTTCGTGCTTCGGATTTCAGCAGGAAGCGATCGGGTGGGTCGGTCTGGAGGCGGCGTCCGGTCGGAACAACGCCCCAGACCCGCGCGAAGTTACCTGAATCCTCCGCGGCGGTAGAGCCTCCAGGACAGTACGCACAGCGCCAGGATCGGGTGCGACCTCAGACGTGCCGGCACCTCCACCGTCACCCCCGTGTGCCGTTCGATTTTCCACAGCAGGTAGTCCAACCCCCCGGCGAAGGTGAACGCCCCCTTGAGCAAGCGCAGGAGATGCAGGAGCTTGCCCTGAACCGACCGGATCCCCCAGGCGGCCCGGCAGGCGGCGCGCCGCGCGGCGGACAGCCGGGCGTCGTATCGGGGCGGATCCCCCTCGGCACGCGCGACGGCGAAGGGCAGCCGCGGCAGGGCGGCATCCGTGACCCGGCCGTAATAGTCCGGAGCGGCGTGGTAGAGGCCTGCCAGTTTGCCGGGACGCTCCGCGCGCAGCTCGGCCCGGTAGCTCAGAGTCAGGCCCCTGAGCCACAGCTCCCGGGCGGAAAACGGCCCCGCCATGCAGGGGATCGTCCGGCCGAGGAAGGTCACGACCGCCTGCGCGAGAGCGGCGTGCACCCGCGCCGCCGCCTCGGGCGTGCGCGCGTAGAGCACCGCCGTCGGCTGGGCGAAACGCCCCCAGATGTAGGAGTGGAACCAGCGGCGGGATGTCCCGTGCTCGAAATCGTCCATGGACAGCACGGCGTACTTGGACCGCACCACCCGGTCCTCCCCCTTCACCTCGAGGTAGAACACGTTGGGCGGGAGCATCCAGTTCAGCAGCGACAGCCCCCACGACCCGTAGGCGGCACGGTAGCGGTCCACGATGACGTAGAGATCCACCATCCCGCCCCGGTCGTCGCCCGAGCGCAGGCAGGATCCGTAGAACAGCACGGCCTGCACGGCGGCGCCGTAGCGGTCCCGCACGGCCTCGGCCAGGAGGTGAACCACCGGAGCGGCCGGTCGCGCGGCCGTGCTTCGGATCAGTCGGTGGAGGTCGTCGTCGGTCTGCATGCTCACAGCCGCAAGAAGTCCGCCGTCCCCCCGTCCTGCACCCGCACGGGTCCGAGTCCGGGGTCGACCGAGAAGAGCTCGCCGTCGACGGCGAACCCGCCGGACATGCAGAGCCGGACCTCCCTCGCCGCGCAGCTGAGATAGCCGTTTTCGGGCACGGCGTGCGGGGTGGCACGCCCCCGGACCAGGGCCGGCAGGGCCGGCAGCAGGCCCCGCGGACGCGCCCCCACGGCCGTGAGCCGCAAGGGGCCGCCCGCGTCCGCCCAGAACGGCCGCAGCCCCATGATCAGGCGGTCCAGCGTCGTGATCAGCAGCATCAGGTAGTCGCGCTGCGGCAGGGCCCCGCTTTCGGTGTGGATGGCGATCGGCGTGGGGGCGACCAGCGCGTCGTGCCGGCGGAAGAGCCCCCAGAGAAACCGCGCCAGGATCAGCAGGTGCGCCGGGTCTCCGCTCAACCCCATCCGGTGCACGCTCGCGTGGAAGAACTGAATGGCCCTGAAGATGCAGGCAGCCCCGAAGAAAAACCCGTAGACCGGCTCGGGGTCGTTCGGCCGACTCACCCGCAGCACCGTGCGCCGCCGGACCCGCGCCTCGCCTTCTCCATGGCAGGCCCAGTTCAGCAGGCGGCACAGCGCTCGGACGTGGTCCCCCGGCAGCCCGAGGTCGTGGTGGGTCATGTTGGTGGTCCCGCCGCTCACGAGCGCGAGCAGGGGCGGCGTCCGGAACGGCCGGCGGTTGAACAGGAGCGTCAGCGCTCCCTGAACGGTCCCGTCCCCGGAGTTCACGACCACCAGGTTCACCTCACGGGCGGCGAACTCGTCCAGGGCCGCGCGCAGCTCCGCCACCGTGCGGACCTCGCGGTGGGGGATGTCCGGGTAGCCTTGCAGGCACCGGCGCACATCGCGGATCCGCCCGCCCTTGTTGCCGCCGCTCAGGGGGTTGCTGATCACGCCGGGCCGCCAGGGGCCGCCGCCTGCGACCGCATCGGGTGGCTCGCCCAGGCGGGGAGAATGTCGTCAGGCAAAGGGGATGCCATGGGCCATCGAGCCCGTTTCCGGGTGCTGGGGGGTTGGTATCTGCGAAACGGTGCGCCGCGGCGGGACACCGCCGCACGTTGAAAACCGAAGCACGTTGGTTTATATATGCCGTCATGGGTTTTGTAAAGCCGACCGAACCGCCCGCCTGCACCCTGATTCACGTCTCCGACTTTCATGTCTGCCGCCCCGAAACCGCGCCGTGGTCCGCGTTCTGGAACAAGCGCGCCCTGAGCGTCCTGAGCTGGAAGCTGCGGCGTGCGCGTGCGCACCATCCCGGGGTGTTCGACCGGCTGGCGGAGGCGGCCGGCCGGATATCGGCCGACCTGATCGCCGTGACCGGGGACCTGACCCAGCTGGGCCTGCCGGCCGAATTCGACCTGGCGGGCGAGCAGCTGCGCCGGCTCGGGCCGCCCGACACGGTCTTCGTTGTCCCCGGGAACCACGACGCCCTGGTGGCCGTCCCCGCCGCGGACACGCTCGCGGGCACGGCCGACTACCTCGCCGCCGACCCGCCGCACGATCCGGGTCGACCGAGGTTCCCGACGCTGCGGGCCCGCGGCCGCGTCGCGCTGATCGGGGTTTCAAGCGCGCACCCCACCCCGTCCTTTTCGGCCGCCGGCAGCATCGGCGCCGATCAGCTCGCCCGCCTGGCGGCCCTCCTGCAATCGTGCGGGCGCGAGGCGATGTACCGGGTGGTGCTGATCCATCACCCGCCGCTGGCGGCCGGGGTGGCGCCGCGCAAGCGCCTGCTGGATGCCGCCGCCCTGCAGGCCGTGGTTGCCCGCCACGGCGCCGAGCTCGTCCTGCACGGCCACACCCACCGGCGGTCCCGCGGCCGCCTCGCCGGCCCGGGAGGACCGGTGCCGGTCTTCGGCATCTCCTCGGCCACCGCCGCCGGCGGCGACCGGCCCCACCGGGCGGCCTTCCGCGCCTTCCGCATCCGATCGGCCGACCGGGGCTGGCGCACGACCCTGCAGGATCACGTCTACGATCCCGGGCGGGCGGAGTTCCTGGCCGAAGCGGAGGAGGCCATCTGACAAACAGATTGGAATCGAAAGGTCGTTCCGGACACGCCGATCAATTGTAAAAAACGGCGTCGCGGGCCGTCAGCCAAGGCGCGCGGCCTTTTGGAACGCGCAGCATGCGGATCGCATGTGAGCATTTACAAAAGGCCGCGCAACGCCGGATCACGGCCCGCGACGCCGTTTTTTTCAGAAGGCGCGCCGCAGCAGCTTGAGGGCGATGACCAGGACCGCGCTCACCGGCGCGAGGGTCGTGGGCAGAGGCGGGAGGTCGAGAATCAGCCCCAGGTGCCCGAAGATCTGGTTGGAGAGGTAGAAAAGGACCCCGACCAGCATGCCGGTGAAGATACGCTGGCTGGCGTTACGGATGCGGGTGGACCCGAAGACGAAGCTCAGCGACAGGAGCACCATGATCCCGGTCGTGACCGGCAGGCACACCTTCTGCCAGAAGGCCAGGGAGTAGGCCTGGTGGTTCTGGCCCCGTTGCCGGAGGCTCTCGATGTACCCCCAGAGATCCGACAGGGACAGGCTGTCGGCCGGCAGCTCCAGGATCGAGACCTGGTCGGGGGTCAGGAAGCCCCTCAGGACGTAGTCCCCCACCGGGCTGACGGACACCGTCTCCCCCGCGAAGCGCCTGGCCTGAACGCCGCTCAGCACCCAGTCCTGGTTGCCCCGGATCGTGGCCTCGCGCGCCGCGATGAACTGACTCAGGCGCCCGTCTTCGTCCATCTCGTACACCTCGATGTCCGCGGCCCGGTCCCCCGGCAGTGCGCGCCCGACGTTCACGAACGACCGGCCGTGCCGCATCCAGAACCCCTCCTTGGACATGATGACCGGCTTGCCGTAAATGGCGCGCGAGCGCTGGATGCGGGCGGCCTGGTCCAGAGGTGGGGCCACGAACTCGGCCATGAGCAGGGTGCCGGCCATGATGATGACGCTCGTCCCCAGCACGGAGAAGGCGATGCGCTGCACCGAGATCCCGGCGGCCTGCATGGCCGTGAGTTCCTGGTGGTCGGCGAGCAGCCCCAGGGAGACGATGCTCCCCAGCAGGGCCGCGACCGGCATGAGGTCCACCATCCGCCGCGGGATGGTCATCCCGACGAAAAGGAAGGCGTCCTGCAGGCGGTAGACGCCTTTGCCGACGTCGTTGAGCTGGATCAACAGCTCGAGGAAGCTGAAGAGCACGATCAGCACCGACAGCACCAGGGCGAAGCCCTGAAGCGTGTTGCGGCCCAGGTAGATGTCGATCAGCTTAAGCCGGTCTCGCATCTCGGCCCCCGCGGCGGCGGTAGAACACCTCGCCCGTTCGCCACAGAAGGAAAACGGCCAGCCCGGCGAGCAGCAGCGGCACCCACCAGATCCCGATCAGCGGGATGACCTTGCCCTTCTCGACCCACGTCCGGGCGATCACAAACAGCTGGTAGTAGAACGCGAAGATGACGACGCCCACCCCGAGCCTGGCGTACTTGCCGCGCCGGGGGTTGCTCCGGCTCAACGGCACCCCGACCATCGCCAGCAGGATGGTGGACAACGGGGTCGAAAACCGCCACTGCAGCTCCGAGATGTCTTCCAGGTTGGCAGACCCGATGAGCTCGTCGGTGGGGGCCGCCTTGTAGCGGTAGCGCGCGCTCGGGGGCGTGTTCGGCATCGGATACTCGGCCTGGTTGAACCGGGTGATCTTGCCGCCCTCCCCTGCGACCGGGAACTCGTAGAAGGTGCCGTTTTCGAAGAGGAGCTTCTTCGCCCCGGTTTCGTCCTCGGGCCCCTGGGTCATCCGCTCGGACTGGATCACCTTGCGGTTGCCCCCCTCCTTGATCCGGATGAAGACCCGGCCCGCCCCCTGCTCGCGGCCCTTCACGCTCTCGGCGAAGAAAACGTACTTCCCGCTCTCGAGGTCGAGAAAATTGTCCGGCTCCAACCGCGAGATGTCGAACTGCACCTGGGCCTGGGACTTGATCCGGTAGATCTCCACGTAGGACTGGGGCCGGATGGAGAGCGACGCCCAGCCGGCGAGAACGGCCACCGGCAGCGACAGCAGGACCACCGGCTTCAGGACGCCCGTGATCCCCACCCCGCAGGCCGAGAGCGCCGTCATCTCGGAGTCCTTGTAAAGACGCCCCAACGCAATGATGACGGACAGGTAGAAGGTCGTCGGCAACAGCACCTCGAGCGCCATGCCGATCCTGAGCAGGATCATCATCCCGACGGTCCCGGGGGGCAGCGAGCCGGCAACCGCCTCGGACAGGTAGGTGACCGCCGTGTAGCTGGCGAAGATGATGACGAGGACGAAGAGGATCGCCGCCGCCGGCTTGAGAATCTCCATGATGATGTAACGTTTCAGGATCACGGCGCCCCCCGGTCTCCCTCCTCCGCCCGGCGCTGCCCGGCGATCGACTCGGCGAAGTGCCAGTCCCCGACCGTGTCCACATCCACGGCGGCCTCCGGAAACGGCAGCAGGACCGCCCGCACCCGCAGCCCCATCCGGCGGGAGATGTGGGCGAGCGCGTCCTCCAGGCTCAGGCGCCCCAGCAGATAGCGCGCGACCACCCCCCACCCCAGCCGGTTCAGCATCCTGACCGGGTGCTTGCGATCCTGTTCGACCTGGCGCCAGAGGTCGGCCGCCTTGCAGCCGTCGGGGGTGAGAAACGCGAACAGGTTGCACCCGCAGACGGCCCCGTCGCTGAACCGCGTCCGCGTGCGGCGCATCCCCGGGAAGCGTTCCATGACCCGCTCGTAGGAGGCCAGGCCGGCGGTCACGTCGCCGCCGGTCGCCCGCGCCTCGCGGCAGAAGTGGTCGATCACCTCGGGGCGCAGCAGGGCGTGATCCGCCGTGGTGAGAAGCACCGGTGCGCCCGCGGGCGCAGCCCGGAGCGCCGCCAAGGCGCTCGTGCTCGGGCTGCGCTCCGGAGGCAGCCACCGGGTGTGGCCGTCATCGAGCCGCAGCCGCAGGCTCGGTATCGCGCTGCACGATCGCCTCCGGCGGCCCGCAGAGGATGACATCCCCCACCGCCGACGAGCCCGCCAGGGCATCGAGCACGCGCAGAAGCATCGGTCGCCCCCCGACCGGGGCGAGCGCCTTGCACGCCACCCCCGCGGCCTGGGCGACCGGGTCGTCCGCGGTCCGGTCGGCTGCCAGCACGACCGCGGTAAACCGATTCTGCGCCATGGACGTCATACTAAACTCATAAGATAAGGATGTGGCGGTCGCGGGACAGATGCGTCTCTGGCCATGGGGGCAACGCGTAGCCCCGCATACGGGACACCGGAGGATCGCCCCCCCCAACCCGTGGTGTGCCGAGCCCGGCACGGACAATGTACGCTTGAAAAAGCACGGCCGGCGGGCATTTGCGGCCATCCGCCGGCCGAAGGAATCTTTCACATGTCGCTCGGCTTTTCAAGTCGAATCTGGTTGCGGGAATAAAGCCTTGCATTTCGGTGAAGGCTGGTTTATACGAATGGCGCATTTTTTTCAGGCTGAATTTACTGAGTTCTGCACTTGTAATCAGCACCTTGTGATTGACGCCCTGCGGGAAGGGGATTTGACATTCCAAGGTAAATGGTTTACACATTCTCAAATTTGGTTTCCGCCTCACAGGTGATGACGTGTGGGGGAGTTCTGTCGTCTGGCTTCAGTAGCGGATCCTGCTGGCCGGAACTTGATTACTGAGTGAAACCGAAAAAGGATAGTGGACTGATATGGAGGCGACACCGACCGAGAGCAATATACCACTGCGGTATGGCGACTTCGCTACCTTGGCCGAGGCATTGGACTACGCGGCCCAGGGCGAGACGGGGGCCAGCTTCTACAGCGGACGGGGGCAGCTCGAAGCGGTGCTGCCGTACTCGGTGTTGCGGGAAGAGGCCGTCGACATCGCGCGCCAGCTGCTGGGGTTGGACCTCGAGCGCGGTTCCCGGGTGGCGCTGATCGCCGAGACCTACCCGGACTTTTTACGCTTTTTCTATGCCTGCCAATATGCCGGGATGGTGCCGGTCCCGCTGCCCGCCTCGATTCACCTGGGCGGGCACAAGTTTTACGTGGCCCAGCTTCGGCGCCTGCTGCTGAATTGCCGCGCCCAGGTGGCGGTCGCCCCGGCCATGTTTCTCTCCTTCCTGAGAGAGGCCGCCCAGGGCCTGCCGCTGACCTTCGTCGGCACCCCCGAGCAGTTCGCGGAGTTCCCGCGGTCGCAGGAGCCCATCGTCCCGTCCGGGCCGGAAGAACTGGCTTATTTGCAATACACCTCCGGCAGCACCCGGTTTCCGCGCGGGGTCATGATCACCCAGAAAACGGTCATGGCCAACCTGTCCATCATCATCCGCCACGGGGTGAAGGTCCGTCCGGGCGACCGCAGCATGTCCTGGCTCCCGTTCTATCACGACATGGGGCTGGTCGGGCTCGTGCTCTCGCCGATGGCCTCGCAGGTATCGGTGGACTACCTCAAGACCCGCGACTTCGGCATGCGGCCCCGGCTGTGGCTGTCCCTGATTTCTCAGAATCACGCCACGGTGTCGTTCGGGCCTCCGTTCGGCTACGAGCTGTGCGTCCAGCGGCTGCGGGAGGACACGGCCGGTGACTACGACCTGAGCTCGTGGCGGCTGGCCGGCGTCGGCGCGGAGACCATTCGCCCGGAGCCGCTCGCCCGGTTTGCCGACATGCTGGCGCCGAGCCGGTTCAACCCGGCGGCGTTCACCGCCTGCTACGGGATGGCCGAGTGCTCGCTCGCGGTCAGCTTCTCGCCCCTGGACACGGGGATCCAGCTGGACGCCGTGGACCCGGAACCGCTGGCCGACGACCAAACGGCCGTGCCGGTCACCGCCGGCGCCCACGTGAAGGCCAAGAATTTCGTCAAATGCGGCTTTCCGCTGCCGGGGTTCGACGTCGAAATCCGCAGCCCCGAGGGACGACGCCTGCCCGAACGCCGGGTGGGAACCCTGTTTGTCCGCGGGCCGAGCGTGATGTCGGGCTACTTCGGCGAAGACGCCCTGACGCGGGAAGTCCTGTCGCGGGACGGCTGGCTGAACACCGGCGACCTGGCGTACGTCGTCGACGGCAGCCTCGTGATCACCGGCCGCCAGAAGGACCTGATCATCATCAACGGGCGCAACATCTGGCCGCAGGATCTCGAATACATCGCCGAGAGCCAGCCGGAAGTGCGCACCGGCGACGCGTCCGCGTTTTCCGTGACCGGACCGGACGGCGACGACACGGCCGTGCTCGTGATCGAGTGCCGCGAGTCCAGCCACGCGAAACGCCAGGAACTCGTGTCGCGCATCCAGGGGCTCATCCGCCACGACCTGGGGATCGACTGTTTCATCGAACTGGTGACGCGCAACACGCTGCCGCGCACCACCTCCGGCAAGCTTTCCCGTTCGGGGGCCAAGAAGGACTTCCTGCAGCGGGTGGAAGACGGACAGACCGAACAGCCCGGAACGAGTGAAGACGCCTACACGTTGAGGCGCAAGGTCGGATAGACCTCCCCGGCCCGTCGGCGCATGCGCCCGGGCTCCGCAGAGAACCCATTTACCGACGCCGGCGATCACCTGTAGTTAATGAGGTGATCGCCGGTGTGTTATGAACGTGACCCATCTCCGCACTCTGGCCCTGACCGGCGCCACCGGCTTCGTCGGCTCCGCCCTTTCGCAACGCCTGCGGTCGTCCGGGTGGAACGTGCGCGCGCTTTGCCGTTCCGAGCCTCCGACCGACTCGCGGGGGATAGGCCGGGTCGAGTGGGTCCGCGGCAGTCTGGAGGACCTGGACAGCCTGAGGGCCCTCGTGGGGGGAGCCGCCGCGGTGGTCCACTGCGCCGGCGCGATCCGGGGCACGACCGCAGCGCACTTCGACCGGACCAACGTCGACGGCACGGCCCGCCTGGTCCGGGCGGCCCGGGAGCAGCACCCGGAGATGCGGTTTCTGCTGGTGTCGTCGCTGGCGGCGCGCGCGCCGCACCTCTCGCACTATGCCCGCAGCAAACGGCTCGGCGAAGACGCCGTGCGCGCGGGCGCCGGCGCCATGACGTGGACCGCCCTGAGACCGCCGGCCGTCTACGGCCCGGGGGACCGCGAGACCCTGCCCCTGGTGCGCTGCATGCGGTTGGGGGTCGCGCCGGTTCTCGGGGAGGAACGGGCCCGGTTCTCGCTGCTGTTCGTCGAGGACCTGGCCGATGCCGTTTGCCACCTGCTCGACACCCCGCACTGGCGGCCGGGGCCGTTCGAAATCCACGACGGGCAGGCGGGCGGGTACGGCTGGGGCGACCTGGTCCGGACGGTGGGCCGGATCGTCGGCCGGCGGGTTCATGCCGTGCGCATCCCGGCCCCGCTCCTGCGGGTCGCCGCCCGGGTCAGCCTGGGGGTTGCCCGCCGATGCGGCGGCCTGCCGATGCTCACGCCCGGCAAGGTCCGGGAGCTGACCCACCCCGACTGGGTGTGCGACGACGCCCCGCTGCGCGCGGCGACCGGCTGGCGACCGGCGACACTGCTGGAGCCCGGCATGCGGCGCACGCTCGCGCGGCTGCGCGGCGGGCGCTGGGCGGACGGGCAGCGCGGATCGCGCAACCGTTGATTCTTTCGCGCCGTTCGTCTAAAAAGGAAACATCCTGAACGGATACGAGCGTGCCGCTGCCGGCGCGCGTTCATCGCAGATACGTCGAGGACCGGGTATGCAGACATACGAAGAACTCCTGTCGCAGGTGATCGAGATGGTGCAGCCGCTGGCCCCTCAGGGGCGCAGCGTCCGCGAGGACACGGACTTGGTCTCCGACCTCGAGTTCGACTCCCTCAAGGTCATGAGCCTCGTCGAACGGGTGGAAGACCGGTTCGACATCTCGATCCCGCTCAACATCCTGCCGGACGTCCGCACCGTTCGCGACTTTACCGTGCAGCTCCAGAAACTGTTGGGGAAAGTGTGACCATGGCGATTTTCGACAAGTTCCAGCAACTGGCCGCCACGCGCCAGGCCCTGTCCGAAAGCGGGATCCAGGCGATCAGCGTGGTGATGGACCAGGTGGTTTCGGCCACCGAAGCGGTGGTGAACGGGCAGCGCGTCATCCTGGCCGGAACCAACAACTACCTCGGGCTCACCTTCCACCCCGACTGCATCGAAGCCGCCTGCCAGGCGGTGCGCACCCAGGGCACCGGGACCACCGGCTCGCGGGCCGCCAACGGCAGCTACTCGATCCACGTCCAGCTCGAGCGCGAGCTGGCCGATTTCCTCGGCCGGCGCGGGGTGATCGTCTTTTCGACCGGCTACGTGGCCAATCTC
Source organism: uncultured delta proteobacterium (assembly GCA_963828345.1). Classification (GTDB taxonomy): domain Bacteria; phylum Desulfobacterota; class Desulfobacteria; order Desulfobacterales; family SpSt-501; genus SpSt-501. The sequence goes on from CAWHEZ010000004.1 coordinate 65,739, forward strand.
GGCATGCTGTCCACCCTGGCCGGCCCCGGGGATGTCTTCGTGATCGACGGGGACAGCCACGCCAGCATCTACGACGGGTGCCGCCTGAGCGGGGCGGAGATCATCCGCTTCCGGCACAACGACCCGGCCGACCTGGACAAGCGGCTGCGCCGCCTCGGCGACCGGATCGCGAACACCCTCATCGTGGTGGAGGGCATCTACAGCATGCTGGGCGACCGGGCGCCCCTGGCCGACATCGCCGCCGTCAAGCGCCGCCACCCGGGCGCGATGCTGGTGGTCGACGAGGCGCACTCGCTCGGGGTCCTCGGGGAGCACGGCCGGGGCATGGCCGAGGAGGCCGGGGTCGAAGCGGACGTCGACTTCGTCATCGGCACCTTCAGCAAGAGCCTGGGGGCGATCGGCGGGTACTGCGGCAGCGACCACCCCGAGCTCGACCTCATGCGCTTCGCCAACCGGCCCTACGTCTTCACCGCCTCCCCTTCGCCATCGATCATCGCTTCCACCCGGACCGCCCTCGCGGTCTTGCGGTCGCGCCCGGAGCTGCGCGATCGACTGTGGGAAAACGCCCGAACCCTCTACGGCCGCCTGCGCGACCTGGGGTATACTCTCGGCCCGGAGCCGAGCCCGATCATCGCCGTGCGTTTCGCGGAACGCGAGAAGGCCTTCGCGGCCTGGACGGCCCTGATCGAACGCGGGGTCTACGTGAACCTCGTGCTGCCGCCCGCATCGCCCGACGGCGGGTCCCTGCTGCGCTGCAGCGTCAGCGCCGGCCACACCCCCGAGCAGATCGAGCACATCGCGCGGGCGTTCGGCGAGTTGCCGAAACCCATCGCCGGCCTGTCGGGCGCCTGACGGGCTATCACCCTCCGGAGCAGGTTCTGAACGGGAAGCGTCTTCATTCATGAGGCTTTTCTTTACACTCGCGCGGAAGTATCCGTGGCAGACGATTCTGACCCTGGTCGCTATCCTGTTCGCCGGGATATCCGAAGGCTTCGGCATCTCATCGCTGCTGCCGCTCCTCAACACGCTCTTTAACCAGGCCTCACAGGACGGCGCCGCCGCGGGTTCCCAACCTGCGTGGAGCCAGACGATAGACCAGATTGTAAAGGAGGCCCTGGGGGTAATCGGCCTCGCCCCGAGCGTCGCGATCCTGTTGAGCCTGTTCGTCGCCTGCATCGCTCTCAAATGTCTGCTGGTCTACCTGGCCAACAAGCAGATCGGGCTCACGGTGGTGATGATTGCCACCGACATGCGCCTGACCCTGCTCAAGTCCCTCTTCGCCTCCAACTGGGAATATTTCATCCGCCAGCCGGTCGGGCAGCTGACCAACGCCGTCGCTACCGAGGCGCATCGCGCCTCAACCGCTTTCAGCTTCGGCGCCAAGATGGCGTCCATGCTGATCGAGGCCATGGTCTACACGGTCCTGGCGCTCCTGGTCTCCTGGAAAGCCACGCTGATCGCGCTGGGCGGGGGCGTCTTCATCGTGGTCATCCTGCGGCGGCTGGTTCGCAAAAACCGACGGGCCGGCGCCAAGCAGACCGTCCACATGCAGTCCTTGATCGCCCAGATGACCGATGTCCTCATTTCGATCAAGCCGTTGAAAGCCATGGCACGTGAAAAGCAGTCCGACGTGGTGTTGACCGACACCACCCGTCGCCTGAACCGTGCGCTCCAAAAGCAGGTCCTGAGCAAAGCCGCACTCGGCTCGTTCCAGGAGCCGCTCACCATGGTGTTCTTGGTTCTTTGCCTCTATATCGCCCTGTCGTATTGGGACCTGTCCCCCACGGCCATCATCGCCATGGTCTTCTTCATCGGAAAAACTCTCAAGCAAATCGAAAAAATCCAAAAAGAATACGTGAACCTGGTCGAATACGACAGCGCCTACTGGTCGCTGCTCGAAAAAATCGAGGGGGCACGGAACGCCCGGGAACTGTTCACCGGGACGCTGCAACCGGTCTTCGCCCGCGAGGTCCGGATCGACGGCGTGAGTTTCGCCTATGGCGACCGCACGGTGTTGGACGACGTGTCGCTGGTGCTCCCGGCGGGGTCCTTTTCGGCGCTGCTGGGCCCTTCCGGTTCGGGGAAAAGCACTCTCGCAGACCTGCTGACAGGGTTGCTTCGCCCACAGAAGGGTGATATCTGGGTCGACGGCGCGCCCCTGTCGCAGATCGATATCGGCAGCTGGCGCGAGATGATCGGATACGTGCCGCAGGAAAACCTGCTCATGCACGACACGGTCCTCAACAACGTCACGCTGGGAGAGGCCGCCATCAGCGAAGAGGATGTGGAAACCGCGCTGCGGGCCGCCGGGGCATGGGATTTTGTCCAGCACATGCCCGAGGGTGTCCGCAGCATCGTCGGGGAACGCGGCAGCATGGTTTCCGGGGGCCAGCGCCAGCGCATCGCCATAGCGCGCGCATTGGTCAAGCGCCCGAAATTGTTGATCCTGGACGAGGCGACGACAGCGCTCGACCCGAAAACCGAAAGAGAGATCTGCGTGACCCTCCAGCAGTTGAAGGGGGGCGTCACCATCCTGGCGGTTTCGCATCAATCGGCGGTCGTGGAATGTGCCGATTGGGCCTACCAGCTGAAGGAAGGCAAGCTGACTCAGATCAAGGCGCCGACGGGGCCGGTGACTCGGCCTGAATCGCTGAGGACGATTTCCTGAGCGGTCGCCTCTCCGCCCGGGCCTACTCGCCCGGATGGGACGGTTCGCGCCGCGTGAGCGCTTCAGCGTTTCCCGAGACCGGTCAGGTTCCGGGAGCCGACCGGCGACACCGGCGGCGATCCTGAAGAAATTCAAACCGCTTGAAAAAAACGACCGCTGCTGCGGTCGCACCACGTTTCACCATTAATTCAATGGGGGGGATAGACATGCACAGGTTAGTCATTGATCAAAAGACCATCGACGACACGACCGACTGTTATTCGATTGCGGAGATCGGGCACAACCATCAGGGCAAGGTGAAGACCTGTCTGGAGATGTTCAAGGTGGCCAAGGAGTGCGGGGCGGACGCGGTGAAGCTGCAGAAGCGCGACAACCGCAGCCTCTACACGGCCGCGGGCTATGCCAAGCCCTACGACAACGAGAACAGCTACGGGGCCACCTACGGGGAGCACCGCGAGGCGCTGGAGTTCGGGGAGAGCGAGTACCGGGAGCTGAAGGCCTACGCCAAGGAGATCGGGGTGACGATGTTCGCCACGGCCTTTGATTTCCCGAGCGTGGATTTTCTGGCCAAGCTGGACATGCCGGCCTACAAGGTGGCCTCGGGGGATTTGAAGAACACGCCGCTGCTGGCCTACATGGCGAAGGTGGGCAAGCCGATCGTCTTGAGCACGGGCGGGGGCACGATGGAGGACGTCAACCGGGCCTACGACACGATCATGCCGATCAACCCGCAGCTGTGCATCCTGCAGTGCACGGCGGGGTATCCGGCGGCCTTCGAGGAGTTGAACCTGCGGGTGATCACCACCTTCCGCGAGCGGTTTCCGCAGGCGGTGGTGGGGCTGTCCTCGCACGACAACGGGATTGCGATGGCGCTGGCGGCCTACCTGCTGGGGGCGCGGGTGGTGGAGAAGCACTTCACGCTGAACCACACCATGAAGGGCACGGACCACGCCTTTTCGCTGGAGCCGATCGGGTTTCAGAAGATGGTGCGGGACCTCCGGCGGGTGCGCACGGCGCTGGGCGACGGGGTGAAGCGGGTGTACGACAGCGAGGTGACCCCGATGGTGAAGATGGGCAAGCAGCTGGTGGCGGCGCGGGATCTGCCGGCGGGGCACGCGATCCGGCGCGAGGACATCGCCATCAAGTCGCCCGGGGGCGGTCTGCAGCCCTACGAGATCGACAAGGTCATCGGCCGCACCACGCGCGTGGCGCTCAAGGCCGACGACGCCTTCAGCTTCGAAACCCTCAACGGCGCCGGACCCCTGAAGAAGTAGGCCGGATGGACGCCTTCGACCTCAAGGGGGAGATCGCCGTGGTCACCGGCGCCCTGGGCAAACTGGGACCGGTGTGGGTGGAAACGCTCTTGGACGCGGGGGCGAACGTCCTGGCCATAGACCGTGCCGGGGCCCCACCGTCCAAGGCGTTCACGGACCTCAGCGGGCGGTTCGGCCCGGAACGGCTGACCTGCGCCGCAGCGGACGTCTGCAGCCGGCCCGAGCTCGAAACGGCCCTCGCCCGCTGCACCGAGGTCTTCGGCTCCCCGACCATCCTCGTCAACAACGCCGGGATCGATGCGCCGCCCGCGGCCGACGGCAAAGGGTACCGTCTGGATGAGATCCCGCTGGCGGTGAACCTGCGGATCCTCGAGGTGAACGCCGCGGGCCTGTTCCTGGTCTCCCAGGTGTTCGGCGCCGCCATGGCGGCCAACCGCCGAGGCTCCATCATCAACATCGGCTCCCTCTACGCCAGCGTCTCGCCGGACGCACGGTTTTACGACCACATCCCGTGCGATCCCCCGTTCATCAAGCCGCCGGCCTACGGGGCGTCCAAGGCGGCCGTCATCAACCTCACGAAATACCTGGCCGCCCATCTGGCGCCGCACGGGGTGCGCGTCAATGCCCTCTCCCCGGGCGGGGTCCTGGGCGGGCAGGACGAGGACTTCAAACGCAAGTTCTGCGCGCGAGTCCCCCTCGGCCGCATGGCCACCGCGGAGGACCTGCGCGGCCCGCTCCTGTTTCTATCCTCGCCGGCATCCGCTTACGTTACCGGGATCAACCTGAAAGTGGACGGCGGCTTCACCGTCTGGTAAGAAATTGAAGTCCGCCGGGGCACCCCGGCGGACTTCAATTTTTTTCTGAAGGGGGAGACCCAAACGACCTCAACCTCCATGAGCTATCCCGGCATCCCCGGGCTCATACCGAACTGGATCGACGGTCGCGAGTCGGACACATCGACGGGCGAGACCCTGCCGAAGGTTTCCCCCGTCACCGGCAGAGAGATCTGCCGGTTGGCACGCTCGCGCTCGGCCGACGTCGGGCTGGCGGTCGCTGCCGCGGCCCGCGCCTTCGGGGACTGGTCCGCGCTCACGCCCGTGCGGCGCGCCGAGCTGCTGCTGGCCGTCGCCCGGGAACTCGAGCGCCGACGCGAGGAGATGGCCGCCATCGTGGCCGCCGAAACCGGCATGTCCGTCAAGGCCGCGCTGGCCGAGACCGGCGGGGCGATCGCGCTCGGCGAGTTCATGGCCGGCGAGGGGCGCCGGCTTTACGGCCGCACGACGACCAGCGCCGTGCCGCACCGGACGACGATGACGGTACGCGAGCCCCTCGGGGTCGCCGGCCTCATCATTGCCGCCAACACCCCGATCGCCAACGTCGCCTGGAAGGTGTTCCCGGCCCTCGTGTGCGGCAACGCGGCCGTCCTGAAGGCCGCCGAGGACACCCCGGCCACGGCCTGGTTCTTCGGCCGCATCGCCCATGACGCCGGCCTCCCCTCCGGGGTGCTCAACATCGTCCAGGGGTTGGGCGAAGACGCCGGCGCCCCGCTGGTGGCCGACCCGCGCGTGGCCGTGGTCAGCTTCACGGGATCGACCGCCGTCGGCCGCGAAATTGCACGCGTGGCCGGCTCGCGCCTGGCCCGGGTGTCGCTCGAGCTGGGCGGCAAGAACCCGCTGGTGGTCTGCGACGACGCCGACCTCGACCAGGCGGCCCGCTGGGCGGCCCTCTCGGCCTTCAGCAACGCGGGCCAGCGCTGCGCGGCCGGCAGCCGCGTCATCGTGTTCGACGCGATCTACGAGCGCTTCCGCGACCGCCTCGTGGCGCTCGCCGAGGGGCTGAGGGTCGGCCCCGCCGACGACGACGATTTCGGGCCGGTCATCAACGCGAACCAACTCGCGGGCATGCTGGCCGCCGTCGAGCGCGCGCGCGCCGCAGGGGCGCGGGTCCTGACCGGCGGCAGGCGCCTCACCGACCCCGCACACGCGGACGGGTTTTACCTGGCGCCGACCCTGCTCGAGAACGTGGCGCCGGACGCCGAGATCTCGACCACCGAGGTCTTCGGCCCGGTCGCCTGCCTCTACCGCGTCCGCGACTACGCGTCGGCCCTGGCGCTCGCCAACCGCTCCCCGTACGGTCTGACCGCCTGCATCCACACCCGCAGCATCCACCGCGCGCTCGACTTCACCCGGCGGGTCCAGGCGGGGGTGGTCGTGGTCAACGCGGGGACCTTCGGCAGCGAGCCCCACATGCCCTTCGGCGGGGTCAAGCAGTCCGGCAACGGCTCCCGCGAACCGGGCACCGAAGCGCTGGATGTCTACTCCAACCTGAAAAACGTGATCATGACCTTCGACCCGGGTCAAACCTGAGCGACCGAAATCCTATAACCCCCTGACCTCGATGGACCCCATGAGCTCGACACCTCCCAAGCCGTCTTGCATCGCCCTGATCCCGGCCCGCTCCGGATCCAAGCGGGTCCCGGACAAGAACATCCGGCCGCTGGCCGGCCACCCGCTGATCGCCTATTCGATCTGCGCCGCGCTCCAGAGCGGCGTGTTCGCGTCTGTCGTGGTCTCCACCGACTCCGAGGCCTACGCCCGCATCGCCCGGGAGCACGGGGCCGAGGTCCCGTTCATGCGCCCGGCCGAGTTCTCCGGCGACACCTCGCCCGACATCGAGTGGGTCGAGTACACGCTCAAGCGCCTGGCCGAGCAAGGCCGGCGCTACGACTGCTTCAGCATCCTGCGCCCCACCAGCCCGTTCCGGCTGCCCGAGACGATTCAGCGCGCGTGGACGGAGTTCTGCGCGGAGGAGGGGGTGGATTCGCTGCGGGCGGTCGAGAAGTGCGGCCAGCACCCCGGCAAGATGTGGGTGATCCGCGGCCGGCGCATGCTGCCCCTGCTGCCGTTCGGACCGGCCGAGCAGCCGTGGCACAGCAGCCAGTACCCTTCCCTGCCGCTCGTCCACGTCCAGAACGCAAGCCTCGAGATCGCCTGGTCCAGGGTGGTGTTCGAAACGCGTACCATCGCCGGCAACGTGCTCATGCCGTTCCTGACCCGCGACGAGGAGGGGTTCGACGTCAACCAGCCTTACGACTGGGCACTGGCCGAGCAGATGGTCGCAACGGGGGCGGCTCGACTGCCGTCCGTCGAAAAAGCCCGGTAGGAGTGTCTCGCCGGCGATTCAACCGGGAACGTCTCTTCGGTTGACTCCAGGCGGGATCGGGTTGCCCGGCGGGTGGGACCGCACCCAACCGGTTGAGTGGGAGACCCGGTGCTTCAGGTGGGGGGAGTCGGGCTGTGTCAGCCCGGGACCTCTATCTCGTACCAGTCGTAGGCGATGGATCGCCCGCCGAAGTTCTCCTTGTAGAGCGCCAGCCCGGCGTTCAGAAAGCGGCCGGACTGCTCGGTCGAAATCCCGAAGTCGAAATACGTCCTGTCCGCATAGACCTCCCGGATGAGATGGTCCAGCACCAGATCGGCCGCCCCGAATTCCCGCCCTTCGTCGGTCGACGAGATGTATTGCGCGTGGGCAACCCCGGCATCGGCATAGACGATGACCCCGGCCAGCATGCCCCCCTCCCGAAACGCGCCGAACAGCCGGATGTTCTCGGGGAAGCGCTCGGCCAGGAGCCGGATCTCGGCCGCGGAGTGAACGGGTTTGGTGCCGTGGTATTTGCGCAGGACGTACTCCTCGATGGCCATGAACGCTTCGAAGTCGAGGCTGGGCTCCACGCTCACACCCGCCTTCCTGGCCTTGTTGATGCTCCACTTGCGCCCCTTGGCGTAAGGGAGCGGGTGGCGGATGGCGATGGTGGTGGACAGGTCCCGCCGGATCAGGCGGGCGCCCGTGACGAAAAGGAGGTACAGGTCCTCCTCCGCGGGCAGCCGGTGGTAGATGTGCGGCACGGGCTTGTAGACCAGCCGGCGCACCCCTCGTTGCCGCAAGTGATCCAGCAGGAGATCGAACGCGGCGCGCATACCGTCGATCGTCATCCGCTCGTCGGTGACCACCCCGCCGAAGGTCAACCCCCCGTGGGACACCCACTCGTCGCCGACGTGGTTGGCCGGGAGCACCGCCGCGATTCGGCCGCCCTCAAAAAACAGCAGCGAGCTGTCCGCAAACCGGTCGGCGTGGTAGTCCATGTAGTCTCGGCAGAACAGGAACACCCCGTTCTTCGAGCGGCGGACGAACTCGTCCCAGGCGGACCGGTGATCGGGCGTGTAGGGGGTGACCGTCAGCATGCCCGGCCTCACTCCGCGCCGACGGCATATCCGAAACCGTCTCTGCCCATGTCGTTGCCGTTGTAGAACATGTAGGTCCGGTCTTTGTACGCCAGCAGAGACGGATAACACAACGTCCGGGAGTCCCACCCGGACTCCGAAAGCTCGATCCCGAGAGCCTCGTCGCGCCTCTGCCAGCGGATTCCGTCGGCTGACTCGGCGTACCCCGGGAAGTAGTTCCCCAGGGTGTCGCCCTTAGTGAAATACATCGCGTAGCCGCCGTTGCGTTTGTAGACCCGCGGCCGCCCGATCCGGTACTCCGCTCCCGCGACGTCGATGCACAGCCGCCCCGGACGGTCGAACCGGATCCCGTCCGCAGACTCCGTATAGTGGATGTTGTATTTCGGATAGGGGACCCCGTTCAGCTCTTGCCAGCCGCTGCCGCTCGCGTACCACACCTTCCAGAGACCGTCTTCGAACAGGACGGTGTGAATGGCACGGATGAACAGCGAGCCGGCGTCCCGGTCCATGACCGGCGCCGGGCTGGTCCGCACGAAGGTCTCGCCGCCGTCGCGGCTGACGGCCAGCCCTGAGAAAGCCAGGAACTTGACCTGCTGCACCCGCTGAAAGCCGACGTAGTACATCCGCAGCGATTCGCCGTCCCGGACCACATCCCCCAGGATGACGCCGTTGTCGTCGAAGGCGCCCGGGACCCCGACGTCGAGGACCGGCCGGGCCGACACCTTGCGTACGACGGACGGGTTGTCCGCCGCGACGTCGACGTAGCCGATGCGGCTGACCCCCTCGGCGTCCCTGAAGCCGGCGTACACCCGGATCACGTCCGGCGTGATCAGGATGGGCGTGGGCGTCAAGGCGGAGTGCCGCGCCCAGGGCGCGAACCCGCCCGGACCGTAAACCAATCCCTGCTTGATCCATTTCATGCGGCTAATCCGTTGGGACCCCGAAGGTCTCGTAACTCGATCTGGCGAGGGCCTTGGCCGGGTTGCCCACGTAGACCTTGCCCGGCTCGGTGTCCCGGACGACGACCGCCCCGGACCCGATGACGCAGTCCCGTGCGACGCGGATCTTGTCGTTGAAGGTGGCGTTCACGCCGACAAAGCAGGATTCGCCGATGTCGCAGAACCCGGAGATCACCGCGTGCGAGGCGATGTAGGCGTCTTGCCGGATCCGGGTCTGGTGCCCGACATGGTTCCCGCTCCAGAGAAATGACATTGTCCTCGACGACGACACCGTGCTGGATGACGTTGTTCTCGAGGATGAAGCAGTTTTCCCCTATGTGCGCCGTGCGCCAGACGAACGCCCGCGAGCTGACGTAGCTCGCGAATGCATAGCCCCTATCTTTCACCTGCCGGTAGATGCGGGCACGGACGCGATTGAGCTGGGTGTACGAGATGGCCACGAACGCCCGGTAGTCCTGCGGCGGGAAACGCTGCTCCACCGTTTCCAGGGGCACCACGGGCAGGTCGTAGAGCCGTTCCGTCTTTCTGTACTTCTCTTCGACGGCGAACCCGGCCACCCGCATGTCCGAGTCGTGCGTGAAGTACTCGCAGGCGAGTTGCGCCGTCTCTCCGTCCCCGATGATGATGAGTTCCTGTGGCATGGCACCTGCCGATCTCAAATGAGTGGAAAGATGTAGGTCACGATGAGCCCGGGGCGCCGGGGCTTCAATTCTTCATCTTCTTGAACGCCTTGCCTGTGATGGGGTTCCGCCCCAAGACGCGCTTGAAGGAATACCTCAGCTCGATCCACGGCCGCCGCGCCAGCGACAGCAGCGCGAGCAGGAGCACGCCGGGATGGTAGCGGTAATACCTCAGGATGCGGGCATCGCACATGTGGTCCACGTAATCCAGCGCCTGCTTGAAGGCCATGCGCTTGACGGCGGTGGCGTGCGGGCCCGGCATGTTCGCCCGGTAGAGATTGTAAAAGACCACGAACTTGACCTTTTTCTTGGTCCGGATCCACTGCGGGTCGGACCGCGAGTAGGACTCTGCCGGAGTGCCGATCTCGCACACGCAGCGGGGCGAAACCGCCACGGACCCCACGGCGCTCAGGATGAAAATATATGCGCACACGTTGTCCTCGCCCGAGTTCAGCCGGCGGGCCAGGGGTGCGTTGACCATGAAGGGCTCGTCGTACGCCCCCAGCGCCAGGGCCTTCTCGTGGTCCAGCACGATGGCCTGGGTCCAGTCCAGGCCGCCCCTCCGGTAGAGGCGGATGAACTCGTCCCCCGGCAGCACGTGCCAGTCCTCCTGGGAGCTCAGCGTGTCGGGGATTTCGAGCATCCGTCGGTCGCTGTTTTCAAACACGGAGTTCGCCAGGCAGAGGTGGCAACCGGGCCGGGAGCCCATCACCTGCACGGCGTCGGCGATGAAGCCGGGGTCGGTGAACCAGTTGTCGTGCGCGAAGGGCACCAGGTACTTCCCCCGGGCTTGCCCGACGGTGAAGCGGAAATTGTCCATCACGCCGAGATTGCCGGTCTGGCGGTGGAATCGGATCTGAAACCGGTCGTTCTCGGCTCCTGCAAATTCGCGGACGACCCCCTCAAGCGGCCGGGGCGAGCAGTCGTCCGAGACGATCACCTCGAGCGGCCGGTACCGCTGCTCGAGCGCGGACTGCAGCGTTCGCCGCAGATAGTCCGGCTGGTTGTAGGCCGGGATGACGATGCTGACGAGATTTTCCTGGAGGGGCATTCGGCCGTCCTGGGCACGCTGAAATTCCGGGTGCATGGGTATTAACTGGGGCAGGCTGCCACAGCGTTTATGACCTGCTCCTGCAAGTCGGGCGTCAGATGAGGTCCCATGGGCAGGCTCAACACGGTTTCAGCGATGCGTTCGCTGACCGGAAACGCCCCGGGCCCGAAGCCCAGATCCGCATACGCATCCGAGCGGTGGGGCGGGATCGGGTAGTGAATCAACGTTTCCACTCCGGCTGCTGCCAGGTGCCGCTGAAGATCGTCCCGACGCGGATGCCGCACCACGAACAGGTGCCAGGCGGGTTCGACACCCTCGGGCACATGCGGCAGCCCGAGCGACGGCACCCGCGCCAGGCCCTCCAGGTAGCGCGCCGCGAGGGTCCGGCGCCGATCGTTCCAGTCGTCCAGGCGGGGGAGCTTGACCCGCAGCACGGCCGCCTGCAGCTCGTCCAGGCGCGCGTTGAACCCCTGGATCTCGTGGTGGTACTTCACCGCCGAGCCGTAGTTGCGCAGCCGCCGCACGCGGGCGGCCAGCGCGTCGTCGTCGGTCACCAGGGCGCCGGCGTCGCCCAGGGCGCCGAGGTTCTTGCCGGGGTAGAAGCTGAACGCGGCCGCGTCGCCGAGGCTGCCGGCGCGCCGGGTCCGGTAGCGTGCGCCCTGCGCCTGGGCGGCGTCCTCGATCACCTTCAGGCCGTGCCGCCGGGCCAGAGTCGACGATGGGCTGCATGTCGGCCGGCTGGCCGTAGAGGTGCACCGGCATGACGGCCCGGGTCCGCGGAGTGATCGCCCCTCGACCCGGCTCCGCCGCGATGGTGTGAGTGGCCTCCTCCGGCTCGACCGGCACCGGGACCGCGCCGGTCCTGGACACCGCCAGCCAGGTGGCGATGAAGGTGTTCGTCGGCACGATGACCTCGTCGCCCGGACCGATCCCGTACCCTCGCAGCGCCAGCTCGAGCGCGTCGAGACCGTTGCTGATCCCGATGCAGTGGCGCGCCCCGCAGTAGGCGGCAAACTCGTTCTCGAAGCCCTCGACCTCCGGGCCCAGAACGTACCAGCCGGATGACACGACCCGCCGGACGGCGGCGTCGATCTCCGCCTGCAGCTCGCGGTAGGCGGCGCGCAGATCCAGGAACGGGACGTTCACGCCGGGGTCTCCCGCACGCCGCGGATGAAGTCGGGGTAGTGGCGGTAGTAATCCGCTTCGTCGTAGAACTCGGAGGCCAGCGCGAGGCAGACCGAACCGGAGGAGAAATTGTCGATGTCGCGCCAGATCATGGGCGGGATGTAAAGCCCGTAGTAGGACCGGTTGAGGTGGAACTTGAGCTTGTTGAAGCCGTCGTCCACCGTGACGTCGAAGCTGCCGGACATGGCGATGAGGAACTGGTGCAGCGCCTTGTGGGCGTGACCGGCCCGCAGCGCTCCGCCCGGCACGTCGTAGAGGTAATACACGCGCCGGATGTCGAAGGGGATGTGGCGCGAGTTCTCCAGGAACGTGAGGTTGCCGCGCGCGTCGAGGATCTTGGGGAGGTCGATCAGCTTGCATTTGTCGGAAATCATGCTCATTCACCCTTTCATCCGGGGTCGGATCGGAGACAGCGCCGAGATGCCCCTGCAGCGGATGCACGGACCGGCTGCCTGCTCGAATCCGCAGCGGGTTCCTGATACAAAAAAAGGTGTTATGGACTACCTCACCGGCCAGTGATTGTCAACCAAACGCCCGCATCCGGGCCTGCGCCGGGCGGGGCGGCACGGGCGATCGCCGGGTCTATTCGGTTGACAACGCAACGCGGTTAAGGCAAAAAGGTTCATTTTTTCAGGATCCATCTGCCCTAGAGCGCGCACCGGCGGCCGCCCGCGCAATCCCCCGGTCCGATGAGGAGCTTCACCGGCACATGTCGACCACCCGGCACCTGCTCATACCCGTCGAAAACCAGGTTCGGGAGCTGGATCCCAAGCTGCTCCTGGCCTGTGTCGCGGCGCGGCGGGGATTCACGTCGGTCATCGGCTCCCGGCGCGAGATGGAGATGCTGATCGACTCCTTCCCGCGCAGCATCTACCTCTCCAAGAGCATGACCGTGCGCAGCCTGCTCTTCTTCTGGGTGGCGGCCAAGTACGGGCACGAGATCATCACCTGGGACGAGGAGGCCCTCGTCCACCTGCCCCCCGAAACCTACTTCAGCCGCCGCCTGCACCCGGCCGCCATCCGCTACGTCAGCCACCTGTTCGCCTGGGGGGAGGAAAACGCGGAGCTGTGGCGGCAGTACCCGGAGCTGCCCCGGGGGATCCCCATCCATGTCACCGGCAACCCGCGCAGCGACATGCTGCGGACGCAGATGCACCCCTACTACGCGGCCGACGTGGCGGCGATCCGCCGGGAGTTCGGCAATTTCATTCTCGTCAACACCAACTTCAACCACGTCAACGCCTTCGGGGCGGACATGAACCTCTTCAAGCCCGCCCGGCGGCCCGGGGAGCGGCCCCGCTTCGGCCGGGCCGCCCGCGGCATGAGCCGGGAGTACGCGGAGGGGCTGCGCGACCACAAGCAGGCGGTCATGGCCGACTTCGAGCGCATGATCCCCCTGCTGGAGGACAGCTTCCCGGAGGTCACCGTCGTCGTGCGACCCCACCCCACCGAGAGCCACGACGTCTATCGCCGGCTCGCGGAAGGATGCCGCCGGGTGCGGGTGACCAACCAGGGCAACGTCGTGCCCTGGCTCCTGAGCGCCCGGGCGCTGATCCACAACGGCTGCACCACGGGGGTCGAGGCCTTCGAGCTGGGGGTCCCGGCCCTGAGCTACCGCGCCACGGTCAACGACACCTACGACAACGGCTTCTACCGGCTGCCGAACGCGGTCAGCCACAACTGCTTCGGCTTCGACGCGCTGCGACAGACCCTGCGCGGGGTGCTGGACGGCGCGGTCACGGCGCCCGACACCGAGGAGCGCCGCCGGCTCGTCCGCCATCACCTCGCCGCCCAGGACGGCCCGCTCGCCTGCGAGCGCATTCTCGACGTCCTCGAGGGTGTCGCGACCGGGGCGCCCCGTTCCCGGTCCCTGCTCGGGCGCCTGGACGGCTGGGTCACTTCCAAGGGTCTGCACGCCCTGCGGCAGATCAAGTCCGTGCTGCCCGGCTCCCACAACCGGCCGGAGTTCCAGCGCCACCGCTACCCGGGCATGCCGCTCGAGGAAGTGGCCGAGCGCCTGGCGCGCTTCCAGAAGCTGCTGGGGGACACGACCCCGCTGGCGGTCGAGCCGGTCACGGCCACCATCTACCGCGTGCGGGCGGCAAGGGCCTGAGGGCGCAGCCATGTCCCGTCCACCGCTGATCATCCCGGTCGAAAACCAGGTGCGCGAGCTCGACCCGAAGCTGCTGCTGGCGGCCGTCGCCGCGCGCCGGGGCTTCACCTCCATCCTCGGCTCGCACCGCGAGGTCGACTTCCGCATCGCCGCCTTCCCGCGCGGGCTCTACCTCAACAAGAGCTTCACCGACCGCAACCTGAAGATGTTCCAGATCATGCGCCGGCTCGGGCACCTCATCCTGACCTGGGACGAGGAGGCGCTCGTCCACCTGCCGCCGGCGATCTACTACTCGCGGCGGCTCTCCCCCACGGCCATCCGCTGCGTGTCCCATCTCTTCGCCTGGGGCGAGGACAACGCCGAGCTGTGGCGGCGCTACCCCGAGTTCCCCGCCGGGCTGCCGATCCACGTCACCGGCAACCCGCGCAACGACCTGCTCCGGCCGGAGCTGCACCCGTTTTACGCGGACCAGGTGCGGGCCATCCGCGAGCGCTACGGCGACTTCCTGCTGGTCAACACCAACTTCAACCACGTGAACGCCTTCTTCCCGGCCCAGAACCTGTTCCGGCCGGCGCAGACCCCCGGGGAGCCGCCCGTCTTCGGCAAGGCGGGCGTGGGCATGACGCGCGAATTCGCCGAGGCCCTGCGCGACCAGAAGCAGGCCGTGTTCGAGGCCTTCCTGCGCCTGATCCCGGAGCTCGCGCGCGCCTTCCCGCAGCTGGCCGTCGTCGTGCGGCCGCACCCGACCGAAGGGCAGGAGGTCTACAAGGGGCTCGCGGCCGGCAACGGCCGGATCCACGTCACCAACGAGGGCAACGTGGTCCCGTGGCTCATGGCGGCCCGGGCGCTGGTGCACAACGGCTGCACGACCGGGGTGGAGGCCTTCGTCATGCGCACCCCGGCCTTCAGCTACCGGCCCTCGATCTGCCCGGCGATCGACGACAGCTTTTACGTGCTGCCGCACGGCCTGAGCCACCAGTGCGTCACCGCCGCGGAACTGCTCGACCGGATCCGCGCGGTGCTGGACGGGCGGCTCGGCGCCGCCGGCGGCGACGCGCGCTCGGCGCTCGTCCACCGCTACCTGACCGGCCAGGACGGGGCGCTCGCCTGCGAGCGCATGGTGGACGTCCTCGAGACGATCGTGCAGGAGCGGCCCGGGCTGCCGGCCCCGCCGCTTCCGACCCGCGTCCTCGGCCGCCTGTTCGCCGAAGGCCGGTTCCTCGTGAAGCGGCTGAAAGCCTATTACCCCGGGTCCCACGCGCCCCCCGAGTTCCACCGGCACCGCTACCCGGACGTCACCGGGGAGGAGATGCTGCGGCGCATCCGACGCTTTCAGGACATCCTGGGGGACGATACCCCGATTCGCGTAGAGCCGATCGCCCCGCGCATCTTCCGCATCGCGCCCGAAGGCCGCCCGTAAACGGCGGAGGGGTATCGCTTGACAGCCGAAGACCGGTTCGGGTATAGATCACCGGCACGGACGCGTCACCGTCCGATTTTTTATTTTAGGGGTAGACGGATATGAAAGTCTTGATCCTGGGGTTGGGGAAATCCGGCACCACCGGCATGGTGTACAAGGTTGCGGGCGGGCTCCCGAACTGCCACGCATTTTCGGGCGGCAAGCCCGGCAAGTACAGCGGCGACTACGAAAACGCAGTCTACAAGCACACCTACGAAGAGCGCAAGGGCAAGAACTTCGAGGTCTACCGCAAGCACTTCGCCCGGTTTCAATACGACCGCAAGGTGTGGATGGCGCGCGACCCCCGGGACGCCGCCGTGAGCCGCATCCTCTACCGCTTCCACAAGGGGCTGCTGTTCAACCGCAAGCAGTACGAGGCCTACTTCGATCTCATCCTGAAAAAGGAGCAGAACCCCCGGGCGGTCCCGTTCATCGAGATCTGCCGCTACGCCAGCCACCTGGATTGGCCGGTCAGCCGTGAGAAGGTGATCGAGGAAGAGCGGGTGCGCTACAGCCGCATGCGGGATTTCGTGAAGGGCCTCGGCGAGGGGTGGTACCTCTTCAAGTACGAGGACATGGTCACCGGGCAATTCACGGACATCAACCGGTACCTGGGGTTCGAGCTGAAGTCCGAGGCCGAGGTGCCCAAGGGCACCGGCAAGGACAAGGTGGTGCGCAAGAAGGCCTTCGGGGACTGGCGCCACTGGTTCACCGAGGAGGACGTGGCGCTGTTCAAACCGGCCTACCTGCCCTACATGGAGGCGATCGGCTACGACTGCGAGGACTGGGCCCCGGCGGCCGATCCCGTGATCGAGCCGCAGTTCTCGTCGGTCTACGTCAAGAACCTGGCGAGCAAGGGCCACTCCAACGTCATCAAGCGGTTCTACGACAACCTCATGCAGCGCTACTACGCGCGGACCTGACCGGACCCGCGTTCGGCCCGTACCGAGACCACCGGCGAACGCCGGTGGTCTTTTTTTGGGGCGGAATGGCGCCCGGCGTCAGTCGAACCGGATTTCCTTCAGGCGCAGGTCCACCCGGCCGATGACGGGAAACTCGCAGGCGCCCGCCAGCGGCAGGCGGCCGTCCGCGCTGACGGTGAGCTGGGCGTCCTTGAAAAAAGGTTCCACGTCGCCGTGGTATGAGCCGATCGGCGTGGCGCTCAACCGGATGGTCACCGCGCCGGTCGATCCCGCGCGCCGCTCGGCCGCCTCCGCCGCGTCGCTCCAGGTAGTCGAAGGCGACCTGCGCCCGCCGCTCCGCCCGGAAGCGCACGAGGTGAAGCTGGCGCTTGTGGAAGACGCACAGCGGGTCGAGCTCGAAGATGCCCTGCGCGGCCGAGCTCGACATGCGGTAGACCAGCATCAAGGTCTCGGCCAGCGACGGGCAGCGGGCGGCGTCGGCCGGGCCGGCGTAGGCGTTCTCGCTCACGCGCGTCCAGTTCTCGGGCGGCCCGGCCGCCTGGGCGCGGTCCAGGGGTTCGTGCTGGCGTCTGAAAACCCCCTCCCGGCCGAACACGAACCACTGCGCATAATCGTCGCTGCCCTCGCGGCTGCGGATCGTGCGCAGCGGCGTCCCGGTCGCGGGGTCGAACCACACCCGGCCTTCCAGCCGGATGGGGGCGATCCCGATCGGGTCGATGGTGGCGAGGACCGTGAGCTTGAGCACGGTCGGGCCGCTCGGCCGCAGGGGCTCGCCGCGCACCGACGGCCACAGCCCGGCGGGCAGGGGCGCGGCCGGCTCGGGGTCCACCCGGACCTCGACCGTGACCCGGCTGCCCAGCCGCTCGGCTTCGAAGCGAAACGACGTCCAGGGGACCGCCGGGGCGGCCTCCGACGCGGCCGGGGCGGGCCCGCCGCAGACCAGGCCGACCAGGAGGGCCGTCGCGGCCGCGAGGGCATGGCACCGGCGGGTCATGCGGGCTCCGCCTCGAAGCGGTAGTTGCCCTGCATGAACTGCTCGACGTACCAGTCCACCTGGCGATCGTCGGACAGGTTCATGTCCAGCAGACGCACCGTCCCGAGCAGCCGCCCCAGGAGGTCGAGCTTCTCCACGAGCGCCGATTCCTCGTATTTCTTGATCTCGCCGCGCACCATGTCGCCCTTCAGCTCGACCTTGAAGTCCAGCTGCTTGAGGATCTGCGCGATCATGAGCGCCCGCCGCGAGCGGCGCCCGATGTCGGCCGCGCCGCCCTTGAAGTAGAAGGTGATGTAGTTGTCGTTCACCGCCTGCCCGCAGAAGCTGTCGATGGTCGTGAAGTGGTAGCCCAGCCGCGAGTTGAAGTTGAGGTAGTGCCCGGCGATGACCGCGTAGCTCGGCGCGCCCATGCGCCCCTCGGCCACCGGGTCGCGGATCGCGCTCTGGGCCACGATCGAGGCGAACCCGCCCCAGCTGACCCCCGCGGTGCGCGACCAGTCCACCCGTTCGTGCTTCATCCCGTTCAAGAGCGCGCGGAACGGGATGGAGGTCACGTCCTCCAGCTCGGCCTGGCGGCCGGCCCAGCCCTGGCGCAGCCCGTTGCCCAGGTCCACCACGAGGACCTTCATGGGCAGGTAGACCCGCAGCGGGACGGCGATGCAGTCGTCGGGGGAGACCTGATCGGTGATCCGGAACATCTCCCGCATGGACATCTCGTGGGCGAAACGGATGATGTCGTGCAGGGTCTTGCAGCCGGAGGGTGCGAAGCTCTCCTTCTGCGGGTCGGTCAGGTTCAGGGGCGCGATGCGCTTGAGGACCGATTTGACGAGGTTGTAGGTGGGGCTGTTCTTCATCGGGTTGACGGGCGGTTTCTCCTTGAGGAGCGCGTCCACCCGGCCGCGGTAGACGACGCCCCGGGTCGCGTCGACGGTGATCTCGTCGCCGTGGCCGATCGCCGCGGTCCCGTTGCCGGTCCCCACGAGGGTCGGGATGCGGAACTCGCGCGCGACCGAGGCCATGTGGCCCGTGACGCTGCCCACGTCGGTGATGAAGGCGCGAATGCGGCCCATGAGCGGTACGTAGCGCGGCGAGGTCTGGCGGGCGACCACCACGACCCCCTCCGGGATGTGGTGCAGCATGTGGTCGGACTCGATGACATAGGCGGTGCCCGCAGCCGTCCCGTCGCAGGCCGTCTGGCCGCCCCGCAGCAGGACCGGGTTGGCGACCTCCGCGGCGTCCCCGGGGGCGGAGGCCGCTTCTTCGGGTTCCCGGCTGGGGCGCTGGGAGCGCTTCAGCGGCCGGGCCTGCAGGATGTAGAGCCGGCCGTTCGCGTCGATCGCCCACTCGATGTCGAGGGCGTACCCGTAGTGGCGCTCGAGCTTCAGGCCGTACTCGGCCAGCAGTCGCAGCTCGACGGCGGACAGGCAGGCCGTCTGCTGCATCTCCGGCGGCAGCGACTCTTCGCTCACGCCGTCCGCGGCGTCCACCTTCAGACGCCGCTTCTTTTCGGCCACCGTTTGGCTTTCGAGCGCGAGGGTGCGCTTGTCCACCTGGAAGAAGTCGGTGGCCACCGACCCCTCGACGGCATCGGCCGCCAGGCCCCAGACCGCGCTGATCATGATCACCGAGTGGCGGCTGTCGTTGGGGTCCACGGTGTACATCACGCCGCTGACCTTGGCCGGGATCATGACGATGACGGCGACGCTCATGTTCACGTCCTGGTCGCGGTACCCGCGCCGGCGGCGGTAGTAGATCGCCCGGGGGCTGAAGGTGCTCGCCACCACTTCCTTGTACGCCTCGACCAGGTTGGCCTCGCTCACGTTGAGCACGGTCGAGTGCTGGCCGGCGAAGCTCGCCTCGGAGTCCTCGCTCGTCGCGCTGCTGCGCACCGCGAGCTTGAGGTCCGCCGCGACCGTCTCGCGCAGCTCGCGGGCGGCCTGCAGGATGGAGCTCTCGAGGTCGGCGGGCAGGTCGGCGTCCATGATGCGGTTCTGGATCTCCTGGCTCACGGCCATGAGCGCGTCGGTGTCGTTGATGTCGAGCGGTTTGAGCTTACGCGCGATGAGATCGGAGAGATCGTTGTAGTCGAGAAAGAGCTGGTACCCGTAGGCCGTGATGGCGAAGCCGGGCGGCACGGGCAGGTTGGCGCGGTTGCAGACCTCGCCGAGGTTCGCGGCCTTCCCGCCCACTTCGGACGCGTTTTCCAGGCTCAGGCGCTCGATGGGCAGCACGAAGCTGGTGTCCTCGAAGTGGCGCTCGTGGAGCAGCTCCGAGAAGATCTTGCCGGAAATTCGCTGCGTGGCCTCCGCCAGCTCCGCATACCGCTCGCCGGACAGGGCGTTGAGCTCCTTGACCAGGGTGTTCACCTCGACGGACAGGGCTTCCGTCTGCGAGACGGCCCACATGTAGGTGAACGGCTTGTCCTGGTAGATCGTGTGCTCCAGGTCGGCGATGATCTCGAGCGCCCGGTTGTTCGCCAGCAGGAGTCCTTTGAAGCTGGCGTACTTGCGGTGAAAGACGGAGGTCTCGGGCAGCCCGCACTCGGCGGACCGGTCCCTGCGGAACCAATCGAAGAATTTGAACATCGGTGTACCCCCCCGATCCTGCTGGTGTGCCCCCCCGTTGGGGCCACGCCGATCATACCCGTTTTCGCCGCGACTACAAGAGGGTTTGCAGCACCCGTGCAGGCTTGTCAAAGCGCGGGCGAGCCGCTATGATGCGCCGCAACTTCACGGCAGGAGGACGGCACAATGACCGGCGGCTACATGGGGAAAATCGCGTTCGTGGACCTGACGCAGGGGGCCGTGCGCACGGAGGAGCTGTCGGACGAGGTCGCTCGCGGGTTCATCGGCGGTTACGGGATCGGGGCGCGGGTGCTCTTCGAGCGCATCCCCAGGGGCGCGGACCCACTGGGGCCCGAGAACGTGCTCGGGTTCGCGGCCGGCCCGCTGACCGGAACCCGGGCGCCCACCGGCGGCCGCTACATGGCGTGCTGCAAGTCCCCGCTCACCGGGGGCTGGGGGGACGCCAACTCCGGGGGCTACTTCGGCAGCGAGCTCAAGGCGGCCGGCTTCGACGCGATCTTCGTCTCAGGCGCCGCGGCGGCCCCGTGCTACCTGCGGGTCGCCGACGGGCGGATCGAAATCCGGGACGCCGCCCGCTTCTGGGGCCTGGACACGATCGCCGCGGAAGAGGCCCTCCAGCGCGAGCTGAACGACCCCAAACTCCGGGTAGCGGCGATCGGGCCCGCCTCCGAGCGCCTGTCCCTGATCTCCGGGATCGTCAACGATCGCGGGCGGGTGGCCGCGCGCTCGGGCGTGGGCGCGGTCATGGGGTCCAAGCGCCTCAAGGCCGTGGCCGTGCGCGGCACGGCCGCGGTCCCGGTGGCCGACCCGGACGCCCTCGGCCGGCTTTCCAAAGACTTTGCCCGCGCGCTGCGCGAGCTCCCGGGCATGGCGCAGGTGCTGATGAAGCACGGCACGTGCGGGTTCACCGGCGCGCTGGTGGCCGGGGGGGCAACGCCCCTGAAGAACTGGCAGCTCGCGGGCGAGCAGGCCTTCCCCGCGGTGAAACGGGTGACGGACGGGGATGCCTTCGTCCGCTTCCAGACGCGCAAGTACGGTTGCGCCTCCTGCCCGATCAGCTGCGGCGGCATCTGCGACGTGTCCACCGGCAAGTACCCCGTGGGCGAGGTCCACAAGCCCGAGTACGAGACGATCGGGGCGTTCGGACCGCTCTGCATGTGCGACGACATCGAAGTGATCATCAAGCTGCACGACCTCTGCAACCGCAGCGGCCTGGACACCATCTCCGCCGGCCACGTCCTCGCCTTCGCCATGGAGTGCTTCGAAAAGGGGATCCTGACCGAGGGCGACACCGACGGCATCCGCATCGGCTGGGGCGACGGGGCGGCCATGGTCGCCCTGCTCGAGAAGGTGATCCGGCGCGAGGGGATCGGCGACGTCCTCGCCGACGGGGTCAAGGCGGCCGCGGCAAAGATCGGCCGCGGCGCGGAGGCCTGCGCCATGCACGTCGGGGGACAGGAGCCCGGGCTGCACAGCGCGCTCTTCCTGCCGAGCCGCGGCACCGGGTTCGTGTGCGACCCGACGCCGGGACGCCACACGGCCGCGCCGATGGCGCGGATAGAGGGCGGGCCGGGGGCCTACGCGCCCTACCCCGAGCTGAAGATCGGCGCCTTCGAACGCCACGCCTACACCGGCAAGGGCCCGATGAGCGCCACGGCCTCCTGCTACCTGCAGATCGGCAACTGCGCCGGGGTGTGCGTCATGCCGTTCATGTTCTTCGGGAACTACCCGCTCGTCGACCTGCTCAAGGCCGTCACCGGCTGGGACCTCGACGTGGCGGAGGCCCTGCACACCGGGGCCCGCATCCAGGCGCTGCGCCAGAGCTTCAACCTGCGCGAGGGGGTCACGGCCGGCCAGGTGCGCCTGCCCGACCGCATGACGGGCCGCCCGCCTCAGGCGCAGGGGCCGCTCGCCGGCGTGACCGTCGACGTGGACAACCTCGCCCGCGAGTTCCGCGCGGCCATGGGCTGGGATGCAGAGACCGGCGTACCGACCGCGGATACGTTGAAAGACTTGGGATTGACGATTTCGTAAGCGGTACGGTAGCGGTTCGAGGAGGTCGCGTCCCGGGGGAGGCAACTTCGAGAGTGTTACGTGTAGAACCGTTCTCCAGTCGTTCAATCGGCTCGGCCCAAGTGCTCGAGAGCAAGGCGTCGCGAATTGCGCGGCGCGAGGCGTACTCCCAGTACGCCGCAGCGCCCGCGCGATGAGCGCAACCAGCTATCAAACCTAAAACCGAACCACTCTTTCTACTCGTAAAGCTGCGGATAATGCTCCTTCCACCGCCGCATGAGCCAATGCCACTGCTCCGGATGCTCCCGCACCACCCGCTCGATCACGTCCGTGATGCGCTGCGTGTTCTCGACCAGGTCGGCCCGCAGGTCCCGTGAGCGCCGCATCTCGATCGGCGGGTGGCCGTGGATGCCGATCACGCCGTCCGGCTCGCGCACGCAGAAGACCGGCACGACCGGGCAGCGGCAGCGCAGCGCCAGCATGGCCACCGCCGGGGTGGCGGTCGCCTTTTTGCCGAAGAACGTGACGTCCACCCCGTCCTTGCGCCGCGCCATGTCCATCAGCACGGCGAGCACCCCCCCGCCGCGCAGAATGGCGGTCATGTCCGCCAGCGACCCCTTCTTGTAGAGAATCGAATTCCCGAACCGGGTGCGGATGTAGTGCAGCCAGCGCTCGAAGCGGTTGTTCTTGAACCGCTTGGCGACCGCCGTCACCTTCCCGTCGAACATGCACGGCATGGCCTGGACCCCGAGCTCCCAGTTCCCCAGGTGCGCCGAAACCGCGATGACGCCGCGATGTTGGACGTAGGCGTCGCGGAAGTGCTTGATGCCGTATAGCCGGATCCGTCCTTCGACGTCCGCAGGGGTCATGAAGCCGAGCTGCAGGATCTCGACCAGGGTGATCCCGTAGTTGCCGAAGACGCGGCGCGAGCGCGCGCGCACCGCGGCCGGGGAGAGGTCCGGAAAGGCGAACGCGAGGTTGCGCCGGACGGTTCGCCGCGCGGCGCGGTCGCAAAGGTAGAGGCCGTGCCCGAGCAGGTGCCCGAGCGGCCGGGACGGCAGCTTCGTGATCAGACGGTTCAGCATAGTGGCGCCACTTCTCCTCCGCTCCCGCGCACGGGAGCCGGTCTCATACCAAAGCGGCCGAGGGCTGTCAACGCGCGCGGGTCCGGGCCGGGCGGTCCGGCCCGAGCCCGCGAACCTGAAAGCGCACCCGGTCCCCGCCCCCGTCCGGCGCGGACACGCAGAGCTCGTGCCGCCCCGGTTCGGGCGCCCAGGCGATCGTGCTCCCGGTCTCCGCCAGGAGGCGGCCGTCGAGGGTCCAGCGCAGCTCGACCGCAGGCGCCTGCGCGGCAAAAACGACCCGCTGCCGCTCGGCGGGGATGTCGGGATCGAGCGCGAACACCGTCTCCGGCGGCGGGTAGGTGATCCGCACCTCGACCCGGCCGGAGGCCGCGGCACCGGCCGGGACCGTGCCCCGGATGAACCACTCCGCGCGCGCCGGAACGCCGGCCTCGGCCCGCACCAGGCCGGCGGGCGCTTCTCCCGGCAGGAGGGGCTCGTCGTCGCGCAGGAAGTTCATCAGCTCCATCCAGAGCGGGGCGGCGCCCGTGACCCCGCTCACCTCGCGCATCGGCGCGCCCGAGTAGTTCCCCACCCACACGCCCACGGTATAGCGCCGCGAGTACCCGATGCACCAGTTGTCCCGCATGTCCTTGCTCGTTCCGGTTTTCACCGCCGCCGGGAACCGCGGGGACAGCGGGTTTTCCAGGCCGAAGGTCGCGCTGCGCGCCTCGCGGTCCGCCAGGATGTCGGTCACGAGAAAGGCGGCTTCGGCCGAGAAGACGCGGCGGCCGGGCGGGGCCTCGGGTGCGGGCGACAAGCGGATGGCGCCCGCCACGCCGCTCGCGGCCAGTGCCCGGTAGGCCGCGACCAGCTCCCAGAGACTCACGTCGGCCGTTCCCAGGGCGAGGGAGGGACCGTAGAAATCCCCGTCCTCCTCCAGGCCCCCGAGACCGAGCTCGCGCAGGGTTTTCAGAAACAGCTCGACGCCTGTCATCTCAACCGTACGCACGGCCGGGATGTTCATCGAGGCCGCCAGCGCCGCCCGGGCGGTGACCGGGCCCTGGTAGCCGCTGTCGAAGTTGCGCGGCTGGTAAATGCCGCCGGCAACCGGGACGTCGAGCGGGCGGTCGTCGAGCCGTGTCGCCGGGGTGAGGATGCGCCGGTCGAAGGCCAGTGCATACAGGAACGGCTTCAGCGTCGACCCGGCCTGGCGCCGGGCCGTCACCCCGTCCACGTAGCGCGAGCGCGCGGGGTCGCGGGTGTGGACGGCGTAGGCGAGCACCTCGCCGGTCCGGTTCGCGACCACGAGCACCGCCCCCTCGCCGACCGCGCGGCCCTGCAACAGCTCGAGCTGACGGGCGAGGCGTTCACGGGCAAAGGCCTGCAACTCCGCATCCAGCGTGCTCGCCAGGAACGGGCCGGGTCCTCCGGCGGCGGCCAGGCGCCTGGCCGCGTGGGGGGCGAGATCGGCCCCGCCGGCGAAGGCGTGCGGCCCCGCCAAGGCCCGGGCGGCGGCCTGGCGGACGGCGTCGTCGTCCACCGCCGCCCCGAGGGCCGACTTCAGCCGCAACGCGCGGACGGCGACCCGCTCGGGGTCCGCGTTCGGGGAGCGCACGAGCGCCGCCAGCACCAGCGCCTCGGGAGCGTCCACGCCGTGCGGGGACTTGCCGAACAACGCGCGGCAGGCCGCGCCGACCCCCTGGATCTCCCCGCGGAAGAACACGAGGTTGAGGTAGGCCTCGAGCATCTCCTCCTTGCGCCAGCGGGCGTCGAGCTCGCGCGCCGCCAGCACCTGGCGCCACTTCTGGCCGAGCGACCGCCCCCCCTCCCCGGCCCGGAGCGCCGGGTCGAGCAGCGCCGCGAGCTGCATCGGGATCGTGCTGGCCCCGCGGAAGGTCCAGCCCGGCACCCCGCGCAGCGCGGCCGCCGCAAGCGCCCGCCAGTCGACCCCGGCGTGCTCGTAGAACCGACGGTCCTCGGCGCCCACCACGGCGCTCAGCAGCGCCGGGGAGACCTCCTCTATCGGCACCCAGGCCAGCCGCCGCACCGTGCGGTCGGTGCGCAGCTCCTGCAGCGGGCGGCCCCGGCGATCGAGCAGCACGGTTTCGGAAGACCGGTAGCCGGCGCGCACCTCGTCGTAGGCGGGCAGCGCCAGAGCGGCACCGGAGAGGAGCAGGACGGCGAAACAGGCGCAGCCCATGTGCAGGCCGCTGTTAGCGATTCGGGTTGCGACCATCGGCTAAGACCATGAAATTCGAAATCCGAATATCGAAATCCGAAACAATACGGAATGACCGAAACTGCTGGGGCACTGCCGGGTTGCCGTGTTTATCCGTTTGGTCATTTGGGCTTGTTTCGGATTTCGGGATTCGTGCTTCGGATTTGAAGCAACTCCGCTCCTCATCACATGAGCCGAATCCCCGCCTCACGGCGCCACCTCAATGGCGGCGTTCGGCATCTCGCCGAACATCTCCGGCGCGTAGAGGGCTTCGACCCGGGTCGGGGGCAGCAGGAAGGTGCCGTCCTGGTTGAGCCGCAGCGTGTACTCCAGCGACCACGTCCCCCGCGGCAGGAACTCGTAGTAGGCGCGGAAGGCGTCGAAGGCGCGCTCCTCCCAGGCCGGACGCACGCCGCCCGGGCGCGCCTCGTTCCGCGTCATGAGCTGCGAGTCCCGCCCCAGGCCGGAGCCCAGGACGGCGGCGCCGGCGGGCACCGGGTCGCTCACCGCGACCCAGGTCATGTCGGCCGAGGCCTCCAGCTCGAGGCGCACCCGCAGCACGTCCCCCCGGCTCCACCGGTCCGGCAACCGGCGGCTCACGGCCGCGACCGTGCGGCGGACCCGGTACCCGGCGGCCAGCTCCTCGGTGAGCGGCACGGCCGCGACGCTCTGCACGGACAGCCAGGGACGACCGCCGCCCGCATGCGCCGCCGTGAGCTCGGAGCGGCCCTCCGGCCACGCGAAGAGCACGCCCTCCCCTTCGGGCGAGCGGTCCCAGTCCACCTGCTGCGAGCGGCCGTCCCATCCCAGCCGGGTCGACCCGGTCACCGGCTCCTGTTCGTGGTCGCGCGAGAAGCGCTGCAGCGCCAGGACCCCCCAGGCGTTGGCGGTCGTCAGGTCCCAGTGGCCGCGCACCTGGCGGGCGAGCAGGCCGCGCACCAGCCGCGGCAGGTCCTCCCGCCAGCCGTCCAGCCGCAGCGCCGCCAGCAGGGTGCGGGCGGCATTGACGTCGGTCGAGACCATGAGCCACCACAGGCGGTCGGACGACGCCGACGAGAACCCCACGACCGAGCCCTGGTAGACCACGCGCGTCCGCAGGACCCGGTCGGCCTCTGCGAGCCGCCGCGCGCGGTCCGGGGCACTCTCCAGGTGGTGCAGGATGTCGATCCAGTCGATGACGGCCGAGGTGGGCCAGAGCTCGGGCTCGACCGTCACGGACCCGAGCAGCTTCGGCTCGGCGAGCCCGACGCGCGCCAGCGCCCCGATGGCCGCGAGCTTGCGCAGGGTCAGGTCGACCGTCGGCAGCGGGGCATGGCGCTGCAGGGAGCCCTCGACGAAGCGCCGGAGGCCGACGGCCGCGGGCCCGAGGACGCCGTCCGGCAGCCGCCACCCGGCCTCGTGCGTCACCGCGACGACATAGGCCGTGAGGACGGGGTCGCCGGAGGGAGTCGCGGGGAAATATTTCAGCAGCCCGTCCGCGTCCGTGTAGGCCGGGAGGTCTGCCGCCAGCCGTTCCCAGCGCGCCGCGTCCCGCAGCGCCACGGCCGCGGAGACCTTCTGCTCCAGGCACCCGTGGGGGTAGGCGCGCATGTAGTCCGCGACGCCGTCGAGACCCTCGGCCAGACGCGGGCGCAGCTGGACCTTCACCCCGCCGACCGGCAGCGCCCCTGCGGGCCGCTCGAGCGGCAGGCCGACGGCCGGCGCGAGCCGGTCGACGAGGGCCTGAACCACCCGGGGCGGGACGGCCGGCACCACGGTCTGGGCCACCCGCAGGCGGTCGCGCTCGCCGGTTTCGCGCGCGAGCGTTTCGAATTCCCACGACAGCCGCTCGACCCCCGGCGGGACGGTCACCTCCCAGGCGAGCTCCCGCGCTTCGCCCGGCCGCAGGACGGCGGACTGCGCGTCGAGCGCCGGCGCGATGCCGGGGGCGGCCGGCCGGGCCTCCACCGTCATGGCGGCGGCCGAGGCGTTGCGCACGGTGACCGTCGCCCGGAAGCGGTCGCCGGTGCGCACGAGCGGCGGCAGACCGGCGAACACCATGAGATCGCGGCTCGAGCGGATCGTGGTCTCGCCCGTCCCGAAGAGGCCCGCGCCGGCCGAGGCGACGGCGACGATGCGGAAGGCGGTGATGCTGTCGTTCAGCGGCACCGCGACCGTCGCCTCGCCGTTGGCGTCGAGCGGTACGCGGGCCTGCCACGCCAGCAGCGTGTCGAACAGCTCGCGGGTCACCTGCCGTCCTCCGCCCCCGCCCGGCGGGAGCGCCTTGACCCCGAAGTGGCGCTTGCCGACCACCTGCATCTGGGCGGTCGCCGTCTTCACCTCGCAGCCGCGGCGCCCCATCATGGCGGAGAGCAGGTCCCAGCTGCGGTTGGCCATGAGCTCCAGCAGGCCCTCGTCCACGGCCGCGAGCGCCACCTCGGCGCCGGCCGGCGGGGGCTGGCCGCCGGCCGTGACCGCGCGCACGCGGATGCGAGCGGTGTCCCGCGTCGGGTAGACGGGCCGGTCGGCCGCAACCGAGACCCTCAACTCGTGGGCCCGCCAGCCCACCCGGATCTCGGCCGTCCCCAGCTTGAAGGCGGGCTTGCCCAGGTCGGCCATGGCGGTCGGAGCCGGACCGGCCACGCGGCCGCGGACCGCGAGGACCGATACGAAGACGTTCGGGGCGTGGTGCCCCTCGACCGGGATCCGGACGACCGGCTCGCGGCGGGTGAGCCTCTCCACCCGCGCCTCCATGACCCCCTCGCGCTCGACGGTCACCAGCGCGGTCGCCGCGTCGAAGGGCATGCGCACCTGGAAGACCGCGGTGTCGCCCGGCTCGTAGCGCCTGCGCTCGGGCAGCAGGTCCATGCGGTCGTGGTTGTCGGCCTCGAACCACCACCCCCGCCGGTCGGCCACCCAGACGGCGCGGTGCGCGAGGCTGCGGTTGCCCTCGCCGTCCCGGGAGGCGACGACCAGGATGATCTCGCCGGTCGCCGGGGGCCGCACCTCGCAGTGCAGCACCCCGCGGGCATCGGTCCGGCCCTCGGCCAGGCTGCCCACCCGCCGGGTCGCGACCGCGTGCTCGTAGGCGTAGAACCCGCCGGCCAGGCGTTTGCGGTGGGACATCACCTGCCGCTCGTAGATGTCCACCGTCACGGGCGCGCCCGCGACCGGACGGCCCGCGAGGTCGACCACGGCCGCGTCGAAGACCAGGGTCTCCGCGCCCGCCGACCCGCTCTCCGGCCTGATCCCGGCCAGCACCCCGGCGTTCCAGAGAGGCACCCGCGCGGCCACGGTCTGGACCTCGCCGCTCGGGTCCCTGAACTCCATCTCGGCGGTCAGCTCGAGCGGGGTCTCGACGTGCCGGCAGCCCGCCGAGCACGGCGCGCCCGGTCCCGGCGGGGTCGAGGGTCAGCTCCTGCGCGGGCAGCGCCACGCGGCGGGGGGCCGCGGCCGTGTCGTCGGGGTCGCCGCGGCGCACGGTCCCTTCCCGCACCCCGCCGTTGGCGAAGACGAACTCCTCGAAGCCCTCGAAGGCCGGGAGCGTGCGCGGCGCAGCCTCGGAGCGCACCGTCACCGGGAGCTCCGCGGCCCCGCCGCCGGCGAGGTAGCGCACGGCGAGATCGAGCGCGACCTCGCGCGGTCGGACCTGGGGGGCCGCCGGCGGCTGGACCACCGCCTGCAGGAGCGGGACCCGGAACTCCTCGACGCGGAAGCGGCCGGCCCTCAGCCGGCCGGGCTCGCCGTCGATTGCATCGTCCTCGTCGTCCGGGTTCTCGTCCGCCGATTCCGACGGCGGGTCGTCGCTCCGCGTCCGCACGAGCGTCACCTCGTATTCGCCGAGGGGCGCCTCGCGCGGGATCGCCCAGGCGGACTCGGCGGTCCCGGCGTCATCCCAGGTCAGCGCCAGCGTGAAGCTGCGCCGGCTGCCGCGGTGCTGCAGGGAGACGGTGTCCGGCAGGCTCGCCGGTCGACCGCGGCGAACCCGGCCCGGGTGTGGCGCCGGATGAAGTGCTTCATGTGCAGGGTCTCGCCCGCCCGCAGCAGGCTGCGGTCGAAGACGCTGTGCGCCGCCACGGGCCCGGCGACCGTGTCGCCCGGGATCCGGAAGCGCCAGGCTTCGATCCCCTGGTCCCAGCTGGAGTGCACGAAGCTCATGTCGGCGCCCAGCCGTGCGGTGACGAACAGCCCGCCGTCGAGGCGCCGCAGCGCGGCGAGCTGCGCGTAGTCGTGCCCGTCCGGCTCGCAGGGGCAGGACGGCAGGCCGCGATCGGAGGGCAGCGCCCGCTCGACCCGCGCGACCCCGTCCGCACCGGTCTCCCCTTCCCAGAGCACGCGGCCCTCGCAGTCGGCCACGGTGACCGCCGCGCCGCCGACCGGCTCGGCCCGGTCCAGGGTGGTCACCCACACCAGCGAGGATTCGCGGCCGCGCTTCAGGTGCACCGCCAGGTTGGTGACCAGGGCGGCCGCGGGCACGAACATGGGCTTGGGCGGGCTGAGCAGGGATTTCCCCAGCAGCGCGCTTTCGATCTCGACGATGTAGAGCCCGGGCCCCTGCAGCGGGATGCCGATCACGTCCGTGGCGCTCGCCCCCGTCGCGGCGGGGAGCGCGATCGCCGCAGCCCCCGCGGCCTCCCGCAGCAGCGAGGTCTCACGCGAGGCGGCCGCGACCCGCCGCAGCCAGCCCTGGGCCAGGTCGGCCCGCTCGGCCGGGACCGCCAGCACCTTGGCCCGCAACGCATCGCCCGCGGCGGCGTCGGGCGATGTCGCCTGCCCCCGTGCCGCGGGCCGCGGCTCGAGATTGCGCACCGCCACCGGCAGGACCGGGTCCGATGCCTCGAGGATCCCGAAGCGCGCCGAGAACTTGGCCAGCGGCGGGTAGCCCCCGGTGCGCACGCGCAGCGGGAACCGGTCCGCGTTCAGCAGCGGCCGGCCGGCGTCGTCGCGCAGCTCGCGCGGGATCTCCAGCCGCAGCTCGGCCTTCGCCGGGAACGGTCCCTCGAAGACGACCGCCCCGTCCGGCGTCACCGGTGCGCGCCAGGTCCGTCCGGCCGGCCCGTTCAGCACGGCCTCGGCCCCGTCCGGCGCCGTCAGCGGGGCGTTGAACCGCAGGGTCATCGGCAGCACGGGGATGCACCCGGCGCGGGGGCTCTCGCGTTCGCAGCTGAACTCGGCCAGGAACGCGGCCCGGGTCTCGAAGGCCAGCACCTGGTCGCGCTCGGTGGCGACGCCCGACAGCGACCGGATGCCCTTGCCCCACACCAGGCTCACCCGGGCCTTCACCGGCAGCCGCTGGACCGCCTGGACGAGCACGTGCCGCGCGGGGTCGGGCTCGCGCTCCAGCAGCCACGGCTGGGCGGCGAGGATCTGCTCGCGTTCCGCGCCCCGGAGAATGCGCAGCCCGATGCGGTCCTGGAGGCCGGGCGCCGCGACCCCGGCGTGGGCCGCGACCGAGGCTTCGTCCGGCGCGGCGTCGAGGGTCAGGATGAACACCTGGTCCTCGCTGATCGCGCGGTGCCCCGCGAACGGGAGCGAGCTCACGACGGCGGGGCCGCCGGTCGAGAAGCGGAAGTCGCGTTTCCCCGAACGTCCCGGCCGCTGAGGGCCCGCATCCCGGGCTTCAGCTGAAAGGCGCAGCCCGTGCCGCCCGGCACCTCGCGCTCGAAGTCGTACACCCAGGTGCGCGGGTCGAGCCAGCGCCCCCGCCCCGCCTCCGCGCACTCGACCGCGAACGGGTCGCCGGCGCCGCGCGGGTCGCCGAAGGGGACCATGGGCTCGCTGAAGGCGGCCCGCACCTGGCGCACGTTCTTGACCGTGCCCTGGGGGGAAAACGTGGCGACCCGCGGCGGTTCCGCCGCCAGGGCGACGGAGCACAGAACCGACCAGGCTGACCAGGAGGGCAAAAGGGGCGCGGGACATGGAAGGCCTCTCAGTCGGAAGGGTTTCGGAGAAGAACGCGGGACCGGTGTCCCATCGGATGGCGCTCGACCGCGCCGTGGGCGAGGATGCCCCGATTCCGGTCGGAAGGGGCAGCGGGCGGCGTGCACCGGCGACAGGCGCGACAGTGTCCTCAGAGGCCCAGGAAGGCCTCCTTCACCTTCTGGTCCGCGAGCAGTTCGGCTCCCGTGCCCTCCATGACGATGCGGCCGTTTTCGAGCACGTAGGCCCGGTGGCACATGGAAAGGGTCTGCTTCACGTTCTGCTCGACGAGCAGAACCGTGACGCCCTCCTCGTTGACCTTGCGGATCATGCGGAAAATCTCGGACACGAGGATGGGCGCCAGTCCGAGCGATGGCTCGTCGAACATCATGATCTTGGGCAGGGACATGAGGCCCCGGCCGATGGCCACCATCTGCTGCTCGCCGCCGGAGAGGGTCCCGGTCAGCTGGGCCTTGCGCTCTCTGCAGCCGGGGGAACAGCGCGTACACGCGCTCGATCGTCTTGGCCCGGCGGGCTTTGGCCTGGCCGTGCAGGGAGCCCATGATGAGGTTTTCCTCGACGCTCATCTGCGTAAAAAGCCGCCGGCCCTCGGGCACGTGGACGATCCCGTGCTCGATCACCCGATACGCGGGAATCTGGTCGATGCGCACGCCGTCGAACTCGACGCTGCCCTTGCGCGGCTTGATCAGTGCGGAAACCGTCTTGATGATCGTGGACTTGCCGGCCCCGTTCGCGCCCACCAGCACGACGATCTCGCCCGGCCGCACCTCGAAGGAGACGTCCCAGAGCACCTGCAGGTCGCCGTAAAAAACATCGATCCCGTTAACCCTCATAATCCTCTCCCAGGTAGGCCTCGATGACGGCCTTGTTGTCGGCGACCTCCTTCGGCGTCCCCTCGGCGATGGTCTGGCCGAAGTTGATGGCGTGGATGCGGTCGGAGATGGTCATGATGACCTTCATGATGTGCTCGACGACGAGGATCGTGATGCCGTCGTCGCGGATGCGCTTGATCAATGCGATCGCCTCGTCCACCTCGGTCGGGTTCAGGCCGGCCGCGGTCTCGTCCAGGAGCAGGAGCGTCGGCCGGGTGGCGAGCGCGCGGGCGATCTCGAGCCGCTTGCGCCCGGCGATCGGCAGGCTCTTGGCGGGCTTGGCGCTGACCATGTCCAGGTGGCAGTACTCCAGCATCTCGTCCGCCACGCGCTGGGCGTCGCGGATCGTGTTCACCCGGCAGAAGGCCGAGGCGGTGACGTTGTCCCGCACGGTCATGCGCGCCAGCGGCTTCACGACCTGGAAGGTCCGACCAATGCCGGCCTGGCAGATGCGGTGGGTCTTCAGCCCCTTGATGCTTCTGCCGTTGAAGACGATGTCCCCGGAGGTGATCGGGAAGAATTGGCAGATGCAGTTGAAGGTGGTGGTTTTCCCGGAGCCGTTCGGGCCGATGAGCCCGAAGATCTCGCCCTTCTCCACCTTGAAACTGACGTCGTTTACGGCCATCAGGCCGCCGAAGGCCTTGGAGACGTTCTTGAGTTCGAGCAGCGGCATCGATTCCACTCCCGTGCAGACCGCGTCAGCGGGCCCGCGAGAAAAGTCCCTTGATCTTCCGCCAGTCGCCCACGACCCCGTTGGTGAGGAACATGATCACGAAGATCACCATCAGGCCGAACACCAGCGCGTGCCCCTGGCTGACCCACTTGGGCGCCAGGCCGAAGAACGAGCTGCGGAAGGTCTCCTGCACCATGACCATGATGAACGCGCCCACGGCCGGGCCCCAGATCGTGGCGACCCCGCCGACGATCGCCACCAGGATGGCCATGATGGAGACGTAGTTGAGGTGGAACACCACCTCCGGGTCGATGAAGCCCATGTAGTTCATGTAAAAGGCGCCGGCCGTGCCGGTGAAGAAGGCGCTGATCAAGAGCGAGATGTTCTTGTAGAGCGAGGTGTTGATCCCCATCGCCTCGGCCGTGTCCTGATCCTCGCGGATCGAGACGAAGTAGTAGCCCCACTTGGATTTGGTCACGAAGTGGATGGTGTAAATGCAGGCCGCAGCGAGCGCGAGTGCGATGTAGTAGTACGGCAGCTTGCTCCGAAAGGTCTGCATGACGAGGATCCCGACCATGCCCTCGGTCAGGCTCTCCCAGTTGGTGGCGACCAGCCGCACGATTTCGCCGCCCGCCAGGGTGGCCAGCGCAAAATACGGCCCGCGCAGCCGGAAGCACACCCAGCCGACGAAGAGCGCGAAGGCCATGGCGACGACCCCGCCGAAGGCCATGCCCCACCAGGCGGAGATCCCCAACTGGGTGACGAGAATGCCGGCAGTGTAGGCCCCGACACCGAAGAAGATCGCGTGGCCGAAGGAGACCTGCCCCGTGTAGCCCGCGAGCAGGTTCCACGAGGAGCCGATCACGACCCACATCAGCACGATGATGATCAGGTGCTGGTAGTAATCGGAGGGAACGATCAGGGGAAAGAGGAGAACGAACAGCCCCAGAAGAGTCCAGACGATGCGGCGCGCCAGCATGGGTATCCCCCTAGATCTTGGTGAGCTGTTTCAGACCGCCGGGCAGGAAGATCAGCACCAGCACGAAAATGATGAAGCCGACCATTTCCTTGTAGCCCATGCCGAAGTAGGTCGCCCCGAGCGATTCGGCGATTCCCAGCACGAGGCCGCCGAAGATGGCGCCCACGGTGCTCCCCATCCCGCCCAGGACCGTGATGACGAAGGCCTTGAGGGTGAACGGCCGCCCCAGGTCGGGATAGAGGTAGAAGATGGGCAGCAGCAGGACGCCCGCGCAGGCGACCAGGGCGGCGCCCAGCCCGAAGGTGATGACGGTGATGCGCTCGGTGTTGACCCCCATCAGCGTCGCGGCGTCGCGGTCCTGCGCCGTGGCCCGGATGGCCCGTCCCGTGTCGGTCTTGAGCAGGAACCAGAAAAGCGCGAGCGTGAAGACCACCGCGAACAGGAACGCGATGCACATCGGCAGGTTGAACGAAATGCCCCCCACGAAAAAGGCCGTGGAGCTGTAGGAGGTCTTCACCGACTTGTAGTCCGAGGAGAAGATCAGCCGGGCGACCTCGGTCAGGACGGTCCCGACCCCGACCGTCATCAGCACCTGGGTGTGCGGCAGGATCGACTCGACCTTCATCAACGGGCTGAGGGTGTAGCGCTGGATGAGGACCCCCAGCAGGAACAGGGCCGGCATGGCAACGAGAAGAGAGAGGTAGGGGTCCAGCGCAAACCACTCAAACAGAAGGTATGCCACGTACATGGCCACCATCATCAGCTGACCGTGGGTCAGGTTGATGATGCCCATGACGCCCATGATCAGGCTCATGCCGATCCCGATGAGGCTGTAAATGCCGCCGATGAGAACCCCGGCCACCAAGGTTTGCAGGAATACCGCCATCGCGCGTCCTTTCGAAAAACCGCTTCAGCCGTAAGTGCGGACCGGAACGGGACGGGCCGCCCCCTCGGGCAGCCCGTCCTTCGCAAACCGGAGCGCCCCGCGAGCGGGGGCACGGTCATCAGTAGCCCCAGATCTTCAGCCAGTCGATCGGGTACTCGAACTTCTTGGTCTGCGAGATTCGCGGGCCACACCAACTCGAGCCTCCCGCCGATCCACTGGACGACGTAGGTGGGCAGCTTGTTCTGGTTCTTGTGTTTGCCGTAGGCGATGAACTTGACCGGGCCGAACACGGTCATCATGTCGGTTTTCTCGAGCGCCGACTTGATATCGGCGGCCTTGGTGGAACTGGCGCGCTTCAGCACGTCGGCGATGACGTAGGCGGCCGCATAGGCTTCGGCCCCGTGGTACTCGGTGTCTTTTTTAAACGTGTTGACGAATTTCGTGTAGTAGTCCATCGCCCCCGGGTAGGGCAGGCTCTGGAACCAGAGGGTCGCGGAGATCACCTTGTCGGCGGCGATTGCCCGCGTTCTGGGCGAACTCGGGCAGGGTGAATCCTGCCCCGCCGCCGATGAACATCTTAGGCGTGAACTTGAGCTCCTTGGACTGTTTCATGAGCAGCGAGGCATCCATGACGTAGGACACCATGTAGACGATGTCCGGGTTCTTCTCCTTGACCTGCACGAGAACCGGTTTGAAGTCGATCCCGCCGGCCTGGTAGCCCTCCTTCAGGACGACCTGGATCCCCAGCTCTTTACAGGACTTCTCGAACTCCTTGGCGCCCGAGGTCCCGAACAGTGAGTTCTCGTAAAGGATGGCGGCCGACTTGGGCTTGATGACCTCTTTCAATAGGTTCTCGATCGCCTCGGCGTACTCGCTCACGGGCGAATTCAGCCGGAAGACATAGTCCCAGTTGGACTGGGTGATGTTGTCGGCCGAACCGGTGTTCACCAGGAAGGGGATCTGGTTCTGCTGGCAGACGCCCGCCACGGCGTAGGTGACCGAGCTGCTGTACCCGCCGCCGATCATCACGACCTTGTCTTTGGTGATGAGTTTCTCCACCACCGAACGTCCGACCTCGGGCCGGCCGGTGTCGTCCTCGATCACGAACTCGAGCTTCTTGCCGTTGATACCGCCCTTGGCGTTGATCTCTTGCAGGGCCAGGTCGAACGAGAGCTTTTCGATTTCACCGAACTTGGCCTGCTCGCCCGTCAGGGGCAGCACGATGCCCACCTTGATGGTATCCTGCGCGGCGCATGGCAGCACACCCCAGGTGGCGACCAGGAGCGTCAAGCCGAGAAAAATAGAGAACTTTTTCATTAAATCGGCCCCCTTTCAGTTTTTGAATGGAAATTGGGAAGTGGAAATAAGCTTTAATAAGAGTCACGCGAACTGTCAATACCAATCCGCGTCTAGTAATCGCAAAATACGGGAGAGCGGCCCAGGTTCTGCCGCCCTCCCCGTATACCATTGCTCAGCTGGGCTTTAGACCCTGGAGACCGACGCCGTTCGCACGCTCACGCCAGCCCCACCAGCGGGAGCAGGATCCACAGCCCGGCCCAGATCACCAGCCCCCCCAGGATGTCGAAGAAGATGCCGGCGCGGATCATCTTGGTGATCGGGATCATGCCCGACCCGTAGACGATCGCGTTGGGCGGGGTGGAGACCGGCAGCATGAATCCCCAGCTCGCACCCAGAGTGGCGCCGATCGCCGGCGGGATGGGGTTGACCCCGGCCGCCTGCGCCAGCGAGATCATGACGGGGATGACCATGTTGGCGGAGGCCGTGTTCGAGGAGGTCTCGCTCACCAGGATGGCGATGAAGATCGCCCCGAAGGTGATGCCCCACATGGAGGTCGCCCCGCTCATCTCGAGCAGATTCTTGCCGATCACCTCGGCGAGCTTGGACTCGAACATGAGGTTGCCGAGCGTGAGGCCGCCGCCGAAGAGCAGGAGCGTCCCCCAGTCGATCTTGGTGGCCTGGCTCCAGGTCACGGTGAACTGGCGTTCCTTCCAGTTCACCGGCATCAGGAAGAGCAGCATCGCGCCGATCAGGGCGGCCACGCCTTCGGGCATGAACTTGCCGTAGCTTCTTGGAGATCGGGGCGTCGGTGCCGTAGAACACCGCCAGGAAGCCCGGGATGAGCCAGAGTACGACGGTGATCCCGAATGCGATGCACGCGTTCTTCTGGGCCCGGGTCCATTTCCCGAGCTGGGCGCGCTCGCGCGCGACGTACTCGGCGCTGCCCTCGATGTTCGAGAGCTCGGGCTTGTGCAGGAAGTACATCAGCACGAACAGCAGGCCGAAGAGCAGGATCAGCAGCGGGATCGCGAAGACCATCCACTGGAAGAAGGCGATTTTCACGCCGCAGAACTTCTCGATCATGGCGATGCCGATCAGGTTGGGGGGCGTGCCGACGGGGGTCCCGATGCCGCCGGCCGAGGCGGCGTAGGCCGCCATGAGCATCATGCCGGTGCCGAAGCGCAGCTTGGTCGGGTCGACGCTCTTGCCCGTCTGCCGGCCCATGATGTCGCCCATGGCGTAGACGATGCCCGAGGCCGATCGGGAACATCATGGCCGTCGCGGCCGTGTTGCTGATCCACATCGACAGGAAGGCGCAGATGACGCCGAAGGCCAGCAGGATGCGGCCGGTGCTGTTGCCGACCGACTTCATGGACATGATGCCGTAGGCGAAGCGCTTGTCCAGGCCGTGGATGGCCATGACTTCGGCCAGCACGAAGCTGCCGAAGAAGAGCCAGATGATCGGGTCGGCGAACGGCGCGAAGACCTTGCGCACGTCGGCCACCCCGCAGAGCACGCACAGCATCGCGCCCAGCATGGCGGACATGGGCAGGGGCACCGGCTCGGTGACCCACCAGATGCCGACCCAGCTGATAATGGCGGCCAGGATGTGGGCATTGGGCGTCAGGCTCGGCATGGGCGTGAGATAGACCAGGAGGGCCACCAGGGGGCCTAATCCCAGCCCGATCGTGTTGCGCCAGCGTTCGAACTTCTCCTCCTGTTCGGAGAGGGTGGCCTCGATTGTGGGGGGGGTCTGGATCGTTTCCGCCATCGCTTGAGTCCTCCTAAAATTGAGTGTCGGTTCAGACGTTCACGCCGGGAAACGACCGGTTCACTTGAGCGGCCGGATGACGCCGTTCATGACGAGGTTGAAGACGTCGCTCATGCGCAGGATCCCGACGGTGGTGCCCTGGGCGGTCACGACCAGGTTGTGCAGCTTGCTGTGGATCAGCTTGGGCACGGCTTCGGCCAGCGATGCATCCTCCTCGATGTGATCCTCCTTGCCGTAGCGGGTCATGGCATCCTTGACCAGCCCGCTGCGGGCGGCCTCCCCGAGGCTGGCGAAGACCTTGTCCCACTCCGGCTTGTGCGCCCCTCCGAGCACGCGCATCATGCCGGTGTGGTCCAGCCCGCCGATCAGGTTGAAATCGGCGTCGTGCACGAGCACCACGCGCGGCCGGTACTCCTTGCGCGCGAACCGCTTGCGGTGGGCTTCCAGGATGTTGAAGGCGTCAAAAACGCTGCGATCTTCCGCCACTCTCGGGTAGTCGGTCACCGGGACCATGAGCTCTTTCACCTTCATGGACGCACTCCTCTTCTGTGGGGTTCCGGGAATGGATGGCTCATTGCCGTCGGCGCATGCGGCACCCTGTGTTGATTTCGCCGAGATACAGGGGCGCCGGTGCGCGCATCGCCGGCAAATTGGAAAACGGTGGAGTAGGTAAAACGTTCAGCGATAAGGAACTGGGCCCGATAAAACACCGGGAAGGCCCTCGTTGTCAACGGGCAGCAGACAGAAGCGGGCGCCGCACCGAGATCGGTGGGCGCCCCTAAGCGACGGTCAGGAATACCCGACTCGTCTATTTCCCCTGCCACCAGCGGAAGATGCGGTAGTCGTCCAGCATCCGCGGCTCCTTCTTCACGAACAGCAGCGGCGGGATGAGGTTGAGTTCCTTGATGTCGCGCACGGTCGTGGAGCGGACGAGCGAGTTGAGGTTCGAGAGCATGGTGGCGGACATGCGCGCCCGCGTGTCGGCGTCGGCCGTGGCGCTGTGGGGCGTGAAGATGAAGCGCAGGTCCGGCCGGTCGACCGAGATCTGGCGGAACTCGGCGAGCGTGCGCTCCGGGATGGGCTCGTCCTCGTAGACGTCGAAGGCCAGGTGGAGCGCGACGTCGCGGCTCTTGAGCAGGCGGATGAGCGCCTCGAAGTCGATGATCGCCCCCCGCGCCGTGTTCACCAGCAGCGCGCGCGGCCGCATCAGCCGCAGCAGGCGCTCGCCCACGAAGTGGTGCGTCGACTCGTCCAGCGGGATGTGGATCGAGAGGATGTCGGCCACCTTGAACAGCTGCTCGACGTCCTCGTAGTAGGTCAGGTTGGGGTACTTCTCCTCCATCTCGGCGCTCTGGAAGATGTCGTGGTAGCCGATGTGGATGCCCCAGGGCGCCACCCGGTTGACGACCTCCCGCCCGATCTCGCCCAGCCCCATGATGCCGTAGGTGAGGTTCTCGGTGTTCTTGGTGATGTGCCGGTCCAGGTCCCAGCGCTCATCCGCCTTCCACTGCCCGGTCCAGACGAAGTCGTTGAGACCGACGACGTTCCTCAGGTTGGAGAGGATCAGCGAGAGGGTGTAGTCGGCGATCGTGCCGGCGAGGACCCCGGGGGTGTTGGTGACGATGACCCCGGGGTGGGCGAAGATGTGGTTCCACCCCACGTTGCTGGTCGAGACGGCCTTGACGCTGGGCAGCGAGACGATCTCCTCGGGGATCTGGTGCCCGATGTGGCAGCCGATGAAGTCGACCTCGTTCTCCTCGATCGTCTGCCGCATCTCCTCCACGGTCGGGAAACGGCTGGGCGCGACGATCACGTTGGCCGCGGAGTTGAGATTGCTCCAGACCTTGTTGATGAGGAACTTGTACTTGACCGAGACTTTCGGGTGGTCGGCGATTTCCCGGAAAACCGGCGATGTCAGGTAGACTTGGGGGGTTGATCCTTTCACGGGTGTTCCTCCTTTTGCACTGCGCTTGCCGTCCGTTGCCGACGGGGCGCGCACCGGTGCGCCCCGCGGGGCCGCCGCATCCTACACAACCGCCGTCGGGGGAGTCAAACCCCCTCGCCCGGCCGCTTGAACGTTCCTACCTCGGCTCGGGCCACTGCCGCACGACCCGGTTTTCGGAATCCAGCAGGGTGATCTGCACACCGTGATCGCCGTCCAGGCGATGCGTGGCGCAGCTGATTCAGGGATCGTAGGCGCGCACCGCCATTTCGATCCGGTTGAGGATCCCCTCCGTCACCGGCTCGCCCTGGATCAGCATGCGGGCAGCCTGCTTCACGCTCAGGTTCATGGGGCCCAGGTTGTGGGTGGTCCCGACGATCAGGTTGGCGCGCGTAATCAGCCCGTTTTCGTCCGTCGAGTAGTCGTGGATCAGCGTCCCGCGCGGGGCTTCCACGCACCCGACGCCGCGGCCGGCGCGCGGCTCGACCTTGGCGCGCACGTTCGGGTCGGTGATCGCGGGGTCCTCCAGGATCTCGATCGCGCGCTCGCAGGCGTAGACCTCCTCGATCAGCCGGGCGTAGTGGTAGAGCAGGGTCGCCTGCGCCGGCCGCCCGAAGAGGGAGCGGAACTCCTCGAGCTCGGCCTGCGCGCGCGGGGTGGCCATGCGGTCGGCCACGTTGATGCGGGCCAGCGTGTTGGCGCGGTAGATGCCCTTGGGGTGGTCCACGTCGAGCGCGAACCCCTCGTTCCAGCAGCGCGCGTAGGGGAACTTCCCGTAGGAGTTGGGCTCGACGTGCTCGCCCAGGTAGTCCGCGTAGTCCTGGGGGTCGAAGTCGATGAAGGTCCCGTCGGGCTTCATCAGCCGGATCCGGCCGTCGTAGAGGTTGTGGGCGCCGTCGGCGTCCACCGTCCCGATGAAGCCGGTCGTGATCACCCCCAGGGTCCGGATCGCGTCCATGTACTTCGGGAAGACGTTCTGCTTGGCGAAGTCGATCGTGAAGAGCGCGAAGTCGAGCACCTGGCGCATCTTGGCCAGGATGTCCACGCGATCCTCCTCGAGCATGGGCTTGGAGAAGCCGCCCGGGACGCCCGCGATCGGGTGGATGGTTTTGCGCGAGAACTTGTCCAGGATCATCTTGACCATGTACCGCATCTTGACGACCTGGGTCGCCAGCTCCGGGTTGGCCTTGGCGATTCCGACCACGTTGCGCACCGCGTAGTCGGCGTCCGGGCCGATGACGAAATCCGGGGCCGCGAGGAAGTAGAAGTGCAGCAGCTTGTCCTCGGCGTGGGCGATGGTCTGCATCAGCTCGCGCAGCCGGTGGCCGGTCGGGGTCGGCGTCACCCCGAAGCAGCGGTCCACGGCCTTGTTGGAGGCCAGGTGGTGCATCCAGGGGCAGATGCCGCAGATGCGGCAGACGATGTCCGGCAGCTCCTCGGCCGGCTTGCCTTCGACGAACTTCTCGAACCCCCGCAGGGACATGTAGTTCACGCGGGCATCCGTGTAGCGGCCCGCCTCGTCCAGCCAGATCTTGATGGACGCATGGCCCTCGATGCGGGTGATCGGTTGAATGGTGATGGGCGAGGTCATGTCAACTCGATCTCCTTTCGTGAGGTATCGGTTTGAGCAGGGAGTGCGCCCCGGAGAAGCGCAGCAGCAGCGGCCGGTTGGGGATGGACCGGACGTCGATGCCGTTGGAGGCGAGCGCGTTCACCATGTCCAGCAGCTGGTTGCCGTCCGGGCGCACCGGCCCGGAGCAGCCCCGGCAGGGCACCCGGGCCGAGATGCAGCGCGGGGTCACCCCGTCGCCCCCGCAGCCGGCGCGCGTGACGGGCCCCATGCACAGGAACCCCTGCTCCAGCAGGCAGCGCATCCGGTCGAGCGGCTCGCCCGGTTCGTGGTAGAAGGGCGCCTGCAGGAAGCGCCGCACCTGCTTGACCTCGCCCTTGCCCTTGCGCACGGTCGGGCAGGTGTCGCACACACTGTGCGACGGCACCTTGAGCGGGGTGCCCTGCACGAGGGCGACCAGCGCGCTGAAGATGTGGTCCGGGTGGGGCGGGCAGCCGGGCAGATGGATGTCCACCTTGATCTTCTCGTCCACGGCGTAGCAGGCATCCAGCAGCTCGGGGATGTCCTCGGACGGGTAGGCATCGGGCCGGTCGGTGGTCTCGGTGGAGAAGGCCCGCTCCAGGATCTCGCCGTGGTGAACGAGTTGGCCAGCGCCGGGATCCCGCCGTGGGTCGCGCAGGTCCCGAGCGCGATGATGATCTTGCACTTCTTGCGCATCTCGTGCGCGACCTCGAGGTGCTCCGAGTTGCGGATCCCGCCGCTGATGAGGCCGACGTCGGCTTCCGGCAGATCCATGTGCGCCTTCTCCCCGGTCTGGCCGTAGTATTTGCTGTCCACCAGCGCGGGGAGGTGGACGATGTCCGCCACCTGGAGCACGTCCAGCAGGCGCTCGCCCATGTCGAGAATCGAGATCTCGCACCCCGAGCACGAATTCAACCACTCGCTTGATACGCGGACACCCATGGGTCGGTCCTCCGGGAGATTTCGGACGTTTTAGTGTTGGTGTTCAGTGTTTAGGTGTTTAGGTGTTTGGGTCGTGCTTCGAAACACGTAACACCGCAACACTTAAAACTCTTGTTCCCCAGCTACAGTCCTACTTCGGCCAGCTCCGGGCCGAGGTAGGCGCGTTCGTTTTCGCCCAGGCAGCCCATGGCGAGGCAGATCAGCGTCCAGAGGTGCACCGTGTGCCAGCCGCCCTTGAAGTGCTCGCTCAGGTCGTGGATCTGCGAGTGGCAGTTGTGGCACGGGGCGATGCAGTACGGCGCGCCGGTCGCCAGGATCTGGTCGGTCTTGATCTTGCCGAAGGCGCGCCGGCCTTCGGCGTAGCCGGCCTGGAGCGCGCCGCCGCCGCCGCCGCAGCAGTAGTTGTTCGAGCGGTTGGGCGTCATGTCGACGAAGTTCTCCTCGCCGACCACCCGCTTGACGACGTAGCGCAGGTCCTCGGCGTAGGCGTCGCCGAAGGTCTTGCGCACCTGGTTGCAGGGGTCCTGCACCGTGAACTTGACCCGGAGGTCCTTGTTCCAGTCCGCGGACACCCGCAGCCGGCCCTCGCGCAGCCACTGCGCGTAGAGCTGGACGATGGTGGTGATCTCGAAGGAATGAGGGATGTTGTACTTTTGCAGTCCGGCCCGGACTGCGAAGAGCTCGTGCCCTCACTCCGTGTTGACCCAGTATTTACAGCCCAGGTCGTCGACGGCCTTGGCCTTGATGCGCACGATGCGTTCCCAGCTCTCGTCGTCGGCCAGGAACATGCAGTAGTTCTCGGCGGCCCAGCCCTTGGTGCCGTAGGTCCAGTCGGCGCCGACCGCGTGCAGGATCTTCCAGAGCGGCACCATCTCGTCGGGCTCGGTCACCGGCTCGCGCGAGTTCTGGTTCACGAAATACGTCGCCCCCCGCTTGTCCAGAGGCGCCTGGAGGGTCTCCCAGCCGGGCTGGTTGGCGCGCACCTCCTCGAGGACGTCCTCCACCACGAAGCGGAAGTCCTCCTCCGAGGCGCCCATGGCGCTGCAGCTCTCGTGCTTGAGCGCCATGTCGCAGGAGCCGCGGATGCCCTTGGGCCGCTCCTCGCGCGGCCAGCTCTTGCGCGCGTGGTAGACCAGCTGCGGGATGTCGATCTTCATCGGGCAGACGTAGATGCAGCGCCAGCAGAGCGTGCAGTTCCACACCCACTCGGTCTTGAGGATCTGCTCGTCCAGGCCCATGCTGGCCATGCGCAGGAACTTGCGCGGGTCCATCCCGGCGATCCCGGTGGCCGGACAGCCCGAGGCGCAGGCGCCGCACGTCAGGCAGGCGTTCAGGTTCCCGCCCTCGGGCAGCAGCTGCATGACCCGGTCTTTGAAGATGCTTTTGCGTTCCTTCGGGAGCACGATCGGTTCGGTCATGGCTCACCTCGCTGCGGCCGACGCCGGGGCCGCCACGGCGGCCTTGCGACGCGGGATGGGGTTCGGGCCGATGCCGCGGATCTTTTCGGTGAAGCAGGTCACCACCTCCGCGAAGCGCGGCGCTTCGGCGGACGACACCCACTCGACGCCGTACCGTTCGGGGTCGACCCCCTGGGTTTCGAGGACCATGCGGACGGCTTCGCTGCGGGCCAGGGCTTTGTGATTACCATCCAGGTAATGACATTCGCCCAGGTGTCAGCCCATCAGGATGACGCCGTCGGCCCCGCGGCGGAAGGCCTCGACCACCAGCTCCGGGTGCACCATGCCGGAGCACATCACGCGCACCGCGCGCATGTTGGGCGGGTACTGCAGGCGCGAGACCCCCGCCAGGTCGCCCCCGGCGTACGCGCACCAGTTGCAGAGGAACCCCAGGATCACCGGTTCGAATTTCTCGCTCATTTTCCTCTCCTTTTCAGCAGCTCCTTCGGGTTGGAAGCTGTTCGATTATGCGAAAGGATCCGGAAGTCGTTGCCCAATGTCCAGTTCTCAAGGCGGGCGAGCGCCACGCGGCGAGGCGTACTGGCAATACGCCGCAACGACGTTTCCTAACGCCGCGAGGCGTCGGCGAAACATCAGGCGACGTCCTCGAGGGCGGCGGCCACCTGCGCCTTCAGCTGCTCCTGCGTGAAGCCGTGGACGAAGACGCCGCCCTTCGGGCAGGTGGCCGCGCACAGGCCGCACCCCTTGCAGAGCGCCGCGTCGGTGCGGATGCGCCGGTGGGAGCGACC
The DNA here is from genome assembly GCA_963828345.1 of uncultured delta proteobacterium. Lineage (GTDB taxonomy): Bacteria > Desulfobacterota > Desulfobacteria > Desulfobacterales > SpSt-501 > SpSt-501. The sequence goes on from CAWHEZ010000004.1 coordinate 110,246, forward strand.
GTCCTCGCCCGGGTAGTCCTCCAGCGCGATGGCGCGGTAGGGGCAGACGTCCAGGCACAGCGCGCACCCGTCGCAGCTCTCCGTGACGCAGGACTTGATGGCGTCGAGCGTCATCTCCGTCTGCGCGAGGATGCTCCCGGCCCGCACGGCGGCCGCCTTGGCCTGGGCGATCGTCTCGTCCATGGGCTTGGGGTAGTTGCAGAGGCCGGCGACGAACAGCCCGTCCACGGACATGTCCACCGGCCGCAGCTTCGGATGGGCCTCGTTGAGGAAGCCGTCGGCGTTGGCGGCGCACTTGAAGAGCTCGACCAGGCCACGGCTTTCGCGCGGCTCGACCGCGGCGGCGAGCACGAGGTAATCCGCCGCAATGGCGAGCGGCAGCTGCAGGATGGGGTCGAAGACGTCGATCCGCAGGTCGCCGCCCTCGCGCCGGACGAGCGGCTTGCGCTCGAGCTCGTACCGGATGAAGATCACCCCCAGGTCGCGCGCCTTGCGGTAGAGACCTTCGCGCTCGCCGTAGGTGCGGATGTCGCGGTAGAGCACGTAGACGTTCATCTGCGGGTTGAGGCCCTTCAGCGCCGCGGCCGCCTTCACGGCGTGCGTGCAGCAGATCCGGCTGCAGTAGGGGCGGTGCTCGTCGCGCGAGCCGACGCACTGGATGAAGGCCACACTCTGGGCGCGCTTCAGGGCGGCCGGGTCCTCGCGCAGCAGCCCGTCGAGCTCCAGGTGGGTCAGGACCCGGGGGTCCTCCCCGTAGAGGTACTCGGTCGGCTGAGACTCCTGGCCGCCGATGGCGAGCACGGCCGCCCCGTAGGCGACCTCGCGCTCCTGGCCGTCGACCTTGACCCGGCTGACGAAGCTGCCCACCGAGCCGGCGGTCGAGGCCAGCTCGGCCTTCTTGAGCACCTCGATGCGCGGGTGCCGCTCCACGGTCGCGATGAGGGATTCCAGGTGCGGCCGCACGGCCTCGCCCTGGTCGGTCGTGTTGATCCGCCAGGCGTTGCCGCCGAGCTGGGCGGACTGCTCCAGGAGGGTGGTCTGGAAGCCCTGCTCCGCCAGGCCCAGCGCGGAGTGCATGCCGGCCACCCCGCCGCCGATCACGAGCGCCTTGGGGATCACGTTGACCCGGCCGCTCGCGATCGGAGTGCTCAGCGCGGCCTTGGCGACCGCCATGCGCACCTGGTCCTTGGCCTTGGCGGTCGCCCGTTCCGGTTCGCGCTGGTGCACCCACGAGTTCTGATTGCGGATGTTGGCCATCTCGACCAGGTAGGGGTTGAGCGAGGACTCGCGCAGCGTGTCCTGGAAGAGCGGCTCGTGCGTGCGCGGCGTGCAGGCGGCGATGACGACGCGGTTCAGGCGGTGCTCGGAGATCTTCTTGCCCATGAGCTCCTGGGTGTCGGCCGAGCAGCTGAAGAGGTTGTTCTCCGCGAGCACGACCCCCGGCAGCGTGCGGGCGTACTTCACGACCTCGTCCACGTTGACGATTCCGGCGATGTTGATGCCGCAGGAGCACACGAAGACGCCGATGCGCACCGGTTCGGCGCCTAAACTGCGCTCGGCCGGGTAGCTGCGGGTGCGCGTGAGCTCGCCGCGGGCGGCGATCAGGGTCGCGGCCGCCTCGCAGGCCGCGGTCGAGGCCTCGGCGACCGAACGCGGGATGGCCTTGGGGGCCTGGAAGGCGCCGGCCACGAACACGCCGGCCCGGTTGGTCGTCACCGGCGCGAAATCCGAGGTGCGCGCGAAACCGTACTCGTCGAGATCGAACTTGAAGACGCGCGCCAGTTCCTGGGCGTCGCCCGCGGGCTCGAGCCCGACCGACAGCACCGCCAGGTCGAACTCCTCGACCTTGACCTCTCCCTCGTCGGTGCTGTAGCGCATCGACACGCCGTGGTTGCCGGCCCCGGCCTCGATCGAGTGCGGACGGGCGCGGACGAAGCGCACGCCCTTGTCCTTGGCCCCCTCGTAGAAGCGGTCGAAGTCCTTGCCGTGGCTGCGGATGTCCATGAAGAAGATGGCCTGCTCCAGCCCGCCGCCGGAGGTGTGCTCCGCGGTCACGAGCGCCTCCTTGATCGCGTACATGCAGCAGACGCTCGAGCAGTAGCCGTTCTTGCACTGGTTGGTGTTGCGCGAGCCCACGCACTGGATCCAGGCGATGCGCCGCGGCTCCGTGCGGTCGGAGGGCCGCACCAGGTGCCCCATGCAGGGGCCGCTCGACGAGAGCAGCCGCTCGTACTCGAGGCTGGTGACCACGTCCGGGATGCGCTTGTAGCCGTAGAAATCGAACCCGGAGGGGTCGAAGGGCTTGAAGCCCGGGGCGAGGATCACCGCGCCGACGTTGAGCGTGGCCACCTCTTCCTTGTCCTCGAAGTTGATGGCCGAGGTGGGGCAGAACTTCTCGCAGGCCTTGCACTTGCCGCGGGTCAGGTAGATGCAGGTCTGGCCGTCGATCGCGTACTTCAGGGGCACGGACTGGCCGTACTTGATGTAGGCCGCTGTGCGGTCGTTCAGGCCCAGGTTGAACTCGTCACGGACCTTGCGGGGGCATTTCTGGGCGCAGAGGCCGCAGGCAATGCACTTGTCCATGTCGATGTAGCGGGGTTTCTTCTTGATCGTGACGGTGAAATTTCCGACGTCACCGGAGACGTCGACCACTTCGGACAGGGTGAGCAACTCCACATTCAGATGCCGGCCGACCTCGACCAGTTTGGGTGAGATGATTCACATCGCGCAGTCGTTGGTCGGAAAGGTCTTGTCCAGCTGGGCCATCACGCCGCCGATCCCGGCGCTTTTCTCCACCAGATGGACGAAGTAACCCGAGTTGGCGAGGTCGAGGGTCGCCTGCATGCCGGCGATGCCTCCGCCAACCACCAATACGGAACCGATGGGTTTGCCTGACATAGTCACCTCTTTGGCCGTGGAATGAAGGGGGGGGGTGATGCGCGCATCACCCGGGAGGGGAACCGAGTTGGAAAGGACGATCTCCTGCATGACGGCGACCGGGATGAGTTGCTCGCGGCAGAACTCCGCGAACGCATCCTGCGCGATCATGTATTTCTTCCCGACGGTGGCGCTCGCCCGCAGCTTGCCGCTGCGGATCCAGTTGGTGACGGTGTTGCGGTGAACGCCGAGCTTTTCGGCGAGCTGTCCGACGCGGATTTCGATCATGATTCCTCCGATGCATTTGGCGTGGGTCCGATGGCCGCCAGGATCCGGGCGCACATGGCCGGAATGGCCCGCTGCATGGGCTCGGACAGCCCGGGCCTCACCTCGGACGGCATGCCGGCCACCTGGGCGACGAACACGTTGATGTCGACCCGCGTTTCGTCCCGGATCTCCTTGAGCAGGTTGATGCCGGGGAACTGGTGCAGCGCGAAGTCGCAGCGCTTCTCGGGCCGGATCTGGTCGATGTCGATCTCGCAGATTTCCCCGGGGGTCATCGCACGGGAGTCGGTGACGTCGACGATGATGACCTGCCGCGGCTTGCGCGGTGAGAGGATGATGTCGAAGAGGATGTCGCGGATGGATGTGCCGCAGTCGATGAGGGCCACGGAGTCCGGCAAGGAGTGGTGCTCTTCGAGATGATGAATGACCGCCGGTCCGAACCCGTCATCTCCGATGAGGAGATTGCCGCAACCCAGAACGAGGCAATCGTATTCGGCGACCGGCTTGAGCATGTTGTGCAAATTAGGCCAAAATCAAAAGCGCTGTCAAGCAGAATTTATGCGATCTGTGCAAAGCCCGGCCTCCGCTTTGTTTTATTGCTCAGCACTTTAGAAAAGCAAAAGTACACAGCCCGGCTATGATAAGTAGCTAAACAAATTGATATTATTTTTAATTTTTTATTATGAACCTCGTTTATTTTCAGAGTATATGTAAAAGTACTTCGAATCGATCGTCAATGTTCGCATGCATTCAATTAAGGAAGGGGTGGGGATTGCATGGGATGAGCGCCGCGCAACACCGGCTCAATTTTAAGGCTCACCCCCGGCGCGCCGCCCCCCGACTCGCGGCTCGAGCCCTTGCCGGATAGCCGGTCATGCGGCCGATCATCCCCTCCGGGGCTTGCGCCCTTGCGCGCGGCGCGTCGGGAGGGCGTGCCGTGGATCCTCCGGCCAGGGGTGCTTCGGGTAGCGGCCGCGCAGTTCCTTTCTGACCTCCCGATAGCTCCCTGCCCAGAACCCCGCCAGGTCCGCGGTCACCTGGACGGGCCGGCCGGCCGGCGAAAGCAGCTGCAGCAGCACCGGTTGCCGGCCGCCCGCGACGCGCGGCGTGTCCGTGCAGCCGAACATCTCCTGGACGCGCACCGCGAGCACGGGGCTCTCGCCGGAGTAGTCCAGCCGGAGGCGGGACCCGGAGGGGACCTCGACGTGGGTCGGCGCAAGCTCGTCCAGGCGCCGGCGCTGCGGCCAGGGCAGCAGCGACTCGAGCGCGGCCGCGAGGTCGATCCCCTTGAGCCCGGCCGGCCGCGTCACCCCGCCGACATACGCTGCCAGCCAGGTTTCCAGGACCGCGCTCAGCCTCTCGTCGCCGACATCCGGCCACTCGTCCCCGCCCAGCACCCGCCGGAGGAAGAGCACGCGCTGCTGCCAGCGCCGCAGGCCCGGGGTCCAGGGGAGGCATTCGAGACCCATCTCCCGGATCCCCTCCAGCATGGCCAGCGCCACCCGGCCGGGGTCGGCGGCGACGATCGTCTCGGTCCGCAGGGTCAGTGCCCCCAGGCGCACCGCGCGCTGCGCTACGACCGCGCGGCTGCGCCGGTCCCAGCGGACGATCTCCTCGGGCCGCAGCGTGCCGCTGAAATCCTCGGGCAGGAAGACCGGGTCGCAGGCGGCCGCGAGAAAAATGCGCGCTTCGCGGCGGTCGCCGTCCAGGTGGGCCGCCACCACGCATTCGGACGAAGACAGCGGTTCGGGACCCGCGAAACAGGCGCCCCGGCCGTTGGCAAGCAGGTAGCGCCCCGGCTCGCCCGGCCGCCGCAACCCGATCCGGTCGGGGTAGGCCCAGGACAGGGCGCGGCCGACGTCATCCGCGGCCGACGGACGGCTCGGCCGCCCGGACCGGCCGAGCACGTCCGCGACCTGCACGGCGCGGCGGCAGGCGGACCGGTCGATGCGGATGCCGCCGGCCTCCGGCCAGCGGCCGGAGCGCGCGGCCGCCATCACCTCCAGGCGCAGCTTCAGGTCCGAGTCGCCCTGCCCGGGCGGGAACCCGATGAAATCGCGTTCGCTCAGGACGGCCGCGAGGTCGCAGGCCGCCTGCCCCATCCCCAGCTCGCGGGCCCGGAGCACCATGTGGGCCAGGCGCGGGTGCAGCGGGAGTTCGGCCATGCGTCGTCCGTGCGCGGTCACCCGGCCGCGGCCGTCGAGCGCGGCGAGACCGCCGAGCAGCTCGCCCGCCTGCCGGCAGGCGGCGGCCGGGGGCGGGTCGAGCCAGCGCAGGCGGCCGGGGTCGTCCACGCCCCAGATCGCGCACTCCAGCACCAGACCCGCCATGTCGGCCTGCAGGATCTCCGGCGGGTCGAAGGGCCGCAGGCCCCCGTGCTCGGACTCGTCCCACAGCCGGTAGCACACCCCCGGCCCCGTCCGGCCGGCCCGGCCGCGGCGCTGCTCGGCGGCGGCCTGCGACACCCGCTGCGTCTCCAGCCGGGTCATGCCGCTGCGCACGTCGAAACGCGGCGCGCGCGCCAGCCCTCCGTCCACCACGACCCGAATGCCTTCGATCGTGAGGCTGGTCTCGGCGATGTTGGTGGCCAGGACGACCTTGCGCCGGCCGGGCGGCGCGGGCGCGATCGCGCGATCCTGCTCGTCCTTGGAGAGGCTCCCGTAGAGCGGGGCGACGATCCACTCCGGGTCGCGGAGAGCGGCGGACAGCAGCGCGCAGGCTCGGCGGATCTCCGGCGCGCCCGGGAGGAACGCGAGGATGCTGCCGGTCTCGGAGCGCGCGGCGGCCAACACCGCCTGCGCCACGGCAGCGTCCGGCCGCTCCGCGGCCGGACGCCCCAGGTAGCGCGTCTCGACCGGAAACCGGCGGCCCTCGCAGCGGACGACCGGGGCATCCCCGAGCAGCCGGGCAACCGCCTCGCCCTCGAGGGTGGCCGACATCACCAGCAGCCGCAGGTCGGGATTGAGCACGCCCTGGAGGTCCAGGCACAGCGCCAACCCGAGGTCGGACTCGAGGTGGCGCTCGTGGAACTCGTCGAAGACGACCAGCCCCACCCCTGCCAGGGCCGGATCCCGCTGAAGCATGCGCGTCAGGACGCCTTCGGTCACCACCTCGATGCGGGTGTCCGGCCCGACCCGCGTGTCCAGGCGCACGCGGTAGCCGACCGTCCGCCCGACCGGCTCCCCGCGCAGCTCCGCCATGCGCATGGCGGCCGCGCGCGCGGCCAGCCGCCGCGGTTGCAGCACGAGGATGCGCCGGCCCGCGAGCCACGGCTCGCCCAGCAGGGCCGGGGGCACGAGCGTGGTCTTGCCCGCGCCCGGCGGGGCCTGCAGCACGACCGCCGGCCCGGCGCGCAACGTCGATGCCAGATCGGCCAGCACGTCCTCGACCGGGAGGCGGTCGGCGGGGGCTTCGGATGTCCGGGCGTCGGTCAAAGACGTCACCTCGATTGCGGACGCTCGCGTCCAGGGTTCAGGGTGTCGGGGTTCAGAAAAGAGGGCGCAAGGGTTCGGGGTTCAGGGGTCAGCCAAAAGAACAACGTCGATGCGGGGTCTTGATCTTCCTGAACCCTGATCGCTGAACCCTCTTTTCGGTGACGTCATTTCACCGCCACCGGGCCATCCGGACCTGTTTTAGCCTCCCAGCCTCCCAGCCTCAAGCGTTTTTCCCTGCCGGCCCAAACACCCGACACCTAAACCCCCATCCCCCAAACACCAAACACAAAACACCAAACACCGGCCCCCCACCCTCTTGCTTTTCAGTGTCAACTTCATTTAGCAAGAACGCTCCATTGGCCCGACACCCCGCCCTGCCCATCTCCGGCGGTCGACCCCAAAGGAGGAGACATGCCCAGGCGCACCGACATCCGCAAGGTGTTGATCATCGGCTCCGGGCCCATTGTCATCGGCCAGGCCTGCGAGTTCGACTACTCCGGCACCCAGGCCTGCAAGGCGCTGCGGCTGCTGGGCTACGAGATCGTGCTCGTCAACTCCAACCCGGCGACCATCATGACCGACCCCGGCATGGCGGACGCGACCTACATCGAACCCCTCAACCTGCAGGTTCTGACGGAGATCATCGCCGCCGAACGCCCCGACGCCATCCTGCCCAACCTGGGGGGCCAGACCGGCCTGAACCTCTCCTCGGAGCTGCACCGCACCGGTGTGCTCGAGCGCTACGGCGTTAAGATGATCGGTGTCAACGTGGACGCCATCCACCGCGGGGAGGACCGCACCGCGTTCAAGGAGACAATGAACCGGCTGGGCATCGACATGCCCGCCAGCCGGGCCGTCACCTGCGTGGAGGACGCCGAGCGCGTGGCGGCGGAGCTGGGCTACCCCGTCGTGATCCGACCCGCCTACACCATGGGCGGCACCGGCGGCGGCCTGGTCTACAACGCCGAAGAGCTCCGGATCGTCGCCGGCCGCGGGCTGGCCGCCAGCCTGATCCACCAGGTACTGGTCGAAGAATCGGTGCTGGGTTGGGAGGAGCTCGAGCTGGAGGTCGTTCGGGACGCCAAAAACCAGATGATCACCGTCTGCTTCATCGAGAACGTGGACGCCATGGGGGTCCACACCGGCGACAGCTACTGCACCGCGCCGATGCTGACCATCGACCCGGCCCTGCAGAAACGGCTGCAGGACTACTCCTACCGCATCGTCGAGGCCATCGAAGTCATCGGCGGCACCAACATCCAGTTCGCCCACGATCCCAAGACCGGCCGCGTGGTGGTGATCGAGATCAACCCGCGCACCTCGCGCTCGTCGGCGCTGGCCTCCAAGGCGACGGGCTTCCCGATCGCGCGGGTCTCCGCGCTGCTCGCCGGCGGGCTGACCATGGACGAGATCCCCTACTGGCGGGACGGGACCCTTGAGAAATACACCCCCTCCGGCGAGTACGTGGTGGTCAAGTTCGCGCGCTGGGCCTTCGAGAAATTCAAGGGCATCGAAGACCGCCTGGGCACGCAGATGCGGGCGGTGGGCGAGGTCATGAGCATCGGCAAGACCTACAAGGAGGCGCTGCAGAAGGCCATCCGCAGCCTGGAAACCGGCCGCTACGGCCTGGGCTTCGCCCGGAACTTCCACGAGCTGCCGCTCGAGATCCTGCTGGGCATGCTGGCCGTGCCGACCAGCGAGCGCCAGTTCATCATGTACGAGGCCCTGCGCAAGGGGGCCGACATCCAGAAGCTCCACGCGCTCACCCACATCAAGGCCTGGTTCATCGGGCAGATGAAGGAGCTGGTCGAGCTGGAGGAGGAGGTCCTCGCCTGCCGCGGCCGGCAGCTGCCCGACGATCTGCTCACGCGGGCCAAGCGGGACGGGTTCTCCGACCGCTACCTGGCGCAGCTGCTGGGCCTGGCGGAGGCCGAGATCCGCGGGCGGCGTCAACGCCTGGGCGTGGTCCAGGCCTGGGAGCCCGTGCCGGTCAGCGGGGTGGAGAACGCCGCCTACTACTTCTCCACCTACAACGCGCCGGACCGCGTGCCCGTCAGCGGCCGCCGGAAGATCATGGTGCTCGGCGGAGGCCCCAACCGGATCGGGCAAGGCATCGAGTTCGACTACTGCTGCGTGCACGCCGCCATGGCCATCCGCGAGGCGGGCTACGAATCCATCATGGTCAACTGCAACCCCGAAACGGTGTCTACGGACTTCGACACCTCCGACAAGCTCTACTTCGAGCCGTTGACCGTCGAGGATGTGCTCAGCATCTACGAGAAGGAAAACCCTGAGGGGGTGATCGTTCAGTTCGGCGGCCAGACGCCGCTCAACATCGCCCGCGAGCTGGCCGAGGCCGGGGTGCGGATCCTGGGCACGACGCCGGACACCATCGACCTGGCCGAGGACCGCGACCGCTTTCGAAAAATCATGCAGGCCCTCGGCATCCCCATGCCGGAGTCGGGCATGGCCGGCAGTTGGCCCGAAGCGCGCGCCATCGCCGCCCGGATCGGCTACCCGCTCATGGTGCGTCCCTCCTACGTTCTCGGCGGGCGGGGCATGGAGGTCGTGCACGACGACGGCATGCTCGAACGCTACATCCGGGCCGCAGTGGAGCTCTCGCCCGAGCGACCCGTCCTGATCGACAAGTTTCTGGACAATGCCATCGAGGCCGAGGCCGACGCCATCGCCGACGGCCGCGACGCCTTCGTGCCGGCGGTCATGGAGCACATCGAGCTTGCCGGTATCCACTCGGGGGACTCGGCCTGCGTCATCCCGCCGATCAGCCTGGCCCCCAAGCACATCGACACCATTCGGGAGTACACCCGCCGCATCGCCACCGAGCTGAAGGTGGTGGGCCTGATGAACATGCAGTACGCCGTCTACGAAAACACCATCTACGTGCTGGAAGCCAACCCGCGCGCCTCGCGCACCGTCCCGATCGTCTCCAAGGTCTGCGGGCTGTCCATGGCGCGCGCGGCCACCCAGGTCATCCTGGGCCGCAGCATCGCCGAGCTGGAGCTGCGGGATCGGCGCATCCTCCACTACGGCGTCAAGGAGTCCGTCTTCCCCTTCAACATGTTCCCGGAGGTGGACCCCGTGCTCGGCCCCGAGATGCGCTCCACCGGCGAGGTCCTGGGCCTCTCCTATTCCTTCGGCCGGGCCTATTTCAAGGCGCAGGAAGCCACCCAGACGACCCTGCCGCTGGAGGGCACCGTGCTCTTCACCATCGCCGACCGCGACAAGTTCGCCGCCATCGAGCCCGCCCGGCGCTTCCGCGAGCTCGGCTTCCGCATCATGGCCACGGAAGGCACCCACGCCTTCCTGAAGGAGAAGGGCATCGACGCCGTCCCGGTGCCCAAGCTCGGGGTGAGCCGGCCCAACCTGATGGACGCCATCAAGAGCGGCCAGGTCCACCTGCTGGTCAACACGCCGAGCGGCCGCAAGGGGTCGACCGACAGCTCGGACATCCGCCGCGCGGCCATCAAGCACAAGATCCCCTACATCACCACCACAGCGGCGGCCATCGCCGCCGCCAAGGGCATCGCGGCCCGCCGGGAGAACGACCCCAAGGTGCGCTCGCTGCAGCAGTACCATGCGGACATCCTCTCGTTTGCGGCACACTGACAAAAGGGCAAGGAGATAATTTCGACCGGCAACGGCGCTTCAGGCCATCACAACCGTCACATCCAATTAAGGAGCCCCCATGGGCGGAATGTTCGGCATCGCATCCAAGGAAAACTGCGCCGCAGACCTCTTCTACGGCACCGACTACCACTCGCATCTCGGCACCCGCTACGGCGGAATGGCCGTGCGCAACCGCACCGGGTTCGAGCGCGCGATCCACACCATCGAGAACAGCTATTTCCGCACCAAGTTCGAATCCGAGCTGCCCAAGTTCCAGGGCGGCACCGGCATCGGGGTCATCAGCGACACCGACCCGCAGCCCATCTTCATCCGCTCCCACCTCGGCACGTTCGGGGTCGTGACGGTGGGCAAGATCACGAACATCGACCCGCTGGTGCGGGAGGCCTTCGAGCGGCGCCGCTATTTTTCGGACGTGAACGGCGACAGCATCAACCCCACGGAGCTCGTGGGGGCGCTCGTCAGCGAGGCGCCCACCTTCGAGGAGGGCATCCGCCGGGCCCAGGAGGTCATTCAAGGGTCCTGCACCCTGCTGCTGCTCTCCGAGACCGGGCTCTACGCGGCGCGCGACCGCCTCGGCCGCACCCCGCTCGCGATCGGCCGCCGCGAGGGCGCCTTCGCGGTCAGCTCCGAGACCTGCGCCTTCCCGAACCTCGGCTTCGAGATCGAACGCTTCGTCGGCCCGGGTGAGATCGTGCGCGTCACCCCCGAGGGGTGCGAAACCCGCGTGCCGGCCGGGCCGCGCATGCAGATCTGCTCCTTCCTGTGGGTCTACTACGGCTACCCCGCCTCCGAGTACGAGGGCATCAACGTGGAGCAGGTGCGCAACACCTGCGGCGCGGCGCTGGCCGCCCGCGACGACGTCGAGATCGACTACGTGGCCGGCATCCCGGACTCGGGCATCGGCCACGCGATCGGGTACGCCACGGCGCGCGGCCTGCCCTACCGGCGGCCCTTCGTGAAGTACACGCCGACCTGGCCGCGCAGCTTCATGCCCCAGAACCAGCAGATGCGGGACCTCGTGGCGCGCATGAAGCTGATCCCCGTGCGGCCGCTGATCCGCGACAAGCGGCTGCTCTTCTGCGAGGATTCGATCGTGCGCGGCACCCAGCTGAAGGACACGATCCGGTTCCTCTTCGACTGCGGCGCCCGCGAGGTCCACATGCGGCCGGCCTGCCCGGTGTTGATCCACCCCTGCGAGTTCATCAACTTCTCGAGCTCGCGCTCGACCCTCGACCTGGCCGGGCGCAAGGCCATCCAGGACCTGGAGGGCGCGGACGGCGTCCACCTGGAGGAGTACGCCGCGGCCGGGTCGGCCAGGAACACGGCGATGATCGAGGGCATCCGCAGCCGGCTGCGGCTGACCACCCTGAAGTACCAGCGCCTGGAGGACCTCGTGGCGGCTATCGGGCTGCCCAAGGACAAGCTGTGCACGCACTGCTGGGACGGAACTTCCTATTTCTAATATGCTGGTGTTTGGTGTTTGGTGTTTGGTGTTTGGTAGGATACGGCGCGCGGCGCCACTTTAGCGGCAAGAAGGGTTTTGGTCTTTGTGGGAGAGGCTTTCAGCCTCGATCGTCGCGGCTGGAAAGCCGCTCCCACAGGAAAAAATGCCGACTGACCAGAAAGACGGTTGGTGAAAACTCCGTACCGGGCGGGCAGGTGCATTTTGAAGATGGGCTCCCGCGCAATGCCGGATCACGGCCCGAGACGCCGTTTTTCCTGAGAGGCGACCCCATGACGGCTCGCAGCCCGCCCTGCTTTCCCCGGGAGGCCGCCCATTTTCACCCCGTTCCCCCTCCCCTTGCGGGAGGGGCCAGGGGAGGGGGAAATCCCCTTCCGATCACGGCAGGCAACCATGTCAGACCGCAGGAAACCCAGGCTGAGCCTGGCGCCGATGCGCCGGTGGCGGCCGCCCAAGGGGTGGCAGCGCATCACGGCGATCGACCTCCACACCGGCGGGGAGCCGTTCCGCGTCATCACGGGCGGGTTCCCGGACCTGGGCGGCGCGACCGTGCTCGAGCGTCGGCGCACGGTGAAAGAGCGCTACGACCACCTGCGCACCGCGCTGATGTGGGAGCCGCGCGGCCACGCCGACATGTACGGCTGCCTCGTGACGCCCCCGGTCACCCCGGGGGCGGACATCGGGGTGCTCTTCATGCACAACGAGGGCTACAGCACCATGTGCGGCCACGGGATCATCGCCGTCACCAAGGTGGTGCTCGAGACGGGGCTCGTGCCGGTCCGCGGCCCCGAGACGACGGTCCGCATCGACAGCCCGGCCGGGTTGATCACCGCCTGCGCGGTCGTCTCCGGCGGCGCGGTCGAACGGGTGCGCTTCCAGAACGTCCCCGCGTTCGTGCTGGCGCTGGACGAGACGGTCGCGGTGCCCGGCCTGGGCCGGGTGCGCTACGACCTGGCCTTCGGCGGCGCCTTCTACGCCTATGTCGACGCCCAGGCCGCAGGCGTGCGCTGCGTTCCCGAGGATTTCCGGCCGCTGATCGAAAAAGGCATGGCGATCAAGCGCGCCGTCATGTCGACCCGGGACATTCAGCACCCGTTCGAGCCGGACCTGGGGTTTCTCTACGGGACCATCTTCATCGGCCCGCCGCAGGGGGCCGACGCCCACAGCCGCAACGTGTGCGTCTTCGCCGAGGGCGAGGTCGACCGCTCGCCCACCGGCACCGGGGTCAGCGCGCGGCTGGCGATCCACCACGCCCGCGGCGAGATCGCCTTCGGCGAGCGCATCGTCGTCGAGAGCATCATCGGCAGCCGCTTTGCCGGCCGCGTGCTCGCGACGACCGTGTTCGGCCCGCACGCGGCGGTGGTCCCGGAAGTCGAGGGGACGGCCCACATCACGGGCCGCCAGGAATTCCTGATCGACCCGGCCGACCCCTTGCGCAATGGCTTCATCCTGAGATGACTCGGGGCTTCGGAAAGGCGCCGGTTGGACCTTGACAGCAAATGGTCCATCCATTATAAAATCAGCCTCCAATCCGCAGAGCACCCGAATTTCAGAACAGGAAAGCGGCAGAGCCTGCACGGGGCGCGCCACCGCAGGCCGTCCGACGCCGCCGTCGCCGGGCGCCCTCTCATCGCAGCCGTATCGTGGTTCACCACCGCCCCTCCAGCGGGGAATGGAGGCGGGCGGACGCAGCCGGCCGGCGGCAACCGCCGGTTCTCCCCGACTCGACGCATCCACACCCAACCGCACAGAAGGAGGCAGCTCATGAGGAAGATCGCGTTGCTGTTCGCAGTATCGGTTCTCGTGGCCGGACTGGCCGGCCCGGCCATGGCCGACATCAAGGTCGGCATCATGGTCCCCACCACCGGCTCGGAAGCCACCTACGGCAAGGACATGGAAAACGCGGTGAAGATGGCGGTCGATGAGCTCAACGCCAAGGGCGGGGTGCTCGGCCAGAAGTTCACGACCTTCACCGCCGACGACGGCTGCGACCCGCAGATGGCGACCGCCGCGGCCAGCAAGATCACCTCCGCGGGTGTCGACGCGGTGGTGGGCGGCTACTGCTCCGGCGCCACCCTGCCGACGCTGAAGATCTACGCGGACGCCGGGATCCCCTTCGTCATCACGGCCGCCAACTCCAGCAAGTTCAGCGACATGAACCCGGGCAACGCCTTCCTGGTCAACGCCATCGGCAGCTACCAGGTCGAAACCGCCGTGGCGCTCTTCAAGAAGCTGGGCGTCAAAAAGCTCGCCATCGTCCACCAGGGCGACGGCTACTCCGAGGACCTCGCCAGCCTGACCCAGAAGAAGTGGAAGGAGCTGGGCAACGAGGTGGTGGCCTACGAGCTGGTCAACAAGGGCGAGCAGGACCAGTCCGCGCTCGTCACCCGGCTGAAGTCCAAGAACCCGGACATGGTCTTCTGGACCGCCTACTACGCCGACGGCGGCCTGCTCATCAAGCAGCTGCGGCAGGGCGGCTACAAGGGCAAGATCGCCGTGGGCGACGGCTCGACCGACGCCAAGCTGCTCCAGATCGGCGGCAAGGCGACCGAGGGCGTCTACGCCCTGGCCAACCCGCTGCCCGAGTTCCTGACGACGGGCAAGAAGTTCATCGCCGACTACAAGGCCAAGTTCAAGGCCGACCCCGGCCCCTACTCGGCGCTGACCTACGACGGCATGATGCTGCTGGCCGACGCGATCAAGCGCGCCGGCTCCGCCGACAAGAAGGCCGTCACGGCCGCCCTCAAGAAGACCGACAAGTTCCCCGGCCTCTCCGGCCCGGTCTCCTTCACCGACAAGAACCTGCTGGCCACGTCCAACTTCGTGGTCCTGCTGGTCAAAGACGGCAAGTGGAGCCTGTCGAAGTAGTCGCTCCGTCTCACTCCCCGGGCCCGCGCCGCGCTCCGGCGCGGGCCCTCACCCGCTCAGCCGCGAGAGGAACCGTCCCGTGGACACCCTCGACATCATCAGCCAGCAGATCGCCAACAGCCTCATCCTGGGGTCGTTCTACGCCCTGGTCGCCCTCGGCTACTCGATGGTCTACGGGATCATCAAGCTGTTGAACTTCGCCCACGGCGACGTCTACATGGTCGGCGCCTTCATCGGGTTCACGCTCCTGTCGCTCCTGTCGGGCTTCCTGGGCGACGGCTGGCTGGGGATCAGCGCCGCGGTGGTGCTCTCCATGATCGCCACCGGGTTCCTGGGCGTCGTGATCCAGCGCATCGCCTACCGCCCGCTCCTGTCCGCGCCGCGGCTGTCGATCCTGATCACCGCCATGGGGGTCTCGCTGGTGCTCTTCAACGCGGTCATGGCCGCCACCTTCGGCGAGTACAAGGCCTTCGAGACCGGCCTGGACTTCGAGGGCGTCGATTTCGGCAGCATTCACATCAGCCACACCCAGATCGTGCTGGTGCTGGCGACCGCGCTGCTGATGACGGGGCTGACCCTCTTCATCAACCGGACCATCTACGGCAAGGCCATGCGCGCCATCTCGATCGACATGGACGCCTGCCGCCTGATGGGCATCGACGTCAACAAGATCATCGCCCTGACCTTCTTCGTGGGCTCGGCCCTGGCCGCGGCCGCCGGCGTCATGGCCGGCGTCTACTACGGGTCGATCCACTTCTTCATGGGCTTCATCATCGGCCTGAAGGCGTTCACCGCCGCGGTCTTCGGCGGCATCGGCATCATCCCGGGGGCCATGCTGGGCGGGCTGCTGCTCGGGGCGCTCGAGTCCTTCGGGACGCAGATGCCCTGGATCGGCACGGAGTGGAAGGACGTCTTCTCGTTCGGCCTGCTGATCCTGATCCTGGTGTTCAAACCCAACGGCCTGATGGGCCGCAACGAAATCGAGAGGATGTGAGCCATGGCCGCGAACGACGAGACGGCCGCCGTGCGCCGGACCGGGATGGCCGGCATCGAGGACCGCATCGCCGACGTTCTGGAGGACCGCAGCAAGCGCGCCGCCGTCTTCGCCGCGCTGGTCCTGACGGCCGTGCTGGTGCCGAGCGTCGGCAGCAACTACACGCTGGAGATCCTCACCAACTCCTTTCTCTACATCGTGCTCTGCCTCGGCCTGAACATCATCGTGGGCTACGCGGGCCTGCTCGACCTGGGGTTTGCCGCCTTCTTCGCGGTGGGCGCCTACAGCGTGGGGATCCTGACCTCCAAGTTCGGCTGGAACTTCTGGCTGGCCATCCCGCCGGCGCTCCTGCTCACGGTCGTCGTGCGCGTCGTCATCGGCGCGCCGACGCTGCGCCTGCGCAGCGACTACCTGGCGATCGTCACGCTCGGCGCCGGCGAGATGATCCGCATCATCGCCCGCAACATGAAGGACCTGACCGGCGGCGCCAGCGGCCTGATCGGCATCCAGCGCCCCAGCATCTTCGGCCTGGAGCTCAACCAGATCAGCCACTACTATTACATCTTTCTGATCCTCGCGATCCTGGCCGTCTTCGCCAGCGACCGGCTCGAGAACTCGCGCCTGGGCCGGGCCTGGAAGTACGTGCGCGACGACGAGGACGCCGCCGAGGCGATGGGCATCGACCGCGTGGCCGTCAAGCTGTCGGCCTACATCATCGGGGCGCTCTTCGCGGGGCTCGCCGGCTGCTTCTACGCGGCCAAGATGACCGCCATCTCGCCCGAGACCTTCCAGTTCATGCAGTCGATCATGATCCTGGTGGCCGTCGTGCTGGGCGGCATGGGCAAGATCGCCGGCATGGTGGTCGGTGCGCTCGCCATGGTGCTCTTCCCGGAGATCTTCCGCGAGATCGGCTCCATGCGCATGCTGGTCTTCGGCGTGATCCTGATCGTGATGATGATCTTCAGGCCGCAGGGCCTGTGGCCCGACCGCCGGCACTGACAGGCTGCTGAAAACCGGCGTCTCGGGCCGTGATCCTGCGTTGCGCGGCCTTTGGGCATGCTCACATACTACGCGTATGCTGCGCTGCCCAAAAGACCGGGCGCCTTGGCTGACGGCCCGATACTGGGTTTTCAACACCCTGCATGCATAAGGATGATTCTATGGCCATTCTGGAAGTCCAGGATCTGACGTTGCGGTTCGGCGGGCTGGAGGTCATCGACCGGCTCAGCTTCGAGGTCGAGGAGGGCGGCATCGTCAGCCTGATCGGGCCGAACGGGGCCGGGAAGACCTCGGTGTTCAACTGCCTGACCGGGTTTTACAAGCCGAGCTCGGGCGACATCCGCTTCAAGGGCGAGTCGGTGATGAGCCTCAAGCCGCACAAGATCACCGGACGCGGCATGGCGCGCACCTTCCAGAACCTGCGCCTGTTCAAGCAGATGACCGTCATCGAGAACGTCAAGTCCGGCCTGCACTGCCGCACCCGCGAGGGCGCGCTGGGGGCGATGCTGCGCAGCCCCGGCCAGCGCCGCGAAGAGGATCGGATCCGCAGCGCGGCCGAGGAGTGCCTGGCCTTCGTCGGCATCCTCGAGCACAAGGACCGCCTGGCGCGCAACCTGCCCTACGGCGACCAGCGGCGCGTGGAGTGGGCCCGCGCGCTCGCGACCCAGCCCAAGCTGCTGCTCTTCGACGAGCCCGCCGCGGGGTTGAACTACGACGAGAAGGAGCGGCTGATGACCCTCATCCGCCGCATCCGCGAGGAGCTCAAGATCACGGTCTTCCTGATCGAGCACGACATGGGGCTCGTGATGCGCGTCTCGGAGAAGGTGGTCGTCATCGACTATGGCCGCAAGATCGCCGAGGGCAACTGCGCCGAGGTCCAGAACGACCCCAAGGTCATCGAGGCCTACCTGGGCAAAGAGGACGAAGAGGGCAACTGAGATGAACGAACCGGTTCTCCAGATCGACGGCCTGCAGACCTACTACGGCAAGATCCACGCGCTCAAGGGCATCAGCCTCGTCGTCCGGCGCGGGCAGATCGTGACGCTGCTCGGCGCCAACGGCGCCGGGAAAAGCACCACGCTGAAAACCATCTCCGGCCTGATCCGGGCCGCCGCCGGGACGATCGTGTTCGAGGGCACGGACATCACGGCCGCCCCGCCCCACGACATCGTGCGCATGGGCCTGATCCACGCCCCCGAGGGGCGCCGCATCTTCAAGGGCATGAGCGTCCAGGAAAACCTCGACCTCGGCGGGTTCACGGACCACCGGAACAAGGCCGAGCTGGAACGGCGGCGGCAGTACGTCTTCGAGCTGTTCCCGATTCTCTACGAACGCCGCGCCCAGGACTCCGGCCTGCTCTCCGGCGGCGAGCAGCAGATGCTCGCCATCGGCCGGGCGCTGATGACCAACCCCAAGCTCATGCTCCTGGACGAGCCGTCGATGGGCCTGGCCCCCTTCCTGGTCCAGGCCATCATGAAGATCATCCGCAAGCTCAACCAGCAGGGCGCCACCATCCTGCTGGTCGAGCAGAACGCCAAAGTCGCGCTCAAGCTGGCCGACTACGGCTACGTGCTCGAGACCGGGAAGATCGTCATCGAGGGCGACGGCGCCACCCTGCGCCAGGACGAGAGCATCGTGAAGGCCTACCTCGGCGGCGGCAGCCACTGACAATAGCTCCGCACCCATCACCGCCGGCGCCAGGCTATTCGCCCCTGCTGCCGCGAGCAATAAAACGTGCTCCACGGGGCACGACGTCCACGTATCTCCTGATGTGCAACCTGACCAAGGTCTTGGAACTACAGCCGCCCTCCCCTCTCGTGCTCCAGCCTTCCCCCGCGCCCCTCACCCCCGCTGTACCCTGGCGTCGTCCGGTCCGTTCTTTAGCTCATAATGCCACCGCTCACTTGAGTCTGACTTCCACCTTCTCGATTTTACCTGTAAACGCGAACGGGCGCCGGTCAAAGTAGTCGATCGACACAGGTGAGCCAAGGTCCACGCCGACGTCGAACGTCTCGCTCGCCGAGAATGCCGCAGGCACGGTGCGCTTAACCGTTGTGCGCGCCACTTCCTGCCCGTCGACCTTGAGCACCACGTCGGCCGGCGACAGCGGCCTGGCGCTGGCCAGGGTGGTCGTGACCTCGATGCGGTGCTTGCCGGCGCCGATCTTGGTCGTGGAGCGGGCGATGAAGCGCTCGATGATCATCATGTTGTACTCGTAAACCAGTTCGCCCTTGTCCATGTATAGCGCAAGCCCGCCTCCCGACCCGCCCAGCGCGTACAGCACGCCGGAGGCGTTGTCGCCGACCTCTGCGTCGATAGTCACCGTGCTGCTCTCGCGGCCCAGGCCCGGCGCCGTGAATTCAGGCATGCGCGTCGTGGCGGCGTCGAACTGCCAGCTCGTGTAGGGCGTCTTGATACGATCCTCGGGGTGCAGGCGCAGCCAGATGCCGGCCCCGAGCGGATAGACCTTGTTCGTCTTCGCCTGCTCGTCGAACACCTTTTGCAGCTGGGCCAGGCGCTTCGGTTCCTTCGCGGCGAGATCGTCGGCCTGCGAGAAATCCTTGGTGATCCGGTAGAGCTCCCACTTGTCCTTGGCCGAATCCCACTCGGCCAGGCCCGGCGCACCGGGCAGCCACGGCACCAGCGGGCCGAAGGTGGCAGCCACCCAGCCGTCCTGGTAGATGGCGCGGCTGCCGTTGTTGTCGAAGTACTGCACCTTCTTGCGCGTGGGCGCCTTGGCGTCGGCAAAGGTGTAGGCGAGGCTTACGCCGTCGATCGGGTCCTGCTTGTATCCGTCGACCACCTTCGGCGGTCTGATTCCGACGACCTCGTAGAGAGTCGGCACGATGTCGTTCACGTGGTGGAACTGCGACCGCGGCGTACGGTCCGGTTTGATCCTACTCGGCCACGAGATCACCATCGGGTTGCGCGTGCCGCCGAAGTGCGAGGCGACCAGCTTGGTGTGGCGGAACGGCGTGTTGCCGGCCCACGCCCACCCGGCGTGGTACATGCTGTCGGTCTTGGCCGTGCCCAGCGCGTCCAGACCGCCGATCTTATCCAGCGCCGCAAGCTGCTGCTCGATGGTGTTCGGGATACCGTTCTGCGCGAGGAGCTCGCTGATCGTGCCGTTCTGGCCTTCGGCGCTGGCGCCGTTGTCGCCGAAAATGTATATGACGATGGTGTTGTCGCGCACGCCGAGGCGCTCCAGTTCGTCGATCAGCTTGCCGGCCTGCACGTCCACGTGTTCGACGAAGCCGGCGTAGATCTCCATAAGACGGAGCTGGAACGGGCGCTCGGCTTCGGGGATGCTGTCCCACGCGGCCATGGAATCGGCGCGCGGCGTGAGCTTGGTGTCGGCCGGGATCCAGCCGAGCTGCTTCTGGCGTGCGAAGACACGCTCGCGATACGCATCCCAGCCGTCGTCGAACTTGCCCTTGTACTTGTCCGACCAGGCCTTGCCGACCTGGTGCGGCCCGTGCGCCGCGCCCGGCGCCCAGTACATGAAGAACGGCTTGTCGGGCGAGTAGGCGCGGTGCTTGCGCAGCCAGGCGATGCCGCGATCCGCCATGTCCTCGCTCAGGTGGTACGTCTCGTCGTGCGGCGGCTCCACCACGTTGGTGTTCTCGACGAGCCGCGGTTCCCACTGGGATGTCTCGCCGGCGAGGAAGCCGTAGAAGTAGTCGAAACCGTGTCCGGTCGGCCAGCGGTCGAACGGGCCCATCGCGGTCGTCTGGTCGGCCGGCGTGTTGTGCCACTTGCCGAACGCGGCCGTCTTGTAGCCGTAGTGCCGCAGCACTTCGGCCATCGTGGCCGAGGTCTTCGGGATCACGCCGGTGTAGCCGTCCCAGTCCACCGCGCGTTCCGCGATCGTGCCGGTGCCGACCCGCTGGTGATTGCGGCCGGTGAGCAACGCGGCGCGGGTGGGCGAGCAGATAGCGGTGGTGTGGAAGGCGTTGTAGCTCACCCCCTGATCGGCGAGTTTGCTCAGCGTCGGCGTGTTGATCTCGCCGCCGAAGGTCGACGCCTGGCCGAAACCGACGTCATCGAGCAGGATGATGAGCACATTCGGCGCGTCCGACTTGAGGTGCCGGGGCTGCGCGCGGCGCTTGTGCACCGAGTCCTGCAGCCGAGGCTTGGCGATGCTTGCCGAGGGCACCGGCGGAAATGGCAGGATGCTGCCGTCGTCGGCCTGGGCCGCTGCCGCGGGCCCGGCCGACAGCTCCAGCGCCATTGCTTGCAGACAGATCAGGATGCCCAATAATACCAATCGCAGCCCGATGGTGGCCATATGCTTGCAACGTGTCGGTTTCATATGATCCTCTCCTTGTAAGCCCCTTCGTTCATTCATCCGGTTGATCCTGCTTATCGGAGGGGGAACAAAAACTTTACCGTGAGCCCATTGTAATCCATGTCAATCAAACACACCGGGCTCAGAACTTGTAAACGACTTTAAACCACACGATGTCGCCCTTGAGCCGGTTCTCCGTCTCGACTTCATGCAGCCACTTGAGCTCGAAAATCGTGTCGCGGTCCAAAATCTTAGTGACGAACGAGACGACGGGCCCGAGGCCGACCGTCTTGCCCTTGAAGTCGCCCAAGGTTGCCCCGTCCCCGCTGTCGGCCGTCACCTGCTTGTAGTAGTACGCGGACACGCCGCCCCCCGCGAGGCCGCCGAACAGCGGGAAATGCTGCGCCAGCGTGCCGTCGACGTGGACCTGCGTACCCGACTGATAGTCCGTGTCCTCGTTTTCGGTGTTGAAGTCGGCGCCGAAAAAGGCCGAGGCCTCGAAACCGTTTTTCTGCCCGAAGTACATGAGCCCTATCACCGGCTCGATGGTCCAGAAGTTCTTGCCCGTGTTGCTGAGGCGTCCGACCTTGTAGTCGCCGGTCGGCGCATAGACCCCGAGGCGGAAATTCACGTTGAAGTCGGGGTGGACGTTGTAGTTCAGCATCAGCGGCATCAGCACGATGTCGCCCAGCCCGTTGGTCGTGCTGGAGCGGGAGACCGCGCTCGAAACGTTCCCCGCCGTGGCTTCCACGTCGGCGGAGACGTCCATCACCACATAGGGGATCGTCGCGCTCATGGCGTAGCTCCAGTCCTTTCCGATCTCTATCGGCGGGCGCCAGAGCAGCGACAGCCCGTACGCCCATGACGTGGCATCGGCCCCGAGTGTGGTCCGCCCCCCGATCGGGATCGGTTTGCTGGCATTGATATTGCCATTGTAATTGACGACATTCGCGCGGACGATGAAGGCCTCCTTCAGGGGGATACCGTCTACAAAGGACGACATCGACCCGGGGAGGTAGTGGCCGGAGCCACCCTCCTCGGCCGCGGCCGAACCGGCCAGCCAACAGACACCTGCGATCAGGTACAAGGCAAAAAACCATTTTGCAGCAGGAACCGGGGATTTCAGACTTCCAGGCATCATGATGCCTCCCTAATTTCTGAGTTACCGTTTGGGCAAGGACGGCTTCTCGCGCGGATTCTATTTCTTCAAATACGCGATCTTCGTCGTGCCGATGGTGCCGTTGAAGGCGAACGGGGCCTGGTCGAAATAGGAAAGGGACACGGGCGAATTGGTATCGCTGCCGATATCGAGGGATTCATTCGTCGTGAAGTGGAGCGAAATGGCGGTCGGCACCTGCCCCTGTCCTACCACTGCGCCATTCACCTTCAGGGTGATGTCCATCGGGCCGCCGACTTTGGCGACCAGCTTCGATTCGACCTCGACTGTCACCTTGCCGGTCGGGAGTTTGCCTTTGGCCTGGATCTTCGTGCGCAAGACCTCGAACTGGTTGAACTCGTAATTGAGCACACCGTCTTTCACATAGCAAGTCAGGCCTCCGCCGAAGCCGCCCAGCGCATACAGCACGCCGTTGGCGTTCGCGGGCACGTCCACCTCCATGCTCACCACGGTATCGACGATCCCCAATTTGGGCGCGGCGGATTCCGACATCCGGGTCATGGCGCCCTCGAATGTCCACGCGGTGACGGCAGAGCGCGGCGCGTCTTCCGGATGCACGATCGCGGTGGACCACAAGCCGCCGCCAATCGGCAAGTTCTTGTTCTTCGTGGATTCGATGAGGAAGAGATCCTTCATTTCCGATAGCTTCTCCGGCATCTTCGCCGCGAGGTCGTTGGCTTGGCTCCAGTCCTCGTTCAGGTTGTAGAGCTCCCATTGGTCTTTTTCCGGAGACCATTCTTTGGCGCCTTTCGGCATGCCGCCCACCCAGGGTTCCCGCGGGCCCATGGCGCTGGCGAACCAGCCGTCGTGGTAAATGCCGCGGCTGGCCATGATGTCGAAGAACTGGGTCTTGCGCGTGCCCTGCGCCTTGGCATCGCCAAACGTATAAACCATGCTGACACCGTCAAACGAATCCTGCGGGAAGCCGTTGACCATGTTGGGTGGGGTGATCTTCGTCAGTTCGTAGATCGTCGGCACGATGTCGATGACGTGGTGGAACTGCGGCCGCGCCGTCGGGTCCGCCTTGATGCGCTTCGGCCAGGAGACAGCCATTGGATTGCGGGTGCCGCCGAAGTGCGCGCCGACGAGCTTGGTGGATTTGTAGGGCGTACCCCCTGCCCAACCCCAGGCGGCGTGATACATGTTGTCGGTCTTCGGCGTGCCCAGCGCATCCAGCCCGCCGAGCTCCTTCAGCGCCTCGAGATGTTGCGGGATCGTGGTCGGAATCCCGTTCTGAGCGAGTTGCTCGCTGATGGTGCCGTTCAGGCCTTCGGCGGAAGAACCGTTGTCGCCCCAGATGTAGAAGATGATCGTGTTGTCCAGTCTGCCCTGGCGCTCGATCTCGGCGATGACCCGGCCCGCGTTGTAGTCGGCATGCTCGGTGAAGCCGGCGAACACTTCCATCAAGCGGCGCTGGAAGGGTTTTTCAGCTTCGGGAATCGAATCCCACGACGCCATGGAAGCGGGGCGCGGCGTGAGCTGGGTGTTCTGCGGTATCCAGCCCTTCGCCTTGGCGTTCGCAAAAGCGCGCTCGCGATATTTGTCCCAGCCGTCGTCGAACTTGCCTTTGTATCTATCGGCCCATTCCTTCATGATATGGTGCGGACCATGCGATGCGCCCGGCGCCCAATACATGAAGAACGGTTTGTCCGGTGCATAAGCCCGCTGTTCGCGCAGCCACTTGATGGCGTCCTCGGCGATGTCCTCGCTGAGGTGGTAGCCCTTCTTGTGTTCTTCGGTCACCAGGGTGGTGTTGCGCACCATTTGCGGCTCGTACTGCGAGGCCTCGCCGGCGAGGAAGCCGTAGAAATATTCGAAGCCATGGCCGGTCGGCCAGTAATCGAAAGGACCCTTGTTCGTGACGTCCTCCTCGGGCGTGTTGTGCCACTTGCCCCAGGCGCCGGTGTTGTAGCCGTAGTTCTTGAGCACTTCGGCGACGGTCGCCGAGGACTTCGGGATCTTGCCGCTGAAACCGTCGAAGTCGTTGGCCAGTGCGGCGATCTGGCCATTGCCGACGCGCGTGTGGTTGCGCCCGGTCAACAGCGCGGCCCGCGTGGGCGAGCACATCGCTGTCGTATGAAACCGGTTGTAGGAAATACCCATCTTCGCCACGCGATCGAGCGTCGGCGTGTTGATCTCGCCGCCGTAAGTTGACGCGGTGGCCGGCCCGACATCGTCCATCAGGATGATCAGGATGTTCGGTGCGCCGTCGGCCAAGCGCTTGGGCTCCACGCGCTTTTTATAGGTGGAATCCTGCATCGTCAGCCCGGCGGTTGAGGCGGAGGGCGTGGGCGGGAACGGCAGGACTTCCTGCGAGCTTGCAGTTGCTGCGAACACCATGCTCAGCGCGATGCCGAGGCAAGAGAACCATCGCAACCGTCGAGCGAGGGGTTGAGTATTCATGGCATTTTCCCTTGGATTGCGTTGAGATGTGGGCATGTAAAGCCGCGCAACGCAGGATCACGGCCTTAGGCCCCGTTTTTCAAAACCCTGCAGGTCGTCTTTGTCATTTCTGGGGTACCGGCCGTCTATCTCTTTTCGCCGGTCAACAGTCGATACAACCTGTCGGTCACGACGACTTTCCATTTTCCGCCGGACCGCTTCATGTCCACCTGGGTCCTCTCGCTCACGGATGAGACCGAATCGCCGGCCTTATTTTTGGCCACACCGCCGGCGGCGCCCGCAACATTGCCGGTGGCGAGTTTGCCGGCTGTGGCAACGGTGCCGGCAGTGTCCTTCGCGCCCTCAGTTATGGTTTCGTAATCAATCTGGGCCGAAATGGTGGCTTCTTCCCCCTTTTTCTTATCCTTGACGTCTTTGATGTCGTAGGAAAGTTTGCCGGGCATCTTTACATCAATCCAGGATTTGTCGTCGCGATTATCGATTCCGTATTCCTTGATGGCTTTGTTGACCTGGCCCGATTGGGCCAGTTTCATGAATGCCACAAAGGTGGCTTTAGGATCGTCGGCCGCAAAGGCTGGAAATGCGAAGATCAACGTGAGGATGATTGCAACCAGGGATTTCATGATAACCTCCTATCGGATGACTCTGATTGTTAGATCTACTACTTATTTATGTTTCAGATATGTGTTCTGCCGGCGGTGAAGAGGATCCATAGTTCTTGATTGCGCTTCGGGTTCGCTGGAAGCCGTAGATAAAAAAGCCGGCGCTCAGCAGGTAATATAGAATGTATTTCACGTAGTCTATTCCGGTCAGCCCGGCAAACGCGTCCGGGATCGTCCAGCAGTAAAAAACGACGAGCAAGGTCAGCGCTGAGGCGATTGCCGGAATCATCAACGCCGCCAATTTGATCTTTCGCTGAATCGGCGGAGCCAGCGGATCGGCCCAAAGCGGCATGGCCAAGGCGATTTCAGCGTCGGTGATGGCGACCTTCTGGGGGTCGCTGGCCTGAAACAGTCGGTGGAAGGATTTCCGCAGCTGAATGTTTTGACACAGCTGCAGGGCGGCAACAAAGAAAAGAGCTGATAGTGCAAGGGGTGCCAGCAGAATCGCGTCATCTACCTCCAACCCGAGTTTGCCGAAGCCGCGTCTTGATGTTCTTCAGGGCGTTGTTCAGCCCTTCTTTGCTTTTCTGGATCTGATCTTTCTTCTGATTCAGCTGATCGACCTCTGCGCGACGTGCATGCCGAGGACTCCTCCATCCGGCGCCCGATTTCTTCAAAATGATGGTCGGCATAAAACCGCTGGGCCCCCTCGATCATATTCTTGTAGATCGAGGCGTGTTGGTTGAAATCCCGCCAGAAACTGGGGTTGGCCGTCATCTCGGTTCTGAATCGATCCGCCTGCCTCTTCATTCCGGCTTGAAGGTCCGCCTTCCACTGATCGAACTCCTTGATGTTGAGCTTCGCGAGTGGGGCGGCAATTTCACTGGCCAGGATGTCCTGGTACTGAGAAGCCCGCGCAGCCATGTACTGTCGGATGCGGCATTCCATCCAACGGTCTTTGTCCGCATTCGAACCGCAGGATTCCGGCGTCGGCTTGAGGCCATCCGGCATGGGTGCCGCCGGACCCCCGGCCGCTTCTTTTTCGAGGGCCTGAATGTAGCTCTCCAAAGGCTTGGGTGTGTTTTCCACCGCTTCGTAAACTTTTTTGAGACCGGTCATGGCCTGGCGGTAGACGGCGGCCCGCTGCTCCTGCAGGGCAATGGCCTGAGACAACCGCTCCAGTTCGAAATTGGTTTCGCGCGCATCGATCTGCAGAAAAAGAAAGGGAACGAGGATCGATATGACGAAAACGATCGACAGCGAGATGTGGCCGACGAGCGCCGCGGTGAAGACTTTGGTATTGCTCTTGTAGCGCTCGTAGAGCCGCTTGAGATGGTCGTCTATGGCTTTTTGAAGGGTCATGTTGATTTCTGCCA
>CAWHEZ010000005.1:0-30723 GCA_963828345.1 uncultured delta proteobacterium
ACCGCGGCTTGGGTGCCGGTCTCCACGACAGGCAGGTCGGCCGGGATGTCCTTGACCTCCGGCGGCTTGACCAGCCGGCGGATGAAGGACTTGCGCGACGGACCGACGAGCAGGGGCAGCTCCAGCACGGCGAACTCGGGCAGCCGCCGGATCAGCTCGAGGTTGTGCGCCGCGGTCTTGCCGAAACCCAGGCCCGGGTCCACGACCAGCCGTGAGCGCTCCACCCCCATCCGCTCTGCACGCTCCACCGCCCGCAGCAGGTGATCGCGGATTTCCCCGACCAGATCCTCGTAGCGCGGGTCCACCTGCATGGTGCGCGGCTCCCCGCGCATGTGCATGAGCACCAGCGGGGCCCCATACTCGGCCGCCGCGGCCGCGAGATCGGGGTCGAGCTCCAGCCCCGAGATGTCGTTGACCATCGCGGCGCCGGCCGCGAGCGCCCGGCGCGCGACCTCGGCCTTGGTGGTGTCGATGCTGATCGGGACGTCGACCCGCCGGGCCAGCTCGGCCACCACCGGGACCACCCGGCGGATTTCCTCCGCCGCGGGGACCGGGTCGGAGAAGGGCCGCGTCGACTCGCCGCCGACGTCGATGACATCGGCCCCCGCGGCCGCCATGCGCTCGCCCTGGGCCACGGCGGCCGACGGGTCGAGGAAGCGCCCGCCGTCCGAAAA
The DNA here is from genome assembly GCA_963828345.1 of uncultured delta proteobacterium. Taxonomy (GTDB): domain Bacteria; phylum Desulfobacterota; class Desulfobacteria; order Desulfobacterales; family SpSt-501; genus SpSt-501. The sequence goes on from CAWHEZ010000005.1 coordinate 675, forward strand.
CGAGTCCGGCGTCACGTTCAGCACCCCCATGACGCAGGTGCGGCGGCCCAGGTCGAGGACCCGGCCGCCGCAGGCGAGACGGTATAGCGCACGCGCGGGCATCGTCCGGCTCACACCCGGGTGTCGACCGCGGCCGGCGCTGCCGCCGGCTCGTCCTCCTCGATCTTCTTGGAGGGCAGCTGGATGCCCGGGCGCAGCTTGACGATGAGCGCGTCCAGCTCCTTGCCCATGATGGTCTCTTTCTCCAGGAGCTCGTCGGCGAGCGCGGTCAGGATGTCCATGTTCTCCCGCAGCACGGTGCGGGCGCGTTCGTAGGCGCCCTTGATCAGGCGGTTGATCTCGTCGTCGATCTTCTGCGCGGTCGCGTCCGAGTAGTCCCGGTGCTGGACGATTTCGCGCCCGAGGAAGACGGTCTCCTCGCCCTTCGAGTAGTTGAGCGGCCCGAGCGCGTCGCTCATCCCCCAGCTGCGCACCATCTGCTCGGCCAGCGCGGTCGCCTGCTTGATGTCGTTGGCCGCGCCCGTGCTGATGCGGTTGAACACGACCTCCTCGGCCACGCGGCCGCCGTAGGCCACGGACAGCTCGCTCTCGAGCTGGTCGCGGAACTTGAAGTCCCGCTCCTCGGGCAGGAACCAGGTCAGCCCGGCCGCGCGGCCGCGCGGGATGATGGTGACCTTGTTGACGGCGTCGGTCTCGGGCAGGAAACGCGCCACCAGCGCGTGGCCGCCCTCGTGGTAGGCCGTCACCTTGCGGTCCTCCTCCTTGATGACCTTGGACTTGCGCTCGAGGCCCATGTAGACCTTGTCCTTGGCGTCCTCGAAGTCCTGCATCCCCACTTTTTCCTTGCCGCGCTTGGCGGCGAGGAGGGCCGCCTCGTTCACCAGGTTCTCGAGGTCGGCGCCCGAGAACCCCGGGGTGCCCTTGGCCAGGTTGAGAACCATCACGTCCGCGTCCACGGGCGTCTTGCGCATGTGCACGGTCAGGATCTTCTCGCGGCCCCGGATGTCGGGCAGGCTGACGACCACCTGGCGGTCGAACCGGCCGGGACGCAGCAGCGCCGGGTCGAGCACGTCGGGCCGGTTGGTGGCCGAGATGAGGATGACGCCCTCGTTGGACTCGAACCCGTCCATCTCGACCAGGAGCTGGTTGAGGGTCTGCTCGCGCTCGTCGTGACCGCCGCCCAGTCCCGCGCCGCGGTGCCGCCCGACGGCGTCGATCTCGTCGATGAAGATGATGCAGGGGGCGTTCTTCTTGCCCTGCACGAACAGGTCGCGCACGCGCGAGGCGCCGACGCCGACGAACATCTCCACGAAATCGGACCCGCTGATGCTGAAGAACGGCACCCCGGCCTCACCCGCGATGGCCCGCGCCAGCAGGGTCTTGCCGGTGCCCGGCGGCCCCATCAGGAGCACCCCCTTGGGGATGCGCCCGCCCAGGCGGGTGAACTTCTTCGGGTCCTTCAGGAAATCGACGATCTCCTGAAGTTCCTCCTTGGCCTCGTCGATCCCGGCCACGTCCGCGAACGTCACCTTCTCCGAGGTGTCCGACATCAGCCGCGCACGGCTCTTGCCGAAGGAGAGCGCCTTGCCGCCGCCGGACTGCATCTGGCGCATGAAGAACACCCAAACCCCGATCAGGACCAGCATCGGGAACCAGGACACCAGCAGCGACATGTACCAGGGGGAGTCGTTCTCGGGCTTGGCGCTGATGATGACGCGCTTCTGCCGCAGCAGGCCGATCAGTTCCGGGTCCTGGGGGGCGTAGACCTTGTAGCGGGCGCGGTTGACGTCCGTGACGTAGAGCTCCTTGCCCTGGATGGACACCTCCGCCACCCGGTCCTCGTTCACCATCGACAGGAACTGGGAGTAGTTGAGGGTGGATTCGTTCAGGTGCTGCTGGCTGAACAGATTGTACAGCATGACCATCATCAGCGTGATGACCAGCCAGAGCGCCAGGTTCTTGTAGAACGGGTTCAACGCCGTTTCCTCCTGAATACGTCACCGTTGGGGGTGGAGTGTCTTCAAAACTGCGGAAGTATCCCGTATCTCACGCGAAAACTCAAGCACCATTTGCCGGGGCGGGAGCATCCGAGCAGGGGCGAGTGGGATTCTGGAATAGTTGCCGCCAACCTAATCATCCTCGCGTGCAGGCGCAACCAGGCGCTCGGCCGTGAGCACCCGCCGCGTGCCCGGGGTGATCCGGACCCTCTCGTCCAGGCGGTGGCCGGCGACCCAGACGATGCGGTCATCGCTCAGCAGCAGGGGGCAGGATCGGCGCTCCGCGGGCGCGACCTTGTGGTCCCCGAAATACTTCTTCAGCGTCTGCGATCCCCCCGCCCCCAGGGGATGGAACCGGTCCCCGGGTCGACGGTTGCGGATCGTGAGGGGGAACTGCACCGTCTCTGCGTCGAGCCGAGCCGTGAACGGGTCCCCGCCGAGCGGCCCTCCGGCCTCGCCCGGCGGGGCTTCCACGAGCCGAATCGCCTCGCCGGTTTCGGGGATGACCAGGGTCCCGCACCCGGCCAGGCGGTGTTCGTAGTCCGGTCCGGGTGCGGCCGGTCCGGGCCGGCCCGTGGCCGCGGCCCGCTCGATGACGATCCCCCGCGGGGTGCGACTCACGCACACGCCGCCCGGCAGGTGCCGGGCGCCCGTGGCGTTGAGAACGCTCTCGACGTGGTCGAAGCCGATGCGCTGCAGGTCGCCCCGCACCCGGCGCGAGCGCCGTGCGCACGACGCGACGGCGCACCGCGACCGGGAGCTCGGCCAGGGCCGCCGCGTCCAGCGCCACCCGCCCGGGAGCGCGCTCCTGCAGCAGGCGTTCAACGATGGGCTGCAGCAGCTCGTCGATCCAGGCCTCTTCCGCGGCCAGCACTTCGGCCGCGCGGCTGAGAACGGCACGGGCCGCCGGCTGGAAGTCCCGCTCCAGGAGCGGGATCAGCTGGTGGCGGATGCGGTTGCGCCGCAGGCTCTCGTCGGCGTTGGTGGCGTCGTTCACCCAGCGCAGCCCCCGGCCGCGCAGATAGGCGTCGATGTCCGACCGGAAGGCCCGCAAGAGCGGGCGGATGTAGATTCCGTCCCGCATGGCGCGGATCCCCCCCAGCCCGGGTCGGCCGCTGCCGCGCAGCAGGTTGAGCAGCAGGGTCTCGGCGTTGTCGTCCGCGTGGTGCCCCAGCGCGACCTTGGTGTACCCGTGGCGCTCGGCCGTGCGGCGGAAGAAGTCGTAGCGGGCCTCCCGGCCGGCCGCCTCCACCGACGTCCCCAGCTGCCGCTGCAGCGCGCGCACGTCCGCCCGTTCGCAGTGCACCGCGACCCCGAGCTCGCCGGCCAGGCATTCGACGGCCCGGGCCTCCGCAGGCGATTCCGGGCGCAGCCCATGGTCGAGGTGGCCGACCCCCAGTCGCAGGCCCAGGCGCTCCCCGCGCGCCCGGAGCAGGTGCAGCAGCGCGGTCGAGTCGGCCCCGCCGGAGACGCCGACCAGAACGGCATCCCCCGGTGCGAGCAGGGCGTACCGGTCCACCGCCTGGTCGAACAGGCGCTCGAGGCGGGTCGGGTGCGGGTCCACGTGGATCATGGGAGTCCGAAGGCTCAACGGTTCCCGGCGCAGAGGTTCAAGGGTTCAACCGTGGGTCAAAATGACAGTGACCGAAGTGACCAAAGGGGACCAAAGGGTCGAGAAAAAATTCCTTCTGTTTACCGCTTGACACGTGACACCTAACACATTTCCCCCCAACACCAAACACAAACTTACCAAACATCTTACATCACCCCCCCACTTTCCGCTTGAAAAATCGGGCGAAGGGCGTATGTTCAACCAGCTTCGAGAAGCGGGGTCACGTTCGCCGCCCCCTCTCCCGCCCAGGGCCCTGGGACGTGTGGCCCGGATTCATCCGGCCGGTCGCCACGCAACAGACGCGCACGAACCTCGTCAGGTCCGGAAGGAAGCAGCGATAAGTGATGTCGGCTGTGTCGTGGATCGTTTCCGAACCGATGGTTCGGGCCACACATCCGAGGGCCCCGGGCCGCAGTCCCCTCCCCCCCACCCCAGCAACCCAACGCCTCTAATTCGTTAAAGAAAACCTTTTGCCAACGGCTTGACATCGAAAGCGCCTGCCTTATGTTCCCGGTCGATCTCAATCGACAAAGGCAGGGGACATGTTCGACAAGCGCAAAATCAGGATTGCATCTCACGACGACAAGGCGGTCGGACGCGGCCGCTGACGCAGAGGGCCCGGGCGACGCGACGGCAACCGGGGGCGACGACGCCCCGACCGGCGAGGCGGGCGCCGAGGCGGGGGGCCTCGAGGCGAAGGAAAAGGAGCTGAAGGAAACCTACGACCGGCTCCTGCGAACCACCGCGGAATTCGAGAACTACAAGAAGCGCATGGCGCGCGAAATGGACGAGTTCCGCAAGTACGCCAACCAGTCGCTGCTGCGGGAACTGCTGTCGATCGTGGACCACATCGAGCTGGCGCTGCAGGCGGCCGGCGGCGCGGGGTCCGAGAAGACCATCGCCGACGGCTTGGGCCTGACGCTGAAGGAGCTCATGCGGATCCTGGAGAAGTTCAACGTGACCCCGGTCGAATCGACGGGGCAGCCGTTCAACCCCGAGGTCCACGAAGCCATCCTGCGCGAGCATTCGGACAGCCTGCCCGAAAACGCCGTCGTGCGCGAAATGCAGAAGGGCTACATGATCAACGGCCGCCTGCTGCGGCCCGCCCTGGTGGTGGTGGCCGCCCGGCCGGCTGCGGAGCCGGGCGAGGGCAACCCGACCCGCTGACCCAATCTTTTGGATAAACTATTCGACACTGACATCAGGAGGAGGAAAACGGTATGGCGAAGGTAATCGGAATCGATCTGGGCACCACCAACTCGTGCGTCGCGATCATGGAGGGGAGCGACCCCAAGGTCATCACCAACCCCGAGGGGGGTCGCACCACGCCGTCGGTCGTGGCCGTCACCGAAAGCGGCGAACGTCTCGTCGGCCAGATCGCCAAACGCCAATCGATCACCAACCCCGAGAACACGGTGTTCGGGGTCAAGCGCCTGATCGGCCGCAAGTTCGGCTCGCGCGAGGTGCAGTACGACCGCAAGGTGCTGCCCTACAAGATCGAGGAGTCGCCCAACGGGGACGTCCAGCTCGCGATCCGCGGCAAGGGCTACAGCCCGGCCGAGATCTCGTCCTTCATTCTCGCCTTCATCAAGAAGTACGCGGAGGACTACCTCGGCGAAAAGGTGAACGACGCCGTCATCACGGTGCCGGCCTACTTCGACGACAGCCAGCGCCAGGCCACCAAGGACGCCGGCAAGATCGCCGGGCTGAACGTCCTGCGCATCATCAACGAGCCGACTGCGGCGGCGCTCGCCTACGGCATGGACAAGAAAAAGGAAGAGAAGATCGCCGTCTTCGACCTGGGCGGCGGCACCTTCGACATCTCGGTCCTCGAGATCGGCGAGGGCGTGTTCGAGGTCAAGGCCACCAACGGCGACACCCACCTCGGCGGCGACGACTTCGACATGCGCGTGATCACCTTCCTGGCCGACGAGTTCAAAAAGGATCAGGGCATCGACCTGCGCAACGACAAGATGGCGCTGCAGCGCCTCAAGGAGGCGGCCGAGAAGGCCAAGGTCGAGCTGTCCACCTCGATGGAGACCGACATCAACCTGCCGTTCATCACCGCGGACGCGAGCGGCCCCAAGCACCTCAACCTCAAGATCACGCGCGCCAAGCTCGAAGGGCTGGTCAGCGACCTGCTCGACAAGCTCGAGGAGCCCTGCCGCACGTGCATGAAGGACGCGGGCCTGTCCCCGCGCGAGATCAACGAGGTCATCCTGGTCGGCGGCATGACGCGCATGCCCGCCGTCGTGGAGCGCGTGCGGCGGATCTTCGGCAAGGAACCCCACAAGGGGGTCAACCCGGACGAGGTGGTGGCCGTGGGCGCCGCCATCCAGGGCGCGGTGCTGAAGGGCGACGTCAAGGACGTGCTCCTGCTCGACGTGACCCCGCTGTCGCTCGGCATCGAGACGCTCGGCGGCGTCATGACCAAGCTGATCGAGAAGAACACCACCATCCCCACGCGCAAGAGCCAGATCTTCTCGACCGCCACCGACAGCCAGCCGGCGGTCTCGATCCACGTGCTGCAGGGCGAGCGCGAGATGGCGGCCAACAACAAGACGCTCGGCCGCTTCGAGCTGGTCGGGATCCCGCCCGCCCCGCGCGGCGTGCCCCAGATCGAGGTCACCTTCGACATCGACGCCAACGGCATCGTGAACGTGTCGGCCAAGGACAAGGCCACCAGCAAGGAGCAGTCGATCCAGATCACGGCCTCCTCGGGCCTGAGCAAGGAGGAGATCGACAAGCTCGTCAAGGACGCCGAGATGCACGTCGATGAGGACCGCAAGAAACGCGAGCTCGTCGAGGCGCGCAACCACGCCGACCAGCTGATCTACTCGACCGAGAAGTCGATCAAGGATCTGGGCGACAAGGTCGACAAGGCGACCAAGACCAAGGTCGAGGACGCCGTCGGCGAGCTGCGCAAGGTCATGGACGGCGACGACACCGACAAGATCCGGCGCGCGAGCGAGGAGCTGACCAACGCCTCCCACAAGCTGGCCGAGGCCATGTACCAGCAGGCCTCGCAGGCCGAAGGGCAGAAGGCGGGCGCCCAGCAGCAGGCCGACGGGAGCGGCGCACGCGCCGCCAAGCCCGAGGACGACGTCGTGGACGCCGACTTCGAGGAGGTCAAGGACAACAAGAAATAACCGCCGCCCGGGCGGCCCCGCACGGAGAACGCAAGCGGCCCCGCGAGGGGCCGCTTGTTTTTTGCGGGGCGGCGCCCCCTCGGCCCGGTGTCCTTTACATCCGGGTCGCGGGTGTTATGTTCCGGATGATTCGCATGCTGGAAACTGGAACGCACGCAGAAGGAGGCGCATGATGGCGGTCAAACGTATTCTGTGGCCGACGGACTTTTCGAGCATATCCGAAAAGGCGCTGCCCCACGTGAAGGCGCTGAACCAGAACGACCCGGGCGAAATCCACGTCCTGTACGTGATCGAGGACACCGCGCACCACGACGGGTGGTACGGGGCCTTCGAAGAGAAGCGCGTGCAGGAGCTCATGGAGCACGCCACCCGCACGGCAACCAAGCGGCTGGGGCAGATCTGCGAGAAGTACCTGGAAGGGTGCCCGCTCTACATCAAGCACGTGGCCGTCGGGGACCCGGCGACCGAAATCCTGAAGCTCATCCAGAAGGAGAAGGTGGACCAGGTCGTCATGGCGAGCCACGGCGCCAAGGGCAACTTCCGCTTCGGCAGCGTGGCCGACAAGGTGCTGAAGCACTCGCCGGTGCCCGTCACCGTCATCCCGGTCGACCCCAAGCCGAGAGCCAAGGCGGCGTCATAGAAAATGGGAACCGAAAAACGAGCCCCGGGCCGTCAGACAAGGCGTGCGGCTTTTTGAAAAGCGGAGCATACGTATAGTATGTGAGCATTTGCAAAAAGTCGCACAACGCAGGATCACGGCCTGAGGCGACGTTTTTCACCCACCTGACGTCTGCGGGAACGCCGTGTTGGCGTAAAGGTATTCCATCTTCTCCTTGTGCCGCAGTTCCTCGTTGGCCATCTTGAGCAGGATCTCACGGGCTTCGCCGGCCGCGTGCTGGCCGGCCAGCTCGGTGTAGAAACGGTGCGAGCGCAGCTCGCGGTGGGCGGCCGTGAGGAAGACCTCGGCGCTGCTCATCTGCGCGGAGCGTTCCGGCTCGTCCATGTGCTCGGCGATGCGGGTGGCGACGACCTCGCTCAGCCGCAGCGCGGCCGCGCCGAACTCCCCCGCGCGGTAGCGGACGAGGAACTCCTTGTGCCGCACCTCCTCCCCGGCCACCCACTGGATCGCCTCGCGCGCGGCCGGGTCGCTCACGCGCTCGCGCAGCTCCGTGTAGAACCGGTAGGCTTCCTCCTCGCGGGCAATCGCCGTATCCACCAACGAGCACAGATGCGCATCCATCGGACCCCCTTCCGGTTTAAAGACGCTCAGCCCCTCGGCGTCGCCGCCGGGCGACCGTCGCCCCGTAGATGACCAGGTAGGCCGTCGCCGCCGCAAAGGCGACCGCGGTCCCCCATCCCACCCCCAGGCGCGGATAGCCCAGCGCCACGGCGCAGCCGTAGACGATGAGCGACCCCAGCCCCAGCGGGAAGTTCTTGATGATGGTGTGGACATGGGCCTTATCATAGGTGAGATGCACGATCAACATGAGCGGGAACAGCGCCGTCGGGAACGCAGAGAACACCCCGGCCCAGGCCGGGCCGACGACGCGCGCGGCCGCGGTGATGGCCAGGATGATGGCGGCCGCCAGGCAGGCCCGCAGCAGCATCACGGCCGGGGTGAAGCGCACGCTGCGGGTGATCGCCACGTTGCGGATGTGGCGGAAGAGGTAGGAGAAGGCCGGGATGGACGCGGCCGGCAGGAGCAGCGCACCCGGCAGTGAGAAGGGCACCCCCTGCAGCACCCCGGCCGCCGCAAAATAGGCGGCCAGCGCGGCCGCGGTCGCCGGCGCGACCGCCCGCCCTCGGCAGCGGGCGGACGCCGCGTAATAGGCGGCCACGAAGGCGAGCGAGGCGGTCAGCCCGGCCAGCGTGAACACGGCGCTGTCGGCGGCGAACTGCGGCCCGATCTCGAGCCCGATGAAGAAGAGCGCGATCGCCGCCCCCAGCGGGTAACCCGAGAGCACGCCGGCCACGCGCGGGCTGACCCGTTCGGCCACCAGCGAGAGTCCGAGCACCATCCCGATGGTGACGAGGATCTTGACGGGGATGAGAAAGGCCATGGGCCGTTGCTTTACTTCGCTTCGCCTTCGAGGTATGGAATTTTAATGACTGTCCTGCATGCCGCCACCGACGTCGGCCCGGCCGTCTTCGTCCGGCTCTCCCCCGGGACCGATCTCATCACCGGGATCGAGGAGGCCTGCCGCGCGCACGGGGTCCGCTCCGGCGCGATCGTCAGCTGCATCGCCAGCCTGCGGCGCGCCTCGTTTTTCGTGGTGGTCCCGATGGACAACGCCGTCGGCGGGGGCTACAGCGAGCCCGTGCACCTGGACGCACCCGTCGAAATCGTCTCGGCGCAGGGGAGCATCGGCGCGGAGGCGGACGGCGCGCTCTTCGTCCACCTGCACGCGGCCGTCGCGGACTCGCAGGGGAACGCGCACGGCGGGCACCTCCTGCGCGGGCGCTGCCCGGTCCTGATCACCTCCGAGATCGTCATCCTGCCCTTCACCGACCTCAGGCTCGTGCGCATGCACGACGCGGAAGCCGGCATGCCGATCCTCAAGCCCATCGCCGGGTGATCGTTCGCCCGTCGACCCGTTGGGCCGTGCGCCCGTAAAAATCCAGCTTTCGAATTTCGGATTTCGTGCTTCGAAGCTTTTCCGGTGCCGGATCACGGCCTGCGATAACGTTGAAACCGGCGCCCCGGGCCGTCAGCCAAGGCGCCGCGGCCCTTCGGAAAGCGCAGCATGCTCCCGGCATGTGAGCGCCTAACGAGCGCTCGCGCAAGCGATCGCTTGGATTTCGGCCGAAGGCCGACAGACAAGACGCACGCCAGCCCTTCAGTCGCATACCTGCGGTGTTTGCAGGCATTTACGAAGGGCCGCGCAACGCCGGATCACGGCCCGCGGCGCCGGTTTCAGGCCGTAAGGCTTTCCACCGCGGCGTATGCCGTCGCAATCGCCAGCCCCGACCCGCACTTCATGCGCATCCAGTCCTGGTGGGCCAGGATCGACCCCGCGGCGCGCAGCTGCGGGTGCACCACCCGACCGTCCGCGTCGACCGGCCGAAAGGCCGCGTCGACCTCGACCCCGGCCCGGTTGATCGGGTGGCCGCGGCGGTCGAGGAAATCCTCGCGGTGCCAGTCGTCCCGGCGCACGGGGTGGCTGACCGGCAGGTGGAACAGGGTCTCGGACACCCGCTGGCGGTCGGCCTGCAGGCCGCCCCCCATGAAACGCCCGGTCGCCAGGATCACGGCGCGCGCCGCGATCACCTCCTCGACGTCCCGCACCGGCCCGGCGTGCAGCCGGAAGCCCCCGCCCGGGTCCGCCTCCGTGCGGACGACCCTGCTCTCGAGGCAGAGGGTCACCCCGAGGCCCTTCAGGCCCCGCTCGAAGGCCTCCTTGAGGCGCAGCCCCGTGACCCCCGGCGGCATGGTGGGGATTTCGAACACCGGCACCCCCAGGCGAGTTTCGAGATCGCGCAGGACCTCCGCCGAACCGGAAACCCCGAGCACGGCCGGCAGCCCCACGACGGCGGCCGTCCCGAGCCGCGGCCGCAGCTCGGCTGCGAGCGCCTCGCGGCTGGCGGCCACTTCGAGCGAGCGGGCCAGGCGCTCGGGGAAGACCTCGCCCGGCCCGGTGCTCCCCGGCAGGCTCAGGCGCGTCGTGCGCACCCCGGGCCAGCGCTCGCCGAGGGTGGCCGCGATCTGGCGCGCGCTGAAGCCCTTCAGTCCCTGGATGTCGGCGATGAGACCGGGGGAGCGCCGGCCGAGCGCGACGACCCCGTTCCACGCCGTGGCCGGCACGCGGTAGGTCGTCTTCAGGGTGCCGACCGAGGTGACGGCCTGCACGTTCCGGTCGCCCTCCCCGACATAGGGCAGCCCCTGCTCCGCGAGGAACGCGACCAGCCCGTCGAACGCCGACCGGATCCGCTCGGCCGGGATGCGCGCGTACGGGTGCCGCGGCTGGGCCGCCACGAGCGCCGCCAGGCCGGCCCAGGGATCGTCCCAGACCTCCCCGGTTTCAGGCGCGGGCACGGCCAGCAGGTCCAGAAAGCCGGTGGCGAAGATGATTTCCCCGGTCCGCCCCACCACGACCGTGGACAGCCCGCGCCGGGCCGCGAACAGGGCCGCGCTCAGGCCGGCCATCCCGCTGCCGACGATGCAGAGGTCGTAGGGTTTCGGTGCGGCGGCGTTCATGGGCGGTCCTCCAGCTCGAGCCCGAGATACCCGCAGTGCAACGCCTCCTGCAGCTCCTCCTGGAGCAGCGCGGTGTCCCAGAGGATGGGGCGCATCCCGCGCCAGCGGGCGCTCAGGAACGAGCGCAGGTCCGCGAGGCCCTCCCGCGCCGCCAGCCGGCCCTCCTCGTACAGGTAGGCGTTGATGCGCAGCCCGCAGAAGGCCCCCTGGCAGGTGCCCTTGCCGATGCGGCTGCGCCGCCCGATCCCGTAGAGGCTGGGGCGCCCGCCCTGGGCGCGGATCCCGTCGATCACCGCATCCACGGCGCTGGCCGGCACCATCTCGCACTCGCACAGCAGCAGGTCGTCGGCGCGGCGGGCCTCCAGCCACAGGCGGGGAGACAGCCCGGCCGCGGTCCACTGGTTGGCGGCGAAGGCCTTGAGCGGTTGGGTCCGGGTCAGGCAGGGCCGGCTCACCCCCAGCCGCTCGCAGACGAGGTCGGCCGTCTTCTCGGCCATGAGGCGGTAGGTGGTCAGCTTGCCGCCGATGATCGAGATGAAATTCCCGACCCCGTCCCGCCCGTGGTCGCGCAGCTCGAAGCCCCGGCTGACCGACCGGTCGTGGGCCGATTCGGGCGAGCCCGCGAGCGGCCGCACGCCGGCGTAGGCCCGGATGTAGCGGGTGGTCGCCAGCGCCGGGATCATGCCCTTGGCCGTGTCGACGATGTAGTCGCTCTCCTCCACGGTCGGGATGATCCGGTCCAGCCGGTCCAGCCGCAGCGAGGTCGTCCCCAGGATGGACACGGTGCCCCCGGGGACCAGGATGTCCGCGTCGGAGGCCGGCCGCAGGCGGTTGATCACGCGCTGCGTCAGGCGCTGGTCGGTGATGAGCAAGGTCCCCTTGGAGTAGGAAAGGCGCAGATCGACCCCGGCCAGGGCGGCGGTTTCGCGCGCCCAGGCCCCCGAGGCGTTCACCACGAGATCCGCCTCGACCCGGCTCTCCGTCCCGGCCAGGTCGTCCACCAGGCGCACGCGACGAATGCGCCCGCCCGCGACCTCGATACCGGCCACGCGCGTGTGCAGCACCACCCGGCAGCCGAGCTCGATCGCTTCCGAGACGTTGTCGAGCGCGAGGTGAAACGGGTCGACCGCGGCGTCCTCCACGAGATAGGCCGCGATCAGCTTTTCCGAGAGCACCGGCTCCATCTCGCGCGCCTCCGCGACGCTCACGGCCCGGCAGGGGATCCCGCTGCGCTCGCAGTGTTCCGGGAAATCGCCCGCGAACCGCTCGTCGTCGCCTTCGACCGCGACGAAGAGCCCGCCGGTGTCCTCGATGCAGTGAGGCGCCATGCGCTTGAGCAGCGCGTTTTCCTCGCGGCACTCCCGCGCGGCCGCCGGGTCGCTGCGCACGTAGCGCGCGCCGCTGTGCAGCAGCCCGTGGTTGGCCCCGGAGGCCCCGGCGCAGATGTCGCGCCGTTCGACCAGGGTGCACGGCACGCCGCGCAAGGCCAGGTCGCGCGCCAGGCCGGCGCCCGTGATCCCGCCGCCGATGATCAGAACCTGAGTGTGTGTGAGAGGGGGCATAGGGGGAACGTGTCAGGTGTTAGGTGTTAAGTGTTTAAGTGTTTAGGTGTTCAGGGTTTAGGTGTTTGGTGTTTGGAACGGTTATGACAGCTGCTACGGTTCGGACCTTTTACCCCAGGAGCTTGGCGCTTGTCCAGCCTGTCGACCGGCTGGCAGGTTGCTGAGAAACAAGTGTCAGGCCCTCAGCCAAGGCGCGCGGCCTTTTGGATAGCGCAGCATACGGGCCGGTATGTGAGCATGTCCAAAAGCCGCGCAACACCGGCTCAGGGCCTGAGACGACGTTTTTCAACGACCTGCTAATCCGGCGACACGACGTCGAAGAACGGATGCGGCCCGCCGTATTGCCCCGGCCGGTCCGGAATCGTCCCGACATGGGTGAGCAGCGTCGGGTCACCCCAGAGATCCGTGAGCGTGTGCATCAGGAACCCGGCCGGCTCCATGACGAAGACGGACGGGGCCTCCGGCCGCAGGTCGAGGTCCAGCTGCATGCCGATGCCCGGGGACACCGTGGCGACCGTCCCGGCGAACCGCCGGCTGATGGCGCGGTGGATGTGGCCGCAGGTGATGCGCTCCACCTGCGGGTGCCGCCGGATGAGCGCGGCCAGCTCGTCCCGCCGGATGAAGAGCTCCCCGTCCATGTGCCCGATCCCGGACGCGAACGGAGGGTGGTGCATGAAGATCAGCGCGGGCGCGGCGGGCCGCTCCGAGAGCACCCGGTCGAGCCAGGCCAGGCGCCCCGGGTTGAGCCCCCCGCCGTGCTCCCCGGGGATGACCGTGTCGAGCCCGATCAGCCGCAGCGGGAACTCCTCGATGCAGCAGCACAGCGCCCGGCGCCCGTCCGGCTCGCCGACCCCGGCGAGGTAGGGGTGCTCGGGGAAGGCGCGGCGGAGATGGTCCTTGTGGTCGTGGTTGCCCGGGACCATGAAAAAGGGCATCCGCAGCCCGACCAGGATCTCCCGCAGGACCCCGTAGGATTCGGACGCGCCCTCGTCGACGAGGTCCCCCGTGACCAGGACCGCGTGCGGTCGCGGGACCAGGCCGTTGAGGTGGTCGACCGCGCGCCGCAGCGCGGCGGCCGTGTCCGCCACCCCGTACGCGAGAACGCCCGGCGGCTTGAGGTGAAAATCCGAAATCTGCGCGATCACGAGCGGGTTCATGCCGGCCGCCCCCTCACGCGTCCAGGCGCAGCAGCGCGTCCGGTTCCACCCGGACCTCCACCCGCTGCCCCTTGCGGAACGATTGCATGCCCGCGGTTTCGATCGTGAGGTAGTCGTCCGCCGGGCCCGTGATGATCAGCCGCGTCCGGTCGCCCATGAAGAAGGAGGCCACCACGGTCGCCTGCAGGTGCCCCTGCCCGGGGGCGACCAGGGTCGCGTGCTCGGGCCGGAAAAAAAGCTCGATGTCGCTCTCCGCCCCCGCCCGGGAGCGCTCCGGCACGGGGATGCTGCCCCCCTGCAGGACCAGCCGGTCGGCCTGCACCCGGCCTTTCAGGCGGTTGATCGTCCCGATGAACTCGGCCACGAAGCGGGTGCGCGGAGCGAAGTAGATGTCGCGCGGCGCGCCGATCTGGGCCACCCGGGCGATGTTCATGACGACGATGCGGTCCCCCAGCGCCATGGCCTCGGCCTGGTCGTGGGTGACGTAGATCGCCGTGATGCCGAGCGAGCGCAGCAGGCCGTCGATCTCCACCCGCAGCAGGTCCCGCAGCTTGGCGTCGAGCGCGGTCAGGGGCTCGTCCAGCAGCAGGACCTTGGGCCGGACCGCGATCGCCCGCGCCAGCGCCACGCGCTGCTTCTGCCCGCCCGAGAGCTGGTCGATGCGGCGGTTGCGCAGCTCCCCGATCTTCATCATGTCCAGCATTTCCGAGACGCGCCGCGTGCGCCGGGCCTCGTCCACGCCGCGCACCTTCAGGCCGTAGGCGATGTTCTCCGCGACCGTCATGTTGGGAAACAGCGCGTAGCTCTGGAAGACCATGCCGACGTTGCGTTTCTCGATCGGGACATCGGTCACGTCGTCGCCGCCGAAGAAGACCTTGCCGCCCGGGTCGGGGCTCTCGAGCCCGGCGATGATCCGCAGGAGCGTCGTCTTGCCGCACCCGGAGGGCCCGAGGATCACGACCGTCTCGCCGGACTCGACGGTCAGGTCGAAGGGTTCGAGCGCGCGGGTGCCGTCCGCGAAGGTCTTGGAGCATGCGACCAGGCGCAGGGACGTGCCGGTCGCCGTGCGCTCGGCCGCGGGCCGCTCCGCCGGCGGCGACACGACGGCGCGGCCGGCCGGCGCGGCCGGGGAGGAACCGATGGAGTCCATGACGAAGGTCCTTTTGCGAGGTTTGGCGACCCACTGCATGGCGAGGAGCAGCGGGATGATCATCAGGAAGAACACGATCGTGTAGGCCGAACCGATCTCCAGGCGCATCGACGCGTAGCTGTCGGCCAGCCCCACGGGCAGGGTCTTGGTCTGGGGCGTGTGCAGCATCCAGGTCAGGTTGAACTCGCCGATCGACAGGGTGAACACCATCAGCGCGCCGGCCAGGATGCCCGGCACGCTGTTGGGGATCGCGATGTGGAAGAAGCGCTGCCAGAAGCCCGCGCCCAGGCTCGCGGCCCCCTCCTCGAACTCCTTCAGGTTGATCGAGGTCATGATCGCGATCACCGAACGCACCATGAACGGCAGGGTGAAGATGACGTGGCCCACCAGGATGAAGAGCCAGCTCCGGCGAAACCCCGTGAACCCGCCGTAGTTGATGATGAGGGCCAGCGCGATGGCCAGCCCCGGGACGGCGAGCGGGGTCACCAGGAGCTCCTCGAAGAGCCGGGTCCAGCGGTTCTGCCGCTTGACCATGGCATAGGCGGCCGGCACCCCCAGCACGAGGGTGGCCGCCAGGCACGCGAGCCCGATCAGGATGGAGAGGAAGATCGTGTCCCGGTAGAGGCTCCACACCTGGCCGAACCAGCGCAGGGTGAGGCCGCTGCGGACGCCCACCATGAAGTTCTCGGTCAGGCCGGCCATGACCGACTGCACCACGGGCACGATCAGGAAGGCGCACACCACCAGGGTGAACGCGAGCTGCGAGACGAACGCGAGCGAGCGCGAGGGTCTCATCTCAGCCTGCCGCGGCGACGCTGTTGCCGGCGGCGGCGCGCGCCACCGACAGCGCCACCCAGGTGATCACCCCCAGCACGATCGACAGCGCCGCGGCCATCGCGATGTTCGCGATCAGGGTGAACTCGGTGTAGATCAGGATGGGCAGCACGTCGATGCTCGTCGCCAGGGTGAACGCGGTCCCGAAGGCGCCCATGGAGGTCGCAAAGCAGATCGCCCCCGAGGAGATCAACCCGGGGACGAGGGCCGGGATCAGGACGTCCCGGATCACGCGCCAGGGCGAGGCCCCGAGCGAGCGCGCGGCCTCCTCGAGGCTGCGGTCCAGCTTCTCGGCCGATGCCATGATGGTCGTGATCGTGCGCGGGATCGAGAAGTACAGGTACCCCAGGAAGAGCCCGGTCATGGAGTAGGCCAGCACGACTTTCTCGCCGATCGCGTAGCGGGTGATGTCGCCGATCAGCCCCTGGCGGCCGACCAGCAGAATGATCATGAACCCGACCACCACCCCGGGGAACGCCAGCGGAAAGGTCAGCATGGACACGAGCAGGCTCTTGCCCGGGAAGTCGTTGCGCGTGAGGAACACCCCGGTCACCCCCGAGATGGCGAGCGTCACCAGGGTGACGCCGGCCGAGAGCAGGATCGTGTAGACGAGGGTCTCGACGTAGCGCGGCGTCGTGATGGCGGCGAGGTAGATGCCGACCCCGGCGGGGCCCATGGCCGATTCGACCGCCAGCCGCGCGAGCGGCAGCAGGAAGAACGCCATGAACACCACGAACGTCGGGGTGAACAGCGCGAGCAGCAGCCAGTTGTTGCGGTTCTCCACTGACCCTCCCACGAAAACGGCGTCTCGGGCCACTCTTCTTTTCGTTGGCCCGTTAGCCCGTTGTCCCGTTTACCCGTTCAGTCCATCGGGCACACGGGCTAACGGGCCAACGGGAGCACGATAACCGTGAACCGTGAACGCTGAACCCTGTACCTTCTACCGCACCTCGTTCAGGTAGCGTTCGCGGAACTTGTCCTGGACGTCCGCCATCTTCTTCCAGTCGACGGACTTGGCGCGCGCGTACTCGGAGGCGGGCAGAAACTTGGCCGCGAGCTCCGGGCTCATGGCGGTCGCCCGCACCGGCCGCAGGAACGCGTTCGCCCAGACCGCCTGCCCCTTGTCCGACAGGGTGAAGTCGAGCGCCTTCTTGCCGTTGGCCGCGTTCGGCCCGTTCTTGACCAGGCTCACGACGTAGGGGGCGACGAGCGTCCCCTCGGTCGGGATGACGAACTCCACGTTGGCCTTGTCCTTGTACTTGCCGCGGTAGGCGTTGAAGTCGTAGTCGAACAGGATCGGGATTTCGCCCGAGAGCACCCGCGCGTACGAGGTCTGCTTCGGGACGATGGGGTCGTTCTTCTTGAGCTCCTTGAAGAACTGGATGGCCGGGTCGAAGTTGTCGAGCGTCCCGCCGAGCGCGACGTTCACGGCCACGGCGGCCGAGTAGCCGACCGCGGCGGAGCTCGGGTCGAGGTAGCCGACCATCCCCTTGTACTCGGGCTTGAGCAGGTCCTTCCAGGATTTCGGCACGGGCTTCCCGCCGAGCGCGTCCTTGTTCACGAAGAGCCCGAGGGTGCCGGAGTGGATCGTGAACCAGTTGCCCTCCGGGTCCTTCAGCCCGTCCGGGATCTGGTCCCACAGCGCCGGCTTGTAGGGGGTCACCACCCCGGCGTCCTTGGCCAGGATGCCGAAGGTCACGCCGAAGTAGGCGATGTCGGCGACCGGGTTGTTTTTCTCGGCGATCAGCTGGGACAGGGTCTGGCCGGAGTTCTTGTTGTCGTGCGGGATGTCGATCCCCAGCGTCTCCTTGATCGCCTTCAGCTGACTCGCCCAGTCCGCCCACTCGGGCGGGCAGTTGTAGCAGGTGGCGGTTTCAGCGGCGGGGCTCACCGCGGGAACGCCGAGCGCCACAAGACCCATCAGAAACAAGACGACCTGCATGCCTTTCTTCATGGAAACCTCCTGACGGTTGATGGTTGCTGTCGCGTGATGTTGCCGGTAACGGGACGGCCCTCCCGCCACGCCGCGTATCTATGGCCTTGTTCGTGCTGCCGTCCGGTCAGGCACGGGTTAGAATACGGTTAGCGGATGCGACGGGTGCAGTAAAGTGCGGTAGAGTCCTCCACAGACAGGGTGGTGTCAAGGGCAAACGGAAATCCGTGAGTTTCCGAAATGAAGGGGCGGGACGCACTAAAAAAAGGGGGAGCGGCTAAGCCGCTCCCCCTCTGGTTTGAGTGTTGAGCTCGGTCGATCGTTACGTGAGGGGCAGCCGAGCGGCTGCCGCCCCCAGGGGCCTCCGGCCGGAAGCCCGTTACTGGCAGCAGGCTCCGCCCCCGGGCCCCGGCCGGAGCCCGGACCCATGCCGCCGCCGGGACCCATGCCCATGCCGCGGCCGCCGCCCATCCCGGACCCGCGGCCGTAGGCCTTGCCGTAGATCTCGGGGTGCTCCTTCTTCATCTTGAGCTGCTGCTCGAGGCGCTTGGCCGCCAGATCGCTGTGCAGCCCCGACACTTCCTTCTGCAGGGCGGCCGCCTTGGACGCGTCCGGGTTCTGCTTGGCCATCTCGGCCCGCAGCTCGAGGGACTTCTGGTACACCCGGTCGCGCAGCTCGCGGGTGCTCTCGAAAAAGGCCTCGCGCTCCTTCTGCACGACGGCGATCTGCTCGTCGGTCAGGTTACCGCCACCCCCCGGGCCGAAACCGCCCCTGGGGCCGTTGGCATATCCCGGGCCGTTGCAGTTTCCTGGGCCGCCGCCCCAACCGGCATGGGCGTTGACGGAGTAGCCGATCAACCCGACGAGCGCCAGGGCCGCTATCGCGAGTGCTGTGTGTTTGAACCGCATGTGATTCCATCCTTTCTGGTGAGTGGTGAGATGATACCGTACGCCACGGTATTGAGCAAGGCATGTGCCAGCCCTCCGACCGCCGGGCCTTGGCGCTGGTTAGCCGTTTGAAATCATGTCGGATAATTATTGGCCGGGGGTCATTTCATCAGCCACACGGGCACACGGCGCACTCTTCACGCGAGCAGAAAGTATGCAGCCCGGCCGTTTACATGGATACTTCGGATACATAGTATCCACCCAACAGAACCCCGGAACCACGCCCGGGGCCTGCAATCGGGCCGCGGTTATGGTCTGCACGCATCTTGCTCCGGCCATTGCCGGAGGCAACGGAATATATGGAATCATCCCCCAGGATAAACCGTTTCTGGACCGGGGTGCCCCCCTGGGTGCTGCTCGGGGCCGTGGTCGTCCTGCTGCCGATCTTCACCTTCATGACGGTCCAGAGCATCCACCGCGAGAAGGAGCTGACCACCCGCCTGCTCGTGGAAAAGGGGGCCGCCCTCATCCGGTCGTTCGAGGCGGGCACCCGCACCGGCATGATGGGGATGCAGCGCGGCGGCTTCCAGCTCCAGCGCCTGTTGAGCGAGACCTCGCAGCTGCCCGACATCGCCTTCCTGGTCGTCACCGACACCGCCGGCACGGTGCTGGCCCACAGCGATCCGGACCGCGTCGGGTCGACGTACGGGCAGGGCGTGGACCTGGCGGCGGTGTCCCGCTCCAAGACCCTGCAGTACCGCGAAGTCGCCGGGTCCGACGAGGCGACGGTGCTCGAGGTCTACCGCCGGTTCGAGCCGGTCGGCCCGCCCGCGGGGTTCATGCGCGGGCCGATGGGGCGCCGGCCGCCGGAGAGCTTCGAGCTGCCGCCCGATCCGCCGCGGGTCATTTTCGTGGGGCTGGACATGACCACGGTGGACGAGGCGCGGCGCGCGGACATCGCCCACGCCGTCCTCATGGGCGCGGTCCTGCTGCTGGTCGGCTTCGCCGGGATCACGCTCCTGCTGCTCGCCCAGAACTACCGCGCCGCCCGCACGAGCCTCTCGCGCATCAAGGCCTTTTCGGACCACGTGGTCGACCACATGCCGATCGGCCTGGTCGCCACCGACGGCGGCGGGCGCATCGCGGCCTTCAACGAAACCGCCGCGGCGCTGCTGCAGCTGCCGCCCGCGACCGCGCAGGGCTCGCCGGCCGCGGAGGTCCTGCCCGCCGCGCTCCTGTCGCAGCTGCAGGCGAGCGCCGGCGGGGCGGCCGTCGTCGAGCGCGAGATCGAGTGCGACCTGCCCTCCGGCCGGCGCGTGGCGCTCGAGGTCGGCGCGCGCCGGCTCACGGGCGAGCGCGGAGAGCCTCTCGGCAGCATCCTGCTCTTCCGCGACCTGACCGAGCTGCGGGCGCTGCGCGACGAGATGGCCCGCAACCAGCGCCTGGCGACCGTCGGCCGGCTCGCGGCCGGGGTGGCCCACGAGATCCGCAACCCGCTGAGCTCGATCAAGGGCTTCGCCACCTATTTCCGCGAGCGCTATCGCGACACCCCCGCGGACGCCCAGACGGCCACGATCATGATTCAGGAGGTCGACCGCCTGAACCGGGTCGTGGGCCAGCTGCTCGAGTTTTCGCGGCCGATCGGGATCCTGCCGCGACCCGTGCGCGTCGCGCAGCTCGTCGCGGACTCGCTGCGCATGATCGAGGCCCAGGCGGCCGGGAAGGGCATCGCGATCGAGACGGCCTGCGACGTGCCCGGGGAGGACGCGACGCTGGACGCCGACCGGCTGAACCAGGTGCTCCTCAACCTCTACCTCAACGCCGTCGAGGCCATGGAGAACGGCGGCACGCTCGGCGTCCGCGTCGCGGCGGACCCCGCCGCACACGCGCTCGAGATCCGGGTCTCCGACACCGGGTGCGGCATCCGCCCGGAGGACCTGCCCCAGATCTTCGAGCCCTACTTCACCACCCGGCCGGGCGGCACCGGCCTGGGGCTCGCGATCGCGCACAACATCGTGGGCGCCATGGGCGGCACGATCGCGGTCGCCAGCCGCCCGGGCTCCGGGAGCACCTTCACCCTGCGCCTGCCGCTCGGCGCGGCGGCCCACGGGAGGCCCGCGTGAGCGCACGCCATTCCATTCTCGTCGTGGACGACGACACGGCCCACCGCACCATGCTGCGCACCCTGGTCGGCGGCTGGGGCTACGAGATCTCCGAGGCGGACGACGGCGAGGCCGCCATCCGTCTGGTCCGCGAGCGGGCCTACGACCTGGTGCTGATGGACGTGCGCATGCTGAAGGTGTCGGGTCTCGAGGCGCTCGCGGCCGTCAAGGCGATCAACCCGGCCATCCCGGTCGTCATCATGACCGCCTTCTCCTCGGTCGAGACGGCCGTGGCCGCCCTCAAGCAGGGGGCGCACGACTACCTCACCAAGCCGCTCGACTTCGACAAGCTGCGGGTCACGCTCGAACGCTCCATGGAGCACACCCGGCTGAAGGCGGAGAACCGCGCTCTGCGCGCCGAGCTGGCGGGACGCTTCGAGCGCAGCCGCATCGTCGGCCGCAGCCCGGCCATGCTGCGGCTGCTGGACACGGTCGCCCAGGTGGCGCCGTCGGAGGCCACCGTGCTGATCAGCGGCGAATCCGGGACCGGCAAGGAGGTCATCGCCGGTGCGCTGCACGTCAACAGCGCGCGCCGCGAAGGCCCGTTCGTCAGCCTGAACTGCGCGGCGATCACCGAGTCGCTGATGGAATCCGAGCTCTTCGGCCACGAGAAGGGCGCGTTCACCGGCGCCGAGCGCCGCCGCGAAGGCCGCTTCCAGCAGGCCGACGGGGGCACGCTGTTCCTCGACGAGGTGAGCGAGATGCCGCTGTCCATGCAGGCCAAGCTGCTGCGCGTGCTTGCAGGAGCGGGAGTTCACGCGCGTGGGCGGCGACAGCCTGCTGCGCGTGGACGTGCGGGTGGTCGCGGCGACCAACACGCACCTGCCCGACCGGATCGCGGCCGGCCGCTTCCGCGAGGACCTCTACTACCGCCTCAACGTGGTCGCGCTCCGGCTGCCGCCGCTGCGCGAGCGGCGCGAGGACATCCCGCTGCTCGCCCAGCACTTCCTGGAGATGTTCGCCGCGAAGAACCGCACGCCCGTGAAGGGCTTCAGCCCGCAGGCCATGGACCGGCTGATCCGCAGCGAGTGGCCGGGCAACGTGCGCGAGCTCATGAACGCCGTGGAGCGGGCGGTCGTGCTCGCCCGCGCGGACTACCTGACCGCGGAGGACTTCCCCGCGATCGGCCCGGCCCCGCCGGCCGCCGCACCCCCGGCCGCGGACGCCGGGCTGCCCCTGAGCGCGGTCGAGCGGACCGTCATCCTCGACACCCTCGCGGCCGCGGGCGGGAACAAGAGCGAAGCCGCGCGCCGGCTGGGGATCACGCGGCGCACCCTGCACAAGAAGCTTAAGACCTACGGGGTAATGAAGTGAGGGCCGGGAGTTACTTCCCCCGCCGGCGACTTAGTTCAGCCCCGTGAAGGTGTTCGGATGTTCGGGCATCTGGTGTTTTGACGAAGATGGTTAAGTGTCAAGCCTTAGGCAGTTAAGCAACCGAATGACATCCTTTAATTTTAGGCACTTTAGGCAATTTAGCGCATTTAGGCATTTTCCCTTCTATGGACACCTCCACCGCCACCGCCGACATCGTGCGCTGCCCGCAATGCCGGGCGGGCAACCGCGTCCCCGCCGAAAAAAACGGGTCGCCCGCGGCCCGGTGCGGCCGCTGCGGCGCCCGGCTCTTCCCCGAACCCGCCGAACCGCCGCCGGAGGCGGTCTACAAGGTGCGCTGCGCCGGGTGCGGGGCCAAAAATCGCGTGCCCGCCGGCCGCCTCGACGGGTCGCC
Organism: uncultured delta proteobacterium; assembly: GCA_963828345.1. GTDB lineage: Bacteria > Desulfobacterota > Desulfobacteria > Desulfobacterales > SpSt-501 > SpSt-501. Next base: position 23,040 of record CAWHEZ010000005.1, read on the forward strand.
CCTCTGCGGCAAGTGCAAGCAGCCGCTGCCGACCCGCGATCTGCTCTCCCCCGCGCCCGTATTCGTGACCGACGACAATTTCGAGGACAAGGTCCTGAAGTCGCCCCTGCCGGTGCTGCTCTTCGCCTGGGCCCCCTGGTGCCCGAGCTGCAGCGCGGTGACGCCGACGATCGAGCAGTTCGCGCGGGAGAGCGCCGGCCGGGTGCGGGTCGTCAAGGTCAACATCGACACCAGCAAGGGGCTCGCCGACCGGTTCAGCATCATGAGCGTGCCGTTTCTCTTCGTGTTCGACAACGGCGAGCTGAAAGAGAGCATGCCGGGCGGGCTGCAGAAGCACGAGCTGATGCTCAAGATGGCCCGGTACCTGTGATGACCGTCGCCCGCCGCCGCGATCGCCGAGCGCCTCGTCCGCATGTTGAGCCGGGAGACCGCGCTCGGGCCGGAGAGCGTGCGGTTCATCGACTCCACGTTTTCGAACCCCTCGCCGGCCGAGATCGCGCGCCGGCTCGCGGACGAATCCGACCCCGAGCGGGACGGGCTGCTCGAGCTCCTGCTCTCGCCGGACGAAGACCACCGGGTCGCGATCGAGCCCCTGCTGGAGTCGGCTGCGGACGTGGACGAATCCGAGATCGCGCGCCGGCTCCTCCAGGATGTCGGCCGGGTCCGCTTCCGCCTGCCGGACGGGCGCGGGGCCTTCGAGGTCGTGCTCACCGCGGCGCTCGCCCGGGGCTTCGTCGCCGGGCTTGCGATCGGCCGGCGCATCCCGGCGGAGCTGCGCGCGGCCCTGCAGCCGATCGCCGACGACCGCGACCGGCTGCTGGCCTGCGTGACCTTGCGCCATGCGGGGCTGAGCTTCACCCCGGCCCGCACCGGCATCCTCTGCCGCATCGTCGGCCGCCCGGAGGCCGGGGACCGCCGCTTCCGCGACTGCCTCGCCTTCGCGCTCGAGCTGCTGAAGTCCGTCGACACGGAGGAGGCGCTGTGGACGTTTCTCGCCGCGCGCAAGCGACGCCTGGTCGAGGCGCTGGCCGACGCGCGCCGCCAGGACGAGCTGGTGGCGCGGGCCGGCTTCGAGGTCGCGCAAAGCCGGGGCCGGCGCCTGGGCTGGGTGGACCGGGCCGCTGCGGAACAGGAGCTCGGGTTCATCGACCGGGTCTGCCTGTCGGTCTTCGGCCGCATGCCGCACGCCGGCGCCGATCGGATCGAGACGGCGTTCGACGTCGGCGACCCGGCCGAGCCGCGGCCGGACTGACACGGGGGGAATACCCTTTGACATCGCCAGCGGAAACCATTAGATTTCACGCCTCCCGACCGGCGGCCCGCGTTGGACGCCGGTGCGGGAGCGGCTTTTTGGCGGTTCCCGCCCGTCAGCCGATTCTCTGCACGAGGTCGATGTTCATGAAACCGATTTGCCGGGTGTTGCTGCTGCTGAGTCTGCTGGCGGTCGTGTCCGCGGGGGGTGCCCCGCTGCACGCCGCTTCGAGCGATAACCTCCCCCCCCTGGATTACGTGCTGAAAGAGCTGGAAAAGCGCTACACGGGATCGCAGTTCTCCGCGGAGTTCCTCCAGGAGTCCACCATCAAGACCATGGAGATCACCGATTTCGCCGCGGGGCGGCTCTACGTGCGCTACCCCGGCATGATGCGCTGGGAATACCACAAACCCGAGCGGCAGGTCATCGTGACCGACGGCAGGCAGCTCTGGATCTACCGGCCCCAGGACAACCTGGTGATGACCGGCAGCGCGCCGGTGTTCTTCCGGGACGGCAAGGGGGCGAGCTTCCTGTCGGACATCAGCCTGATCCGCAAGAAGTTCAAGATCTCCATGGTGCGGGCGGAGGGGGAATACCTCTACGAGCTGCGGATGACCCCGCTCGAGCAGACGCTGAACATCGCGGAAGTCCGCCTGTTCGTCACCCCGCGCGCCTACAACATCGTGCGCATCGTGACCCTCAGCGACTACGGCGACGACACCCGCATCGACATCATCAACCCGCAGTTCAACGTCACCCTCGAACCCTCGCTCTTCAGCTTTGACATCCCGCCGGGCGCGGACGTCCAGAAGATAGACGAGTAAAACTGCGTCTCAGGCCGTGATCCGGCGTTGCGCGGCACTTTTGTGATTGCTCACATACTGTCCAGTATGCTGCGCATCCCAAAAGACCGCGCGCCTTGGCTGACGGCCTGATACTTGTTTTCCCAAACCCGACGAGACGCACCCTCGATAGTTTCTCTGTGGGAGCGGCTTTCCAGCCGCGATACGCCTTGGCCTTCTCAGGCCGTCATTCCAATTCGACTGCGGCGCCCCCGCGCACCCCGTCTCCGGATCGCACTCTCGAGATTTTCCCTGTGGGAGCGGCTTTCCAGCCGCGATGCGCCTTGGCTCTTCTCAGGCCGTCATTCCGCTTCGACCGCGGCGCCCCCGCGCACCCCGTCTCCGGACCGCACTCTCGAGCTTCCCTGTGGGAGCGGCTTTCCAGCCGCGATTCCCTGTGGGAGCGGCTTTCCAGCCGCGATTTTCCTGCTGCCACCAGAGAAAACCATCGCGGCGAGGACGCCGCTCCCACAGGATAAGGGCCTGCACGGGAACCTCGGGCGTCCGGATGGAGGATCAGCAGCCAGGGGGAAGTATGTGGTCGAGTGCTTCGGAAAAGATCGCGGCTGGAAAGCCGCTCCCACAGTATTAACGGCTTTACGCAAAACTGATCCGGACAGGTGGCAGGTCGACGGGAGGGAAGACACAGCGGGAAGAAAAGGGCCGCAGGCGGATCAAGAAACGTCCGGGTGCAAGGCGCGCGAAGCCCCGGGGAATCATTGTCCGGGGCTTCTGTGAGGGAGCTGTGGTCGGGCGACAAACCGGAAGAGCCGTTCAAAGCCCCGGATCACGCCCAAGGGCAAGGCCGGCCTGCGGACCGAAAGCGCAGCGTAGGTTCGAGTCAAGCAGGCGGATCAGAAACGCCCAGGTGCAAGGCGCGCGAAGCCCCGGGGAATCATTGTCCGGGGCTTCTGTGAGGAAGCTGTGTCGGGCGACAAACCGGAAGAGCCGTTCAAAGCCCCGGATCACGCCCAAGGGCAAGGCCGGCCTGCGGACCGAAAGCGCAGCGTACTCCCAGTACGTGAGCATTTCGGGGCCGCAGGACAACGCCGCCATTGGGCGTCAGACGGGGCTTTCAACGGCTCTTACGCGCGGCCGACCATTTCGTCCGGGATGTCCGCGTTCGTGTACACCTTCTGCACGTCGTCGCAGTCCTCCAGCATGTCCATCAGCCGCATCATCTGCTCGGCCTCTTTGCCGGTGAGCGCGGTGGTGTTCTGCGGCAGCATGGTGACCTCGCTGGAGAGGTAGGCGACCGAGAGCTGGTCGATGGCGGTCTTGACCGTCTCGAAGTCCTCCGGGGCGGTGATCACTTCGAAGGTGCCGTCTTCCTCGCGCACGTCCTCGGCGCCCGCCTCGAGGGCCTTCTCCATGAGCTTCTCCTCGTCGATCGCCTTGCCGTCGATCGCGATGTAGCCCTTCTTCTTGAACATCCAGGCCACGCACCCGCCGGTGCCCAGATTCCCGCCGTTCTTGGCGAAGATGTGCCGGATATCGGCCACCGACCGGTTCTTGTTGTCCGAGAGCGATTCCACCAGCACGGCCGCGCCGCCCGGCCCGTAGCCCTCGTAGAGGCTCTCCTCGTAGCTCACGCCCTCGAGCTCGCCCGTGCCCTTCTTGATCCCGCGCTCGATGTTGTCCTTGGGCATGTTCTCGGCCCGCGCGGCCAGGACCGCGGCTCGCAGGCGCGGGTTGCCGTTGATGTCGCCGCCGCCCATGCGCGCCGCCACGGTGATTTCCTTGATCAGCTTGGTGAAGGCCTTCCCGCGCTTCGCGTCGTTGGCGCCCTTCTTGTGCTTGATGCTCGCCCATTTATTGTGCCCTGACATGGGACCCTCCTATTTCCGTCCTTTTCCGATGAGATATATTTCTTTGCTTGCCTTGCGGCAGCTTTGTGGTTTGAAGATCTTGCACTCCCGGAAGCCGGCCTTGACCGCCTCCGTAAAGGTTTTGAAGTCCTCCCCCTGGAAAATCTTGCAGACGAAGGCCCCGCCGGGCCGCAGCACCCGCAGGGCAATGGCCAGCGCCGCCTCGCACAGGGCGTAGGAGCGCGCCGCATCGACCCCGCGGCTGCCGGTCGTCGAGGGGGCCATGTCGCTCAGCACCGCGTCGAAGCTCTGCCCGAAAAATTCGACCGGGTTTTCGACCAGCGCGAACACGTCCTGGACGCGGGCCTCCGCCTGCGGCGGCAACCCGGCCGTCACGGGGGTCAGGTCGATGCCGACCACCCGGCCGGACGGGCCGGTCAGCTCGGCCGCATGGATCAGCCACGACCCGGGAGCGCACCCGAGGTCGAGGACCGCATCCCCTTTGCGGATGACGCCGACCCGCTTCTGCAGTTCCTGGAGCTTGTAGACCGAACGCGCCGGGTACCGCTCCTTGCGGGCCAGGCGCGTGTAGTGGTCTTCCCAGCGGTTGCCTTTGGCCGCAGGATGTTTCATACGCGAATTTACCTATTGAAAATGGGATTTTATACACTACGCGGCGAGCCGAAGTCAACTCGGGCGGGCTGAGCGCGGGGCTTGGGTTCAGGGTTCAGGGTCATATGCACAGGCAGTTCAGGAAAGAGAGATGCCCTGATGCTTCCATTGCCTCCTGAACCCTGAACCCCGAACCCTGTCAACCTGCTTTAGAAGACCGCTTCGACGGCCTCGGCGACCGTGCGCACGCCGGCGACCTCCATGCCCTCGACGCGCGCCAGCCGCTTGAGGTTGCCGTGGGGCAGGACGCAGCGGGTGAAGCCCATCTTGTGCGCCTCGGCGATGCGGTTCTCCGCCTGGCCGATGGCGCGCACCTCGCCGGTCAGGCCGACCTCGCCCATGACCAGGGTGCGCTCGGGCACGGGCTTGTCGAGGAAGCTCGAGGCGATGGCGGCCACGATCGCCAGGTCCACCGCCGGCTCGACCACCTTCACCCCGCCGGCCACGTTCATGAAGATGTCGTAGCCCACGAGGTGCATGCCGACCTTTTTCTCCATGACGGCCGCGAGCAGCGCGACGCGGTTGGCGTCCAGGCCCAGGATGGTGCGCCGCGGCGTCCCGAAGCTCGTGCCGCTGGTGAGGGCCTGCAGCTCGACCAGGATCGGGCGCGTCCCCTCCATGCTGGCGGTGACGACCGAACCTGCGGCCGCGGCCGGGCGCTCGGAAAGGAAGACGGCCGAGGGGTTGGCCACCTCGTCCAGCCCCTTGTCCTTCATCTCGAAGACCCCGATCTCGTTGGTCGAGCCGAAGCGGTTCTTGACCGCGCGCAGGATTCGGAAGATGTGGTTGCGGTCGCCTTCAAAATAAAGGACCGTGTCGACCATGTGCTCGAGGAGCTTGGGCCCGGCGATCGCGCCGTCCTTGGTGACGTGGCCGACGAGGAAGATGGGGATGCCGGAGCGTTTGGCCGTGAGCATCAGCCGCACGGTCGCCTCGCGCACCTGGCTGACGCTGCCGGGCGCCGAGCCGAGCTCGCCGCTGAACATGGTCTGGATCGAATCGACCACGACGACCTCCGGGGCGACGGAGTCGATCATCTGCAGGATCGCGTCGACCTCCACCTCGGAGACGACCAGCAGGTGCGGCGAGACGGTCGCCAGGCGCTTGCTGCGCAGGCGGATCTGGCGGATCGACTCCTCCCCCGACACGTAGAGCACCTTGCGCCCCTGCCCGGCCAGGCCGTGCAGCGCCTGCAGCATCAGGGTGGACTTGCCGATCCCGGGGTCGCCCCCGATCAGCACGAGCGTGCCGGCCACGAGCCCGCCGCCGAGCACGCGGTCGAACTCGTGGATGCCGGTCAGCATGCGCTGCTCGTTCTCGATCTCGATCGAGTCGATCGGGACGGGCGCGGCGGGCGCGACGGCGGCGTTGCGCTTGATCGCGAGCGGGCCGGCCACGGCCTGCCGCTCCTCGACCAGGCTGCCCCAGCCGCCGCAGTCCGGGCACTTGCCCATCCACTTGGGGGACTGGTAGCCGCAGGCCTGGCAGGTGAAGACGGTCTTGGAGGCTTTTTTCACGTTCCTTATCCCCGGGGGCTGTGGTAAACTCGGGTCATTCACGTAACACGTGGCCCGGGCGGTTACAAGCGCCCCCGGGATTGGATGCCCGAACCGGATGGCCGTCCCATGCACGTCCAGGAAAGTTGACTGTGGCGAGCGGCGTCTGTCCTGTGGGAGCGGCTATTCCAGCCGCGACGATCGAGGCCGAACGCCTCTCCCACAGAAAACAAGACTCATTGCCGATAACGTGACGCCGGGCGCCATGCCCCGCTAAACCAAACACCAAACACCAAACACCAAACACCAAACACCAAACACCCAGGAGTCTCCCAACCGATGCACTGCCCCGCGAAACCCCGGCGACGCTGGACCGCCGGGGCGGTTCTATTCCTGCTGCTGGTCTGCAGCCTCCCCGACGCGTCCGCCCAGGACAACGGAGACACCTTCGCCGCCGTGCGCCGGCGGTTGGTTGCGGACGGGTTCTCGGACGAGACCGTTGCCGCGCTCTACGCCCGGCCCGAGGTCTTCGTCGAGGCCGACGGCGTCTCGCGCTTCTTCGTCCACTCCGAGGCCAAGCTCAACTACGACCAGTTCAGCGCCCCCGAGTCGATCGCGCGCGCCCGGCAGTACCTGCGGGAGAACGACGCCGTCCTCACGCAGACCGAGCAGGCCTACGGGGTCGACCGGCGGGTGATCACGGCCATCCTGCTCGTGGAAAGCCGCCTGGGGACGACCTCCGGCAACCGCTCCGCGCTGAACATCCTCTCGACGCTCGCGGCGCTGACCGACCCGTCCGTGCAGAACGCCTTCTACCGCGTCATCCCCGCCGAGCGGCGCATCTCGCGCGAGCGCTTCGACGAGCGCGTCCAGAAGCGCGCGGAGTGGGGCTACCGTGAGCTCAAGGCGCTCCTGCGCTACTGCGAGCGCGAGGGCATCGACCCCACGCGGATCACGAGCTCCTACGCCGGGGCCGTGGGCTACGCCCAGTTCATGCCGACCAGCATCCTGGCCTACGCGCGCGACGGCGACCAGGACGGCCGCATCGACCTGCAGACCCACCCGGACGCGATCGCCAGCATCGCCAACTACCTCAAACAGCACGGCTGGCAGCCGGGGACCAGCCGGGAGCGGCAGGAAAAGGCGGTCCACGCCTACAACCCGAGCGTCTACTACGTGAACGCCATCCTCAAGGTCGCGGACCTGCTGAAAGGCTGAACATGGAAGAGATTCAGACCACGCTGATCTTCCTGGCGCTGTGCGTGCCCTTCTTCGTCGCCACGGTCTGGGCGGTCGTCGACGCGTCCCAGCGCGAGTTCGGCAGCGCCGGGGAAAAGGCGAAATGGTGGATCATCGCCTCGATCCCGTTCGTCGGATTCATCGTCTACTTCGCCGCCGGCATGCGCCGCGGCCGCAAACCGCAGTGAGACGGGATCAGGCAAATTCCGATTGACAAGTCGCGGGGTTTTCCTGTAATTAGGCACGTCTTTCGCGCACAGGGTCCCATCGTCTAGTGGCCTAGGACACCGGCCTCTCACGTCGGTAACACGGGTTCGAGTCCCGTTGGGACCACCACCAATAAAATCAAGGGCTTAGGAGAAATTCTGAGCCCTT
>CAWHEZ010000006.1:0-161088 GCA_963828345.1 uncultured delta proteobacterium
CAAACCCGATAACGGGTCCTATCCACTGTCCGGATGGCGTTCCGAATGCGATCGTTATTCCGGTGTGGGAGCGGCATCTTGCCGCGATCCCGATCGAGGCGGGACGCCTCTCCCACGGGTTCTTGCTGCTCCGCCCAATCGGAACATGTTTCTGACAGACGCTCGAACCCAAACGGGAACGGGCTGCAGCACGAAGCGCGTAGGGTTGCGCCGGGAAACAGGGGTGTCGTTTTGATTACTTGGTCGGAGCGACCTTTTTCCGCAGGCATTTCAGGTGCGATATGGCCATCAGGACGATGAGGCCAAAAGATGCGATGCCGACCCAGTCTCCGCTGTCCAAGGGCCCGTCGGTGATCAACTGGATTGCGGCGTGCACCTGGCACAGGAGCAGGACCCCGAACACGACGGTTGCGCAGATTGTCCTTGCGATTTTGCGGCCCGTTGACACGCTTTCCCCCGATGAACGAAACCAGCGTCCGCTTCAGATCCGGTGAGGGGAGGAAACGTTGCGTTACGGGTGAATTATACTTGAGCCGGATTCGGAAAATCAAACGGAATCGACGGGATATTGCCAATGTCCAAATAAGTCTAATTGTTAGTGGTAACCGTCACCAGCCCCTGCGGCTAAAGTTACTCCGCGCGGATGGCGATAACCCATCGGCGTCCCCGCGCAAGAGAGACGCGCCCTTCCGACCCACCCGGATTCGGTGTTGTGGTCCCCGAGCGCCTCTGATAGGGTCCGCCTTCACTTTTTCGACTGGAGAGCACCCGGTTCCATGAGTGTTGATTCGCTGCACCGCATCGTGTTCGATCGCCCCCGCCTCGACGAGCTGAGCAACCGCTACACCGTCGTGGACATGCATTTCCACAGCCACCTCTCCGACGGCCACGACAGCGTCGAGGCCATCGCCGAGCGCGCCGTCGAGCTCGGGATCGGCATCGCCGTCACCGACCACAACGCCATCCACGGCGCGGTCGAGATCGACCGCTTCCCGACCGTCTTCAGCATCCCCGGGATCGAGCTCACCTCGTACGAAGGCACGCACGTGCTGGTCTACTTCTACGAGATCAAGAGCCTGCTGCGCTTCTACAGCCGCGACGTCCAGCCCCACATGGGGGCGGAGGTGATGTCCTCGCTCGCGCTCGAGCTGGAGGAGATCATCCGGCGCGCGCGCCGCTTCGAAACGGTCGTGATCTTCCCCCACCCCTACTCCGGCAGCTACACCGGGCTGCACAACCCCTATTTCCGCGGGGAGCGCTTCGCCGAGCTGCTGGAACTGGCCGACGGGATCGAGGTCATCAACTCGGAAAACCTCAACAAGTGGAACCTGCGCAGCGCGCTGCTCGGCTTCAACCTGAACAAGGGGATCACCGGCGGCAGCGACGGCCACCGCCTGTCGCAGATGGGCCGCGTCGTCACGGTCGCCGACTGCGCCGTCCGGCGGCGCAGCTTCCTCGACGCGGTCAAGCGGCGCAAGACCCGCGTGATCGGCAAGGAGATCGACCTCATCCGCAAGATGACCTCCAACGGCGCCAAGCTGCGCTCCAGCATCAGCCACTACCCCGACCTGGTGCAGAAAAACCTGCGCTTCCTGAACACCACCTCGCGTGCGATCACCGAGAACGTAAAACGCAGCTTGAACGAGCGCCGGCGCCGCCGCCCCTGAACCTCCACCCGCCTCACCGTCGTTGAACCGCGCGTCCCGGCGTGCTATGGATGGCCCATCCCGAAAGGATCCGCCCCATGTCCGAACACGTGATGGCATGCCACGAGTGCGACCTGCTGCAGCGGATCCCTGAAGCCGGACCGGGCACGCAGGTCCGCTGCCGGCGCTGCGGCCACCTGCTCGCGCGCCCCAGGAGCGACAGCATCGACACCACGATCGCGCTGCTCCTGGCCGCCGTCGTCCTGTTCGCAATCCTCAATTCCTTCCCCTTCCTCGCCTTCAAGAAGGAGGGGTTCGTCCAGAACTCGCACCTGGTCACCGGCATCGTGCAGCTCTTCCGCCAGGGCATGTGGGAAGTGGCGCTGCTGGTCGCCGTCAACACCATCGTCGCCCCGGGGCTGCAGCTGGCCTTGTTCCTCTACGTCCTGCTGCCGCTGCACTTCGGCCGGCAGGCGCCGGGGATGTTCCGCGCCTTCCGCTAGCTGCGCCTGCTGCAGCCCTGGGGCATGATCGAGGTCTTCATGCTCGGGGTGCTGGTGAGCATCGTCAAGCTCGGCAAGATGGCCCAGATCATCCCGGGCGCGGCCGCCTGGTCGCTCATGGGGCTCATGTTCGTCCTGGCCGCGGCCACGGCCGCGCTCGACCCGCACGAGGTCTGGGACCGCTGGGAGGGGCACGCCATGACCGGCCGCCTCCCCACCGCCCTCAATTCCGGCCTGGTCGGCTGCGGGGTCTGCCACCTGCTGCTCCCGGCCCCGGGCCCGGCCGAGAAGGCGCACTGTCCGCGCTGCGGCGCCGCGCTGCACCGCCGCAAGCCCAACAGCCTGAACCGCACCTGGGCGCTGGTCTTCGCGGCGCTCATCTTCATCGTGCCCGCCAACCTCCTGCCGATCACCGTCGTCACCTCGCTCGGCAAGGCCCAGGCGGACACCATCATGAGCGGGGTCATCTATTTCGTCCAGGAAGGCTCCTGGCCGATCGCCGCGGTGATCTTCATCGCCAGCGTCTTCGTGCCGCTGATGAAGCTGGCCATCCTGGTCTACCTGCTGGTCAGCGTCCAGCGCCGGTCCACCGCCCGGCTGCGGGACCGCGCCCGGCTCTATCGCATCACCGAGGCGGTCGGCCGCTGGTCGATGGTGGACATCTTCGTCGTCACCATCCTCGTCGCCCTCGTGAACCTGGGGGCGCTCGCATCGATCCAGGCCGGCCCCGCCGCGCCGTTCTTCGCCGCCGTGGTGGTCGTCACCATGTTCGCGGCCATGAGCTTCGACCCCCGCCTGATGTGGGACGCAAAGGAGCAGACGCATGAATGAACCGAACGCAGCCGCGGAGGCCATCCCGCATGCCGCGGTCAGCCGGCGCAAACGCCGCTTTTCCCTGGTCTGGGTCGTGCCGATCGTCGCCGCGCTGATCGGGGGCTGGCTCGTGGTCAAGGCGCTCAGCGAGAAGGGCCCCGAGATCACGATCTACTTCAAGTCCGCCGAGAGCCTCGAGGCCGGGAAGACCAAGGTCAAGTACAAGGACGTCGACATCGGCCTGGTGACCGACATCACCTTCGACCAGGATTTCACCCGGGTGCGGGTGAAGGTCCAGATGGACAAGGAGGCCGCGCGCCTGGTGACATCGAACACCCGTTTCTGGGTGGTGCGCGCCCGCGTCAGCATGGCGGCCGTGTCCGGCATCGGGACCGTTTTCTCGGGGGCCTACATCACGCTCGACCCCGGCAAGCCCGGCGACAAGGTCCAAGTGTTCACCGGCATGGAGGAGCCCCCGGTCATCACCAGCGGCATGCCGGGCAAGCACTTCGTCCTCGAGGCGGAGACGCTGGGGTCGCTCGAAGTCGGGGCGCCGATTTACTTCCGGCAGATCCGGGTCGGGGAAGTGGTGGCGCTCGCGCTCGCGGAAGACGGGTCCAAGGTGACGGCCAAGATCTTCGTGCACGCCCCCTACGACCGCTACGTGCTCACCGACACGCGCTTCTGGAACGCGAGCGGGATCGACTTCCGGGTCGACGCGACGGGCCTCACCGTGGACACCGAGTCGGTCGTCTCGATCCTGTTCGGCGGGATCGCCTTCGACCTGGTCGACCTGATGAAGGGGCCCGGCGAGCCGGCCGCCCAGGACACTCGCTTCGTACTCTACGGTAACCGGTCCAAGGCCCAGGAGCGGGTCTACACCGAGCGCCGGTACTGGGTGGTGAACTTCAACGAGAACGTGGGCGGCCTGAGCCGCGGGGCGCCGGTGCTGTTCAAGGGCATCCCGATCGGGCAGGTCCTGGATGTCACCCTCGAGTTCGACAGCGCCAACCGCACATTCCGCATCCCGGTCCTGGTCGCGATCGAACCCGAGCGCTTCCAGTCGAACTCCGTTATCCCCACCGGAGCCGACTACCAAAAACAATTGGAAGGCTTCGTCCTGCGTGGATTGCGGGCGCAGCTGGTGACCGCCAACTTCCTCACCGGCCAGCAGGCGGTCGCGTTCGACTTCTTCCCGAACGCCAAGCCGGCGCGCGTCAACTGGGGCGGGGCGCACCCCGAGGTGCCGACCATCCCTGGGCAGCTCGAGCAGGTCGGAGACCGGGTCAACCAGATCGTCACGCGCCTGGAGAAAATCCCGATCGAGCAGATCGCGGGCAACCTGCGCGACACGCTCGAGGGCACCAAGCGCGTCGCCAACTCGCCGGAGATCCTGAAGACGATCAAGTCGCTCGACGCGGCCATCCAGGAGCTGCAGGCCTTCACCCACGAGCTGCGCACCCGCACGAGCCCCGAGCTCGTGGCCGCGATGCAGCAGGCCCGCACCTCGCTCGCGTCGGCCTCCTCCGCGCTCGAGTCCGACTCGCCGCTCCAGTCGCGGATGAAGGGTGCGCTGGAGGAGATCACCTCCGCCGCGCGCTCGCTGCGGGTGCTCGCCGATTACCTGGAACGCTACCCGCAATCACTTTTGGTCGGAAAGGATGCCCCCCCCAAATGAAACGGACGCCCCCCTGGAAGGCAGCCGCTCTCTGCCTGCTGTGCATGACCCTGGCCGGGTGCTTCGGGACCTCCCGGCCGATCGAGTACTTCACGCTGACGCCCCTGCCCCGCCCGGCCGGGCTCGCCGAGGGCGGAACTGCGACGGTTGTGGCCGTCCTGCCGATCGCGATCCCGGCCACGATCGACCGGCCGCAGATCGTCACCCGCACCGCGGAAAACCAGATCTCTCTCTCCGAGTACAACCGCTGGGGCGGCTCGCTCAAGGAGGACATCGGCCGGGCGCTCGTGCAGAACCTGAACGTCCTGCTGGCGGGACGGTCGGCGAGCGTCGTGCCCGAAACGCTGGCGGTCGACCCGCGCTACTACATCACCGTGACGATCAACCGCCTGGACGGACGCCTGGGGGAGACGGTGTGGCTGAACGCGGGCTGGACGCTGCGCGACCAGCCGGCCAAGCGCACGCTCACGATCCGGAGCTTCGTGGCGGAGGAGCAGACGGCCGGGCCGGGCTACGCGGATCTGGTCGCGACGCAGAGCCGCTTGATCGAAGCGCTGAGCCGGGAGATCGCCGCCGATTTCGAGCGCCAGGCCAAATAGCCCGTGGCACCGCCGCATTCGACGGCCGTTCAAACGCCGGCCATTCCAGGCCTAAGTACATCGTTTCATAAATACAGCCACACGCGTCGCGCTACCCCCACCCTAACCCTCCCCCTCAGGGGGAGGGCAGGGAGAGGGTGGCGTTGGGGCGTAATTCGTGATGGTATTTATGAAAAAGGCCACCAAGGTGAGTTTCGAATTTCGGATTTCCCGCAGGGGCGCCGGCTCACGGCCTGAGACGCCGGTTTTCAACATCCTTTTCGGCGGAAGTGCGCCAGGTAATTCACGTGGGTGTTGCCGCCGAGGGAGTAGCGGCCGGTGAAGGGGTTGTAGTGCAGACCGGTCAGGTCGCGCGCCTCGAGCCCGGAGGCCTCCGCCCAGCGCCGCAGCTCGGCCGGCTTGACGAAGCGCCGGTAGCTGTGGGTGCCGCGCTGGACGAGGCGCAGCAGAACCTCGGCCCCCACGATCGCGAAGAGAAACGACTTGGGGTTGCGGTTCAGGGTGGCGAAGACGACATCGCCGCCGGGCGCTGCGAGCCGGGCGCAGGCCGCGACGATCGCGGCCGGGTCCGGCACGTGCTCGAGCAGCTCCATGCAGGCGACCACGTCGTAGCCGCCCGCCGCCTCGGCCGCAAAGCCCTCGGCCGTCTGCAACCGGTAGTCCACCGCGAGCCCGCTCTGCCGCAGGTGCAGCCGGGCCACCGCCAGTGCGTCCTCGCCGGCGTCGATCCCGGTCACCTCGGCCCCGTGCGCCGCCATCGCCTCCGCGAGGATCCCGCCGCCGCAGCCGACGTCCAGCACCCGCTTGCCTCGCAGGGAGGCGCGCCGGTCGATGTAGCCCACCCGCAGGCCGTTGATGTCGTGCAGCGCCTTGAGCGCACCGTGGCGGTCCCACCAGATCGGCGCCAGCGCCGCGAAGCGTTCGAGCTCGGCGGGGTCGATGTTCGTCACGCGCCCCTCCCCGCGGCCGTCGGTTCACCGGATGCCGGCCGCCGGCCGCCCGGTGCGCCCAGCTGCGACAGCAGCATGCCGGCCAGCATCAGACCGCAGCCGGCCCAGCCGCGCGGCGTGAGCGCCTCCTCCAGGAAGAGCCACCCCCCGAACGCCGCGAAGACCGCCTCCAGGCTCATCAGGATCGACGCGTGGGCCGGCGGGGCGTGGCGCTGCGCCGCCACCTGGAGCGTGTAGGCGACCCCCACGGACAGCAGCCCGCCGTAGAGGATGGGCCCGGCCGCGGCCAGCACCGACGCCGCCCGCACCTCTTCGATCCAGAAAGCCGTCACCAGGCTGAGCAGCGCGCAGATCGCGAACTGGTAGCTGGCGAGCGCCACCGTCCGCACCCGCGGCGAGAGCCAGGCGATCAGCAGGACCTGGAAGCTCCAGAAGACGGCGCTCAGCAGCACCAGGACGTCGCCGTACTCCATGTCCCAGCTCGCGGTGACCGACAGCAGATAGAGCCCCAGGGCGGCGATCACGGCGCCGGCCCAGGTCCCGGCCGCGGTCCGCTGGCCCCATATGAGGCCGAGGAAGGGGACGATCACCACATACAAGCCCGTGATGAACCCGGCCTTGCCGGCCGTGGTGGTGACGAGCGCCACCTGCTGCAGCGAGGCCGCGATGAACAGGACCACGCCGAGCAGCCCGCCGCCGACGCAGAGCAGGCGCGAGCCTTCGTGCCCGAGCGGGGGCTCCGGCCCGAGCGCAGCAGCGGCACGAGCGACAGGCTCCCCAGCGCGAAGCGCACCCCGTTGTAGGTGAAGGGCCCGACGTAGTCCATCCCCACCCGCTGCGCGACGAACGCAAAGCCCCAGATCGCCGCCGTCAGCAGCAACAGCAGGTCGGCCGTGAGGGTCGAGCTCCTCACGGCCGGACCTCGCCCCGGCCGAGCTCCCCGACCTCGCGGCGCTGCCCCATTTGGACGACCAGGATCCCGGCCGTGATCAGCACGAGCGCGACGAGCGTCATGGCCGTGATCGGTTCGTCCAGGATCAGCTCCGCGAAGAGCACGCCCGCCACCGGAATGAGAAAGACGAACGCGTGCAGCGCCACCGCCCCGTGGACCTGCAGCAGCCAGGTCCAGGCGACGAAGGCGAAGCTCGTCGTGAGCAGGACCTGGAAGCCGATGGCGATCACGACCCCGAGGTCCACCCGGCCCACCATGGGGGCGTCGAGCACGGGTGCGGCCAGCGCGAAGAGCGGAACGGAAAAGAGCATTTGGTAGAAGACGATCTGGACCGAGGAGATGCTGCGCACCAGGTGCTTCGTGTAGGCCGCGCTGCCGGCCCAGACCGCGGTGGCGCCGAGCAGGAGCAGGTCCCCCAGCATGACGGCGCCGCTCGCCCCCTGGCGGTCCATGAAGACGCAGACCGCCCCCGCGCAGCCCAGCACGAGCCCCGCCAGCTTGAGAACGGTGATGCGGTCCCCCGGCAGGAAAAAATGCGCCAGGAAGAGCAGCATGAACGGCTGCAGGTTCGTGATCAATGCCCCGTGGGAGGCGCTGGTGTAGGTGAAGGCGACGTAGACGAGCGCCAGCTGGACCGTGAAGAGGATCGAGTTGACGACGAGCGGCCGCAGGCATCCGGCCGGCGGGCGCAGGCTGCGGCCCGACGCGGCCGCCCAGGCCCAGAGCAGCGCCAGCGAGATGCCGAAGCGCACGGCGGCGGCCGTGAAGGGGCCGAAGCCCTCGAGGCTGAACTTGATCGCGACCGTGTTCGCCCCCCAGAGGACGCAGATGCCCGCGGCCAGGGCGGAGGCCGCCGGCGACAGGCTCCGCTCGGGGGTGTCGGCCTTCACGCGGTCAGGCGGGCGGGGCCGGCGTCGGCGACGCGGACGGGCACTCCCCGAAGTTGTCGTAGCTGTAGCGCACCTCGCGGAACTCGGAGCGGAAGCGGTTCACCTCGTCGCGCACGTCCCGGCGGCCGACGATGCACTCGTGCATGAGCTGGGCGATGCGCGCCATCTCGGCCTCGCCCATGCCGAAGCGCGTCATCTCCTGCACGCCGATGCGGATCCCGTCCGGCCGGTCGTGGTTGCTGAGCGGCTCGTGCGGCAGCATGTTCATGTTGAGGATGATGTCGTTGGCCTCGAGCGTGCGGGAGACCTTCTCCCCGCCGCCCTGGGCCTTCACGTTCACGGCCACCTGGTGGCTCTCGGTGAACCCCCACTCCCGGCCCTGCACGTCGAAGCCGAGCCGGTCCAGCGCCGCGCCGAGCGCCTTGGCGTTGCGGATCGTGTCCTCGGCGTAGGCCTCGCCGAAGTCCATCATCTCGTAGGTGCAGAGCGCCATCTGGGCCAGCGTGTCCAGGTGGTGGTTGCTCGAGGAGCCCGGGAAGGCCCCGCGGTCGATCTTGCGCCAGGCCTCCTCCTCCATGTTGCTCAGCACCACCCCGCGCTGGCTGCCGAAGAAGGTCTTGTGGGTGCTGGCCGTCATGAGCCAGGCGCCCTCCCGCAGCGGGGCCTGGAAGCGCTTGCCGGCGATCAGGCCCAGGACGTGGGCCGCGTCGTACATGACGAGGGTCCGCGTCTGGCGGCACACCTCGGCCAGCTCGCACACCGGCTCGGGGAAGAGGAAGAGGCTCTTGCCGACCACGATCAGCTTCGGCCGGGTCTTCTCGATCAGGTAGGCCGCGCGCTCGAGATCGATGTGGTAGCCGTCCGGCGTCGTCGGGAAGTCGATGATGTTGTGCGTGAACTTGCCGAGCGACCCGCGGCGGTGGTGGCTGATGTGCCCGCCGCCCGGGGTGGAGTTGACCATGACGACGTCGCCCGGGCCGACGAACCGGCTGAAGACGGCCTCGTTGGCGTTGGTGCCGCTGATCGGGCGCACCTCGCAGTGGTCGCACTCGAAGAGGACCTTCAGGTTCGTCTTGAGGCGGGTCTCGATCTCGTCGATGTAGGAGGTGCCGCGGTAGTAGCGCTCCCCCGGGTGCCCCTCGGCGTAGCGGTGGGCGAAATCGGAGCTGCCGGCTGCGCGCGCGCGTCGGCTGAGGACGTTCTCGCTGGCGATGAGGTTGATGCAGGTCGCGCGCCACTCGTCCTGGCGGCGGATCAGGCCTTCGATCTCGGAGATGCGTTTGGCGTACATTAGGGTCCGGGTTCCTCGAAGAAAAAATTCCCGGCCGTCGGCCGGGGTTCAGCGTGGTTGAGGGTTATAGGCGATGGGGTGAACGCTGTCAACCGCACCGGGACCGGTTCCCGCGGGCTGGCGGGGGCGATGTCACCGCCGCGCTGCGCCTTTCAGTCGGCCCGTTGAAGCACGGTTGCCCCGTTGCCGCGATCCCGCGTTCCTTCGGGCTCACGGGTCAACGCGCAAACGGGCTCGACACTGATTCAACGTCGCCATGCGACTGGCTGACGACTCGAAACTGGCTTTCCCGCTGCCGGGTTGAGACGCAGAGCCCGCAGAGTGATGGCGGGCGGGTCAGTCCAGCGGGCCGATCCGTCCTTCCACCGCGTCCAGGATGGCGCCGCCGCGCATGAGCTCCCGCATCGCGGCGATGTCCGGGCTCAGCAGGCGGTCGACCTCGAGGTGGGGCAGGCTGCCGCGGATCGCCTCGTAGGCGGCCCGGGTGCCTTCGCCGGGTCGCAGGTTCGTGAAGAGGTCGAGCGCCTGGGCCGCGCAGAGCAGCTCGATGGCGACGACGTTCTCGGTGTTGGTCACGATCTCCCGGCACTTGCGCGCGGCGATCGTCCCCATCGACACGTGGTCCTCCTTGTTGGCCGAGGTGGGGATGGAGTCCACGCTCGCGGGGTGGGCCAGCACCTTGTTCTCGGACACGAGCGCCGCGGCCGTGTACTGCGCGATCATGAACCCGGAGTTGAGCCCCCCGTCGCTCACCAGGAAGGCCGGCAGCCCGCTCAGGTTCGGGTTGACCAGACGTTCGACCCGGCGCTCGGTAATGTTGGCAAGCTCGGCCACGGCCATGCCGAGGAAGTCCATCGCGAGCGCCACCGGCTGGCCGTGAAAATTGCCGCCCAGCAGGAACTCCTCCGACTCGGCGAAGATCAGCGGGTTGCCGGTGGCGGAGTTCATCTCGGTCTCGACCACCCGGCGGCAGTACCCGATCGCGTCCTTGGTGGCGCCGTGCACCTGGGGCGAGCAGCGCAGGGTGTAGGCGTCCTGGACGCGCGAGCAGTCGCGGTGGGAGGAGATGATCTCGCTGTTGCGCGTCATGCGCTCCATGTTGGCGGCCGCGGCCGCCTGGCCCGGGTGCGGCCGGACCGCGTGGATGCGCGGGTTGAACTCCGTGCGGCTGCCCATGAGCACCTCGAGGCTCATGGCGGCCGCGATGTCGGTCAGCCTCGACAGCCGCCCGGCGTCGTGCACCGCGAGCGCACCGATCGCCGTCATCACCTGCGTGCCGTTGACCAGCGCGAGCCCCTCGGCCGACTCGAGCTGCAGCGGGTGCAGCCCGGCCGCGGCGAGCGCCTCCGCGCCGCCGAGGCGCCGCCCGGCGTAGACCGCCTCCCCCTTTCCGATCAGCACCAGCGCCAGGTGCGCGAGCGGGGCGAGATCGCCGCTGGCTCCGACCGAGCCCTTCTCCGGGACGACCGGCACCACCCCGCGGTTGAGCAGCTCGACCAGCTGCTGCGCGGTTTCGCGGCGGATGCCGGCGTGCCCGCGCGCGAAGTCCTTGGCCCGCAGCAGCATCACCGCCCGGACGATCTCGTCGGCGAGGGGGTTCCCCACGCCGGCGGCATGGCTCATCAGGATGTTCGCCTGCAGACGGCGCGTGTCCCCCGCGGAAATGGCCACGTCGCTCAGCGCGCCGAATCCGGTGGTGACGCCGTAGATGCGCCGGCCCTCGTGCACCCAGCGGTCGATCAGCGCGCGGGCGGCATCGATGCGCCGCCCGGCATCTTCGGAAAACGCAGCCCCCGCGCCCCCGCGCGCCACGCGCACGAGGTCCTCGATCGTCAACCCGTCCGTATCGATCGTGATCGTGTCCATAACCCTCTGCCGGTCCTCGGAAGTGAGAGAAGGGATTGCTTCTGCAAGCCGGTCGCGCTATACTGGCCACACGTGCGAGCGTACATCCGATAACCGCTCCAAGGGATGTCGCCGCGAAAAACTCACAGACGGAGGACGTACATGCCAGCCAAGAAAGCAGCCCCGAAAGCAGCGAAGAAGCCCGCCGCCAAGAAGCCGGCGGCCAAGAAAGTCGTCAAGAAGACCGTCGCGAAGAAGGCCCCTGCCAAGAAGCCGGCGGCCAAGAAAGTCGTCAAGAAGACCGTCGCGAAGAAGGCCCCCGCCAAGAAGAAGTAGCCCCGCAGGCACCGGAAACGGGGAGCATCGGCCGAAACGTACGGCGAGCTCCCCTTTTCTTTTTGCTTCCCCGCCCCGCTGACACTCCGTCAAGAGAACATCAACCTCCGACCCAGACGCATCAGACAACCCATGTCTTGAAAACCAAGTGTCGGGCCGTCAGCCAAGGCGCGCGGCCTGCTGGACAGCGCAGCATACCGTTGGCGGTATGTGAGCATTGCCATCGAGGCCGCGCAACGCCGGATCACGGCCCGAGAGACGTCGGTTTTACAGTCACCAGGCGGTGACGCCTCCGTCCACCGGCAACGCCACCCCGTTGATGAAAGCGCCTTCGTCCGAAGCCAGGAAGAGCGCCGCGTTGGCCACGTCCTCCAGGCTGGCCAGGCGCGCGAGCGGCACCTCGCCGACCCGTTCCAGCCGCCGCTGCGGGTCCTGAAGCATCTCCTGCACAAGCGAAGACTCGACCGTGCTCGGGCAGAACATGTTCGCCGGATGTTGTCCTTGGCGTAACGCACGGCAACGGACCGGGTCAGCTGGGCCAGGGCGCCATTCACGGTGGTGTAGGCTTAGAACATATTTCTGACAGGAGTTCTAAACGACCCACTGGTTGAAAACCAAGTGTCGGGCCGTCAGCCAAGGCGCGCGGCCTGCTGGACAGCGCATGACACGAACCCGTCTCCAAAATAGCGGATCACGGCCGCAGGCAAGGCGCCGCGAGCCGAACCAAGTATCGGGCCGTCAGCCAAGGCGCGCGGCGATCTGGAAAGCGCAGCATACGTTGCAGTATGTGAGCATGTCCAGATCGCCGCGCAACGCCGGATCACGGCCCGAGACGCCGGTTTTCACTCACCAGGCCGTGACGCCGCCGTCGACCGGCAACGCCACCCCGTTGATGAAAGCGCCTTCGTCCGAAGCCAGGAAGAGCGCCGCGTTGGCCACGTCCTCCAGGCTGGCCAGGCGCGCGAGCGGCACCTCGCCGACCCGCTCCTGCCGCCGCTGCGGGTCCTTGAGCATCTCCTGCACCAGCGGGGTCTCGACCGTGCTCGGGCAGAGGATGTTCGCCCGGATGTTGTCCTTGGCGTAGCGCACGGCAACGGACCGGGTCAGCTGGGCCAGGGCGCCCTTCACGGTGGTGTAGGCTTCCGGGGTGAACTTGTGGCCGATCAGGCTGCAGACCGACCCCATGGTGATGATGCTGCCCCCGCCGCCCCGGCGCAGGATCGGCAGCGCGTGCTTGATGCCCAGAAAGGGCCCGCGCACGTTGACGGCCAGCATCAGGTCGATCTCGTCGGCGCGCATCTCCTCGATCGGCTTGCGCACGTTGACGCCCGCGTTGTTGACGAGCACGTCGAGCCGGCCGGCGCCGTCCACGACCGCGGCCAGCGCCCGCACCCACGCCGCCTCGTCGGTCACGTCCAGCCGCAGGAACCGGGCCCGGCCGCCGTCGGCCCGCAGCGCCTCGGCGAAGGCGCTGCCCTCGGCTTCCTTCAGGTCGCACACGAACACCTGCGCGCCTTCGCGGGCGAAGCGCTGCGCGATCGCGGCGCCGATCCCCTGGGCGGCCCCGGTCACCAGCGCCACTTTGTCCTTCAGTCGCATGGCGCATCCTCTTCTTGAAAAATCCCCCGCCCGGATCGGGACAAGGGGATCGGGGCGATGTGCGGGGGCGGCCGCGGCCGCCCCCGGTCGAATAGAACCCGCCGCGGCTACTTCGCCTTTTCGACGGTGGCCTTGAACTCGTCCATCAGCGCCTTGCCGATCTTGGGCTCCCAGGTCACGTACACCGGCGCCACCGCCGCCTGGAAGGCCTTCTTCTGCTCGGGGGTCAGCTCGGTGACCGTATTGCCGGCCTTCTTCAGCTCCGCCACGAAATCACTGTTCATCTTGCGGTTGATCGTCCGCTGGTAGATGGCCGATTCCTGGGCGGCTGCGGCAATGATCTTCTGGTCTTCGGCCGGGAAGGAGTCGAAGAGCTTCTTGTTGATCAGCACGATGTGCGGGCCGTAGACGTGCCCGGTCAGCGAAACGAACTTCTGGACTTCGTAGAACTTGGACAGCCAGATGGTCGGGATGGGGTTTTCCTGGCCGTCGATCGTCTTCTGCTGCAAGGCGGTGAAAACCTCGCTGAACGGCATGGGGGTCGGGTTGGCGCCCATGGCCCGGAACGCCTCGAGGTGGATGGGGTTCTGCATGGTGCGGATCTTGAGGCCCTTCATGTCGGCCGGGGCCTTGACCTCGCGCACGCTGTTGGTGAGCTGGCGGAAGCCGTTCTCGTAGTAGGCGAGCAGCTTGATGCCCTTGGGCTCGAGCGCGGCCCCCAGCTTGGCGCCGATCGGCCCATCGTAGATGGCGTCGGCGGCCTTCTCGCTCGTGATGATGAAGGGCAGGTCGAACACGTTGAACTCGGGCACCAGGCCGGTCAGGGGCGAGGCCGAGGTGGTGACCATCTCGAGGGTCCCCATGCGCACACCTTCGGTGGCGCGCACGTCGTCCCCGAGCTGCGCATTCGCATAGACCTGCACCTCGTACTTGCCGGGGAGCTTGGCCGCCAGGATTTCCCCGAACTTTTTGCCCGCCAGGTAGGAGGGGTGCTGTTCGTTGACGCCGTTGGAAATCTTGAGGACCTTGGGTTGGGCGAGGGCGGGGCCGGCCGCGAGGGCGACGACCGCCAGGAGGGCCACCATCAGGATCCATGTTCTCTTCATGACGCTTCTCCTTTCGTGGGTTGAGTGTTGATTCGCTGTTGCTGGGACGTTCACCGCGGAACGATTCGTTTACGACCCCTTCGAAAATGAAAGCGGCCCCCGGCCGCTTTCATTTGGGGATCAGCTCCACGAGCACCATGACCGTCCACGGGATGTAGGTCACGATGAACAGGACGATGATCCCGATAATGACGTTGGGCCAGATGGCCCGGGAAATATCGGCCACCGAGATCTTCGAGATGCCGCACGCCACGAAAAGGATGTTGCCGACCGGCGGCGTGATGAGGCCGATGCAGAGGTTGACGATCATGACCACGCCGAAGTAGACGGGGTCGAGGCCGTACTTGGCGGCGATCGGCAGAAGCATGGGCGCAAGGATCAGCAAGGCCGGGGTCAGATCCATGACGCAGCCGACGATCAGCAGCAGCACGTTGACCCAGAACATGAACATCACCCAGCTGCCGCCGGAGAGCTGCAGGAGCACTTTCGCCAGCAGCTCCGGGATCTGGGCCGTGGTGATAAAATAGGCCGCCGCCATGGCCGCGCCGCAGACGAACAGCACCACGGCCGTGCCGCGCACCGTGTTGACCAGCGCCGGCAGCAGGTGCTTCACCTTGAACTCGCGGTAGATGAACGCCGAAACGACGAAGGCGTAAACCGCGGAAACCACCGCGGCCTCGGTGGCCGTGCAGATGCCGAGCAGGATGCCGCCCAGGATGATGACCGGCAGGAAGAGCGCCCAGAATGCGCTGATGCACGATTTCAGAACGGCCGCGAGGCTGAACCTGCCCTCGACGTGGTAGCGCTGCTTGCCGCGCACGTGCAGGTACCAGCCGATCATCAGCCCGACCCCGAGGATCAGGCCCGGAATGATCCCGCCGACGAACAGCCGGATGATCGAAACGTTGGCGATGACCCCGAAGATGACCATGGGAATCGAGGGCGGGATGATCGGTCCGTTGGTGGTGGAGGCGGCAACCAGGGCGGCGGCCTTATGGGGATCATACCCTTCTTTTTTCATGACGGGATAAAGGATGGAGCCGATGGCCGACGTGTCGGCCACGGCCGAGCCGGAGACGCCCGAGATGAGCATGCTCGCCACCACGGTGACGTACCCCAGCCCGCCGCGCACGTGGCCGCACATGGCCTTGGCCACCATGATGATGCGCTCCGAGATGCCCCCCGTGTTCATGATCTCCCCGGCCAGCAGGAAAAACGGGATCGCCATGAGCGGGAAGCTGTCGATGCCCCGGAAGATGCTCTGGATGATGAGGGCCGGCGACCAGGCCCCCAGGGTCAGCGACAGGACCAGCGCCGTGAGGAAGAGCGCGAAGGCAATCGGAACCGTCAGCAGGATGAAGCCGAACAGCGCCGTGAGAAAAAGCGGGAGAACGCTCATGGCTGCACCCCCTTCAGCGCCCGGAAGTCGGCATGCGTCTTGATGAGGCATTGGATGAACATGAGCAGCGCGCTGACCGGTCCCACCATGTAGACCCAGCCGTAGGGTATGGGCACCGAGGAGGCGACCCAACCGCTCTCGAGGGAGTCGATCGCCATGTCCCATCCGCCCTGGAACATGATGGCCAGGCACATCAGAACCAGCGCGTCGGCGACCAGCACGACCATCCGCTGGTATTTCGGACGCAGGACCATGAAGATGACGTCGATGCCGAGGTGATCGCCCTTGATGTAGGCGATGACCGCTCCCAGAAACACGATCCAGATCAGCAGGAAGCGCGACACCTCCTCGTACCAGGCCAGCGACGCGTCGAGGAAATAGCGACAGATCACGTTGCCGAAGACGGTCCCCGACATGGCCACCAGCAGCACCGCCACGACATAGGACAACACCGTGTCCATGACCCGGCTGACGCAATCCGCCCGAGAAGCCGCGGCGACAGGTTCAGAACCCATGACCGATCCTTCCAGACAATGGAGGTTTTTGTAAACCAAGTATCAGGCCGTCAGCCAAGGCGCGCGGCGCTTTGGAACGCGCAGCATACGTTTAAGTATGTGAGCAGTTGCAAAGTGCCGCGCAACGCAGGATCACGGCCTGAGACGCCGGTTTGCGCTAAAGATCGCTGCGCACCAGCTGCCCGGCCAGCTTCTCGTAGAACTGAATCACGCCGCCGTGGTCGTCCGTCTGCTTGCCCTCGACGCGCAGGGCCTGCATGATCTCCATGATGGTGCCGGTCAAGGGGATCGGGACGGCAAGCGCGTGGGCCGTGTCGAGCGCGTTCTGCAGGTCCTTGATGTGCAGCTCGATGCGGAAGCCGGGCTTGTAGTTGCCCTTGAGCACCATGGGGGCCTTGGCGTTGAGCACCGTGCTGCCGGCCAGCCCGCCCTTGATGGCGTTGAACACCTTGCCCGGGTCGACCCCCGCCTTGGCCGCCAGCACAAAGGCCTCGGACATGGCCGCGATGTTGAGGGCGACGATGATCTGGTTGGCGAGCTTGGTGACGTTGCCGCTGCCGATCTCGCCGCAGAGCACGGCCGAGGCGCCCACCTTGAGCAGGATCGGCTTCACCTTCTCGAAGATCTCGGCCTTGCCGCCGACCATGATCGCGAGCGACCCGTCGATCGCCTTGGGCTCGCCGCCGGAGACCGGCGCGTCGAGCATCTCGACCCCCTTCTTCGCCAGCTCGGCCGCCACCTCCTGGGCCGCCAGCGGGGCGATCGAGCTCATGTCCACCAGGATGCTGCCCTGGCGCACGCCCTCGATGACACCGCCCTTCCCCAGGACGGCCGCTTTCACGTGGGGCGAGTTGGGGAGCATGGTGATGATGACGTCGGCCTGCGCCGCCACGTCCTTGGGCGACGACCCCGCCTTGGCCCCGGCCTTGACCACCTCGTCCACCGGTGCGGCCACGACGTCGTAGACCACCAGCTCGTAGCCGGCCTTCAGCAGGTTCTTGGCCATAGGTTTGCCCATGATCCCGAGTCCGACGAAACCGATCTTCATTGTGCGACCTCCATGAATGTGGTGTGTGGGTATTGGGGTGTTTGGGTATTTTGGTGTTTCGTGTTTGGTGTTTGGTGTTTGGTGTCCTGGACCCTTCAATCTCAAATTTCACATCTCAAATCTGAAATCCTACTTCCGGCCGCCCTCCAGCATCCGCAGGGCCGCGTCGGCCACCGCCGGCGCGGTCAGCCCGAAGTGGTTCAGGATCTCGTCGTAGCAGGCGGCGCTCTGGCCGAAACAGTCCGCGATGCCCACGAGCTCGACGGGCGCGTGCGGGGTCGACCGCAGGGCCTCGAGAACGGCCGAGCCCAGGCCGCCGATACGGTTGTGCTCCTCGGCCACCACGATCGCCCGTGCGCCGGCGACCGCCCGCGCGAGCGCCGGCTCGTCGATCGGCTTGATCGTGCTGACGTTGTAGACCGCCGCCCCCACCCCCTTGGCCTCCAGGAGCTTGGCCGCCTCGAGCGAGCGACCGACCATGACGCCGGTGGCGAGCAGCACGACCTCCTTGCCCGGCCGCAGGCAGGTGATCTTGCCGATGCGGTAGGGCTCGTCGGCCGGGGTGAGGATCGGCAGGTCCGAGCGGTTGATGCGGATGTAAACCGGCCCCGGGTGGTCGATCAGGCACTCCATCATGCGGGCCGTCTCCAGGCCGTCCGCGGGCGAGAGCACGGTCATGCACGGCAGCGCGCGCATGAGGGTCATGTCCTCGACCGACTGGTGGGTCTTGCCGTCGCCGAAATCGGAGAGCCCGCTGCTCGACCCGCAGACGCGCACCTTCAGCCGGGGGATGCAGATGGAGTTGCGCAGCTGGTCGTATGCCCGGCCGGTCGCGAAGACCGCGAAGGAGTGGATGAAGGGGATCTTGCCCGCCAGCGCCAGGCCCGCGGCGGTCGCGGCCATGTTCTGCTCGGCGATCCCCATCTGGAAGTAGCGCTCCGGGAAGGCCTTGCCGAAGAGCACCGAGCGGGTGGAGTTGCCGAGGTCGGCCTCGAGCGCGACCACCTCGGGGTGTCGGCGGCCGAGCTCCAGGAGGGCCAGGCCGTAGGCTTCACGCATGTTGGGGTGGGGGGTCATGAGAAGTCTCCCTTGCGAAACGTTTCGATGATGCGAGAGTTCGATGCCGTTTTCCGGGAGGGCGTCCAGGGTTCAGGGTTCAGGGTTCAGGAAGGAACGACAGCCACCGATGCGGCTCTCTTTCCTGAACCCTGAACCCCGAACCCTTGACCCTGTTTCCTTCATCCGATCTCTGCGCGCCGCGCCTCGAGCTCGGCCAGCGCCTGCCGGTGCTGCTCCTCGGTCAACGCACTGTTGTGAAAGGCGGGGTTGTTCTCGGCGAACGAGAACCCCTTGCCCTTGACGGTCTCGGCCACGATCACGGTCGGCCGGCCGCGCGTCGCCCGGGCGGTTTCGAGCGCCGCGAGGATCTGGCCCACGTCGTGCCCGTCGACCCGCACGACCTCCCACCCGAAGGCCGCCCACTTGCGCTCGATCTCCGGGATGTCGAAGATCTCCTGCGTCGGGCCGGTCGCCTGGATGCGGTTCAGGTCGACGAAGCCGGTCAGGTTGTCGATCTTGAAGGCCGCGGCCGCCATGGCCGCCTCCCAGATCTGCCCTTCCGAGAGCTCGCCGTCGCCCATGATGACGTAGACGTGGCTGGGCCGGCGGTCCAGGCGGAAGCCGAGCGCCATGCCCAGGCCGATCGACAGGCCCATCCCGAGCGAGCCCGTGACGGCCTCGATCCCCGGGGTGTGGTCCATATCGGGGTGGCCCTGCAGGCAGCCCTCCAGGGTCTTGACGCGCTTCAGCTCCGAGCGCGGGATGACGCCGAGCTCGGCCAGCGCCGCGTACTGGATCAGGACGCAGTGGCCCTTGCTGAGCACGAAGCGGTCGCGGTCCGGGTCCTTCGGGTTGCGCGGGTCGTAGCGCATGACGTGGAAGTAAAGGCAGGCCGCGATCTCGGCGAGCGAGCTCGAGCCCCCGAGGTGCCCGACCTTGCCGACCCCGATCATCTCGATCAGGTCGGCGCGCAGCGTCAGCGCCATGCGTTCCAGTTTGCGAATGGTGGCGGTGTCCGTCATCGGTTGATCACTCCCAGCGGTGAATGTAGGCACGGCGTTCGCGCGCCTCGTCGAGGGTCGGTGCGACCACGTGCAGGCTGAGCCCGCGGCAGGGGAGGTGGCGCCGGACCGTCTCCAGGTCCTCGATCGTGAGGTCGCCCCAGAGGATGAGCCCCCGGGTCTGCATGATCTTGGAGAGGACGGGCAGCATGTCCGCGACCCCCGGGCCGCCGATGTCCTTGTTGACCTCGACCACCTTCAGCCCGTCGAGCGTGAGCAGCTCGTCGAGAATGAAGAAGGAGGCCGGGTGGAGGTGGACGGCCGTGTGCGGGTGCCCCTGCAGGATGGTGCGGGCGGAGTCGAGGAAGAACTCGCGGTAGACCCTGGGCGACAGGATGGCCGAGAGGTCGTCCTGGAACCAGATCGAAGGCCCCGGCGCCCAGACGTGGTAGAAGCCCAGGCTCGTGCCGCCGTGGAAGGGCGGGACCCGGCGCGTCTGGGCCGCGATGACCGCGAGAAAGGCGCGGGTGACCCGCTCGACCAGCCGGCGCATGAGCGCGGGGTCTTCCATCATGAGCGCCAGCACCATCTCCTGCTGTCCGAGCAGCGCCCCGAGCATGTCGGTCGGGCCGCGCATGATCGGCATGCCGACCGGGTAGCGGCCGCGGCCGGCCTGCACGAGGGCGTCGGTGAACTCGAGGTATTTCCTGAACCACGGGTTCTCCGGGTCGAGGCGCACCTGCGCGAGCGCGTCGGCCGGCGATTTCAGCCACGGGCGCGACGTGAAGCTCTCGCGCCCGGCGCGGATGGGGCAGCCCAGGATGGCCTCCATCCACGGGATCCCGGTGAAGGGCTCGCCCGCCCAGAAGCCGTCCTGGCCGATCGCCTCGGACTCGGCGAACATGCGCTCGTAGTCCGGGAGAAAGGCGCAGACGTCGATCATCCCCGGCTCGATCAGCCGGTCGGGCTCGAGCAGGGGGTGGGCCGCCTGAAAGTGGCGCGAGAAGAAGAAATCGCCGACCCGGAAGGACGCCAGCGGCCGGGGCTGGGGCTCGCGCGCCCAGAAGCGCCGGTGCAGCTCCAGGCGCTCCTCCAGGCGGGCGGGGGGCGTGGCGGCAGGCGGGGGCGGCGGCCGCTCGGACTCGGCCCGCAGCCGATCGATGGTGCGCACGACGTGCTCCTCCATGAGCCGTTCGGCCTCCTGCGCGTCGCGGGCGCGGACGGCCTCGATCAGCAGGCGATGGTAGTGCAGCCCATCCAGCACTCCGAGGGTTGACACGATGTTCTCCATCGAGATGCTGAGGACGCTGCGCAGCACGTTGTTGACCTTGATCAGCACCGGGTTCGCCGGTCGCCTTGGCGAGCACCAGGTGGAACTCCAGGTCGGCCCGGGCGAACTCGGCCACGTCGTCCCGGGTGGCCTGCATGCGGTCGTAGACGGCCTCCAGGTCGGCCAGGTCCTGCCCGGTCGCGCGCTCGGCCGCGAGGGCGGCCGTGCCGCGCTCGACGATGCGCCGGTACTCGAGAACGTAGAAGACGTCGGCGGGGTCGAGGGCCAGCAGCGGGATGAGGGTGTTGAAGTAGATGTCGCCCGTGAGCTCGCGGACGAAGGTCCCCTCGCCGTGGCGGGTTTCGAGGATGCCGATGGAAGCCAGGCGCTGGATCCCCTCGCGCAGCGAGACGCGGCTGACCCCCATGCTGCGGGCGAGCTCGTGTTCGGAGGGGATCTTGCTGCCGGGCGGCCACGTGCGCCGCAGCACCTGGTCGCGCAACTGGCGGAACACCTGGGTGCGGATGCTTTCCTTTTTAACGGGCTTCAGCTGCGTGGCCAACCGAATTCCCTCCCGAGCTCGATGGGGTTGTCTGATATCCTACATCCGACATCGCTGTCAAGGGGAAGGCCTGAGTCAATCCGACGGATCCGTCTAATCTGTCGGATTGGTCCTATATGACCGCTCAACGATATTGTGCTAAGAGAGGGCTTGAACTCAAACGGGAGGATCCCGCCTTGACTGATGACCAGCCGCGACCGCGTCCTGCGGGCGCTGAACCACCAGGAGCCGGACCGGGTGCCGCTGGATCTGGGCGGCACGCACGACAGCTCGATCGTCGTGGAGGGGTACGAGCGCCTCAAGGCGCATTTCGGGGTGAGCGCGCCGACGCAGATCATGCAGCGCATGACGCGCGCCGCGACCGTCGACGAGGCGGTCCTGCAGGCGCTCGGGATCGACACGCGCGCGATCGTCATCGGCTCACCGCGCCGCAGCGTCGCGGCCGAGCTCGGCCCGCGGGAATACCGGGACATGTGGGGCGTCGAGCGGGTGCACCCCGAGGGCGGCTACTACTACGACCAGCGCCGGGCCCCCCTGGAGGGGAGCATCACCGTGGCGGATGTCCGCCGCCACACCTGGCCCGACCCCGAGGACCCGGGGCTGCTGGAAGGCATGGCCGCGCGGCTGGCCTGGATCCGGACCCACACCGAGGCCGCGGCCATCCTGACGTTGCCCGCCCCCTTCGTGCACCTGAGCCAGTTCATCCGCGGGTTCCAGGACTGGTACACGGATTTCATCCTCGGCACCGACGTGCTCGAGGCCCTCTTCGACGCCGTGCTCGACATCACCATCCGCATCACCGAGCGCGAGCTCGAGGCGTTCGGCCGGGACGTGGACGTGGTCCGCTGCGGGGACGACCTCGGCGGGCAGAACGGCCTGCAGGTCGGCCGCGAGCACTACCTGCGCTACATCAAGCCCCGGCACGCGAAGTTCTTCCGCCGGGTGCGCGAGCTCACGCCAGCCAAGCTCATGTTCCACTCCTGCGGGTCGATCGTCGACATCCTGCCCGACCTGATCGAAACCGGGGTGCAGATCATCAACCCGGTCCAGGTCACCGCGCGCGGCATGGACCCGGCCTTCCTCAAGCGCGAGTTCGGCCGCGACCTCGTGTTCTGGGGCGGCACCGACTCGCAGAAGACCCTGCCCTTCGGCACCGCGGAGGAGGTGCGGGCCATGGTCGCGCGGCTGATCGACACCTTCGGCCCGGGCGGCGGGTTCGTCTTCTCCTCCTGCCACAACATCCAGCCCGACGTCCCGCTGGAGAATGTCCTCGCCATGTTCGCGCAGGCGCGGGAGCACGTCCCGGTCTGGCGCCGGTGACTCGGACGGGGTCGGGCTGCCCGCCGGTTGACACGCGCGCGCTTCTCCCCTAACAAGTAGCTCTCCGGAAACACATTGGACAGGAATTCGACCGGGGCGCCGCTGCGGGCCGCCTCCGGCCGAGGCGCAGCCCGCCGCGCGGGACGGGCTGAAAAAGGAGGCTTAGATGAACGCGAGGATTCTGGTAGGTCTGGTCATGATTCTGGCGCTGCTGGTCGGGCAGGCCGCCGCCCAAGATGTCTGGCGCATCGGGACGATCCTGCCGCTCACCGGCCCCCAGGCCAAGAACGGCATCAAGAACTTCGACGGCATCAAGATCGCAACCGACATGATCAACGAAACCGGCGGGGTCCTGGGCAAAAAGGTCGTTCTGGTCAGCGCCGACGCCTCCGAGCCGCAGGCCGCCGCGAGCGAAGCCAACCGGCTCATCACCAACGAAAAGCTCACGGTCATCGTCGGCACCCAGTCGAGCAGCCTCGCGATGGCGGCGACCGTCGTCGCCGAGCAGAACAAGGTCTTCTACCTCGAAAACGAGGGGGTGTCCTCCCAGATCACCGGACGGGGGTTCAAGTACGTCTTCCGAACCACCTTCAGCGGCGACATGATGGCCAACCAGATGGTGGACTACGCGGTCCAGGTCCTGGCCCCCAAGCTGAACAAGGATGCCAAGAGCCTGCGCATGGCCATCATCCACGAGGACGGCGGCTTCGGCACCTCGACCGGCACCGCGCTGCAGAAGCACGCCAAGGCCCTGGGGCTCAACATCGTCGCGGTCGAGACCTACAGCGCCAAGACCGCCGACCTCTCGGGCCTGGTCCTGAAACTCAAGCAGAGCAAGCCCGACGTGCTGCTGACGGCGCAGTACATCAACGACTCCATTCTCTTTCACCGCCAGTCGGCCGAGCTGCGCTTCAGCGTGCCGGTGATCGGGACCACGGCCGGCCAGGGCACCCCCGATTTCTACAGCGCGCTGACCAAAGAGGCCGAGGGCATCCTGGCCGGCGGGATCCCGTCCGAGATCTCGATCGACCGGCTGGGCGCCGAGCAAAAGGCCGACGCCGGCGAGTTCGTGAAGCGCTACCAGGCCTCGCACAACGGGGAGTACCCGAGCCCCACCGCCTTCGTCGGCTTCGCCGGCGCCTGGATCCTCTACAAGCACATCATGCCCAAGGCCGGCGGCCTCGACCCCGAGAAGCTGCGGGAGGCGGCCCTCGCGCTGGACGTGCCGCCGGGCAAGGGCGTTCTCAACTGGGGGGTCAAGTTCAGCCCCCCCGGCGCCCCCGATGCCGGGCAGAACGTGTATGCCTCGGCCGGTATCAGCCAGTGGCAGGACGGCAAGCTGCGGCTGGTCTTCCCGAAGGAAATCGCCGCGGCCGAAGCGAAATGAGCCGCCGCACATCCCGTGAGGTGCGGTCGTGGACCTGACCCTGTTCGCGCAGCTCCTGATCTCCGGGCTGCTGCTGGGCGGGGTCTATGCCCTGTCGAGCATCGGGCTCACGCTGATTTTCGGGGTGATGAAGATCGTCAATTTCGCCCACGGCGAATTCCTGATGATCGCCATGTACCTGAGCTTCTGGCTGCACCACCTGCTGCGCATCGACCCCTACCTCTCCATCGCCATCGTGGCCCCGGCCCTTTTCGGGCTGGGGCTGCTGACCTACCGCGGCTGCGTGCGGCCCACGCTCGGGGCCCCGCACCTGAGCCAGATCTTCGTGATGGTCGGCCTGTCGATCGTGATCGAAAACGTCGCGCTGCTGTGGTGGTCGGCGGATTTCCGCACCGTTTCTCTCGACTACCTGCGGGCCCAGATCGTGCTCGGCCCCTGGCCGGCCGTCGGCATGGAGGAGATCATCGTCAACCCGGGGCGGTTGATCGCCTTCATCGTCGGCCTTTCCATTTCGGTGGCATTCTACTTCTTCCTGAAGCTGAGCTACAGCGGCAAGATCATCCGGGCCACCGCCCAGGACCGGTCCACGGCGCTGCTGATGGGGATCGACATCGACAAGGTCTACCGGACCACCTTCGCCGCCGGGCTGCTGCTGGTCGGGGTGGCGGGCGCCCTGATGATCCCCATGTTCACCGTGCACCCGTTCGTGGGCTTCGAGTTCGTGCTGGTCATGTTCGTGGTGGTGGTGCTGGGGGGCATGGGCAGCGTCGTCGGGGCCGTCCTGGCCGGGCTCCTCATCGGGGTGCTCGAGGTGTTCACGGATTTCGTGATCGGCCCCGACAGCAAGCAGGCCGTCTACTTCCTGCTCTTTATCGCCGTTCTGGTGCTGAAGCCCTCCGGGCTGTTCGGCCTGAAGGGCGAAGAGGAGATCGAGCGCATTGAAGCCATCGAATAGCCGTGTCGCCGGCCTGCTGATCTTCCTGGCCGCCCTGGGCCTGGCGCCGCTCTTCGTGCGCAACGACTTCTATCTGGACGGGTTCATCCTGGTCTTCCTGTGGGCCAGCTTTTCCGGGGCCTGGAACATCCTGGGGGGCTACGCGGGGATGGTGTCGCTCGGGCACAATGCCTTTTTCGCCATCGGCGCCTACACCTCCACCCTGCTCTTCCTGCGCCTGGGGGTCACGCCCTGGTTCGGGATGCTCGCGGGC
This sequence comes from uncultured delta proteobacterium, assembly GCA_963828345.1. Taxonomy (GTDB): domain Bacteria; phylum Desulfobacterota; class Desulfobacteria; order Desulfobacterales; family SpSt-501; genus SpSt-501. The sequence goes on from CAWHEZ010000006.1 coordinate 24,978, forward strand.
GGCCTGCTGGCGGCGGCCGTGGGCGTGGCGCTGGGCATCGTGTGCTTCCGGCTGCGCAGCCACTATTTCGCGCTGGCGACCCTCGCCTTCGGCCAGGTGGTGTCCATCCTGACCATGAACTGGCGGGGGCTGACCCAGGGGGCCGAAGGCATCTCGCTGCCGATCACGCCCGACCCGGGCCACATGATCTTCGCCTCCAAGCTCGCGTACGTCTACCTCGGGTTCGGCCTCTTCCTGGTCGTGCTGGCGGTCGCCATCGCCATCGAGCGCTCGCGCCTCGGCTATTTTCTCACGGCGTTCCGGGAGAACGAGGACGCCGCCCGCGCCCTGGGCGTCCGGACCGGGCAGGTGCGGCTGATCGCCATGGCGCTCAGCGCGTTTCTGTCGGCGATCGCCGGCACGTTCTACGCGCAGTACGTGGTCTACATCGACCCCTCGGGCGTCAGCCGGCTGCAGCTTTCGGTCCAGGTGGCGCTGTTCGCCATCGTCGGCGGGCTCGGGACCTCCATCGGGCCGGTCATCGGCGCCTGCATCTTCGTGCCGATCACCATCGTCCTGCGCAGCCACCTCGGGACCACCGCCCCGGGGCTGCACATGATCATCTACGGGGTGATCCTGGTCCTGACCGTCCTGTACATGCCCCAGGGCATCACCGGCATGTTCAAGGCCCGCTCGGCGCGCCGCGCCCGGCAGGAGGACCGCGAATGACCGCCCTGCTCGAGGTGGCGAACGTCAGCAAATGGTTCGGCGGGAACCGCGTCCTGCAGGACATCAGCTTTTCGATCGAGCGCGGCGAGGTCGTGGGGTTGATCGGCCCGAACGGCGCCGGCAAGACGACGCTCTTCAACGTCATCACGGGCTTTCTGCGGCCCAAGTCCGGGGGCCTCTCGTTCGAAGGGCGGGAGATCGCCGGGCTCAAGCCCGAGATCATCGCGCGCATGGGCCTGTGCCGCACCTTCCAGATCACCAAGCCCTTCGCCAACATCCCGGTGCTGCAGAACGTCATGATCGGGGCGCTTTGCCGCGAAACGCGCGTGAAGGCCGCCCGGCGCCGGGCCGAGGAGGTCCTGGATTTCGTGGGGCTGGCGGAGAAGCGAAACCTGCTCGGCCGCAGTCTCACCATTTCCGACCGCAAGCGGCTGGAGGTGGCCCGCGGCCTGGCGACATCCCCGCAGCTGTTTCTGCTCGACGAGGTCATGGCGGGGTTGACCCCCCACGAGCTGCAGGCGATGATGGCGCTGGTGGACCGCATCCGCGCAACCGGCGTCACGCTGTTCATCATCGAACACGTGATGGCGGCCATCATGCAGCTTTCCGACCGGGTGATCGCACTCGATTACGGCAAGATGCTGTGCACCGGCGACCCGGCGCAGGTCACCTGCAACCCCGACGTCATCAAGGCGTACCTCGGCGAGGACTATCCCGGTGCTCACGGTTGAACGCCTCAACGTGTTCCACGGGGACGTGCAGGTCCTCTTCGACGTGGCGCTCACGGTCGAGCCGGGCGAGATCGTGTCGATCGTCGGCGCCAACGCCGCCGGCAAGACGTCGCTGCTGCTGGCCATTTCGGGCCTGCTGCGGCGAAAAACCGGGGACATCCACTTCGAGGGCGACCCCATCGGGGACCTCGCGCCCAACGCCATCGTGGACCGGGGCATTGTCCACATCCCCCAGGGGCGACGGGTGTTCCCCATGCTGAGCGTCGAGGAAAACCTGGAGGTCGGGGCCTATACCCCCCGCGCGCGCCCCGACCGCAAGGCGCTGCTGCAGGAGATATACGGTCATTTCCCGAAGCTGCACGCGCTCCGGCACCAGCTCGCCGGGTCGCTTTCCGGCGGCGAACAGCAGATGCTGGCCATCGGCCGGGGCCTGATGGCCCGGCCGAAGCTCCTGACCGTGGACGAACCGTCCCTGGGGCTGTCTCCCATCCTGGTGGAAAACACCTTCAGGATGATCGAGCGCATCAACCGCGAGAAGGTCGCCATCCTGCTGGTCGAGCAGAACGTGGTCAAGGCACTCACCCTGGCCCACCGCGGCCTGGTGCTCGAGAACGGCCGCGTGGTCATGGCCGGCACCGGGAGCGAGCTGCTCGGCAACGAGCACTTGAAAAAGGCCTACCTCGGGATGTAAGCATGGGCATGACGGGGGCCCCCGGCCGGCCCCGCATGACCCCGGAATGTCCATGACCGATCAACCCAGGGAGATCCCATGCGATTTGTCGACAAGCCCACGTACACGCGATTCATCACCGGCGAGCTCCGGCGCTTCGACGACCGGAACACGGCGTTCAGCCGCGGAGCGGTCGACGGGCAAAAATACACGCGGATGCACGATCAGAGCCTCGCCAACCTGGCGAAGGCCGTCCCCGGCAAGACCATCCTGGACCACGCGACCTGGGTGGCCGGGCGCACGGGCGACTACACCATCCGCCGCGCCGCATTAGGTCGCGAACACCAGCCGTACTACAACCGCACCTACCGGCTTCGAGACCCGAACCCCGCCGCGATGAGCCGGATCGTCAAGCAGACGGCGGCCTGGATCGGGGCCGACCGGGTGGGCATCGCGCGCCTGAACCCGCTCTGGATCTACACGCACTGGGGAATGCAGAACGTCCACTACTCCGGCGCGGCCCAGGCGGGCGACCCGATCGAGATCCCACCCGAGTACCAGACGGTGATCGTCATGATCCACCGCATGGATTACGACGTGATCCTGAGGTCGCCGGCGGTCGAGCATGAAACCGACATCGGGTACTCCAAGGCCGCCTGGAGCGCGGCATCGCTCGCCACCTTCATCACCGAGCTCGGGTACAAGGCCATCCCCGCGTGCAACGAGCTCGGCATCAGCATCGCCATGGCGGTCGATGCCGGCCTGGGCGAAATGGGACGGAACGGCCAGCTGATCACGCGCGACTTCGGCGCGAGTGTGCGCATCAGCAAGGTGTTCACCAACCTGCCGCTGGTCCCCGACCGGCCGGTCGATCTGGGGGTGCAGGGCTTTTGCGAACAGTGCGCCCTGTGCGCCAAGCACTGCCCGAGCCGATCCATCCCCGCCGGCGAGCGGACCGACCAGCCCAACAACGAGCACACCTCGCCCGGCATGTTGAAATGGCCGGTGCACGCGATGAAATGCCTGGACTGGTGGGTGAAGAACGGCGCCCACTGCTCGATCTGCATCCGGGTCTGCCCGTGGACCAAGCCGAACAACTTCCTGCACCGGCTGGTCCGGCCGATCGCGGAGCGCAACATCGCCACCCCGCTGCTGGTCAAGATCGACCAGATGCTCGGTTACGGCCGGCAGTCCAAGAACCTGGGATTCGGGCAGGACCCGGGCGTCGTGGAGGTGAACCCGAAGGGGTAGGCCCGGCGCTCACTTCAGCGGGCGGTTGCCCTGGGGCCCCCGGCCCTTAACGGCGCCCGCCGCCGACCCGCGACAGGAGCCACGAAAATGGTGACCAACGACATCATCCGAAACGCCATGACCGTCCGGCTCGAGGCCGTGTGCGACCGGCTGCCGCCCGAGCCGCAGTTCGCCCCGGGCATCCGCCGCGCGCCCGTGCGCCGCTTCAACCTCTCGCGGGCGGACACCGAGCTCGCGCTGAAGAACGCGCTGCGCTACGTGCCGCCGGAATGGCACGCGACGCTGGCCCCGGAGTTCCTGCGCGAGCTCACCACCCGCGGCCGCGTCTACGGCTACCGCTTCCGGCCGCCGGGGCCGATCACCGGCCGCCCGCTCGACCATTACACGGGCAGCTGCATCGAAGGCCGGGCCTTCCAGGTCATGATCGACAACAACCTGGACTTCGAGGTCGCGCTCTACCCCTATGAGCTCGTGACCTACGGCGAGACCGGGCAGGTCTGCCAGAACTGGATGCAGTACCGGCTGATCCACGCGCTACCTCGAGGTGCTGACGCGCGAGCAGACGCTCGTGGTCGCCTCCGGCCACCCGGTCGGGCTCTTCGCCTCCTCGCCCGAGGCGCCGCGGGTGATCATCACCAACGCGCTCATGGTCGGCTGCTTCGACGACCAGGAGAACTGGCACCGCGCGATGGCGCTCGGAGTGGCCAACTACGGGCAGATGACCGCCGGGGGCTGGATGTACATCGGGCCGCAGGGCATCGTGCACGGGACCTACAGCACCCTTCTGAACGCCGGCCGGGCCAAGCTCGGGATCCCGCCGGAGCAGGACCTGGCCGGGCGGCTGTTCGTGAGCTCGGGCCTGGGGGGCATGAGCGGGGCCCAGGGCAAGGCCACCGTCATCGCGGGCGGGGTCGGCATCATCGCCGAAGTGGACGCGTCGCGGGTGCGCACGCGCCTCGACCAGGGCTGGGTGGACCGGGTGGCCGACAGCCCGGCAGACGCCTTCGCCGCCGCCGGCGAGTGTCAGCGGCGCCGCGAGCCCTGCGCCATCGCCTTCCACGGCAACGTGGTCGACCTGCTCGAGCACGCGGTGGAAGCGAACGTCCGGATCGACCTGCTCTCGGACCAGACCTCCTGCCACGCCGTTTACGACGGCGGCTACTGCCCCCAGGGGCTGAGCTTCGAAGCGCGCACCGAGCTGCTGCGCACCGACCCCGGCCGGTTCCGGGAGCTCGTGGACGCGTCGCTCCGGCGCCACTACGCCGTCGTGCGGGCGCTCGCGGAGCGCGGGACCTACTTCTTCGACTACGGCAACAGCTTCCTGAAAGCCGTTTACGACGCCGGCGTCCGGGAGGTCTGCCGCAACGGGGAGAACCCGCTCGACGGGTTCGTCTTCCAGTCCTACGTCGAGGACATCATGGGCCCGCTCCTGTTCGACTACGGCTACGGGCCCTTCCGCTGGGTCTGCCTGAGCGGCCGGGACGAGGACCTGGCGCGGACCGACCGGGCCGCCATGGCGTGCATCGACCCCCACCGCCGCTTCCAGGACCGCGACAACCACGTCTGGATCCGCGACGCGCAGAAGAACCGGCTGGTGGTCGGCACCCGGGCGCGCATCCTCTACCAGGACGCGCTCGGCCGCATGCAGATCGCGCTGCGCTTCAACGCGATGGTGCGCGCGGGCGAGATCGGGCCGGTCATGCTCGGCCGCGACCACCACGACACCGGCGGGACCGACTCGCCCTTCCGCGAGACGGCCAACATCCGCGACGGCAGCAACATCATGGCCGACATGGCGACCCACTGCTTCGCCGGCAACGCCGCGCGCGGCATGAGCCTGGTCGCGCTGCACAACGGCGGCGGCGTCGGGATCGGCAACGCGATCAACGGCGGGTTCGGCCTGGTGCTGGACGGCAGCCCGCGCGTGGACGAGGTCATCCGCCGCGCCATCCCGTGGGACGTCATGGGCGGGGTCGCACGCCGCGCCTGGGCCCGCAACGACGCGTCCATCGAGACCTGCGTCGAGTACAACCGGACCCGCGGCGGCTCGGACCACATCACCCTGCCCTACCTGGCGGACGAGGGGCTGGTCGGCGAGCTGGTCGGGAAGCGTTGGCAGAGCTGGCGTGACTCGTACGGGCTTTATGGGTTAGATCTCGAGAATCAAGGTTGAAGTATGCTGGAGACCCGCAGCTGACCGGACGATCTCGAGGTTACAACATTCAGCAGAGATCAGGCTTCGGCAACTAGGGGCATCTACTATCATGAACAACATTTGCAGTTCGACGCCGCTCCATCAACGAATCACCGACTCCTCGAGAGACGGCTAGTGCAGATAGCATCTGTACGCTTCTGACGGCTAATCGCGAGATGAATTCGACCAGTCGGCAGGAACGTTCGGCAAGAAATGACGGCCTGCATCGATCCTGAGTATCCGTAAGTATCAGGACATCGAAGAAGACAACACCTCAAACAGCGGGAGGCCAATGGCCATGACCCGCATCGTCGAGTGCGTCCCGAACTTCAGCGAGGGCCGCGACCTGGTGAAGATCGAGAAGATCGTCGCGCCGTTCCGCGGCCGGGAGGGGGTCAAGCTCCTGGACTACCAGCGCGACGAGGACCACAACCGCTGCGTCGTCACGGTGGTCGGCGAGCCCGAGGCGCTGACCGCGGCCGTGCTGGAGGCCACGGAGGCCGCTCTCGGGGCGATCGACATGCGCACGCACAAGGGCCAGCACCCGCGCATGGGGGCGGTCGACGTGGTGCCCTTCATCCCGGTCAAGAACGTGACGATGAAGGAGGCGATCGAGATCTCCCGCCGGGTGGCCGAGACGGCCGCGACGAAGCTGGGGCTCCCGATCTTCCTCTACGAAGAGTCCGCCACGGCGCCGCACCGCCGCAACCTCGCCGACATCCGCAAGGGGCAGTTCGAGGGCATGCCCGCAAAGCTGCTGCTCCCGGACTGGACGCCGGACTTCGGCCCGGCCGGGATCCACCCGACGGCGGGCGTCACCGCCGTGGGCGCGCGCATGCCGCTGGTCGCCTACAACGTGAACCTGGGCACGGCCGACATCGAGATCGCCAACGACATCGCCCGCAAAATCCGCCACCTGAGCGGCGGGCTGCGCTACTGCAAGGCGATCGGGATCGACCTCAAGGACCGCGGGATCGTGCAGGTGTCCATCAACATGACGGACTACACGCGCACCGCCCTCTACCGCGTCTTCGAGCTGATCCGCATCGAGGCCCGACGCTGGGGGGTGCCGGTGGTCGGCAGCGAGATCGTCGGGCTGGTCCCGATGGGCGCCCTGATCGACACCGCCGCCTATTACCTGCAGTTGGAGAACTTCAAGACCGAGCAGGTTTTGGAATCCAGAATCTATGAATAGATCCTGGATTCCAAAAATGAGCAGATGACCGGCAACCTCATCGTCAAAAACGCGGCCGAGATTGCCACGCCGCGCGGGCGGAGCGCCCGCGCCGGGGCCTCGATGGCCGCGCTCGAGGTGATCCCCGACGGCGCGGTGGTCGTTGAGGGCGGGACCATCACCCGGGTGGGGCCGACCGCGCAGGTCATGGCGGAGCTGCGCGCCGCGGGCGCGGATCTTTCCACCTACGAGACGATCGACGCCGCCGGCCGGGCCGTGCTGCCGGGCTTCGTCGACTCCCACACCCACCTCGTCTTCGGCGGCTACCGGGCCGAGGAGTACGCCTGGCGGCTCAAGGGCGTGAGCTACATGGACATCCTGCAGCGCGGCGGCGGGATCCTCAGCACCGTGCGCGCCACCCGCGCCGCCTCGGCCGAAGAGCTCTTCGCGCTCGGCCGCCGGCGCCTCGACTCCATGCTCGCCTTCGGCGTCACGACCGTGGAGGGCAAGAGCGGCTACGGCCTGGACCGGGAGACCGAGATCCGGCAGCTCGAGGTCATGGCCGCGCTCGACCGTGCGCATCCGGTCGACGTGGTGCCGACCTTCATGGGGGCTCACGCCGTCCCGCCGGAGTACAAGGGCCGGACGGACGCGTTCGTCGACTTTCTCCTGGCCGAGGTCGTCCCCGAGGTCGCCGGACGGAAGCTGGCCGAGTTCTGCGACGTCTTCTGCGAGCAGAACGTCTTCTCGGTCGCCCAGTCCCGGCGCCTGCTCGCCGGTGCCGCGGCCGCGGGCCTCAGGCCCAAGCTGCACGCCGACGAGATCGTGCCGCTCGGCGGCGCCGAGCTGGCGGCCGAGATCGGGGCGGTGTCGGCCGACCACCTCCTGCACGCCTCCGACGAGGGGCTGCGGCGCATGGCGGCCGCGGGGGTCGTCGCCACGCTCCTCCCCACGACCGCCTTCAGCCTGCGCGAGCCCTACGCGCGCGGCCGCGCCATGATCGACGCGGGCTGCGCGGTGGCGCTGGCGACCGACTTCAACCCCGGCAGCTGCTTCTCGGAGTCGATCCCGCTCGCCGCGGCGCTCGCGGCCCTCTACATGCAGCTCTCGCCCGAGGAGATCGTCACCGCGCTGACCCTGAACGGCGCCGCCGCCGTCGGCCGGGCGGAGCGGATCGGCAGCCTCGAGCCGGGCAAACAGGGGGACCTGGTGATCCTCGAGCACCCGTCGTACCGGTTCATCCCCTACCACCTCGGCGTGAGCACGGTCGAAAAGGTGATCAAGCGCGGGGGGGTGGTGTTCGACAACCTCAACCACGGAGGCACTCGGTGTTAGCTGACCTTTCCGTCACGGACTATCTCGCCCGGACCGCCTCGGGCGACCCCGTTCCCGGCGGCGGCAGCGCGGCGGCGCTGAACGCGGCGCTCGCCGCCGGCCTGATCGAGATGGTCGCCCGGCTCACGGTCGGCCGCAAGAGCTTCGAGGCGGTGGACGCGGAAATGCGCGCGGTGGCCGACCGGGCGGCCGCCCTGCGGCAGAAGCTCACCGGCGACATCGACCGCGACTCGGAGGCCTACACGCAGGTGCTGGGCGCCTTCGGGATGCCGAAGGCCACCCCGGAGGAGAAGGCCGCCCGGACCCGGGCGATTCAGGCCGCCTTCCGGCAGGCGGCGCTCGTCCCGCTCGGGGTGGCGCGCGACGCGCTGCAGGCCATGGCCCTCGGCCGGCAGGTGATCGCCCGCGGCAACCCCAACGCCGCGTCCGACGGCGCGGCCGGGGTGCTGGCGGCGCGCATGGCGGCGCGCACGGCGGTCTACAACGTCAAGATCAACCTCGGCTCGATCACGGACGAGGGCTTCACCGCGGAGCTCCGGGCCGAAGCCGACCGGCTCGAAGCCGAGGCGGACGCGCTGGAAGGCGAGATCCTGAAGCTGCTGAAGCTGTGAGCGGCAGGGGGCAGTGCCTAAAATGGCAAGTGCCTAAAGTGCCTGAAAATTATGGAGGAGAAGAATCGATTAAATCAGAATGGCGCCTACAGCGGCAATTTTGAGGTCTTTTATTTCAACTCGCAACTCGTGACTCATAACTCATCCTGTCGTTGGCCATTTTAGGCACTCTAGTCACTTGTAGCTCACTTGTAGGCACTGCACCTGATGCCCCTTTTCCTCGAACAGCTGCTGAACGGCATCGCGACCGGGTCGATCTACGCCCTGGTGACGCTCGGGCTCGCCCTGGTCTACGGCATCCTGCGCATCCTGCACGTGGCCCACGCGGCCGTCTACACGATCGGCGCCTACATCGGGGTGATGCTCTTCAACCTGACCGGCAGCCTGATCGCGGCGGTGGTCGGCAGCATGGCCGTGAGCGCCGCAGTGGGAGTGGCGATCGAGCGCTTCGTCTATTTCCCCTTGCTGAAGTACCCGCCCTTCGTCCCCCTGATCGGCAGCATTGCGGTGTTCCTGTCGGTCGAGGAGCTCTGCCGCCTGGTCGCCGGGCCCCAGATCCTGACCTTCCCGGCCCGGCTGCCCTTCCCCGAGTTCCAGGTGGGCGGCGTGACCGTGAGCGCGACCCTGAGCGCGATCTACTGCATCACCGCCGGCGTGCTCCTGGTGCTCTGGTTCGTCACCACGCGCACCCGGCTCGGGCTGGCCATGCGGGCCGCCTCCCAGGACATCGCGATCTCCGACGCCATGGGGATCAACAGCCACTTCATCGTCAGCGTCACCTTCGTGATCGGCTCGGCGGTCGCGGCCGTGGCCGGGATCCTGGTGGGCATCTACTACAACCAGGTCTACCCCACCATGGGCGCGATCCCGGCCTACAAGACCCTCGCCCTGATCGTGGTCGGCGGGCTCGGCTCGGTCCCCGGCGCCGTGGCGGCCGCCATGCTGCTCGGCCTGGCCGAGACCCTGCTCATCGGCTTCGCGAACATCCCGCTGCCCCGCGACGCCCTGGCCTTCATCGCCATGATCATCGTGCTGATGTGGCGGCCCCAGGGGCTGCTGGGCTCACGATAAGGAGGCATGGGTGAGCGGCTACCTCGTCACGCTCGGCACCATCATCGCCATCAACGCCATCGTGGCCTGCGGCCTGAACGTGATCGTGGGCTTCGCCGGGCAGATCTCGCTCGGCCACGCGGCCTTCTTCGGGATCGGCGCCTACACCGCGGCGCTGCTGGCGGTCAAGGCCGGCCTCTCCTTCTGGGCGGCGCTGCCGATCGTGGTCGCCGTGACCGCGCTCGTCGGGCTGCTCCTGGGGCTCCCGAGCCTGCGGGTGCGCGAGGACTTCCTGGCCATCACGACGATCGGCATCAACTTCATCGTCGAGGCCGTCTTCCTGTATGTGCCCTTCTTCGGCGGCGCGCTCGGCATCGGCGGGATCCCGCGCGTGAGCCTGTTCGAGCTGCGGCTCCGCGGGCCCGAGTTCTTCGCCCTCTGCCTGGTCTTCCTCGCGCTCGCGATGCTGGTCTGCCGCGCGCTCACCCGCAGCTGGGCCGGGCTGGCGTGCTTCGCGCTGCGGGAGGAGGAAGCCGCCGCGGCCGGGGTCGGCATTTCGCCGGTGCGCTTCAAGCTCCTGGCCTTCGTGATCGGCACGGGCATGGCCGGCCTGGGCGGCGCCCTCTACGCCCACTTCATGCGCTTCATCTCGGCCACCGATTTCGGGTTCCCCCTGTCGGTTTCGCTCCTGAGCATGATCGTGCTGGGCGGCATGGGAACGCTCTGGGGCCCGCTGCTCGGGGCCGTCATCATCGGCATCCTGCCCGAGCTCTTCCGGCCGCTGGTCGACTACCGCATCCTCTTCTACACCGTGCTGCTGCTCCTGATGATCCGTTTCCAGCCGGGGGGGCTGCTCGGGGAGGACAGCGCGGCCCGGCGCGTGCTGCGGCGGCTGCTCCCGCGGAGGCGGCCATGAGCGCGCCGCTGCTCGAACTGGCAGGGGTCTCGAAACACTTCGGCGGGCTGCGGGCCGTGGACGGCGTGAGCTTCGAGCTGCGTCCGGGGGAGATCCTCGGCCTGCTGGGGCCGAACGGTGCGGGCAAGACGGTCTGCTTCAACCTCGTCTCCGGCGTCTACCGGCCCACGGCCGGCGAGATCCGCTTCGAGGGCCGGTGCACCAACGGCCTGCCGCCGCACCGCGTGGCAGCCCTCGGGATCGGCCGGACGTTCCAGATCGTGAAGCCGTTCGCCCACCTGAGCGTCCTGGAAAACGTGCTGGTCGCCCGCGGCATCGACCGGTACGCGAGCCTCGTCCGGGTGTGGTCCGGCTGGAAGCACCCGGCCGAAGCGCGGGCCGCCATGGCCCTCCTCGAGCGGGTGGGGCTCTCCGAGTTGGCCGGCCGCCCGGCGGGGCTGCTGCCCTTGGGGAACCTGCGGCGGCTGGAAATCGCCCGCGCCCTCGCGGTCGGCCGCAAGCTCCTGCTGCTGGACGAGTCCTTTTCCGGGCTGCGGCGCGACGAGATCGCGCAGCTGGAAGCCCTCATCCGCGCCATCCGGGCCGACGGGGTGACCGTGCTGCTGATCGAGCACAACATGCGCGTCGCCATGGGGTTGTGCGACCGGCTCGTGGTCCTCGACCACGGGCGCAAGCTCGCCGAGGGGGAGCCGGCGGCCGTGCGCCGCGACGAGGCCGTGGTCGACGCCTACCTGGGGCGGAAAGGCGGTGCGCATGCTGCTTGAGGTGCGCGACCTGGCCGTGTCGTACGGGGACATCCGCGCGGTGTCCGGCGTCTCGCTCGAGCTGGACCGCGGCGAGCTCGTGTCCATCATCGGGGCCAACGGCGCGGGGAAGACCTCGATTTTGTCCGGCATCATCGGCATGGTCCCGACCCGGGGCGGCACCATCCGGTTCAAGGGCGAGGACATCACCGCGCTGCCCTCCTACCGCCGCGCGCGCGGCGGGATCCGACTCGTCCCGGAACGGGCGCGGCTCTTCCCGCGCCTGACGGTGCACGAGAACCTGATGACCGGGGCCTACGGCCGGCCGCGCTCGGCCGAGCTGGACGCGCGCGTGCGCTGGCTGCACGAGCTCTTCCCCATCCTGGGGGAAAAGCGGCGCCAGCCCGCCGCCACCCTGTCCGGCGGCCAGCAGCAGCAGCTGGCGATCGCGCGGGCGCTCGTGTCCGCGCCGGAGCTGCTGCTCGTCGACGAGATCTCGATGGGCCTCATGCCCAAGCTGGTCGACCAGGTGTTCGCGCTGCTCTCCGATCTCAACCGCCGGCAGGGCCTGACCATCCTGCTGGTCGAGCAGAACGCGGTGGCGGCGCTCGCGATCTCTCACCGGGCCTACGTGCTCGAAACCGGCCGCTGCGTGTTTCAGGGGAAGGCGGAGGAGTTGGCGGGAGACAGCAAACTCAAGGCCGCCTATTTAGGCGAATGAGAAACTGTGTTCAGCGTTAAGTTTTGCGGTTTTAAGTTTGGTGTTCACTTAACACCTGACACCTGACACCTTAAAACTCGGAGAGGAGATCCCCATGAAAGCTGGTAAAATGGTTCTGGTTCTCGGTTTGACGTTCCTGCTCTGCCTGAGCACCGCCCAGGCGGCCGACACGATCAAGATCGGGCTGCTGGCCCCGCTCACCGGCTTTGCGGCGGCCGACGGCGCGAGCGTGAAGAACTCGGTGGATCTCGCGGTCGAAAAGGTGAACGCGGCGGGCGGCCTGCTGGGCAAGAACGTCGAGCTCGTGGTCTACGACGACCGCGCCGACGCCAAGGACGCGGTGGCGCTCGCCCAGAAACTGGTCCAGCAGGACAAGGTGGTCGGGCTGGTGGCGGGCTCGTACAGCATGCCCACCCGCGCCGTGGCGCCGATCTTCCAGGACGAGGGGATCCCGCTCGTGGCGGCCTATGCCATCCACCCGGACGTGACCAAGGCGGGCGATTTCAACTTCCGCAACGGGTTCCTGGGCGCGGTCGAAGGCCGCGCGGCCGCGTACACGGCCGTGGAGATCCTGAAGGCCAAGAAGATCGCGCTGCTGACGAGCGACAACGACTTCGGCCGCACGCTCGCCGAGGGGTTCAACGAGTACATGGCGGCCTATGCCAAGGGCAAGGCCGAGGTGGTCTCCGCGCTCACCTACCCGATGTCGGAGAAGGATTTCAAACCCTACCTCAGCAAGATCAAGGAGCTCAACCCGGACGTGATCTTCGCCAGCGGGTACTACTTCCAGACCGGGCCGGTGTTAAAGCAGGCCCGCGAGCTCGGCATGAAGTCCCAGATCATCGGCGAGGAGGGTGCGGACTCCCCCAAGACGATCGAGATCGCCGGGGAGGCCGCGGAGGGGTTCGTGATCGTCACCAACCTGAACCGCGACGACCCGCGGCCGGAGGTGCAGGCCTACCTGAAGGACTACGAAGCGCGCTTCAAGATCCAGCCCGACATGGTGGGCGCCTCGGCCTACGACGCCTTCATGCTCATCTGCGACGGGATCAAGAAGGCCGGGTCCACCCAGGGCAAGGCCATGCGCGCCGCGATCGCGGCCACCCAGGGCTTCAACGGGCTGACCGGCGTCATCACCGGGTTCAAGGCCGGGGAGGTGGTGAAGGAGGTCCAGGTGCAGGTCGTGAAGGGGGGGCGCTTCCGCTATCTCGCCGTCATCAAGGACCCGAAGCTCATCACACCGTGACCCTTGCCTTGGCCTTCCAAGGCCCTCTTCCCGGCTGCGGGGAGAGGGCTTTTTTATTCACCGTTTCAGGCTTTGAATCCAATGGGTGAGGGCCCAGATATCTGCTGCCGCCAGCTTGTCCTTGAACGCGGGCATGTCGCCCCGGCCGTTCTCGATTTTCCAGGCAATGTCTCCGGGGGAGTGGCTGCCGATGAGGGTCAGATCCGTCGGCGCCGGCCAGGTTCTCGCTGCTTTCGGGCCGTCGCCGCGGCCCTCGGCCCCGTGACACTCGGCGCAGAGACTCGCGTACACGGCGCGCCCCCGGTCGATGGTTGCCGCATCGCGCGGCAGGGGGTTCCTGCGGGCGGCCGCACCGGCCGGGGCCATCCATCCGTGGCCGAACGCCACGGCGGCCGCGGCCAGCATCATCAGCACGCCGGCGACGCCGATGCGCGCCTTTCGACCGAAGGGCCTCACGCTACGGTTCCTGACCCGTGATGGACTGGATGGTCTGCTTCAGCTCGTCCAGGCGGAAGGGCTTCTGGATGAAGCCGTGGCAGCCGCGGTCGAGAACGGCCTGGACGCTCGCGTCCCGGCTGTAGCCGCTGGCCAGGAGAAAGCGCGCCTCCGGTGCGGCGGCGCGCATGCGCTCGAAGAGCTCCTCCGGCGCCACCCCGGGCATGGAGAGGTCGAAGACGACCAGGCGGACCTCGCCCGGGTGACGCACGAGCGCATCGACCGCGGCCTCGCCCGATTCAGCCGTCAACACGCGGAACCCGAGCTTTGCCAGCATGCGCGATCCGATCTGCAGCACGACCTCGTCGTCGTCCACGAGCAGGACCGACCGGAGCGCTTGCATCCGTTTCCATAATGTCCAGTATAAGTCAGTTTCAAACGGCATGCATTAAAAAAAGGGGGGAGTGGCGGGGCTGCCGGCCCGGGGGTAGACCTGGTGCAGCCCCGCCGTGGGGAGGAGCGGCGGGAAAATTACAGGTTTCAGTAGATCAAATCCTCGGTGCGCACCGGGGTGTTGAACAACCGATACGCCCAAGCCTGGTAGGCCAGCACGATCGGCACGAAGATGGCCACCACGACCAGCATGATCGTGAGAGTGAGCTGCGAGGAGGCCGAATTGTGCGCCGTCAGGCTGTAGGCCGCGTCGAGGCTCGAGGGGAACATGTTCGGGAACAGGCCGATGACGCCGTAGAAGGTCGCTCCCACGATCGTGACCGCGGAGGAGACCCAGGCCGTGAACAGCGCGCCCTTGGCCAGGAAAACCCGGATGCCGAAGAGCGCCGCGACCGTCAGCAGGATGACCGCGAACAGCAGCGGGTGAGCCAGGTAGTTGTCGTAAAGGCGCGTGGTGAAGATCCCGAAGCCGAGGAACACGACGGCCACCCCCACCTCGACCGGCCACAGCCGACCCGCGGTCGCCGCGGCGCGCTCGCGCAGGGCCCCCTCGGATTTGATCGCGAGCCAGAGCGCCCCGTGCACGAGGAACAGCATCACGAACAGCACGCCGCCGACTATCCCGTAGGGGTTGAGCAGCGTGAACAGGTTGCCCTGGAAAATTCCCTTCTGGTCGATGGGAATCCCCTGGAAAATGTTCGCAAAGGCGACCCCGAAGAGCAGGGCCGGCGCGGCGCTGCCGACGAAGATGCAGGCATCCCAGAGCCGCCGCCAGCCCGGGCTCTGCACCTTGCCGCGGAACTCGAAGGCCACCCCGCGCAGGATCAGCGCGAAGAGGATCAGCATCAGCGCCGTGTAGAGCGAGGAGAACATCACGGCATAGAGCCGCGGAAACGCCGCGAACGTCACCCCGCCGGCCGAGAGCAGCCAGACCTGGTTGCCGTCCCAGAGGGGCCCCATGGCGTTCACCATCACCCGCCGGTCGGCCTCGCTCTTGCCCAGGAAGGGCAGCAGCGACCCGATGCCGAGATCGAACCCGTCCGTCATGAAGTAAACGGCCCAGAGAAGCCCCCAGAGAAAAAACCAAATCGATTCGAGTATCATCTGTCATCCCTCCAGTCGTCAGTGCGAAAGCGTGAATGCGTCGTCGTTCAGGCTGCGGACCGCTGCAGGCCCGGGCGGCGGGCGGCGCCGGAAGGCGGGACCAGGGCGTCCGGCCCCAGGACCGCGGCCTTGCCGATCAGGTAGTAGCCGACCCCGCCCAGCAGCGCGTATACCAGGATGAAGGCCGCCAGGCTCAGCGCGACCTGAACCCCGTCGATCGGGGAGACCCCGTCCGCGGTCCGCATCACCCCGTACACGATCCACGGCTGCCTGCCGATCTCCGCGAGAACCCATCCCATGGTGATGGCCAGGTAGGGCAGCGGGATGGAGACCAGCATCAGCTTGAGGTACCAGGCGCTCTCGAGCAGCCGGTTCCTGAGGAACAGGCCGATCGCCACCATGGCCGCGAAGTACATCGACAGGGCGATCATGACGCGGAACGAGAGGAAGGTTGCCACCACGGGCGGCCGCTCTTCGCGCGGGAACTCCTTGAGTCCCTTCACCTTGGCGTCGAAATCGCCGTGGCCGAGGAAGCTCAGCAGGCCGGGGATGGCGCCGACCTGGACGCTGTTGCGCTCGTTGGCTTCGTCCGGAACGGCCATGAGGTAGACCGGCGCCTTGGCCGTGGTGTCCCACAGGGCCTCCATGGCGGCCAGCTTCGCGGGCTGCGTCTTCGTCACGTGCTTGGCGTGCAGGTCGCCTTCGATCGTCACCACCACCGTCGCCACCGCGCCGACGACCAGCGCCAGGCGAAACGATCGCGTGAAGAACTCGACGTTCTGCCGCTTCAGCAGATGATAGGCGCTGATCCCCATGATGAAGAAGGCCGTCAGCAGGAACGCCGCCGGGATGACGTGAAAAATCTGGAGCAGGCTGAAGGGGTTGAAGACCACCGCGGCGAAGTCGGTCAGCTCGGCCCGGCCGTTGCGGACGGCGAAGCCCACCGGGTGCTGCATCCAGCCGTTGGCGGTCAGGATCCAGATGGCCGAGAGGTTGCTCGCGCCGGCGACGAGCCACATGACCGTGGCGTGCGCCTTGCGCGACAGGCGGTTCCACCCGAAGACCCAGACGCCGATCAGCGTGGACTCCAGGAAGAAGGCGGCCGTCGCCTCGATCGCCAGGAGCGAGCCGAAGATGTCGCCGACGTAAGCCGAGTAGCCCGACCAGTTGGTCCCGAACTGGAACTCGAGCGTGATCCCGGTCACCACCCCCACGGCGAAGTTGATCAGGAACAGCTTGCCCCAGAAGCGGGTCATCTTGAGGTCGATCTCGTCACCGGTGCGCGCGTAGCGCGTTTCCATGATCGCCACGAGCACCGACAGCCCCAGCGTCAGGGGGACGAACAGGAAGTGGAAAATGGTGGTCGCAGTGAACTGCAGGCGCGAAAGCATGAGGGCGTCCATCTAATCGACTCCTTTCGTGGGACGGTTGACACGGCGGCGCGACCGGGCCGGTGCCAGCCCGGCCGAGCCCGCCATGCAGTCGTTCTCCTTCAAGAGGACGGCAAACGTCGCCTCCTCCAGCGTTCGGCGCAGCTGGTCCTTGGCCTTGGCCCAGACGCAGTGTACGGCGCAGGCGTGGCTGCGGTCGCAGGATTCCGGGCGCATGACACAGTCGTTCAGGAAGATTTCGCCGATGACGGCCTCGACCACGTCCAGCAGCGTCACCTGATCCGGGGGAACGACCAGGCGCAAGCCGCCCCTGGCCCCCTGAACGATTTCGATCAGCCCCGCCCGCGCCAGCTGCTGCGCGATCTTGCCCAGGAACTGGTCGGGGATATCCATCCGCTCCGCCACTCCCCTGCGGGCACAGAGCGTCCCCTGCCCCTGGGAGGCCAGGTACAGCACGCATCGCACCGCATATTCACCCGCTCGCGTCAGCCGCATAAACCGCCATAAAAGATAAATAGGATCTTTTTAATCCTATTTATTCAGGTGCACCCCCTCTGTCAACAGGAATTTTCCCCGGGGGAACGCCCCTGCGATCCCGGTTCCCACATCGGGCCGGCGTCGACCCTCCCCATCCCCCTTGCAGGCGGGCCGGGTGGCATCTCGATGAGCGTAGAGCCCGTCAGAAAATCCTTTGCAAACGGGCGCGATGCCCTTACATTTCCTTCGTATGCGACCCGGATCCTACACCTACCTGACGGCCGCGGAATGGTCGGAGCGCACGCGGGCGCTCGATCGCATGGCGCAAGAATGCGAGCTCTGCCCGCGGCGCTGCCGGGTCGACCGGGGCGCCGGGGAGCGCGGGTTCTGCGGAGCGCCCGGCGAGCTCGTCGTCTCCAGCATCTTCCCCCACCACGGCGAGGAACCGCCCATCTCCGGCACGGGCGGCTCCGGGACCGTCTTCTTCACCTACTGCACGCTGAAGTGCGTCTTCTGCCAGAACTACCAGATTTCACACGAGGAGGAGGGACGCGTCATCGCGGAGGAGGAATTCGCGCAGAAGATGCTCGGCCTGCAGGCGCTGGGATGTCACAACATCAACCTGGTGACCGCCACGCACTTCCTGCCCGGGGTGGTCCGGGCGCTGCGGCGGGCGGCGGCGGCGGGGCTGACGCTTCCGATCGTCTACAACTGCGGCGGCTACGAACGGAGCGAGACGATCGACCTGCTCGCGGGCATCGTGGACATCTGGCTGCCCGACATGAAGTACGGTTCGGACGCCCCCGCACTCCGTTACTCCAAGGCCTCGGATTACGTGCCGGTCAACCAGGAGGCGGTCCGGCGCATGTTCCGGCAGGTGGGCCCGCTGCAGTTGCGACGAGGAGGGCATCGCCGAGCGCGGGCTGATCATCCGGCACCTGGTCCTGCCGAACGGCCAGTCCGCGAGCACCGAGGTGCTCGCCTTCCTGAAGTCCGCCTTCGACCCGGAGGACGTCAGCGTCAGCCTCATGGCCCAGTACCGCCCCATGTACGAAGCGCATCGGCACCCGGAGATCCGCGGTCGGGTCAGAGCGGCCGAGTACGAGGCCATCAAGCGCGCGTTTATCGACGCCGGGTTCGGCGGGTACTATCAGGACCCGGCGACGATGGACACCTCGTTCTGCATCGATTTCACCCGGCGCAAGGAAGAGCCGCTGACCGGCCGATAGCCGCCACGCGCAATCCTACCGGGCCTCAGCACCGCCTCCCTACTCCCGATCCTGGTCGCAGTATCCCTGGTCGTGGGATTGTCGCGGCGAAGGCCGAGCTATCACGAGGCAAAAAAAAACGGGAGGCCTGCGCCTCCCGTTTTTTTGAACACCCCAGACATGGACTATGTGCTCGGCCTGCACCACTTCAACATCAGGCCCACATCCATGCCCGGAAGGACCTCCGCCAGGCGCCTTGCTAAACAATAACTTCGGCAAGCCGCCGGGCTGTCGGCCATCTTATTTATTGCGGCGCATGTCGATTGTGCCGTCCCAGGTATCGACTTTCTTTACCTCCACCGCCTCGGGATCGAACCAATGGCTCGTCACGGACTTTTGTTCGGTGTAGAATCGGATCCCGTCCATACCCATGACGTGCAGGTCGCCGAAGAATGAATTCTTGTGACCGGTGAAACCAAAAACCCCAATCGGTACCGGAATGCCCACGTTGACCCCGACCATCCCCCCATGCGTCCGCCGCACGAATTCCCGCGCGTAATAGCCATTCTGCGTATAAATAACAGAGCCATTAGCGAATTCGTTGGCGTTCATTAACGCCAGGCCTTCCTCGAAGCCCTTGACGCGTTTGACGCAGCACACCGGCCCGAAGATTTCCTTGTCGCCCACCGACATCCCCGGGGTGACATGATCGAAAAGGGTTGGACCCACATAGAACCCCTTCTCATAACCCGGCACCACCAGTCCCCGGCCGTCACGGACCAATTTGGCCCCTTCCTTGATCCCCGTCTCGATCCATTGGGTGACAAATTCTTTATGGCCCTGGTTGACCACGGGCCCGAGCTGCGAGGTCTGATCGTAAGCCGGGCCCACCTTGAGAGTCCCCATGAAGTCATTGATGAGGCCCACGAGCTCGTCTGCGATGGACTCCTCCGCGACCACCACCGGCAAGGCCATGCACCGCTCTCCCGCGCAGCCGCAGGTGGCGTTCATGATACCCATCGCCGTTCGCTTCAGGTTGCTGTCTTTAAGCACCAGGGCATGGTTCTTGGCTTCACAGAGGGCTTGAACCCGCTTGCCGTTGGCTGCGGCGGTGGCGTAGATATGCCGGCCCACGCCGGTAGACCCCACGAAGGAAATGCCTGCCACGCTGGGATGCCTCAGCAGGATCTCCGCCTCATTGCGGCCGCAGGTGACGAGGTTGAACACGCCCTTCGGAAGGCCGGCCTCCAGCCACAGCTCCAAGATGCGGATGGCGCTTTGGGGTACGAAGCTGGCCGCTTTCAGCACGAAGGTGTTGCCGGTCGCGATGCACAAGGGGGCCATCCAGCCATGGGGGATCATCGCCGGAAAGTTCCAGGGGGCAATGCCGGCGAATACGCCCAGGGGCTCGACATACTGCACCGTGTCATAGCCCGTGGTGCAGTTCATCAGCCCGGGGCCCTTCATCAGCTGAGGAATCCCCGCGGCATATTCCACGACCTCGGTGACCTTGAGAACGTCCCCTCGGGCCTCAAGCCAACATTTCCCGTTCTCCTTGGCCAAAAGATGGGTCAATTCATCCAAGTGCTGATCCAGCAGTGCTTTCAGCCGGAAAAGGACCTGAACACGAGTTCCAGGCGGGGTGCTCGCCCATGCGGGAAACGCCTCCGCAGCCGCCTTGATGGCCAGATCGACCTCATCCGGAGTGCACTGCGGTGCCAATGCGATGACGTCCCCGGTGGAGGGGTCGAAGCACTCCATATACTTGGTCGTCTTTGATTCGATCCATTCGCCACCCGCATGAAACTTCAATTTTTTAGGCTCGCAGCCTGCTTTGCCTTTCTGCTTAATGGTTCCTCCCATGACATGCTGCTCCATTTGAAGACCTCCCTGTATAATATTTGAAGGCCGCACGCACATACGGCCTCTGGTACTATCTGAACAGCTTTCCGTAAATCTGAACGATCTCCTCCTTGGTCGGCCGCCGCGGGTTGTTCCCGGGGCTGCCGCTGGCCAGGCCGTCCTCGGCCATCTTCGGAGCCCGCCGCATGAACTCGTCCTCATTCAGCTTCAGGCCGGCTGCCGTCGGAATCTGGACGTCCTCGCAAAGCGACTGCACTTCCGCGATTCCCTCCATGGCCGCCTCCATCGGCGAGAGCCCCTCCGTGTCAACGCCCAGGGCATCGGCGATGTCCGCGAACTTCTCGGGTGCGGCGACGCAGCTGAACTCCATCACCAGCGGCAGCAGGATGGCGTTGGACTGCCCGTGCGGCACGTGGAAGTTGGCGCCGATCGGCCGCGACATGCCGTGCACCATCGCGACCGAGGAGTTCGAGAACGCCATGCCCGCCACGGTCGCGCCCAGCATGACGTTGTGTTTGGCCTCGAGGTCCTCGGGGTTCGCCCACGCCCGGCGCAGGTAGGCGCCAATCAGCCGGATGGCCTCGAGCGCCAGGGTCTCCGTCAGCGGCTGCGCCTTGCGCGAGATATAGGACTCGATCGCGTGGGTCAGGGCATCCACGGCCGTTGAGGACGAGACCCAGTCCGGCATCGTGGGTGTCAGCAACGGGTCGACGATCGCCGCCTGGGGCATGATGAAGTCGCTGACGATGAGCATCTTCACGTCTTTGGACGTGTCGGTGATGATTGTGAAGCGGGTGACCTCGCTCCCGGTCCCGGCGGTGGTGGGGATAGCGATGATGGGTGCGGCCGGCTTGGCAATCTTATTGACCCCCATGAAATCCGCGATCTTGGCCGTGTTGGTGGATAGGGCGGCGATGGCCTTCCCCGCATCGATCGGACTGCCGCCGCCGAGCGCGACGACCACGTCGCACTTGGCCTCCCGGTACGCGCGCAGCCCCTCGCCCACGACCGTGTCGCTCGGTTCGGCGTTCACCTGATCGAACACCACCGCTTCAACGCCGTTCCCCTTCATCGCCTCGACCGCCTGGGCGACGTACCCGGCCTCGCGTATGTTCCGGTCGGTCACAACGAACGCCCGTTTGCCGAAGCGGGCGGATTCGCTACCGACCTTCTTGAGACAGCCCAGTCCGAAGTGGATGATGCCGGGTGCGCGGAACTCGTACATCTTGGATGCAACGAAATCAAATGCGCTCATGTCCGCCTCCATTTCCCAAGGGGTGAGTGGGTGCAAACGACGCCCGAATCGCAGCGCGCGTCTTTCTCGATTCCTTGAACCGGATGCCCGATCCCTGATGGGCCCGAGCCCTGATATTTAGTCTATTCCGCCCCCGCTCGCAAGCGATTCCCAAAAGAAACGAAACCCGAGCCCCGCGCCGATTGCAGCTGAGCAAGCACCGACGGGCGAGCTCCCAAGGTGCCGGCGTAAGACTGAAGTGGTTGACTGCGGATCCCAGCCGGATTCAAAGATAAACGAAATCGGGAAGTCCCAGCCGCAGCCGCAAGGCCTCGAGCATCCCCGCGCAGCCGGTCAGCATGTTGTCGCCCAGGGGGGCGCCGAAGATCATGGGCAGCCGCGAGCCCTGGACCAGACGGCGCTTGGGGCCGGTGGCGATGATGGTCCGCAGCGCCTCCGGGCCGGCCGCGGCGCGGACGAAGGCCCCGTGGCCGCCTTCGGCGAGGACGGCGCTGTGATCGAGCCGCCCGGCCGCAAGCTCCTCCAGGAGCCGTTCGAGCCGCTCCCGCGTGAGACCCCGGGTGTGGTACTCGACCATGCCGGCGAGCTCGCCGCCCACGATCGTGGCCCCGACCGTGTGCGAGGTGGCGACGTCCAGGACCGTGAACCGTCCGCCCGGCTCCGCGTGCCAGTCCAGCGCAGCGCCGACGATGGCCGCCATGCCGCTGTCCATCACGTAGACGGCCCGCGTCGGCAGCTGACCGGCCGTGCCGGCGATCGCCCGCAGGCGGTTCAGCTCGGCCGGGACCTCGCCGGCTTCGAACAGCAGGGTGTGGGGGTGCGGGCGGGCCTCCAGCCGTGCGCGGTAGATCCGGTGCCGGAAATCCAGGTGCGAGGTACCGGGGGGCGCCGCGCCGTGGTCCTGGGCGCAGACGAGCACGGCGTCGAATTCGAAGGGCACCCCCAGACCGGCGACCAGGCCTTCGATGCGGTCCGGCTCGACGTCCCGGAGCACCAGGTGCCCCCACCCCGGCCGGCCGACGAGCGCCTGGGCTTCCGCGTCGTCCACGACCGCGATCCCCCAGGCGCGCACCTGCTCCGGGTCGTGGTGCAGGGTGGCGGCGGCCGCGACCGAGGCGACCACCCGGTGGGTCCGGGCCCGCTGCCGCAGCGCCTCCGTGACCGGACCGCCGCCCATTTCGCAGCCGGTGACCACGAGATCGCCGGGCAGGCCGGCGGCCCGCGCGGCGACCGTCCGCACCGGGGACACCGCCACCGCCTTGTAGTGGTGAACGGACTCGGTGTCGTACCAGAGCAGGTCCATGGTCCCCGCGCCGATGTCGATGCAGAGGAAACGGCTCATACGGCAGGCTCCCCCGTCGCGCCCGGCGGCTGCCGGCGCACCCGCAGCATCAACGCGACCGATAGCCCCGCCATCAGCGCGCAGATGAGAAAAGCGAGGTCGTAGCTGCCGGTTGCGTCCCGCAGGCTGCCCGTGACCCAGTGGGTCAGAATCGCCCCGGAGCCATAGAACGGGGTCCAGGACCCGGCCACCGTCCCGATCGCCTCCCGCGGAAAATAATCGCCCGCGCAGGCCCCGTAAATGGGGAAGGTCGCCCCGTAGAACACCGCCATCGCACCGGTGACCAGGCAGAGCAACTCCCAGGAGCCCGTCGGCAGGAGCAGCGCTGCGAGCAGGAGTGCGATCATGCTGTTGGAGACCAGGATCGTGCGCCTGCGCCCGAAGCGGTCCGAGAGCGGCAGGAGCGACAGAACCCCCGCCATCTGCAGCAGGCCGTGGATGGTCGCCAGCAGGCTGCCCTTTTCGAGCGGCAGGTTCAGCTGATAGGTGGCGTAGTCCACCATGAAGGTCGTGAAGCCGTAGAGCCCGTAGGAGAGCGCGAAGTACGACGCACCGATGAGCCAGAAACTGGGCTCGGCCAGGATCCGGCGCAACGGCACCCGGTGCCCGCGCGCGGCCGGGGGGCCCGCCTCGCGGTCGCTCCCCCACGGGCGGCAGCCGCGATCCGCCGGGTCGCTGCGCAGCAGGAGCGCCACCGGCACGGCCGCGGCCAGCGCCAGCAGGCCGAGCGCGTACCAGGCGTGGCGCCAGTCGAAGCGGTCCACCACCCACGGGAACAGCGCCCCCACGGCCGCGAAACCCAGGCCGTAGCCGGTCGAGAGAATGCCGAGCGCGAGGCCCTTGCGTTCGAAGGCGAACCAGCGCTGCACGACCGTGATGACCGGGACCCAGAGACCGGTCGCCCCCAGCCCGGCCACGCCGTAGGCCGCGCAGGCGGTCCAGAGGCGGTCGACGCCCCCGAGCGCGAGAACGCCGGCCCCGAGCAGCAGGAGCCCGACCGTGATGACCCGTCTCGCGCCCAGGCGGTCCGTGAGGTAGCCGGTCAGAGGGGCCATGACGATGTACGTGAGCAGATAGGCGTTGTAGATCGAGCCCCCGTCGGTGCGGCTGAACCCGAGGGTGCGGATCATCTCGGGCAGGACCACGCCGTAGCCCAGCCGCACCGAGTAGCTGGTGAAGACGGTGACGAAGCCGAGCAGGAGGATGAGGAAGGCCGGGTGGAACCGCGCGGCCGGTCCGGGCGCGCGAACCGGGCGCGGAGCCGTGGCGTCGGCCATCAGCCCACCTTGAGGGTTTCGCCCCGGCGGGGGACGCTCACGCTGTAGCCTTCCCGGCGCAGGACATCCGCGAAATGCAGGGCCTGCTGCTCTTCACCGTGCACCAGCGCGATGGCCTTGATGCGCAGGTTGCACCCCTTGAGGAAGCGCAGCATCTCGGCCTGGTCCGCGTGGCCGGAAAATCCGCCGATCTTGGCGACGTGGGCCTTGAGCGGGTACTCCTTGTTGAAGAAACGCAGCACCGGCGCCGGACCCTTGCGGCCGGAGCTCTCGTAGGCCCGGCCTTCCTCCTCGATGCGGCGCCCCAGCGTGTTTTCCGCCATGTAGCCCACGATCAGAATGGTGTTGCGCTCGTTGTGGATCTTGAAGCGCAGGTGGTGCAGGATGCGCCCGGCCTCGCACATCCCCGAGGCCGCGATGATGATCTTGGGCGTCTCGTCCCGGTTGAGGGCCATGGACTCCTCGACCGACCGCACGAAGTGGATCTGGTCGAAGGAAAACGGGTTCTGCCCCTTCGCCAGGAAGGTCGTCTGGGTGTCGCGGTCGTAGACTTCCGGGTGCTCCGCGAAGACCTGGGTCAGGTGAACCGCCAGCGGGCTGTCGACGTAGATCGGCACGCGCGGCAGCCGCCGCTCGTTGTAGAGCTCGTGCAGGACGTACAGCAGCACCTGGGTGCGCCCGAAGGCGAAGGCCGGGATCAGGACCGTGCCCCCGCGCTGGAGCGCCGTCTGGAGAACGTCCAGGAGCTGGCCCTTGAGGTCCGCCACCGGCTCGTGCAGGCGGTCGCCGTAGGTGCTCTCCATGACGAGCAGGTCCACCTCGCGCTCCGCGTCCGGGAAGGTGAGCTGCGGGTCGTTCAGGATCGGCTTGCCGAACCGGCCGAGGTCGCCGGTGAAACCGATGCGGGTCGTGCGCCCGTTGCGCCGCTCCGAAATCAGGCTGATGGCCGATCCCAGGATGTGCCCGGCGTCGTAAAAGGTGCACGTCATCTCGCGCCCGATTTCGATCGTGTGCTCGTAGGGGAACCCTTCGAAGACGGAGAGCGCCGCCTCGGCGTCCTTGAGGGTGTAGAGCGGGCGAACGGTGTCGAGTCTCAGGGACGCCAGCAGATCGTCGATGGCGTCCGTGTTGAGCTCGTGGCGGCCCTTCTTGAGCAGCGCTCTCGCCTCTTCCGGCGTCATCCCGGCCTGGTTCGCGGCGGCCCGGTGGGTCAGTGCCTGCCGCACGGTCTTGTAGTTGAGGTAGGCGGCGTCCGACTCCTGGATGCTGGCCGAGTCCGGCAGCAGGTAGGTGCAGGCGGAGTGCGTCGGCCGGGTGCAAACGACCCGGCCCGCAAACCCTTTCTGGGTCAGCAGCGGGATGCGGCCGGAGTGATCGGTGTGCGCGTGCGAGAGCACCAGGTTGGTCAGGATGCGCGGGTCGAAGGGCAGAACCCGGTTTTTCTCCGCGCTCTCGCTGCGCCGGCCCTGGAAGAGACCGCAGTCGAGCAGCACGCGGTCTTCCCCGTTCGCAACCAGGTGCATCGAGCCGGTGACTTCGCGGACAGCGCCGTAGAACGTGATCTGCATGGGGATCTCCCGAGGATGCGGTTGGAGCCGCGCGCGCGGCCGTGTCAAACGTATGGGATGGGCGCGGGGCTGTCAACGGGAATGTGGCCGCGCCGCCCGTCGCGACACTCACCGGTCACGGGCCCGCTCGGCCGGCCCGTTGCATGCCCGGGCGGGTCCCGAATTGCCTTCCGGCCGGGGATGGGGTATCAGGACCGCAGCGCACTCGACCCCCAACCGGAGGCAACCCCATGGACGGCGCATCACCGCTCGCCGCCGCGCGCATCGCCGGCGGGCTGATTCTTCTGGCGATTTGCTGCGCCGCGGGCGAACCGTCGGCCGGCGCGGCCGCGGGCCTCCTGCGGCCGGACGGCGTGGTGGAGTTCCGGCGGCCCGACGGGACGACGATCGTGAGCCTGGCGGTCGAAATCGCCGAAGCCCCGGAGACCCGCGCCCGCGGGCTCATGGGCCGGGCGCTGCCGGACTACATGGGCGGCATGCTGTTCATCTTCGAAAC
The DNA here is from genome assembly GCA_963828345.1 of uncultured delta proteobacterium. Taxonomy (GTDB): domain Bacteria; phylum Desulfobacterota; class Desulfobacteria; order Desulfobacterales; family SpSt-501; genus SpSt-501. The sequence goes on from CAWHEZ010000006.1 coordinate 51,197, forward strand.
GGCGGAGATCCAGACCTTCTGGATGCGCAACACGCCGGGCTCCCTCGACATGATCTTCATCGACTCGGCCGGCACGGTGCTGAACATCGCCGCCGCGACCACCCCCATGTCCGACCAGACCTACGCCTCCAGCGGGCCCGCGCGCTACGTGGTCGAGGCCAAGGCCGGCTTTGGCGAGCGCTTCGGCATCCGCCGGGGGGATGCGATGCGCTGGCGACGGCTGAAGTGACCGATGCGCCCGCACGGCGTTGCGATCAGCCTGCTGCTGATGCTGGCCGGCCTGCTTCCCGCAGGGGGCCTCGCGGCGGCCGACGCCCCCTTCATCGGCGTCGCCTACGGGCCGTACCGGTTTGAAGGGCAGCGGCCTGGCGGGCCGCCCCTCGAGGAGCGCCAGATCCTGCGCGATCTCGAGCTCATCCACCGGGCCGGTTTCCGGCAGCTGCGCACCTTCGGGACCGACAACGGCCTGAACCGCATCCCGCCGCTCGCCCGCACGCACTTCCCGGATCTGACGATCTTCCAGGGGGTCTACGCCTGCGGCCGCAACCACGACGACCCCGCCAACCCGGGCGGGACGCGTGCGCAGATGGAGGAGGCCGTCCGGCTGGCGCTCGCCAACGACAACGTGGCCGGCATCATCGTCGGCAACGAGTGCCTGCCGGGCGAACCGGAGGCGTGCCCGGTCCCGATTTCGCTCGCCCAGCTGATCGCCGACATCGAGCTGGTGCGGGCGAAGCTGAAGGCCGGGGGCCGCCCCGCTGTGGACGTCACCAGCGCCATGTCCATGGTCGCCGCCGTCGTCGCGTTCGAATCCCAGGGCCGGCGACTGGCCGGGCACTGCGACCCGATCCTGGTCAACATCCACCCCTTCTTCGCGCCCAGCCCCGCCGAGCAGGCGGCCGCCAACGTGCTCGGCTCCTACCGCAGACTGCAGCAGCTCTACGGCCCGTCGGCCAAACGGATCGTCATCGGGGAGACCGGCTGGCCGAGCGCCGGGCCGGCCAACGGCCCGGCCGTGCCCGGCGGCGAGCATCAACGCCGGTTCGTGCGCGACCTCTACCTCAGCGTCCGCGCCGAGGGGATCCGGGTGTTCTGGTTCGAGATGTTCGACGAGCCGTGGAAGATCGTATCGGGCGGGGTGGGTCCGCACTGGGGGCTGTTCGACCGGCACGGGCGGGCCAAGTTCGACCTGCCGTGGTGAAAAGAGGGGTGCATCGATACTGGATGCTCGATGCTGGATACGTGATGCCCGACACTGCGACTGGACACTGAATAAATGAGAACTGCTTCTGCCGGGGCTTTTTCAATCGAGCATCCCGGATCCAGTATCGAGTATCTGCCCGTTTAGTGCGCGTCTGGGTGCGCCTTCTGCCCGAACACCGGGTGGCGCCTGGACGCCAGGTTGATCAGCCGCTCGGCCATCTCGCCGTGGGAGTATCCGGCGTGCTCAGCCGCGCTCGCCATGCTGGCGTCTTCGCTGATGTCGGGGTTCGGGTTGATGTCCAGCACGTAGAACACGCCGTCCCGCAGCCGCACGTCGATGCGGCCGTAGTCCCGGCACCCGATCGCCCGATACGCCGACATGCACACGCTCTCCAACTGCGCCAGTTCGGTCTCGCTCAGGCACGAGGGCAGCACCGTGCGGATGCCTTCGTAGTGGGCGGAGCCGGGGTTGAACTTGGCGTCGTAGGTGCAGAGGCGGTCGTGCACGTCGCTGAACGCGGAGAAGTCCATCTCGGCCGGCGGCAGCATGGACACCCGGCCGTTGCCCCACATGGACACGTGGAACTCGCGGCCGTCGATGAAGTCCTCCACGATCGCCGGCATGCCGATGTCGTCCACCAGGTAAGAAATGCGCTCGTGAAGCTCGGTGGCGTCCATGGCCACAGACTCGGAGGTCAGCCACTCGCTGCAATGCCCCTTAGCCGGCTTGACGATGGCCGGGAACTGGTGCCAGCCGTTGGACTTCGAGGAGGTGTAGAGCTTCCAGTGCGGGGTGGGGACCTTGTGGCGATCCAGAATTTCCTTGACGGTGCGCTTGTCGTAGCTGAGCGAGAGGGTCGCGGCGCTGGAGCCCGTGAAGACGTACCCCATCTGCTCGAGCTGGTGCACGACGAGATATTCGCTGTGGTGCAGCCCGGGGATGCCGTCGCACCAGTTGAACAGCACGAATTCCCGGGAATCGTAGGTGCTGAGCCGCTCCGGGAAATGCTTGTCGACCACCGGCAGCAGGTCGATGGAGAACCCGGACGAGGCGAGGGCATCGGTCAGGCGGGAGTGCGCCTCTGCGACCTCATCTTTCTCGACAGGCGTCCACTGCGGGTTGTAATCGTACAGCAGTAGAACGTTCAGTTCCGCGGGGGGGAAGGTGACGGACACTCACGACCTCCTCTGCGCATCCGGGTGATTTAACACTGGACCGTCGACACGACACTATGACGAGGTTGCACCGCAACCGGATACCGCCTTGGATTCGGGCGCCCGACGGGGGGTGTCCTTTTCCCCGTGGCGCCGGCTTTTCATGTGCGCCAGGCACGATAATTGCCCTATAGCGCTTACCTTTATTTTTCCCCCCGAAGTCAGCACGTTATGCTAACCCACGAATGCCGAAAGTATAAATGACCACGAATAGTGTGTCAAGAAGAATCGTACACAATATTTGGTGTCCCGAAACTGACCATCCAAATTGGCAGGTGACCGATTCAGATGCTGAACCAGACTGGGTTTACGCGCTTTTCTTCTTTAATTCAGAAGTATTAAGTCGGCAACAACATCCGCGGATGCACGCACGACGGGCGTTTGATGGAGGGAGGGCGCGATGCATTTCTGCAATAGGCGGGAAGTGAAACAGCCGCTCCCCGGTATCCGGAACAACTAGTTAGCTATCGTTTACAATTTGTTTTTGACGTAAAGAGGCTTCGGGAGTCGACGCGGGCCCACGGAAGGAGTCGATCTTCTATCTCGGAAGGAATTCGGTTGCGAAACACGGAGAGGGGCGGGTACCGGCAGCAAACCGCGGCGGCATTTTACTTCCGTTTTACTTCTCTGTTCGGTGGGTGCAGGATCAATCCTTGAAACGACGGCGGATGGAGTCTCGTTCCTGGGGAGAGAGGTTGTCCCACCGGCGCAGGTTGTTTTCGATCGACCGGCGCTCGTCCTGCGGCAGCTGCTGGAACTGGCGGTAACGCTGCTGCATCCGGTCGCGGTCCTGCGGCGGCATGCGGTTCAAGTCATCCATGCGCCGGCGCATGGCGTCGCGCTGGTCGGGCGGCAGCGATTGCCACTCTTGGTACTGCCGCTGCATGCGACCGCGTTCCTCGGGCGGGACATGGTCGAAGTACCGCTTCGGCAACCCCCGATCCGCGGCGGCCGTCGGCGGCGGAGTCCAGCTCTTGCTGCCGACGGCCGGCGACCGCGGGTCGCCCCCCCACGGCGGGCCGGCCGCCACCGAACGGATCGGCAGCATGATCAGCAGCAGCGCGATCATGATCGCGCTGCAACGGCACGAATGGTTAGACATACGAAGCACCGCCCCCGTCGCGATTCCCCTGGGTCTCGTTGCCGGGCGCCTGCTCCGGCGCCTGGCCGCCGGGCGTGAGATCGAGATCGACCACCTCGACCAGCTTCTCAAGCGTATCCATCTCCTTTAAAAGATCAAGATGCTGGATGACCTCGATGTCCAGCAGGTCGGCGACCGGCTCCGAGAAGAACTGCTCCTGCGCTCGATAGCCGAGCACGACGACCGCGAGCAGCGCACAGGCGCCGGCCAGCGACCGCCACAGGGTCAGCCGCCGACGCGGCGCCGCGGGAGACTTCAGGCGTTCGTTCCGCAACCGCCACCCCACGGCATTGGCCATCGCGTCGGCTCGCCGTTCCGACAGCGCGGGCGGCTCCCCGACCCGGCGCACGCAGCCGAGCACCTGCCCGAGCTGCGCGCGCTCTTGCCGGCAGCCCTCGCAGGACGCCAGGTGGTGCTCCCAGTCCCGGCGCAGGTCCGGGTCCATCGGTTCACCCAGGACGTCCAGCATCAGGGTGTCGCAGTGGTGGGAACACGCGCTTTTCATGGAACGCCTCCTTTCCCGTCGCGCCGCGCCCAGGCGTGCAGCTGCTCCCGCACGCTGCGGGTGGCCCGAAACAGGTGGGATTTGACGGTGCCTTCCGCCATGCCGGTGGCCTCGGCGATCTCGGGGATGCTCATCTCCTGGAACACCTTCAGCTGGAACACGGTGCGCTGGTGCTCCGAGAGCCGATCCAGCGCCGCGGTCACGTCACGCCGGAGTTCGTTCCCGCTGATGCCGGTCACCGGGTCGCTGCCGTCCTCCGGGGCGGGGATGTTTTCCAGTTCGTTTTCCGTTTCCCCGTCTTCCGTCTCCGGCCGCCGCGGCAGGATCATGCGCAGCCAGCGGCGACGCCTGCGTTTTGCATCCAGGCAGGTGTTGACCGCCACGCGGTGCACCCAGGTGGAAAACCGGGAGCGCCCCTCGAAGTGGTCGATGTGCCGGAACACCTGCAACAGGGCCTCCTGAGCGGAATCGCGCGCCTCCTCGGCGTCGAACCCGCACACCTGGTAGGCGATGGCGTAGACCTTCTTCTGGTAGCGCCGGATGAGCTGGTCGACCGCCCACGGGTCGGCCGCCTGCGCCCGGCGGACGAGCTCGGCCTCCTCGTCCGGCACCGGCCCACCGCGCTCGGGCGGGCCGGAGACCGTGCGAGGATCTGCGTGCCCCGGCGGGTGAGCCGTCACGGTTCGACGGTCTGCCGGCTGCCCCGCGGCACACGGAACGGGCAGGTCGCCTTCGCCCTCGTTGCTGGTGTCCATTCGCTTCACAGCGAAAGAGTATATCACTTCGTGCTGCGCGTTCCAAAGTCAAAACCGGACATTGGTTCGGAGATGGATCCACCGTACCCGCCTCTCGTGGCCCCTGACACGCCGGGCGCGACACGCGCGCCCAGCGCGATCGGCATCGCTGCGAAGCGTTTCATACGGCGCTTTATGCCGCTATTTGTGAAGTTAGACGGTCGGACGGTCGGAGAGGTTTACACCGGGGGCACCCCGGAGGAATGGAAGGGGCTGAACGCAAGGGACTGCGGGGGCGAACCACGGTTTCGCCCCCGGGGGAATCATTACAGAGCTCGAACGGTCGCCTTTACGGAGTCGGGCAGCGCCTTGACGGCCGCCCAGTCGCCCTTCACGCGGCCGACCTTCAACAACGGGACGGCCGCCCGGGGCTCTTTGCCCCGGCTGGCCGGGGTCGGTCCGAAAAACAGGCAGAACCAGCCGTTGGGGCCATGGTAGCCTATATCGCCCACTTCCATGAGGTCGGTCGTGGGGCCTTCATACTCTCCGAAGGCCGGCTTGGTGGTGCCGTAATACTCGTCGCCCCAACGGGACCACTGGCATTCGACCGGCAGCGCTTGGGCCATCGCAGCACCGGCGGCGGTGTCTGAAAGCTCTCCCGTGAGCTCGATTTTCCCGATTTTGATAACGATCGCTCTGGGCATGGGCCTGCTCTCCTCCAAGGAAGGTGTCTCGCCGCGACCCCGAGTCAGGGGGCGCGAGGCCGGCACTATCCTACATTCGGTCGCGCACTGTCAAGCCCGGCGGCGGTCTCTGCCCGGGGCGCTTGTCTTTTGCTGCTCCGGCGCTTATTACTCCGATGCCGCCCCGGGCAAAACCTGACCCGGGCGCCGGCATCGGACGCAGTCCCTATGATATTCTTGACGATTTACGCATCCCTGAGCTGCCTCACCCACCTGGCACTCTACCGGTTCACCCTGCGCTGGCTCGACATTACGCACCCGGCCTTGCGCGCAGGGCTGATCCCTCTCTTCGCGATACTCGCCTTCGGTTTCATGGGTGCGTTTTTCCTGCTGCGGTCGACCCAGGCCCCCTGGGCGATCGGCCTGTACCGGGTCGCCGCCGTCTGGCAGGCGCTGGCAATCAACCTGTTTCTGGCGGCAGCGGCGACGTGGGGGGTGCACGGTCTGCTGCGAGTCATGGGGGGCCCGTCGGTCGGCTTCCGCCGGGTGGCGGCGGTCGCCGTGGCGCTGGCTGTCGGCGCCGCGGCTTTCGGCTTCTGGCGGGCGTTCCATCCGGTCGTGACCGACGTGGAGGTCGCGCTGGAAGGGCTTCCGGGTCGCTGGCGCAACCGGACCGTCGTGCAGCTGTCGGATGTGCATCTGGGGCATTTCCACGGCGCCGCCGCCCTGAAGCGGCTGACCGACCGGGTGAAGGCGCTCTCCCCCGACCTGGTGGTGATCACCGGCGACCTGTTCGACGGCATGTCGGACGGGATGTCCGCGTTCGCGGAACCGCTGCGGGCGTTCGCGGCGCCGCAGGGGGTTTTCTTCGTGACCGGCAACCACGAAGTCTACGCCGGTCTGCGGCGGTCTCTCGACCTGCTCGACCGGACGGGCATCCGCGTGCTGTCGAACGAAGTGGTGGACGTGGACGGGCTGAACCTGATGGGCGTCTCCTACCCGGGAGTCGACGACCCCGGGCAGATCAGGGGGCTGGACGCCGCGCGCGCCAACGGCCGTCCCCTGATCCTGCTCTTCCACACGCCGACCGATATCCGCGCGCCCGGCAGCATCGACCGGCGCACGGCGACTTACTGGCAGCCCGACACCTCTTTCGCGCTCGTCCGGGAGCTCGGGGTTGCTTTGCAGCTCTCGGGGCATACTCACCGGGGACAGATCTTCCCGTTCGGCCTCCTGACCCGCTGGATCTACGGCGGCTACGATTTTGGGCTCCACCGGCAGGGGAGCTTCACGCTCTACACGTCGAGCGGGGTGGGGACCTGGGGCCCGCCCATGCGCACCGAGGCGGCCCCGGAAATCGTGCGGATCACCCTGAGAGCGAAATCGCTGCCGGCTGCCGGCGGGCCTGAATTCAGGATTGACACCAATGCCACAAAGTAGGAGGATGGCTCATCCCGTTATCCGATTGAGAACGCCACCATGGACAAAACGGAATTCAGGACCCTCCGCAAGCGGCTGAGCCGGACGCAAAAGCAGATAGCCCAACTCCTCGGGGTATCCCTCAAGGCCGTTCACAGCTACGAGCAGGGCTGGCGCACGGTGCCCCCGGCGGTCGAACGCCACCTGTTTTTCCTGGTGTCGCTCGCCCACACCGTGGTCCCGGCGACTCTGTGCTGGGACGTCCGGGGCTGCCCTCCCGAGCGCCGCGCCGAATGCCCGGCCTCGCAGTTCGGCCGCGGCGACATGTGCTGGCTGGTCAACGGGACGTTCTGCAACGGCTCGGACCAGGGCAGCTGGGAGAGCAAGATGAACACCTGCCGCAGCTGCCCGGTCTTCACGTCGCGCATCCCTCTCTGAACCTCCAAAGCCGCCCGCGCAGTTCCGTGACGATCCGGCCGCCGGGGCCTCGAACGGCGATGCGGGGGGGTGTCCGCCGCTTCTCCCCGATCGCACCCAACGCTCGATTTTCGCTTTGAATTCGTTTCGGGATGGGGCTATAAGAACTCGCGATGAGCGAATACATCCAGCACGACCGGGACCGGGTCTCGGTCGGAGTCGTCCCGAAGCAGGCGTTCACCTTTGCGGCACCGCCCGAGGAAATGCGCCTGGAAAGCGGCGCGCGCCTGGGGCCCGTCACGGTCGCCTACGAAACCTACGGCACGCTGGCGCCCGACCGGCGCAACGCCATCCTGGTGCTGCACGCCCTCTCCGGCGACGCCCACGCGGCCGGCGTCCACAGTACGGAGGACGAGAAGCCGGGGTGGTGGGACTGCATGGTCGGGCCGGGCAAGGGGATCGACACCGACCGGTTCTTCGTCGTTTGCTCGAACATCATCGGCAGCTGCCTGGGGTCGACGGGCCCGAGCTCGCTCAACCCGGCCACCGGCCTGCCCTACGCCCTGGACTTTCCGGTGGTGACGATCGGCGACATGGTCGCCGCCCAGAAGGCGCTGATCGACCACCTCGGCATCGACCGGCTGCTGTGCGTCGTCGGCGGGTCGATCGGCGGCATGCAGGTGCTCGAGTGGACGCTGCGCTACCCGGAGAGGGTCGCCGCGGCGATCCCGCTCGCCACCACCATGCGGCACTCGGCCCTGGCCATCGCGTTCAACGAGGTGGCGCGCCAGTCCATCATGGCCGACCCGAACTGGAACCACGGGGACTATTACGGGCGCGAGGCGCCCGCCCTGGGCCTGGCGGTGGCCCGCATGATCGGCCACATCACCTACCTCTCCGACGAGTCCATGCGCCTGAAATTCGGCCGCCGGCTTCAGGACAAGAGCGACTTTTCCTTCAACTTCGATGCGGATTTCCAGGTGGAGAGCTACCTGCGCTACCAGGGGCGGAAGTTCGTCGACCGCTTCGACGCCAACTCCTTTCTCTACATCACCAAGGCGGCCGACTATTACGACCTGGGCAAACAGCACGGCGCGGGCTCGGCCGTGCGCGCCTTCGCCAAGGCCGTGGCCAAGTTCCTCGTGATCTCCTTCACGTCGGACTGGCTCTACCCGACCTACCAGGCGCGCGAGATCGTCAAGGCGCTGAAAAAAAGCGGGCGGGACGTGAGCTTCTGCGAAATCGAGGCCGAGTGGGGGCACGACGCCTTCCTGATCCCCAGCGACCGGCTGAAGACCCTGATCCACGGCTTCCTCGAGAGGATCCTCCATGAGTCCGGCCGCTAACCGCATGCGCTTCGACCTGGAGATCATCGCCTCCTGGATCGAACCGGGTTCCAGGGTGATCGACCTGGGATGCGGCGAAGGCGATCTGCTCCTGCACCTCATCACCCACAAGGGGGTGCTCGGCCGCGGCATCGAGCGCAACGAGGAAAAAGTCGCCCACTGCATCGAGCGCGGGCTTTCGGTGCTGCAGGGGGACATCAACGAGGAAGTCCACGACTACCCCGAGGGCGGGTTCGACTACGTCATCCTGAGCCAGACCCTGCAGCAGGTCTACGAGCCGGACGTTCTCATCCGCGCCATGCTGCGCATCGGCCGCCAGGGCATCGTGAGCTTCCCGAACTTCAGCCACTGGGACATCCGGCGCCAGGTCTTTTTCACGGGCTTTGCGCCCGTGTCGCGGCAACTCCCCTTCCAGTGGTACAACACGCCCAACATCCGCGTGATCACGCTGAAGGACTTCCGCCGGTTCATCGACGGGGTGGGGCTGCGCATCCTGCGCGAAGCCGCGATCAACACGCACTCGCAGGACCGGCACGGCACCATCGTGCGGCTTCTGCCGAACCTCAGGGCCACCTACGGGATCTTCCTCATCGGAACGTAGCGGGGCCCATGGAAAGGGCTCGTCCATGAAAATCGTTTCCATCGCCGTCAGCCGGAAAAAGGGCACGCCGAAGACCCCGGTCGACGAGGCGTTCATCTCGCAGGACCACGGCCTGGAGGGCGACGCCCACGCCGGGCCCTGGCACCGCCAGGTCAGCCTGCTGGCGGCCGAAAGCATCGAGGCCGCCCGCGCCAAGGGCTCGAGGTCGGGTTCGGCGACTTCGCCGAAAACATCGCGACCCTCGGGGTCGACTGGAAAACCCTGCCGGTCGGCACGCGCGCCCGCCTGGGCGCCGAGGTCGTCCTGGAAATCACCCAGATCGGCAAGGAGTGCCACACCCGCTGCGCCATCTTCTATAAAGCGGGCGACTGCATCATGCCGCGGGAAGGGGTGTTTGCGCGGGTGATCCATGCGGGGACCGTACGGCGCGGAGACCCTGTGGAGATTCTGCCCCGAGAGAGAAAGGGTTCAAGGGGTCGAGGGGCCAAGAGAGTCAAGGACGGAGGCTCGAGCACCCGATTCGGTCTTCATCGAGTCCAGTATGATTCAGCTCGAACCCTCGACCCCTTGACCCCTTGAACCCTTTTCGTCCTAGCCCCCTGGCCCCTCGAATCTCTCAATCGCTCCCCCGACGAATACCATTAAAGTCCCCTCGTCCCCGGACCGATATAACCTTTGCAGGTCGGTGGGAACACGATCCGCACCCTGCTGCCGGGGGTAATCTCACTCACGTCCGAGGTCGCCAGTGTTCGTCATCATCGGGTTTGTGGTCGTCCTCATATCCGTCCTGGGAGGATTCGCGGAAGCGGGCGGGCCGTTTCTGGTCCTGATCCAGCCGGCGGAGTTCCTGATCATCGGCGGGGCCGCACTGGGGGCGCTGCTCGCATCCGCGCCCAAAAACGTGCTGCAGCAGATGGTCACGAAGACGATCGGCGCCCTGAAGGGCGAGACCATAACCCGCGGGTCCTACCTCTCGGTCCTGAAGCTCCTCTACGAGCTGCTCTACATGGCGCAGAAGGAGGGCCTGATCGCCCTCGAGAAGCACATCGAAACGCCCGCCGAAAGCGCGATCTTCTCCAAGTACAGCGACGTCCTCGCCCACAAGACGCTGATCGCCTTCATGACGGACACCTTCCGCATGGTCATCATCGGCGGCATCGCCTCCCACGACCTGGAAACCCTGATGGAAGGGGACATCGACACGCACCACAACGATATGAAGAAGCCGAGCATGCTCCTGTCCAAGATCGGGGACACCATGCCCGGCCTCGGGATCGTCGCGGCCGTTCTCGGCATCGTCATCACCATGCAGGCCATCGACGGCCCGGCCGGCGAAATCGGCAAAAAGGTCGCGGCCGCCCTGGTGGGCACCTTCCTCGGCATCCTGCTGTGCTACGGCTTCATCCAGCCCCTGGCCTCGAACCTCGAAATCCAGAGTGAAAAGGAGATCCAGGTCTTCGAAGTGGTCAAGAACGCCATCTCGGCGTTCGCCCGGGGGTTCAGCCCGCTGGTCTGCGTGGAGTTCGCCCGCAGGAGCATCCCGAGCGAGGTGCGTCCGGAGTTCCCGGAGATGGAAGCGCACGTGAAGGAAAAACCGGCGTGAGCGAGGGCGAGAAGTACATCATCAAACGCGTGAAGAAGCGCGGGCACGAGGGCGGCCACCACGGCGGCGCCTGGAAGGTGGCCTATGCCGACTTCGTGACGGCCATGATGGCACTGTTCATCGTGCTCTGGATCGTCGCCAACAACGTGACCGTCCGCGCCTCGGTCGCCGACTACTTCCGCGACCCGGGCGCGATGCACAAGAGCTCGGCCGGCGTTCTCAGCGGCGCCAGCACGATGCGCCCCTTTTCCGAATCCCCGCCCCTGCAGTCCGCCTCCAACCCGAACCGGGCCAAGCTCCCGGACGAGGCGCCGGGGTCCGCGCCCACCGCCTCGGAGGTCGAAAAGCTGCGCGAGGAGGGGGAGAAGCTCCTGAAGACGATTGCCGGAATCCCGGACCTCGCCAAATTCAAGGACCAGATCCAGATCACGATCACCAAGGATGGCCTGCGGATCGAGCTGATCGAGCAGTCCGAGGGGCTCTTTTTCGACATCGGCAGCGCGCGGCTCAAACCGGACGCCGTCCAGCTGCTCAAGCTGATCGCCTCGCGCCTCGGCAAGTTCCCGAACGACCTCAGCATCGAAGGCCACACCGACAGCCGGCCTTACGCGCGCGTCGGGTACAACAACTGGGACCTCAGCACCGACCGGGCCAACTCCGCGCGCCGCGTGCTCGAGGACAACGGCATCCGCGAGCGGCAGATCGCCGCGGTCAACGGGTATGCCGACCGGCGGCTCAAGAACGCGGCCAAACCGCTGGACTTCTCCAACCGCCGCGTGACCATTCTGGTGGCCTTCACCACCTCCTCCGCCCCCGAACCCCGGGCCGGGGCGCCGGCCGCCGCGCGGCCACCCGGCGTCGACCGCAGCTAACCCTCGGCGGACGGCCGCATCTTCAGCCGGTCACCTGTCCCGTCGGCACCCACTTCACGACGACCAGAGTTGCGTCGTCCTCGAACTCGACCGGGCCTTTGAACGCCCGCAGGTCGTCCAGCACGGCCGCGGCGATCTGCGCGGCCGAGAGGCCCCCGTGCCGCCGCAGCACGCCGAAGAGCCGCTCTTTCCCGTACATGGTGCCCGACAGATCGCACGCCTCCCACAGGCCGTCGGTGCCGAGGACCACCAGGTGCCCGGCCCGGAGGCCGCGGCGCGAGCCGGCCGGGACTCGCCGTGCGGGTAGAGGCCCAGGTCGAAGGGCTCCTGTTCGTGAGGGGAAAACACGTTGTGCTGGATGCGGCGGCAGGTTGATGGAGAGCCGATCAGGCGCCCCGGCCGGCCTCGACCGTGCGCACGCGGGAGCGGAAGCGGCGCTGCAGCCCGTCCATGTAGAGGTAGAACACCGGGGTGATGAAGAGGGTCAGCATCTGGGAGAAGAAGAGCCCGCCCACGACCGCCAGCCCCAGGGGCTGGCGGGACTCGCCGCCGGCCCCCCAGCCGACCGCGATCGGGATCGTGCCCACCAGGGCCGCGAAGGTCGTCATCATGATCGGCCGGAACCGCACGATGCACGCCTCGAAGATGGCGTCGCGCGGCGACTTGCGCTCGACCCGCTGCAGTTCGAGGGCGAAGTCGATCATGATGATGCCGTTCTTCTTCACCAGGCCCACCAGCAGGATCAGCCCCACGAACGAGTAGATGTCCAGCTGCGCGTTGAAGATGTACAGGGTGAAGAGGGCGCCCAGCCCCGCGAGCGGCAGCGCCGAGAGGATCGTGATGGGGTGGATGAAGCTCTCGTAGAGGATGCCCAGCACGATGTAGATGACCAGCACCGCGACGACGAGCAGCAGCCCGAGGTTGCGGATGGACGACTCGAACACCTGGGCCGTGCCCTGGAAGCTCGCGGTGATCGTGGCCGGCAGCATGCCGCGGGCCATCCGGTTCAGCTCGGCCACGGCATCGCCCAGCGCGAACCCCGGCCGCAGGTTGAAGGAGATGGTCACCGAGGGCAGCTGGCCGCTGTGGTTGATGGACAGCGGGCCGTACCCCTGGCTGATGCGCGCCAGCACGTCCAGGGGCACCAGCGCGCCCGAAGACGAGCGCACGTAGAGCAGCGACAGCGCGGCGGCGTCCCGCTGGTACTCGGGCTTGAGCTCGAGGATGACCTGGTACTGGTTCGTGTCCGCGAAGATGGTCGAGATCTGCCGCGAGCCGTAGGCGCTGTAGAGCGCGTCCTCGATCTGCTCGACCGAGACCCCCAGCGAGGCGGCCTTGTCGCGGTTGATGTCGATGTTGACCTGCGGGTTGCGCAGCTGCAGGTCGGTGGTGACATCGATGAACCCGGGCAGCGCCTGGACGGCGGCGGCCACCTGGGGCGCCATGCGATAGAGCTCCTCGACGTCGGTGCCCTGCAGCGTGTACTGGTACTGGCTCTTGGTCACCCGGCCGCCGACGGAGATGGCCGGCGGGTTCTGCAGGAAGGCCCGGATCCCCGGCACCTGGGCGAGCTTGGGGCGCAGGTTCTGGATGACCTGGTCGGCCGTGAGCTCGCGCTCGTGACGCGGCTTGAGCCGCAGGAAGAGCGACCCCGTGTTCCCGCCGGCGATCCCGCCCGGCCGCGAACCGGCGTTCGACATGAACGCCTCCACGTTCGGGTCCTGGCGCACGACCTCGGCCAGCGCCTGCTGCAGGCGCTTCATGGCCTCGAAGGAGATCCCCTCGGCCGCCTCGGTCGGGCCGTAGACGACCGCGCGGTCCTCGCTCGGGATGAAGCCCCGCGGCACCAGGCGCAGCAGCACGACCGTGCCGCCCATGACGAGCACCAGGATGCCGATCGTGATGCGCCGGTGGTCGAGAAACCAGCCCAGGCTGCGGCGGTAGAGCGACAGCATCGCCTCGTACACCCGCTCGGAGGCGTTGAAGAGGCGCCCCGGGGGGTGTTCGGCGTGCGCCTTCAGAAAGCGGCTGCAGAGCATCGGCGTCAGCGTGAGCGACACCAGGCCGGAGATGAGGATGGCGGCCCCGATCGTGACGGCGAATTCCTGGAAGATCCGGCCGAGGATGCCGCCCATGAAGAGGATCGGGATGAACACCGCCACGAGCGAGAGCGTCATGGACACGATCGTGAAGCCGATCTCGCGCGACCCGTTCAGCGCCGCCTTGACCGGCCCCTCGCCCATTTCGATGATGGCGCACGATGTTCTCGAGCATGACGATGGCGTCGTCGACCACGAACCCGACCGCCAGGATCAGCGCCATGAGCGACAGGTTGTCGATGTTGTACCCCATCAGGTACATGACGATGAAGGTCCCGACGAGCGACATGGGCATCGCCATGCTGGGGATCACGGTGTAGGGCAGCCGCCGCAGAAAAAGGAAAATGACCAGAACCACCAGCACGAGGGTGAACAGGAGCGTGAACTTCACGTCCTGCACGGATTCCTCGATCGAGGTCGACGCGTCGTAGAGGACGTGCATGGACACGGAGGCCGGCAGCTGCGCCTGCATGAGGGGCAGCAGGTTCTTGACGCCCTTGGCCACCTCGACGGTGTTGGTGCCCGGCTGGCGCTGGACGGCCAGGATGATCGAGCGCTGGTTGACGTACCAGGCCGCCACCTTGTCGTTTTCGACGCTGTTGTAGGCCGACCCGATGTCCCCGACCCGCACGGGCCGCCCCTCGCGGTAGGTGACGATCACCGAGTTGTAGGGCTCGGCCTGGGTGAGCTGACCGCTCGCCTGGACCGTCAGCGCCTGCTGGGCGCCGTAGAGCGTCCCGGTGGGCAGGTTGACGTTGGCCTTGGCCACCGCCTCGGCCACCTGGTTGATCCCGATCCCGCGCACGGCGAGCTCCTGGGGGTCCACCTGGACGCGCACGGCGAACTTCTGCGCCCCGTAGACCTGGACCTGGGCGACGCCGCTCACCATGGAGATCCGCTGGGCCATGAGCGTGTCGCCGTACTCGTTCAGGGTGTAGAGCGGGAGCGTCGGCGAGGTCAGGGCGATGCGCAGGATCGGCTGGTCGGCCGGGTTGACCTTGCGGAAGGTGGGCGGGGTCGGCATGTCCTTGGGCAGCTGGCGCAGCACCCGCGAGATCGCCACCTGCACGTCCTGCGCGGCGGCGTCGATGTCGCGGTTGAGGGTGAACTGCAGGATGATCTGGGTGGTCCCCATGCTGCTGGAGGAGGTCATCGACTCCACGCCGGAGATGGTGGAGAACTCGCGCTCGAGCGGGGTCGCCACGGCGGTCGCCATGGTGGTCGGGTTCGCGCCCGGCAGCTGCCCGGTGACCGAGATGGTGGGATAGTCCACGTTGGGCAGGTCGCTCACGGGCAGGCGCAGGTAGGCCATGATGCCGAACACCAGAACGGACAGCATCACCAGGGTCGTCATGACCGGACGGCGAATGAAGAGCTCGGAGAGGTTCACAGGCGGTTCTGCGTCACTGCGGGTTGAGGTTGGCGCAAGGCGGCGGGCTTCAGGAGGCCGGCACCTGCACTTTGGTCCCGGGCACCAGCCGCAGCTGGCCCTCGGTCACGACGGTTTCGCCGGCCGCCAGGCCCTTGTCGATCACCACGCTGTCGCCGACGACCAGCCCCGGGACGACCGCGCGGGACTCGACCGTCTGGTCCGGCTTGACCACGAAGACGAACTGCCCCGTCTGGCCGACCTGCACCGCGACGGCCGGGATCACGACCGCGTCGTGCCGGGTCTCCAGGGTGAGGGTGGCCGTCACGAACTGGCCGGGCCAGAGGTGGCGGCTCGCGTTGGCGAAGGAGCCCTTGAGCAGGACGGTGCCGGTCTGGCTGTTCACCTTGTTGTCGAGAAAGCTGAGGGTCCCCTCTTCCGGGGGCAGCCCGCTTTCGGGGATGTCGGCCGCGACCTTCAGCTCGCCCCTGGCCATGTGGGTCTTGATCGCGGAGAGGTTCTGCTGCGGGACCGCGAAGCCGACGTAGATCGGCATGACCTGGGAGACGTCCACCATCCCGGCCTTGTCGTCGTTGGCCTTGATCTGGGTGCCCTCGTCCACGAGCAGCCGTCCGGTCCGGCCGGCCAGCGGCGAGCGGATGAAGCAGTACTCGAGCTGCAGGCGCGCCCGCTCGACGGTGGCCCGGTCCGCGTCGGCGGTGGCCCGCAGCGACTCGAAATTGGCCCGGAACTGCTCGTACTTGTCGCTGCTGACGAAATTCTTGGCGACCAGCTCGGCGTAGCGGCGGGCGTCGCGCTCGGCCTTGTCCATCAGGGCGATGTCGCGCTCGAGCCGCGCCTGGGCCTCCTTGAGGGCGGCCTCGTAGGGCCGCGGGTCGATCGTGAAGAGCAGATCCCCCTTTTTGACGTCCTGCCCCTCCCGGAAATGCACCCCGACCAGCTGCCCGTCCACCCGTGACTTGATCGACACGGTCGCGTACGCCTCGACCGTGCCGACCGCGCGGATCTGGACCGGAACGGCCTTCAGGGCGGCGACGGCCACTTTCACCGGGACCAGGGGCTCGCGCCGTTCGCGTTGGGGCGTCCCCTCGCTGCGCGTCAGGAACACCATGCTGAGGGCGGCGGCCACCAGGGCGGCTGCGATGAGGATCGCCTTGAAGGGGTTGCGCCGTGCGTCGGCGGCCGAGGGGGAGGTCATGGTCAATCGTCTCGCGTCAACGTTTCCACGGGCCAACAGCGAAGAGCCCGAGCCCGATTTTTCCTAATTTCTTCTATTATCGGCCTTCCCGCGGAGAATTTCAATGCCGGTCGGCCCGTTTCGGCCCCGGCAGGGAAGCGTCAGCGACGCACGCGCTCGAACCCCGGGATGCTCACCGCATCCTCCAGGCGGGTCAGCCCCCAGGTGGCCAGCGACACCAGCCCGAGGTAGATCGCGCCCACGACGAAGAAGACCTCGAGGTACTTGAACCACATCGAGGCCAGGACCTTGGCCTCGCCGGTCAGCTCGATGCAGGTGACCATGTAGGCCAGCGACGAGTACTTGATCAGGTAGATCAGCTCGTTGCCGCACCCCGGCAGCGCCCGGCGGATCGCCTGCGGCAGCAGGATGGTCCAGACGGCCCGGGCCCGGCTGAACCCGAGCGAGCGCGCCGCCTGCAGCTGCCCCTGCTTGATCGACCGCAGCGCCCCGCGCACGTACTCCGCGTGGTAGGCCCCGCTGCAGAGCGAGAACCCCAGCACGGCCGCCGTGTAGGGGGTGAGGTAGATCCCCAGCTGCGGGAGGCCGAAGTACCAGAGGTAGAGCTGCACCAGCAGCGGGAAGCCGCGGAAGAAGAGCCCGTAGAACTCGGCCAGGCGCTTCCAGAACGGGCGGCCGTACACCCGGAGGGTACCGGCGAGGACCCCGAGGACCAGGCCGAACACGGCCGAGGGCAGGATGAGACCCAGGCTGACCCAGAGCCCGCGCAGCATGGCCGGGGCGACTTCCTGGGTGTAGAAGGACAGGTCCATCCCCTTACCTCGCCTCCCGGCCGCCCCCGCCGGTGTGCAGCCGCGCGATCTTGGCGCAGAACTCGCGCGTCCGGTCCAGGCGTGCGTCGTTGAGGATGGTCCCCGGGGGGCCCTGCTCCAGGACGACCCCGTTTTCCATGAAGAGGATCTCGCTCGCCAGCGCCGCGGCAAAGCCGATCTCGTGGGTGACCAGGGCCATGGTCATGCCGCCGGCCGCGAGGTCGCGGATGACCGCGTGCACCTCGCCGATCAGCTCCGGGTCGAGGGCCGAGGTGGGCTCGTCCAGGAGCATGACCTCGGGGTCCATGGCCAGCGCCCGGGCGATGGAGACGCGCTGCTTCTGGCCCCCGGAGAGCTCGGCCGGGTACTTGGCGACGTGGTCGGCCAGGCCCACGCGGACGAGCTCGGCCAGCGCCCGCTCCCGGGCCTGGCGCTTGGGCACGCGCTTGACCCGCACCAGCCCGATCTGCACGTTGTCGAGCGCCGTGAGGTGGTCGAAGAGGTTGAAGTCCTGGAAGATCATCCCGACCTTCTGCCGGTAGGCGTAGAGCTTGGGCTTGTCGGCCGGGTCGATCTCCCGGTCGTGCAGCCACACCCGGCCCTGCTCGAAGCTCACCAGGAAGTTGATGCAGTGCAGGAGCGTGCTCTTGCCGCTGCCCGAGGGCCCGATGATCACCTTGATGTCCCCGCGGGCCAGCTCGAGCGACACGCCCCGCAGCACCTCCTGGTCGCCGTAGCGCTTGTGGATGTTCTCGAGCCTGAGGATCCGCTCCGGTCGGTTCATTGGACGGGTTCCCTCTCAGCGGGTGTAGCCGGACATGGCCACCCGCTCCTCCAGGATGTGCAGCGCCCGGGTCCCCATCCAGGTCAGCAGCATGTAGATCAGCCCCACCAGCAGGTAGAGCCAGAGGTGCTGGTAGGTCCGCGAAGCGGTGTGGTTGGTGCGCGCCATCAGCTCCGCGACCCCGAGCGCGTAGGTCACGGCCGAGTCCTTCATGATCACGGTGTACTCGTTCGACCAGCCCGGCAAGGCCAGGCGCAGCGCCTGGGGGAGCACGATGAACACGATCGCCCGCGTGTCGCTCATGCCGAGCGCGCGGGCCGCCTTCATCTGCCCCTCCGGCACCGAGAGGATCGCCCCGCGCAGGATCTGGGACTGATAGGCCGAGCTGATGAGCCCGAGGACCAGGATGGCGATCGTGAAGGGGGACAGGTCGATCTCGAGCGCGGCGAGCAGGCCGAAGTAGATCAGGAAGAGCAGGACGAGCAGCGGGATGCCGCGGAAGAACCAGACGTAGACGGCCACGACGCGTCGCAGCCCCGGCCGGCCGTACACCTGGCCGACCGCCAGCAGCAGGCCGAGCGCGAACCCCATGGCCAGCGCCCCGGCCACGACCGTGAGCGTGACTCCGATCCCCCCGATGATGTAGGGCAGTCCCTCTATGACGGCTTCCAGGCCGCTGTGCATGGACGAGCACCCCGATACGCGTGATTCAACCGCCGGTTACCGCCATGGCCAAAAAAAGCGGGGGAAGGCGTCCGCCGCGCGTCCGCCTTCCCCTCCCGAAATACCGGGGTGTACGCTTACTTCAGCTCCCACTTCTTGACGAGCTCCTGGAACTTGGGCGAGGCCTTGAGCTTCTTCCAGCCCGCGTTCAGCTTGGCCAGGAACTCCGTGTCGTCCTTGCGCACGGCGTAGCCGTAGTTGGTGTCCGGCTGGCCGTAGCTGCCCACGGTCTTAACCTTGATCCCCTTGTCCTGGGCGTTCTTCATGGCGGTGTTGGAGACCGCCGCGCAGTCGGCCCGTCCGTTGGAGACATCCTCGATCGCGAGCGGGGTGGTGTCGTAGGGCTTGAGTTCGAAGCTGTAGCCCTTCTTCAGCAGGTTCTCGGTCATCCACTTGGATTCGGCGCTGCCCCGCAGCAGTCCGATCTTCCGGCCCGGTTCGAGGCACTGCTTGTCGGTGAGCTTGGAGTCGGCCTTAACGACCAGCAGCTGCACCACCGTCCAGTAGGGCTCGGTGAAGTTGACGGCCGCCTGCCGTTCGGCGGTGATGCTCATGCCCGAGGCGATGACGTCGATCTTCTTGGAGTTCAGGGTGGGGACGATGGCCGCCCAGTCGGTGGGCTGGTGCTTGACCTTGAACCCCATCTCGTTGGCGATCCAGTCCAGGGCGTCGATGTCGAAGCCGGCCGGCTTGCCGTCCTTGCCGACGAACGAGAACGGCGGGTAATCGGCGTCGAAGCCGTTGATGTAGACCTTGTCCTGGGCGAAGCCCGGGGTCACCCCCAGCACCATCGCCGCCGCCACGATGATCAGCAACCCGTTTCTTGAGCATTCCGTTTCTCCTTTCGATAGTTCGATGCGGATGGGTCTCGGAAGGTCGAATTTATATGCCAAATCCGGCGGTTGACAAGCGCGGGGGCGGCGGCGGTCAGCGCGCAGCGGGCGGTTCGGTCGCCAGCGGCCGGATCAGCACCTTGTCGACGCGGTGCCCGTCCATGTCCACGACCTCGAAGCGGAACCCCTCCCAGTCGAAGCCGTCCCCGGAGCGCGGGACGCGGCCGAGGAAAGCCATGACCAGCCCGCCGAGCGTCTCGTAGAGGTGCTCGCCCTCGAACGGCAGACGGTCCGCGTCGAGGAGTTCCTTGAGCTCGTCTGCCAGGACGGTCCCGTCCACGAGCCAGGAGCCGTCCGCACGCCGGATGATGTCGGCCTCGTGGCTCTCCCCGCGCGCCGGGATGTCCCCCACGATGGCCTCCAGGATGTCGCTCGTGGTCACCAGGCCCTGGAAGCCGCCGTGCTCGTCGATCACCAGGGCGGCGTGGGAGCGCTTCTCCTTGAACCGCTCCAGGACTTCGAGGGCGGACATGCTCTCCGGGATGAACAGCGCCGGCCGCAGGACCGAGCGCAGGTCGACGGGCAGGCAGCTCAGGTTCTGGGACAGCAGGTCCTTCGAATTCACCATGCCGATGATGTTGTCGATCCGGCCTTCGGCGACCGGGTAGTGGGTGTGGGTGTTGCTCGTGATCTTGTGCTGGATTTCCTCGGAGCGCTCGTTGGGATCCAGCCACACCACCTCCGGCCGGGGGGTCATGAGGGCGTACACGGTACGGTCCCCGAGCCGGAACACGCGCTCGACCATCGCCTGCTCGGTCGGCTCGAAGACCCCTTCCTGCGTGCCCTGCTCGATCATCAGCTTGATCTCCTCCTCGGTCACGGTCGTGTCCGGCGCGGTCCTGGTCTTGAACAGCCGCAGCACGAGCGCCGTGGAGACGCTGAGCAGGTGCACGACCGGCAGCGCCAGGCGGGAGAGACCGCACATGAAAGGCGCGACCGCGGCCGCGATGCGCTCGGCGTTGTTGAGGGCGATCTGCTTGGGGACCAGTTCGCCGAAGATCAGCGTCAGGAACGTAATGGCCACGACCACGATTCCGAAACTGACGACCGCCCCGTGGGGGGCGATCCAGCCGATGCGGTTCAGTTCGGGGGCGAGCCAGTCGGCGATGGTCGTTCCGGAGAAGGCCCCCGTCAGAATCCCGACCAGCGTGATGCCGATCTGGATCGTGGACAGAAACCGGCTGGGGGCTTTCGCGAGCTCGAGGGCGGCCTGCGCCTTGCGGTCGCCCTCCTCGGCGCGCTGCTGCAGACGCGTCCTGCGGGCGGACAGCACCGCAATCTCCGCCATGGAAAACAACCCGTTGGCGACGATCAGGATGGCGATAATCGCGATTTGAACCATCGGGGAGTTCATAATTCTGTGTGCGGGGCGGCCCCGGAGTGCCCGAATCGGAGGGACACCGTCATGTCAACACCCCCCAGAGGATCCGGGTTGCAACGACGATCAGGAAGAACGCGTAAATGCGCTTCAATGTCACCACCGGGGTGCGGTGAGCCAGCCGGGCCCCGAAGGGGGCGGTAAAAAAGCTGAAGAAGGCGATGCCGAAGAGGGCCGGGAGGTACAGGTAGCCCCAATGGGGGGACGGCACGTCCGTAACGCCCACCCCGTTGATGATGTAACCGAGAGTGCCCGCGACCGCAATCGGGAACCCGATGGCGGCGGAGGTCCCGATCGCGTTGTGCACCGGCACGTTGCACCACATCATGAACGGGATGGACAGGGCGCCGCCTCCGATTCCGACCAGGCTGGAGATCACGCCGATGATGCCGCCCACCCCGGACATGCCGGCCGTGCCGGGAAGCTGGCGGCTCGGCTGGGGCTTGAAGTTGCTCAGCATGGTGGCGGCCACGTAGTACAGGAAGAGGGCAAAGAACACCTTCAGGGCGGTCGTCGAAAGGGACGCGGCCAACCAGGTTCCGGCGAACGTGCCGATGAGGATCCCCAGGGAGATCCGTTTGACGATGAACCAGTCGACCGCGCCGTGTCGGTGGTGCGTCATGAAGCTGGACACCGACGTGAAGACAATGCTGCCCAGCGACGTCGCCAGGGCGACCTGCATGATGTGCTGATTGGGGAAATCGCTGGCGGTGAACACAAACACCAGAATGGGGACGATCACGACCCCCCCGCCGATCCCGAGCAGGCCGGCAATGATCCCGACCAGGACCCCGAGCGGGGGGTAGATCAGCCACTCCAGCATTAGGTGCACCCTCGTTCCGAAAATTCTAATTTTTCTACACTATTAAGTCGGGACTCGCAATAGTTCAATAGGGAACCGCTCCGGGCCGTTTCCGCGCGGGACGGGCTGCGCGGGCTTGCTTCTTTCCGGTGCGGGGTTATGATGCGGTTGCTGCAGGGAGATCCGATCATGCCCCAGAGCGCCCGAGTCTACAGCGCCAAACTCTATGACGCCATCGGGCTTGCCGCCCAGGCCCATCACCGGCAGGTCCGCAAGGGCACCGAAGTGCCCTACCTCGTCCACCCGCTGGCCGTGGCCGGCATCCTGATCCGCGCGGGCAGCCCCGAGCACGTGGTCATCGCGGGCGTGCTGCACGACACGCTTGAAGACACGCCGGTCTCGGTCGAGGCCATCCGCTCCCAGTTCGGCCCGCTCGTGACCGAGCTCGTGCTGGCCGTTTCCGAGCCCGACCGGCAGGCGCCCTGGGAGGCGCGCAAATCCCACACCCTCGACACCCTCGGGTCGACCCCATTGCCCGAGGCGCTCCTGGTGGCGCTGGCCGACAAACTGGACAACATCCGCGCCATCCGCGACGGCCTGCACACCGATGGCGCGGGGTTCTGGACGCGCTTCAACCGCCCGAAGCACCAGCAGGAGTGGTACTATCGCGGCCTTTCGGCGGTATTCTCCCGCCGGGTGACCCGGGACCCGGGTGCGGCCCTGGCGGCCGAGTTCAGCGCGGAAGTGGCGCAGGTGTTCACGGGGTCGCCTCCGGCCGATTGACAGCCACGGCCGCCCGGCATACCCTCGGCGCAACCTCGACCCATGACCCCCACACCGAAAAGGAGAACCGAGATGAAACGATGTCTGTTGGCCCTGTGCGCGGTATTGCTCCTGGCGACGGTTTCAGCCGCGGCCGGACCGATTCAATACCAGGTCACGGGGCCGGTGCTCGAAGTCCGGGATGACGCGATCGTTGTGCAGAAGGGCAGCGAGAAGTGGGAGATCGCCCGCGACAAGGCGACGGCCGTTGCGGGCGACCTCAAGGTCGGTTCCAAGGTGACGGTCTACTACACCATGCAGGCCTCGAAGGTCGAGGTCAAGGAAGCCCCCAAGACCCCTGCCGCCCCCAAGAAAAAGTAACGCCGGCTTACTAATCTTTTCGAAATAGTATGGCGCTGACAGCGCCCCCTCACCCTGACTCTCTCCCCCAATTTTGGGGGAGAGGGCGGGGAGAGGGGGGATTCGTATCCATACACATACGCACCGCTTAGCAACATCCGCAGGGCGGCCGCGCTCGCGCCGGCCGCCCTGCGTTTTTCTCCGCGCGGCGCGGCCTTAGTACTCGCGGTTGATCACGTTTTCGTCCTTCAGGGTGCGGATGTCCTCAGCGGAGTACCCGAGGATCGTCCGCAGGACCTCCTCCGAATGCTGGCCCAGCAGAGGCGCCGGCGCATAGACCTCCCCCGGGGTTTCGGACAGGCGGATGGGGGAGCCCACGATCCGCATTTTCCCCACCCCGGGCTGGTCGACTTCCACCAGCATCTTGCGGTGGGCGATGTGGGGGTCCTCGCAGATTTCCTTCACGTTGTTGGCCGGGGAGTGGGGCAGGTTGGCCTTGCCCAGCAGCTCCAGCCACTCCGCCCGGCTGCGCCTCCGAAACTCCGGGATCAACACCTGCTCCAACTCCTTGCGGTGCCGGGTTCTCAGCGGGTTGGTGGCGAACTTGGGGTGCTCCGCCAGGTCCTCCCGGCCGATCAGCTTGCAGAAGCTCTTCCACAGGTTGTCGTTCCCCAGCGCGATGATGACGTGCGAATCGTCTTTCGTCGGGAACGACTGGAAGGGCACGATCGTCGGGTGGGCGCTGCCGAGCGGCTTCGGTATTTCGCCGTTGATCGTGTAGCGCACGACGGCGTTTTCCAGGACGGTGAACAGCCCGTCGATCATGGCCCCGTCGAAGTGCTGGCCCCGGCCCGTTTTCTCCCGGTGCAGCAGGGCGGCCAGAACCCCGATCGCGGCCTGGTGCCCCGCGAAGATGTCCCCCACCGATGAGCCGACCCGGCAGGGCGGGCCCCCTTCCGGGCCGGTGATGCTCATCAGCCCGCTGTACCCCTGCGCCACCATGTCGTAGGACGGCCGGGTGTCGTAGCCCGGCAGCGTGTCCTGGCCGAACCCGCTGATCGACGCGTAG
Source organism: uncultured delta proteobacterium (assembly GCA_963828345.1). Taxonomy (GTDB): domain Bacteria; phylum Desulfobacterota; class Desulfobacteria; order Desulfobacterales; family SpSt-501; genus SpSt-501. Next base: position 75,206 of record CAWHEZ010000006.1, read on the forward strand.
ATGACCCGGGGGTTGATCGCCTGCAACTCCTCCCAGCCGAACCCCAGCTTGCGCATGGTATTCGGCCGGAAATTCTCGACCACCACGTCGGACACCTTGATCAGGTCCGTCAGGATCTTCTTGCCCTTGGCCAGCTTCAGGTCGATGGCCAGGCTCTTCTTGTTGCGGTTGAGGCTGATGAAATACCCCGAGTTGTTCTTGCCCCCGCTGCCTGCAAACGGCCCGAACTCCCGGGCGTCGTCCCCGTGCAGCGGCTCGACGTGGATCACCTCGGCCCCCAGGTCCGCGAGGAACATCGTGCAGGTCGGGGCCGCAAGAACATGGCTCAGATCGACGACTCGTATGTTTTCCAATGCTCTCGGCATCGTTGAGTCCTTTCAGATCTCAGGTTCAATGGTCCGGTTCAACGGTTCACGGTTCAGCGGTTATCGTTCCCGCCGAGAATCCCGGCCCAAAACACCCAACACCAAACACCAAACACGAAACACCTTCTCTCGACCTCATGGAATCCTCAGCACGGTGAACAGGAACCAGCAGACGACGGCGCCGATCGGCGTCATCGCGATGCCCCAGATGAGCAGGTTGCGGAAGAGCTTCTTCTTGTCCTGGTCCTCGGTGGCGTTGGCGATGAAGATCGCGCCGAGGGTGGACAGCGGGCTGACGTCCGTCACGTGGCCGCAGAGGATGATGCTGGACAGCAGCCCCAGCAGGTCGGTGCCGCCGATCCTGGCCAGCAGGTCCGGCGCCATGGGCACGAAGGCCGGCAGGATCACGCCGATCGTGCTCGCGTAAGCCGAAATCAGCCCGGACCAGAACCCGGCGACCAGGGTGACGGTGTAGGGCGTGGACTGCTTCGCCATGATCTCGGCGAACAGCGCCATGCCGCCGATCTTGCTCATGAGGTTGATCAGCACGGTCACGCCGGTCACCATCATGATGGCGCTCCAGGGCATGGCCTTGAAGGCCTTGTCCTCGTCGGCCGCTCCGAGCAGGATCAGCGCCGACCCGATGAGAAACCCGAAGAAGCCGATGTCGACCTTGAAGAAGATGACCCCGACGACCAGGACGGTGATGCCGATCAGGGTCATGATCTGCTGCCGGTTGAAGGGCTCGACCTCGACCTGCATGACCGCCGGGGCGCCGGCCGCGTTGCTGCGATTCCAGAGCTTCAGACCGCCGAAAAGCAGGTAGGCGCCAAACCCGATGGCGAAAAAGAATACCAGACTGTTCATCCACAGGATGAAGCTCCAGTCCGGCAGGTTCATCTTCTCGGCCAGGCCCTTGACGATGACCCCGGCCACGGCGATAGGCGACATGTTGCCGGCCTGGGTGCCGTTGGCCACCATGACCGCCATCAGAAAGGCCGGGATCTTCGTCTGCGAGGCCAGCATCATGCACGGGGCTGCCATCAGGGCGCAGATCGTGATGGCCCCGGGCCCGAGCGACGACAGCGCGAAAGCCACCAGGAACAGGATGATCGGGATCATCGCGACGTTGCCGCGCACGCCCTTGACGGCGTAGTTAGTCAGCTTCGTCAGCGTCCCGTTGATGTTGGCGATGGCGAAGAGGTAGGTGATGCCGGCCAGCATGAGGAACACGTTGACCGGGTAGCCGGCGATCAGGTCCCGGATCTTGACGCCGCCGATGTAGTAGCCGATGATTAGCGCAATCGCCAGGCTCAGCGGCCCGACGTTCACGTTCCGGACGATACCGACGACGACTGCGACTGCCAGCGCGATGAGAGATAGTTCGGCCAGACCCATAGGTTTCCCTCCCGTTTGTTCGGTTCAGGCAAAGTCGGGGCAGCGTGCCTGCCCCGTTGTCTCGTCTTGGGGTACCCCGCAGCGTGTCGCGCTCGGGGCTCACTCAGGCACCCTCGCCGCAATGTGCGCCATTCCCGCAGGCGCCGGCCGCACACACCTTCGACTGGTGGGGGGCACCTCCTTTCTTTGCGCGGGAAGGCCGCATTCCCGTTGAGGCGCCGGGCAAAACGACCACTCCCTCCCGCGCGACGAATGCTCTCAGATCTCCGTCAACACGGCTTTCAGCGCGTCGAACTGCCGGGTCAGATGCGCCCGCATGCACGCTTCGGCCTCGTCCGGATTTTTCCCCCGGAGCGCCTTCTGCAGCGCCCGGTGCTCCTGCATCGATTCCTGCAGCCGGTTGGGCAGGTAGATCTGGCGATAGCGGTAAAGCAGGATCTTCTGGCGCAGGCCGTCGATGACCCGGCTCAGCACCTGGTTGCCGGCCAGTTCCTGGACCAGCGAGTGGAAACGGTGATTCACCGCCATGTATTTTTCGCGGTCCTCCACCCGGCAGTGCTGCTCGAGCTTGCCGAAGAGGTCATCCAGCCGCCGCAGACCTTTTTCGTCCAGACGCTGCACACACAGGCGTGCACAGGTCCCCTCGAGGATGGCCATCACGAAAAACATCTCCCCGACCGCCTCGATGGTGGGCTGCGCCACGTAGGACCCGCGGTTGGGGATCGACTCGATCAGTCCTTCGGAGCTGAGGATGCGCAGAGCTTCGCGCAGCGGGGTGCGGCTGACTCCCATGGCGGCGCACATCGGCGCTTCCAGGATCCGGCCGCCAAGTTTCAGGCTGCCGTTGCGGATCATGTCCCGAATGCGATCAGCCGCCTGCTGAGCCAGATATCCGGGTTGAATTTTCTTCATGCCCGCTTCCCCGGCTTGGTGGGTGTTCAGGGTGTGGAAACGTGTATTATGTATACAAAGTACCGTCAATAAAATAATGAACGCGGTTCAAATTACATGGCTGCGCCAGGAATAGATAGCTCCGTCACAGAATTCGCAGGTCGCGCAGAGAAGGCGGGTGCAGGCCGCGGAGAAAACGCGGCCCGAGATCAGGATAGGTGGAGGTAATTTTACCTCTGCAGGAGGGGACACCCCGCAATGGGAGCCAGGTCCGCGCTCACTTCCCGATCACGAGCGACGGGTCGAACCGGCCGGCCACAATCGGGTTCTGCGCGTTGCGGGTGGCCCGGCGCACCTGCTGGGAGACGAAGACCGTGACTTCGCCCACGCTCACGGACCCGTTGCGGTCGAAGTCGGCTGCGCCCTTGAGCCCCTCGAGCAGGTAGTAGAAGAGCGCATCCTTGATTTTTTCGTTGGTGGCGTTGCGGTTCAGGAGCAGCTTCACCTTGGACGGGGCGTAGCGGCCGCCGGTCGGCGCAACGAGCCAGTCGTGAAAGACCTGGGCGTCGCGCGCCGCGTAGCGCAGGCTGGGGATCCGCGAGTCTTCGTATTCGGAGACGCCGACGACGACCGCCCAGCGCTGGCCGGGGTCGCCCTCCGGCTGAACGGGCGCGCGCTGCGGCGCGGCCGGCCTGACAGGTGCGGCCGCCTGTTTCGGTTCTTCCGCCTTGACGGTCGCCCCGTCCAGCTTGGGTCCCTCGGCCGTGGCCACGGTCGGCGCGGGCGGTTGCGCGGGACGAGGCGCCGGGGTCTTTTCGGGCGGCCGGGGGTCGACGCGCGGTGCGGCCGGCCCGTCGACTGCCTTGGCGGGCTCCCGGGCCGGGGGTTGCCCAGCCTCCCCGGTCTGGGTCGAGGCCTGCGGCTTCGCGGCTTCCCGGCCGGGCGGGGCGGCCGCCAGTTCTATCCGCATGTCGTAGACATCGATCCGGTTGGTGTCGTTGAAGCCCAATGAACTTGAGCACGTTGACCCCGGGTCTGAGGTGCTTGCGCTCGAGGTCGACCTTCAGGCCCGGCCCGATCACCAGCGCCGGCATCGGGGTGTCGTTCACCAGCAGCAACACCCGGGCGGCGTAGGTCGCATGGCCCCCGTACGCGGATGTGGACACGCTCAACGTCACCTGCTGGGTCGCGACCACCGCAGCCGGCAGGGTCAGCAGGACGACCCGGGGTCTGGCGGGTGATGCCCGTGAGTCGCGTCGTGAACGGACGGGTGTGGTCCTCCCACTTGTGGACCGTGACCGCGGGAGCGGACGCGACCGGCGCCACGGTCAGGATCAGCATGGCGGCAATGCAAGGCAGAGAGAAAACCGTCGTTCGCGGTTCATGGCAGCCTCCTGGGGAAAAGCCGTCTGGCAATCAAACCGGGTCGGTTCAGCCCCCTGCCCCAGCAAGGGGACGTTCGTGCAGAGATTGCGCGTGGTCAGCGGCCACGCAGCGGCAGTCTCAGCGTGCGGCTTCCACGAAAGCGCTGAAAAGCTTCTGCGAAAAAGGATCGCCGCGCCAGGTGCCCTCGGGGTGCCACTGGACCCCCACGACGAAACTCCGGCCGGGGAGCTCGACGGCCTCGACGATCCCGTCCCTGGCCCGCGCGGTGACCATCAGGCCCCGCGCGACGGCCTTCAGGGCCTGGTGGTGCTGGCTGTTCACCCAGATCTCGGCTTCACCGAGAATGCGGTGCATCCGGCTGCCGGCCTCGAACTGCACCGTGTGGGTGTTGACCGCCTTGTCCGTCCGCGGCGTGTGGCAGATGCTCGCGGGGACCTGGGTGGGGAGGTCCTGGTAAAGCGTGCCGCCGAGCGCGACGTTCAAGACCTGGATCCCGCGACAGATCCCGAGCAGCGGCAGGTCTTTGTCCAACGCCAGCTGCGCGACCGCGAGCTCCATCTCGTCGAGGGCCGCGTCGACTTCCCCCAGCCCGCCGAGCGGCTCCTCTCCGTAGCAGCGGGGGTGGACGTCGGGGCCGCCGCTCAGGATCAGGCCCTGCACCCGGTCCAGGATCGTCCCGAGGCTTCCGCCGTCCTGGGCGACCGGAATGATGACCGCCGCCCCGCCGGCCTGCAGGATCGCCTGGCTGTAGTCGGAAAGCAGGTAGTCCATGAAGTGCCCGAGCGAGTACCGGCCCCAGGCTCCCCCGGTCGAGCGCGAGCACGTGATGCCGATCAGCGGGGCTTTGACTTCCGGGTTCATTCGGCAAGACCTCCTTCGACCACCATCTGTTTCGGGCTCACCGTCCCCCACCCCTCGGCCAGGGTCGCCTCGACGCCCGTCTCGCGGTCCGGGATGAGCCGGTCCGCGTCTCCGCCCGGCAGGCGGCGGCCCTTGTGGGGTCACTCCTTCTCATCGCGCCGCAGCTTGCGGAAGACCGTCGAGCGATCGGTCTTGAGGATGTCGGCCACCTTGGCCATCGACCCGTGGATCTCGAGCGCGCCCTGGAGCAGCTCCCGCTCGAGGTCCCGCACGATCTGCTTGAGGGATCGGTCGCGGGTCGCCAGGGTTTCGAACAGGTTGCGCTTGCGGTCGACGCCCTCGGGCAGCATGCAGCTGCCCAGGTCGACGGCCTCGATCAGGACGCGGTCGCAGGTGACGACCAGGCTCTCGATCAGGTTCTCCAGCTCGCGGATGTTGCCCGGCCAGCGGTGGCTTTTGAAAATCCCCTCGATGTCCGCGCCGAAACGCCGCTCCTTGCGGTACTTGGAGGCGTATTTCTCGAGAAAGTAGGTGGCGAGCGGCATGATGTCCTCCTGCCGCTCCCGCAGCGGCGGGATGCTCACCACGGCGACCCGCAGCCGGTAGTAGAGGTCGCTCCGGAAGCGGCCCTGCTCGATTTCCTTTTCGAGGTCGCGGTTGGTCGCGGTGATGATGCGCACGTTCACCTTTTTCACCCGGGTCGAACCGACCGGGATGATCTCCTGGTCCTGCAGCAGCCGCAGGAGCTTGCCCTGCATGCTGTGCGGCAGCTCGCCGATCTCGTCGAGGAAGAGGGTGCCCCCGTCGGCCATCTCGCACAGGCCCAGTTTGCCCTTGACGCTCGCCCCCGAAAACGCCCCGGCCGCGTAGCCGAAGAGCTCGGACTCGATCAGGTTCTCCGGGATGGTGGTGCAGTCGAGCTTGAAGAAGGTCTTGTCGACCCGCGGGCTGGCGCGGTGAATAGAGCGCGCGAAGAACTCCTTGCCCACCCCGGTCTCGCCTAAAACCAGCACGGTCGCATCGGTTGCCGCCACCTTTTCGATGAGGCGGTTGAGTTGCATCATTTCCCGGCTTTTGAAGCCGTTCATGGGAAACCGCTGGATGCTCTCCTCGTTGATGTACTGGACGTTGGTGCGCAACTGCTCGAGCAGCTTGTTCTGGGAGGCGATCTGGTCCCGGAGCTGGCTCATCACGGTCACGTCCCGCACGAAGGTGACCACCAGCGCCACCCGGCCCTCGGCATCCAGGATGGGGTGGCCGTTGAGGATGAGCTTCTGGCCTTTCTTGGTGGTCTGGACCGAGGTCGCGGGCTGCCCGGTCTTGACGATCTGCGGGTTCAGCACGACGTCGAAGACGCCCTCGTCGACCAGGTCCTGCACCCGCCGGCCGACGAGGTCTTCTCTCCGGAGGCCGATCAGCCGTTCGTACATCGTGTTGACCTTGAGGGTGTTGCCCTCGCGGTCGGAGATGTAGATGCCGTCGCTCAGGACGTCCAGCACGCTATCCATGTACGTTTCGATCTGTTTCATTGAGCCGTTCGATGAAGGGTTGAGTTGACTCTATTCGGTTGATGATGGCCTGTCAAACCAGGATGGCTCCGATCGAGGCAACCGCCATCAGCGGCCCCAGGGGGTTGGGCTTGGCCCAGACCGCAGGGGATGCTGCAACGCCTGCGTTCGGGGCCTTGGCCTTGAGGACACTATAAGAAGTTTACCGGGACGGGGTGTTGCTTGCGGCAGTTGAAGTGCGGTTCGTCTTAGACCGCCGTGTATCCTGCGGGCACGTCATCGGGTCGCATGGGCCATCTCCTGCCGCAGGCGGCCGCTGCGCTGCTCTCGGCGGTTCTTCATTGGGGGGGCGAAGGATCGATCTCCTGTTGCAACCACAGCATCCCGGCGGGAGTTGAGCGGTTGAGTACCGCCGACTTGGAGACGGTCCCTGCTTAGAGCTTTGTGTCGTCGTCCTTGCAGGTGGGAACCGCCTGGTCCTGCCCCATCTGACAGCAGGCCTCCAGGAAATCCGCGGCATTCACCGCGCCCGCGGCAAAGGACTTCATGGCCTCCTCGTGCAGCAGTTCCAGCGCTTCCTGCTTACACTCCTGGTATTCCTTCGAGGTCAGCATGCTGAACTCGCGCGGTCTGGGCAGGTTCACCTCGATGACCTTCTTGACACGCGCGGGTCTGTTGGTGAGGATCAGCAGCTTATCGCCCAGGAAAATGGCCTCTTCCAGCTCCGAGGTGACAAAGAGGTTGGTGCCCTGGTGCTCTTCGAAAAGACGCACGTAATACTCCTGCATCAGCGCGCGGGTCATGGCATCCAGGCCGCGGAACGGTTCGTCCATGAGCATGACCTTGGGCTGGTTGATCATGGCCCGGACCAGTTCGGCGCGCCGTTGCATGCCGCCCGAAAGCTGTGAGGGATACTTGTCCTTGAAATCCTGGAGCCCGACGAGCTCCAGCAGCTTCATGGTCTCCTTGACGTACACGTCCTTGGAGAGCTTGCGCTGCACTTTAGGGCCGTAGCAGACGTTCTCGAAGGTGGTCATCCAAGGAAAAAGCGCGGTCTCCTGGAAAACGACCAGCCGGTCCACGCCGGGGCCATTGATGGGTTGCCCGTCGATCTGAATCGTGCCGCAATCCGGGGTTTCGTATCCGGCCAGCACATTCACGAGCGTGCTCTTGCCGCAGCCCGAGGGGCCGATGAGCACGGTGAGCTTGCGCTTCTCCAGGGTAAAGGAGCAGTTGCACAGGACCTGCTTGTGCAGGGGGCCCAGCCCGAAGCCTTTGGAGACGTCGTCGACGATCATCTCTCCTGCGCCCATGCCGGTAGTCAATTGATTCTGGCTCATGAAAAACGCTCCTTAGTATATCCGCAACCAGGGGGTGACACGCCGGCCGATCAGGCGGATCAGGGCCGAGGAGATGTAGCCTGCCACACCGATGCTCATCATGCCGATGATGATCAGGGGGTAGACTCCGGCCACGTAGGACTGCCAGGTGAGAAAGCCCAGGCCCGAACGGCTGGCGATCATCTCGGCGGCCACGACCACGGCCCAGGTGATCCCCATGCCCACGGTCATGCCCACGACGATGCTCGGCAGCGTGGCCGGCAGCATGACCTTCCAGAAGATGTCGGCCCGCGTGGAGCCGAGCGAGTGAGCCGCGCGGATATATCGGGCGTCGATGCTGCGCGCCCCGCCCACGATGTTCAGCACCACGGTGAAAAAAGCGCCCAGAAAGGTCACGAACATCATGGACAACTCCGTCGTCGGCCAGAAGATGACCGCGATGGGCACCCAGGCCAGCGGCGGAATGGGCCGCATGATTTCGAAGACCGGGTAGATGAGCTCGCGCGCGGTCTTATTTACCCCCAAGAGCAGCCCGAGCGGTATCCCAATGACCTGCGCGATGGCAAAGCCCGTCAGAATGCGGATGTAGCTGTCGCCCCAGGAGGCCCAATACGACTTGCTGACCAGCTGCTGGCCCAGCGCTTTGAGCACGGACGACGGCGGCGGCACATTGCCGACGATGGGGACTTGCAGCCGCGAGCAGATCTCCCAGAGCACCGTGAACACGATGATGGCCAGAATGCCGCGAAAGGTCGTGCGACTGAAGACCTGCTTTTTGAGCTTGACCCAGTTGAATCCCGGCTTGGGACCTGTTGCCATGGCAGCTATCTCCGGTAAGTGTTGCCCGTTGTCTCGTGCGGCGCAACGCTACGCCATTTCCCGTTCGCCCGCGGCGAAGGCCTTGAGCGCTTCCTCGTGGACCGCCTCGATGCACTCTTTCTTGAGCCGGATGTAGTTCGAGGACGAAAGCACGCGGAAATCACGCGGACGCGGGATGTCCACGTCGAGGATGGTCTTTATCTTCGCGGGCCGGGTGGTCATGATGTAGACCTTGGAGCCCAGGAAAATGGCCTCTTCCAGGTCGTGGGTGATAAAAAAGATGGTTTTCTTGCTCTTGTCGTAGACGTCGAGCAGGAATTGGTGGACCACCGTTTTGGTCAGCGCGTCCATGGCTCGGAAGGGCTCGTCGAGGAGCAGGACGCTCGGGTCGTTCATCATGGCGCGGGCGATCTCCACGCGACGCCGCATGCCCGAGGATATTTCGCTCGGGTAGTTGTTCTCGATGCCCTGCAACCCCATCTGGCTGAGCATCTCGCGCGCCTTGTCTTTGGCCTGTTTGCCGCTGGTCCCACCTTGGACCACGGGTCCGAAGGTCACGTTCTCGAGCACGGTGAACCAGGGGAAAAGCGCCCCGTTCTGGAACACCACGATACGGTCCGAACCGGGGGTCGCCTGCTTGCTCGCGTCGCAGAGCACCTGGCCGTCGAGACGGATCTCGCCCGAGGAAATGCCGTGAAATCCGGCGATGGCGTTGAGCAGGGTGGTCTTGCCGCAGCCCGAAGGCCCTACGACCACGCAGAACTCGCCGGCCTCGATCTCCATGGTACAGTCGTCCACGGCCAGAACCTTGGCGCCGTCCGGATCGTAGACCTTGGAGACGTTCTGGATGGATATCTTGCCGCGGCTTGAGGGGGAAGAAACAGCGCCTGTGTTCATTGAGCGGCCTCTCTAACTTTCCATTGCATCAAGCGGTCGCCCACCACGCGAATGAGCGCGCTGGAGAGCCAGCCGATGACACCCAGGGTCACCATGGCGATAACGATGACCGGGTACTGGACCATGATGAACGAGTTCCAGATCAGGTAGCCGAGCCCGTATTCGCCGGCCAGCATTTCACCGGCCACCAGCGAAAACCAGGCAAAGCCCATGCTGATCTGCAGGCCGGTAAAGATGAAGGGGAGCGCGCCCGGCAGGATGACCTTGGCAAAAACCTGGCGAGGTTTGGCGCCCAGGCAGCTCGCAGCACGGAAATACACCTCGTCGATGGATTCCACCCCCAGAAGCGTATTCAACACGGTTGCGAAAAAGGATCCGAGAAAGGTCAGAAAAATGATGGACGCCTCGCGGCCCGGCCACATCAGGATCGACAACGGCACCCAGGCCAGCATGGGGATGGGCCGCAATGTTTCCAGCAGGGGGAAGGTGTAATCCTTGAAGGTCTTTTTCCAGCCCATGAACAGCCCGATGGGCACGCCCAAGATGGTGGCCAGGAAAAAGGCCTGCACCACGCGCCAGATGCTCTTGAAGATATGGACATAGTATTCCGGCGAATAGACCGAAATCCCATAGGAGGGATCCTCGGAAATCCATTCACTGAAGACGGCTACCGGACCGGGCAGCTTCTTGAACCACGGGAGCTTCAGACTCTCGGTGGTGAGATACCAGATAACGATGAAGCCGAGGATGCCCAGCAGGTTCAGATAGGGCCCGGTGCTCTTGAACCACTGCTTGAGGGAGAACAGCGTGATCTCGAGAGAGCTCGGCGCATTCCCCTCGTTTGCGGTCGGCGATGCTGCGTTGGTCACGGGAATGTCTCCAGCCGGATGTTGGCTACGTGCCTTCAGGCGCCAGGCGCGTTGTTCTCGAAATCCGGCGGGGAGCAGCGCAAGCGCTCCCCGCCGGCGGTATCGAGTGTTGGCCGGACGGTTAGTCCTTGAAGGGGCAGGCGCTTGCCGGTGCGCCCTTGATCACGCCCAGGGTGACCTTGTCGCTCACCGGGGTGTAGCCGGCTTCCTTGAACACCTGGCGGGCCAGACTGTCGTCCACGGTTTCGGGCTTGGGAAGGTCCTTGATCCGCTTGTCCTTCTGCAGGAAAGGTGCGACCTCGGCGATGTTCTTCCTCTCAGCCTCGTTGAAGTAGAAGGACTTCCACTCGCGCACCGGCTCCTTCGAAGTCGCCGGCACCTGGCCGTAGATCGAATACCAGAGAACGCTCTTGGGGATGCCGGTGGCGTGCTTGGAGACCATCTCAACGACGTTTACCCAGTTGGCGGGGTCGAGCAGGTAACGCTGGGCCTCCAGCTCGGAGCGCAGATAGCCCTTGGCCACGTCGGGGTACTTCTCGATGAAGTCCTTGCGCATGACCACCATGCCCAGGTCCGGGTTGTCGCAGGCGCGACCGTCGGCCACGATGCGGGCATTGCCTTCGCCCACGTCGGCAGCGATGCGCGACAGGGTCGGCTCCCACAACGAGGCCGCGTCCAGCTTGCCGATGCGGAAGTTGGTGCCGATGACCTCGATGGACTGGTTCAGATACTCGGCCGGCTTGACGTTGTACTTTTCGAAGAATTTCATCAGGTACTGGTCGGAGGCGCTACCCTTGGGCGCCGCGATGACCTTGCCGTTCAGCCACTGGGCCAACTCCTCGTTGCTCTTGAACTGCGGGGCGTCCTTGCGCACGAGCACCAGGGAGCAGCGCGTGCCCTCGGACATGCCCGCGGTGGCAACCATCTTGATCTCGGCCTGCTCGGGCTTGGAGCAGAGAATGGTGGCGGGCATAACGCTCATGTAGCCAACGTGCGCCTTGTCGGCGAGCATGTTGTTGGCCACGACCGTTCCCTGCAAGGCGCCCTGGAACTCAATTTCTGTTCCCTTTGGAACGTACTTCTTCCACAGCCCCAGTTCGGCGTTGATAATCGCCTGATACGAAATCGTGTCGTAGGGCTGGTACCCGACCACGAACTTTTCAGCCATGGCCTGGGTGGTAATAAGCAGCGTGAACAGCGCGAGAATCCCTGCAATGCGGCGAATCGATTTCATCATTCCCTCCTCGGGTTGGTGTGGTGGTGGATGGCCGGTAACCGGATCAATGAACAGGGTTTGTCTTGAGGCCACCTCCTTCTGGGTATTGAAGTAGAATTCCTCAGGATAGCAATATTCAAGCCACCCAGTCGAAGGTCTACGCCTCGCCATTATTAAAATTTTTTATTTAAAAACAAATAGTTATAAATATACCCCTCGACAGGATGGTTCCGAAAAGCTTGATACAGGTCTGTACCACGTTCAGCAAACACCAGACAAATCCCGATTGTTGCGCAATTGCACCAATTGTTGCATTTTGTCAACGACGCAACTAACTGTTTAAACAATGGAAAAATCAAAAAGAGGAATGTGTTGCAAAAAAACAACAAATTGGGGCCGATTAAAAGGGTACCGGGTACGCTCAAAAGGCCCCCGAGGAGGCCATTAGCGGCCCAAAAAGCGGGATCAAGGCCGGAGTTACACCCAAACCGGGCTATTTGGAGGCATGCCCGGCCGCCCGCGGCCTGGCGGCATAGGAATTGCTTTTAGCCTCGGCATCCAGGCTGCAAATCAAGGGCCTACTATATCGGGGGACATAGCCGGTGCAAGCAGTTTTTCCGGCGGCCGCCAAAAAATCCCAACCCAAGGAGAATTCATATGGACTGCTGTGATGTGTTGTCACCCCATGAAACCAGGCTCCAGGAAGAGATGACCGGCAACACGGCCAAGTACGAGAAGGGACGCGAGCGGATTTTCCGCATCATGAAGGGCTTCCAGATGAAGCGGCCCAAGATCGACATCGAGCGCGCCCGCTATTTCACGGAGTCCATGAAGCAGACCGAGGGCCAGCACCTGACGCTGCGCTGGGCCAAGGCGCTCAAGACCATCGCCGAGAAGATGACCGTCTACATCGACGACCACCAGCTCATCGTCGGCCGCTCCGGCAAGCAGGGCCGCTACGGGATCCTCTACCCCGAGTTGGACGGCGACTTCCTCGACCTGGCCATCGAGCAGCTCTCCCAGCGGGTCCAGTCCCCCTTCGACATCGCCCCCGAGGACGTCCAGGTGGTGATCGACGAAATCGCCCCGTACTGGAAGGGCAAGACCTACCACGAAGCGCTGGCGGTTGCGCTGCCGGAGGAGACCGCGCGTCGCACCTTCGACCCGAAGGACCCCCTGCTCTCGCGGTTCATCGTCAACGAGACCTCCTCGTTCCGCTCATGCCTGCAGTGGGTGCACGACTACGAGAAGGGCCTGAAGAAGGGCTTCAAGCGCATGAAGGAAGAGGCCCTGGAGCGCCTGCAGGCGCTCGACCCCTTCAGCCCGATCGACAACGTCGAGAAGAAGCCCTTCCTGGAAGCCATCGTCACCCTGTGCGACGCGATCGTCATCTGGGCCAAGCGCCATTCCCGCCTGGCCGCCGACATGGCCGCCAAGGAGAAGGACCCGCAGCGCAAGGCCGAGCTGCTGGAGATCGCGCGGATCTGCAACAAGGTCCCCGAATACCCCGCCGAAACGTTCCACGAGGCCGTGCAGTCCCAGTGGTTCGTGCAGATGTTTTCGCGCATCGAGTCCAAGACCGGCACCATCATCTCCAACGGCCGCATGGACCAGTACTTCTACCCCTACTACAAAAAGGACATGGACGAGGGCCGGATCACGGAGGAGAAGGCCATCGAGCTGCTCGAGCTCATGTGGGTGTCGATGGCGCAGTTCATCGACCTCTACATCTCCCCGGCCGGCGGCGCCATCAACGAGGGCTACGCCCACTGGGAAGCGGTCACCATCGGCGGCCAGACCAAGGAGGGTCGCGACGCCACCAACGAGCTGAGCTACCTCTTCCTGAAGTCCAAGCGCGAGTTCCCGATGCACTACCCGGACCTGGCCGCGCGCATCCACTCGCGCTCGCCCGAGCGCTTCGTGTGGGAGATCTCCGAGACCATCAAGGAGGGCTCCGGCTTCCCCAAGCTGATCAACGACGAGGAAGTCGTCCCGCTCTTCCTGTCCAAGGGCGCCCAGTTCGCCGAGGCGCTGGACTACGCCGTGTCGGGCTGCTCCGAGGGCCGCATGCCCAACCGCGACACCTACACGAGCCCGTGCGCCTACATCAACTTCGCCGCCGCGATCGAGATGACCCTCTACAGCGGCAAAATGAAAAAGTGCGGCGACGAGCAGATCGGTCTCGAGACCGGCGACCCGCGCAACTTCAAGAGCTGGGAGGAGTTCTGGAACGCCTTCCTCGCGCACCAGACCGACTTCATCAAGCACGCCTTCATCCAGCAGCACCACATCATCCGCCTGCGCGCCCAGCACTTCGCGGTCCCGCTGGCCTCCGCGCTGCACGACCTGTGCATGGAGCACTGCCTCGACCTGCACCAGCCGAAGATCCCGGGCGGCATCGACATGGGCTACTTCGAGTACATCGGCTACGGCACGGTCGTGGATTCGCTCTCGGCGATCAAGAAGCTGGTATTCGAGGAGAAGCGGTTGACGATGGGCGAGCTGCTCGACGCCCTGCACAGCAACTTCGAGGGCAAGGAAGACGTGCGGCACATGCTGCTGAACGTGCCCTGCTACGGCAACAACGACCCCTATGCCGACGCCATCGCCAAGGCCGTCGACCGGGCGGCCGTCGAGTTCACCCACAAGTATTCCAAGGAGCTCGGCGTGCACCTCGACCTGCGGCTGGTGCCCTTCACCTCGCACGTCCCGTTCGGCAAGGCCGTGAGCGCGACCCCCAACGGCCGCAAGGCCTTCACCCCGCTGTCGGACGGGTCCTCGGCCTCCCAGGGCGCGGACAAGAACGGGCCGACCGCGGTGCTGCTCTCGAACTTCACCACCAAAAACTGCGACTACCGCGAACGCGCCGCGCGCCTGCTGAACATCAAGTTCACGCCCAAGTGCGTGGCCGGGGACGAGGGCACGCGCAAGCTCGTCTCCTTCATCCGCACCTGGTGCGACCTGAAGCTCTGGCACGTCCAGTTCAACGTCATCAACAAGCAGACGCTGGTGTCGGCCCAGAAGAACCCGGAGAAATACCGGAGCCTCATCGTCCGGATCGCCGGCTACAGCGCCTATTTCGTCGACCTGTCCTCCGATCTCCAGAACGACCTGATCGCGCGGACCGGCCACGAGCAGATCTAAGCCAATCGCCCTCATCCCGGCCCGGGCCGCAGTCAAGCGGCCCGGGCGGAGCTCGAATGAAAACCGCCGGCGCCGTATTCAACATCCAGAAGTATTCGGTTCACGACGGTCCGGGCATCCGGACCGTCGTCTTTCTCAAGGGCTGCCCGCTGCGCTGCCGCTGGTGCAGCAACCCGGAATCGCAGACTCCGCAGCCGCAACTGGTCTACAACCGGAACAAGTGCCTGTCGCTCGAGAACTGCGTGCGCTGCCTGGAAGTCTGCACCGCCGGGGCGCTGCGCCGGGGAGATGACGGGAAGGTGGACATCGCGCGCGACACGTGCACGGAGTGCCTGCTCTGCGCCAAGGCCTGCCCGTCGCTCGCCTTGAACGTCTACGGCGAGACGATGACCGTCGACCAGGTGATTCAGAAGGTGGAGGAGGACAGCGCCTTCTATTCGCGCTCCGGCGGGGGGCTGACGCTCGGCGGCGGCGAGCCGCTGCACCAGGCCGATTTCGCGATGGCGCTCCTGAAAGAAGCGCACCGGCGCAGGATCAACACGGCCATCGAAACCTGCGGCTTCTGCCGCTGGGAGGATCTGCTCGGGGCCGCCGGCCACCTGGACACCGTGCTCTACGACATCAAGAGCATGGATGCCGAAAAGCACAAGGCCTTCACCGGGGTCTCGAACGAGCTGATTCTCGCCAACTTCAAAAAGCTGCGGGAGGCCCTGCCGGAGCTGCCGATCTGGGTCCGCACGCCGATCGTGCCCGGGTTCAACGACACGATCGAGGACGTCCGGGCCATCCTCGAGCACATCCGGGGTCTGCCCAACGTCTGCTTCGAAGCGCTGGACTATCACCGCATGGGCAAGCCCAAGTACGAATACCTGGGGCTGGAGTTCCCGATGGGGGAGGCCAAGCTGCAGGACGACCGCATCAGGGAAATCCACCGGTTCATCCGCTCCGAGTTCCCCGACCTGCGCACGCCGTCCTCGGCCGGGCAAGAGGCCGCACGGACGGCCGAAACCTGGCGCTGACGGAAACACCCGACTTCGCAACGCAACACCCGCCTCACCTCCCCAACGGAAGAGGGGCCGGCGCAAGCCGGCCCCTCTTCTCCCTCACTCTGTTCGCTCGTTCGCGTCGCAGGTCAGGGCGTTGAACGGCCCCCGACCTCCTGCAGGTGCTCCGCGACCGCGGCCTCGATCGTGTAATCCGGTTGCCAGCCCAGGTCCTCCCGCGCCCTGCGGTCGTCGTAGGCCACCGGGTAGGGGGACAGGCTCCGGCCGCCTTCCTGCAAGTTGACCCGGGACCCGGGTCGCAGCCGCTGGGCGATGGCCACGACCTCGCGGATGGAGTACACCCCGCCGGCGATGTTGTAGACGCGCTGCGGCGGGGAGGTCCGATCCCACACCAGCAGGATCGCCTTCACGGCGTCCTTCACGTAGAGCCAGTCCCCGCGCTCCTCCGGGTTGGGCACCGAGACGGCGTCCCCCTTGGCGACGGCATCCAGGATGAGCGAGGAGTAGAGCGCGGTGATCCCGGTCGTGCGACCCGGCCCGAACACCCAGGTGAACCGAAGGGCGCAGGTGTCCACGCCGTGCTTGCGCGCGTACCAGGACAGCAGGTGTTCGGATGCGAGCTTGGTCTGGCCGTAGACCGTCTCGGGGTTCTTCGGGGCCTCGTCCTGGACCGGCTCGGTCGCGTCGCGGCCGAAGACGGAGATGGAGCTGACCATGAAGAACTTGCGGGTCTTCAAGGCCGCGGCCGCATCCAGCAGCGCCTGGGTCGAGCCGAAGTTGACCTGGAACCCCCGCACGGGATTCTCTTCGCAGGGGCCCGCGAGGATCGCCCCCAGGTGAAACACCCCTTCCGGCCGGCAGCTCATCATCGCGCGGTAGAGGTCGGGCGCCGAGCCGAGGTCCCCCCGCACGTAGCCGATCCGGTCCATGACCGGGGCAAGCGCCTTCGGTTCCGGCGCCATGTCGAACACCACTACCTCGTCGCCGCGCTCCAGGAGCCGGGGAACGAGATACGATCCGATGAACCCGGCCCCGCCGGTGACCAGCACCCGCATGGTGGATCTCCCTTGAATTGGTATGGGGTTGTTGTCGCTCCGCCGGCCACCTGCGTCAGACGCAGCCCGGGGAGACCTCGGACAAGCGCAGCTTCTGGAACTCCTCCCGCACCACTTTCTCGATCACCGCCCGGATCTTGATGAACTCGGGCGAGGTCTTGGTCGCGGCGTCGCGCGGGTACGGCAGGTCGATCGGGATGATCTCCCGGACCCGGCCGGGACAGGCCGCCATGATGACCACCCGGGTGGAAAGAAAGGCGGCCTCCTCGACCCCGTGGGTGACGAACACCACGGTCTTGCGCTCCTTCTCGAGGATCTGGAGCAGCGACTCCTGCATGAAGTGGCGGGTCTGGGCGTCCAGTGCACCGAACGGCTCGTCCATGAGCAGCACCTTCGGGTTGACCGCATAGGCGCGCGCGATGGCGACCCGCTGCTTCATCCCGCCGGAGAGCTGCTTGGGGTAGGCGTCCTTGAAATCCCGCAGGTTGACCAGGTCGATGAAGTGTTCGGCGGTGCGCTTCATCTCATCCGGGGAGCAGCGGTTGGCCGCCAGGCGCAGCCCGAACTGCACGTTCTCCTGGACCGTCAGCCACGGGAAGACGGCGTACTGCTGGAAGACGACGCCCCGGTCCGGCCCCGGCCCGGTGATGCGCTGCCCGTCCACCGCCACGGAACCGGCGGTCGGCTCCAGAAAACCGGCGATGGTGTTCAGCAGCGTCGTTTTGCCGCAGCCCGAAGGCCCCAGCAGGCAGATGAATTCGCCGGGTTGAATGCTGAGGTTGATGTCCCGCAGCGCCTCGAAGCTGCCGGCCGCGCTGCTGTAGGTCAGCCCCACCCCTTGGACGACGATCCCGTGTTCTGGCATGCGAGTCCCTATCCGCCTTCCGTGCGTCAGCTCGACATCTTTTCCTGCCACTGGGTGGCATGCGCTTCGATGGCGCGTACGATCGCGTCCATCACGAGCGATATGATGCCGATCAGGATGATCCCGAGCACCAGCGGCGGCATCTGGAAGAAGTTCTGCGCCTCCACCATCATCGCGCCGATCCCGCGCTGGGCGGCGATCAGCTCCGCGGCGACGAGGGTCGCCCAGCAGACGCCGAGCGACACCCGGCAGGCCGTGATGATGTGCGGCACCAGCTGGGGCAGGATGATCCTGCTGAAGATTTCCATGTTGGTCGCCCCGAGGGTCCGCGCCGCGCGGATGTAGATGGGGTCGAGCGAGACCAGCGCCTGGTAGATGACGACCAGGGCCGGGAAGAAGGACGCGTAGCTCAGGACGATGATCTTGGAGGTCTCGCCGATCCCGAAGAAGATGATCATCAGCGGGATCAGGGCGATGGGCGGCAGCGCCCTGAAGAAGTTGATGACCGGGTCGACCATCAGGCGCACCACGCGGAACCAGCCGATGAGGAACCCGAGCACGACCGCCAGCGTGATCCCGATGCTGAAGCTGGTCAGCACCCGCAGGAAGCTGGCGTACATGTGCTGCTGCAGGCTGCCGTCCCGGAGCTGCACGACGGCCGACTGGACCACGGCCGCAATCGAGGGGAAGAGCTTGGGGTTGATCAGCCCCGTTGCGCGGCAGCCCTCCCAAATGAGCAGCAGCGTGGCGAACGAGGCGAGGAAGTAGATCCGCCGTTCGATCCGCTCCCGTCTCTGCCTGCGCTGGAACAGTCCGTCCGTGGTCGGGCGCTCTGCGGCCATCGCGTCTCCTCCTGCCCTGGGGTATCAGGTTCGGCCGCGGGCGGGATGCGCCCGCCCGCGGCCGGGTGCCGCTACTTCTTGACGACCTCGAGGTAGAGCTTCGGGTCGAAGAACTCCTTGGGGTCGACCCAGTTGCCGATCGAACCGATCTCGACGAAGACCTGCTCGACCTGCCCGATCCACTTGGCGACTGTCCCGTCCTCGTAGAGCTTGACCCAGTTCTGGGAGGTTTCGCACTTCTCCGCCTGCCAGCTGGCCTGGAGGTCCGAGATAGGGGATGTTGCTGTAAGCCTTCTCGTGGATCAGCTTCAGCGACTCCTCGGGCTTGGCCATGAGCTCGTCGTTGGCCTTGGCCCAGGCCTTGATGATCTTCTTCAGCACGTCCTTGCGCTCGTCGTAGAACTTGTTGGCGGCCACCCAGCCGCCGATGATGGCGGCCTGCGGGTAGAACTCCTTGGCCGAGGACAGCATGACGGCGCCCGGGACCTTGTCCCGGATCTGGACCTGAAACGGCGCCCAGGTGCAGACGAACGGGCTCGCGTTGGCGATGAACGCCGAGACCGCCCCGGCCATGTCCATGCTGACCAGCTCGATGTCCTTGTTGGAGTCCATCCCGTTGGCCTTCATCGCGGTGTGCAGGAAGACGTGGGCCGTGGTGCCCTTGACGGTCGTCACCTTCTTGCCCTTGATGTCCTTGATGCTCTTGGCCCCGGTCTCCGGGCGCGCGAACAGCATCGCGGTGTCGTACTCGATGTCGTTGATCAGGAAGATCTTGCCGACCCCGCGCGAGGGAAAGTTGGAGATGACCGCGCCCATGATGGCGACGTCCACGCTCCCGCCGCTGAGGGCCTGCATCAGCGGCACGCCCGAGGTGAACACGATGGGCTCGAGCTCGAGGCCCTGCTCCATGAAATAGCCCTTGTGCACCGCCAGCCACATCTGGCCGTCCACGGCCAGGGTGTGCAGGTAGCCGACCTTCACCTTCTCGGCCGCATGGCCCGCCGGGACCGCCGTGCAGCAGAACGCTATCGCCAACAGCATCACGACCACTTTCGAGATCTTCATGTTCCCCTCCCTTGTGCCGATGTTGTGGTTACGGATTGACCCGTTTGTTCTTGGAACCCTCCATGGGTCGAGCCTGTTGCACCTTGCCCGCTTCAAGGCATGATCCGGGTGCTCAAGACCCGGAACCCGTTTTCCTGAAGCGTGCGTGAAATCCGACCTTGGTGTCTTTCGTCTTCGGCCAGGATAAGGGTGTAGCCGCCCATTCCGCCGCCGGTGACCTTGGCGCCAAGCGCTCCCTCTTGATGCGCCAGCTTGACGATGCCTTCGATCTTGTCATGTGAAAAATGAAGTTGTCTGAGGACGTGGTGGTGGTCATCCATGAGGCGGCCGATGGCGTTCTTGTCCGCTGCCCCTATCGCCGCGCGCAGCCCGCAGGCTTGCTCCAGCGTCGCTTTCAGGGCCGCGTCGTACGCTTCGGGGTGCTCGGCGATCTGCCGCTTCTTGAAGGCCACCACCTGTGAGGTGTCGACGTTCACGCCGCTGTTGGCCAGGACGACGTCGAGGTGCGATCCGGCCTTGATGCTCTCGGCCCCGTACTGCCCGGTTCGGGCATCCCGTTGAAACCAGAGAATCCCCCCATAGGTCGACGCCGTGTTGTCCACCCCGCTCGGATCCCCGTGGTAAGCTTTTTCGCCCTCGAGCGCCGCCGCGTTGATGCCCGCATCCGACTGGCGCAGGTCGAACTCTTCGTTCAGGGCGCGCGCCAGCGCGACGCAGCCGGCGGCGCTCGCTCCGATGCCGCTGCCGGCCAGGAGATCTCCCCGGAACCGAATCCTGAGCCCCGGTTTTCTCAGATCGACGCCCATGGCCCGGGCAACCCGCTCTATGGAATTTTTCTGCTGTTCCAGTTTGCTGAGCTTGTAACCCTCCACTTCGGGTCTCTCATCCTCCAGGGTCCACCCGCCACCGGATTGCCGGCTCACCTCTGCCACGGTGCTGTGAGCCAGCGCGGCCACGATCGCCGGGGCGCCGAAATGGAGGAACGCATCCCCTACAAATATGGTTTTCCCGAACCCTGAGCCTGTACCCATTGACTCTCCTTTACCGAAAGCGCGTTGGCGACACGGCGGATCGACACGCCAAACCGGGCGTGCCCCTCTGAGTGTGAAATCTGCGCTACTTTCCAAAACTCAGGTTGCCGGGTCCGAAGTCCATATACCAGAAACTATATGGCTTCCATTTGATATTCTTTCGCACCCCGTACCACACGACCTCCATCCACAAAGCCGCAGCGGGGCACTCATCCTCGAAAATATCGACCATGCGTTGATGGGCCTTTTTGCGCTCCGACACGTCCATTTCAAGCTCCAGCTTCTTCCCCAGTGCCGCGAATTCCTCGGGCACCACCCAGCTGGCGATTTGCTTTCCCGGTCCGTAGGCCCGCGGGCCCGCCGGCCCCCAGTCGACCCAGAGCGGTGTGATGGGGTCCGCAAAGTGTATCCCGCTCGACCAGTTTATCAAGGCGACTTCCCCTTCCCTGACTCCCTTCCAGGCGAGGCTTGCGCCTTCCCGAATCTCCAGATTGACCTTGAGTCCGACTTTTTTCCACATTTCGACCATGATCTGCGCCGCATCTTCGTAGTTGACGTAATATCCCTTGGTGACCCTGAAATTCAACGGCTCCCCCTTGTACCCGGCCGCCTTCAGCAACTCCATGGCCTTTTGCGGGTCGTACTCGCGCGGGAGCCTGCTCGGATCGTAGTACTTGCCGTAAGAAGGGAAATTGAAGGGTTTGGGGACTACGGTCTCCCCGCGCCACAGCGTGTCGATGATCTTCTGCCGGTCGATCGCATGCACGATCGCCTGTCGGACCCGTTTGTCTTTCAAGAGCGGGTGAAGGGTGCTGATCACCAGCAGCCGCTGATTCTCGATCTTGACCCGCCGCACCTCGAGGTCCGTGTAGCCGCTGAGCGTGTCGACCAGGTCGGGGGAGACGCCGTCGATCAGATGGAACTGGCCGGAAACCAGCCCGGCGATGCGCCCGGCCAGCTCGGGCACCAGGCGCAGCGTGATGGTTCGCGCCGGAGGCCGGCCGCCCCAGTAGGCGTCGTGCGCCTCGAACTTGATGTAGTCGCCCTTCTTGATGGCGACGAGCTTGTAGGGGCCGGTGCCGACTGGATTCAGCGCGAATTTATCGAGACCGGATTCCTGGTAATACTTGCGAGGAATCACGAAGCTGACCGGCGATGAGAACCTGAGCGGGAAGATCGGATCCGGGGCCTTGGTCTCAAACCGAACGGTATCAGGGCCGGCGACTTCGACCTTCTTCAGCACGTCGAAGTAGCGCTTGCCGTCGGGCTCCAGCGCATTGGGGCCCCAAAACCGATCGGCCGAAAAGGAAAAGGCCACATCCTCGGCAGACATTTCCTCCCCGTTGTGAAATTTTACGCCCTTGCGGATCTTGATCTCCCAGACGGTCGGCTCGATGCACGTCCACGACTCCGCCAGGCTCGGCACCAGCTCGGAGCCGTCTCCTTCGGGCGTGGCACCGAAGTCGCGGCGGATCAGGTGATCAAGGAAGATGAGTTTTATTCGATTGAGGGTGTTGGAGATCTCGCTCGGCCGGAGATTTTCCGGCAGGCTCGAAACCCCGATGACGAGATCGGGCCGCTCGTCGGCCCGGGCAAGGCCGGGGCCCGATACCGGCCCCCCAAGGATCCACAGCATGAACCCCAGAACGGGCAGAATACGCATCCAGCGGTTGCAGGCGTCACGTTTCATGGGCAAGACCCTCGCTTTCTCTCTGTGGGATTCCTTCTTGTGGCGGCTTTTTCGCGGGCTATTTGCGGATCGTCGGATCCAGCCGGTCCCGCAGCCAATCGCCGACAATGCTCATCGACAAGGTGGTCAAAAAGATCGCCATTCCCGGAAACACCGCCATCCACCAGGCTACGGCGAGATAATCCCTTGCGCTGCCCAGCATGAGGCCCAGACTGGTGAGCGGCGGCTGGATGCCCAGCCCTAAAAAGCTCAATGCGGTTTCCAGGAGAATCGTTTCGGGAAAATTCAGCGTGAGCTGCACGACCAGGGCGCTGACGACGTTCGGCAGCACGTGCCGCCCGTATACCCGGAGCGAGCCTGCGCCCAGGGTCCGAACCGCGACGACGTAACCCCGCTCCTTCGCGGACAGGACCAGGCCCCGGGAGAGCCTTGCATAGGTCTCCCATCCGTGGATGCCTATGAGGAGAATGAAGAGGACCAGGCTGTTTCCGAAGAAGGCCAGAGCCGAAAGAGCGATGATGAGGAACGGCACGGACCCCTGGAAATCGACCAGCATCATGATGAAGTCCTCGGCCACCCCTCGCAGGGATGCCGCCACGAACCCGAGGACCGTGCCCAGACAGGAGGCGATGATCGTGCCCAGCAGGGCCAGCGAAATGCTGATGCGAATCGAGTAGATGAGCCGGCTCAGGATGTCGCGCCCGAGCTGGTCCGTGCCGAGGAGGTTGTTTTCCGGGCCGCCCAGGAATGCCGGGGGCCTGAGGCGCGCCGACAGGTTCTGCTCCGCATAATGCATGGGCGCCAGGACGTCGGCGAAAATCGCGATCAGCGCCATCGAGCAAAGCACTCCGAGACAAAGCATGACGACCGGTGATCGCCGGGTGAGGCGACGACGCACGGTTCGCAACGGAGCGGCCCGCGCCGCGTCTGCGGGCGGTGCGGGAAGCCGGTGGGTGGGGGAGGGCTCGGCCATGCCTCAGCACCCCTCCTCCGCCTTGCCGAGGCGAATGCGGGGGTCCACCCAGCCGTAGAGCAGATCGACGCTCAGATTGGCCGCGATCATCGAGCAGGCCAGCATCAGGACGATGGCCTGGACAACGGCCAGGTCCCGCGTGGCGACGGACATGACCAGCAGGCGGCCGACCCCGGGCCATGCAAAAACGGTTTCGATGATGATGGCGCCGCCGATGAGATGACCGACCTTGAGGCCTGCGATGGTCATAATGGGGATCATGGCGTTGGGAAGAGCGTGCCGCAGGAGCCTTCGCCGGTAGGATAACCCCTTGGCCCGCGCCGTACGAATGTAAGGCTCGTTGAGGACTTCCAGCATGGCCGACCGGCTGAACCGGGCGATCCCGGCCGCGTGAGCGGTGGTGAGCGTGATCAAAGGCATGATCATGTGCAGGAAGGTCTCGCTGCCCGCGCTCGGGAGGATGCGCAGCTTCATGGCGAACAGGAAGATCAAAAGGATTCCCAGGAAGAAGTTCGGCATGCTGTAGCCGAAAACGGCGAAGGCCATGGTCATGCGGTCCAGCACGCTGTTGCGGTGCAACGCCGCAAAGATCCCCAGCAGAACACCCGACACGATCGCGAGGGCTAAGGCGGAGCAGCCCAGCCGGAGCGTTGCGGGTATTCGCTCGAGCATCACCGCAACGGCGTCCCGATTGTCGCGGAAGGATCGCCCCAGGTCCCCCCGGAACACGCTTTTGAAATAGATCAGGTACTGTTCGTACAAGGGCTTGTCGAGCCCCCATGCCCTTCGGTAGAACTCGACCACTTCGGTCGGTGTGTCGTCGGGTAAAAGGGTGTCCGTAGGATCCCCGGTGGCCCTCAGGATGATGAAGGTGAACGTCACCACCAGCCACATGGTGACGACCGCACGCAACAGTCTTTGACTCATGTAGCGGAACGTCATGCATCCCCCGGGAAATGGCATGTCACGGTGTGGCCGTGTTCGACCGTCTGCACCAGGGGCTCGACATCGGCGCACTTCGCCCTCGCGGAGGGGCAGCGCGTGTGAAAACGGCATCCGCGCGGGGGATCGATCGGGCTGGGCGGCTCCCCTTTCAAAATGATCCGATTCCGGCGGGCGGAGGGGTCGGGCACCGGCACGGCGGAAATCAGCGCCCTGGAATAGGGGTGCAGGGGGGTCGAAAACAGGTCCTCGCGTGCAGCCATTTCGACCACCTGGCCCAGATACATCACGGCGATGCGATCGCAGATATGGCGCACGGCGCTCAAGTCGTGGGAGATGAACAGATAGGCCAACCCCAGCACGTCCTGCAGTTTCGACAGCAGGTTGATCACCTGCGCCTTGATCGAAACGTCCAGGGCCGAAATCGGTTCATCGCAGATGACGACTTTCGGCCGCAGAATCAAGGCGCGCGCGATCACCACGCGCTGCTGCTGCCCGCCGCTCAGCTCGTGGGGGTACCGCGTGTACATGTGGGCCTTCAACCCCATCATGTCGAGCATCTCGCACGCGGCCTGCTCGCGGTCCTTCTCCGTACCGACCCGGAAAATCGCGAGGGGTTCGCAGATCTGGTCTCCGATGCGCATCCGCGGGTCGAGAGCCCCCAGCGGGTCCTGGAAGATCATCTGCATTTCGCGCCGCAGGGGAGACGTTCTCCCCGCCTTCAACGCCGCAATGTCGCGCCCGCGGTAGAAAACCCGGCCGCTGGTCGGCTGCAGGATGTTGAGAATCACCTTCCCGACCGTCGACTTGCCGCACCCGCTCTCGCCGACAAGGCCAAGCGTCTCCCCTTGATGCAGGATGAAGCTGACTCCGTCCACGGCCCGGATGATCGTTCTCTGCCCCAGGAGACTGCGCCGTTTTCCGCGAAAATGGCGCACGAGATCCCGGGTTTCCAGAACGGCCTCGACGGGGGTGGCCTGGGGGGTGCTTTCCATGGTCGGTAGGTCAGCCCTCCGGGTTGAAACAGGCCACGCAGTGGCCGCGTTCGCCCACCGCCGTCGGTGGTTTCTCTTCCCGACAGGGATCAACCGCGCGGCGGCACCGCGGCGCGAAATGGCACCCCGCGGGCAATTCGTGCAGCGCCGGCACGGTCCCTTCTATGGCCGCCAGCACATCCTGGTTCCGGTCCACCCTCGGCAGGGAACCGAGCAACCCGTGCGTGTAGGGGTGTTTGGGGTTGTGGAAGATGTCGTGGACCGACGCCAGCTCCACGATACACCCCGCGTACATGACCGCCACCCGGTCGGTCAGTTCGGCGATGACCCCCAGATCGTGGGTGATGAGGATGACCGCCATGTCCTGTCCGCTCCGGAGGTCCCTCAACAGTTCGAGAATCTGCGCCTGGATGGTCACGTCCAACGCCGTGGTCGGCTCGTCGGCGATCAGCAGTTGCGGCCGGCCGGCCAGGGCCATGGCGATCATGGCCCGTTGGTTCATTCCACCCGACAGCTGATGCGGGAAATCCCGCATCCGCTGCCGCGGTTCCGGAAGGCCCACCCGCCGGAGAAGCTCAACCGTTTCCCGTTCCGCGGCCCGGTGGTCCAGGCCGTGGTGGACCTGCAGGCTTTCCATGATCTGGCGGCCGATGGTGTGGATCGGGTTCAGCGACGTCATCGGATCCTGGAAGATCATGGCGATGTCCCGGCCACGGATCGCCTCCATCCGGCGTTCATCGAACCGAAGCAGGTCTTGCCCCCGAAACAGAATCTCGCCTGAATGCACGCGCCCGTTGGGAGGGAGCAGTCCGAGGATCGACAAGCAGGTCACGCTCTTGCCGCAGCCGCTTTCCCCCACAATTCCCACCGTCTGCCCTTCGCGGACGATCAGATTGACACCGCTGACTGCCGCAAGACAGCCTTCGTCGCTGTCGAACACGACGCTGAGATTGTTGATGGCCAGCAGATCGTCCGCCATGTCACCTCAATCGAGCCATCCCCCGTCGATATAGCGGTGAGAGCCCTGCTCATAAACGCGCACCCGTTGGGTGTAATTGCCGGTACCGGTTTCGTAAATCTGCTCCCTAACCTGCGCCGAGTCCTGCGGCGCCGCGGCATAGGCTTCCCGCAGCGCCCGGCCCGTCATGGACGGGGGGATGGTCAGCCCCATGAGATCGAGCACGGTCGGCGCGATGTCCACGATCCCGGCCGGCGCCGACGACCGGTGCGCTCCGGCAAATGCCTCCCCTCCGAAAGCCAACACGTTGTGGATCTCCAGCGGATTCAGTCCGCCGTGCTGACCGGTGTCGACCGGCTTGCCGGAGTCGTAATAGCAGCCACTCGCCATCGGTGCGGCTCCTGAGGGTGTAGACCAGATCGGGCGCCCGCCGGTGCGCGATGCCGGCCAGGAAGTGGGAGAACGTTCCGGGAATCCTCCCTTCCACTCCCGCGGGGCCGTCGGTGAACAGGTGACCGCACCACTCCTGGTTCTGCATCCAGCCGACAATATCCGGAAGCAGGTGTTTCCGCGTTCCCCGCAGGTAAATGGCCCCGACCGACCCCGGAAGGCTGACGATCCCCCCCTCGGCCGACGGATCCCTGCCGGCGGGAAAACCGGCCCGGTTCAGCAGGCCGTTGATGTCCAACCGCGTGTGGCCGGGAATGCAGCCGTGATCGGACATGGCGATGATCTGCACTCCGTCCCGCCGGCCTTTCGCGGCCCACCACGCCAGGATGCGGCCGAACACGTCATCGATTCCCCGGAGGGCTGCCGCCATGACATCGGAACCCGGCGGGGTAGTGGTGGCTGGTGTGATCGGGTTCGTTGAGCCACAGGATAGCGACGTCGGGTTTCGCGCGGGGGTAGATGACCTCCTGAAATGCGTTCACGGCATAGTCAAGCCGAGGCAGGTTCGGGTGTCGCGATGCGGGGATCGCGCCGAGCCGGTCGACGACCTCCGTGGCCAGATCGACCGGGGTCGAGAATTGCGGGCCATGGATCGAAAAATGGCAGTGCCCCAGCTGCGCGCCGCGGTAGTTGACCAGCCACGGTGCCCCGGGCATCCCGGTGTGAACGGCTGCCAATTTCCGGCCGGACCGAGCCAAAATCTCACCCAGGGTGGGGGCCGTGATGAGTCGATGTCCCCCCGCATCGGCCGCGAGCACGACGTCCATGTCCCCGATATCGACGATGCGGTCCTGAAAGACGGCGGGATCGTAGAACATGTTAAACAAGACACCGTGGTTGGAGGGCGTGGTGCCGGTCACCAGGCTGACCTTGTTGACGCGTGTCAGGGTTGGAAAAACAGCGCGACTTTTCGAAAACACGGCCCCGCTCCGACAGAACTCGTAGAGGTTCGGCGTCTGGTTCGCGGATAGACTGTCCGGTCGCAGGCTGTCAAAAACAACGATCAAAAAGCGGCAGGCTGAAGGCATGCGTTCACCCATGTTAAGCGGCCGCCGGTTTGGGATGCCGCATCACTATCCGCCAGATCGAAGGCGCGACGATTATTACCACCATTACGAGCAGCAGCGCGCAGCTGATCGGTCGCTGGACGAAGGTGAGCAGGTCCCCGCGGCTCATGTAAAGGCTCTCTCGGAAGGTACGCTCCATGAACGGGCCGAGGACGAGTGCCAGAATCATCGGCGCGACATCGAACTCCAGCTTGCGCAGCAACCAGCCGACAATTCCCATCCCGCTGACGACCGCCAAATCCAGCAGGCTGTTGTTGACGCTGTAGGCGCCGACCATCACAAAAACGAGAATCAGGGCCATGAGCACGTGCCCCGGGACGCGCAGCAAGCTCACCCAGATGCCCACCAGCGGCAGGTTCAGCACGAGCAGCGCGAGGTTGCCGATGTACATCGAGGCGATCACGCCCCAGAAAATCTCAGGGTGATCGGAGATCAGCAGCGGGCCCGGCCGGACGCCCTGCATCATAAGCGCAGCGAGGAGTAACGCGGCCGGCGGGGCGAATGGCAGGCCCAAAGACATCAAGGGAGCCATGGCCGCGGCCGTGGCGGCATTGTTGGCCGTCTCAGGACCCGCCACCCCTTCGATGGCGCCCTTCCCGAATTCCTCGGGATGCTTCGACAGGCGCCGCTCCAGGTTATACGCGCCGAAGGTCGAGAGCACAGCGGCAGGGCCTGGGATCAAGCCGAACAAGAACCCAAGGCCGGTCCCGCGCAGGATGGGGCCGACGACTCGCCGCCACTCCTCCCGGCTCGGGAACAGCTCCCGGAATCTCACCCGGGTGATCTGGGGCAACCCGCCCTGCTGCTCCGCGACGCAGAGCACCTCAGCAACGCCAAAAAGGCCCATCGCCACCGGCACAATGTCGATGCCCTGCATCAGCGCAAGGATCCCGAAGACATAGCGGCTCTTCCCGGAGACCTGTTCCATGCCGACCGTTCCCAGGGCCAAGCCCAGGCCCAGGACCACGAGACCTTTCCATAACGACCCGCCCGAGACGCGCGAGAGGGCGAAGAGCCCGACCAGACACAGGGAGAAATACTCCGGCGGCCCGAAACTGAGGGCGAACTGGGCAATCGTCGGCGCAAACAGCATCAATCCGACAACCCCGACGGTGCCGGCAAAAAAAGAGCCGATCGCCGCTACCGACAGCGCGGCTCCGGCCCGACCGCGCCTCGCCATCTGATAGCCGTCGAGACAGGTCATCACCGAGGCCGACTCCCCGGGGACGTTCATGAGAATGGACGTTGTCGACCCGCCATACATGGCCCCGTAATATATCCCGGCGAGTATGATCAACGCCGTCTCCGCCTTCAGCGCCACCGTGAAGGACAAGAGCATCGCCATGGCGCCCATCGGGCCAAGACCGGGCAGCACTCCCACCACGGTTCCAAGCAATGCCCCCACCAGGGCCGCCAGAAAGTTCTCCGGGGTCAAGGCCACCGAAAAGCCGTACAGCAGACCGTCAATAGTCCCCATGCGTCCTCATTGCGGATGCCCCCTATTCGAAGAGTATCCCGCTCGGGAAGGGCACCCCGAGCACCATGCCGAAGAGCACGTAAGAGCCCACCCCAATCCCCAAGGACAGGGCGATCTTAACCGGCCATGAGCGCAGCGCCATCACGTGGAGCACGGCAAAGGCAAGCAGCGTCCCCGCGATCATGTGGCCCAGATAGGGCAGTGCAAGCCCGTATGCGGTGCAGGACAACGCGATGGCGGCCACACGCCAGCGTGCCGCGCCGGCCGGCCAGCAAACCTTCGCCTTAGACGTCGATGCTAAGGCCTCGATACCCGTCCCGACGAAGCCGATAAGGAGGAGCCCGCTGACGATCAACGGGAACAGGCCGGGACCGGGCGCAGCCGGAGTGCCCAGTGCGTAGCGTGTTCCTTCTAAGAGATAGAGCACCGACAGTACCGAGCCGGCCGCTGCGAATATCACGACTGCGCGTCGCATCACCGCCCTCTCTCTCACACGGCCTCACATCCGAGACGGCCGTCCGAAGCGCGAACTATCCTGGAAGCTCCAGGGACCAGAGGTCCTCAGCCAGATCCACCGGACCGCCAAAGGCGGCCTCGGCCTCCGTGCGCAGCCTGTCTTGCGGGATCAGACGATCCGGCACGAGATGCGTCAGAATCAGCCGCTTGACCCCGACCCTGCGGGCGAGCGCCCCGGCCTGCTCTGCCGTGGTGTGGCGCAGGTCCGCAGCCTTGGATTCCTGGGCCCGGTCGAAGCTTGCCTCGTGGATCAGGATATCCGCTGCGCGTGCGGCGTCCGCCAACGTCTCCGCCGGCGCCGTGTCGCCGCTGAGAACCAGCACGCTGCCGGGTAGGCGCACGCGATAGCCGAGGCTGCCCGTAATGTGCTCGACGGCGATGGCCTCGACGAGAACGCCATTCCAGGGGGAGACGCTCTGCCCGGTGCCGACCTCGCGGAACGCGAATTGGCCCCGGTGCCCGGAAAGGCGGTGCATCTCCTCCATCGCACGCATGGTCTCCGGGGACCCATGGACGGTGACCCGGGCAGCGATCTCCGCATGGCGCAGGCGCAGCCAAAGGAGCAGCGGCAATAGGCCGGCCGCGTGGTCCCAGTGCCGGTGGGTCAGAAAAATGCCGCGCAGCATGGTCGGCTCCAGCCCGGCGCGCACGATCTGCTTCAGGGTTTCCAGCCCGCTCCCCGCATCGAAGAGCAGAAAGGACTCTTGCGGGTCGACGAGGGCATACGCCGATTGGCAGCGTTCCTCATTGTCGGCCGTCCCCGTACCGAGAAAGACCACACGGTAGCGCATTGACGTCACCTAGGCCTCGCGACAGCCTTCTTATTTTTTCAGCCCCAGCTTGGTGATGATCGGGCCCATCTTGTCGTAGTCGGCCTCGAGCTGCTTCTTGAGCAGCCGCCCCGTCCTGGTAGTCGACCACATAGTTGCTGCTCTCGACGAACTTCCTGAACGCCTCCGTATCCATGGCTTTTTTTAAGCCTTCGCCGAGAGTCTGAACCACGGCGTCCGGCGTGCCCTTGGGCACGAATACCGAGTGGTAGACCCCCAGCGTGACGTCGAAGCCGAGCTCCTTGAACGTCGGCACGTCCGGCAGAATGGAATTGCGTTTCTCCTCGAAGGTGGCCAACACCCGCACCTTGCCCGCGCGCACCTGGTCGAGAACGGGCGGCAGCGAATCCGAGATGGCCTCGATGTGCCCGCCCAGCAGGGCCGGGATGTATGCGGCTGACCCCGGAAACGGCACGTGGGTGAGCTCGACAGCGGCCTTTTCCTTGAAAATCTCCAAATCCATGTGCGGAATCGATCCCAGTCCGCTGCTGCCGACGCGCATCTTGCCCGGGTTGGCCTTGGCATAGTCGATCACATCCTTGATCGACTTCCACGGGGAATCCGCGAGCACGGAGAAGACCATGGGCACACTGCCGATCTTCATCACCGGGCGGTAATCGTCAGGGCGCTTGTATGGCAGGTCGGACGTGATCTGTGGCTGCACGATCAGGGGCGCAATCGGTGACAACCCAACGGTGTACCCATCGGCCCTGGCCATCACCACCTCGGCAATGCCGAGGGTCCCGGCGCCACCGGGGCGGTTGACGACCACGAAGGGCTGGGGAAACGCCCCCTTCGCGCCCTCGCTCAGTGCCCGGGCGATCAGATCCGGGCTTTGTCCGGGCGGGAAAGGCACGACGATGTTCACGGCTTTCGTTGGATAGTCGACCTTGCCTGCGCTGTTCCCGGGCCAGGCGACCCCAAGAGGACCAGGAGAGCTGACTAGGCTTCCGAACAGGATGAATCGACGCATGATGCCCCCTCCTTCGATGGGTAAGAACGTGCGGTTGAGATTTCAGAGCCGTAGCGGCACGCCCGGCCGCGACAGGGCGAGTTTTACCGGTCCTTGCCCCATAGGTGGAGGTAGCTCTTCCACATGGCCGAGGTGTCGCTCGATCCGAGACCTTGGGCCCGAGCGATCTCGTTGATCAGCTCCACCGAACGGCCCAGGATCGGCGGAGCGCCGCCTTCTTTGGCCATCTTCACCCCCAGCGCGACGTCTTTGATGAGGAGGTCGACCGTGAACGTCGGGTCGTCGTAGCGCTCCTCCGCCACCCGGCCGCCCAGCTCCTTGAAAAGGTTGCTGACCGTGCCGGCCTGGCTCAGGGTGATCGTGTCGAAGAGGAGCTTCGGCGGGATCCCGATGCGCTCCGCAACCGCCATCATCTCGGCCGTCATGGCGTTGATCGCGCCGAACATCATCTGGTTCAAGAGCTTGATCTTGTGCCCGGCCCCGGGCGGCCCGACGTGCGGCACGTGGGCCGCGAAAAGCTTCAGGACCGGCCGGCAGCGATCGATGTCCTCCGGCCTGCCGCCCGCGGGCAGCGCCCACTTCCCGACCGTCGCGGGCCGACCTAAAACGGGGGCGTCCACGTAACCGACCGAGCGCGCCCGCGCCAGATCGGCCATCTCGACGGTCGTGGCCGGGTCGCTCGTGGCCATGTCGACGATCACCGTGCCGGGGGCGGCCGCGGCGAGCAGGCCGGCGACACAGGCCTTCACGTCTGCGGGCCCCGGCAGCAGCATCAGGATGACCCGGGCCTGCCGCGCCACGTCCGATAGCGTCGGGGCGATCGACACCCCGAGCGCCGCGGCTTTTTCGATGCAGGCGGGGCTGACGTCGTATGCCAGCACCGGGTGCCCGCCCTCGATGACCTTGACGGCGACCGTGCGCCCCATGACCCCGATTCCGATCAGACCGATGGTTTCCATGCATGCGCTCCCAGATGGTGGGGTTTAGACTTCGTTTTTCTTCAGCTTGCGGCAGGATTGCCGGATGATGAGGCTCGTGTCCAGGCAGTAGCGTTGAGCTTCGAGGTTGCCGGTCCGGGCCATGTCCAGGATCACCTTGACCGCCAGCCGGCCGATCTCGTAGGCCGGCACCCGACGGTGGTCAGCGGCGGGTTGCAGTAGGCGGCGATGTCGATGTCGTCGAACCCGGCGATGGAGACGTCCTGCGGGATGCGCAGCCCCAGGTCGCGCGCGGCCGCCATGGCCCCGACCGCCAGGGTGTCGCTCGCCGCGAGCACCGCCGTCGGCCGCTCGGGCATGGACATCAACCGGGTCATGGCTTCCCGGCCGTCGATCAGGGTCGGCTCCTTCTCGATGATCCACGTCGGTTGGTGCGGAATCCCGTAGTCCTGCATGGCCGACATGAAACCCTCGAGCCGCCGGCGCACCCGATCCACCTTGGAGTAGGGCCCGATGATGAGGCCGATGCGCCGGTGACGCAGGCCGATGAGATACTCCGTGATGGCATAGGTCGCCTTGGAATTGTCGAAGCCGACATAGCTCAGGTCGGAGTCGTCCAGCTTGTCCCAGATGACGATGCAGGGCATCCCGTCGCGGACCAGGCGCCGGATCGTGGCCTGCTGCCCCTTGAGAAAACCGGTCAGGATGATGCCGGCCAGCCGCCGCTCCTGGAACTGCGAGATCAGCGCCGACTCGGCCGCCGAGTCGTACTTGCTGCTGCCGGCCATGATGGTGAAGTTGTTTTCCTGGGCGACTTCCTGAATGGCCAGCAGCGAGGTCGAGAACACGAGGCTGCGGGTCGTCGGGATGATCACCCCGATCGTCGTGGAGCGCCGCCGGGACAGGTCGGCCGCGGTCGCGTTGTAGACGTAGTCCGAGGTCTGCATCACCCGCGTGATCCGCTCGCGGGTGGCCTTGCGGACCAGGTGCGGCGAGTGCAGGGCCCGGGAGACGGTCGCGGGCGACACCCCGGCCAGTTTCGAGATTTCCTGCATCGTCACCTTGGGCATGGCGGCATCGACTCTCATTAATCGGCAATAGGATTGTCATGCCGGACTCGATCCGGCATCCAGAGTCAATTGAATCCTGGATTCCGGCTAAGAACATGCCGGAATGACGAATCGCCTGAACGCGACCTCAAAACAGGGTCTGCCCGTCCGTGTCGAACACGTGCGCGGTTTCCATCCGCGCTGCGAAGCGGGCGGTCTCCCCCGGTTTCAGGCGCGTGTGCGGGTCGAGCCGGATTACGATCGCGTGGCGGCCGCAAGTGGCGTGCACGATCTTCTCCGAACCGGCGCTCTCGACGACTCGCACCTCCGCCGCGAAGGCCGCTTGCGGCTCGACCCCCGCGACGTCCGGCTCCAGGCCGATGTGCTCGGGCCGGATACCCAGCACGGCCTCCCGGTCCACATGGTTGCGGATGAGAGCCTGCTTGGCTTTCGGGATCGGGAACCGGACCCCATCGGCCGCAGCAACCAACCCGTCCGCCTCCCGGTCGATCCGGCAGTCGATAAAATTCATGGACGGCGCCCCGATGAACCCGGCCACGAAGCGGTTGATGGGGTGGTCGTAGACGGTCTGGGGGTGGTCGACCTGCTGGACGACGCCCTCGTTCATCACCACGATGCGGTCCCCCATCGTCATGGCCTCGAGTTGGTCA
The DNA here is from genome assembly GCA_963828345.1 of uncultured delta proteobacterium. Classification (GTDB taxonomy): domain Bacteria; phylum Desulfobacterota; class Desulfobacteria; order Desulfobacterales; family SpSt-501; genus SpSt-501. The sequence goes on from CAWHEZ010000006.1 coordinate 109,291, forward strand.
TGGGTCACGTAGATCGAGGTCGTCCTGAGCCGCTGGTGGAGCTCCAGGAGCTCGGCGCGCATGGCGATGCGCAGCTTGGCATCCAGGTTCGAGAGCGGCTCGTCGAACAGGAACACCTGAGGGTTGCGCACGATCGCGCGCCCCAGCGCCACCCGTTGCCGCTGACCGCCGGAAAGCTGACCGGGTTTACGATCCAGCAGCTGGTCGATTCGGAGCAACTCGGAGACCCGGCGGATCGTCCGGTCGATTTCGGCCTTGGGCACCTTGCGCATCTTCAGACTGAACGCCATGTTCTCATAGACGGTCATCTGGGGATAAAGCGCGTAGTTCTGGAAGACCATGGCGATGTCGCGATCCCTGGGATGGACGTCGTTGACCAGGCGGTCCCCGATGCGGATCTCACCCGACGACAGGCTCTCGAGACCCGCCACCAGCCGCAGGGTGGTGCTCTTGCCGCAGCCCGAAGGCCCGACCAGCACCAGGAACTCCCCGTCGGCGATGTTCAGGCTGAAGTCCCGCACCACGGACTGCCGCCCGAACACCTTGCACACGTTTCGAAGGATCACCTCGGCCATGCTCTCCCCCAGAAAGCGCCGGAATCAACCGGACGATCGCACCGGTTCGTTCGCCCTTACGTGCGGTAGAGGTGCACGGGCACGCCGCCCGTGAAACACTCCGGCGTGCAGAGCACCTTCGGGTCGCGCTCCCCGAGGACCTTCCGGGCCCGTTCGAACGCCTCGGCGTAGGTCGCGACCGGGGTGAACCCCATCCCGCGCACGTGCCCGGCGTTCTTCGGCCCGACGATGAAGACCGCCGATGTCCAGAGCAGCGCCGCACTGCCGCCGCTGATCATCGACATGGCGTGGAACGGGTGGTACGTGAAGTCGTTCGAATACTGGAAGCGGTAGTCGTAGGTGTTCACGATCCGCGCCGCGTCGTCGGAGGCGAGGAACTCGGCGGCAGTGCAGTAATTCTGCATGGCATCATACGTCTCGCGATAGGAGGGGAACCAGCCGTCGTTGAACCAGCCGTCGCAGACGGCGGGCGCGATGATCACCCCGCCTTCCCGGAAGGCGTTCCAGCAGCGCGCCAGCTGCCCTCCCACCGCCAGGCTCATCAGGATCGGGTTGGTGCCCATGCCCGGGCCGTAGTGGAAGTTGCGCGGCAGGCCGAACACCAGGACGTCCGCCGGCTCCGGCATGTCGAGGCGGATGTTGGTGCGGCGGTCCGCCAGCGGCCAGGTCGCCTTCTCGACCTCCTTGATCAACCCGGCCTGGACATCCAGGACCTGGGATTTCTGGCCGAGCACGGCGTCCACGGCGAAGAACTTCTTGCCGATCCCCTTTTCCATGGCGAGCCCGATCGAGGCGAACTGGTGCCGCATGTGCGAGGCCGTGGAGGCGCCCAGCCAGTCCTGGCGGTGCATGGTCCGGGGAGTGTGGTGCGAGGCGATCGACTGCCAGCCGGAGAGGCCGGTCACGATCATCTTGTACCCGCCGCTGTACCCCCCGTAGGGGTTGCCCGAGCAGTGCCCGACCACGATCGGGACATCGGCCTCGGCCATGAGGCGGTTGCACTGCACGCGGTTGCCCATGGCGTCCGTCCCGAAATCACAGAGGTCGGCCGCTTCCACGTCGTGGTTGACGAGGCGGTCCGGCCAGAAACGGTCGACGATGTCCTTGCCGAGGTACCAGTACCACTCCTCGAGCGTGTTCTTGCGGTGCAGCCCCATGCAGCAGAGAAGCGTGATGTTCTCGATCTTCGTGCCCCCCTTCAACAGCTCCTCCACGATGAGGGGGATCGCCACCTTGCGGTGGCAGGTCGGGTGCACCCCGCCTTTGACCCGGTCCGGGAACCCGATCACCACCTTCTTCCCGGGGCCGCCCAACTCGCGCAGGGGCGGGAACCCCAGCGGTTTCTCCAGGGCGCGCCGGACCGCCGCGACCGGGTCGACCTCCGGCGGGTCCGTGTAGGTTTGACCGTAGCGCACGACAGTCGCGCTGTCCGGCAGGTCGACCGCCATCTTGCCGTCACCGTAATCGAGCAGGACATTTGTCATTGAACGTGGTTCCTTTCACGGTTGTGGCGGAGTAAGCCTCGCCGTCCGCATTTGCGTTTTGTCCCGGGGGCGTCCGGATACAGGATTCAGGCATGTCAGGATGCCAAAATCCAGACGTCGACCGTCTGGACATCGCTTGGATGCCTGCGATCTGCTCTTGCATCCCTGTATCCGACTCTTCTCTGACCCCTTGAACCCTTGACCCCTCAACTTGAGCTACTTCACCATCTCCTTCAGGATGTTCCCCTCCGCATCCTTCGGCACCGGCGCGCCCAGCACGTAGGACAGGGTGGGGGCGAGGTCGATGACGTTGATGGGGTTCTTGCGTTGCATGTGGGGGATGCCCTTTCCGGCCATGACCAGCGCGGCGTGCATCTCCTTGATCGCCGGCAGTGCCAGGTGCACCCCGGTGAAGTTGCGGTGCAGCATGGCCGGCTCGAACCCCTCGGGGTTGGGGATCAACCGCTCGGTCCCGTCCCGGTATTTCACGGCCACCGGGTAGACGAAGGGGTTGGCCATGTACTTCGGCTTGAGCCCGAAGAGCACGTCGCCGACCCGCTCGAAGCCCTGGTTTTCGAACACCCCCAGAGTACCGGCCTCCTGCTTGCGAATGGCGGTCGCCACGATGCGCTCGCCCGTGTCCGGGTCGTGGATGGCCAGCAGCGCCCCGATGATCTCCTCCTGGACCTTCTCGTAGTCCGCGGGGTCGACGATCCCGTCCGGGTCGCGGCCCTTCAGGTTGATGAAGATGTGCGCGTGGCAGGGCTCGAGCGGGAAGCACTTGGTCTTGGACCAGTCGATCTTCATCGCGCCGGTCTGGGGGTCCAGCTCGAAGCTCAGGAGCCCGGCCTGGGCCAGGTGGTGCTTGAGGTACGGGTTCCACTCGATGCTCGAGAACCCGTGGTCCGACACGAGGCACACGAGCGTGTTCTCCATGTCCACGTGCTCCAGGATCCGCCCGATGCGGGCATCCACCTCGGCGTAGACGCGCCGGATGTGGTCCATGATGCGCGGGGCCTCGTCCGGGTCGTAGTAGCTGCTCTTCGGGTCAATGCCGCCGTAGAACACGTGCTGGATGTGGTCGATCGTGCCGACCCAGCTGTAGGCCATGTCCCAGTCCTCGCGCTCCAGCCCGTAGATGGTGGCCTTCTGCCACCAGTCGTTGTGCGCCGTCAGCTGGTTCAGGTAGAAGTCGACCCCCACCCACCCGTCCATGTAGGCCCACGGGTCGTCCACTTCCATGTAGGGGCCGGCGGCCTGAATGAGCTCCTCGGTCAGCTCCGGCGGGTCGGTCAGCGCCTCGGCGGTGTTGATGGCGCTCTGGTAGAGCTTGAAATCATCCAGGCCCTTCAAGCGCTCGACGTGGAAATAGAAGCGCCCCTTGCAGAACTTGCCCTCGGTGTTCGTGAAGGTCTCGGTGATCCAGGCACTGCGCTCCCCTTCTTTCAGGGTCGCCACGGCCTCGGCCGCGTTGCGGCTGCTCGAGATGACGACCGTGTCGTACCCGGTCCCGCGAGTGTCCAGCACGGCGACGTGGTAGGCCGGCCCCTTGGCGTAGACCGGCGGCACCTCGATCCGGATCGCCATGGCCGTGCCGCTGTGCTTCGGGAGGTGGGTCCACCCCTCGGCCGGCGCGAAGCCGACCTTCACCGCGCGGCCGGGCACCTGGTTGCAGCGTTCCACCTTGCTCGAAAAAATGGCCGATGAGGCGATGTCCCAGAGCGGCATGTAGAAATAGCGGAAGGGCGGGTTCAGCGAGGCGGCGAGCTGGATGCCCTTCTCCACCCCCCCGAGCGGCCAGGTCACCGGCCAGTTGACGAGCAGCGACTTCCACCCGTCCTTCGCGGCGGCCTCCCAGAGGGTTTCGGCCCGCAGGGTGTTGCGGCAAAAGGACGTGTGCCACTTGTCGAGGGGCTCGCCCGGCATGTGGACCATGAGGCTCGGAATGCCGGCGGTCCCCGGCCCGGCCCCGCTTGTGATCGCGCCCCACGCGGCCGCCGTGAGCGGCGGGAAGGTGGTCATCATGGGCGAGAACCACCCCCGGTCCATCAGCTTCTTGGTGACCGGCATCGTCCCCTCTTCCGTAAATTTCAGGATGAGCGCGGGCAACGCCGCATCCAGCCCCAGCATCAACAGTTTTTGCTTACTCTTTTTCATCGTGCATCCTTCCGAATGGGTTGATCGTTATCCCTTGGTCGCCCCGAGGGTCATCCCCTTGATCATCTGCCGCTGGGCAAAGAGGGCCACCAGGATCACCGGGGCCATGATGCTCACGCCCGTTGCCGTGAATGGGCCCCAGAGACTTTCCTCGGTGGTCAGGAAGCTGAAAATCGCGACCGGCACCGTCTTGGTGCGGCTGCCCGTCAACACGACGGCGTAAAGGAATTCGTTCCAGCTTTCGATGAAGGCGAAAATCGCGGTGACCCCGACACCGCCCCACGTCGTCGGCAGCACCACCCGGAAGAAGGTGGTGAAGGGCGAGGCCCCGTCGATCGCGGCGGACTCTTCCAGGGAGGTCGGGAGGTCTTGGAAATAGGTGATCATCAGCCAGATGCTGAACGGCACGGTCAGGGTCATGTGGATTGCGATCAGCCCGGTGTAGGTGTTGAGCATGTTGGTGCGGCTCAGGATGAAGAAGTACGGGATGATCAGGCCGATCGGCGGCGCCATCTGCGAAATCAGAGCGAAAAACGATAGCGGGCCGCGAAAGCGAAACCTCACCCGCGCGAAGGCGTATCCGGCCGGGACGGCGATCAGCAGCGTCAGGACGGTGGTCAGCAGCGCGACGAGGAGGCTGTTGCCGATGCCGCGCGTGATGTCGGATGAGCGCAGGAAGGCCTCGATGTAGTGCTCGACCGTCGGGTTGAACAGGATCTTCGGCGGCAGGGTGAAGATGTCCGTCCGCGCTTTGAACGAGGTCAGGATGACCCAGATCACCGGGAACGCCCATACGAGAATCATCGCCGCGAACAGAACGGCCTTCACGGCGGCGGCCGGCCTCCGCCCGGCTGCGCAAGGGACTCCCGGGGTCTTCATGTCAGCTCCCTTTCCGCATGCGGAAGAAGATCATGGAGATGCCGACGGTGATCAGCAGCAGCAATGTCCCCAACGCCGCCCCGTACCCCAGGTTCAGGGAGTTGAACGAAACGCGATACGCGTAGAGGTTCAGTATCTCCGTGGCCGTCCCCGGCCCTCCCCCGGTCGCGGAAAAAATGGCCGCGAAGGCCCGCAGCGCGACCATGGTCCGGATGATGACGACGATGACGACCGCGGGGCGGATCATGGGCAGAATCACATACCGGAAGCGCTGCCAGTTGGTGCGCGTGTCCAGCAGGGCCGCCTCGAGCGGCTCCTGCGGCATGGCGTTCAGGCTCGCGAGAAAGACCAGAAACGCGAAGGGCGTCCACTGCCAGGTGTGGATCAGGATGACCGACACGAGCGCCCAGGCGGGGTCGACCAGCCAGGGCTTGGACCCGAACCCCATGAGGATCGAAAGGTAGTCGAGAATTCCGTACTCGGGTGTCAGGATCAGGGTCCGCCACGAGAGGCCGACAACGACCGGCGCGAGGATCATCGGCAGGAGGACACTCACGCGCATGACCCCCTGGCCCCGGAACCCGCGGAAGAAGGCCATGGCGAGCGCCAGCCCGATCGCCACCTGCAACACGACCGTCACGGCCGTGTAGATCGCGGTCAATCGCATCGAATGCCAGAAGCGCTGGTCCTTGACGATCTCGGCATAGTTCTCAAAGCCGGCCCACCCGTTGTCCATCGGGGAGGTGAGATCGATCCGGAAGAAGCTCATGGCGAGCAGCGATACCAGCGGCAGGGTCGTCACCGCGATCAGGAAGATCATCCCCGGCGACACCATCGCGTACCCGAAGCGCTCCCATTCCTTCTGGAATCCGGCGGTTTTCGATGGGGCCGTTTTACTCATGTAACCTGTCATGTGAGGGACCGGTTGCCGGGGAGGCCGGCACGGCCTCCCCGGGATCTGACTTCCGGCGACTACCGCCACCAGCTATCGCTTCATGATCTTTTCGATCTCGGCGTTGGCCTCGTCCAGCGCGGCCTTGGGGGTTTTCTGCTTGACCAGGGCGGCCTGGATGGCTACCGCCATGACTTCGCCGATCTTTGGCCACTGCGGGACGCGCGGTCGCCAGTCGGGATCGGTGTCCTCTTTCATGGTCGTGAGCACGGTGTCCGCGTAGTCGGGCGTAAAGTTGATCGCCTTGCGGTAGGTCGGGTCGGACCAGATCGAAATCCGGTTGACCCCGGTTCGCACGACCGCATCGGCGGACTCCTTGAACAGCGCCGAGGACAGTTGCGTCGGCCGCGAGGCCAGCCACTGGATGTAGAGCCAGGTCGCGACCTTCTTTCTCTTGGGAAGCGCCGAGTTGATCGACATGACCCAGTTCCAGATGCTGGTCACGCGACGGCCGGAAGGGCCCTTGGGCCAACGCTGGTACCCGGTTTTGCCGGCCACCTTGGATTTGGCCGGGTTCTCGATGACCGAGGCGGTCGAGTTGGCGTCGATGAACTGCGCGACGTTGCCGCCCGCATAGGCTTCCATGATCTCCGGCCAGTTCCAGTTCTCGACGCCGGCCGGGCCGTAGTTCTGCAGCAAATCGCAGTAGTACTCGAGCGACTTGACCCCGGGCTCGCTGTTCACGAGCACCTTGCCGTCCGCGTCGAACCACTTCCCTCCCCACATCAGGAAGAGCGAGGGCCAGATGTACATGTTCTGTCCGGCCCCGCGGAACCCGCGCAACGCCGCGCCGGCCGCTTTGCCGTCGATCTTGTTCAGCTGCTTGGTCGTCTCCTTGAACTCGTCCATGGTGGCGGGCGGTTTCAAGCCCTTCTTCTCGTAGAATTCGCGGTTGAACACGTGGACGGTCGCCTCCCCCTCGGTCGGCAGGCCGTAGAGCTTGCCCTTGACCGAGTTGGCCGCGAGCCAGAGCGGAATGATGTCCTCCAGGTTGAACCACGCCTTGTCGGTCAGCTTCGGGTCGTTCACGTAGTCGTCGAGGGACTCGATCCACTTGTTGGCCTCGTAGAGCGCCAGGAACATGGGGTCGCCCGTGTGCGTAGCGTAGGTCGCCGTGCCGGCGCCGAAATCGAGCACCGCCTTCTCGCGCATCTCACGCGGCGGGATAATGTCGTAGGTCACCTTGATCCCGGAGAGTTCCTCGAACATGGGGCTCACGGCCCGGAACTTGTTGAAGTAGTGGGCCGGAGTGACCAGGATCTTGATCTCCTCCCCTTCCACCTGTCGCCAGTTGATCTTCGCGTTCAGGTAGGCGGCGTGCTTGTCCTGGGCCCATGCGCTCTTAAGAAACGCAGGGGCTGCCTGGGCTGCCAGTGCCAGCCCGCCGATCTTCGCGCTCGTTTCCAGGAACTTCCTGCGGGTGATCTTGGCCATAGGGCCTCCTTTCGTCGTCCCCCGGCGGTCTACGCCGGGCTGTGTGGGGTGTGACGGGTTAGGGAAAGGACGGGGCCGGTTGCCCCGGGGGAAGAATGGAACCGCTGCCGGAGAGATGCCTGCATGAGCAAAACCTTTAGGGCATGGATAGCACGATGCTCAAATGTAACCGATTTCATACAATTGGCCCAAATAATAAGTCAAGCCTCAAAATACAACCTGCCGAAACATGAAATCGATTTCAATTGGAGAAAATACGTTGACCCGTTCGCCCGTCGAGCCCGTTTGCCCGCTGCGGTCTGAAACCGTTGCTTTCTTCACCGGTCCACGGGCCGACGGGAGCACGGGCCGACGTCATGGACCGGCTGAGGCTATCTCAGGGTCAGGGAGGCGATCGCGAGGGGGGTGAGCAGAAGCGGCCGGCTGGGGAGTTGCACCGGCAGGCGCAGCTCTTCGGCGAAGACCCCGTCGACGCCGGGCAGGCAGCAGGTGCCGCCGGTCAGGATGAGCCGGTCGACGGCATGGCCCTTGATGTGGCCGGCCACGATGTCCGACATGCGCTGGAGGGTGGGCCGCGCGAGCTTCAGAATCTCGGCCGGGTCGTCCCGGTGCTTGCGCGCCTCCGCCTCGGCGAACGGGATGTTGTAGTGCCCGGCGATGACGAGCGAGATGTGGCGCCCGCCGGTCGGCTGATCGCCGCTGAAGGCGACCTTGCCTTTGCGGACCACGGCCGTGCCGGTGGTGCCGCCCCCGATGTCGACCACGGCCGTGCGGTCGAGCTCGAGCAGGTGGGCGACGCAGGTGGGCTCGTCCTCGACCGCCGCCACGTCGAGACCGACCGTTTCCAGAATGTAGGTGGACAGGCGGGGGTCCGTGCCGGGCGGAAACGACGTGGCCGCGGTCGCGAACTCGGCCCCCAGCCGCGACTGCGCCTGCGCGACGAGGCGGCGCACGATGTCGACCGCCCCGACGTAGTCCACCACGACGCCGTCGCGCACCACCTCGGCCCACTCGAGGAAGCAGGCCACGGGCTCGCCGGCTGCGTCCAGCACCATGACCACGATGTCGGCCGTGCCCAGGTCGACCCCCACGTGAAAGGGGCCGGACGCCGGCGCCGGACCGGCGTCGTTCAGGAGCTGCGCGGCTTTCTCCAGCCGCGCGTTGGCGATGTCCCAGCTGATGGTCATGTCACGGAGCTCATTTGCGGCGCGCGCCGCTGCAGGGTGACGTGGGGTTGCGGCGCCGAGATCGCGGCTGGAAAGCCGCTCCCACAGGGAAGAATCCGATCGGGCCTCGCCCGGTCATGCTTCTGGATGACGCTGCAGGAAGCCCAAGATCAAGGCGCAAGTCGCGCGGTACCCCGCAGGCGGTTGAAAACGGCGTCCCAGGCCGTCAGCCAAGGCGTGCGGCCTTTTGGGTTTCACGCCTGCTTCGGATGGCGTCGCAGGAAGCCCAAGATCAAGGCGCGCAAGTCGCGCGGCGCGAGGCGTACCCGTGAGTACGCCGCAAGCGCACCTCGCGATGCAGCTTCGCAACGGCCGAGATTGCCGGATACGGCCTGCGACGCCGTTTTCCATCAGACGATGCGGAAGCTGCCGACGAGCGTGCACCGCCGCAGCCGCACGAACGTGCGCGCGTTGGTCACCCCCTCCCCGGTCGGGGTCGAGATCGTCATGGACGTCCAGCCCTCGCCGCCGGCGCCGAGGCCGGCGATGCAGGGGCCGTTCTTCACGAAGAGGCTCGTGTTCACGCGTTTGGCCATGGCGTCCATGTGGTCGATGTCGCGCGAGTGCAGGCTCGCCGTGTGCTTGCGGTCCCGCTCCAGGCGCATGGCCCAGTCGAGGGCCTCGTCGAAATCGCGCGCGCGCAGCACCGGGATGAGCGGCATCATCTGCTCGATGCGGGCGAAGACGTAGTCGACGTCACGGCCGGCATCGACGATCAGCAGCCGGCAGCTGTCCGCCACGCTTGAAGCCCGCCGGCTGCCGCCAGCTCGGCCGCGTCGCGGCCCACCCACTTCGGGTTCGGCCGCGGGTTGGGGCCGGGGTAGTCCAGCATGACGACCTTGGCGATGGCCTCGGCCTGCTCGCGCGTGATTTCCACGGCGCCGCAGGCGACCAGCTCGCGCTTGAGGTCGTTCACGATGGCATCGACGGCGATGATTTCCTTCTCGTCGCAGCAGACGATGTTGTTGTCGAACGAGGCCCCGTCGTAGATGCTGCGCGCGGCGCGCGGCAGGTTGGCGGTTTCGTCCACCACCACCGGCGGGTTGCCGGCCCCGGCCGCGATCAGTCGTTTGTTCGTGGTCTTGCGCGCGGCTTCCACCACCGCTTCACCGCCGGTGACCACCAGCAGGTTGATACCGGGGAAGGTGAAGAGCTGCTGGGCCGTCTCGATGCTGGGCTGGCGCACGCAGGTCATCAGGTTGTTGATGCCGGCCTCCTCGAAGATCGCCTTGTTCAGGATCTTGATGGTCTCCTGGGTGACGCGCTTGGCCGACGGGTGCGGCGCGAACACCACGGCGTTGCCGCCCGAGATCATGCTGATCGAGTTGTTGATGACGGTCGCGGCCGGGTTGGTGGACGGGGTGACCGAGGCGATGACCCCCCAGGCCGCGTTCTCGACCAGCGTCAGGCCGGTGTCGCCCGTCATGGCGCTCGGGTAGAGGCTCTCCGGGCCGGGCGTGCGGTCGGCCACCAGCAGGTTCTTGCGCACCTTGTCCTCGATGCGGCCCATGCCGGTCTCGTCCACGGCCATCTCCGCCAGGCGCCGGGCGTTGGCGCGCGCGGCGCGGCGGATCACGTCCACCACGCGCTCGCGCAAGGCGACGGTGTCCAGGCGCTTGTAGGCCGCCGTGGCCGCCGCAACGGCGTCTTCGAGCCGCTCGAAGACCCCCCAGTCGCCCTGGGCGTCGGCCGCGGCCGCGGGGGCGCCCGTCACCAGTTTCTTGAGAACTTCGCTGACGATCGATTCGATGTCTTCACGCTGTAGTTGCATCGGAGCTCCAACAGGTCCGGTGACCTGCGATGTCGGTTTCGTGCGGCGCTGCCCGTCCCGGCGTCCGGGCGTGCATCGGGCGCCGGCGTCTTTTCCGCTGCGGTCCCGACGGCCTACTTGTACTTGGCGTAGACCGCCTCTTTGCCGGAGTAGATCTGGTCCACGATGCCGATGACGCTCAGGTCGAGCGGCGCCTTGCCCTCCAGGACCATGCGGGCGGAGCTGCCCCGGACGAGCAGGACCATCTCCCCCTCGCCCGCGCCGATCGTGTCCGCCGCCACCTGGCTGGGGAACGTGACGTTCCCGTGCTCGTCGACGATGTTCACCAGCAGGAACGTCAGGTTCGGAAGCCCCGTGTCGCGCACGGTCGAGACCACCTGGCCGATGACCTTTCCCAACTCCATGACCCACCTCCTACCCCGGGGGTTGCCGCCCGCGCACCTCCGGGAGCGCCCCCCGGCCACCGGGGAGACGCGCCGGGAGAGGCGGCCGCGACGGGTGTGCGATTACTTCTTGGCGATGGGGAAGATTTTCTCGAGGTCGCCGTGCGGCCGCGGGATCACGTGCACCGCGATCACTTCGCCCACGCGACGGGCGGCGGCGGCGCCGGCGTCGGTCGCGGCCTTGCAGGCGGCGACGTCGCCCCGCACCAGCGCGGTCACAAACCCGCCGCCGATGCGCTCGTAGCCCACCAGCTCCACGCGCGCGGCCTTGACCATCGCGTCCGAAGCCTCGATCAGTGCGGTCAACCCCTTGGTTTCGATCATCCCTAAAGCGTCCGACATGTCGTCTCTCCTTGTGGTGTGCCCCGTCGGGGGGCAGATCCGCCGCCTGGGGCGGCGTTCGGTTTATTTTCCGCTCTTGCCCTTGGACAGGGGCTTTCCCTCGCCGCGTTTGGCCGGCATGATCGCGTCCACGCGCTCGCTGACCAGCCACTCGGTGTCATCGTCGGGACGCGCGATCAGGTTGCTGCCCACGAAATCCCCGACGCGCGCGGCCGCGGCCTTGCCGGCGTCCACGGCCGCCGCGCAGGCGGCCAGGTCGCCCGTGCAGATCACGCTGATCAGCGCGGCATCCGCGTTGCCCACGGTCTTGATGCGCACGCGCGCCGCCTTGACCATGGCGTCCGCCGCCTCGATCGCGGCCACCAGCCCCTGTGTCTCGACGAATCCCATCGCCTCGTTTTCAGCCATCTCGTTCAACCCCTCCCCTGACCTCTCCCGCAAGGGGAGAGGAATTTGTTCTGATCCTTCAACCCTGAACCCTGAACCCGGATCGCTCTTGCTTCACAGAATGTGCCGCAGGACCTCCGGCGCGACGCCCGGGATCACGACCTGGCGCACCAGCAGCCCCCGTTCCGCGGCCGCGGCCGCACCGGCGCCGACCGCCTGCTCCACCGCCCCCACGTCGCCGGACAGCAGGCAGAAGGCCTTGCCGCCCAGCCCCATGGCCAGGCGCACGTCCAGGACGTCCACCTCGGCCGCCTTGGCCGCCGCGTCGGCGGCCACCACGCACGAGGCGGCCGAGAAGGTCTCGATCACCCCGAGGGCGGCCGCCCTGCGGAAATCGCCGATCGACCCGCCGATCGCCGTGATGACCTCCATCGTGATGTTGGGGATGACGAAGTGGTCGATCACGGCGTCCTTGCCGTATTCCAGCCCCGCGTCGACCGAGGCCTGCACGGACGCGACCTCCCCGTGAACCGCCACCACGAATTTGCCGGGGCAGATGGTCTTCATCATGAAGGGCTCGACCTGCGCCGCCTTGATCATGTAATCGGCGCCCTCGATGCCGCCCGCGATGCTGTTGAACTCGATCATGCCCACGGACTGGAGCCTGTTGTCCATCTCAGTTCCCCTTGATCGCAATCGCATCGCCCACGTCGGTGACGCGGCCGGAAATCGAGGCGTGGACCCGGGCGCCGAGGGCCCCCTCCGGGATTTCGCCCAGCAGGTCGCCGGCCTTCACGGGGTCGCCGGCCTTCACCTGCGCAACCGCCGGGGCGCCGGTGTGCTGGTGCAGCGGGATGCGGACCGACTCGGGGGCCAGCGCGCCCCCGTCCGCCGGGTGCAGATCCATGTATTTCAGCAGGTCGAGCTTGACCGCCAGCCGCGAGACCGGGATCTTGCGGTAGGCGTTCAGGACCGACTGGGACGCGACGATCTCGCGCGGCCCCTCGTACTTCAGCCCCTCCTGCCGGAACTTGGCCTTGAAGGCGGCGTTGATGCGCCGCGGGGAGAGCCGCATGGGGCAGGCGAAGAGCTCGCACACCCCGCACTCGCTGCACATCGCGGCCTGCAGCGCCCCCATGGCGGTGTCGACGCCGCCGCCGAAGGCCCGCATCACCCGATGCGTCTCGAACCCGTGGCCGATGTTGTGGCGCGGGCAGAGGTCCGTGCAGTAGCGGCACTGGATGCAGGCCGCCCCGGCCTGCTTCTGCATCTCGCGCATGGACAGCGAGGCCATCCGGTGCAGGTAGTGCCCGCGCGGGAGCACGATCAGCCCGCCGCCGGTTTTGGTGATGACGGTCGCGCGCATCGCCGCGGGGTCGTCCACGAAACGCCCCATCATGGGGCCGCCGAGGAGGTAGACCGGGTCCGGCACGGTCGCACCGCCGCAGGCGGCGACACACGCGTCGGCCGCGGCCCCGATCGGCACGGTCAGGACGCTCGGCCGGGCCACCTCACCGGTTACCGTCACGGGTCGGTGGGTCACCGGCTGCCCCTGCAGCGCCCGGCCGACGGAGTGCAGCGTGCCCACGTTGGACACGACGGCCCCCACATCGCGGGGCAGGCCGAGCGGCGGGATGGCGCGCCCGAGGAGCTCGTGCACCAGGACGTGCTCGTCGCCCGCCGGGTAGAAGTTCTCCAGCTGCGCCAGCTCGATCCCGGTCCCGTCGAGGGCCCCTTCCAGGATGCCGGCGATCTCGGTGTATTTCCGCTTGATCGCCACGATGCCGCGGGCGGCGCCCATCGCCGCCATCACGGCCCGCAGGGCCGCCACGATGTCGGGCGCGTGCCGCCGCATGGTGTGCTGGTCGGTGTACAGCAGGGGCTCGCACTCGCAGCCGTTGGCGATGACGGTCTGCACCTGCGCGTCGTACTTGACGTGCGCCGGGAACCCGGCACCCCCCTCGCCGACGACACCGGCCTCGCGCACCCGGCGCAGCAGCTCTCGCGTCTCCATGGTCCGTTCACCCACTCCGGAGGCTCGTCGGCCTACTTCTGGATCTCGATCGGGAACACCGACTCGAGATCGCTGTGCGGCCGCGGGATGACGTGCACCGCAATGACCTCGCCCACGCGCTTGGCCGCGGCGGCGCCCGCATCGGTTGCAGCCTTGCAGGCGGCGACATCCCCGCGCACCAGCGCCGTCACGTAGCCGGCGCCGATCTGCTTGTAGCCCACCAGCTGCACGCGCGCGGCCTTCACCATCGCGTCCGCGGCCTCGACCAGAGCCACCAGTCCCTTGGTTTCGATCATTCCCAATGCGTCCACCATCGACCTCCTTCTCGCACTCAGTTGAGCAGATTGCCGCGCTTCATGCAGATCGCCAGCACCGCCACGTTGAAAATGTCGTCGGCGCTGCAGCCCCGCGACAGGTCGTGCCAGCCGCCCTCGAATCCCTGCAGGAAGGGGCCCATGGCGGTGTAGCCGGCCAGCCGCTGCACCATTTTATAAGCGATGTTGCCCGCCTCGAGCGACGGGAAGACGATGACGTTGGCCTGCCCCCCGACGATGCTGCCGGGCGCCTTCAGCGCCGCCACTTCCGGGTCGACCGCGGCGTCGAACTGCAGCTCCCCGTCCACCATCAGGTCCGGGGCGCGGCCGCGCACGAGCTCGACCGCCTGCCGCACCATCTCGGCCCGCGGGTGCGCGGCGCTGCCCTTGGTCGAGAAGGAGAGCAGCGCAACCCGCGGCTCCTGCCGCAGCAGGCTGCGGGCCTGGTTGGCCGAGGCGACGGCGATGTCGGCCAGCGCCTCGGCCGTGGGCTCGGGCACGACGGCGCAGTCGGCAAAGACGAACTGCCGCTCGAAGTCGGGCGAGATCATCAGGAAAAAGCTCGACACCGTCCGGATCCCGGGCTTGCGCGCCAGGATCTGCAGGCCCGCCTTCAGCACGGCCGCAGTGGTCGAGAGGTTGCCCGCCACCCCGACCTCGACCTCGCCGCGCCGCACCATCATGGCGGCGGCCGCGAGCGGACAGCCCATGGTCTCGCGGGCCTGGGCCTCGGTCACCGGCCGGCCGGCGTCCCGGCGCAGCGCCATGAACTGGTCGGCGTTGCGCGCGAGCAGGCTCGGGCTGTCGTGCGGGACCACGTAGTACCGGAACCCGTTCACGCGCGCCTCGCCCAGGCGGCTGCGCACGGCGAAGGGGGACTGGACCAGCACCGGCTCGGCCAGGCCCTCCCGCTTCAGCCGGCTCGCGGCCTGAAGCACCCGCGGGTCCAGGCTGTCCGGGAACGCCACCGTCCCGGGCGCCTTGCGGCAGGATTCGATGCAGAGCTCCAGGATGTCCACGTCAGTCCTTCGTGCAGTTGACGCAGGCGATCTTCACCCGCGCCGGCGCGGTGTAGGCCACCTGCACGCCCTTGCGGAAGTACACCATGTCCCCGGGCTTGGCGACGATGGTGCGGCCGCCCACCGCCAGGTGCAGTTCCCCTTCGAGCACGACGGCCACCTCGGGGAACTCGACCGTGCGGGTGAAGGAGGCCTTCTGCCACTCCATGTACCCGGCAGCGAGCCCGGAATCCATGCCGCAGCGCACGGCGTCCGCGACGATCGCCGCCTCGGGCACCGGCGCCGGGCTGCCGGCATCGCCGCCCAGCAGGCGCGCGCCGCTGACGAAGCAGACCCCGTCCGGGGGTACGGCCGGCGTCGCGCCGGGTTCCGCGGCCGCGGGACGGCCGCTGCCGGAGAGCCGGGCGGCCACCGCGGAGCGCACCAGCGCCTCGAGGTCCTTGGCCCGGGTCCCGGCGGGCAGCCGCTCCTGCATGAGGCGGCAGACTTCCCGCACCAGGGATTCGGAAGCTGCCGCGGCGGCGGTCTGCGGCGGCGCGGCCGCCGGGGCGCCGGGGGCGGAACCGGCCCCCTCGGCGATCGTGATCCCGAGCTCGGCCGCCTTGTCGCGGGCGCCCGGGGTGACGATGCAATCGGCGCTCGCGGCCGCGAGCGTCTTGCGGCCGGCCTTGGCCGCTTCCAGGATGTCTTCGACCGCGATGATGCACTTGCCCACTTCGCCACCTCTCCCCGTGGTTGAGTCACTCCGACCGGAACGTCCCGGCCCGACGGCCGTCTTCGGCCTCCCGGCCCCGGATCAGCGGCCCATGCGGGCCATCACCTCGCGCACGATCTCGCTCACCAGGTCCTGGACCTGCGCGGGCGCAGCGCTGCGGGCCTGGGGCGCGGCGGGCTGCAGCCCGAGCAGTCGCGCCGCGTTGTCGTACATGATCTTCTGCCGCACGTCGGGGTTGAACGGCAGCTTCTCGTAGTTCTTGAGCGCGATGCGGAAATCCACGAACGGGTGCGCGCTCGCGTACAGGATCTTGTCCGCGATCATGGTGTTGGCGGCATCGACGTAGGCCTCGGCCATGGGCGAGAACTCGTACTCCGACAGGTCGATGTACACGTTGCGGTTGCGCTGGGCGACGGTGATCGCCTCGTTCACCCAAGGATAGCCGCCGTGGCTGATGATGACCTTGAGCTCGGGGAAATCGCGCGCGACGAAGTCGATGTAGCGCGGCGCCACGTGGTCGATGATGGCGTTCGGCACGAGCGTCGCCGGGCCGGTCGTGAAAATGATCGGGATGTCCAGCTCGCAGCATTTGGAATAGATCGGGTAGTACTTGGCGTCGTTGGCGTAGATCTGGGCCAGGTAGGGGTCGACGGCCGCCCCCCGCATGCCCAGGTCGGCGACCGAGGCCTTGAGCTCGTTGATGGCGCGCATGCCCTTGTGGGGGTCGAGCCCGATGAAGCCGATAAACTTGTTGGGGAACTCCTTGATGAACTCGATCACGCTGTCGTTGTTGGACTTCGACCCGTAGGTGGTCTCGCAGTCGCGGCCCGTGATGACGGCCATCTCGATGTTGTGCCGGTCCAGGTCCGCCACGCATTCGGCCACCGTCTGCGGCTTCATCTTGGAGAAATCGATGGTTTCGCACAGCCCCTTGAACATCTTGCTGTTCTGGATGCCGTTGAGGACTGCGGCCGTGTTGGGCCTGAACCGAAAATCGATAATCTTCATCGCTGCTCCCTTTCTCGGGTGGCTGTGATCTGGGCTCTCACCTGTCGTACGGATCGAAGCCGCGGCAGGGTCAGACGACGCTGCGCGCGGCTGAAAGATTTTTTAGATCTGCAAATGAAGTGCCATTTCAACAGGTGTGGCACGAACCGGTCGATTCTAAAAATAAAAACAAATTCGGCATGTTAAGCTGTAGGTGGCGGATGCGCTCCCTACGACAAGAATGCGATACACTCCTGTTTCAGACTCGCCCTTGTTGCGATCCTGCACCGATTAGCAATAAGTGGTCAGAATATCAAACCATTTTGGTGAAAAATGCCCATCTCTCCTGGTGCAAAAACGCACCGTGCCTGTTTCCGGTTGTCGCAGCCTGCCATCAAAATTACATTAACCCGCCGAAAGAATGATTAAAAGAATTGATGAACCGTGCGTGCGGGGGCAATGCCCCCGCACGGTCCCGTTTCATTTCTGCAACCCCGGACCGCCGATCATCGTCTCCAGGATCTCGGCCGCGTCCCGGACCATTTTCGGGCAGACCGTCTTGTAGAGATTGCGCTCCCTGGCGGCCTGCGCGCCCTCCGGGGTGCAGACATCGCAGCCGAGCAGGTCCCGGCAGACCACGGTGCGGTTGCGGGCCTCGAAGTGCGCCCGGAACTCTCTAATGGCGGCATAGACCGGCTCGCGCCCCTTCACGATGCGGCATTCCTCCGTCGCGTGCCTGAGCCCGAGAACCATGATGGCCCCGGTCATGGCGCCGCAGGTCTCGGCCATGCGCATGCCGGCCGCGAACCCGGATGCGATCCGCATGGCGACGTCCCGATCCAGCCCGAACCTCCGGCCGTACACGGCCAGTATCGCCTGCGATCAGGCGCAGCCCTGCATCATCATCGTCACGGCTTCTTCGACATCCCTCACGATTCGCCTCCGTTTAGTTCAGCGCAGGATCCCGCAGCGATCCGGAATGCCCCGCCCCCGATCAGTTTCCGCAAACGGCACGCCGTCCCCTCCCACCGGCAACCCCGGAGGTCCGGTTATAGGGCGTTCCCGTGCAAACTACAACGGGTGAATGCGTCCCGCGGATGCTTGACAGCAACAGGCGAATATGGTTCTAACCAGACCCGTTGGGGTGACGCGGAATGGCACTGACAGGCCGCGGCCCGGAGACGACCGAATGAAGAACATCCCGTTGAACCCCGTGCGGCCGATCGCCGACCTGAAGCAGATGCTGGCCGACAGCGCCGCCGAGTTCGGGGACCGCCCCGCCTTCCTCCGCAAGGACCACCCCGACGCCCCCTACACCCCGGTGAGCTTCCGGCAGTTCTCCGCCGACGTCGACGCCCTCGGCACGGCGCTCCTCGAGCTGGGCCTCGCCGGCCGGCGGGTCGCGGTCGTCGGCGAGAACCAGTATGCCTGGGCCGTCACCTATCTCGCAGTCGCCAACGGGGTGGGAGTCATCGTGCCGGTCGACCGCGAACTGCCGGAGGGGGAGATCCGGCGCTGCCTGGCGCGCGCCGAGGCTGAGGCCGTGGTCTTCGCCGAGTCCAAGCGCGAGGTCATGGCCTCGATCGCCCGGGAGCCTGGGACCGTGCGCCACTTCATCGACATGCGGCTCGACGCCGATGCGGCGGGCACTCTGTCTTTCGAACGGCTCCTCGAGCGCGGCCGCGCGCTCCTGCAGGCCGGGCGGCGCGACTACCTCGACCGGGCGATCGACCCGGAGGCCATGAGCGTCCTGCTCTTCACCTCGGGCACGACCTCCGAGGCCAAGGCGGTCCCGCTGTCCCACCGCAACCTCTGCGCGGACCTGACGGCGACCGTGGCCTATATCTCGATCGGCCCCGGGGACGTCTTCCTGTCGATCCTGCCGATCCACCACACCTACGAGTGCATGTGCGGCTTCCTCGGGCCGCTCTACTGCGGCGCGACGATCGCCTTCTGCGACGGGCTGCGCCACATCCCGCGCAACCTGCGGGAATCGAAGTGCACGTTCCTGGTCGCGGTCCCCCTGGTGCTCGAGACCATGTACAAGCGCATCTGGAGCGAGGCGCAGCGCAACGGCCGCGCGGGCCGGCTGCGCAAGGCGCTCGCGGCCAGCAACGCGCTGCGGCGGGTCGGCATCGACCTGCGCCGCCGCCTGTTCGCGCCGATCTTCGAGGCCCTCGGGCCCGACCTGGGGGCCTTCGTTTGCGGGGCGGCCGCGCTGGCGCCGCACGTCTCCAAGGGCTTCCGCGACTTCGGGATCACCGTGCTGCAGGGCTACGGCTTGACCGAGTGCTCGCCGATCCTGGCCTGCAACCGCGAACGCGACTGGAAGGACGACGCCGCCGGCCTGCCGATCCCGGGCCTCGACCTGCGCATCCGCGAGCCCAACGCGGAGGGGGTGGGCGAGATCGTGGCGAAGGGGCCGATGGTCATGGCGGGGTACTACCGGCAGCCGGAGGAGACCGCCAAGGCGTTCACGCCGGATGGCTTCTTCCGCACCGGGGATCTGGGATTCGTCGACGCGGACGGCTTCCTGCACATCACCGGCCGGGCCAAGAACGTGATCGTCGCCAAGAACGGCCGCAACGTCTACCCCGAGGAGATCGAGTCGCTGATCGGCGCGCAGCCCGTACGTCCTGGAGTGCATGGTCTACGGCCGCATGGAGGCGGGGGCCAGCGACATCGAGCTGGCGGTGGCCGTGGTCCCGGCCATGGAGGCGGTCGCGACCCTGCACCCGCAGGGCCTGAGCGCCGAGGAGATCCGGCAGCGGCTGGAGGCGGCGGTGAGAGACGTCAACCGGCGCCTGCCGGCCTTCAAGCGCATCCGCCACGTGATCGTGCGCGAGACCGAGTTCGCCAAGACGACCACGCGCAAGATCAAACGCTACCCCCGTTGTCAATCCCCGGGCGCCTGAAGCGGCAGTAGACGTACGGCTGCGCCGACCCCGCCCGGGGTCACGTGCAGCTCGTGCCGCTGCTCCGCGAGCACGAACCCCGGCCCGACCTCCTCCTGCAGCGCCTCCGCCGTGTACCGGCGCACCTCGAGCCCGCTGCAGCGCGGCGGCGCCTCGGGCGCGAACACGCCGAAGATCGCCTGCCCGCCGGGCGCGAGCGCGTGCCGCAGGCGGCCGAGGTAGGCGGCCCGATCCGTCTGCGTCGGTTAGGAAATGGAACACGGCGCGATCGTGCCAGAGGGCGTAGTGACCCGCCGGCAACTCCGCCGTCAGCATGTCCGCCGACATCCAGGTGACCGCCTCAGCCCGGTCCCCGAGGCGCCGGCGCGCCCGCTCGAGGGCCGCGTCCGACAGGTCGGCAACCGTGATGCGCTCGTAACCGAGCGCCAGCAGATCGTCCACCAGGGTCGAGGCGCCCCCGCCCACGTCGATGAGCGGCTGATCCTTGCGCAGTCCCACGGCCGCGATCAGCGCCAGCGAGCTCTCCAGGTGCGGCCGGTACCAGCCCAGCTGCTCCGGGCGACCGCATGCGCATAGGCCTGCTCCCAGTGCGCCTTTAAATTCATTCGCACCGTCCGTTGAACCCGGGTCGAATCCGCTTTCCGAAAACCAAGTATCGGTCCGTCAGCCAAGGCGCGCGGCCTTTTGGGGAGCGCAGCGTACGGGTCGACGTATGTGAGCATTCACAAAAGCGCCGCGCAACGCCGGATCACGGCCCAAGACGCCGGCTTTTCACAGCGGATGCGGCCACGATCGCGTCGACGTGAACCGCCGTGGTGTTGAGGAAGGGGATCCCGAACTCGTCCTTGGTCAGGATCAGCGGCAGTTCGGTGCACCCCAGGACGAGCGCATCGATCCCGTCGCGTCGGATCATGCGCTCGACGACGCCCAGCAGCTGGTCGCGCGTCTCGTCCTTGAAGATCCCGAGCTCGATCTCGGTGAAGAGCTTGCGGTGGATCAGCGCCTGGTCTTCGGCCGGCGGCACCACCATCTGCATGCCGCGGTTGCGGAAGGTCTCCGGGTAGAAGTCGGCCTGCATCGTGAAGGCCGTCCCCAGGAGTCCCGGCCGCTGCGAGCCGCGGGTCGCAGCTTCGTCACGGGCGGCCTCGACGATCGAGACCAGCGGCAGCGGCGAGCGCCGCTGCACCTCGTCGAACACCACGTGGGGGCTGTTCGAGCAGATGGCCGCGAGCTCCGCCCCGGCCCGGTGCAGCGCCTCGATCTTGTGCAGCAGCCAGTCGACCAGCGGCCCCGGCTGCCTGGCCTCCATCAATTTCAGGCCCTCGGTCAGGTTCGCGCTGTAGACGACGATCTCCGGGTAGTCCGGCGACCGGCGCTCCCGGGAGGCCTGGATGATCAACCGATAGTAATCCAGGGTCGACTCGGGCCCCAGCCCGCCCACGAGCCCGATCTTTTTCATAGTCAGCCTCCGGCCGTTCACGGGACGGCCACTTTCATGACGATCTTGCGCACCTTCTGCTTGTCCTTCAAATGGCACCCGGGGCGGTGGACGTCGTGCGGGTAGAACACCGCGAACCAGCCGGGCCGCATCGGCAGCGAGGCGACGTGCGCCGGGGGCTTCAGGAACATCACGTCGCGTGCTCGTCGTAGGCCTCGAGAACGGGAAGCCCCCGGTCGAGCGCCACGTCGATCGTCTCCTCGCCCGCCAGCAGCACCTGGATGTCGATGTAGCGCCGGTGCGCCTCGAAGCGGCGCTCGTCGCGGCCGCCGGTCTCGTAGCTCGCCACCGAGGCGTAGAGCCGCTCGCCGTCGATCTCGATCCGGCCGTCCGCGACATCCGCGGCGACGTCGCGCGCGTAGACCAGCGCCCGGTGGAGCAGGCTCCCCGGCACGGCGTAGAGATTGAGGTTTTCGAAACGGTCGTAGATCATAGCGTCTCCTCTCGTGAACCGTGAGCGTTCAATTCGATTTCCCAGTAGGATACCCCGGGCAGCCCCGCGAGTTCGTCTTCGAAGCCCTGGAAGCAGAGGTCTACGTCGAGAAAGCGCGCGTATTCGCGAAACAGGGCGCGCACGGCTCTCACGTGCTCCTCTGTGGTCGCCGGGATGATTTCCATGAATTCCTCAGCCGGACGCGACCCGGATGATGGCCTGCAGGCTGCGCTCCACGTCCTCGCCGCTCGTGCGCCCAGGACGAAACGCTGATGCGCATGGCGGCCTGGCCTTGCCACTCGGTGCCGCCGCACCAGCACGTGCCGTCCTGTTGGACCGCGGAGATCACGCGCCGGGTGCGTTCCGCGTCGCCGAAGGACACCAGCACCTGGTTCAGCGCCACCTCGTTGAGGACGCGGTAGCCCGCCCGCGTCAGGCCCTCCGCGAACCTCCGCGCATACCGGCAGTTGCGGCCGATCAGGTCGGCCAGGCCGCTGCGGCCGAGGGACCGCAGGGCCGCCCAGACTTCGACCGCACGCGCCCGGCGCGACAGCTCGGGCGTGAAGTGGCCGGGCTCCCGCGTGTCCCCGGCGATGAGGTACGCCGCGCTGGAGGACATGGACGCCTTGAGGTGCTGCGGGTCGCGCACGAACACGATCCCGCTGTCGTAGGGCACGTTCAGCCACTTGTGGGCGTCGGTCGCCCACGAGTGCGCGGCCGGGATCCCGGCTGCGAGATGAGCCCGGTCCGGGCATGCCGCCGCCCACAGGCCGAAGGCGCCGTCCACGTGCACCCACGAATCCGATGCCCGGGCGATGGCGCAGATCTCCGCCGCCGGGTCGAACGCCCCGGTGTTCACGTTGCCGGATTGAACGCAGATGATGGCCGGCTCGTTCAGGGCGGGGATGGCCTCGGGCCGCATCCGCCCCTGGCCGTCGACCGCAACACGGACCACGCGCTCCCGGCCGAGCCCCAGGAGGCTCAGCGCTTTGAGAACGCTCACGTGAACTTCCGCGCCGACCACCACCGGTATCGGCGGCGCTCCGAACAGGCCGCGCGCCTCGACGTCCCACCCCAACCGGCCGAGCAGCGCGTGCCGCGCGGCGGCCAGGGCGCTGAAGTTGGCCATGGTGGCGCCGGTCACAAACCCGATGCCGGCCTCCGGGGGCAATCCGAAAAGGGCGACCAGCCACTGCCGGCAGACCTCTTCGAGGACGGCGACGGCAGGCGACATGACCCGGAACGCCGCGTTCTGGTCCCACGCCCCGGCCAGGATGTTGGCCGCCAGCGCGGCCGGCAGCGTGCCGCCGGTGACAAAGCCGAAATAGCGCGGGCCGGCGCTGGCCACGGTCGCGGCCGAGCCAAGCTCGTCGAGCTCCGCCAGCACCGCCTCCGGTGCAAGCGGCTCCGCCTGCAGCGGGACGTCGAATCCTCCGAGGCGCTCGAGGGCTTCGGCCTGAGGGACAACCCCTCGTTCCTTCAGCCCTCCGAGATAACGAGCCGACCGCCGCGCGGCCTCCGCGATCAGGTCTTCCATGCCGGGATCCTCCTACGCCCCCACGACCCTGCTGCGGCGCTCGGTGATGACCGTGTCGCGCCAGACGCCGTGGTGCCGGGCAATGCGTTCGCGCCGCCCCATCACCCGGAAGCCGCACGCCGCCTGCGCCCGCAGGCTGGCCGCGTTTTCAGGAAACGTGCTGCCGAACAGGGTCCAGATGCCGTGGCGCTCGGACGACGCCACCAGCTCGCCCAGGAGCCGCCGACCTATCCCACGGCCGCGGGCGGCGGCGCCGACGTAAATGCTCACCTCGGCCACCCCGGCGTAGCACCGCCGCCGGGACATCGGGGACAGGGCCGCCCAGGCGACCACCCGGCCGCCGGCGCGCGCGACCATGCGGCTGTGTGCGAGGTGGGCCGCGTCCCAGTCCGCCCAGCTCGGGGCCTCGGTTTCGAAGCTCGCCTGGCCGGTGGCGAGCCCTTCGAGGTAGATCGCGCGAACCCGCTCCCAGTCGGACTCGCGCAGGCTGTCGATCTGAATCTCCATCGCGATCAATCCGGGTCCGGGGTCACGTCCGGTTCGACCTGGTAGGCGTTGGCGATGCGGTTGGTGCCGTTGAAGACGTCCACCACGGCCACGATCTCCCCGATGGCCTCGTTGTCCAGCCCGAGCCGCTTCACGGCGGCGCTGTGGGAGTGGATTCAGTACTCGCAGTTGTTGGTGATGGAGACGGCCAGGGCGATGATCTCCTTGGTGCGCAGGTCGAGCTTGCCCGGCCGCATGACGGTCTTCAGCTTCTGCCAGGTGGCCTCGAGGTGGTCGGGGTGGATCGAGAGCGCCTTCCAGAAGTTCGGGACGAAGTCGATCTTCTTGACGGCCTTGATCTCGTCGTAGACCGCCTTGACCTTGCCGGTCGCTTCAGCCTCGGAAACGGTGCGGAACAGGGGCATGTTTCAGCTCCTTTCTGGGGCGGATGCAGGATACCGGATGCTCGATAAGAGCCAGTCCGGTCCATGCCATGTATACGTGCTATTCGAGAATCCAGTATCGAGTATCGATCAAGAACGCAAGTAGGCGGATGGGAGAGGGGGTTACCGGCCGCCACGGCGGAACAGACGGATGAGAGGAGGAGCCACCAGCGCGGCCAGCGCGACGAGGTAGATCGTGCCGGCGATCGGCCGGAAGACCATGCGGCCGACGTCGCCGCGGAAGATGATGAGCGACTCGCGCAGCGCCGTCTCCATCATCGGGCCGATCACCAGCGCCAGGACGAGCGGCGCGGGTTCGTAGCCGAGCGTCCGCAGCACGAACCCCGCGATCCCGAGCAGCGCCAGCACGTAGAGGTCGATGTAGCTCGAGTTCACGCTGTAGACCCCCACCAGGCACATGAGCACGATCAGCGGCAGCAGCAGCTGGCGCGGGATCTTCAGGATCTGCACGAACATCTGGGCCATGGGCACGTTCAGGATCAGCAGCATGACGTTGCCGATGTACATGCTCGCGATCACGCCCCAGAAGAGCTCCGGCCGCTCCGTCATCAGCATGGGGCCGGGCGTGATCCCGTGCAGCATGAGCGCCCCCACGACCACCGCCATGGCCGGGGTGAAGGGGACGCCGAGCGCCATCAGCGGGACGTAGGCGCCGCCGACCGCCGCATTGTTGGCCGACTCCGGGCCCGCCACGCCCTCGATCGCCCCCTGCCCGAACTCCTCCGGGTGCTTCGAGAGCTTCTTCTCGGTCATGTAGGAGACGAAGGTCGAGATGACCGGCGAGGGGCCCGGCAGCAGGCCGATGAAGAACCCGAGCACGGACCCGCGCAGGACCGGCCACACCGAGCGCCGCCACTCCTCGACCCGCGGCAGCAGGTCCCTCATCTTCACCCGGATCACCTGCCCCAGCTCGTCCGCCTGGGCGGCGGTGGTCATGACCTCGGCGATGCCGAAGAGCCCCATCGCCACCGGCAGGAACTCCACCCCCTGCGCCAGCTCGTCCAGGCCGAAGGTGAAGCGCGCGGTGCCGAAGAGGTGGTCGGTGCCGACGCAGCCCAGCGCCAGGCCCAGCAGCAGCATCAGCACGTTCTTCGAGGTCGAACCGCCGCTGAGCTTGACGAGGAAGACCAGACCGACCAGGCCGATCGCGAAGAACTCGGGCGGGCCGAATTTGAGCGCGGCGTCGGCCAGCGCGCTCGCCGCGAACATCAGCCCGACGATGCTGAGGGTCCCCGCCACGAACGAGCCCACGGCCGAGATCGTCAGCGCGGCGCCCCCGCGGCCCTTCTGGGCCATCTTGAACCCGTCGATGCAGGTGACGACCGAGGCCGCCTCGCCCGGGATGTTGAGCAGGATGGAGGTCGTCGACCCGCCGTACATCGCCCCGTAGTAGATGCCGGCGAAGAAGATCATGGCCGAGGTGGCTTCCATGTTCAGGGTGAAGGAGAGCAGGATGGCCATGGACCCCAGCGGCCCGATCCCCGGCAGCACGCCGACGATGGTGCCCACGAAGGCGCCGGCCAGCGCGTAGAGCAGGTTGACCGGGGTCGCTGCGGTGTTGAACCCGAACATCAAATGCTGAATCACGTCCATGACCGGTGGGCTCCCTCAAAAAGCCAGAATCGCGTCCTCCAGGACGCCGCTCGGCAGCACGACGCTCAGGAGCTTGCCGAAAAAAAGGAACGAGGCCAGGGTCGCGGCCAGGGCGATCAGCACCGAGACCCAGGGCGACTTGAAGCGCAGGAGCAGCAGCATGGCCGCCATGACGAGGAACGTGGAGACGAGGTAGTTCAGGTGCGAGAGCAGCACCGGGTAGGCGAACGTCGCCGCGGCGATACCCCAGGGGGTCAGGCGGGCGCCGGATGCCTCCCCGGCCGACATGGAGACGGGTGCGCGGAACTGCCGGAACAGGTTGTACGCGGCGGCAACGAGCAGGCAGACGCCCACCACGGCCGGCATGAACCCGGCCCCGGGCCTGGCCGCGGTCCCCACCTTGAGCGGCAGCGACCCGGCCAGGAAGACGATCGCAAACAGCACGAAGCCCAGTGCGACGATGCGGTCTTTCACTCGCCCCTGACCTTCTTTCTTCGCCAGCCCCATGTCCTGGGCGATCTTCAGCAGCTTCTGGTCCTGCTCCTGCAGCCACCGGCGGTTGGCGTCGCCCTTCTTGAAGTCGACCAGCAGGTTGTTGCTGTCGCAGAGCTTGCGGTACTCGGGGTCGTTCGCCACCTTCTCCATGGCGTCGGCCAAGGTGTCCACGATCTCCTTCGGAGTGCCCTTCGGCGCGAGGTAGCCGCGGTAGGAGCCCTCGACCAGGTTGACGCCGAGCTCCTTCAGCGTGGGGACGTCGGGCGCGGCCGGCAGGCGCTGCTCGGTGTAGACCGCGAGCGCGCGCAGCTTGCCCGCCTTGAGCAGCGGGATCACCAGGCTGATGTTCGAGGTGCAGGCGTCGACGTGCTCGCCGGCCGCGGCCTGCGTGGCCGGGCCGTCGCCCTCGAACGGCACGAGGTTGAACTTGACCCCGGTCAGCCGCTCGATCATGACCCCGTTGAACCAGTCGTCCCCGCCGTTGCCCGAGTGGGCCAGGGTCACCGTGTCGGGGCTTTTCTTGGCGGCGTCCAGGAGGTCCTTGACCGTCTTGATCTTGCTGTTGACCGCCACGACCAGGATGCCCGGGTCGAAGACCATGTTCGCGATCGGCTCGAAGTCGCTCATGACGTAGCCGGCGTTGTCCAGGACGTGCGCGTTCATCTGGGTCTTGGGGGTGAGGACGGTCGTCAGCGTGTAACCGTCGGGCTTGGTGTTCCGGCCGACCTCCTTCCAGGCGATGGCGCCGTCCGCGCCCGGCTTGTAGACGTTGACCCACTGCTGCTTCATCACCTTCTCGAGGAACGGCCCGGTGAGCTGGGCCAGCTGGTCGCTGCCCCCGCCGGGCTTGAAGCCGTGGATCACGGCGATGGCCTTGGTCGGGTACTTGGCTGCGGACTGGGCCCAGCCGGACTGGATCATGCCGGCGACCAGGGCAACTGCCAACAGGACAACCCACATCTTGCGCATGGTTCCCTCCTTGTTGAAGTTGACGGTCAGGGTGAAAGATGGCGCTGCAGGTCAGAACAGGTTGCCGTTCGCGTCGAAACCCAGGGCGAACGGCTCCCCCGCGACCGCGAGCCGCGCGTTGGCGCGCACCTCGGCCAGCAGGTTCTCCGAGACCGCGATCTCGTCCAGCGCGACCGTGTTGCGGATGCGCGCCAGCCGGACCTCGGCCTTCTTCAAAATGTTGCAGGTCTTGATGGCCGCCTGGATCGCCTGGCGGTCGCTTTTCAGCACCATCGGGATCTTGACGCTCGTCGGCACCGTCGAGGTGAGCGAGTTCGGGTAGGTGTTGTCGAAGTCGAACTTGTCGAAGGCGCGCCGCGTCGTGAAGTCGAGGATCCCCAGGCCGTTGGCGTTGCCGTGCGAGCGCGCGGTGATGTCGAGGCAGGCGATGCGCGTGATCGTCGGCCCGCCGCTCACGTAAGGCGTGTGGTAGCGGCCGACCACGTTGGTGTCGAAGCCCGTGCCGCTGATGTCCTTGCCGATCTCGTCGATGATCAGCACGTCGAGCCGATCGAAGTAGAGCCGGGGGTAGAGCCGCCAGGCCTCCTCGAGCAGCGCCGGCTCGCGCACGGGGATCTCGTCGCCGGGGAGCACCTCGACCCGCGCGGTCTCGTGGTAGGCGTTCTCCAGGAGCGCCACGCCGCAGAGGACCTTGGCCTTGGCGAGCGTCACCCGCCCCATGGTCTGGAGGTTCTCGGCCATCGTCCCGAAGCCGAGCTCGTGGCAGGTGTCGGCCCCCTTCTGCTTGCCCATGCCGATCACGATCATCTTCATGAGCCCGCTTTCGCAGGGGCCGCGGAAGGCGACGTGCGGCTTGATCCGGTTGACCACGACGATCCCGTCGGCCTCGGCCGCGAACCGGTCGAGGTGCACCGGGAACCCGTTGGACGAGACCCCGATCTCGACGGTCTCCATGCTCGCGCGGATGGGCGCGCCGACGGTCTCCTCGGTGATGCCCATGCCGGCCAGCATGTCGCGCTGGCCCTCGGCCGTGGCGCCGCCGTGGCTGCCCATGGCCGGGAAGAGGAAGGGCTCGCCGCCCGCCTTGCGGATCTCGGAGGCGATGGTCTTCAGGACGAGCGGCAGGCCGGTGATGCCGCGGCTGCCGGCGGTGATGGCGACCCGGTCGCCCGCCTTCACCCGGGCGAACGCCCCGCCCGCTCGCGAGCTTACGGACCAGCTCGCCGGCGACGTCGGCCACCTGCGGCCGCTCGAAGCTCTGCCGGACCTTGACCAGGCGCGGGATGGGGATGGGGTCGAGAAGTCTGTCGATGGTGCTCATGTGAACCTCGGAGAGTTACGAGTTGATGTAGAAGAGAAAGTTACAAGTGCCTAAAGTGAGCTAAAGTGCCTAAAATTAAGGATGAAGTCGGATTATAAAAAGACTTTCCAATCGGCCTGATCCATCATTTTAGGCACTTTAGGCACTCGTAATTTTAGGCACTTTCTTTTTAAGGTTTGATCGCCACCCGCAGCGCCTCGGACCGCGTCGCCGCCATCTCGAAGCCGGCGTACCAGTCCGCGAGCGGGAAGACGTGCGTGACGAGCTCCTCGGTCTTCACCCGGCCGCCGGCCACCAGCTTGATCGCCGCCATCCAGTCGTAGGGGATCTGCGAGATCTCGCCGCGGATGTCGAGCTCCTTCACGATCACCTTGTAGGTGTCGACCGGCGCCACGATCCCGCCGCGGATGCCGCCGCCGGCCCAGAGCACCCGGCCGCCCTTGCGCACGATGTCGAGCGACTGGTCGATCGGCTCGACCGAGCCGGTGTTCTCGAGCACCACGTCGACCCCGATCCCGCCGGTCAGCTCGGCCACCCGCTTGCGCAGGTCTTCCTTCTCCACGTTGACGACGATGTCGGCCCCGAAGGCCTGGGCGGTTTTCAGGCGGAAGGCCACATCCCGGTCCATGCCGGTGATGATGACCGGACCGGCCCCGATCGCCTTGCAGACCTGGGTCAGCAGGATGCCGCGCGCCCCGGGGCCCAGCACGGCGACGGACTCGCCGGCCCGGACCCCCATGCGGCTGACGATCGTGTGCACCGAGCCCGCGACCGGCTCCATCAGCACGGCCGCCTTGTCGCTGATCGACGCCGGCAGCACGTGCAGCTGCCACTCCGGCCAGACGGTGAACTTGGCGAACCCGCCGCCGGTGACGAAGTGGGCGCGGCCCTCCATCGGGGGCAGCGTGTTGCAGATGTTGAACCGGCCCTCGAGGCAGGCCGGGCAGCGGCCGCAGTACATGGTGACGATCTCGTGCACCACGCGGTCGCCGGGCTTGACCCGGGTCACGGCCGGGCCGACCGCCTTCACGACGCTGACGATCTCGTGGCCCGCCACCACCGAACGCGAGGTCGTCTTCACGCCGGTCTTGTCCGCGTTCCACTTGTGGATGTCGCTGCCGCAGATGCCGCAGTACACGACTTCGCAGAGCACGTCGTGCGGGGCGTAGCGGTTGGCGCCGAGCGCGGGGACCGGCACCTCCTCCAGTTTCAGCTCGCCGCTGGGGTGGGACACCAGCGCTTTCATGGTCGACATGGGTCTTGCGCTCCTTTGCAGAATGGGCGGACGCCGCTCAGGACTTGCAGCCGCAGCCGCAGGCCGCCTTGATCCAGCCGAGGCCGTCCTCGGTCTTCGCGGCCGGCTTGTACTCGCAGCCGATCCAGCCCGTGTAGCCGGCGGCGTCGATGGCCTTGAAGAGATAGGGGTAGTTGATCTCGCCGGTGCCGGGCTCGTTCCTGCCCGGGTTGTCGGCGATCTGGATGTGGGCGATCTGCGCGAGGTTCGCCTGGATGGTTTTCGTCAGGTTCCCCTCCATGATCTGCATGTGGTAGACGTCGTACTGGTAGAAGACGTTCGCGCTGCCGACCTCTTTGATGAGGCCGAGCGCGTCCGCCGTGCGCGCGAGGTAGAAGCCCGGGACGTCCTTGTCGTTCAGCGCCTCGACCAGCAGGCGGATGCCCTCCTTCGCGAGCGCGGCCGCCGCGAAGCGCAGGTTGGCGACCAGGGTCTGGCGCACCTTGTCGGCCGGCACGCCCGCAGGGGTGAGCCCGACCAGGCAGTTGACCTGGGGGCACTTCAGCGCCTTGGCGTACGCGATGGCCTTGCCCACGCCCTCCTGGAACTCGCCCTCGCGGCCCGGCAGGCAGGCGATCCCGCGCTCGCCCTTGGCCCAGTCGCCGGCCGGCAGGTTGTGCAGCGTCTGGACGAGGCCGAAAGCGTTGAGCTTCTCCGCGAGCTGCTCTTTCGGGTAGGCATAGGGGAACAGGTACTCGACGCCCTTGAAGCCGGCCTTGGCCGCCTTCTCGAACCGATCCATGAAATCCACTTCGTTGAACAGCATCGTCAGGTTGGCGCAGAACTTGGGCATGGGTGATGTCCTCCGTTGAAAGTCTGTGTCGAAAAGTTGGAGCCGTTGGCCGGGGCACCCTACACCAAACGCACCGGCAGCAAAAGGTCTCCTGCAAGCTCCCAGGGGTCGAGGGAGCAGGGTTCGGGGTTCAGGGAAAAGCCGTGAACTGACCGCGTTGCCCCTGAACCCTGAACCCTTGAACCCTTTTATTTCAGCAACCCCATCTCCTTCAGGATCTTGATCAGCTGCTGCTTCTCCTCCGGGCTCATCGGCCCGACCGGCTCCATGCAGGCCCCGGCGTCGATCCCGAGCAGCTCCAGGCTCTCCTTGATCACGGCGGGGAAGGAACCCAGGGCGAAGGCGATCCGCAGGGGGGCCAGCGTGAACTGGGCCTCGAGCGCGCCCTTGAGGTCGCCGGCCACGTACTTGTCGTAGATGTCCGCGACCAGCCGGGGCGCCACGTTGGCGCAGGCCGCGATCGAGCCCGTGGCGCCGTAGCACAGGCCGGCGTAGATGAGGGTGTCGCGGCCGAGGAGCACGTGGAAGTCCTTGCCCCGCGTCAGGCGAAGGTACTCGCCCGTGAGGGTGAAGTCCCCGGAGGAGTCCTTGATCCCGACGATGTTCGGGACCTCCGCGAGCTTGGCGACCGTGCCGGCCGCCAGGTTCACGCCCGTTTTCGGCGGGTTGTTGTAGAGCAGCACCGGCAGGCGCGTGGACTCGGCGATGGCCGTGTAGTGCCGGATCAGCTCCTTCTGGCTCGGGCTGATGAACATCGGGGTCAGCACCGAGACGGCGTCCGCCTTGGCCTCCTCGGCCAGGCGGGTGAGCTGGATCGCCTCGCGCGTCGTGATGGCGCCGGTCCCGGCGTAGACCGGGACGCGGCCCTGCACCTGGTCGACCGTGATCTGGAAGAGGTCGCGCTTCTCCTCGGGCGAAAGCCCGTAGAACTCGCCGGTCGTGCCCACGACGAAGAGCCCGTGGGAGCCGCCCCGGATGAGGTAGTCGGTGAATTTCCTCAGGGCGCGCTCGTTGATCTTCCCCTCTGGGGTGAGGGGGGTCACCATGGCCGGGATGATGCCGAAGGGTTTGAAGGCCATCGCTACCCCCTTTTCACCGGTCGGTTGACCGGCCAGGTGGGCTGCTGACCCGAGAGCACCTCGTGGATGCCCTGGGCCGCGTGCATGGCCATGCGGATCATGCACTCGCGGGTCTGGGAGGCGTTGTGGGGCGTCAGCAGCACGTTGCCCATCCCCATGAGCGGGTTGTCCGCCTGCGGGGGTTCCTTTTCGTAAACGTCGATCGCCGCCCCGGCGATCGTCCCGTCGCGCAGCGCCTGGACCAGGTCGGCTTCGACCACCACGTCCCCGCGCGCGGCGTTGATGAAGAAGGCCGTCTTCTTCATGAGGCCGAACTGCTTCTTCCCGACCGCGCCCTTGTTGGCGGCGCCGCCCGGGATGTGCAGCGTCACGAAATCCGCGGCGCTGAAGACCTCGTCGACCGACGCGGCCGGGGTCGCGAACTCCGCGATCTGCTCGGGCTTGAGGAAGGGGTCGTAGCCGACGACCTTCATCTCGAGGCCGAGCGCGGCTTTTTTGGCCACGCGGCGGCCGATCTTGCCCAGGCCGACGATGCCGAGGGTCTTGCCCGCGAGATCGCAGCCCAGGAGCGTGTCGCGCACGCCCCACTGGCCCTCGCGCGTCTTGCGGTCGAGCTGGAGGAAGTTGCGCGCCAGCGTCATGATGCAGCCGATCGCGTGCTCGGCCACGGTGTTGGCGTTGGACTCGGGCGCGAAGGTCACCCAGATGCCGAGCTCGGCCGCCCGGGCGACGTCGATGTTGTCGACCCCCACCCCGTGCCGGGAGATGACCTTGAGCTTCTTGCCGGCCTCGATGACCGCGGCCGGGTAGGGCGCGGTGCGCGCGAGGATCGCGTCGCAGTCGGCCACGTCGCGGGCGATGGCGTCGGCGGTGATGCCGCTGCCCATCTTGATCTCGTAGCCGTGCGCGCGCAGGAAATCCTTGCCGGGCTGGGCCACGTCCTGGGGGATCAGCACTTTGTAAGCCACGTTGCGTCTCCTTTCCGTTCGGTCGTTGCGTCGATCAGGACGTGTACTTCAGGCTGATCGCCTTCAGGCCGGCGTTGACGATGTTGGTGTCGAGGTTGCTCATGACGAGGGTCAGCCCCTTCGGGAGCCAGCGGTCGGTCAGGCCGTCGGGCCCGTGCATGCCGAAGATCTTGCCGTGTTTCTTGGCGGCCTCGGCCACCTTGCCGATCGCCTGGTCGAGCACCGGGCCCATGAGGTCGCCCGCCGCGCCCAGGGAGATGGCGAGGTCGTTCGGGCCGATCAGCAGCGCGTCGATGCCCGGCACCGCGGCGATGGCGTCGACGTTCTCGATCGCCTTGGCGGTCTCGATCTGCGCGATCGTCATGGTCTCCACGTTGGCCTTGGCCATGAAGGCCGGGGTGTCGGCCGGGGCGACGCCGGTGAAGTTGCTGTGCCCGCCGGCCCCGCCGAAGCCGCGGCTGCCGACCGGGGCGTACTTGCCCCAGCGCACCAGCAGCTGCGCCTGCTCGGCCGACTCCAGCATCGGCACCATGACGCCGGTCGCGCCGCAGTCGTAGGCGCGCGACACGTAGCCCTTGGCGAGCTCCGGCACGCGCACGAAGCACCCGATCCCGAGCGCCCGCCCCACCTTGAACACGTCGTCCACGGTCTCGAAGCTGTACGGCCCGTGCTCGAGGTCGAGCATGATGAAGTCGAGCCCCGCGTTCTTGGCCGCGACGGCCACCGCCGGATTGCGGATCATGCGCACCATCGTGCCGACCGCCCGTTTGCCTTCCCGCAGTTTTTGAACTGCCATGAGAGTCCTCCTAGTGGTTGGTGTTTGGGTATTTGGGTATTTGGATATTTGGTGTTTGGGTGTTTGGTAAAAGAGTTTTAGGTGTTCGGTTTTAAGTGTTCCGGCTGCCTGTGGGAGCGGCTTTCCAGCCGCGATCAGGATTGAGGCGCGGCGCCTCTCTCACGAAAACGGCTGCCGGACGCACTCATCGAGCATCGTCCGTATCGAGCATCCGCCCTTATCTGCGGCCTACTTCGTGCCGGTCGCCGGCTCGAGCATCCCCGGGTAGAACTGCTCGACGACGTGCCGGCAGGTCTCGCGCAGGTGCTCGCGCATCAGCTGCTCGGCCTTGTCCTCGTCCCGCTGCAGCAGCGCGTTGATGATGTTCAGGTGGGCGTCGGCCGAGGCCTTTTCGATCACGGGCGCCCGCTTGGTGATGTTGGCCGTGAGCACGGTCAGGTTCTCGAGCCGCTCGTTGATGTCGCCCATGATGCGGTTGTGGGCGGCCGCCATGATCGCCCGGTGCATCTCGCGGCCGAGCCCGATGCCCTTCTCCGGGTCCGACGCGATGTCGGCGCCGGCAATCTTCTTCTTGATCTCGCGCAGCTCGGCGTGAAAGGCCTCCCCGCCGCGGCGGCAGGCCAGCCGGGCAGCCATGCCTTCGATGGCCTCGCGCGCCTGGAAGATCTCGAAGATCTGCTCGAGCCCGAGCCGCCGCACGACAAACCCCCGGTTGGCTTCCTGCTCCAGAAACCCGTCGGCCGCCAGCTTCCAGAGGATCTCCCGGATGGGCGTACGGCTCATGCGGTAGGCGTCGCAGAGCTCGCGCTCGATCAGCCACTGCCCGGGCGCCAGCCGTTCGTCGACGATCTGCTGCCGGATGTCTTCGTAAACGGTGGTCTTGTCCATGGCCGATTTTTGTATACCAATGATATTTTTATGTCAATATTATTATTGACAAATAAAATACAATCGGTATAAGCCGTATCCTACCGGCAAAGACACACCGTTCCATGGCGGACATTAGCGCGGGGAGGTTCGTGCGATGACGACCCACAGGCAGCGGATCCTGACGGCGGTCCGGGGCGAGATGCCCGACCGGATCCCCTACGCCCCGCGCATCGACCTCTGGCACAATGCCAACTCCCTGAACGGCACCCTGCCCGCCCGGCACCGGGGCCGCAGCCGCGACGAGATCGCGCTCGCCGAGGGCTGGGCGCTGCACAAGGTGGTGGCCGACCACCTGCGCCAGCCCAACCCCGACGCGATGCTGCACCGCGCACTCGGCGTGCACTTCATGCGCGAGTACGTGGCGCAGTTCGCCTTTTCGGACCGGGTCCGCATCGACGTCGACCGCCAGGGCGACCGCACGTGCATTCGCTACACGACCGACCGGGGCAGCATCCGCACGAGCACCGTCTACAGCGAGCAGATGCGGCGCTCCGGCACCTCGGTGCCCTGGATCGAGGAGCACGCCGTCAAGTCCCCGGACGACCTCAAGGTGCTGGCCCACATCTTCGAGAACATGGACGTGGTCGCCTGCTACGAGCCGTTCCGGGAGTACCAGGCCTCCGTGGGCGACGACGGCCTGCCGGTCACCTCGTTCACGGTGGCGGCCGGCCCGGTGCACCACATCCAGAAGTACTTCCTCGACGCGACCGCCTTCTTCCATTATTACCGCGACCACCTGCGCGAGATCCTCTTCCTCGCCGACGCCATGGCCCCGCTCTACGACAAGGCCCTGCAGATCACGGCCGCGTCGCCGGCCGAGGTCATCCAGTGGGGGTCGAACTTCGACGAGATGCTGACCTTCGCGCCCATGTTCGCGGAGCACTTCGTGCCCTGGATCCGCAAGGCCAAGGAGGTGCTCGGGCCGCGCGGCATCCGCATCCTCTGCCACACGGACGGGGAGAACCAGGGGCTCATGGACCTCATCCGCGACTCGGGCACGGACGTGGCCGAGGCGGTCTGCCCGGCGCCCATGACCAAGGTCACGATCCAGGAGTACTACCGGCGCTGGAGCGAGCGCATCACGATCTACGGCGGGGTCCCCTCCAACCTGCTCCTGCCGCAACTGACCCCCGACGACCAGTTCGAGAGCTTCATGGAGGCGCTCTTCGCCGGCATCGGCGACGGCCGCCGGTTCGTGCTCGGGATCGCGGACACGACCCCGCCCGACGCGGACTTCGAGCGCCTGGTGCGCATCGGCCACCTGGCGCTGGAAAAGGGGCGCCTGCCGCTCGCGGCCGGGGCCTTCAACCCGGTGTCGTCCGCCGCGGCCGCTGCGGCGCCCCCTCGCCGGGCTGCCGCGGCGCCCCGGCCCGCGGACGCCCGCTTCGCGGCAACACGAAAGGCCGTCCTCGACGGCGATGAAGCCGCCCTCTGCGCGGAGGTTCACCGCCTGCTGCAGGCCGGCACCCCGGCCAAGGACATCATCGACCTCGGGATGGTGGCGGCCATGGACACCCTCAACCAGGCCTTCAAGGACGGGACCGTCTTCATCCCCGAGGTGCTCGCCGCCGCGCGCGCCATGAACGCCGCCGTGCTCCTGCTCGAGCCGCACCTGGCCGAAACCGACCGCCGCGCCGGAGGCAAGGTCCTCATCGGCACGGTCAAGGGCGACCTGCACGACATCGGCAAGAACATGGTGGCCACCATGCTGCGCGGGGTGGGGTTCAACGTGGTCGACCTGGGCATCAACGTGGCCGTGGACGCGTTCGTGGCTCGCGTGCGTGAAGAGCAGCCGCAGGTCCTGGCGCTCTCGGCGCTGCTCACCACCACCATGTCCGAGATGCGCAAGATCATCGCCGCCCTGACTCCAGGCCGGGGTCCGGGACGGGGTGAAGGTCATCGTGGGCGGGGCCCCGGTGAACCGGAACTTCGCCGTCGACATCGGCGCCGACGGTTACGCCAGGGACGCGGCCGAGGCGGTCGAGCTCGTCCGCGGCCTGGTCGGCTGAAGGCCCGGAACAACGCATACGAATCGGATTCCTGTGGGAGCGGCTTTCCAGCCGCGATGACCGTCAAGGCGGCGCACATCTCTCATCATTACGTCAACCCGCGCGGGGGACAGGCATGAGCCGATCGAACAGCATCACCAACCTCATCGTCATCGCGCTCGGCATCTTCGTGGCCTACCACTCCTACGCCGTGCTCAAGCTCGGCATCCTGATCTCGCCCGGGGCCGGGTTCCTTCCGTTTCTCTGCGGCATCGCCCTGATCGTGCTGGGGGTGGTCTGGCGCCTGCAGGGGCTGCTGCGCAAATCCCGGACGTGCGTGGATGCCGCCGCCCCGCTGGCGGCCGTGTGCGAAACCGAGGCGGCCCCGCTGCCGGGGGCGCGCAAAAAACTGGTTCTGGCTTTCGCGACCACGGTTGCCTACGCCTGCCTGTTCGAGCGGATCGGCTTCCTGCTGTCCACTCTGGTGTTCATGCTCGGCTGGCAGATGATCGTGGAGCGGGAGCGCTGGCTGAAGGCGGTCGTCGTCACGGTCCTCTGCGCCGCCGCCATGTTCGCGCTCTTCCGCTACCTGCTGCACGTCGAGCTTCCGGTCAACCCGTTCCTGTCGTAGGGAGGAGACACCCGCATGGACATCTTCAGCGGCATCGTCTCCGGCTTCGGCATCGCGCTGACCCCCATGAACCTGGCCTTCGCGTTTTTAGGGGCGCTGATCGGCACGGCCGTCGGCGTGCTGCCCGGCCTGGGGCCGGCCGCGACCATCGCGCTCCTCCTGCCCATCACCTACTCGATCCCCTCCCCGGTGCCGGCCGTCATCATGATGGCCGGCATCTACTACGGGGCGATGTACGGCGGGTCCACCACCTCGATCCTGCTCAACCTGCCGGGCGAGGCCGCTTCGGTCGTGACCTGTATCGACGGCTACAAGATGGCCCAGAAGGGCCGCGCCGGCCCCGCGCTCGGCATCGCCGCCATCGGGTCCTTCATCGCCGGATCGGTGGCCGTGGTCGGCCTCACGCTCTTCGCGCCGCCGATCGCCGAGTTCGCGCTGAGCTTCGGACCGCCCGAAAAGTTCTCGCTGGCGCTCCTCGGCCTCCTGATGGCGGTGACGCTCTCCGGGGATTCGGTCACCAAGGGTCTCATCGTCATGGTCGTCGGGCTGCTGTTCGGGACGGTCGGCATCGACCCGATCTCGGGCAAGAGCCGCTTCGACTTCGGGGTCATCGAGCTGCAGAGCGGGTTCGACTTCGTGACGCTGGCCGTCGGGGTCTTCGGCCTGGGCGAGATTTTCTACAACCTGGAGCAGTCGGGCAAGGCCGAGATCGTCACCACCAAGGTCGGGCAGGTCTTCCCGCGCATGGCCGACTGGGTCGCGTCGCGCATGGCGATCCTGCGCGGCACGCTGATCGGCTTCTTCATCGGCATCATCCCGGGCGGGGGCGCGGTCATCTCCTCGCTGCTGTCCTACGCCATCGAAAAGAAGGTCTCGAAGCACCCGGAGGAGTTCGGGCAGGGCGCGATCGAGGGCGTCGCCGGTCCGGAGTCCGCCAACAACGCCGCCTCGAGCGCTTCGTTCATCCCGCTGCTCACCCTCGGCATCCCCGGCAATGCGGCCATCGCGATGATCTTCGCCTGCCTGCTGATCAAGGGGGTCAAGCCCGGCCCCTTCCTGATCGTCGAGCACCCGGACGTGTTCTGGGGGGTGATCGCCTCGATGTACGTGGGCAACTTCATGCTGATCATCCTGAACCTGCCGCTGGTCGGGATCTGGGTGCAGCTCCTGCGGGTGCCCTACGGCATCCTCGCGCCGGTCGTCATTCTCTTCACGGCCATCGGCTCCTACAGCATCGCCAACCAGGCCTTCGACCTCTACGCCCTGATCGCCTTCGGGGTGCTCGGCTACGCCCTGCGCAAGCTCAAGATCGAGGCGGGGCCGCTCCCGCTCGCGTTCATCCTGGGTCCGATGATCGAGGGCTCGCTGCGCCAGTCGCTGCTGATGTCGGGCGGGAGCTTTTCCATCTTCGTGTCGCGACCCATCTCGCTGACGATGGTGGCGCTGTTCGTCCTGTTCGTCGCGGGCCAGGCGTTCGTGGCCATCCGCCGCTCGCGCCGGTGTTCCGCCGCCCCCAAGGCGGCCTAAACGGGGACAACTCCCCTTCAAGCGTGTGCCAAAGGAGACGCTATGAAACGAATCGTGATCTTCAGCTTCATTTTCGCATTCGCAGCCGCGCTGGCCGTCTACGGGCCGGCGGCGGCGCAGGACAAGTATCCGTCCAAGCCCGTCAACGGCTACGTGCCGGCGAGCGCCGGCGGGTCCACGGACCTCATGAGCCGCGCCATTGAAAAGGTCTGGCCCAAGTACGCCCCGCAACCGCTCGTGATCGTCAACAAGCCCGGCGGCGCCGGTGTCGTCTGCACGGAATTCGTCGTGCGCTCCAAGCCCGACGGCTACACCCTGTACTTCGGCTACGGCTCCGGCCACGACATCGTCATGCCGAACCTGCAGAAGATGCCCTACGACCCCTACAAGGACCTCGTCCCGGTCGCCCGGATCTCGGTCCACTCCGTCGTCGTGGTGACCGGCGCCAAGTCGGAGTTCAACACGCTGAAGGACATGATCGCCTGGGCCAAGAAGGAGAACAAGCCGATCACCTCCTCGGTGTCGATGCGGGCCGGGGCGCAGGACATCGCCGTCACCGGCATCGCCAAGACGGCCGGGGTCAACATCGTGACCGTGCCGTTCGCGGGCGGGGCCGACGCCGTGACGGCGCTGGCCGGCGGACACGTGATGCTCGGCGCCGGGCACCCGTCGGAGGTCGTGCCGCACATCAAGGCCGGCCGCTTCAAGGCGCTGGCGGTCGCGTTGCCTCAGCGCGACCCGTCGCTGCCGGATATCCCCACCCTCAAGGAGCTGGGGATCAATGTCTCCACGTGGGGATCGGTCAAGGGCATCGGCGCCCCGGCCGGGACGCCCAGGGAGGTGGTCGACTATCTCGAAGGCACCTTCAAGAAGATCTGCGAGGACCCGGAGTTCAAGAAGATCATGGCGGACCTCGACCAGCCGATCATGTACCAAAACGGGGCGGAGTTTGGTAAGTTCCTGCAGGAGGCCTCGGCCGATTACGGCAGGCTCATCAAAGAGCTCAACATCACGATCCAGTAACCGGTTGTGACCCATCGGAAACGCGGTGGCTCCGACGTCGGCAGCCGCCCCTCACCGTCCGAAAGGAGAGACGACATGAAACGCATTGGCCTCAGCTGGATCCTTCTGCTGATCGCGGTGCTGGCGATCGCCGGCCCCGCGGTGTCCCAGGACAAGTTCCCGTCCAAACCGATCAACGTCATCGTCCCCTTCTCCGCCGGGGGCAGCACGGACCTGCTGGCCCGCGCGGTGGAAAAGATCTGGCCCAAGTATTCGCCGCAGCCGATGGTCATCGTCAACAAGCCGGGCGGCGGCGGTGTCGTCGGCACCGAGTTCGTGGTCCGGTCCAAGCCGGACGGCTACACCCTGTTCCTCGGCTACGGCTCCGGCCACGACGTGGTCATGCCGCACCTGCAGAAGATGCCCTACGACCCGTTCAAGGACCTGGTCGCCGTCGCGCGGCTGTCCATCCATTCGGTCGTCATCTGCACGGGGGCCAAGTCGGAGTTCTCGACCCTGAAGGACATGATCGCCTGGGCCAAAAAGGAAGGCAAACCGGTGACCTCGTCGGTGTCCACCAAGGCCGGCGCGGTCGACATCACCACCACCGCGCTCGGCAAGGCGGCCGGCATCAACATCGTGACCGTCCCCTTCGCCGGGGGCGCGGATGCCGTGACGACGCTGGCCGGCGGGCACGTCATGCTCGGCGGCGGCCACCCCTCGGAGGTCATGCCGCACATCAAGGCCGGCCGCTTCAAGCCGCTGGCCGTGGCGCTGCCGGAGCGCGACCCGTCGCTGCCGAACGTGCCGACGTTCAGGGAGCAGGGGGTCGACGTCTACACCTGGGGCTCGATCAAGGGTGTGGCCGCGCCCGCCGGGACCCCCAAGGAAGCGGTGGAGTACCTCGAGACCACGTTCAAAAAGGTGTGCGAGGATGCCGAATTCAAAAAGATCATGGCGGACCTCGACCAGCCGATCATGTACCAGAACGGGGCCGACTTCGCGAAGTTCCTGCAGCAGGCCTACGGCGACTACGGCAAGCTGATCAAGGAGCTGAACATCTCCATCC
This sequence comes from uncultured delta proteobacterium, assembly GCA_963828345.1. GTDB lineage: Bacteria > Desulfobacterota > Desulfobacteria > Desulfobacterales > SpSt-501 > SpSt-501. The sequence goes on from CAWHEZ010000006.1 coordinate 149,778, forward strand.
AGTAACCGTCACGCCGTTCGACCGCCCGCGTCCTGCCGGCACAGATGCCGGCAGGACGCGGATCCACCATCGGTCCGCTCGCAACCACGCGCGGCCGCCAGGAGACCCCATGCCGCTCACCGACGCCGAAAAGCTCGACCTCATCACCCGCACCTGGAACCTCGAGGAGACCGGGGGCAAGGTCCCGTTCGTCATCGAGATCGGGCACCCGCACCACGCCACGACCGAGTATTACAACGACGATGCCGCCGAGCTCGCCTGGCACGACGACTACCATCGCCGGCGCGCCGGGACCGCCGATTTCTATCTGCCCAGCATCAAGCCCAACATGGGGATCGGCAACCTCGCGGCGGCCTTCGGCTGCCCGACCCGGCCGGTCGACGACGCCGACCCCTGGATCGGGCACCTGGTCACGAACCAGGACCCGGGCGCGGCCCGCCGCATCCGCAAGCCGAATGTGAAGGACAACCCGGTCTACGCCCGCATGCTCGCACGCATCGCCTACCTCCAGGCGAACTCCACCCTGCCCCTGCGCCTGGTCAACGTGGCCTCGCCCATGGTGACCGCCTCGATGATCTGGGACTACACCGACCTGATGATGGCCATGATCCAGTACCCGGCCGAGGTGCACGCGCTGCTGGAGGTGATCACGGAGGCCACGATCGACTACGTGCGCCTGCAGCTCGCGCACATCAAGACCCCGCGCTCGATGGGGCACGAGCCCGAGGTCGTCCCGCCGGGGGTCGGCCTGCGCGTCAGCGACGACACGGCCGCGCTGCTCTCGCCCGCGCTCTACCGCGAGTTCGCCGGCCGCTACAACGCCAGGCTTTCGGAGGAGTTCGGCGGGATCGTGGTCCACTCCTGCGGGGACTGCAGCCGCGTCGTGTCCGCCATGCTCGAGATCCCCGGGCTGCGCGGGCTCGAGCTGACCATGCCCCAGAACACCCGGTGGGAGCTGATCCAGCCCGCGATCGGCCGCGTGGCGCTCTGCCTGCGCCACAAGTTCTCGGACTCCGCCTTGCAGGACTACGAGCCGGTCGACTTCACCCGCCGCCTGCTCGACACCTTCGGCCGCCGCGGGGTCTTCATCCTCACCTCCCGGCCCACGTTCGACGAGGCGCGCGCGCTCGGGGAGAAGCTCTGGCCCCTGCTCGTGGGCTGATACGCCGGCGGCTCAACATGTTGCCATCTTGCGGCGAATGGATACTGTTGGGTCGAAGAAACGGGAGGTCTTGAGTTCGGAAAAAATCCTCCCTCCGCCCAACGCAAGCCTGAGAGAGCCGTAAAATGAGAACAATTCGCCGAGTCGCTTTGGTTGCGCTGGTAGCAGCTCTTCTATCCGGCTGTGCCGATTTGCCGACCCAACCAACCAGCACCAACACGGACCGTTGGGGCAATCCGTGTCCACAGTGGCAGTCGTACGCGAACTGCAGAGGCGGCAACTAGACTGTCGCTTCGCAGCCTGGCGAAAGATCGAGTCGCATCCCCGCCCGCAAGACTTCAGGCCACCGGCTGTCCCCATTATTCCCCGAACCAGGCCGTCCGTCTCGCCTAACTACTTGCCGCGATAGAAGACCTGCCTTACCAATACGCTTTAGATGGGAAATCTTTCATGGACGAAGGCCATGAACCCGAACTCAAGCTTCGCGCCCGGCCAGGGCGCTGCCGTTCGAAAAAAAATCGGTTCCACTCGAGTTCTGCCCGCGCATACGAGCCTTTTCAACCCGCAGCACGACCACGACCTCCACCTCATACTGGAAGGACAAGTCAAGGTATTCGAAATTGATTCGGAGGGCCGAGAAGCGACCCTCGCGGTTCTCGGCCCGGGCCAGGTGGTCGAACTCGACACCGGAAGCAGGTCGCCTCCGCCCTCATCATACATCACCCTCGAACCCAGTCGGTTTCTCATGCTGCCCCGCGAAACTTTTGGGGTTGAAGGCACGACCTCCACCGCCCTCACCGCGCAGGTCATCGAGCATCTCCTGGCGGAGTCTCAATACCACGCCCGCGAGCTGACGGAAGTTCAACAGCAGAAATCCGCTATCAGCGAAATCCTACGATCTATTTCCAGGTCGCCGACCGATTCTCAATCCCTGCTGAATGCAGTCGTCGAGCATGCAGCACGTCTATGCGGGACCACGGATGCGGGCATCATGCGGGTGGATGGGGATGAGTTGCAACTCGTGGCGAAATTCGGGCCGGTACCGATATGGCCGATCGGGTCCAGGGTCCCTATCACCCGAGGGTTGGTTACCGGGCGGGCGGTCATCGACCGTGTCCCCATCCATGTGCACGATCTGCTGAGTGCTGGAGCTGAATTCCCCGAAGGTGCGGTCACCGCGAAGAAGTACGGGCAACGAACCGTCTTCGCCACCCCCTTGATGCGGGGGCAAACGGCAATCGGGGCTATATTTGTGCGACGTTTCGAGGTCCGGGTGCTTACCGACAGAGAGATCGAGCTGATCGTTGCCTTTGCCGATCAGGCGGCCATTGCCATCGAGAACGTAAGGCTCTTCAATGAAATTCAGCTGAAAAGCCGGCAAGTCGAGGAGCAGGCGAAGGAGCTGGCCGAATGGAACGTCGCGCTCGAAGGCCGGGTTGCGCAGCAGGTCATCCGGATCGAAGAGCTCAGCAAGATCGAACATGAACTTGCTTTGGCAGGGCAAATTCAGAAGAGCATGCTGCCGCGGTCCGTCCCCCATCCGGATGGTTACGAGTTCGGCGCCCGCATGATACCGGCAAAATCAGTGGGGGGTGATTTCTACGACTTTATCCCCATGGGGGACGAATTCGTCGGCATTGCCATCGGCGACGTGTCGGGGAAGGGCATTCCTGCGGCTCTGTTCATGGCCATGGTGCGCAGCCTGTTGCGCGCCGAGGCCCATGTGGGACTGCACCCGGAAAGGGTGCTGCGAAGCGTGAACGGCCACCTCATGGACATGAACGACGAGATGTTCGTCACCATACTGTTCGGGGTGCTCAATCTTTCCCACGGGGAGTTTCACTATGTCCGGGCGGGGCACGAGCTCCCGATATTCTTCAACGGCCGGGGCGCAGTCCACCAGGTGCCCAAAACCAGCGGGCAGGCCCTCGGCGTATCGGACGACTTCGCTCTTGACGAGCAGAGGGTGATCCTTTCGAAAGGCTGCGTGCTGTTGCTCTACTCGGACGGCTTGCCCGATGCCTTGAATTCCCGCGGCGAGAGGTTCGGTTACGGCGGCGTCGTCGGCACCGTCGGTCGACTGGCGCGGTCACCGGCACAAGTCGTTTGCGATGACCTGGTCAAGGCCGCTGCGGAGCACCAGGAGAACGCTCTGCAGCAGGACGACATCACCGTTGTGGTAGTGCGGCGGCCTGAATAGCATGTCCGTATTGGAAGCCAGCTACCTGATCCACCGGCTGCCGGCCCGGCACCCCAACATCCGCAAACAAGTCGTCAAAGCACGCAAGTTGCACTTCTTCGACACCGGACTGGCCTGCTACCTGATGGGGATGCCGCCTTCATCGCCAAGGCGCTCGGCGATATCGCTCGGGCCAGGGGGATGTCCCAGGTGGCGCGTGATTCCGGCTTGTCCCGCGAAAGCCTCTACAAGGCGCTGTCCGGGGACCGGAGCCCGAGTTTTGATACCATCCTCAAGGTCGTAAGCGCACTGGGTTTGAAACTGCACGCACAGGCAATCCGAACTGCGCGCTCTGTGGCACCCAGAGCCGCCTCAGCCGGCGCTCGTGGCTCGCGGGGCTGAGCTTATCCCCCTGTCGGCGGGAACGCAAAAAGGTACCACCGCCCCGGGGCCGACCAAGACGAGATCTTCCGCCGGATAGCAACTGTCACTGAAGTCGATAGAAAGTGAATATTTCACGCCTGTCCCCATCTACCCATGCTGCCCCCAATCTCCCCATGCCATCACCCCGTTGGGATATCGCTTGCTTTTTCCTTGCCCATTCTCTATTTTAGTATAGTCGTTTAATCTAAAATACTGATAGCCATTGTTTTAGGTTCCAGGCCGGTCGGATGAAACGCAAGCTCCAGGGAAAATACGTGACCCTATCGACGGCGGGAGAGGAGGTCCGGGCCTTCGTGCCCGCGCCGCTGCCGCCGGATCCGCCCATCGACTGGACCCCGGAGTTGCGCAGCAAGTTTGACCAGGCCCTTCTGGCATTGGGACGTCTGGACAGCGTTTCAACCCTGCTGCCGGACACCTCGCTGTTCCTCTACATGTATGTCCGCAAGGAGGCCGTGCTCTCCTCCATGATCGAGGGGACCCAGTCGTCGCTTTCGGACCTGCTGCTGTTCGAGCTGGATCAGGTGCCGGGCGTCCCGTTGGATGACGTACGCGAGGTCAGCAACTATGTCGCGGCGCTCGACCACGGCCGGCGCCTGCTGACAGACGGGCTGCCGTTGTCGCTGCGGCTGTTCCGGGAAATCCACGGGGTGCTGTTGGCCAAAGGTCGAGGCAGTAGCCAGGCTCCAGGCGAATTCCGGCGCAGCCAGAACTGGATCGGCGGCACCCGTCCGGGGAATGCGGCCTTCGTTCCGCCTCCTGCCGCAGCGGTGCCGGAGTGCATGGGCAAGCTCGAGCTGTTTCTGCACGACCGCCCCGAGCCGACTCCGACGCTGCTCAAGGCGGCCCTGGCCCACGTGCAGTTCGAGACGATCCATCCTTTTCTGGACGGCAACGGGCGCCTGGGGCGTCTGCTGATCACGCTGCTGCTGTGCGAGTATAAGGTGTTGCGGGAGCCGATGCTCTACCTCAGCCTCTACTTCAAGACGCATCGCCAAGCTTACTACGAGTTGCTGAACCGCGTGCGCCTGACCGGCGATTGGGAAGCCTGGCTCGATTTCTTCGCCGAAGCGGTCATCGTCACGGCCACCCAAGCGGTGGAAACAGCGCAGCAGCTTTTCGACCTGTCGAACCGGGACCGCGACAAGATCGGCGGCCTCGGCCGGGCGGCAGCGTCCACCCTGCAGGTCCACCGGGCGCTGATGGAGCGCCCCATCGCAACCTCGGGCTGGCTGGTCGAGAAAACCGGAATCTCTCCAGCGACAGTCAACAAGTCGCTTGCCCATCTCGCACAGCTCGGCATCGTGCGCGAGCTCACCGCTAAAAAACGTAACCGTCTGTTTAGCTATGCAGGCTATGTGGAGATCATGAGCCGCGGCACAGAGTTGCCAGGAAGGTAAACGGTTCGATTTCGTATTCGGACAACATAGATCGTAATTTATTGAACACGCTGGGGTGCAGCCTATGACCACAGAAGCTGATGCCCGCATACTGATCGACAAGCTGCTTGAGCACGCCGGCTGGTCCATCACCGACAAAGCGCAGGTTTCGACCGAGGAAGCTGCCGCCGATGGCCGCGCCGATTATCTGTTGAAAGATACCCGGAGTCGACCGCTCGCAGTGCTTGACCGAAGTCATCATCTGCATGGCCACCGCTATCCTGCGCATCTGGCAGGCGGGGACATCTGCGTGAGGTGAAGTAATTACAAGAGAAGAGCTTTACCAGCTGGTCTGGTCCAAGCCGATGACCAAGGTGGCAGAGCAGTTCGAGGTCTCGGGAAGCTACATGGCCCGGGTTTGCTCACTCCTTCAAGTGCCGCGACCCGAGAGGGGTTACTGGGCGAAATTGGCGGTCGGGAAAGCCCCAGCGCAACAACCGCTGCCTGAAGCGTTGCCAGGTGATCAGCTTTTCTGGTCCAAAGACAGAGCGTTCCATGATAACCCGGCACTCAAGCCAGAAGTACCGAAAAGGCCCAGAAAAGAATGTAGGCCTCGGCCAATTTCCGGCTCTCATGCCCTCATACGTGGCGCCAAGGCTCATTTCGAATCGGGCCGACCGGTCGAGGAGGGAGAGTACCTCAAGCCATACAAGAAGCTGATAGTCGACATCACGGCCTCCAAGGCGGGACTCAACAAGGCGCTTGCTTTCACAAACGACCTATTCAACGCTCTTGAATCTGCCGGATATCGAGTACGCTTGGCAACCCAGAATGACCACCTCATGCGCGCGGAGGTCGACCAACATGAGAAACCGTTAAAGAGGCACGAATACTACCCACGTCTTTGGTCCCCGTTTCACCCTACCGTTGTATTCGTTGGAACAGTAGCGATCGGGTTGGCCGTAGTCGAAATGTCTGAACCTGTATTGATGCGCCACCTCAACGGAGCATATATTCGGGACTCCGAATACATACCCCCAAAAGCTTCCCGCCGACACATTGACCACACATGGACGACCACTAGAGAATTGCCGTGCGGCCGTCTCCGACTCCTCGCATACTCTCCCTACTGGAGGGTCTCATGGTCGGCCATGTGGCAGGAAAGCAAGAATGCATCATTGGTGCGAGAGATCCCCTCGATTGTCAAAGGGATCGATGACGCTGCTGATTCCTTAGTTGACCTGTTGAAAGAGGCAGACCTCCAAGCTGAAGTTGCCCGACAGAAGCTGATAGTAGAGGAAGAGAACCGCCGCAGGGAGGAAGATCGCCAGCGGATTCAACAATCGATCAAAGACAGCCAAGCGCAGCTCGCCCAAATCATCCAGGCATGGGCCGATGTTATGAACCTGGAGCGCTTCTTCCAAGGCGTATACGACCACGCTCAAGCGCTTCCAGCCCATGAACGCGATTTGGTACTTGAACACCTCAAGCTCGCTCGCGAGTTCGCGGGTACGAAAAACCCTTTGGATTTCTTCCTGGCATGGAAAACTCCCCTTGAGCGCTATAAGCCGCTGTCAGCCCGAACGGCTGGTAATAGTGCTGAAAAGCACGAGGTGTAAGCAGGTGATAGAGGGCATGGCACATCCAGCGGCACAGTATCTTCCGCGATGGAATCGGCCCAGCCAACCGTCAACCAACTTGTGGACCGCAAAGAATAACCTTTATGGACACCGACGATTTGACTGAAATGGCTTGGGACGTCATCGTCCGTGCCGCCTGCGTTTCGGATACCCTGAAAGCCGAGCTTGGTGCAATGGCCCGTCGGTTTCAGTCTGAGGATGAATGGCTTCGAGGGGTTCGTGCCCATCTGGAAAAAATTACCGAAAACCCAGCCGAGTATGCAGACGCTTGGGACCTTGAAAACGAGGAAGGTATCACGGCAACCATGATTGGGAGCTGCGCGGCCGAGCTCTTCCTTCGAGTGAATGAAATCTTAGCCATACCTTTGAGTCGGCGAGGTGCAAGGGCATGGTGATCCTGAAGTTTCCGGAGCGCATCAAGCCTTCTTTCAGACGATACATCGGCATCGACTACTCCGGCGCGGAAACGCCGGATTCCAGTCTGAAGGGGATTCGGGTGTACCAAGCCAGCCGCGAGTCTCTGCCAGTGGAGGCCGGGCCGCCGCCAAGCCCGCGCAAGTACTGGACCCGACGTGGCCTGGCGGAATGGCTGGCAGAACGCCTGTCTGAAGACATGCCGACCCTGGTCGGTATCGACCATGGCTTTTCCTTCCCACTGCGCTACTTCGAGATCCATTGGCTGGAGCCGGACTGGCAGGAGTTCCTCGACGACTATCAAAAGCACTGGCCGACCGACGCCGAACACACCTACGTCGATTTTATCCGGGACGGTTTGCATGGCAAAGGCGAGGCCCGTTCCGGCAGCGCCCGCTGGCGGCGGATCACCGAAGAACGCGCGAGAGCAAAGTCTGTCTTTCATTTCGACGTACCCGGATCGGTGGCCAAGTCAACCCATGCGGGGCTCCCGTGGCTGCGCTACCTGAGGCAGCAACTGGAAGACCGTGTCCATTTCTGGCCCTTCGACGGATGGGACATCCCTGCTGGCAAGTCCGCCTTGGTCGAGGTCTACCCTTCGTTGTGGAACAAGAGCTTCCCGCGGGAAAACCGCACCTCCGATCAGCACGATGCTTATGTGGCAGCCGCCTGGCTGCGCCAGGCCGATCTGGATGGCAACCTCGTCCAATTCCTCAAGCCCCGTATGCTGCCCGGCGAATACCACGTCGCCCGGATCGAGGGGTGGATCCTTGGTGTGATGTGATCGGGAGCGGCCTGCGTTTTTTAAGCGGCCGCATCCGATCTGGGCTTCTTGTGCAGCGTTTCCTCGAGACGGATCAACAGGGGCATTCGGATCAGAAGGTCGATGCCCACGAAGACGACGAATATGTATTGAGGCCCGATCTTGTCCCAGATCACGCCCGCCATCAGCGCCAGGCCGGCGCTCAAAACCATCTTGAAAAATCGGTTAATGCCCAGCCAGCGCCCCATCTGCTCAGCGGGGACCAACTCTCTTTCCATGGCGGAGGCAATCGGCGAGCCGATAAAATAGAACCCCTGCAGAATTCCCGCGATCAGCAGCACGGCAGGCGACGGGGCCAAAATGAGCAAGAGGTTGGAAGCCCAGAAAAGGGGAATGGTGCAGAACAGCACCTTCCGTCTTCCGATTCTGTCTGCCAGCCTGCCGAAGGGGATGGCAAACACGATGGACGTCAGGGCGGATCCCGTCACCATCGCCCCCAAGGTCCATTCATTCGCCCCCTTTACCGAGTAGGCGAAAACCTGGGTGTAGGGAAGGACCATCCCCAGCGGCAGCTGCGAGATGGAGGAGATGACGATCCATTTTTTTAAGTTCTTGCGGCCCCTGAATACCTGCGAAAGGTCCCTGAGCAGGTTGGAGTTTTTAGGGCTCGCCGCTGTGCACCTGGATTCTGACAGCTGCGTTGCGACAATCACAAAGGTTCCGATCGTGACAACGACTCCGGCAAGGAACAGGGGCCTGATGCCGTCGGTGGTAGCGCCACCGAACAGGGTGACCAGCCAGGTCCCGATCATGGGCCCGGCGACCCCCAACATGCCGGCGGCAACCGTTTCGCAAATGAGCATCCCGGTGGCCCGGTCCTGGTTGAGCAGGCAGTTGCCGCATATGGTTGCGCAGCTGTGAATACTGGTGGTGTATCCGAACCAGTAGCACACCATCGCCAGAATGGTCAGCTCCCAGCTTTGCGCCCACCCATAACAAAGATAGGCGGCGGCGGTAGCCGCGATTCCGAAAAGATAAATTTTCTTGGGGCCGATCCTGTCGATGATCCACCCGGTGAAAGGGCTGCAGAAACCGGCGACGACCATGCCGATGCTGTTGACGATGCCGAGTTGAACGCCGGTCGCCCCCAACGCCATGATATAGATGGACAGATAGGGGAATATGATCTGGTAGGCGAACCTGTCCAGCGATGTTCGCAGAACGGTGACTTTCCAGTCTCGCTGCTGCCGCCTCAAAAACAACATGGTGCTGTAGAGCAGAGTCGATACCGGCTTGGCCGACTGACCGATGCTGTTGTCCAATCTGAATCTCCCGGGTGTAACGACCAACAGAAAGCGAATAGTTCACGCCGTACCGGCAGGCCTCACGTTAGACCCGCCGGGCCGGACTCGTCATTATCCTGCTCAATGGATTTTATGACAACCGAGTCGACGCTCATCGAAAAAACCTGAATAATGGGGTATGCAATTATGGAATCCTATCCAGAAGGCACGAAGGTAATGAGGGCGTTGTTTCATTGTTGACTTCTTTCAGGCTTCAGCAGCCCCCGGACTGCCTGGGCGGCTACCATTAATTTTGCATCATGGCGCACCCGCTGAATCGCGCGGCTGACAGCTGAACGGTCTACGTTCAGTCTGCGGGCTACCTCGGATCCGGGAATCGACAAATCCCGGGTGGCCATGCAGGCGATCAGTGCCCGCGCGCGGGCAATCTCTGCCCGCTTGGCCGGGCCGGGGAGTTCGCCTGTATCGACACCGAGATGTCGACACACTGCCTCAATCACCGCAGACAAATCAATAGAGGGCGAGTACATCAACAATGAAACAACGTCCCCTTTCCCAAAACAACGTCCCCTTTCCCAGGCGGTGGCGATTTCAAACGGATTTCGTGGTATGGTCTGACCCTTATGAGCCGCCCTGCATATCCGACTTTCCGCTGGAGGTCGCAATGAACCCCCTTATGGCATCGACGCAACGGCCGCAACGGCCCGGTTACAACCCATCCATGTCCTTCTGCCTGCTGCTGATCTTGACCGTCGGCATCGTATGGGGTGGCCTCGAGCAGCCGGCTGCCCAAGCGGCGGAGCTGCGGGTCGGTCTGCAATCGCTCGAGGGCGCGAGCGCAGGCATGGATGCCCACCACACCACCAACGCCCATGCCCAGGTGCTTTACAGCATTCACGAAACGCTGATTACCCGGGAACCGCAGGCCCTGCCGCTGCAGTTCAAGCCGGCCCTGGCCGTCAGCTGGAAAATGATCCAGCCCACGATCATGGAGGTGACGCTTCGCAAGGGGGTTAAGTTCCATGACGGATCGGTTGTAACCGCCGACGACGTCGCCTTCTCCCTGAACCGAATCTGGCAGCGCAGCCGGCCGGAATACGAGATCGTGCAGGGGCAGTTCTTCTACAACTTCGACCGGGTGGAGGTAGCGGACCCGTACACGGTGCGAATTCACACCAAACGCCCCGAACCGCTCATCGAAGTGCTCTTGTCGGACCTGTGTGCCGGCATCGTCTCAAAGGGCAATTACGACCGGCTCGGCTTCGAGAAAGCCGACCTGTCCCCGGTTGGCGCCGGCCCGTACCGGGTGGTGACCTACAAGCCGGGGCACTTGCTGGTGGTCGAACGATTCGATGACTACTGGGGAGAGAAGGCGCCGCTGGACAAAATCACGTTCACGGTTATCCCGGAAATTTCGTCCCGGATCACCGCGCTGGCGAACCGGGAAGTCGATTTTATCGTCAGCATCCCGCCCGACCAGGTCGGCCCCCTCGCCAATCGCAAGGACGTCAAGCTGCTCGGGATCGTGTGGCCGATGTTTCACGTCTATGCCATCAACATGACCCACCCGATCACCGGGGACCAGAAACTCCGCCAGGCGATGAACCTATCGGTCGACCGGGAAGCCCTCGTGAAGGGGCTCTGGGGCGGCAAGGCGATCGTGCCGCGGGCCCACCAGTTCAAGGAATACGGCGAGCCTCTTTACATGCCCGAACTCAGCACGGTGAGGTACGACCCCGAAAAGGCCCGGCAGCTCCTGAAGGAATCCGGCTACAAGGGTGACCCCATCCTGCTGACGTTCATGCCGCACTACTACACGTACGGCAGCCTGGCCGCTCAGGCCATTGCCGAAATGTGGCAGAAGATAGGGATCAACGTGAAGCTGCAGATCGTCGACAGCTTCCCCAGCGACCTGAAGAACATCATGATCCGGCCCTGGTCAAACCCGATGTATTACCCGGACCCGATGGGCGCCTACGACACCCACTGGTCGAACTCGGCCTGGCCCTACCGACGGTCGTTTTTCAAG
>CAWHEZ010000007.1:0-34244 GCA_963828345.1 uncultured delta proteobacterium
AGCCGTCTATTTCATCCTTCGCCCGGCGGGCGCCCGCGCCCGCCCCATCCCACTGCGATCGAGGTGCCGCATGATCCGGATCAACGAACACTACCTGAAGCTCCAGGCCTCCTACCTCTTCTCCGACATCGCCAAGCGCGTGGCGGCCTTCCAGAAGGCCCACCCCGACGCGGAGGTGATCAAGCTCGGCATCGGCGACGTCACCCGGCCGCTGCCGCCGGCCTGCATCGAGGCGTTCCACCGGGCGGTGGACGAGATGGCCGACGACGCCACCTTCCGCGGCTACGGCCCGGAGCAGGGCTACGATTTCCTGCGGGAGAAGATTGCCAAGGAAGATTTCCAGGCACGCGGTGCCGATATCGCGGCCGACGAGATTTTCGTGAGCGACGGCGCCAAGTGCGACAACGGCAACATCCAGGAGATCTTCGCGACCGACATCACCGTGGCGATCCCCGACCCCATCTACCCGGTCTACCTCGACACCAACGTCATGGCGGGCCGCACGGGGGCCTTCACCGAGGGCCGCTACCGCGGCGTGGTCTACCTCGAGTGCACGCGCGCGAACGGCTTCATCCCGGGGCTGCCCGAGGACAAGGTCGATCTGATTTACCTCTGCTACCCCAACAACCCGACCGGCGGCACCATCACCAAGCCCCAGCTCAAGAAGTGGGTGGACTACGCGCGCGCCCACCAGGCCGTCATCCTCTTCGACGCGGCCTACGAGACCTTCATCCGCGACGACGCGCTGCCGCACTCGATCTTCGAGATCGAGGGCGCGCGCGAGGTGGCGATCGAGTTCCGCAGCTTCTCCAAGCAGGCGGGGTTCACCGGCACGCGCTGCGCCTACACCGTCGTGCCCAAGGCCTGCACGGCCTACACCGCGGCGGGCGAACCCAAGTCCGTGCACGCGCTCTGGCTGCGCCGCCACACGACCAAGTTCAACGGCGTGTCCTACCCGGTGCAGCGCGCGGCCGAGGCGGTGTACAGCCCCGAAGGGCGGGCCCAGTGCCGGGAGCTGATCGACTACTACCTGCGCAACGCCGCGCTGATCCGCACCGAGATGACCGCGCTCGGCTACGACTGCATCGGCGGGGACCACTCGCCCTACATCTGGGTGAACGGGAAGGAAGATTCCTGGAAGTTCTTCGACCGGCTGCTGGAGAAGGCCAACGTGGTGTGCACGCCCGGGGTGGGCTTCGGCCGCTGCGGGGCGGGGTACATCCGCATCAGCGCCTTCAACGACTACGAGCGGGTGCAGCGGGCCATGGAGCGCATCCGGCACACGCTGAAGTAGACGCGCATGGTTCCAGGTTCAACGGTTCACGGTTCCAGGCGGAGTGGAGCGGCAGAGCGGCCGCTCGCATCAGCGCCGTTGAACCGCTGAACCCGAAACCGTGAACCATCGCTGACATGAGAAAAGGGCGGTTGCCATGACGGCAAACCGCCCTTAAGATTTCTTGCGATTCAAAACGAGTTAGACGGAGGCCTTCAGCTTCTTGCCGGCCTTGAACTTCACGACGGTCGAGGCCGCGATCTTGATCGGGGCGCCCGTCTGGGGGTTGCGACCCTTGCGGGCCTTGCGGCGGCCCTTGGTGAAGGTGCCGAAGCCGACCAGCGTCACTTTGCCTTCTTTTTTCTTCAGGCCCTTGACGATCCCGTCGATCAGGGACTCCAGGGCGGCGCCGGCGGCGACCTTCGTGATGCCCGCATCTTTGGCCATGGCCTCGATCACATCTGCTTTCGTCATTCTGACCTCCTCGTGAGTGTGGGTTTGGAGTGGTTCGTACCGTGGTGCGTTGAAGTAGTTAGCCCAATTATAGAGAAGCCATGCGGTTGTCAATAAGAATGTTGCCCATGCGAGACCGCCTGCGGCCGGCCCTGAGAGCTGCGCTGCTGCTGGCCGTAGCGGTGCTGCTGCCGACGGCGGCGGCCCGGGCCGACGTCCCGGATGCCGCCCTCAAGCTCACGGTCGACGAAGGCCTGCGTATCCTGCAGGACCCCGGCTTCCGGGCGGAGGGGCAGCGGGCCGCGCAGCACCGGCGGCTGTGCGAGGTGGTGTACCGGGATTTCGACTTCGCGGAATTCTCGAAGCGCGTGCTGGCGGACCAGTGGGCGCGCTTCAGCGCGGACCAGCGGGTTGAGTTCGTGGAGGTGTTCGCGCGCTTCCTGGCCGAGCACTACATGGCGCGTCTGCAGGAGCGCTACACGAACGAGGCCGTCGCCGTCCGCGGAACGGAACCGATCGCCCCCGGACGTGCAGTGGTCCGTACGGACGTGACCTGGCGCGGCCGCGAGTTCCCGGTGGAGGTGCGCATGCACCTGAGCGCCGGCCGCTGGAAGGCCTACGACGTCAGCCTGCTCGGGATCAGCGCCGTCCAGATCTACCGCGCCCAGTTCCAGGCGGTCCTGCGCACGCATTCGCCGGCGCAGGTCATCGCGCTGGTGCGCAGCCGTCTCGACGAACCATGAAAAACGGCGCCCCAGGCCGTGATCCGGCGTTGCGCGGCCTTTTGGGAGTGCTCACATACGGGTCAGTATGCTGCGCCTCCCCAAAGACCGCGCGCCTTGGCTGACGGCCTGGGGCGCCGTTTTTCGAGACCCGTAAAATGAACGGGGCCCCCGCAGGGGCCCCGCCGTGTTTCTGGCTGCCGTTTTCGGTTACTTGGACGCCGCCTCGACCGCCTCTAGGAAGGCCTTCATCATGGCCTCGCCTTCGGCGCCGTGCTTCTCGACGATGATCTTCTTGACTTCCGGCATGGTGGCGTCGCGGAACTTGACACAGCTGCTCGGCGGTGAGGGCATTGACCTTCATGTCTTTGCTCAGCCCGGCCATGCCGCTGTCCGAGGCCTCGATCGCCCGGCTCACACCGCGCCCGGCCACGATCCCGGACTTGACCCGTCGTTCGATGACGCATTTTTTCAGCCGGGCGTGAGGCCGTCGTAAAATTCCTTGTTCATGACCCACACGTAGGGCGCGAACAGGTGTCCGCTCAAGGTGAGGAATTTCTGCACCTCGTTGAACTTGGCAAACGAGATGATCGGGCACCGGGTTCATCTGCCCGTCGGCGACCCCGGTCTGCAGCGCGGTGTAGACCTCGGCCCAGGCGATGACCGCCGGCTGGCCGCCGAGCGCGGTCACGACGGCCTTGTGGGTGTCGAGTCCCATGGTGCGGATCTTGAGGCCCTTCATGTCCTCCGGGCTCGTGATCGGCCGCTTGGAGTTCGTGAAGTGGAAGAACCCGCCCGAGTCGCCGAAGCCGAGCACCTTCAGGCCGGTCTTCGCCTCGATGTCGGCCGCCAGCTTCTGGCCGAACGGCCCGTCGAACACGGCGTAGGTCGCGCTGATGTTCGGGAAGACGAAGGGGACGTCGATCACGCCGATCATCGGGTAGATCGAGGCGAACCCGCCCACCGAGTGGATGCCGGACTGGATGACGCCGGACTTCACCTGGGCGACGACGTCGTTGTCTTTGCCGAGCTGGCCGTTGGGGAAGGTCTGCACCGTGATCTCGCCGTTGGTGCCGGCTTCGACGAGACTCTTGAAGACAGTCGCCATGGCGCCGGTCGGCGTTGTCGAAGGGGTCGTCCTTGTTGAGGTGGTGGAGCTTGATGACCTTGGCGGCGGCGTCGGCCGGGATGGGAAGGCGATCGCGAGCAGCGACAGAACCGCTGCTGCGCAAAACAGTATCTTGGCTTGCACGGGCACCTCCTCGATTGGATGGATTGGGAACGTTTCATAACCTTTTTCAGAACTCCGGTAGGGGGTTGATCGTGTCAACGCCGCCGTCGCCTCACTTCCCCAGCAGAAGATGCGGCATAAACATCGTGATGGTCGGTAAAAAGGCGATCAGGAACAGGACGGCCATTTCGAGCAGGATGAACGGCCAGATGGCCTTGCTGAGGGCCTCTATCCGGATGCCCGTGATCGAACAGATGACGAAGAGGCAGGCCCCGACCGGCGGAGTCATCAGGCCGAAATGTTGAGCGCGAGCACGATCATGATGCCCGGCGTGCACCGGGTCCATGCCGATGACTGGGTGAGCGGGCCCGAGCACCGGCGCGAGGATGATGAGCGCCGCGTTGATGTCCATGAACATGCCGATGACGAGCAGCAGGATCAGGATCAGGAGTGTCACCATCTGCGGGTCGCGCGAGATCGACAGGAAGAGGGCTTGGCGATGCTCTGCGGGATCTGCTGAAGGTCATCCACCAGCTCAGGATCGAGGCCGAGGCGATGATGAGAAAGACGACCCCGGTGATGAGGCACGTGCGCACGAGCATCTCGACGATGTCCTTGAAGGTGATGGTCCGGTAGACCCCGACCCCGACGACGAGCGCATAGAGCACCGCGATGGCCGCGGCCTCGGTCGGGGTGACGATCCCGAACAGGATGCCGCCCAGGATGATGGCCGGCATGAGCAGGGCGAGGAAGCTCGACTTGAAGGAGGTCACGATGCGCCAGAGGCTCAGGCCGTCTTCGCCCTGGGCAGGTCCGATGCGCCGGCCGATGGCCGCGATGAAGCACATGCAGAAGAGCGCGATCAGCAGGCCCGGCAGGATCCCCGCCGCGAACAGCCCGGCGATCGAGACCCCCATGAGCGAGCCGTAGATGACCATGAGATTCGACGGGCGGGATGGTCGGGCCGATGATCGCGCCGGCGACGCACACCGCGCAGCGAGAAGGGACTTGGGGTAGCCCTGGAGATCATGGCCGGGACGAGGGTGTTGCCGAAGGCGGCCGCGTCGGAGACGGCCGCGCCGGTCATGCCGGCGAAGATGACCGAGGCCACCATGTTGCTGTGGGCCAAGCCGCCGCGCAGGTAGCCGACCAGCGAGTCGGTGAAGGCCACCAGATCGCTTGGTGATCCCGGAGCGGTTCATGATCTCGCCCGCCAGGATGAAAAAGGGCATGGCCATGAAGGTGAAGAGATCCAGGCCCTCGAAGTAGCGCTTGGGCGCCATGGCGAGGAAATTTTCGCCGCCGACCTGGATCAGCCCGGCCACTCCGGCCACCCCGAGAACGTACCCGATCGGCAGGCCGACGAACATCAGGCCGAAAAAGAGGAGGCCGACGATGGTCATGCGATCACCTCCTCCGCATTCTTGGCGCTTCGCGCTGAGCGGGAAGTCGCGCAGCATGGTCACGATGATCTGGAAGGACTGTCAGCGCCCGAGGTGACGGGACCGAGGCAAAGGGGATCACCATCGTCATGCCGAAGATGTAGGCGTACTGACTCTTGCCGCTCGATCGTCATGCCGATGCTGTAAACGTCAGGAACAGAAAGAATGCGAGGCCGATCAGATCCAGAACGAGACGCAGCACCGGCGGGCGGGCTGGAGAGCAGGTTGGCGACGAACTCGAGGCCGATGTGCTCGCGCCGGTAGGCGCCGACCGGGACCGCGAGAGCGCGGCCCAGATCATGATGTAGCGGGCGAACTCCTCGCTCCAGGTGAAGCCCAGCCTGAGTGCATACCGGTGGAAGACTTCGAACCAGATCATCAGCACGAGGCGGCCATCAGCAGCGCGCAGAAGCGCTCGACGACCCAGTTCAGCCGGCCGCCGACCGCGTTCAATCCGGCGACGATTCCGTTGCTCATCGGATCTCCCTCAATATAACGATGCAGCGGGCCATTGATCGATCTCGATCGGGAAATTTGCTACTTGTGCGCGAAACCATTCAAATTGTCAACGATCTCGATCGAGGGAGACCCCGTGAGCGACTGGGTCCTGCACTGCCCGTCCTGCCCGACGGTTATGCGATCGGCGCCGGCCTGTTCGGCTGCCCCGGGAGCGCGGCCGGCGGGGAGCACATCCTGCGGCGCGTGCTCTCGCCCGGCCAGCCCGACGGCCGAGGAGGTGCGCGCGGCCTGGGGCCGGGGCGGCGGGACGTTTGAGCGGCTGCACCCGCTCCTCTCCGCCCGCCGCCTGGCCGGCGAGAGCCGGCTACGCCCGCATCCTGGAGCGGGTGTCCGGGAACCTCCTGCGGCACGAGGGACGAGCCTTCGACGTGACGCCGCTGGCCGCGGCCCCGGCCCTGGCGGCCGCGATCGGCCGCTCGGGCAGCCTCTGGGTCAAGGACGAGACCGGCAACGTGACCGGCTCCCACAAGGGGCGGCACCTCATGGGGACGCTGCTCTACCTGGAGGCGCTGAAGGCCATCGATCCGACTCGCGGCCGGAGCGCGCTCGCGATCTACAGCTGCGGCAACGCCGCGCTCGCGGCCGCGGCGGTCGCGCGCGCCGGCGGCTACGAGCTGCACGCCTTCGTCCCGGCCGACGTGGACCCGCTCGTGGCCGGGCTGCTCGCCGCGCGCGGCGCCGTCGTCGAGAAGATCCCCCGCGGCGCGACCGGGGCGGGCGACCCCTGCTACCTCGCCTTCCAGGCGGCCGTCGCCGAAAAGGGCTGGCTCCCCTTCGCCTGCGCCGGCAACGACAACTGGTCCAACATCGAGGGCGGCTCCACGCTGGGGTGGGAGCTCGTGCTGCAGATGGCTGAGCGCTCCGAGCCCCTCGAGCACGTCGTGATCCAGGTGGGCGGCGGGGCGCTGGCACGGGCGGTCGCACAGGCGCTCGAGGAGGCGGACCGGCTCGGGCTGATTCCGAGGCTGCCGCGCATCCACGTCTGCCAGCCTGCGGGCGGGTTCCCGTTCGTGCGCGCCTGGCTCCTGGCGCTGGCCGAAATCGCCCGCCGCAGCGGTCGATCCTTCGATCTGAGTTACGACCGCGCTGCGGATCCATTGGAGCAGCTGCAGCGGGCGTTGGAGTTCTGCCGCACCCGCACCGAGCAGATCCAGGAGATTGCCGGATACGCCTGCCGCAGCTTTGATTCCCCCGTGGTCCAATCCGTCCTGACCCGAATGGCCGGCAACGCCGGCCATTTCATGTGGCCCTGGGACGGTCCGGCGCCGCACAGCCTGGCGCACGGCATTCTGGACGACGTGACCTACGACTGGTACCACCTGCTCCGGGCCGTGCTGCGCACCGGCGGCCGGGCGGAGATCCTGAGCGAAGACACGATCGGCCGCGCGCACGACCTCGCGCGGCGGCACACCGGGATCCGGGTGTGCCCGACAGGGGCCGCGGGGCTGGCCGGGCTGATCCAGCTGACCGCATCGGGGGCGATCGACCCGCGCGAATCGGCCGGCCTGTTCTTCACGGGGTTTGACCGGGCTGAGGCCCGGTGATATTAAAAACGACTTTTCAGCGACGGGGCCGGATCGCACCGCCCCGCGGAGGTGAACCCGCATGAACGACACCCGACTCATCACCGGCCCGACCTTCGCCGAGATGCTCGACCCCGCCCGCATTCGCAAGGACCTGCGGGCCAAGGCCCTGGCCACGAAGGCCAAGGACCCGCTCGACCCCATCAACCTCTACAACATCTCCTGGAAGGACGGCTCCGGACGGATCTACCACGAGGTCCTGCCGCGCGAGCTGACCGGGGTCGACACCCCGATCGTGGTCCTCTACGGCAAGGACTTCCCGACCGGCAGCCACAAGGTCGGCGCGACCTACTCGGTGTTGATCGAGAAGGCCATCCGCGGCGAGGTGGACCCGGCGCGCCACACCATCGTCTGGCCGTCCACGGGCAACTACGGCATCGGCGGGGCCTGGGTCGGCTGCCGCATGCAGTTCGACTCGGTCGTGATCCTGCCCGAGGAGATGAGCCTGGAGCGCTTCGAGATCGTGCGCCGCTACGGCGCGCGCCTGGAGCTGACCCCCGGCTGCGAGAGCAGCGTCAAGGAGATCTACGACAAGTGCCACGAGCTGCGGCGCTCGGACCCCGAGCGCATCCGCGTCATGAACCAGTTCGAGGAGTTCGCCAACTACCGCTTCCACTACTATGTCACCGGCAACACCATCGTCGAGCTGGCCAAGACCCTGGCGGACCAGGGGGTCGGCCGGGGGGTCGTTTCGGCCTACGTCTCCGCCATGGGCTCCTCCGGCACGATCGCGGCCGGCGACCGCCTCAAGCAGCAGTGGCCCGGGGTTCACAAGATCGTGGGGCTCGAGCCGATCCAGTGCCCGACCATCTACTGGAACGGCTACGGCGGCCACGACATCCAGGGGATCGGGGACAAGCACGTCACCTGGATCCACAACGTCATGAACCTGGACGCGGTGATGTGCATCGACGACATCGAGAGCAAGCTCGGCCTGCAGATGCTGACCGAGGAGCCCGGCTGGGAGGTGCTCACCCGGCGCTACGGGGTGCCTGAGGAAACCGTGAAGCGCCTGGCCGCGATCTTCGGGATCTCCGGGGTGTGCAACGTGCTGGGCGCGATCAAGACGGCCAAGTTCTACGGGATGGGCAAGGACGACCTGGTCGTGACCGTCTGCACCGACGCCATCGACCGCTACCACTCGGTCATGCGCTCGCTCACCGAGTGCTTCGGTGCGATGGACCGCACCGCGGCCGAGGTGCGCCTGGTCAGCATCTTCCACCGCCAGAAGCTCGACTGGATCGACGAGGGCACGCGCCGCAACCGCAACCAGTGGCACAACCTGAAATACTTCACCTGGGTCGAGCAGCAGGGCAAGACGGTGGACGAGCTCAACGCCCAGCGCGACCCGGCCTACTGGGAGGCCCACCAGGCGAAGGTGGCCGAGGTCGACCGGCTGATCGAGCAATATCGGGCCCGATAGGCTAAGAAACCGGCGCCTCAGGCCGTGATCCGGCGTCTGCGCGGCACTGTTTGTGCATGCTCACATACGTGGTCAGTATGCTGCGTCGGCCCAAAAGGCCGCGCGCCTTGGCTGACGGCCTGAATGCCTTGGTATCAACACTAAATCGGCTGCACGTTATTACATGGCGCGACCCAACCATTGACCGACATCGAGGTTCCCGACATGAAAGACGCCAAACAGATCCTGGAGCTGTCGCGCCGCTATCGCGACTATACGGCCGCCAACCTCTCCGAGCTGGTCAAGATCAAGTCCTTCAGCCTGGGCGAAAAGGAGGTGGCGCAGAAGCTGGTCGAGCAGATGAAGGCCGCGCGCTTCGACGAGGTGACCGTGGACGGCCTGGGCAACGTCATCGGCCGGG
Source organism: uncultured delta proteobacterium (assembly GCA_963828345.1). GTDB lineage: Bacteria > Desulfobacterota > Desulfobacteria > Desulfobacterales > SpSt-501 > SpSt-501. Next base: position 9,047 of record CAWHEZ010000007.1, read on the forward strand.
TCGGCAGCGGCAAGCGGGTGATCGCCTTCGACGGCCACATCGACACGGTCGAGGTCGGCAACGCGGCCAACTGGACCTTCGACCCCTTCTGCGGGGAGGTCCGCGACGGGTTCGTCCACGGCCGCGGCGCCGCCGACCAGAAGGGCGGGGTCGCCTCCATGGTGACCGCCGGCCGCATCCTCAAGGAGATCGGCCTGGACCGCGACCTCACGGTCTACTTCGTCGGCAGCGTGATCGAAGAAGACTGCGACGGCCTGTGCTGGAAGTACATCATCGAGGAGGACGGGATCCGCCCGGAGGTGGTCGTCAGCACCGAGCCGACCGACGGCGGCCTCTACCGCGGCCAGCGCGGCCGCATGGAGATCGAGGTCGAGTTCAAGGGCGTGTCCTCCCACGGCTCGGCCCCGGAGCGCGGCAAAAACGCGATCTACATGGCCGCGCGCGCCTGTCTCGCCGCCGAGAAGCTCAACGAGCGGCTGGCCGTCGACGAGTTCCTCGGCAAGGGGTCCATCGCGCTCAGCCTGTTCGTCTCCGGCAGCCCGTCGCTCTGCGCGGTGGCGGACTACGCGCGCATCCACCTCGACCGGCGCCTGACCTGGGGCGAGACCAAGGAGTCGGCCGTGCGGGAAGTCGAGGCGCTGGTCAAGGGCGAGGACGCGCGGGTCTTCGTGCTGAACTACGAGGAGACGGCCTACACCGGCCTGCGCTACGGCATGGAGAAGTACTACCCGACCTGGAAGTGGCCCGAGGACCACGCCGCGGTGCAGAGCGGCCAGCGGGCCTACCAGGCGCTCTTCGGCACAGGCCCCGCGCACCGGCAAGTGGACGTTCTCGACCAACGCGGTGACGATCTCGGGCATGTACGGCATCCCGGCCATCGGGTTCGGCCCGGGCCAGGAGGCCATGGCCCACGCGCCGAACGAGAAGACGCCGGTCGAAGACCTGGTAGATGCCGCGGCATTCTACGCCATGTACGCGTATACGATCTGAAGGCGTCGTCTCGGGCCGTGATCCGAGATTTTTGAATTGTATAAAATGTATTTTGTAAATTTAAAAAAAATAAAAAAAAAAATAAATATAAAATTTAAATTTAAAATATTAATAATTAAATAATAAAATAAATATAAAAAAAATAAAAAAAAATTATAAAAACCGCACCGCGGCCGAGGTGCGCCTGGTCAGCATCTTCCACCGCCAGAAGCTCGACTGGATCGACGAGGGCACGCGCCGCAACCGCAACCAGTGGCACAACCTGAAATACTTCACCTGGGTCGAGCAGCAGGGCAAGTCGGTGGACGAGCTCAACGCCCAGCGCGACCCGGCCTACTGGGAGGCCCACCAGGCGAAGGTGGCCGAGGTCGACCGGCTGATCGAGCAATATCGGGTTAGCTAAGAAACCGGCGCCTCAGGCCGTGATCCGGCGTTGCGCGGCACTTTTGTGGATGCTCACATACTGGTCAGTATGCTGCGCTCCCCAAAAGGCCGCGCGCCTTGGCTGACGGCCTGATGCTTGGTTTAACATTAAATCGGCTGCACGTATTACATGGCCAACCCAAATTAACCGCATCGAGGTTCCCGACATGAAAGACGCCAAACAGATCCTGGAGCTGTCGCGCCGCTATCGCGACTATACGGCTGCCAACCTCTCCGAACTGGTCAGGATCAAGTCTTTCAGCCTGGGCGAAAAGGAGGTGGCGCAGAAGCTGGTCGAGCAGATGAAGGCCGCGCGCTTCGACGAGGTGACCGTGGACGGCCTGGGCAACGTCATCGGCCGGGTCGGCAGCGGCAAGCGGGTGATCGCCTTCGACGGCCACATCGACACGGTCGAGGTCGGCAACGCCGCCAACTGGACCTTCGACCCCTTCTGCGGGGACGTCCGCGACGGGTTCGTCCACGGCCGCGGCGCCGCCGACCAGAAGGGCGGGGTCGCCTCCATGGTGACCGCCGGCCGCATCCTGAAGGAACTCGGGATAGACCGCGACCTCACGGTCTACTTCGTCGGCAGCGTGATCGAAGAAGACTGCGACGGCCTGTGCTGGAAGTACATCATCGAGGAGGACGGGATCCGCCCGGAGGTGGTCGTCAGCACCGAGCCGACCGACGGCGGCCTCTACCGCGGCCAGCGCGGCCGCATGGAGATCGAGGTCGAGTTCAAGGGCGTGTCCTCTCACGGTTCGGCCCCGGAGCGCGGCAAAAACGCGATCTACATGGCCGCGCGCGCCTGTCTCGCCGCCGAGAAGCTCAACGAGCGACTGGCCGTCGACGAGTTCCTCGGCAAGGGGTCCATCGCGCTCAGCCTGTTCGTCTCCGGCAGCCCGTCGCTCTGCGCGGTGGCGGACTACGCGCGCATCCACCTCGACCGGCGACTGACCTGGGGCGAGACCAAGGAGTCGGCCGTGCGGGAAGTCGAGGAGCTGGTCAAGGGCGAGGACGCGCGGGTCTTCGTTCTGAACTACGAGGAGACGGCCTACACCGGCCTGCGCTACGGCATGGAGAAGTACTACCCGACCTGGAAGTGGCCCGAGGACCACGCCGCGGTGCAGAGCGGCCAGCGGGCCTACCAGGCGCTCTTCGGCCAGGCCCCGCGCACCGGCAAGTGGACCTTCTCGACCAACGCGGTGACGATCTCGGGCATGTACGGCATCCCGGCCATCGGGTTCGGCCCGGGCCAGGAGGCCATGGCCCACGCGCCGGACGAGAAAACGCCGGTCGAAGACCTGGTCAATGCCGCGGCATTCTACGCCATGTACGCCTACACCGTCTGAAGGCGTCGTCTCGGGCCGTGATCCGGCCCCCGACCCTTGTATCTCGATGCTCGATGCCGGATACTCGAGTCGATGGTCGATGCCTGGTTCGGAGCCTGATTCAGGATACAGGATCCATGATGCAGGATGAAACGCCTCCCACAGCTATCCTGCATCTTGAATCCCTGCATCCTGCATCTGCTTCCTCGTCCCCTTGACCCCCATATAAAAGCTGCATGGAGGAACGATGAGCATCTACCCGAGCCTGATGAAGGAGATCAAATCCCTGCCCGGCGACCTCTACGGCAAGGACTTTCTGCTGACCTGGGAGAAGTCGGTCGACGAGCTCAAGAAGATCATGGCCGTGGCCGAGGCGCTGCGCTGGCTGCGGCGCGAGAACCTCTCCAGCCGCTGCTTCGACTCCGGGCTGGCCGTGAGCATCTTCCGCGACCAGTCCACCCGCACGCGCTTCTCCTTCTTCAAGGCGGCCAACCTGCTCGGCCTCGGCGTGCAGGATCTCGACGAGGGCCGCTCGCAGATCGCCCACGGCGAGACCGTGCGCGAGACGGCCAACATGATCGCCTTCTTCACCGAGTTCATCGGCATCCGCGACGACATCTTCCTGGGCGCCGGGCACACCTACATGCAGGAGGTCTCCGCGGCGCTGCAGGACGGGTTCGACCAGGGAGTGCTCGAGCAGCGGCCGAACGTCATCAACCTGCAGAGCGACATCGACCACCCCACCCAGAGCATGGCCGACCTGATGCACCTCAAGAACCACTTCGGCTCGCTCGAGAAGCTGCGCGGCAAGAAGCTCGCCATGACCTGGGCCTACTCGCCGAGCTACGGCAAGCCCCTGTCGGTCCCCCAGGGGGTCATCGGCCTCATGCCGCGGCTGGGCATGGACGTGGTGCTGGCCTACCCCGAGGGCTACCACCTGATCCCGGACACCGTGAAGCTCGCCGGAAAGCTTGCAACCGAGGGCGGCGGCAGCTTCAAGGTGGTGCACTCGATGGAGGAGGCGTTCGACCAGGCGGACGTGGTCTACCCCAAGAGCTGGGCGCCCTATGCCGTCATGGAGAAGCGCACCGAGCTGCTGAAGAAGAACGACACCCCGGGCCTCAAGGAGCTGGAGAAGGCGTGCCTCGCCAAGAACGCCGAGTTCAAGAGCTGGGAGTGCACCGAGGCGAAGATGAAGCTCACCCGGGGCGGCAAGGGGCTCTACATGCACTGCCTGCCCGCGGACATCTCGGGGGTTTCGTGCGCGGCCGGCGAGGTGGCGGCCGGCGTCTTCGACCGTTACCGCATCCCCACCTACGTGCAGGCCGGCTTCAAGCCGTACGTGATCGCCGCGGTCATGCTGACCGCCCGCTTCGAGGACCCGCTGAAGGTGCTGCGAGCGCTCAAGACGCGCGGGACACGACGGCTGGGGGTATAGGGAACCGATGCGGAATTCGGGATATACGTTTCCCGTTCACCCGTTTGCCCGTGAACGACGTTCCGCATTTACGGGCCGACGGGTCCACGGGCCAACGTCTTTTTCCCTTTTTCAACCGTGAACCGTGAACTCTAAACCCGGAACCTACTTGTGAAGATCTACCAGGTCGACGCCTTCACCGATCGCCCGTTCGCCGGCAACCCGGCCGGCGTGTGCGTGCTGCCCGCGGCCGCATCCGACCGCTGGATGCAGGCCGTGGCGGCCGAGATGAACGCCTCCGAGACCGCCTTCCTGCTGCAGCGGCCGGACGGGTTCGATCTGCGCTGGTTCACGCCGACGACCGAGGTCGAGCTCTGCGGGCACGCAACGCTCGCCGCGGCGCACATTCTCTGGCAGACGGGACAGGTGGACCGAGGGGAGCGCTGCCGGTTCCACACGGCGAGCGGGCTCTTGACGGCCGGGCTGCACGGCGACCAGGTCGAGCTGGACTTCCCGGCCGTTCCGGACGAGCCGGCGCCGGCGCCGGAGGGGCTTGCGGAGATCCTCGGGGCCGAGGTCGTCGCGTTCCGCGGCAGCCGGTTCGACCACCTGGCCGAGGTCGCCTCGGAGGCCGTCGTGCGCGGCCTGCACCCCGACCTCGCGCGCCTGAAGGCGCTGCCGGTGCGCGGGATCATGGTGACCAGCCGCGCGTCCACCCCGGGGTTCGACTTCGTCTCGCGCTTCTTCGGGCCGGCGGTCGGGATCGACGAGGACCCGGTCACCGGGTCGGCCCACTGCTGCCTCGGGCCTTACTGGGCCAGGCGTTTGGGCAAGAACGAGCTGACGGCCTACCAGGCCTCCGCACGCGGCGGGGTCGTCGGCGTGACGGTGGACGGGGATCGCGTGCGCCTGCGCGGCAGGGCCGTCACCGTACTGGTGGCGGAGCTCGTCGCGGGCTGAGCCCATACACCATCCGAATGGGAAGTGAGCCATGGCCACAACTCGCGAAAAAACGTTTCTGCAGCTGCTGCTCGACGTCACCAAGGCCATCACGTCGAACCTCAACCCCGCCGAGGTGTTCGAGCTCATCGTCCGCAAGGTGCCGCAGGCGGTCGGCGTCGATGCGGCCACCTTGCGCCTGCTGGACCCTTCGGGCAAGAAGCTCGTGCTGCAAGCCGCCTTCGGTCTCAGCGAGAGCTACTTAGGGCGCGGGCCGGTCGATGCGGAAGCCGGTGTGCTCCAGGCGCTGGCGGGGGCGCCTACCGCGGTCTACGACGCCGCCACCGACCCGCTCATCCACTACCACGACGCCGCTCGCGACGAGGGCATCAAGAGCATTCTCGTGGCGCCGGTGGTCATCCGGGGGCGGGTCGAGGGGATCCTCCGCCTGCTGACCCGGACGCCCCGCGTCTTCGAGCCCACGGAGACGGAGTTCGTGAGCGCGCTGGCCGAGCAGTGCGGCATCGCGATCGAGAACGCGCGCGCCTACCAGACGCAGAGCCGCCAGATCACCTACCTGAAGGCCCTGGCCGAAATCGGCAAGGCCATCAGCTCCACCCACGAGCTGGACGACATCCTGAACCTCATCGTCCGCCGCATGCCCGAGGTCATGAACCTCAAGGCCTGCACGATCCGCCTGATCGAAGCCGCCGACGGGCGCTTGCAGCTGAAGGCGGCCTGCGGGCTGAGCGACGCCTACCTGCGGCGCGGCGCACTCGACGAGGAACTGGCCACCCACTACATCCTGCAGGGTGAGCCGGTGATGATCCCGGACGCAACGGTCGACCTCCACACGATCTACCACAAGGAAGCCGCGGCCGAGGGCGTGGCGAGCATCCTGGCCGTGCCCATCACCGTCCGGGACGAGCCGATCGGGATGATGCGGCTGCTGACCAAGGAAGTCCGCTACTTCTCTGAGGCGGACATCAACTTCGCCATGGCCGTGGCCGAGCAGGGCGGGGTCGCCATCCAGAACGCCGTCGCCTACCGGAAGATGCAGGACCTCATCTCCGCCCTTGAGCAGCAGAAACAAGGCACGACCTGAACGGCGAAAGGCCGCAGCCCTCCATACAGGCCCCACCCCCTTTAGGGGACGTTCGTGCAGAAAATGCTTAAACGAGGTGGCTTCTCTCCCGCAGGATGCATGCTGGGGTTTGTTAAAACACGTTCTGCACGAACGTCCCCTAAGGGAGGGGGGAGAGAGGGGCTATGGGGTCAGGCGGCGGAGGAGGGCGTCGAGGTCGTGCCAGGCGTAGCGCACGGATAGCGCGGGCATGCCGGCGACGGCCTCTTTGATGCACGCTTCGACCGCCTCGCCGCCCAGGCGCTCATAGAACCGGGCCGCTGCGCGGTTGGCCTCGAACACCCAGAGGTGCAGCGGCTGCCCTGGGGCCGTGCGCGCGGTCCAGCGCACGGCCTCGGCCAGGAGCGCCCGCCCCACGCCGCGGGCGCGGAAAGGGGGCAGGACGTGCAGGTTGTCCAGGCAGAGGCCCCACGGAGGGTCTGCCTCCCGCAGGACGCAGACGAACCCGGATAGCTCCGCAGACTCGGCGACCCGCACGAGCGGGCGCGCTGCTTCCGGGAGGGACAGGCGCTCGGTCCATAGCCGGAGACGCTCGCCTGCGATCGGTCCGTCCAGGTAGGCGTCGGGCAGAATTCCCCGGTACGTGAGGCGCCAGCTCTCTGCGTGCAGGCGGGCGATCGCGGCGGCGTCCGCGGCAGTCGCGGCCCGGATCCGGACGGGGGGATTCACGGCCGCATCAGGCGGGTGACCGCCTGCTCGAGGCCGTCGAGCGTGAGCTCGTACATCGGGAAGATCTCCCGGATGGCGGCAACCGAGCGGGTGTAGGGCCACATGTGCGCGGGCTTGGGGTTCAGCCAGACCGCGCGCGGAAACGTGCGGGCCAGGAACCGCAGGCAGTCGACGCTCGGCTTGCCGCTGCGCTCCTCGGCGTAGATCGACCCATCCTGCGCCAGCAGCTCGTACGGCGCCATGCTGGCGTCGCCGACCAGGACCAGGCGCGTCGCCGGATCGAGCCGGCCGAACTCCTCGATCCGGAGCGGCGTGCGGCAGCGGGCCGGGTCGGCCCACACGGTCGCGTAGACCGTGTTGTGGAAAAAGACCGTCTTCAGCTCCTTGAACTGCGAGCGGGCGTAGTCGAAGAGCGTCTGGACGAGCGGAATGTACGGGTCCATGGACCAGCCGCCGTTGTCGATGGCGAGCATGACCGTGAGCTTGTCCTTCAGCGCCCGGTCGAAGACGACCTCGATCTCCCCGGCGTTGCGGACGGTCTGGTAGACGGTGGCCTCGACGTTGACCCGATCTTTAGGCCCGCTGGGCTGCATGTGCCGCAGCCGCTTGAGCGCCTCGCCCATGAGCGCCAGGGTGAGCGGGCCCTCCTGGGAGTAGTCGCGGTAGCGGCGCTCGAGAGCGACCTTCACCGCCGACCCGCCCCCTGAGGTTCCGCCCACGCGCAGCCCCTGCGGGTGGTGGCCGGAGTGGCCGACCGGCGAGCGCCCGGAGGTCCCGATCCACTTCGATCCGCCGTGGTGCGCGCCGTCCTGGTCCTTGAGGCGTTCCCTGAAGTAGTCCAGCACCTGTTCGGGGGTGAGGCCTTGCAGCGTGCGCTCGTCGACCCCGAGCAGGCGCGCCGCATCCCCGGGTCGTTCGAGCCACATCTCCAGCATGGCCCGCGCGAGGGCGTCGACCTCGAGCCCGCCCGGGTCGGGCAGGTCGGCGCCTTCGAAGTGGTGGGCGAACACCCGGTCGAACAGGTCGAAATAGCGCTCGCTCTTCACCAGGATGGCGCGCGCGGCGGAGTAGAAATCCTCGAGCGACCCCACCAGCCCCGCCGCCATGGCGCGGTGGAGGGTGAGGAAGGCCGTCGGGCTCACCGGGAGCCCCTGGTCGCGCAGGGAGTAGAAGAAGTCGATGAACAAGGGGTTTAGTGTTTGGTATTTCGTGTTTGGTGTTTGGGGCCGGGTATCTGGGTGTTTGGTCGTCAGCGCCGACGGGAGACGGCCTCGCGGGCGCGCAGGTGGTCCTGGCTCTTTTTGAAAAGCACCCCCAGGTAGGGCACCTCGCCCTTGGCCAGGCGGCGCGGCTGGAAATCGGGGTCGGACTGCAGTGCCCGCACCCAGTTGATCAGCTCGCGCGTGGCCGGGCGCTTCTCGACGCCCTCGATGGTCCGCAGCCGGTAGAACGCGGCGATGCTCTGCTCGAGCAGCTCGGAGTCGATGTCCGGGAAGTGCACGGCGAGGATGCGGCGCATCATGTCCGCGCCGGGGAATGCGATGTGGTGGAAGTTGCAGCGCCCGAGGAACGGGTCCGAGAGGTCCTTCTTGGCGTTGGAGGTGATGACGATGACCGGCCGGTGGCGCGCGCGGACGGTCCGGTCGATTTCGATGATGTCGAACTCCATCTGGTCGAGGACGTCCAGCATGTCGTCCTGGAAGTCGGTGTCCGCCTTGTCGACCTCGTCGATCAGGAGCACCGTGCGGGCCTCGGCCGTGAAGGCCTGGCCGATCTTGCCCATGCGGATGTAGTCCTCGATGCGGCTGACCTCGCGCTGCGAATCCCCGAAACGGCTGTCGTTCAGGCGCGTGAGGGTGTCGTACTGGTAGAGGGCCTCGACCAGCTTCATGCTGGACTTCACGTTGAGCACGATCAGCGGCATGCCGAGGGCTTCGGCGATGGCGTGGGCCAGCATGGTCTTGCCGGTGCCGGGCTCGCCCTTGAGCAGGAGCGGCATCTCGAGGGCGATCGAGATGTTCACGATCCGGGACAGCTCGTCGTCCAGCACATAGCGGGCGGCCCCGGCGAAGCTCGCGGGGCGTGGGGGTTGGGTCATCGGTCGCTCCGTACGGCCTGCGAAAGCGCACGGGTCAGCTCGAGCGCCCTCAGCGCGTGGGGTTCGGAGAGGGCGCCCATGCCGCAGGCCGGGGTGATGAGGGATTGGGCGGTCAGCCGGCCGGGGTCGACCCCGATCTCCGCCACCCGGCTGCGGATCGACGCCCAGCGCCCGTAGAGGCCCTCGACCGTTTCGCGGTCGATGTCCGTCGGGTCCAGGGTCGGCACCAGCCCCCAGGCGATGGCCCCGCCGCGGTCGAAAAAGCGCCGCAGCGCGTCACGGTAGAGCAGGAGCTGGTCGGTGTAGGTGTAGGCGTCGAAGCTCAGGATGTCCGCCGCCGAGTCGAGGATCAGGGTCCAGTCCGTGTTGGCGCAGACGTGCACCCCGGCGAGGCCGCCCTCCGCGTGGACGGCCTCGACCATCTCCGCCAGACTCTGGCAGATATCCTCGCGGGTCATGCCGATGTGGATCGACGAACCGAAGGCCGTGAGGGCGGGGTCGTCGACGAAGAGCAGGACCGGCAGGCCGCAGGCCGAGAGCTGCCGCACCTGCCAGCGCGCCCGCAGCGCCAGGAGCTTGGCCGCGGCGTCCCGCAACTGGGGGTCGTAGAAGATGGCCTTGCCCTCGCGGTCGGTGTAGCTGGTGCCGAAGGTGACCGGGCCGATGATCTGCCCCTTCAGCGCCAGCGGCGGCTCGGAGCGGCCGCCGACCTGCGCCACCAGTTCGAAGAAGCCGCCCGCCGCCGTGCGGTCGATGGCGAAACGCGAGGCGTTCAGATCCCGGGTCCCCTCCTGGACGGCGACCACTTCCTCGTAAAAGGCGAGCAGCGCGTCGGCGTCGCCGGGGTCGACCACGGCGCGTTCCCCCTCCTCCCGCAAGCCGGGCAGGCCGGCGGCGAACTGGCGGGTGATCGTCTCGCCGGGCAGGCGCGGGAGCTGAACCCAGAGGGGGATCTCGGGCGTGTAGCGCCAGACGAGATCGGCCGCCCGGCGGTAATCCGTGAGCGGCAGGCTTCCGATCAGAAGGGGCAGTCCGTTGGCGGTGAAGGAGGGTCGCATGGGCCGTTCGTGGCCTCCACTGGCATGATCCTATAGGTGCAAACCGGCGCGACTGTAGCACCGGAGCCTTGATTTCACAAGGCGGCCGGCCGCTCGGGCGGTTTGACAGCCTCAGGGTCGAATGCTATATACAGGTCGCAGCCGGCTTCCACTGCCGGCGGCCGAAGGGGGCACCGTGGCCGACATCATCTCCCTGGATGACAAGATAGAGGGTTCGCGGGAGAAAAAAGCGGCCGTGCGCCGCAAGCAGAAAGCCACGGCCGTGCGCCGCGTGTTCCAGTGCGCGAGCTGCGCGTTCAAGTGCGAAAAATGCGGCACCCAGCTCGAACCGCGCGCCGAGACCCAGCCCGTCAAAAGCCCGCTGCCCTACAAGTTTTGCGACGCCTGCGAGGACGAATACCACGACTACATCGAACGACTCCAGGGCCGCGGAGACCCGGAGTGCTACTGGCGCAATGACGCCTGGCTCGACGCCTGGCGCAAGTGGATCGATTACCAGGGCAGTGTCGACCAGTACGTCAAATCGAAGGAATTCCTGAGGCTGCTCGAGGAATACCGGCAGCCCGGCCCTGAATCTTAGGAGGCCTTATGTTTGGAATCGGCATGCCCGAACTCATCATCATCCTGGTGATCATCCTCATCATCTTCGGAGCCGGCAAACTGCCGGAGATCGGCTCCGGCATCGGCAAGGCCATCAAGAATTTCAAGGGGGCCTCCGATGACGAGGAGAAAAAAGAGGCGGACAAGATCGAGGAAAAGAAGAAGAGCTGAGCGTTGCGGCCACCGGCCGCGACCGGCTTACGACCTTGCAAGGGGGCAGTTGAACGATCAACTGCCCCTTTGACGTTCCAGGCCCCTGACCCCCCGCGGTGATCGAAAGGAACGCCCATGTCTGAGATCCGGAACGTGGCCATCGTCGGCGCCGGCACCATGGGCCATGCGCTCGCGCAGGTGTTTGCCGCCCACGGGTGCACGGTCCGGCTGGCGGACGATCGCCCCGAGGCCCTGCCCCGCGCCCTCGGCATGATCCGCGCGAACCTGGAGACGCTGGTCGAGGCGGGCCGCATGCCCGCGGCCGGGGTCGCGCCGACGCTGGCGCGCATCCACCCGACTCCGCGCCTGGAGGAGGCGGCCGCCGCCGCCGACCTGGCGATCGAGGCCGTGGTCGAGGACCGGGCGGTCAAGCAGGCCGTCTTCGCGGTGCTCGACCGGGAGTGCCCGCCCCACGCGATCCTCGCGAGCAACACCTCCTATCTCAACATCTTCGATTTTCTGGACACCGGCCGGCCGGGTCAGGTGGTGATCACGCATTGGTTCGCGCCGCCGCACATCATCCCGCTGGTCGAGATCGTCTGCGGCCCGGCAACGTCGCCGGCGACGGCGGCGGCCCTGGAGCGGCTGTTGACCGCCATGGGCAAGAAGCCCGTCGTGATCCGCAGGTTCCTGCCCGGGTTCATCGCCAACCGCCTGCAGAGCGCGCTGACCCAGGAGGCGCTCTTCCTGCTCGACAACGGGTATGCCACGGCCGAGCAGATCGACGAGGCCGCCAAGAACAGCTTCGCGCTGCGCACGCCCATCCTGGGGCTCGTGAAGCGTTTCGACTACGCCGGGCTCGACCTGACCCGGAAGATCCTGAGCAATCGCCAGTACGCGCCCCCGCAGGTGATCGAGCGTTCCCCCGCCGTCGAGCGGCTGGTGGAGGCCGGACGGCTGGGGGTCAAGACCGGCAGCGGGTTCTACGACTACGGCGGCCGCACCCCGGAGGAACTCGCCCGGGAGAGGGACCGCAAGCTGCTGCGCATAGTGGGTCTGCTCGAAGAGATGGGGGAGATCTGACAGGCGGTTGAAAAACGGCGTCTCGGGCCGCGATCCGGCGTTGCGCGTCCTTTTGTGACGGCTCACATACTGGAAGCATGGAGAGGAATCCGACCCCGCGCCATCGGCCACTTTACAAACCGCGGGGCAGCCTCTAACTTCAGTCCATGAAACCGAAACACGCAACCATCGTTTTCGTGGCGGCGTTGGCCCTCTTCATCAGCGGCTGCGCCACGGGCGGGGTCCGCAGCAACCCGGACGTCGCCCAGTCTTTCCGGAACCTGAGCGTCCCGCCGGGGTACAGCTACTGGTACCTGAACCTCGAGAATGACCCCTACGCCGTGGTCGGGCTGGAGCGAGGCTGGCGCATCGAGGACAAGCTGTGGCACGCGGTCGACCCCGGCACGCCGACGTTCGGCAAGGTGATCGGCCTGGTCGCGGATTTCCCGGTCCCCGGCTCCACGACCACCGGCGCAACCCTGGTCGACCCCCAGGAGGCGCCCATCGGCATCTGGTTCTCGAGCCTGATCCCCGGGGTTCGGGTCGACGCGGAGAGCAAGCTGGTGATCATCAACACCGCGACCCCATGGATGGGCGGGCCTGACGGCGGCAGCGACGGCAGACCCTGACGGGCAGGTAAAATTCGGCCGGCTAGAAATTGTCGAACGTCGCCTGCTCCGGCGGTTTCTCTGGCGAATTCGGCGACGCGGCAGCCTCGATCTTTCGACCGTGATCTGGTCGACCGACCGGAAGCCGCGCGGCAGCTTCCTGCCTCTCTTCCCCCGCTCTCCGAAGTAGTCCTTCATCACCTCGGGCGTCAGCCGGAAGGTGCGCTTGCCGGATTGGATCACCAGCGACTCGGCCGGGTCGAACACCACCAGGTGCCGCAGCACCTCCTCGCGGGCGACGAGCTTCTTCCTGGGGATCTGAACGATCTTGTTCCCCTTGCCCTTGGGCAGCACCGGCAGGTCTTTCAGCGCGATCGCCAGGAGGTAGCCTTCGCTCGTGACGGCGGCCAGGTGCTGGCGCTCGGGGTCGTCCACGGGGAGCGCGGGCAGCGCGTTCGCGCCGGCGGGCACCTTGAGCATGGCCTTGCCCTTCTGGTTCTTGCTCTGCAGGTTGGCGAGCTCGGTGACGAAGCCGTAGCCGAAGTCGCTCGCCAAGAGCTGCTTCTGGGTTTCCGCGCCGATCGCGACCGAGACGAAGCGGGCGCCGGGCGGCAGCGCGAAGCGCGCGGTGATGGGCTCGCCCTGGCCGCGGGCCGAGGGCAGGTTGTGCGCCTCGAGCGAGTAGGTGCGGCCGGTGGAGTCCATGAACACGGCCGCCTGGTTCGAGCGGCCGCGCGCCGCGCTCAGGAACGCGTCGCCGGGCTTGTAGGTCAGGCCCTCCGGGTCGATGTCGTGGCCCTTGGCGGCGCGCACCCAGCCGTTGGCCGAGAGCACGACCGTGACCGGGTCGACCGGCGCCAGGTCCTTCTCCTTGATGGCCTGGGCTTCCCTGCGCGCGACGATGCGGGTGCGGCGCTCGTCGCCGAACTTCTCCGCGTCCGCCTGCAGTTCGCGCTTGATCAGGCTCTTCAGCCGCCGCTCCGAAGCGAGCACGCCTTCGATTTCTTTCTTTTCGGCCTCGAGATCGCTTTTCTCCCGCTTGAGCTTGAGCTCTTCCAGGCGCGCCAACTGCCGCAGCCGGATCGAGAGGATGGCCTCGACCTGGATCTCGCTCAGCTTGAAGCGGCGCATGAGCTCCTGCTGCGGGTCGTCGCTCCGGCGGATGATCCGGATGACCTCGTCCAGGTGCAGGAAGACGATCAGCAGCCCCTCGAGGATGTGCAGGCGGTCGTTGATCTGCTCGAGCCGGTGCTGCAGGCGCTTGAGCACCGTCTGCCGCCGGTAGTCCAGCCACTGCCGCAGGAGCTCGACCAGCCCGATCGTCTGGGGCCTGCGGTTCAGCCCGATCACGTTGACGTTCAGCCGGTAGGATTTCTCGAGCTCGGTGGTCGCGAGCAGGTGGCTCATGAGGACGTCCTTGTCCACCCGGTTGGAGCGCGGCATGATCCGCAGCCGGATGGGGTCCTCGTGGTCCGACTCGTCGCGGATGTCGGCGACCATGGGCAGCTTCTTGGCCTGCATCAGGCCGGCGATCTGCTCGATCACCCGGCCGGTGGAGACCTGGTAGGGCAGCGGCGGTGATGATGATGTCGCCGTTGTCGTGCTCGTAGGCGGCGCGCAGGCGGATGTTGCCCAGGCCGGTCCGGTAGGCCTCGAGGATGTCCGCCCGGGGGGTGATGATCTCCGCCCCGGTCGGGAAGTCCGGTCCCGGGACGAGCTCGGCGATCTCCTCGACCGTCGCCTTGGGGTGATCGATCAGGTGGACGCAGGCCGCCACCACCTCGCGCAGGTTGTGGGGCAGGATGTCGGTGGTCATGCCGACGGCGATGCCCGTCGCGCCGTTCAAAAGGATGTTCGGCAGCCGGGCGGGGAGCGCGACCGGTTCGCGCAGGGTCCCGTCGAAGTTGGGCACCCACTCGGTCGTCCCCATCTCGAGCTCGGAGAGCAGCATGTCCGCGTAGGGCGACAGGCGGGACTCCGTGTAGCGCATGGCCGCGAAGTCCTTGGGGTTGTCGATCGAGCCCCAGTTGCCCTGGCCGTCGATCAGCGGGTAGCGGTAGGAAAACGGCTGCGCCAGGAGGACCATGGCCTCGTAGCAGGCGCTGTCGCCGTGCGGGTGGTACTTGCCGAGCACGTCGCCGACCGTGCGGGCGGACTTCTTGTACTTGGCCGCCGCGCGCAGCCCCAGCTCGCTCATGGCGTAGACGATGCGGCGCTGCACCGGCTTCAGCCCGTCGCCGATGAACGGCAGGGCCCGGTCCATGATGACGTACATGGCATAATTGAGGTAGGCGGGCCGGACGAACTCCGGCAGCGGGACCTGCTCGACCTCGGTTTCCACCTTAAGGGCTTTGGAACGAACCATCGCGAGACTCCGTCAAATCCGAAATCCGAATATCGAAGTTCGGCAACGGTATCTAATCCATGCAAGGTGATTGTCAGGCCAAATCCGAAATCCGAACTTTCGAAATCCGAAACAAATCCGAATGACCAAATGACCAAAACACGTTGCGAGGTCGGGCCATTTGAGCAATGTCGGATTTTAAGCTCGGACGCCGTATTCTTCACTCATCTACAGGAGCTCGGCTTCCGCCTTGTCGCCCTCGGTCTCCAGCCACTGCTTGCGGTCCTTGACCCGTCGCTTGGACAGCAGCATGTCCATGGCCTCGGTGCCGGCCGCCGCGTCCGGCAGGGTCAGCTGCAGCAGCCGGCGCGTTTCGGAGTGCATCGTGGTCTCGCGCAGCTGCACCGGGTTCATCTCGCCCAGGCCCTTGAACCGCTGCACGTTGACCTTGCCCTTGCCGCCCGCCTCGTTCAGCCGCTTGAGGGTCGCGTTCTTCTCCTGCTCGTCGATGGCGTAGTGGACCTTGTTGCCCTGGTCGATGCGGTAGAGGGGCGGCACGGCGACATAGATCTTGCCGGCCTCGACGAGCGGCCGGAAGTGCCGCAGGAAAAGCCCGCAGAGCAGGGTCGCGATGTGCAGCCCGTCCGAATCGGCGTCGGCCAGGATGATGTTCTTGCCGTAGCGCAGGCCGGAGAGGTCGCTCGAGCCGGGGTCGACCCCGATCGCCACGGCGATGTCGTGGATCTCGCGCGACTGCAGGATCGAACCGGACTCCTCCTCCCACGAGTTGAGGATCTTGCCCCGCAGCGGCAGCACGGCCTGGGTGTTCTTGTCGCGCGCCTGCTTGGCCGAGCCCCCGGCCGAGTCGCCCTCCACCAGGAAGAGCTCGGACTCCGCCAGGTCCTGCGAAATGCAGTCGGTCAGCTTGCCGGGCAGCGCGGGCCCGGCGCCCACCCTGCGGCGGACGACCTTGGCGGCCTCCTTCAGGCGGCGCCGGGCGTTTTCGACCGCCATCTCGCAGAGCTTCTGCGCCGTCTCGGGGTTCTGGTTGAGCCAGTGCGCGAAGGCGTCCTGGACGACACTCGCGATGAAGCCGGTGCATTCGCGCGAGGACAGCCGCTCCTTGGTCTGGCCGGAGAACTGCAGGTCGGAGAGCTTGGCGGAGAGGACATAGCTGCACCGCTCCCAGACGTCCTCCGGGGTGAGCTTGACCCCCTTGGGGATGAAGCCCCGGAACTCGCCCATGTCGCGCAGGGCGGCCAGCAGCCCCGACCGGAACCCGAGGACGTGGGTGCCCCCCTGCGGCGTCGGGATCAGGTTCGCATAGCTCTCGGCGATGCCGTCGCCCCCCTCGGGCAGCCAGATGACCGCCCAGCTGACGCTCTCGTTCTCCCCGTCCAGGTTCCCCACGAACGGCTCTTCCGGGATGCGGGCGAACGCCTGCAGGCTCTCGGCCAGGTAGTCTTTGAGCCCGTCCTCGTAGCGCCAGGTGTCGGTCTCCCCGCTCGCCTCGTCGACGAAGGTCACCGTGAGCCCGGGGCACAGCACGGCCTTGGCGCGCAGGGTGTGGCGCAGGCGGGTGGTGGAGAATTTGACCGTTTCGAAATAGCGCTCGTCGGGCCAGAACCGGATGGTGGTGCCGGTGCCGTTGCGGGGTGTCTTGCCGACGGTTTTGAGCTCCGAGGAGGGCTTGCCGCCCTTGAACGTCATGCGGTAGACGAGGCCGTTGCGGCGGATTTCGACCTCGAGCTTCGCAGAGAGCGCGTTGACGACCGAGACCCCGACCCCGTGCAGCCCCCCGGAAAAACGGTAGTTCTTGGTGCCGAACTTGGCCCCGGCGTGCAGCCGGGTCATGATGACCTCGACGCCCGAGACCTTTTCCTCGGGGTGGGTGTCGACCGGCATGCCGCGGCCGTTGTCGATCACCTGCAGAGAGCCGTCCTTGAAGAGCGCGACGTCGATGCGGTCGGCGAACCCGGCGATGGCCTCGTCCACGGCGTTGTCGATGACTTCCTGCCCCAGGTGGTTCGGCCGGGTGGTGTCCGTGTACATCCCCGGCCGCCGTTTCACCGGCTCGAGGCCGCGCAGCACCTCGAGGTCGGCGGCATTGTAATTATTGGAACTTCTCATCCCTGCTCCACAATAAGTGGTTGATCTCAACGAGTCAGACTACCAGGAATAGTGCAAAAAGGCCAGCAATACGCCGGCTGTACGGTATGCGGAGCGTTCCAGGCTGACATCGAGGAGGGGGTGTGGGCCCAGCTGAAGAAAAGCCAACGGCGCAGGATCGGCATCCTGCGCCGTTGGCCGGTTTCTTGAAAAACGGTGAGTCCTCAGAAGGGGATGTCGTCGTCCCCGGGACCGGGTCCGTGGCCGCCGCCCATGTCGCGCGGCGGCGCCCCGCCGCCGCTGTTCGACCGCCCGCCCCCGCCGCCTTCCTTCGACCCGAGGAACTGGACGTCCGAGGCGATGATGTCGGTCGAGTAGCGCTTCACGCCCTCCTTGTCCTCGTAGGAGGAGGTCTGCAGCCGGCCCTCGACGTAGACCTGGCGGCCCTTGGAGAGATACTCGCCGCAGATCTCGCCGAGCTTGCCGAAGACCGTTATGCGGTGCCACTCGGTGCGCTCTTTCTTCTCGCCGGTGGTCTTGTCCTTCCAGTCTTCGGAGGTGGCGACCCGGAACTTGGCGATCGCGGCCCCGCTGGGCGTGTAACGGATCTCGGGGTCGGCCCCTAGGTTGCCGACGATGATGACCTTGTTGATACCAGCCATGATGCCCTCCAGACGCTGACGGTGGTTGGGAATATGCGTGGCCGGAAGCCGTGCCGAATTCGTGCAGCCCCGGCGGCGCGAGCCCTTCGCAGTGACGTTCAGGCCATACTGAAATCCCCCGTCAAAGTCAATGCGCCCGGCGCCGCGGCCGTCGCAGGCCCGCACGCCCCATGCGGTGGGTGACCCGGTCCCGCAGGCCGGCCAGCTTGCGCGCCGCCCGGCCGGCCGGGGTCTCGGCGGTCTTCAGCGCGGCGTGCGGGCACATCTCGATGCAGCAGTAGCAGCGGATGCAGCGGTCGTAGTCGAAGCCGACGGTCTCCGCGTACGGGGTGATGGCCTTGGCCGGGCAGCAGCGCCAGCACTCGCCGCACAGGCGGCAGCGGCCGCGAATCGCCTCCGGCCGCTGCACCAGGTGCCGCCGCATCAGCCGCTGCAGGCGCGGCGGCCCGAAGGTCAGCGGCGCCAGGACCGGCAGGTGGAAGCCCGTCACGGGCAGAAAATCGCCCCGGACCTCCGGCTCGCCCGCGATCAGGCCGGCCGCGAGCGCTGCCGCGTGGGTGGGCAGATCCTCGGGGCGGACGCCGAGCAGCCGGCAGACGGCCGCGTCCAGGGCCGGCGCGGATGCCGCGGCCCCGAGCAGGCCCAGGCGGCGCGGGGTGCCGCTGCGGCCCGGGCCCTCGCCCTCCATCGCGAGGATGCCGTCGATCAGGGTGACCGCCGGGTTCACGGCGCGGTGGATCTGGACGAGCAGGCGCGCGAAGAGCGTGCGGTCGATCCCGCTGCGCATGTGCCACTCGGGCTTGGCCAGGCCCACGACGCAGCCGAAGAGGTTCTTCACCCCGAGCGTCAGCAGCATCATGGTGTGCGTCTTCAGCTTGGGGAGGTTGACCACCAGGTCCGCCTCGACGGCCTCGCGCGCGAGATCGATGCGGCCGAAGGGCGCGCCGATGTCCACCTTCACGGTTTCGCGGAAGGGCCGCACGGCGACGTCCAGACCGGCCAGCGCCTGCCCGTAGCCGCCCTCGCGCAGGAGGCGCTCGAAGCTGCCGCGGCCCGGGCTGTCGGCGACGGTCGGACGGCCGCCCCGGCCGAGCACGTGCTCGACCACGGCGCGCAGGACCAGGGGGTGGGTCGTCATGGCGCGCTCGGGTGCGGCGGGCGCGAGGAAGTTGGGCTTGATCAGGACGCGCATCCCGTGCTCGATCGGGCGCATGCCGGTCCCGTCGAGCAGCGCGGGGACGATCGCCGCGAGCGCGCGGGCGTCGTAGTCCGCTCGCCTGAATTCGACCGCCGCGGGTTCCCGGGTCCTGCCGTCCATCGTGCGCTTGATCCTTCCAGTCATTTCCACTACCCTGGCGCCTGCTCTGGCGCTTGACCCGGCGATCCGGGCGGGCGCAATTCTCTACCGCCCTCCCGCTCAAAAATCAAACCGCGCAAGGAAGGCCCGGGCGTGACCGACCGCGAAAACAGGCTGGGCTATCTCTTCGTCGTGCTCGCGGCCGTGTGCTGGGCCTCGGGTGCCTCGGCCTCCAAGTTCCTCTTCTGCCGCCGGGATCAGCCCCTTCCAGCTGGTGCAGCTGCGCATCACGACCGCCTGCGCGGTGCTGCTGGCCTGGCTGCTCGTGCGCCGGCCGCGCCTGCTGCGGATCGAGCCGCGCGACATCCCGTATTTCCTGCTGCTCGGCACCCTCGGGATGGCGGCCATCAACATCACCTATCTCTACGCCATCAGCCGTCTCAACGTCGCCGCGGCGCTCATCCTCGAATACCTCGCCCCGGCGCTCATCGCGGCCTACACCGTGGTCGTGCGGCGCGAGCGCCTGTCGCTGTGGACCGCGCTGTCCATCGCCGCCGCCGTCGCGGGGTGCTACCTGGTGGTCGGCGCCTACAGCCTCGACCTGCTGCAGCTGAACCTGCCCGGGATCCTGAGCGGGCTCGGGGCCGCGGTCGCCTTTGCCTGGTGGTCGGTGCACGGGGAGTACGGGATGCACCGCTACGACCCGTGGACGGTTCTTCTCTACGCGCTGCTGGTCGCGGCGGTGGAATGGAACCTCCTGCACCCGCCGCTCGAGGCCTTCCTGCACCGCTACGACCCGGCGACCTGGGGCTGGATCCTCTTCGTGGCCGTGGTCGGGGCCATCCTGCCCTTCGGCCTCTACTACGAGGGCATCAACCGCATCCGTGCCACGCGCGCGAGCATCACGTCCACGGTGGAGCCGATCGTGGCCGGGATCCTCTCGTTCGTCTTCCTGGGCGAGGCCATGGGGCCGCTGCAGATCGCGGGGGGCGCGCATGGTGATCGGCGCCATCATCCTGCTGCAGGTCAAACAGGAGCGCGACGAAAACACGCCGGCCCGCATTCGCGCACAGGCCGCCGGCGGCGGGACGACGCTCGGCCGGACAGGGGGCGGCCGATGATCGCGGCGACCGAAAAGCGGCTCAAGCGCCAGGTGATCGGCCGGCGCCACGCGTTCTTCGCCGTGACCGCGCCGGGGGTCGAGGACCTCGCCCGGGCCGAGCTCGCCGCGCTCGGACTCGAGGGGCACACGGTGCCGGGAGGGGTGGAGTTCACGGGCCGGCTGCACGACGCCTACCTCGCCAACCTCCACCTCAGGACCGCCGGCCGCGTCCTGATGCGCATCGCCGCCTTCACGACCACGCACTTCAGCGAGCTCGAGCAGCAGGCCGCCGGCATCCCCTGGGAACTCTACCTCAGGCCCGGCACGCTCGGAAGGGTCCAGGCGGCCGTCCACCACTGCCGCCTGCACCACACCGACGGGATCGCCGAGCGGGTGCGCGCAGGCGTGGACAAGCGCCTTGCACCGATCCCCGCGGGGGAAGCCGCTCCGGCCGCCGTGCAGCAGGTGTTCGTGCGCGGGGTGGACGACCGCTTCACGGTGTCCCTCGACAGCAGCGGGGACCACCTGCACCTGCGGGGCGTCAAGACCCACCCGGGCCGGGCGCCGCTCAGGGAGACCCTTGCCGCCGCGGCCCTGATGCGCGCGGGCTACACCGGCGACGAGCCCCTGCTGGAT
Organism: uncultured delta proteobacterium; assembly: GCA_963828345.1. Classification (GTDB taxonomy): domain Bacteria; phylum Desulfobacterota; class Desulfobacteria; order Desulfobacterales; family SpSt-501; genus SpSt-501. The sequence continues at coordinate 29,689 of CAWHEZ010000007.1, forward strand.
CCCATGTGCGGGACCGGCACCTTCGCGCTCGAGGCCGCTCTCATGGCCAAGCGTATCCCGGCGGGCTGGTTCCGGGACTTTGCCTTCACCGGGTGGCCCGCCTTCCGGGCCCAGCGGTGGGCCCACCTGCGGCGCGCGGCGGGCGAGGGGGTTCGAGTTCTGCCGCAGCCGCGCATCTTCGCCTCCGACATCGACCCCGAGGCCTGCCGCGCCCTGGAGGAATGTCTGCCGAGGCACGGCCTGGAGGATGCCGTGCGGGTGCAGACCGCGGATTTTTTCCGGCTCGACCCCGGCGACCTGCCGCTGTCGGAACCCGGGCTGGTCGTCCTCAACCCGCCCTACGGCCGGCGCCTGGGCACCCCGTCCGAAAGCCGCGACCTGATGGGGGCCCTCCCGGCGCGGCTGCGCGACCGGTTTCACGGGTGGCGGTTCGTCCTGGTGGCGCCGGCCACCGTGCGCCCGGCGGGGCTGCCCGCGGGCACGGCCGTCTACCCGGTCTTCCACGGCGGCCTGAACGTGAGATTTTTCATCGGCCAGATCCCTTGACGAGGAGGTCGGACATGGAACTGGGAAAACTGCGGGTGAACGGCAAACGCCTGCGGGACTCCCTGGAGCGGATGGCGGAGATCGGCGCGACCCCGGGCGGCGGCGTGCAGCGCCTGACACTCACGGACGAGGACCGCCGGGCGCGCGATCTCTTCGTGTCCTGGCTGCGGGAGATCGACTGCACGGTCACCGTCGACCGCATGGGCAACATCTTCGGCCGGCGGGCCGGGCGGGACGACAGCCTTGCCGCCGGTGATGAGCGGCTCGCACATCGACTCCCAGCCCAAGGGCGGCCGGTTCGACGGCATCCTGGGGGTCATGGGCGCGCTGGAGGTCCTGCGCACCCTGCACGAGAACTCCGTCCGGACCGAGCGGCCGCTGGTGATCGTGAACTGGACCAACGAGGAGGGGTCGCGCTTTTCGCCCGCCATGGTGGGGTCCGGGGTCTGGGCCGGGGCGCTCGAGCTCGACTGGGCCTACGCCCGCACGGATGCCGCAGGCAAGCGCCTGGGCGACGAGCTCGCGCGGATCGGCTACCTGGGGGAGGCCCCCTGCCGGGCCTTCCCGGTGCACAGCTACCACGAGTACCACATCGAGCAGGGGCCGGTGCTGGAGCGCGAGCGCAAGACCATCGGCGTCCCGCGCGGCATCGTGAGCCTGCTCTGGGGCGACGTGCACCTGACCGGCGAAGGCAACCACGCGGGCACCACCCCCATGAACGCCCGGCACGACGCGCTGGTCGCCGCCGCCGAGATGATCCTGGCCCTGAACGGCTGCCCGGCCGTGCGGGCGGGGACATGGTGGCGACCGTCGGCGAGATCCGCAACCGCCCCAACTCGCGCAACATCATCCCCGACGGCGTGGACTTCACGGTGGACATGCGGGCGTGGGAGGGCGAGCGCCTGCAAGAGGCCTGGGACCGGTTCTGCGCCGAGGCCGGGGAGATCGCCACGCGGCAGGGCTGCGCCGCACGGCTGGAGAAGACCTGGTTCGTCGACCGCACGCCCTTCGACGAGGTCCTGGTCCGGCGCATTTCCGCCGCCGCGGTCGAGCTGGGCTACTCCCACATGCCGTGGGTCAGCGGGGCCGGCCACGACGCGGCCTACGTCAGCCGCATCTGCCCGACCGCCATGATCTTTGTCCCCAGCATCGGCGGCCGCAGCCACGTGGAGGTCGAGACGACCCCGTGGGATGACTGCGAGGCGGGCTGCAACGTGCTGCTGCGCTGCATGCTGCAGTCGGCCATGGAACCATAAATTCGGCAGCGGCTTTGCCGAAAGGCCCTCTTCGGCGTTGCGCGGCGGGTCGCGGATGCTGCGGCGTACACAATAGTACGCCTCGCATCGCAACCCTTGCGCGCCTTGAAGCCGGCTCTTTGGGCAAAGCCGGGTTTTAACCAACCAGCGAGGTTCTTTCTTTGAGGGGTGCTCACTCGGCCCCTTGAATCCTTGAACCCTGCGATTTCTTAAAAATCTCTAAACAGACTCTGCGGTTATGCCGATGATACTCATCGAGGGCCCACAGCCGCTTCCTTGACTCGGGCAGGCCGGTTGCCTAAGATGCTTGCAGGAAACCGTGTCGGCGCAGGTTCACCCACCCACATCGGACGATCGGACAACGGCGGTTTATGGCAACGATTAATCTGAAAAAACGAGAGGTTGAGATCAAGATCGTCTACTACGGCCCCGGCCGTTGCGGCAAGACGACCAACCTGCAGTACATCTTCCAGAACAGCCGCCGCCACATGATCGACGAGATGGTGTCGATCAAGACCAAGGGCGACCTGACGCTCTTCTTCGACTTCGTCCCCATGGGGCTCGGCCAGATCAAGGGCTGCGAGGCCCGGGTGCAGCTCTACACGGTCCCGGGGCAGACCAAGTATGCCTCGACCCGCAAGCTGGTGCTGAAGGGGGCGGACGGGGTGGTGTTCGTGGCCGACTCGATGCGCGTGCGGCACGAGCAGAACATCGAGTCGCTGAAGGACATGGCCCAGAACCTGAAGGACTACGACATCAACGTCTTCAAGTTCCCGCTCGTGATGCAGTGGAACAAGCGCGATCTGGCGGACGCGGGCGTCCCGCTCATGTCGGTCGAGGAGATGGACCGGCTCTACAACCGCCAGCTCAAGGCGCCCACCTTCGCGGCCAGCGCCGCCTCGGGGATGGGGGTCAACGCGACCCTGAAGGCCGCGCTGGTGCTCACGCTGAGATCGATCAAGAAACAGGCCGGCTGGGAGTAGCCGGCCCTCGCCTATTTCACCGCTGCGGATCTATGGGGTTTTCAATAGCGCGGTCATCTCGGTATGACTATACCATTCGGCATAGTATAAGGCCGTGTTGCCGTAATTGTCCTTGATCGCCTTGTCGGCTTTGTATTTCAATAAAATTTTGGCCACATCGGGATGGTTGTAGTATGCAGCTACGATCAATGCGGTCGCGCCGTTCCCATTGCGGGCGTTTACGTCCGCGCCCTTTTTGCAGAGATATTCCAAAGCGTCATATTGCTTGTTGAACGCCGCGAGCATCAACGGCGTGTTTCCTAAGTGGTCCCTTTTTTCGGAGGACACGCCGCTCTCCAGGGCTTTTTGAATGCGTTCGACGTTGCCGACCTTCGCATTGTAGAGGAGATCGCCGCACGAACACAGCATGAGGGCCAACCCGACCATCGCCAGTACAAGAGCTTTCCGCATTCTCTCCCTCCCCGCATGGTTGAGCGTTTTCATCCCCTGTCTTTTTTCAAGCAAGTCGGCATTTCTTCTGTGGGAGCGGCTTTCCAGCCGCGATCCGTCCTTCGGCAGTTCGAGGGCTGTTCCTGGCCGCCGGCGTCGGGTCACGGGGCGAAGTGCAGCCCCAACAGTCGATTCAGAATTTCTTGGCTGCCTCCCGCAGCAATCCCTGCGTTTTCGAATCGAACCAGCATTCCATGAACGCCCGGTCCAGCTCAGGCCGCACGGCCTGGAAGCGGGCAGGGATCTCGCGTGTCCGGTGCCGCTTGGTCAGCTCGAAGGCGCGGGCCGGCGCGGCGGCCAGCAGGGCCACCTTTTCGATGGCGGCCACCTCCACCTCTTCCGGCGTGCACACCGCATCTACCAACCCCATCGCGCGCGCCTCCTCGGGCGGCACGAGCTTGGATTCGTACTCGATCCCGACCGCGGCGCGGTCGCCCGCGATCTGGCGCAGGAGCAGGTCCGCGAGGTAGGGGACGGGCACACCGATCGCCACCTCGTTCAGGCTGATCAGCTTGCGCCCCTCGGCGACGAACCGGTAGTCGCAGGCGAGCGCCAGAATGGCCCCGCCGCCGTTGGCGTGTCCGGCGAGCGCGGCGGCGGAAGGGATCGGCAGGGCGTAGAACGCGAGGACCAGGTCCTCGAAGCGGCGCCAGAAGTCGGCCATGCCGTCCCGGTCGAGGGCCAGCAGCTCCGGCAGATCGAGCCCGATGCTGAAGAACTTGGGGTTGCCCGCCAGCACCAGCCCACGGAACGCTTCGCGGACTTCAGGCAGCAGCAGCTCGATGTCCCGCAGCACGGCCGACCCGATCGCGTTGGTGACCCCGCTGGTCAATCTAAGAACTGCAATCGGACCGTGGGCCTCGATGGTGACCGCTGCCATTGCCGCTCCTTTCTCCGGCTCCTCAGGCGAGCTCTCTGACCGGCTCGTATGGCCAACAGGTAGCATCGGCGACGTCTGAGCGCAACACCAGGCGCACTTAAAAAGCCCCCAGTGTTCGGATGAAGCACCCCCCACTGCCGCCTGCGGCGCCGGAAGCGGCCGCAGTGCCGCTGCTGGCGGCGGCGCGCCGCCGGTATCCGCGCAGGGGGTCACGACGGCACCGACCTGGGCGCACACGGCCGTGGAGAAGGCGCTTTCGTTGCCGGAGGTGTCGTAGGCGGTTACCGAGAAGTAGTAGGTGGCTTCCTGAAGCCCGGTGATGGTAAATGCCGGCGAGTTCTCATCACTCAAATCGGCGGTGCCGACGTAGCCGAAGAAGTCGTAGGGCGGCCCGGCCGCTCC
>CAWHEZ010000008.1:0-100493 GCA_963828345.1 uncultured delta proteobacterium
CTGTAATAGGAGACTAAACGTCTCTGAACGTACATGAGGCATGTACTCAGTCAGGTTAAGAACTGGCTTTCTCCAGTGGCCGGACAATCGGGAAAGCATCCTGCCCGTGCGACCTTCTGATATCCGGCAGAAACACCGTCAGCAGGCCCAGCAGGGGGAGATAGGCGCAGATCTGATAGACGTACTCGATGCCGTGCAGGTCCGCCAGTTTTCCGAGCACTGCCGCGCCGATGCCGCCCATTCCGAAGGCGAACCCGTAAAACAGCCCGGAGACCATTCCCACCTTCCCCGGCAAAAGCTCCTGGGCAAAAACGATGACGGCCGGAAAAGCCGATGCCATGACGAACCCGATGACGAAGATGAGGGGTCCGGTCCACGCGAGGTCCGTGTACGGCAGCATGAGCGCAAAGGGTGCGACGCCCAAAATGGACACCCAGATCACCTGCCTGCGGCCGATCCGGTCGCCGATGTGCCCGCCGAGCAGCGTCCCCACGACCACCGCGGACAAGAACGCGAAGAGGTGCAGCTGGGCCGATTGCACGGACACGTGGAATTTGGTGATGAGGTAGAACATGTAATAGCTGGTGATGCTGGCCGTGTAGAAATTCTTCGAAAACAGCAGCACCAGCAAGACGGCGACCGATCGGATCAGGGTGCGGCCGGGGATCACTTGCCCGGCGGCGGCCGCCTGCTTCGGCCGGGTCCCCCGTGGCTGGCGGGAGCTGTACCAGTCGCCCACCTTCCAGAGCACACCCATGGCGAGAAGCGCAACGAACGCGAACCACGCGATGCTGTGCTGCCCGTGGGGGATGACGATCAACGCCGCCAGCAGCGGCCCCAAAGCGCTGCCGGCATTCCCGCCGACTTGGAAGATGGACTGCGCCAGGCCGTATCGTCCGCCGGAGGCCATTCGGGCCACCCGTGACGATTCGGGGTGGAAGACGGAAGAGCCCGTTCCGACCAGCGCGGCGGCCGTCAGGAGCATCCCGTAGCTCGGTGCGAAGGCGAGCACCAACAGCCCGATCAGGGTGCAGCCGATGCCGATGGACAGCGAGTAGGGCTGCGGGTGACGATCGGTGTAAAGACCGACCACGGGTTGCAGCAACGAAGCCGTAACCTGGAACGCCAACGTGATCAGGCCGATCTGTGAGAAGCTGAGAGACAGGGAATCCTTCAATAAAGGGTAAAGCGCCGGGATCAAGGACTGGATCAGGTCGTTCAGGAGGTGGGAAAAGCCAATCGCCACCAGGACATTGAAGGCGGTGCGTCCTCTTTCAGGATCATGGCCCGGCGACACGGCACCGGCCGCCATCGTTTCGTTGCTCAAATTACTTCCTCTCTACTGATGCGGAGTGAAGGCACGTCATTCTCCACCGCCCCCCAGCACCGCATAAAGCCTGACCTGATTGGACAGCTGGATCAGGTGGGTCAGAATCAGCCCCTGTTGGGCGATATAGAGGCCCCGTTGCGCGTCGAGCACATTGAGGTAGATGTCGATCCCTTTTTCATAACGCGCGGTCGAGAGCCGAAACGCCGCCCGGGTGGCATCCACCAGCGATTGCTGGGCCTGCACCTGGTCCCCGATGGTCCCGTACCGCGCCAGCGCATCCGCCACATCCCGGAAGGCCGCCTGGATCGCCCCCTCGTAGCCGGTGACGGCCAGTTCCTGGTCCACCTCGGTCGCTTTCAAGGCCGCCCACGTGCGCGCATCGAAAATGGGCATCGTGATCTGGGGGTTGAATTTCCAGGCGAACGACCCCGACTGGAAGAGATCGGACAGGTCGCCGCTCGCGGTGCCGACCGCACCCGTGAGCGTTATCCGCGGGAAGAAGGCGGCCCGTGCGGCCCCGATGTTGGCGTTGGCGGCCTTCAGCAGGCTTTCGGCCTGCAGGACATCGGGGCGGCGCAGCAGCACCTCGGAGGGCATCCCGGGGGCCAGCTCCGGCAGCGGCGTGACGGCGCCCAGACCCTCGGGCAGCAGCGCGGCATCGACCGGCGAGCCGACCAGCAGGTTCAACGCGTTTTCGTCCCGTGCCACCTGCTCCGTGAACCGGATGACGTCGACGCGGGCGCTTTCCACGCGGGTCTGGCTCTGGCGCAGGTCCAGCGCGGACACGATCCCGACCTCGAAACGTCGCCGGATCAGGTTGAAAGCGGCCAGCTGGGTCTCGAGGGTGGACTGGGACAGCTTCAGGCTGTCTCGGTCCGCCGCCAGCGCCAGGTACGCGTTCGCGATTTCCGAGATCAGCAGGATCTGCGCCCCGCGGCGCGCCTGTTCGGTCGCGAAGTACTGTTCCAGCGCGCTCTGCGCGAGGCTGCGGATGCGCCCGAAGAAGTCGATCTCCCAGGAGGTGACGCCGACCTCGGCGCGGTACTGTTTCACCGTGTACGATCGGCCGTCCCCGTTGATCGACCCGGGCACACGCTCGTCGAGCAGCCGGCCGGATGCATCGACCGCCGGCAGGATCTCGGCCTGCTGAATGCGATACAGCGCGCGCGCCCGTTCGACGTTCAAGGTCGCCGCGCGCAGGTCGCGGTTGTTCCGGAGGCCGGTTTCGATCAGGGCCTGCAGCCGCGGGTCGGTGAAGTAATCGCGCCACCCCAGGTCGGCCGCGAGCGGGGCCTCCGCCGGGGTTTCCGGCTGGCGGTAGGCGGGGCCGGACGGCCATTGGGCGGAAACCGGCGGTTCCGGCCTGGAGTACTCGGGGATCAGGGTGCACCCGGAGACCCATAGCGCAGCGAGGACCAGCAGCGATGCGGCTTTCCGGATCATGTCAGTGCGCCTCCGAAGGGCTGTCGGTGACCACGCCCGGGTTCGCCGGGCGCACGGCCTTCTTGCGGCCGAACAGCCGGACCACCGCCACGTAGAAGAGCGGGATGAAGGGAGTGGCGAGGAACGTGGCGGCCACCATCCCGCCCAGGACGCCGGTACCGATGGCGGTCTGCGCGCCCGCGCCGGCCCCGCTCGCCACGGCCAGCGGCAGGACGCCGAACCCGAACGCCAGCGAGGTCATCACGATCGGGCGGACCCGCTGCTTCGCGCCTTCGAGCGTCGCCTCGACCAGCTCCCCGCCGGCCTTCACTTTGGCCATGGCGAACTGGACGATCAGGATGGCGTTTTTCGTGGTCAGCCCCAACACCGTGAGGATCCCGATCTGGAAGTAGACGTCATTGGGAAACCCCCTCAGCGAGGAGGCGACAACGCCGCCGATCACCCCCAGGGGAAGCGTGAGCAGGACTGAGATCGGGACGGTCCAGCTCTCGTACAGCGCGGCCAGGCAGAGGAAGATCACGACGATGGAAAACGCGTACAGCAGCGGCGCCTGGGATTTGGCCATGCGCTCCTGGTAGGAGAGGCCGGTCCAGTCGAAACCGAACCCCCGCGGCAGCTGCGAGGCGATGTCTTCCATGGCCTGCATCGCCTCCCCCGAGCTCCGCCCCGGCGGCGGACCGCCCCAGATGTTCAGGGACGGGAAGCTGTTGAACCGCTCGAGCCGCGGCGAGCCTTGGAACCAGTGGCCGGAGGCGAAGGCGGCAAACGGGGTCATCGTCCCGCGATCGTTGCGGACGTAGAGCCGGTCCAGGTCCTGGGGGAGCATCCGGTACGGGGCGTCCGCCTGGGCGTACACCCGCTTGACCCGCCCGCCCTGGATGAAGTCGTTCACGTAGGCCCCGCCGAACGCGGCCGAGATGGTCGTGTGGATCGAGTCGATCGGGACCCCCAGCGCACCCGCCTTGGCCCAATCCACGTCGATCCGGTACTGCGAGACGTCCTCGAGACCGTTGGGGCGCACCCGGATCAGCCGCGGGTCCTGCGCCGCCTGGGCGAGCAGTTGGTTGCGGGCGGCCATCAGGGCCTCGTGCCCGACGCCGGCGCGGTCCTGCAGCTGGAAGTCGAAGCCGCCCGACTGCCCGAGCTCCATGACGGCCGGGGGCGGGAACGCGAACACCCGGGCGTTGCGCACCTTGGAGAACTTGGCGAGGGCGCGCTTCAGCAGCGCATCGACTTTCAGCTCCGCCGACTGGCGCAGCTCCCAGTCCTTGAGCTTGACGAACGAGAGCCCCACGTTCTGGCCGGTCCCCGAAAAGCTCCGGCCCGCCAGGGTGAAGCAGGTCGCCACCGCCTCCTTTTCGTCTTCCATGAAGTGACTGCGCACCTGCTCCATGACGCGGTCGGTCTGCTCCAGCGTCGAACCGGTGGGCAGCGTCACCTGCACGAACAGGATGCCCTGGTCCTCGTTGGGGAGGTACGCCGTGGGCATGCGCTGGAAGAGGTAGCCCAGGGCCGCCACGAGCAGGACGTAGACGACCAGGTAGCGCAGCCTCTTCGCGATGACGTGCCCGGAGACAGTCACGTACTGCCTCCGGGCGCGCCGGAACACCCGGTCGAACCAGCGGAAGAAGGGGCGGAACAGGACGAAGCCGCCCTCGGCGGCCTCGTGCCCCTTCGCCACCGGCTTGAGCAGCGAGGCGCACAGGACCGGGGTCAGGATCAGGGCGACCACGACGGACAGGAGCATGGCGGCGATGACCGTCACGGAGAACTGCCGGTAGATGACGCCGGTGGAACCGCTGAAGAACGCCATCGGCCCGAAGACCGCCGAGAGCACGAGCCCGATGCCGATCAAGGCGCTCGTGATCTCGTCCATGGACTTGGCCGTGGCCTCCCGGGGGGAGAGCCCCTCCTCGGACATGACCCGCTCGACGTTCTCGACCACGACGATGGCGTCGTCCACCAGCAGGCCGATCGCGAGCACCATCGCGAACATGGTCAGCATGTTGATGGAGAACCCGAACAGCCCCAGGACCGCGAAGGTCCCCAGGATGACGACCGGCACGGCCAGCGTCGGGATCAGCGTCGCCCGGAGGTTCCCGAGGAAGAGGTACATCACCAGGAACACCAGCAGGACCGCTTCGAACAGGGTCTTGACGACTTCCTTGATCGCCTCCTTCACGAACGGGGTCGTGTCGTTGGGGTAGATGGCCTTCATCCCGGGCGGGAAGTATTTCGAGAGCTCCTCCATCTTCGCCTTGATGGCGTCGGCGGTGGCGAGCGCATTGGCGCCCGGGGCCTGGCGGACGGCGAGCGCGGCCGACGGCTTGCCGTTGGTCAGCGTCCGGCTCCCGTAGCGCTCGGTGCCGAGCTCGGTCCGACCGACGTCGCGCACGCGGACGATCGACCCGTCGGGGTTGGTCCGCAGCGGGATCGCGGCGAACTCCTCGGGGGTCTTGAGCAGGTTCTGGACGATGATCGAGGCGTTCAGCCGCTGGCCTTCGACGGCCGGCGCGCCGCCGAACTGCCCGGCGGAGATCTCGACGTTGTAGGCCTTCAACCGGCGGATGACGTCCTCCACCGTCATGCGGTAATCGGCCAGCCGGTCCGGGTTCAGCCAGACCCGCATCGAATACTGGGATGAAAAGACCTCGACCTCGCCCACGCCCGGCACGCGGGCCAGCACCTGCTGGATGCTGGACTGGGCGTAGTCCCCCAGGTCGTAGTCGTCCATGCTGCCGTCTTCCGAGACCAGCCCCACGATGATGAGCCAGTTCCGCGTCGACTTGCTGACCTTGACTCCCTGCGTCTGGACCACCTCCGGCAGGCTCGCCATCGCGAGCTGGAGCTTGTTCTGCACCTGGGCCCAGGCGAGGTCCGGGTCGGTCCCGGGCGCGAAGGTGAGCTCGATGCGGCCGGCGCCGGAGGCGTCGCTCGTGGCCGACATGTACAGCAGCTTGTCGAACCCGGTCATCTTCTGCTCGATGATCTGGACCACGCTGTTTTCGACCGTCTCGGCCGACGCGCCCGGGTAGAAGGCGTCGATGGCGATCGAGGGCGGTGCGATGGGCGGGTACTGGGAGACGGGCAGGGTGTAGATGGCCAGCCCGCCGGCCAGCATCATGATGATGGCGATGACCCACGCAAACACCGGGCGGTCCAGGAAAAACCTCGACAGCATCGTCGTCCTCCCCGATCAGTTCGCCGACGGCGGCGCGGCGGCCGTCTCTTTCGGCGGGCTCAGGGGGACCGCTTTCACGGAGGCCCCGGGCCGCACGTTCAGCATCCCTTCGACGATCACGCGGTCCCCCGCCGCGAGGCCGGACGCGACGAGCCAGGTGTTGCCGATGGTGCGGTTGAGCACGAGCGGCCGCTGCTGGACCTTCCCGGTCTCGTCCACGACCCACGCCACGGGGTCCCCCTTCGGGGTCCGGATGACCCCCTGCTGGGGGGCCAGGATGGCCTGCTCCATCACGCCCTCTTGCACGACGGCGCGCAGGAACATCCCGGGCAGCAGGAGGTTGCGCGGGTTCGGGGTCACGATGCGCACGGTGAACGACCCGGTCGCCGGCTCCACGGTGACGTCCCGAAACTGCAGGGCGCCTTCCTGGGGATACGGCGTCCCGTCCTCGAGGAGCAGGCGGACCTTCCGGCTGCTTTCGCCGTCGGCGCTCAGGCGCCCGCTCTCCAGGTTGCGCCGGAGGCGCAGCAGCTCGGCCGACGACTGGGACACGTCCACGTAGATGGGGTCGAGCTGCTGGATGACGGCGAGAGGGGCCGGCTGGTAGGCCGTGACCAGCGCCCCGTCGGTGATGCTGGACCTGCCGATGCGGCCGGAGATCGGCGCCGCGACGCGCGTGTAGCCGAGGTTGATCCGGGCGGCCTCGACCGCCGCCTTCCAGTACTCGACCTCCGCCCGCGACTGCTCCAGGCCGGCGGCGGCGTCGTCGTAGTCCTGGCGGCTGACCGCATTTTCCGCCAGCAGCTCCCGGTACCGCTCGGCCTTCAGCCTGAGCGTCGGCAGATTGGCCTGCGCCTTGGCGAGCGAGGCTTTGGCGGACTCGTGGGCCACCTGGAACGGAGCCGGATCGATCTGGTACAGCAGCTGGCCGGCCTTCACGTCCGAGCCTTCCTGGAACAGGCGCTTCTGGACGATCCCGCTCACCTGCGGCCGGATCTCGGCGACGCGAAAGGCCGAGGTGCGCCCCGGCAGCTCGGTCGTCAGCTCGACCCGCTGCGGCTGGATGACCACCACGGCCACCTCCGGGGGCGATGCGGCCTGTTGGGCTTCCGTCCGGCGGTCACAGCCGGCGAGCCAAAGCGCGCCGACCGCCGCTGCCCCCCAAACGAAGTGCTTCAGGAGCGTGGAACCGATCATGGGTTTCAGCATCGAAATGAGTTCCTCGGGATACATGTCGTTATGGGGAGCCGCGGGCAGCCGGTCGGACTTCAGGCGGCGACCAACCCCTTGAACAGGATGTCCAGCAGGGTGTCCGGCTTTTCCGGAAAGGGATGCCCCTGCGGGTCTTCCAGCCACAGGAAAAGAAATGCGTTGGCGATGCTGTCGAGGGCGACCGCAAGGTGAAACGGCGACGCGACCCGGCGGAAACGTTTCCGCTTCATCCCGCGTTCGAAGATCGAGCCGAGCGATAGAAGCGTGGTTCGGTGGCGGCTGCGGATCTCCTTCTCGACGCCGGCCATCGCATTGAATTTCACCCCGCGGGTCTCGGCGAAATACAGCCGGATCGCGGCCGCGTTGTTGCGGAAGAGATCCCCCTTGACCCGCACGTATTCCCGCAGCGTCTCGACCTCCTCGGCGTCCGCCCCGATGACGGCCTTGAGCGCGCCGTGGAACCGGTCGCTCAGCTGCAGCATGAGCGCCTGGTAGAGATCCTCCTTGTTGCGGAAGAACTTGTAGAGCGTCCCGATGGCGAACTCCGCCTCCTTGGCGATCTCGTGCATCGACGCATTGTGGTACCCCTTTTCCGAAAAAAGCCGCAGCGCGACATCCAGCACTTCCTGCCGCTGCCTCAGCTTTTCCCGCTCGCGCCGGGATGGCTTGCCGGTTTCCATCGGACACCCTCGGTGGCCTATCATTACAGTTTGTGAATATACCGTCATATTTTATACAATCCGTTCGAGCTGTCAACCCGAAGTCCCTGGAGCCATCCGGACCGGGTCGAGCCGGCAGGGCCTGCCCGCGGTGGGATGCCGGGCGGCCATCCGGGGCGGGTTCTGTCGACCCGGTCTTTGTGGTATGGTGAGCGGGCACAGCATCCGGATCGTGTGGGGATTCAAGGAGTGGACATGACGGGGTCGATAAAATCCGGCCAGGCCGCCGGCGGTTCTCGGTTCGAGGCGACCCGACCGCCGCAAGGGGTCGTCCTTCCGGTGGCGCTCACGCTGCTGGTCCAGGCCGCCGTGTCCGGCAGTGTCGTGGCCATCCCGATTCTCATGCCGGTCGCAGCCGTCGAGCTGAACGTCCCCGCCAGCCGCGTCGGCATCTTCATGTCCATGATCTACCTGGGATCGACTCTGGTCGCCCCGCTGAGCGGGCACGTCATCGACCGGTTCGGGCCGATCCGGGTCAGCCAGATCTGCATCGGGCTGTGCGCCCTCGGGCTCGCGGCCGTCTCGGTTTCGGCCATCCCGCTGATGATCGCCGGCGCCTTCATCATGGGGACCGGCCACGCCCCGGTCACGCCGGCCAGCTCCCACGTGCTGGCGCGCACGACCCCGCCGTCGATCATGTCCCTCGTTTTTTCGATCAAGCAGACCGGGGTCCCAATCGGCGGTGCGCTGGCGGGGGCGATTGTCCCCTCGCTCGTGCTTTTCTTCGGATGGAAGATCTCCGCCCTCTGGGTGGCCGGGTCGATCACCCTCCTCGCCTTTTTCTTGTTGCCATACCGGAGGCGGTTCGACACGGCGCTCTGCGCCGGGAGCCGGCTGTCCTGGAGGAGCCTGGCCGAGCCGCTTAAAATGAACTGGCGACACCCGGATCTGCGGCGAATCGCAATCGCCTCCTTCTTCTTTTCCGCTATGCAGCTCTGCCTGGTTGCGTTTCTGGTGACCTACCTGATCGGGGACATCCGGATGACGCTGGTCCAGGCGGGGTTCGTTCTCTCGGCGGCCCAGGCCGGCGGGTTCGTCGGCCGGGTCCTGTGGGGGGTGGTCGCCGATCGCTGGGTCAAGCCCTGCGTCCTGCTGGGGGCCCTGGGCATCGCCATGACCGCCGGCGCGATGGCGGCGGCCGCCTTCACCCCGCAATGGCCCTACCCCGCCATCCTCGCCGCCTGCGTCCTGTTCGGGTCCGCGGCCATCGGCTGGAACGGGGTCTATCTGGCGGAAATCGCCCGCATCGCCAAACCCGGACTGGCCGGGGTCGCGACCGGCGGAAGCGTCTTCTTCAATTTCCTGGGGATCCTGCTCGGGCTCCCGGTTTTTTCTATGATGGTTGAAAACACCGGGAGCTACGCCTTCAGCTTCACCATAGTGGCCGTCACCACGTTAGTCTGCGGAATGGTCCTGCTGCGTTCCGGCAGGCCGCGCTGAACCGGCGGCTGCCGCCAAGACCTGCGGCAGCGTCGGCCAGAGGCCACCGCCAGGAAATCCCACTCAAGGAATGGGCATCCGCCTTTCTCAGCTCACAGCGTGTCAGCTCTGCACGGACGCCTTACCCCTTGACGTAGTCCAAGACGTCGAAGGTCTGGCGCCTGATCTCGCCGACGAACCGCGGGAGCCGCTGGCCGTCTTCGTAGGCGGCCGCACGCTCCGGGGACCGGAGAGCCGCCTCCAGGTCGTCGTGATTGTCGAAATACAGCTCCGCCAGCTGGTAGAGCTCTCCCCCGGGATGCCCCTTGCTGACGGCGATCCGCCTGATCTTGGGCCAGCAGGCCACGAGCGGGAGGTGGCGGTTCCAATAGTATGCGTCGAACGCGGTGGGATCCTCGGGCTTGCCATAATAGAAGACGCAGAACTTGACCATTCGTATCCTCCTTATGTGATCGTAGTGCCGTGAACGAGGACGCTTGAACACTGGTAGCGTCAGCCTCGTTGTTTAAACCTGAAATCCCGTTCTGTTTATCCTCCGCCTCTGGGCCCAGGGTCAACCACATCATCGATCAATCGTGTGCTTTCCCGAGCGGACGGGGCACTCCCAGGACGCGTTTCAAATACCCTTGACTTTGGGCGTTGGGCCGGTGTATTTGGTGTTCATGTATACATGAATTCACAAATTACCCAAACTGGCTAGAAGGAGGGGCTGCTCATGCGGAAGAATCTTTCTATCGGTTGCTTGGCGTTGATCCTGATGGTGAGTTTCCTGGCGTTCACACCCACGACAGGGGCCGCCAAAACGGTTACCCTGCGGCTGGCCCACTCGGAGCCGGTGAGCAACCCACGGCACGATACCTGCCTCTTCTTTGCCAAGCGGGTGGATGAGCTGAGCAAGGGCGAGGTCAAAATCGAGGTCATCCCCGCCGGCGCCATGGGCAGCCACCAGTCCTGCCAGCAGCAGGTTTCGACCGGCGTCCTCGACTTCTACATCACGACCGCCGGACTGGTGTCGACGTTCGACTCCACGCGCATCCAGGAGATCATCGAACTCCCGTACCTGTTCGACAACTACTCCCAGGCCTATGCCTTCATGGACACGGCGTACGTGGCCAAGGTGTACGAGCCCCTCAAAGCCAAGGGGATTCACTACCTGGCCACCTGGGACAACGGGTTCCGCCATCTGACGAACAACACCCGGCCCGTCCTCACCCCGGCCGACATGAAGGGGCTCAAAATCCGCGTCGTGCAGTCGGAGATGTCCGTGAACATCCTCCAGTCGCTCGGCGCCAGCGCCGTCCCGATGTCCTATTCCGAGTTGTACCAGGCCATGCAGCAGAAGGTGGTGGACGGGCAGGAAAACCCCGTCATGAACATCTGGGCATCCAAGTTCTATGAAGTTCAGAAGTTCATGTCCATGACCAAGCACCAGTACAGCACGCTGCCGCTGATCATTTCAGAGATGACCTGGCAGAAACTGAACGCCAACCAGCAGAACGCGATCCAGAAAGCGGCCATGGAGGCGGCCCCCTACTTCCGGAAGCTGGTCGGCGCCAGCGAGGCCGATCAGCGCAAGATCATGGAGCAGGCCGGCATGAAGATCAACGACGTGCCCGACCTGACCCCGTTCCGCAAGGCGGTCGAAGTCGTCTATGCCGGTGCCAAGGACAAGTGGGGCGCCGACAAGGTGAACGAGCTCCTGGCCGAAGTCGAAAAGATCAAGAAGATGTACCCGGAAGGGAAGGTCTACTTCGGACCCGGAGATGCCAAGTGACGGCAACCGCCCTTTGAATCGTACCGGTCAGCAGTTCACATAGAACCACATACGAGCCCGATCAGGTGCCGGCATCCATCCCGACGCCTGATCGGGATGGGGTGATGTCATGACGACCATGGCCTTGAATGAAGCGGACGGGGTAGGCACCGAGGCCGGGGCGGCCCCGCAGGCCGGGATAGCGATCCGGCTGCTGGAATGGACGGCCGCGACCCTGCTGATCGGCATCGCGCTGGTCGTCACGATGCAGGTCGTGTGCCGATATCTCTTAAAGGACCTGCCGCCCTGGAGCGAGGAGCTCTCCCGGTACCTGTTCATATGGTCGGTCTTCATCGGAGCCTGCGTCGCGCTCTTCCGCCGCGCCCACGTCGGCATCGACAGCGTCGTGTCGCGCCTCCCCGGGACCGCGCGCCGCTTTATGGAAAGCGTCGTGCTGGTTCTCGTGGCGACGTTCGCCCTGTTCCTGTCCTACCTGGGCGTCCTGATCGTTCAACAAATGAGCGGGTCCTACTCCACGACCATGCACTTTTCGATGGGGTGGGTGTTCGGGGCATTCCCGGTCGCCGGGTTCATCTTCGTCGTATTCCAGGGCCATACGGCTTACCGGCGCGGCGCCTGGGCGACGACCGCCGCCGCAGCTCTCGCGGTGGCCACCCTGTCTGCGGTCGTCTGGGCGATCGGGGAGTACGTGGATGTCTCCTCGGGCGTTCTGATCCTGATGCTTGTGGGGGTGGTCATCCTGCTGATCATGATCCACACACCCATCTCGATCGCCATCGGGCTCGGCTGCATCGTATACCTGGTCGCCCGCGGCGGCGTCTCCCTCTCCATCGTGCCCATCACCATCATGGGCGGGATGGACTCGTTCGTCCTGCTGGCGGTTCCTCTGTTCATCCTGGTAGGCGAATTGATGAACACCGGCGGCATCACCGAGCGCCTGGTGACCTTCGCGCGCGCGCTGGTCGGGCACATGCGCGGCAGCCTCGGGATTTCGACGGTGCTCGGGGAATACATCTTCTCCGGCATTTCCGGCGCCTCGGTGGCCGACGTTTCGGCCATCGGCTCGGTGCTCATCCCAGCGATGCGTCAGGGCGGCTACAAGCCCGAGCAGGCGGTGTCGATCGTGGCCTCCGCCTCCGCCATGGGCATGCTCGTGCCCCCCTGCATCCCCATGGTGGTGCTGGCCAACCTCACCAACCTTTCGGTGGCCGGCCTGTTCGTGGCCGGATTCCTGCCGGCGGCCTGCATGGCGCTGCCCCTGATCGTCCTGATTTACGTCCAGGCGACCCGCCAGAACATCCCGCTGGAGCGCAAGCAATCCGCGCGGGAGGTCATTGTCGCGTTCCGGCGCGCCATCCTGCCC
The DNA here is from genome assembly GCA_963828345.1 of uncultured delta proteobacterium. Lineage (GTDB taxonomy): Bacteria > Desulfobacterota > Desulfobacteria > Desulfobacterales > SpSt-501 > SpSt-501. Next base: position 12,463 of record CAWHEZ010000008.1, read on the forward strand.
CTGCTCACCCCGGCGATCATCCTGGGCGGCATTCTCGGCGGGATCGTGACGCCGACCGAGGCGGGGATGATCGGCGTCATTTACGCGTTGATCCTCGGGCTGTTCGTCTACCGCGAGCTCCAGTGGCGCCACCTGATGCCCATCTTCGTCAACACGGCCTCGCTGACGGGAATGATTCTGATACTGGTGGGCACCGCCACTCTCCTGTCCTGGATCTTCGCGGCCGAAAGGGTCCCGAACCTGCTGGCGAAGTCGATCCTGCAGCTGTCGTCCAGTCCGGCGCCGTTCCTGCTCATCACGGTCGCCGTTCTGGTTGTTTTCGGCGCCTTTTTGGAAGGGCTTCCGGCGCTGATCATCTTCACGCCCATTCTGTTCCCGATCATGTCGAACTTCGACATCGCCCCGCTGCACTACGGCATCATCATGATCACCGCGCTGGGGATCGGGCTCTTTCAGCCGCCGATCGGGATCGGGTTCCTGATCGCGTGTGCGCTCGGGAAAGTGAACGTCGAGAGCGCGACCCGGGCGTACACGCCCTACTTCATCGTACTCCTGGCCGGGGCGTTGATCGTGGCGTTTGTCCCATGGTTCACCCTCGTGTTGCCGCGCCTATTCGGGCTGTAAGCGAGGACCGTCATCTGTGCGCACGGCAAGGACCGAATCCGGAGGACCATCATGAGCAAGACGGTTGGAATCATCGGGCTGGGCCGCTGCGGGATGCCCGCGGCGCAGCGGTTCGTTGAGTCGGGTTTTGAGGTTTACGGGTACGCCCGGCGCGCCGAAGTGATCGAAAAGTTGAAGGCCATCGGCGGCACGGCCGTGGCAAGCCCGGCCGAGGTCGCCGCGCACGCCCCCGTCGTCATCGTCATGGTCCTCAATGACGAACAGGTGATCGACGTCATCACCGGGCCGCAGGGAGTCCTCAAGGGGGCCGCAGAGGGGTCCTCCCTCATCTGCATGAGCACGATCAACCGGGACAACCTGGACCGGATGGCGGCCGAATGCGCGGCGCGCAAGGTCAAGTTCATCGACTGCCCCTTCACCGGCGGGCCGGCCCGGATCGCCAACGGGACGCTCACCCTGATTGCGGCGGCGCCCGAGCCCGTTCTCGCGCCGTGTCGCGGCATCCTGGAGGTCATCGGCAGGATCACCTACGCCGGCGGGACGGCCGGCATGGGACAGGCGGTCAAGCACTGCAACCAGCTGCTGGTGACTGCCATCCACGCGGCCGCGGTCGAGCTGATCATTCTGGCCCAAAAGACCGGCGTCGACCCCAAGCTGGTGTGCGACGTGGTCGGCAGCGGGATCGGCGGCAACGATTATTTCCGACTCCTGTCCAAGGCTATTCTCGAGAACACCACCTCCCCGGGCGGCATGGGTCAGCTGTGGAAGGACATCAACATCGTGATCACCTCGAGCCGGAAACACAACCTGCCGCTGCTGGTGGCGTCTGCGGTAGCCCATTACTTCAACATGTCGGTGGCGCAGGGACTTCACGACAGCGACTCCTCGAGGATGATCGACGTGGTCACCAAGATGATCGAACCGTGAGGCGGCGCAACAGAGGCATCCGTTTTCGAGGGCAGCCATGAACACGTTCAACGCGTTGCATCCGCATGTATCGGTCGAACCCGTCAAGTCGATCGCCGATCAGATCTATGAGTCCCTGAAAGGCGCCGTCGTCAGGGGTGAGATCGAGCCCAGCCAGCGTTTGTTCGAGGTGGAAGTCGCACGGATTTTCAACGCCAGCCGGACCCCGGTACGGGAAGCGTTCCGTCGACTGGAACATGACTGCGTTGCGGAGCGCCTGCCTCAGGGCGGCATCCGCGTTTCCCAGGTGGACGAGCAGACCATCCAGGACTTGTTCCAGCTGCGCTCGCTCCTGGAGGTCCATGCCATCGAACTCGCATGTGCCCGCATCACCCCCGAAGAGATCGCCCAGCTGAAGCAGATCCGGGCCCAGGCTTACGAGTTGCTCAAGTCGGGAGATATCGGCCAGGACTTCACCTTCAGCCGTTTCATCGAGCTCAGTTCCATGTTCCACGACACCATTTACAGCGCCACCCGCAGCCGAGTGCTGATCAAGGTGGTCAGCAACATCCGGTCGATGGTCGTGAATGTCCGCTCGATGAGCGTACGGCTCGATTCCATCCGGGAAGTCTGGGAGGAGCACAGCCGGCTGATCGATCACCTGGAAGCCCGGGAAAAGGTTGCAGCCGTGCGGCTGATCCGGCAGCACGTCTCCAAGACCGCCAACCAGGTCCTGGCATTCGTCCGTTCCAGGCAATCGGCCGCCTCCGAACCGCCCGGGCCCAAGACGTCCGGGGGCGGTCGCAGATCCCCCCCAAAGCGGAGCGCAAGCGCAGTCGACGCAAGAACGCAGTTCAAACTTAACTGGAGGCTCGCAGCTGTATGGACTTGCTGACACGCCACCTCACCGAGGACGGCACTCGCTGGGCGTTCAACGGAACGCTCCTGACGTCCGTTTTTTTCCGCGGCCGGCTTTTCTGGGAGTGCCGCGCCGTCAGGCATTGCAGATGCTCGAAGCCCACAAGACCGCGCAGCCGGCGACCGGCCGACCGATGGCCCCGATCGAGGACATTCACGAGGTATGGGCGAGCGGAGTCACCTACCTCCGCAGCCGGGAAGCCCGCAAGGAAGAGTCGGCGACGGCCGACATCTACCAAAAGGTGTATGAGGCGGAGCGGCCGGAGCTGTTCTTCAAATCGTGCGGGTGGCGCGTGGTCGGGCACGGGGCGCCCATCCGCGTGCGTCGGGACAGCACCTGGAACGTCCCCGAGCCCGAGATGACGCTCGTCATCAACGCTGAGCGGGAAATCGTCGGCTACTGCGTGGGCAATGACGTTTCCTCCCGGAGCATCGAGGGCGAGAACCCGTTGTACCTGCCCCAAGCCAAGATTTTCAACGGCTGCTGCGCGCTGGGGCCCGGAATCCGACTGATGGATTCGGATGCGCTCGCGGATCTTGCCGTTCACCTGCGGATCATTCGGCAGGGCTCGGCGGCATTCGAGGGAGACACGCGCACATCGAAGATCCGCCGGTCGCTGTCGAGCCTGGTCGACTACCTGTTCAAGGAGACCGCCTTCCCCTCCGGGGTCTTCCTGATGACCGGAACGGGCATCGTCCCTCCGGAAAGCTTTTCGCTCGCGCCGGGTGACACCGTCGAGATCACCATCGGCGAACTGACACTGGAAAATGTGGTCGGTGTCTAACCAAGAAACAAGAAAGGAGAACGTTAATGCGGATCGACCCCGAGAAGTGCATCGCCTGCGGGCAGTGCGAAGTGTACTGCCCGGTGGGCGCCATTACCATCGGCGATGAGCACGCCGAGATCGACTTCGACGAGTGCACCGAGTGCTACAACTGCCTGCGCATGGCCGACTGCCCGGTCGATGCGATCTACCAGCAGAAGCTCGAGTGGCCGCGCATCGTGCGCAGCGTGCTGAGCGACGTGCTGACCATCGCCCCGGAGTCGGGCATCTCCGGCCGCGGCACCGAGGAGATGAAGACCAACGAGGTCACCGGCCGGTTCAAGCACGGCTGGGCGGGCGTCGGTATCGAAGTCGGCCGCCCCACCGCGGGGGCGCGCTTCTACGACGTCGAGAAGATCGCCATGGCCATGGCCAGGCTCGGGGTCGAGTTCGAGGCCTGCAACCCGACCACGTCGCTCATGTCGGACGTGAAGACGGGCAAGTTCAAGGACGACGTGCTCCAGGAGAAAGTGCTCTCGGCGATCATCGAGTTCTCGGTGCCGCTCGAGAAGCTGCCCCAGGTGTTCGACGGTCTCAAAGAGGTGAGCCGGCGCATCGAAACGGTGTTTTCGCTCTGCATCGCGTCGCGGGTGGCGCCGGACGGCGAGGTCCCGACGCACGCGATCATGCGCCAGAGCGGCATCTGGTTCGCCCCGAACTGCAAAACGAACGTCGGCCTGGGCCGGCCCTTGGTGAAGGAGGCATAACCATGACCCACACCCTGCATCGTACCGGGAGCCCGGAGAGCCTGAGCCGGGACTACGTGCTGCTCTTCATGCCGTCCAAGGACATCAACCACGTGGGCTCCGGCCCCAAGCTGCGCCGGATGCTCGAGATCTGCCTGGAGAACGGGGCGATCCGGATCGGCGACTGCCGCCTGGGCAACCAGTACTACCAGGGCGGCGTCGACAAGCTGCTGGCCCACGTGGAGGACCGCGCCGTCGTGCACGGCGTCTTCAACGCCCCGGACAAGGTCGTCGCGGCGCTGAAGCAGCTCAAGGCCGAAGACCTCGGCCTGTCGGTCGTCGTGTCGGGCCTTTTCGACCAGGTGCGCGAGTGCTGCGGCAAGTCCGGCCTGACCCCGCACACCGTCAACAACACGCTGGGACGATGGGGCCAAACCGACCGCCTGCCGCCGCAGGACGTGCTCGAGCTGAACACCATGTGCGGCCACGGCATGGTGACCGTCAAGCTGATCGAGGACACCGCGGCCAAGGTCAAGAGCGGCGAAATGACCCCCGAGCAGGGGGCCGAACGGCTGTTCAAACCCTGCATGTGCGGCATCTTCAACGCCGACCGGGCAGCGAGGCTCCTTACCGCGATGGCTGGGAAATAAATCCCATTCCAGACAGCCTGCATCAAGGCTCGCACGGCACACACCGGCGGATGTGATTCCGGTGGTCAATCGGGCCCGCAGCGTGATATGCGGGGAGGGATGGCGCACCGGGGGCCGGTCGCGTCCTTCCCCGGTCCATCTGCCCGACCGTCATCCACGCAAAACCTTGCTCCACTCGGATCGGGCCGAACGGGGCCACACCAGCAAGGAGCACCCATGGCCAGGGTTCTGTATTGCGCCAAGCTGCTGATCGACGGAACCGGAACGCCGCCAATCGAAGACGCGGCGATCTGCGTCGAGGGCGACCGCATTGCATCGGTCGGCAGGCGCAGCGACTACGGCAGCGGGTTCGACGGGTCGAGGGTCGATCTGGGCGCGCAGACGATCCTGCCGGGCCTGATCGACTGCCACAACCACCTCTGCCTGGACGCCTCCATCCCGAACTGGCCGGCCGGGTTCGACGTCGGCGACATCGAGCTGACCTTGAGGGCGGTCCGGAACATGGCGGCCGACCTGCAGGCCGGCATCACCACGGCCCGCTGCGTGGGGGACCGCAGCTTCGTCGACGTGCACTGCAAACAGGCGGTCGCCTCCGGCGGCGTTCCGGGCCCGGCGCTCATGATTGCGACCCGCGGCATCCGCGCGCCCCAGGGCCACGGGCTGATCGGCTACCCGTTCGACGGCGTCGAGACCATCCGGCGGGTGGTCCGCGAAAACATCGCGGCCGGCGCCGACGTGATCAAGCTGTTTTTGACCGGCACCGTGCCGATGGACCCGATCGTCTGCTACCCCAGCCGCGAGGAGATCGAGGCCGCGCTCGACGAGGCCCACCGCGCCGGGCTCCCGATCACCGCCCACTGCATCGGCGGCACCGGCTTCGATCTGTGCCTGGAGCTGGGCTTCGACTGCCTCGAGCACGGCTACTTTCTGACGGACAAGCAGATCGAACGATTGGCCGGGTCCAAGACCCGGCTCGTTCTGACACCGAGCCCCTACCTCTCCGAGGAGTGGCAGAGCACGTTGCCCGAGCAGCTGGCGGGCGGGTTCCGCAGCGGCCGCGAGGCGGCTTTCCGCTCGATGGCGGCCGTCATCCGCAGCGGCGCCCGGTACGCGGTCGGCACCGACGGCCTGCACGGGCGGCTCGCGCAGGACGTCGGCTATCTGGTGGACATGGGCGCCTCGCCGGCCGACGCGCTGGCGGCCGCGACCTCGCGTGCGGCCGAGGTGTGCGGCCTCGACCGGCAGGTGGGAACGCTCGCGCCCGGGAAAACCGCCGACCTGGTCGGCGTTCTCGGCAACCCATACACAGACGTGGCTGCGCTGAACCGGGTCCGGACCGTCGTTGCCCGCGGCAGGGTCATACGCCTTGGCGATCATGGGCGCGCTTAAGAAGCACTGGCTGTTCCCGGCTATCGTGGCGACCGTGGCGCTGGCGCTGACCCTCGGGTCCAGGGGGGCCTGGGTCCAGGAGTACCACGTCATCACGGTCGGCATATTCCTCGCTTTTTTCGCGACCGGGCTGTCGCTCGACGTGTCCTACCTGAACCTGCGCGATCTGCAGCTCAAGGCCGCGCTCGCGGCGCTGGTCTCCTCGCTGGCGCTGGTCCCCCTGCTCGCCTGGGCGCTCGCGTTTTGGGTCTTCCCGCTCGAGCTCACGATCGGGGTCTGCATCATCGCCACCGCGCCGGTGAGCATCGTCTCGGGCACCGTGATGACGGCCATCGCACGGGGCAACATCCCGCTGTCGGTGTTCATCTGCCTGCTCGGCAACAGCGTCGGCATCTTCACGATCCCCTTTTCGCTGCAGCTCCTGGTCGGGGTCGCGGCGGACATCGAGCTGCCGGTTCTCCGCATGCTGCTGAGCCTGGTCGGCACCGTGCTGCTGCCGATCGTCCTGGGAGCGCTGGCCCGGCCGTTGCTCCGCGGCCTGATGGCGCGTCACGGCGCTGCTTTCTCGGTCTTTCAGCAGTGCATCGTGCTGCTCATCATGTTCAACGCCTTCTCGGGCTCGGGCGCCCGGCTCGTTGCGGCCGGAGGGGTGCTGCCGGCCGTCCTCCTGTTCATCGTGGCGCTCCACTCGCTGATCCTGGCGCTGAACTACGGCCTCAGCCGGCTGATGCGCCTGGACCGCGCTTCGACTTCGGCGTTCACCATCCACACCTCGCAGAAGACGCTGACCGTCTCCTACGTCGTCTGGGCCGGGAGCTTTGCCGCGCAGTACCCGCTGGCGCTGATTCCGGGCATCGTCTACCATCTCACCCAGATGATCATGGACACCTTCGTCGCCGAACGGTTCAGGAGACGCAGCCCCCCGCTCGAATGAGCGCCGATCGTCATCGACAGGCCACTGCCGTTGACCCCCCGCTGCCCGGATGGTATTCCCATCGGGCCGCCGATAGAAGCACGTCGTGCGACTATCGATATGCCGGCCGACCTGTGGCTCGCCCCATAGACTTCACCCCGGCGGGATTGAAACGATAACTCCGAGGAGACCATGCCCGACTCCAGCCCGGTCGGCCCGCTCGCCTGGCCGCAACCGAAATCGACCCTGCCCGACCAACCGCTCGACCCGCGGTTCGCCGCGGGGTCGGCCTATGTCGACGGCGAGTTCTGCCCGATCGAGGAAGCCCGCATCCCGCTGCTCGACTGGGGTTTTCTGCGCTCGGACGCCTGCCAGGAAACCATCTCGGCGTGGGACGGCGCCTTCTTCCGGCTCCCGGACCACCTGGAGCGCTTCCAGCGCTCGCTCGCGCGGCTGCGGCTGAACCCGCCCGAGAGCCCCGAGCGGATCCGCCTCATCGTCCACGACCTGGTGGCGCTCCCGGGCTTCCGCAACGCCTACGTCCAGGTCATCGCCACCCGCGGCCGGCCGCCGATCGGCAGCCGCGACCTGCGGCTGTGCGCCAACCGGTTCCAGGCCTTCTGCATGCCGTACATGTGGGTGGCCACCCCCGAGGTCCAGGCCCGCGGCATGTCCGTGCACATCAGCGCCCGCGTGCGGGTGCCCGCCCGGTCGGTCGACCCGCTCGTGAAGCACTACCACTGGCTCGACTTCCAGATGGGGCTCTTCGACGCCTACGAGGCCGGGGCCGACACGGTCGTCCTGGTGGACCTGGACGGCAACGTGGCGGAAGGCCCGGGCTTCAACCTCTTCGCGGACGCGGGGGGCAGGCTCGTGACCCCGGCGCACGGGGTCCTCGACGGCATGACCCGGCGCACGACCCTCGAGCTCTGCCGCGCGCTCGGCATCGCCGCGGTCGAGGCCGCGCTCGCGCCCGAGCAGGTTCGGTCGGCCGCCGAGGTTTTCCTCACCACCACCGCCGGCGGCATCATCCCGGTCACGTCGGTCGACGGCCGCCGGATCGGCGACGGCCGGCCCGGGCCCAAGACCGCGCGCCTGCACGCCGAGTACTGGTCCCGGCGCGCGGCCGGCTGGCTGGCCGAACCCGTCGCCTACGGCCGCCTGTCGACGCGCATCTGATCCCACGGCATTCAACCAGAGACCTTATTCCATCGAAGACACCCAGGAGCGAGCCCATGGAACCCGTCGTCAAGAAGCTGGACCCCACCTCCAACCTGATTCTGCACCGCACCCCTCAATCGGAGATCCGGGGCGGCATCACCGTCATCGTGCGCGGCGAGGGCGCCTGGGTCTACGACCAGGACGGCAAGCGCTACCTCGACCTGGACGCCGGGGTGACGCGCCCGGTCCACGTCGGGCACGGCTGCACGGAGCTGGCCCAGGCGGCCTACGACCAGATGTGCCGCCTGGCCTACTTCACGCCCATGAGCTTCACCAACGTGCCCGCCATGACGCTCGCCGAGCGGCTGGCGGCCGTGGCCCCGGGCGACGTCCGGCGCTTCACCTTCGAGTGCGACGGCTCGGAGGCGGTCGAGTCCGCCATGAAGCTCGCGCGGCACTACCACTACTACCGGGGGGACAAGGGCCGCTTCAAGATCCTCTCGCGCCGCGGCGCCTACCACGGGGTCAACGGGATCGGCATCCGCGCGCTCGGGACCGTCATGCCCATGCGCCAGGTGATGGAGCCTCTCGCCCCCGGGGCCGCCTTCATCGAGTCGCCCTACTGCTACCGCTGCCCGCACCACATGACCTACCCGGCCTGCGACCTCGCCTGCGCGCGCGAGATGACGCGCATCCTCGAGTTCGAAGGCCCCGAGCAGTTCTCGGTCTTCATCGGCGAGCCCATCCAGCAGGCCTTCGGCGCCCTGCCCCCGCCGCCCGAGTACTGGCCGATCGTGCGCGAGATCTGCGACCGCTACGGCATCCTGCTCATCATCGACGAGGTCATCTGCGGGTTCGGCCGCACCGGCCGGATGTTCGCCACCGAGCATTTCGGCGTCAAACCCGACCTGCTCACCATGGCCAAGGGGATCACCAGCGGCTACGTGCCGCTCGGCGCGGTCGGGTGCACCGACGCGGTGCTGGCGCCGATCGAGGTCTTCAACCACCTGCACACCTACGGCAACCACCCGGTCCCCTGTGCGGTCGCCGTCAAGAACCTCGAGATCCTGCAGCGCGACCGCCTGGTCGAACGCAGCGCGGCCATGGGTGCGTACTTCCTGGATGCGCTGCGGCAGATGCAGGACCGCCCCTCGATCGGCGAGGTGCGCGGCACCGGGCTGTGGCTCGCGATCGACTTCACGAGCGATAAAAAGACGCGGGCCCCCTACCCCACGGCCAACCTGATGGCCATCCTGGCACGCGCCAAGGAGAAGGGGGTCATCACCAAGACCATGGGGCACGCCCTCGAGTTCGCCCCGCCCCTGACCATCGCGAAGGAGGAGATCGACTTCGCGCTGAAGGTCGTCGGCGAGTGCATCGCGGAGCAGGAGAAGGCCCTCGGCCTCTAAGACCCCCATGGAGTCCCGCTCACCCACCGCAGCCGGCCGGGAGGCCCCGGCGCCGACCCGCGCCGGCGTCGTCCTCCCGGTGACGCTCACCCTGGCGGTCCAGGTGCTGGCGTCGATGAACACCGTGGCGGTCGCGGTCATGATGCCGGTCGCGTCGGTCGACATCGGCGTGCCGCCGAGCTATGTCGGCATCTTCGTGTCGCTGATCTACCTGGGGGCGACGCTGTTCGCGCCCGTGAGCGGGCATGCGATCACGCGCTTCGGCCCGATCGCCGTCAGCCAGATCTGCCTCGGCCTGTGCGCCGCCGGGCTGGCCGCCTTTTCCATGCCCGCCGTGGCCATGGCCGTGCTCGGTTCCCTGGCCCTCGGAGTCGGGTTGGGGCCGGTGACGCCGGCGAGCTCGCACATCCTGGTCCGGACCACCCCGGCCACGATGCTCTCCATGGTGTTTTCGATCAAGCAGACCGGCGTCCCGTTGGGCGGCGCCCTGGCCGGAGCCATCGTCCCGCTGCTGGTGGTCGCCTGCGGGTGGCGGACGGCGGCGCTCCTGGCCGGCGCGTCGAGCCTGGTCCTGGTGGCGCTGCTCCACCCCTTTCGCGGGCGCTACGACCGGGAGCGGTCCCGCCCGCCGCGACTCACGTGGCAGAGCGCATTGGCGCCGCTGAAAATGGTGATGGCGCACCCGGAGCTGCGCCGGATCGCCATGGCCTCGTTCGTCTACTCGATCATGCAGCTGTCGCTGACCTCGTACCTGGTCACCTACCTGATCCAGAGCCTGCGCCTGAGCCTGATCGACGCGGGGCTTCTGCTCGCGGCGGCCCAGGTCAGCGGCGTCGCCGGACGAATCCTGTGGGGGGCGCTGACGGATCGCTACGGGAACCCGCGGCGGGTGCTCGGGCTGTTGGGGTTCGGGATGACGGCCGGGGCGCTGCTCGCGGCGGGCTTCTCGCCCGGGTGGCCGTTCGCGGCCATCCTCGGGGTGTGCGGGGTCTTCGGGGCGGCGGCGCTTGGCTGGAACGGGGTGTTTCTGGCGGAGGTCGCGCGCATCGCAACCCCCGCGCACGCCGGCGTCGCAACCGGCGGCAGCCTCTTTTTCACCTTCCTCGGGATCCTGCTCGGCCTGCCGGCCTTCGCCGGGATCGTGGAGCTGACCGGCAGCTACGCCGCCGCGTTCGTCTGCGTGGCGGCGATCACGTTCGCCTGCGCAGCGGCCCTCTGCTTCACGCGCGCACCGCGCTGAAGGCCGCCGGATCCGTTCAACTCAACGCGCCTAACGCGTCTTTAAGACGCGTCATCCCCTCCTCGAGCGTCTCGATCGACTTGCAGAAGGCGATGCGGAAGTGCCCCTGCCCGCCGGCGCCGAACTCGGTGCCGCTGCGCACGAGGATCCCCTTGCCGAAAAGATGGTCGGTCATCTGCGGGCTCGTCAGCCGGTGCGCGAAGCGCGGGAAGACGTAGAAGGCGCCGTCGCAGGGCGGGGTGACGAGACCCGGGATGTCGGCCAGGCGCGCCTCCACCAGGACCTTGCGCCGCTCGTACTCCTGCCGCATGGACTCGACGCAGTCCTGGGGCCCGGCGGCCGCGGCCGCGCAGGCCAGCTGGGCCGGCACGTTGGGGCAGATCGTGATCGCCTTGTGGAAGGTGACCATGTCCTTGACGAGTGCCGCGTCCGCCACCATGTAGCCCACGCGCCAACCGGTCATGGCGTAGGTCTTCGAGAAGCTGTTCAGCAGGATGGCCCGGCTGCGCACCTCCTCCACCTGGCAGATCGAGAGGAAGTCGACCCCGCCGTAGACGAGCCGGTGGTAGGCCTCGTCGAGGACGAGCAGGAAGTCGTGCTTCACGGCCAGCTCCGCCAGGCGCCGGATCTCGTCCACCCGCAGGACCCGGCCGGTCGGGTTGCCCGGGCTGGAGACGAACATCAGCCGCGTGCGCGTGGAGATGCGTTTTTCCAGCAGCTCGAAGTCGAAGTGAAAATCGGGGGTCAGCGGCACGAACACCGGCGTCCCGCCGAAGAGCGCGACCGAGTCGGCGTAGGCCGAGTACTCCGGGTCGGGGATCAGCGCCTCGTCCCCCGGGTTGAGGTAGGTCGCGCTGACCACGTGGATGGCCTCGATGCCGCCCGAGGTGATCAGGACGTTCTCCGGGCTGCGTTCCACCCCGTAGTCGCGCTTCAGGCTGGCGCAGACGGCCTCGCGCAGGGCCGGCTCGCCGTAGGCGCTGCCGTAGTGGGTGCGGTTGTCGCGCATGGCCTTGAGGGCCGCCTCCTGAATGTGCACGGGCGTCGGGAAATCGGGCTCCCCGAGATCCAGGCGCACGGCGCCCTTGGGGATGCTAAGCGGCCGCTGGGAACGCTCCGAGCCGGCCAGGCGTTTGACGCGATCGGATGGGGTAGGCATGAAACCTCCGGGTAAGATAGGGTTAAAGGGTCGAGCGTATCAGGTTGCAAGATAAGGCGACTGCAAGTCTTCAGCCCTGCCACGCAGTCTGTCGCGGTTCGACTCTCAACTCCAAACACCAAACCCAAAACACCAAACACCAGTCTATCAGTCTCAACATCGGGATCGGCATCTGAATCCTCAGGACCACCTGGAACAGGTAGTAGGATGCCGCCGCGGCCGCCACGGCGAAGATCGAACTGCGCGTCCAGCTCGCGTGCTCGAGGTAGCGGCTCAGCGCGAAGATGAAGAGCGCCGTCGACGGGGCGAAGCCGACCACCGGGATGAGGTAGCGGTAGGCGACGAGCGCGGCCACGCCGAACGCGATCCGGCGCAGCGCTCTGGATTTCGAGCTGCCCTCCACGGCCGGCACCACGGTCGGGCGGCGCACGAAGCTCTGGAACGTGAAGACGGCCGAAAGCCCCACCAGCAGCGCCGCGGCCAGCAGGGGGAAAAAGCCGCCCCCCGGCTTCTGCAAGGTGCCGACGGGGTAGTTCAGCGAGGCGACCAGCACGGCCGCCCCGATGAGCATGAACACGATCCCGCTGATCCGATCCTGCTTCACCGATCATTCCCTCCGGGATGAAGGTCCGCCCGCGAGCAGGCCCTCGTCCAGCAGCGCGTCGAGCGCGCGGCCGAAGGCGGCGACGGTTCGTTCGATGTCGTCCGCCGTGTGGACCGCCGAGACGAAGAGGTCGTAGCCGCGCGTCGGGGTCTTCACCCCGTTCAGCGCGAGGTTCATGAAGAGCGCCTCGCCCACGGCCGCATCGCGCGTCTTCTCGGCGTTGAGGCAGACCGTGCGGCCGCAGGCCCCTCGCCGCGCGCACGGCCCGAAGTAAAGGTGCACCGCCGAGAAGCCGGCGTCCCAGGCGCAGCCCTCGATCCCGCGCCCGTCCATGCGCGGCCTGAAAGCCGTCGCAGCAGCCGGCGCGCGCTGCGGTTGGCCGCGGCGGTGGGCTCGCCGGTCGCGATGAGGTCGAGGTAGGCGATGCCGGCCGCGGCACAGAGCGGGTTGGCGTTGAACGTCCCGGAGTGGGCGACCCGGCCGTAGCGGTTCCAGCGCTCGTCCCCGAGCTCGAGCAGCGCCATCACCTCGGCGCGGCCGACGACCGCTCCGGCGCCCGGCATGACGCCGCTCACCCCCTTGCCGAGCGCGGTCAGGTCCGGCGTCACCCCGACGGCGGCCTGCACGCCGCCCGGCGCGTAGCGGAAGCCGGTCACCACCTCGTCGAAAAATAGCAGCGTCCCGTAGCGCGCCGTCATCTCCCGCAGCACCGCGTAAAATGGCGGGTCGATCCCGACGACACCGGAGCTGCTCCCGGCCGCCTCCAGGACCACCACGGCCGCGTCCCCGTCTTTCAGTGCGTTTTCCAGGGCCGCGGCGTCGTTCATGGGGATGACGACGGTGTCCCGCACCGCGCCGGGCAGGATCCCCGTGCTCACCGGCACGTCGAAGGGTTTCTTGTTCCCCACCGCCACGGCGTCGTAGGCGCCGCCGAAGTGGAACTGGAAGCGGACCACCTTGGGGCGGCCGGTGAAGGCGCGCGCCAGGCGGATCCCGAACATGACCGCCTCGGTCCCGGAGTTGACGAACTCGACCCGCTCGGCCGAGGGCACGAGCCGCTGGATGCGACTCGGCCCAGTCGACCGCCAGATCGCAGGCGGCCCCGAACTGCGTCCCTTTCTCGATCTGGGCCTGCACGGCCGCGACCACGGCGGGGTGCGCGTGGCCGAGCACCTTGCCGCCGTGCCCGCCGTAGTAGTCGATGTAGGCGTTGCCGTCCACGTCCCAGACGCGCGCGCCCGCGGCGCGGCTCATGTAGAGCGGGAACGGCCGCGCGTGCCACTGGTCGTGCGAAACGCCCCGCGGCAGAACCCGGCGCGCCCGCTCGTAGAGCGCCCTGGACTTGGGGAACCGTGCCTCATATCTTTTCAAGGTGCGGCTGCTCATCGAGTCCCTTCACGAGTTGAGCCGCGCATCAGCGGGGAAGAAGAAAAGCAAGTATCGGGCCGTCAGCCAAGGCGCGGGACTTGATTATGGGGTTGCCATTCCGGCGCAAGCCGGAATCCAGGTTTGATCCGTCCGCAACCTATTGTAGGAGCGGCATACCGCCGCGGTCGTCGCGGCTGGAAAGCCGCTCCCACAGTTCATCGTGCATCCTGAATCCTTGCATCCTGCATCTGCTTTGTCTCCCCCTTGACCCCTGGACCCCTCTTGAACCCTCCCCTATGGCATCAGGCCGCCTTCCTTGATGAGCTTCCCCCACTTCACGTCCTCCTTCTTGTAGTACTCCGCCAGCTCCGTCGGGCGATTTGAAGGACGGCGTGACGCCCTGCATGTCGTAGAACTCCTGGACTTCCTTGGTCTCGGTCGCCTTCTTGAAGGCGCCGAACAGCAGGTTCAGGCGGTCCTTGGGCGTCCCCTTGGGCGCGAGGTAGGACCAGTAGGTCGAGAACTCGATGTCATAGCCGAGCTCTTTGAAGGTCACGGCGTTCGGGGCGAACTTGTTGCGCTCGGGGGCCGCGAGGCCGAGGACCTTCAGGCTGCCGCCCTTGACCATGTGCAGCGTGTCGGCGATCGTCGAGACGATGATGTCGACGTGCCCGCCCATCACGGCCGGGACCGCCGGGGCCGCGCCCTTGAACGGGATGTGGGTGAACTTCACCCCGGTCGCCTGCTCGATCCCGACCGCCCCCATGTGGAAGTTGCCGCCGTGCCCGGCGTTGCCGCACTTGATCTTCTCGGGGTTGGCCTTGGCGTAGTCGAGCAGTTCCTTCAGGGTGTTCCAGGGCGCGTCCGCGCGCGTGAAGACCCCCTGGGGGGTGTAGCCCACGTAGGCGACCGGCTCGAACTGGTCGTACGTCACGTTCGATTCGGGCATCGTGTACTTGATGATGCTGAGGGTCGGCGAGACCGTCACCAGGGTGTAGCCGGTCGGCGCCGCGGCCTTGACCAGGTTGCAGGCGATGGTCGAGCCGCCGCCCGGCTTGTTGTCGACGATGACCGGTGCGCCCAGGATTTTCTCGAGCTGCGGCTGCAGCGCGCGGGCGACGAGGTCGTGGCTCCCGCCCGCGGCGTAGGGCACCACGATCGTGATCGGGTCCTTGGGGAACTTCTCCTGCGCGCAGGCCGGGCCGATGACCGCCACCCCGGCGACGAACACGCACACCCACAGCAACGCGGTCTTTTTCATGGCACTGCTCCTTTCAAGTAGGCTCGAGGTCGAGCCGGTTGGGACGAATCAGTCATCGGCGCTGCCGATCTGCTCGAGCAGCCGGCTGCGCCGGCGGGCGAAGATCACCGAAGAGGCGACAAATAAAACCGTCAGGCTGATGAACACCGCCGGGAACGGCCGGGTGACGAAGATGGTCAGGTCCCCCCGCGACATGAGCAGCGACTGGCGGAAGGCTTCCTCCCAGATCGGCGACAGGATGTAGGCGAAGACCAGCGGGGCGCACTCGAAACCGGCCTTCCGCGCGATGTAGCCGACGACGCCGAAAAAGATCATCGAGGTGACGTCGAGCAGGCTGCCCTGGTTGGAGTAGACCCCGATCACGCAGAAGACCAGGATCAGCGGGAAGAGGATGCCGTAGGGGACCTTCAGCAGCCGCACCCACAGCCCGATCAGCGGCAGGTTGAGCACCAGGAGCATGAGGTTGCCGATGTACATGCTCACGATGACCCCCCAGAAGACGTCCGGGTGGTTGCGGATGAGCAGGGGGCCGGGGGTGATGCCGTGGATCAGGAGCGCCCCCAGGATCAGCGCCATGGTGGCGGTCGTGGGGATCCCGAAGGTCAGCAGCGGCACGAAGGTGCCGGAGGAGGCCGAGTTGTTGGCGGCTTCGGGCCCGGCCACGCCCTCGATCGCGCCGTGACCGAAGCGCTCGGGCGTCCGGGAGATGCGCTTCTCGACGATGTAGGAGACGAAGGTCGATATCAGCGTCCCGGAGGCCGGGAGGATCCCCAGGAAGAACCCCAGGAAGGTGCCGCGCACGATCGGCCCGAAGGAGGCCTTCCAGTCCTTCCAGTCCGGCAGCAGGCCCTTGATCGAGACCTTGAAGACGTCGCGCCGCAGCGTCTCTTCCAGGTTCACGAGGATCTCGCCGATCCCGTAGATCCCCATGATGACCGGCAGGATCCCCACCCCCTCGTAGAACTCGTTGACGCCGAAGGTGAAGCGCTGGACCCCGGAAACCGTGTCGATCCCCTGGGTGCCGAGGATCATGCCGAGCGCGACCATCATGAAGGACTTGATCATCGGCCCGGAGGAGAGGTAGGCCGAGAGCGTCAGGCCGAAGAGGATCAGCGCGAAGAGCTCGGGGGGCCCGATCTTGACCGCGTAGCGCGCCACCACGGGCGCCACCAGCATGAGCAGGCAGACGCTGAGGGTGCCGGCGATGAAGGACCCGATGGCCGCGATCCCGAGCGCCCTTCCCGCCCGGCCCTGGCGCGCCATCTGGTAGCCGTCGATGCAGGTGACCACCGAGGAGCTCTCGCCGGGGATGTTCACGAGAATGGAGGTGGTCGAGCCGCCGTACATGGCGCCGTACCAGATGCCGGCCAAGAGGATGATGGCCGTCGCCGGCGGCAGGCCGAAGGTGAACGGCAGCAGCACGGCGACGCTGCCCGCGGTGCCGATGCCGGGCAGCACCCCGACCAGCGTGCCGATCAGGACCCCGACGAAGCAGTAGAACAGGTTCGTCGGGGTCGAGACGACGGAGAATCCCAGTAGCAGGCTCTGGAAGGTGTCCATGCCAGAGTTTTAAGTGTCAAAAAAATTCAGAACGGCTTTTCCCATCTCAACCGCATAAAACGTAACACTGAACACGTAACACCATATCTATTATTGCGCCGTGGCCCCCGACTCCTTAACCACTTTCTGCCACTTCTTAAACTCCTTGTCGATGAAAGCCTTGAACTGCTCGGGCGACCCGCCGACGGGGTCGGCGCCGGCGAAGACCATCTGCTCGTCGATTTTGGGGTCCTTGATAATCTCGTTCACCGCCCGGTTCAGCGTGTCGATGATGGGCCGCGGCGTTCCGCGCGGGGCCAGGAAGCCGAACCACGATCCGGCCTCGAAGCCGGGGTAGCCGCTTTCGATCATGGTCGGGGTGTTCGGCAGCGACCGGGAGCGCCTGGCGCTGCTGACCGCGATCGGCAGGAGCCTGCCCGACTGGATGTGCGCCATCACCGAGGGAATGGTGGCGAACATGAAGTCGTTGCGCCCGGCCAGCAGGTCGTTCAGCGCGTCGGCGCCCTTGTAGGGGATGTGGACCGCCGTGACGTTCGACGCCTGCGCGAGCATGAAGCCGGAGAGGTGGGAGGAGGTCCCGACCCCGGTAGAGCAATAAGACAAACCACCCTTCTTGGCTTTGCCCTTTTCGATGAGCGCCTTCAGATTCGGGGTGTTTGCGCCCGCGGGCACCACGAGCACGTTCGGGACGTCGGCGATCTGCACGACCGGCTCCAGGTCGGTGATGGGGTTGTAGGGCAGGTTCTTGTAGAGCGTCGGGTTGACGGCGATCGGGCCGACACTGTTCACCATGAGCGTGTACCCGTCGGGTTTGGCCTTGACCACGTACTCGGTGCCGATGTTCCCGCCGGCCCCGGGTTTGTTCTCGACGACGAACGTTTTTCCCAGTTTTTCGGTCAGACGCGTGCTGACCATGCGGGTGAGCATGTCGGTGGTGCCGCCGGGCGTGAACGCCACGATGACGGTCACCGGCTGGGCCGGGTAGTCGGACGCCGCCAATGGTCCTGCCGCCGAAACCCCGACGACGAGAACGGACACTACCGCGAGCAGTTTTCGGACCGATTTCATGATGCCCCCTTTCTCAGCGTTGTTGACCATGAACGATGCGCGTTCGGGCGCCCTTGAGACGCCCACGATCATCCGAACGAATCCGGTACGACCGCAAGACTCAGTCCGTAATGCGGTCGCGCCGCTTACGCAGCGCGGGCAGCAGCATCACGACTACGATGGCTGCCGTCGCGGCAAGAAACCCGAGGCTGATCGGCTGGGTCACAAGCACCGTGGGATCGCCGCGCGACATCAGCATGGCCCGGCGCAGGTTCTCCTCCATCATCGGCCCCAGCACGAACCCCAGCAGCATGGGGGCCGGGGGGCACTTCAGCTTCATCCAGACGAACCCCAGGACGCCGAAAAAGGCAGTGAGATACAGCTCGAACGCGTTGTTCTGCACGCTGTAGATCCCGATGCACGAGAAGGCGATGATCGCCGGGAAGAGCAGCCGGTAGGGCACCTTGAGCAGGCTCGTCCAGAGGCCGATCAGCGGCAGGTTGAGCACGACCAGCATCAGGTTGCCGATCCACATGCTGGCGATCAGGCCCCAGAAGAGATCCGGCTTCTGGGTCATGACCGTGGGGCCGGGCGCGATGCCGTGGATCATCAGGGCGCCCAACATCAGCGCCATGGTGCCGCTGGCCGGGATTCCCAGCGTGAGCATCGGGATAAACTTGCACTGGGCGTCGGCGTTGTTGGCGGACTCGGGGCCGGCCACGCCCTCGATCGCCCCCCGGCCGAAGCGCGAGGGGTCTTTGGACACCTTCTTCTCGACCATGTAGGAGGAGAAGGAGGCGATGGAGGGCCCGGTGCCCGGGAGCACGCCGAAGAACGCGCCGAGCAAGGTGCCCCGGATGATCGGTCCGGCGGACCGTTTGAGGTCCTGCGAGGTCGGGAAGAGGCTCCCGACCTTGGCGACGAACACCGGCCCGTGCTCCGCCGCACCGAGATTGGCCACGATTTCCCCCAGCGCGAACACGCCCACGGCGACCACCACAAAGCCGATGCCGTCGACCAGCTCGGCGATGTCGAAGCTGAACCGCCTCCAGCCCGAGTTCACGTCGGTCCCCACCGTGCCCAGCACCAGCCCCATCACGACCATCGCGAGCGACTTGACCATGTCCCCCTGCGCGAGCATGGCTGCGGCGACCAGGCCCATCAGCATGAGCGAAAAATATTCCGCCGGGCCGAACTCCAACGCAATTTCGGCGATCGACGGCCCGCACAACGCGATGATCAGGGTGCAGACCGTGCCGGCGAAGAAGGACCCGATCGCCGCAATCCCCAACGCCGGCCCGGCCCGGCCCTTGCGGGCCATCTGGTAGCCGTCGATGCAGGTGACCACCGCCGAAGTCTCCCCCGGCAGGTTGACCAGTATGGCCGTCGTCGATCCGCCGTACTGGGCGCCGTAGTAGATGCCGGCCAGCATGATCAGCGCGCCCACCGGGGATATGGTGAAGGTGATCGGGGTCAGCATGGCGATGGTCGCCAGCGGCCCGATGCCGGGCAGGACGCCGATCAAAGTCCCCAGCAGGCAGCCCGCGAGGCAGTAAAGCAGGTTCTGCAGCGACAGCGCGACGCCGAACCCGAAGACCAGGTGCTGAAAGACCTCCATGGCACGCCCCTCCTCAGCCGGTCCTGATCAGCGGGTACGGCAGGCCGAGGCCCCAGATGAACATGGCCACCGTGAGCGCGGTGAGAAACACGGTCAGCAGCAGGACCTCCTTGAACCGGAACTCCCGGCCGGCCCCGGCCGACATGAACACCAGCGCCGGCCATGGCGGGAACGAACCCGGCGCGCTCCATCAGGACCCCAAAGGCGACGACCGCGAGCGGCAGCACGATCAACGCCCGGGCAGACCAGCCCGCCTGGATCCTTTCGATTCGCCGCAGACCGCGAAGCATGATGACTCCGCCCGAAGACGACGAGCAGCCCGCCCAGAAGGGTCGGGAAGTAGCCGGGCCCCATGTTCAGCGTGGAGCCGAACGGGTAGCCGCGCGCGCCCCACATTGCGGCCGCACCGGTGCCGGCGAACATCAACCCGGCCCAGAGATCCATGTTCTGAGTCAGTTTCGTCTTCATGCCCGCTGCTCCAGGATGATGGACTGCCTCTGCCCGACACGAGGCCATCGGCTCGATCGTCGCGAACGAACCGCTATCGACGCACGCCGTGATCGGAAACGGGGGGAGGATGGCCGGACGGTTCCGGGGAACCGTCCGGCCGGGCAGAATCAGGATCAGGCTCGCGCAAGGCGAGTCACGGCAAGGCCGCAGCCGGCCTTTGATCTTTATCGAACAACCGGCGTTACTTGACGCCTTTCTGCGCCAACATCTCGTCGATCCCCGGCCGGATCACCTGCCCGGCCTCGATCTCCTTCAGGCGCTTGTCCTCGCGCTGGATGATCTTGTGCACCTCCTCGATGACCGACGGCGCGATCTCCTGGCGCATGACCACGACCCCGTCGTCGTCGGCGACGATCATGTCGCCGGGGCGCACGATCTGCCCGCCGCAGCTGATCGGGTAGTTGATCTCACCCGGGCCCTCCTTGAACGGCCCGTTGGGCGACAGCCCGGCGGCGAACACCGGGAAGCCGGACTTGCGGATCTCCTGCGCGTCGCGCACGCAGCCGTCGGCTACGATCCCGGCGACCCCGAGCTTGCGGGCCGTGCTCACCATGAGCCAGCCCAGGAGCGCCCACGAGTGGTTGCCGCCGCCCTCGATCACCAGGACGTCGCCCGGCTTGATCAGGGTCAAGGCCTTGTGGATCATGAGGTTGTCGGTCGGCGGGACGCGCACCGTGAGCGCCGGGCCGACGAGCTTCATGCCCGGGGCCAGGCTCTGGACGCGCGCGTCCATGGCGGCGCAGCGGCCGATGCAGTCCCCCACGTTGCCGGTCAGGCAGCCGGTCTCGTTCATCAGGCTGCGGTAGAGCTCGACCACCTTGGCGGGCGGCCGCTCGAAGTCGGTCTTGAAGCGAAACCCGGGTTTGCCGATTTCCTGGATGCTCATGCGATGGATCCCTTTCTGTTGGAGGCGACGGTTGTCACATGACGTCGGGTTCGTTCAGTGCAAACGGGTCCTTGTCCTTTCGTCTGGCCCGCCAGTACGGGATGATCAGCGCGAACAGGGTCAGGCCGATGAGGATCAGGCTGACCGGCCGCTGCAGGATGAACCAGGCCGTGTTCTGGCCGTAGGAGATGGCAAGCGTCCCGTTCAGCCCCTTCTCGGCCATCGGGCCCAGAATCAGCCCGAGCACCACCGGCACGACGTCGAACCCGTGCGACTTCAGGAGGTAGCCGATGATCCCGAAGGCCAGCATGACGTAGACGTCGGTCATGCTCTCGCGCACCGCGAAGGCGCCGACGGTCGTGAGCAGCACGATCGAGATGGCCAGGATGTGCTTGGGCGTCCGGGTCGCCCAGGAAAACCACGGGGCGCAGTAGAGCCCGAAGAAGAGCATCAGCACGTTGGCGAGGTAGAGCGACATGATGAACGTCCAGGTCACGTCGGCGTAGGTCGTGAAGAGCTCGGCGCCGGGCTGCAGCCCGTGCACCATGAGGGCCCCCATCATGATGGCGGCGACCGAGTCGCCCGGCACGCCGAGGGTCAGCATGGGAATGAAGGCGCCGGCGCAGATCGAGTTGTTGGCGGCCTCCGAGGCGGCCACGCCCTCGATCATGCCGGTGCCGAACTTCTCCGGTGTTTTCGAGGCGCGCTTCTCCTCGTTGTAGGCCATGAAGCTCGCGATGCTGGCGCCCGCACCGGGCAGGATGCCCACGATGAGACCGATGGTCGACGAGCGCAGGTAGGTCGGGATCATGCGCCGCGTGTGCGCCCAGGTCGGGAAGCCGATCTTGATGTTCTTGAGATTGGGGATCATCTCCTCCCGGCTGCCGTGCATCTGGATGATCTCCATCACCTCCGGGATCGAGAAGAGCCCGATCAGCGCCGGCACCAGCATGACCCCGTCGATCAGGCCGGTGATCCCGAAGGTGAAGCGCGGCACGCCGAGCAGCGGGTCCATCCCCATGGTCCCGATCAGCATGCCCAGGAACCCCGAGATGTAGCCCTTGACGATCATCTTCTCGCTCAGCGAGGCGATGATGGTCATCCCGAAGATGGCGAGCACGAAGTACTCCGGCGGGCCGAACATGAGCGACACCCGGGCGAGCGGCGGGGCGAAGAGCTGCAGCACGATCACCCCCAGGATGCCGCCCACGAACGACGAGACGACCGACTCGCGCAGCGCGTCGGCCGCCCGGCCCTGCTTCGCCATGGGGTAGCCGTCCAGGACGGTGGCGGCCGCCCCGGGGGTCCCCGGGGTGTTGATGAGGATGGCGGACACCGAGCCGCCCCACATGGCGCCGGCGAAGATCGCCCCCATCATGATCAGCCCCGCCTCGGGGGTCATGGAGAAGGTGATCGGCATGAGGATCGCGATCCCCATGGCGGCGGTGAAGCCCGGCAGGGCGCCGAAGATGATCCCGATCACCACGCCGAAGGTGGCCATGAGGAGGTTGAACGGCAGAAACACGTTTTTGAGTACCGCGAGGCTGAAGTCGAATTCCATGGTCGGTCACCTACTCCCTTTCGTGGATCACATCAGCAGGCCTTCGGGAAACCAGATGTGGAGCGTCGTCTGGAAGGCGACGTAGAGCAGCCCCACCCAGCCCAGCGCCACGAGAAACCCCTTCAACCGGGCGGATCGCTCGAACACCAGGATGTAGCCGAACACCGTCAGAAACGTGGTCACGAAGAACCCGAGCTCCGGGAAGACCGCCACGTAGACGACCATGAAGACGGCGGTGATCACCTTCGGCGGGGTCAGGAAAGGCGGTGACCTTGATCTTGCCCAGGTCCCCCGGTTTCACGAAGAGCAGCGCGCACATGAGCGCGAGCACGACCAGGATGAACCGCGGAAACGCGACGATCTCCGCGGGGTACTGGAACGAGTAGATGAAAAACAGGCCGAACATGGCCAGCAGCACCAGCGACACCTTGCGGTTGATGCACATCATGTCACCGACCTCCGAACGGGTGCGGGCCCCCTTCACCGGGGGCCCGCGTCGTATGCTCCCTACTTCGATAGCCCCAGGTCCTTCGAGAGCTCCGAGTAGATCTCGTACTCGTCCTTGATGAGCTTGCCGAAATCGGCCGGGCCGAGGTACTTGGCCGGCAGGCCCATCTTGGCCATCTGCTCGAGGTACTCGGGGTCGGTCGAGGCCTTCTTGAAGGCCTCGGCGAGCTTGTCGATGATTTCCGGCGGCGTCGCCTTGGGCGCGGCGAACCCGCGGTTGGAGGAAATCACGAGGTCGATGCCGGCCTCCTTGAAGGTCGGCACGTCCGGCAGCTCCTTCATGCGTTCGTCGGTCGCCACCGCGATGACCTTGACCTTGCCGTCCTTCAGCATCGTGAAGACCTCGCCGTAGGTCTGCGCCAGCGCGTCGATGTGGCCGCCGAGGAAGGCCGCCTTGGACTCGCCCGCCCCGCCGAAGTGCACCGGCTTGGCCTTGATCTGGGCGACCTTGTTCATGACCAGGATCGAGAGGTGCCCGGAGGTCCCGGCGCCGGAGGTGCCGATCGTCAGCTTCTCGGGGTTGTCCCGGGCGTACTGGATGAAGTCCTTGGCCGTCTTGAAGCGCGCGTCGTCGGCGCGCACGGCGTAGAGGCGCGGGTCGGAGACCACGAGACAGATGGGGCTGACGTCCGTCACGGGGTTGTAGGAGGCCTTGCGCATGGTGGTCAGGGTGATCGAGGCCGAGTTGAAGCCGGCAACCGTGTAGCCGTCCGGCTTGGCGCGCACCATCTGCGAGACGCCCACCTCGCTGCCCCCGCCGTCGACGTTCTGCACGACGATCGGCTTGGGGAAGTATTTCTCCGCGACCTTGACCGCGATGCGCGTGCCGATGTCGGTGCCGCCGCCCGCGGCGAACGGAACGATGAGCTGGACCGGCCTGAGCGGGTAGTCCTTCGGCGAGGCGCCGATAAGACACAGTGCCGTCAATGAGATCACCAGCAGCGTGACGATCTTGCGCGTAGTCATGTTTCCCTCCCCTGCATGTTGTTTTAGTGGCAAGCCCGAATGTCGAATGTGTGTGCGACTGGGTTCACTCCAAACGGCTGGTCTTGAATCGTTCCGCCAGCGCGTTGAGGTTGCGAGCGACCTCCTCCGCGAGCGGGACGCCCTCCCGCTCGCGCCGGGCCGCGAGGTCGAACTCGATCTCGCCCGGCATGAAGACCTTCTGGCCGGCCCGCGGCGGCAGGCCCTTGATGCGCCGGATCACGGCGTCCACGTTCTGCCTGAAGAGCTCCGCGCCGATGAAGCGCCCGACATCGATCGCCCCGAAGATGTGCCCCGTCCGGGCCGGGCCGCTCACGTCGACGATGGTCTTGACCTCCCCGGTGAGGCAGGAGCCGGTCAGGACACCGCACAGAAGGTCCACGATGAGCGACAGGCCCGACCCCTTGGCGCCGCCGATCGGCTCGAGGCTGCCCTTGAGCGCCGTCTGCGCGTCCGTGGTCGGCTCGCCCGCGGCGTCCGTCGCCCACCCCAGCGGGATCTCCTTGCCGGTCAGGGCCGCGAAGCGGATCTTGCCGCGCGCCACGAACGATGTCGACATGTCCAGCACGATCGGCTTCTCCGTCCCGGCCGGGACCGCGACTGCAATCGGGTTGGTCCCCAGCAGCGGCGTGATCGTGCCGAAGGGGTTCATGGCCGGGGAGGCGTTGGTCAGCACCACCCCGATCATGCCGGCCTCGAGCGCCGTCATGGCGTAGTAGGAGGCGATCCCGAAGTGGTTGGAGTTGCGCACGCCCACCAGGCCGATCCCGTGCGTGCCGGCTTTCTCGATCGCCCGGCGCATGGCCGTGCAGGCGGCGACCTGTCCGAACCCGTTGCCGCCGTCGAGCAGCCCGACGGCGCCCTCGTCGCGCACGAAGTGCGCCTCGGCCTGCGGGTCCATGACCCCGCTTTCCACGCGGCGCACGTACTCCGGCACCCGGATCGTTCCGTGCGACTTCACCCCGCGCAGGTCGGCCGCGACGATCGAATCCGCGAAAACCCTCGCCATCTCGGAGTCGAGGCCGACCGCCGCGATGATGTCCGTGATCACCCTGCGCAACCGTTCCACCGGGTAGCTCGTATCCATGCGCTCGTTCCTCCTGCGTCGCGCCGGCGGCTCAGGCCGGCCTCACGTCGTGATCTGGCAGATCCAGTCCGTGGCGTTGTTGCGCTTGACCTTCTTCAGGTGCAGGCAGCACTTGTAGGCGCCCGCCGCGTAGATGGAGTTGACGAGCTCGACCGGCCGGCCCTTTTCCGCGTACATGATGCGCTCCATGAGCAGGGTCGGCACCCCGGGCTGGATCCCCAGGTGGGCGGCGGTCTCCTCGTCGGCGAAGGACCCCTCAATCGTCTGATAGGCCTCCAGGAAATTGACCTTGAGGTCCTCTTCCATGATCTTGAGCAGCGGCCGTTTCAGCAACTGCTCCTCGCTGATCCGGCGGCCGATCTCTATCGGCAGGTAGTTGATCGTGAAAACGCGGAAGCCCTCCGGCACCAGGCGGTCCCGCATGATCCGCACCACCTGCGTGTCGTCGGTGTTCAGCTCGAGCTTTTCGCGGACGAGCGGCGGCGGCTTGACCTCGGCTTTGGCGACGGTCAGGGTCTTGGATTTCATCAGCGGCAGGAGGAGTTCATTGGTCAGGCTGATGTGCTTGAGGCTCATCCCCTGGATCAGCTCCTCGTTGCCGGTGACGAAGGTCCCCTCCCCGCGTTTGCGGATCAGGAGCCCCTCCTGCACGAGCGAGGACAGGGCCTGGCGCACGGTCATGCGGTTGACGTTGAACTGGGTCGCCAGCTCGTTTTCCGGCGGGATTTTCGAGTTGGGCAGATAGTGCTTGTCCAGCACCCAGTACCGGATGGCGCGGCGGATCTGGTGGTAGACGGGTAGGACCGGTTCCATGCGGGTCCTCAGCGATGTGTTCAGGCTCAGGCGATGCCATTCCGTGCGCAGCCGATGCTCGATACAGGATACAGGATCCAGGATCGCAGACGCCGACGCTGTCCTTGATCGTATGCCTCGATCCTGCATCCTGAATCGCTGTATCCGGTTTCATTTCCTCCCCACATAATTCAGGAGCCCCCCGCAGAGCACGATCTCGACCTGCCGGGAGGTGAGCGTGTGCCCCACGGTGAAGCGTTCCCCGCGCGTGCGGTGGGTCACCGTCACTTCGGAGCGGCGGAACTGATCGGCCGTGTCGGCGATCGCGAGCTCGTCGCCGGCCTGGATGCGGTCGTAATCCGCCGGGTCCTTGAAGATCAGGGGCATGATCCCGAAGTTGATCAGGTTGGCGAGGTGGATGCGCTCGACGCTCCGGGCGATCACCGCCCGCACGCCGAGGAACATCGGGCAGATCGCGGCGTGCTCGCGCGAGGACCCCTGGCCGTAGCTCTGCCCGGCGACGATGACCGACGACGCCCCCCGCGCCTTGATCGCCTCGCAGCGCGCAGGGAACTCGGGATCGACGTTCCGGAAGACGAATTGGCTCGACTTCGCGATGTTCGACCGGTAGCGGCCCGCGGACCCGGCCGGGATGATGTGGTCGGTCGTGACCTTGTCGCCCAGCTTGATCGCCACGACGGCCGCGAGATCGCCCGGCATGGCGGTGTTGCCGGGGGGCGGGCCCATGTTGGGCCCGCGGAAGACTGCGGCGGTGCCCGTCGGCCGGACGAACATGTCGGCGTCCGTGAAGAAACGCTCCGGCTGCGGCACGGACGGGCAGTCCATCCCGAGGTCGCGCGGGTCGGTGATGCGGCCGGTGAGCGCCGCGGCGACCGCGCTCTCCGGGCTGGCGAGGTAGACCTGGGCGTCCTGGGTCCCGGAGCGCCCCTCGAAGTTGCGGTTGTTGCCGCGCACCGAGACCGCGCCGCTGCGCGGCGACTGGCCGTTGCCCACGCAGAACCCGCAGACCGGCTCCAGCACCCGGGCGCCCGCGTCGACCATGTCGGTCAGGGCGCCGTTGGCGCTGATCATCCGCAGGACCTGGCGCGTCCCCGGGGCGATCCCGAAGCTCACGGCCGGGTGGGCCTTGCGGCCCTTCAGCATGGCGGCCACCGTCATCAGGTCCCGGTACGAGGAGTTCGTGCAGCTGCCGATCAGGACCTGGTCGACCGGCGTCCCGGCCACCTCGCGCACGCGGCGGACGTTGTCGGGCGAGTGCGGCAGGGCGATGTTGGGCTCGATCGCGTCCAGGTCCAGCTCGATCGTGCGGTCGTAGGCGGCGCCGGGGTCCGGCCGGAGCTCCGCCCACTCCGCCGCGCGGCCCTGGGCCTTGAAGAACTCGCGCGTCACCGCGTCGCTCGGGAAGACCGAGGTCGTGACCCCGAGCTCGGCCCCCATGTTGGCGATCGTCGCGCGCTCGGGCACCGTCAGCGTCTCCACTCCCGCGCCGCCGTACTCCAGGACCAGGCCGACGTTGCCCTTGGTGGTCAGCCGCTTCAACAGCTCGAGGATCACGTCCTTGGCCGTCACCCAGGGGCGCAGCCGGCCGTGCAGGTTCACCCGGACGACCTGCGGGCAGGCGAAGAAGAAGGGGCCGCCGGCCATGGCAACGGCCACGTCCAGCCCCCCGGCCCCGATCGCGAGCATGCCGACCGCGCCCGCCGTCGGCGTGTGGCTGTCGCTGCCGAGAAGCGTCCACCCCGGGCGCGTCAGGCGTTCGAGGTGCACCTGGTGGCAGATGCCGTTGCCGGGCTTCGAGAAGAGGACGCCGTAGCGGTCCGCGACGGTCATCAGGTACTGGTGGTCGTCGGAGTTCTCGAAGCCCTCCTGCAGCGTCAGGTGGTCGACGTAGGAGACCGAGAGCCGGGTCCGGACCCGCTCCACCCCGATGGCCTCGAACTCGAGGAAGGCCATGGTTCCGAGCGCGTCCTGCGTCAGCGTCTGGTCGATCGCGATGCTGATCTCGCCGCCGGGGACCAGGTCGCCGGAGACCCGGTGCGCGGCGATCAGCTGCTGCGTCATGTTGCGTTTCATGGGTCCGCGTCCTTCACCGTTTCGAGTCGAGCGCCGCGAAGATCTGGTGGTAATCCTTGGGCGGCACCCCCTTGAAGTGGGCCTTGAGCCCGAGTTCGGTCACCCAGTGCAGCTTGGCCTTGGTGGCCTTGGACATGATCGCGTCCACCTGCAGCGTGTCCAGCGTCGCGATCACCTCGTCCATCTCGTGCTCGCGCCGCTCGGAGTGGATGACCCCGCGGCCGACCAGGCCGTTGATGACCTCCAGCAGCGGCCCGGCCGTCAACGTCTCTTTCACGGACTCGAGCACGTCGTCCTCGACCCCGTAACGGTGCGCGGCCGTGAGCATCTCGATCAGAAGCGTCACGAACCCCTTCATGAAGATGCTGCGGAACATCTTCGAGGCCGAGGCGCTGCCCGCGGGCGCGTCCATGCAGGTGATGGCCATGCCGTAGGGCGTCATCGTGTCGCAGAAGCGCCGGGCGCCCGGGCCCGAGACCGCGACCGGCACCTTGTGCCGGTAGGTCGGGACCGGCCCCATGACCGCGCAGTCGACGAAGAGCGCAACCGGCGCGATGACCCGGTCGACCTCCTCCTTGGTCATGGGCGAGGTGGCGTTGATGTCGACATACACCTGGTCCGCCTTGAGAAAGGGCTGGGACGCCCGGGCGAGCGGCAGCGCCATGTCGGCGCTCACGGCCGAGACGACCATCTCGCTGCGTTCGATCAGCGCCTGCTGGCTCGGGACCAGCTCGACCTGCGCCTCGGCCGCGCGCTTTCCGATCAGCTCCGCGGCGGGGGAGTCTTTCCAGTGCTTGTCGTAGGCGATGATCCCGGTCAACCCCTCGCCCCTGAGGCCGGACGCGATGTTGAAGGCCGCTTCGCCGAAGCCGATGAAACCGAGTTTGACCATGAGCACCTCACGTTGAAGAGTTTTCGAGTTCATGGGTCCAGGATTCGGACCTGGTTCAGGAGAGATCTCGGTAAAAGGCAGTCACGGCGTGTTATCTTTTCCGAACCCTGAACCGCATCGAGCACCTGACCCCTCAGTGCCGAACCTCTGACGCCTGAACCCGTTTTCATTGCTTGAGTCGCCTTACGCCCCTAACACCTGCTTGCGCTTGCGCTCGAGCGCGAATTTCGCGATCGCGGCGAAACGGTAGATGCCGTGAACGAACTTCCCGTAGGGGACGGTGAGGAAAAGCCCCATGACGATGCCGAGGTGCACGACGAGCAGCGTCCCCATGGCCGCGCTCTGGCGCAGCACGAGCAGGAGCAGGCCGCTCGCGCTCGCGAGCAGCAGGAGCGCCAGGAAGGCCGTGTCCATCCCGGTCTGCCCGGCGTCGGTGATGTCCCGGTTGCGACGCTGCTTGAGGACCAGCAGCCCGGCCGGGCCCACGAGCAGCCCGAGCCCGCCGAGAGTGCCGAGGATCACCGGCAGGCTGCCGTAGCCGTATGGCGCCGGCCAGCCGAACACGTAGTCGTAGATCGCCGCGACCGTGGTCGAGGCGAAGCAGAGCAAAAACCCGTAGAAGGTGAAATGGTGGAGCCAGCGCCGGACCGGCGAGCTGTCCTCGCCCGGGTAGGAGCAGCCCCACCCGCCGCCGTCCAGGTACTCGAGCTGCAGGCTCTCCTTGAAGGTTACGGCCAGGTTGGAGGGGCTGAAGAGGTCCAAGGGGGTCTCTCCGATGTCGCGGCAGAAGCGCACGAAGCCGACCGCGAGCGCCGCCAGGCTGAAGAGCGCGGCCAGGCCGAAGACCGTCACGAGGGCGCCGTGCGAGGCGACCTGGTAGAAGTTGCCGCCGGGCACGGCGGTCGAGAGCGCGGCCATCCCCTGCGCGATCACGACCCCGAACTGGAACAGGACGCAGGCCAGCGCCGTCACCAGCGCGGCCACCAGCCCGTTCGCGCGGAAGGCGGCGGCCAGCGGGGCCGGCCAGGCGTACTGCTCGTAGGAGCGGGTCCGGAGCCGCGCGAAGGTGAGCGGCGGGTTGATGCCCCACTCGTGCGGCGGCGCGTACTGGCAGGCGTAGTAGCACTCCTGGCAGTCGTGGCAGAGGTTGGCGAGGTAGTTGAGGTCCCCGGCCGGGAACTCCCGCCGGTATTCCATGGCGCGCCACACCGCGCAGAAGCCTTCGCAGTAGCGGCACGCATTGCAGATTCGCAACATGTCTTTGCCCTGGGCCAACAGGTCTTTTTCCATGACGTTCATGCCTCCTAAGCCGCTTTGCTCTGGGCGGCGCCGCGTGCGAGCGCCGCTGCCTCGCCGCCTGCGATCCGGCCGAAGATGTTGCCAATGACGAGTCCAAAACCACCGATGTAGCCCTTGGGCAGGACATTGCCTGCCATGATCTCCCCGGCGGCGAAGATGTTGCCGGCCGGCCGGCCGTCCTTCAGGATGACGGCTGCGCGCCGATCGATCCGGACGCCGTAGTAGGTGAAGGTCAGCCCCGGCCGCAGCGGATACCCGTAGAAGGGGGGAGTGTCGATACGCTGCGCCCAGTGGGTCTTGGGGGGGGTGAGCCCGGCGGTGCGGCAGTCGTCCTGGATCGTGTGGTCGAATGTGCCGGGCTGGACCGCCCGGTTGAATTCCTCCACCGTGGCGACCACTCGGTCGACCGGCAACCCGAACTGTTCGGCCACCTCCGCGATCGTGCGGCCGGTGATCGGCGGGAGAAGCGAGGGCATGAAGCGGTCGAGGGTCTTGGAGTCGATGAACACGTAGGAGATCTGGTCGGGTTGCTGCGCCACCAGCCGCCCCCAGATCGCGTAGCGCATGGGCCAGAAATCCTCGCCCTCGTCGTAGTAGCGCTCCCCGTTCTTGTTCACGACGATCCCCAGCGTGACGCAGTCCAGACGGGTCACGATGCCGCCGTCGAACTTGGGCGCACGCGCCTCGATCGGGACCATGTGGGCCTGGGTGGGGTCGCCTACCGGTTCGGCACCGTGCTCGAGCAGGAGTTTGAGCAGGGTGCCCGTGTCGAAGGGGGCCCCGCGGATGAGGAAGTTGTCCGCGGCCGGGCCCCAGGCCTGCCGCAGCCATTCCAGGTTCGACTGGAAACCGCCTGCGGCCACCACCACGGCCTTGGCGGGAGCAGTCACCGTCCGCCCGCCCATGCGCACCTGCGCGCTCCGGAACCGGCCGTCCTGAACGTCGAGCCCGACCACTTCGGCCTCGTAGTGGACCTCGACCCCCAGGCGCTCGGCGCTGCGGAAGAGCGCGTTCACCATGGCCTTGCCGCCGCCCAGGAACCAGGCGTTGGTGCGGCCCAGGTGCAGCGTCCCGGCGAGCGCCGGCTGGAAGTGCACCCCGTGGGACTGCATCCACTCGAGGATCGACGCGGAGCCGTGCACGGCCATACGCGCCAGCTCGAGGTCCGCCGTCCCACCGGTCGCCTTCATGTAGTTGGCCCACATCTCCTCTTCCGGATACGGTCCGGTGTAGGGCGGGTGCTGGGTCTCGTGCACCAGGCGCATGTTGCGCGTGTGGCGGCTGTTGCCGCCGCGGAAGTGCCGGGGCGCGCACTCGAGCAGTGTCACGGAGGCGCCTTTCTCGCGCGCCGTGATGGCCGCGCTCAGGGCGGCCGCCCCTCCCCCGATCACCAATACGTCGCTTTCCTTCATGGTGGCTGATGTCATCGTGTGCTCCGGTCGGTTGGTGTTTGGGTATTTGGGTGTTTGGGTGTTTGGGTGTTTCGTGTTTGGTGTTTGGTGTTTGGATCACGGGCCCGGCGTGGGTGCGGTCAAGAGCGCGGTCAGCTCGCGCACGTTGCGGCGCTCGATCGTCATGATGGTTTCGGAAATCCGCCGCGCGTGGTCCGCCGGATACAGGGTGCCCGCGTTGGCTTCGAACTTGGCCTGCATCTCGGCGTCGGTCAGCGGGAACTCCGGCTCCCCTTTGGAGTAGGCGACCTCGCGGCTGCGGGTGCCTGCCGCCGTGCGCACGGTCACCAGCGCGCTGCGCTTGTCGGGCAGCGCCGCGTCCCGCGCCGGGTCGACCCTGACCGTGACCCGCTCGGCGATGCGCCGCACGCGCGGGTCGGCCACGTTCGCGCGCGTGAAGACGCCCGCATCGGAGCGGCCGAACACGAGGTAGAGCCCGAGGGCGATCGGGGTGCTGAACTTGGCGCCGAGCTCGGATTCTGCGCCGGCGACGTGGCCGGTCAGGCTGTGCGCGATCGAGTAGGTTTCGACGTCGATCGACTCGACGTCGCCCGGGGCGAGCGGGGTCGCGGCGACCATTTCGGCCAGCGCATCCAACGCCGAGTGGATGTGGCGGCAGGCCGCGTGGCGTTTGAAGTAGACGCCCGGGATGCCGAAATCCCGCCCGAACGCCTGGCACAACGCGTCCGCGTCGACCGCCTTCCCGGAGAAGGCCTTGAAGAAGCCCTTCTCGCCCTCGAAGACGCGCTCGGGCCCGTCGGCGCCGCACTGCGCCATGAAGGCCGCCAGGATGCCGCTCTGGGCGGCCTTGCCGACCTGGAAGGATTTCCCGCTCTCGCCGCTGGTCAGGACTTCGAGCAGGCCCGCGCCCTGCAAGGCTGCGAGTGCGAGCGCCTGCTCCGCCTGCGGGCCGGTCAGGCGCAGCAGTTTGGCGGCCGCCGCGCCCGAGGCGATGCTGCCGACGGTCGCGGTCGTGTGGAAGCCGCGCTGGAGCAGATCCGGGTTGAGCGCCGACCCTAAACGGATGAAGAACTCGTAGCCGACCACCACCGCCTCGATCAACTCGCGCCCGGCGAGGTTCGCGTGCTCGGCCAGCGCGATCGCGGGCGGGATGGTGACGACCCCCGGGTGGCCGTTGGCGAAGCGGTGGCCGTCGTCCATGTCGATGGCGTGGCCCGAAACGGCGTTGAGCATGGCGGCCGCAGGCACCGAAACCCTGCGGTCGAACCCCCAGAGGGTGGCCTCGGGCCCGCCTCCGGCGGCGCCGAGGGTCTCGTGCGCTATAGCGGCCACCCGTTGGCGGCAGCCCGCCAGCGCCACCCCGACCAGGTCGAGCAGGCAGCGCTTGGTCGCGTGCACGACAGCGGCAGAGAGGTCTGCATAGGTGGTGGCCAGGATGAAATCGGAGAGGTGCTTGCGGAGGGGCGAAGCCGGGACGCGTGTTCGATCCATCGGGTCAACCGTTTCGGCTAAGGGTTGAGAGATCGAAAATCGGTCTAAATGTTTATATGCCTATACAACCGGACCAATTTGGATGTCAAGAACGAAGAGAAGTGGATGGAATGTGCCACGATGGGAGGAGGCCCGTTGCGATAGAGGGGTACCGTCTCACATGATCGCGGCTGGAAAGCCGCTCCCACAAAGTATCAAGTGGCGGGAGCCCTTCACACCCCTCCCCTTGTGGGTGGGAGGGGTCGGGGAGGGGGTAGTCAATTCCGGTCGATCGCAACGCCGGATCACGGCCCGAGACGCCGTACACCAGGTTGTTGAAAAGCAAGTGTCGGGCCGTCAGCCAAGGCGCGCGGCGAATTGGGATGCGCCCGTCGGCAGCAGCCCCGTGTCAAAAATAGCGGATCACGGCCGCAGCCAAGGCGCCCGGTCGCCGAAAGCGCAGCATACAGGCCGGTATGTGAGCAGGTTGACGGCGGCCGCGCAACGCCGGATCACGGCCGCGAGACGCCGCTTTTCAACAACCTGTCAGAAGGACTTGAGACCCTTGGCCTGCCGCAGCATGGTCAGCATCATCTTGAATCTCTGGCCGGCGTTCACGGCATGCGGGACGTCCGCCGGCATGAGGATCATCTGCCCGCGGCCGACGCGGAAGGGCTCGCCGCCGATGACGACCTCGCCCTCCCCGTCCAGAACCTGCACGAGGGCGTCGAAGGGCGCCGTGTGCTCGCTCAGCCCCTGGCCGGCGTCGAATGCGAAGACGGTCACCGTCCCGCCGTCGGTGTTCACCAGGGTCCGGCTGACGATCGAGCCTTCGGCGTACTGGGCCAGTTCGGCCGCGTCGTAGACCTTGCGTCCGGCCATTTCGCGGCCGGTTTGGGGGTGGGCATGCGTTCGTTCCTTTCGCGTGAGGGTGGTCGACACACGCAAGATAGCATCGTGGCCGCCGGATGCAATGCGCGGCCGCGTTAATCCATAAACATCTCCTGGGTGACGGCTTCCCCGGGCGCGAGGCGCAGGAACTCCGCCTCCTCGTAGGGGCCGTCCATAAGCTTGACGAAGTACTCGAGGCTGTCCCCCCGGATCTCCTCGTAGCGCATCCCGAAGAAGCGCGCGTTCTCCTGCGCACGGGCGCGCAGCGGCGCGATGTCGGCCACGCCGGTGTCGATCAGCGCGATGCGCGTGTAGTGTTTCAGCTCCTCGCGCATGGCCCACTCGCCCATCTCGCGCCCGACCCGCTTGACGTAGTCGTCCTCGATGATGCCGAGGGGGTCCTTGCGCTCGGCCATCCACCCCGGGGTGAGGTAGTAGGTCCCGGGGTGGGCGTCCATTTCGCGGCGATGAGCCTCTGCCGACCCGAGAAAGAATGCAATGCAATCGTGGCAGCGCGGGATGATCAGCTCCTGCCGCCGGGCGCGGACGCCCAAAATGCCGTTCGAGCACAGGCCGTAGCCGAGCACGATGCGCGCGGCGCCGTCGGCCGCCTCGTCGACCACGGCCTGCACCCGCTCCGGCATCTTCTGCGGCGTGCGGTGCAGGCTCTGCTCGAGATAGCGCACCTCGACGTGCGGCCGCTCCGCTCGCAGCCGCTCCAGCTCGGGCTCCATGACCTGGCAGGCCACGAGCACCACGCGTCCGTTGGGTGCCGCCATGCTCATCCTTTCAGCAGCCGGCGCGCGAGATCGACGCTCGAGCCCGCGTCGGCGCCGTAGCCGTCCGCGCCGATGTCGTTGGCGAACTTGGCGTTGAGCGGCGCCCCGCCCACGATGACCTTCACCCGGTCCCGCAGTCCGCGTGCGCCCAGGGTCTCGATGACCTTCCGCATCTCCGGCATGGTCGTGGTCAGCAGCGCCGACATCCCCAGGATGTCCGGCCGGTGGGTCTCGACGTTCTTGACGAAATCCTCCACGCTGATGTTGATCCCGAGGTCCACGACCTCGAAGCCGACCCCGCGCAGCATGGTGGCCACCATGTTCTTGCCGATGTCGTGCATGTCGCCGCGCACGGTGCCGAGCAGCACCTTGCCGGCGGCATCCTTCTTTTCACGGGCCAGGTGAGGCTCGAGCACGGCGAGCGCGTCGTTCATCGCGCGCGCGGACATCAGCACCTCCGGGATGAAGACCGTGCCGTCGCGGAACCGCCCGCCGATCACCTCCATGGCGCTCAGCATCCCCAGGTTGAGGATGTCCTTGGCCCCCACGCCGCCATCGAGCAACTGCTGCACGTGGGTCTTGATCTCGTCCGAGTTGCCGGCGAGCACGTCCGCATGCACGACCCGGAAGACCTCCGCGGGGAGCGCGGCGCCGGCGGTCCGGGCCGCGGCGGTCGCGAGCTGCCCCGCGCTCATGGGCCGCAGGCTGCCGGCCTCGAGCGGCAGCCGGCCTTCCTTCGCGACGCGCTCGCCCACCAGCGCCAGCCGGTCGAAGTCCGCGTTGGGCGGGGTCGTGTCCGCCACCGACAGGATGATGCGCCGCCCGGGCGCCACGGCCTTGAAGAAGTGGTCGAGGTAGGCGTTGAGGTCGTCGACCGTGGCGGTCGCCGGCGACAGCAGCGACTGGATCAGGCCGCCCATGATCGTCAGCTTGTCCGAGCGGCACCAGCGGTCGTAGTACGTTTCGATCGGCAGCTTGGTCATGGGCGCGCAGCAGACCGCCTCGGCCACGTGCATCCCCGAATCCGCGATGACGTCGATCAGCCCCTTGTTCTCGCCGTCGCAGTGGCAGATGGCGAGCTTGCCCTTCGATGCGAGATAGCCCGCGGCCTTGCGCAGGTAAGGGGTGAGCTCCTTTTCGAAGTACGGCGGGTAGGTGATCATGTCGTCGTAGTTCGCCCCCCACAGGACCACCTCGGCCGGCGAGTCGGCCGTGACCTGCAGGATCTGGTCGTAGACGTGCCCGATCGCCTCGGCCAGGCGCCGCATCTCGCGGTGGTGGTCCTTGTAGTGGAAGAAGAACTCGGTCGCGTCCAGGAAGTCGCGCTGGATGTGGTGCATCGGCGAGGCCGAGAAGACGCCCATCATGACCGCCACCCCGTCGTCGCCGACGCGCCGCTGCCAGGCGCGGTAGCGCTCGTAGTCCGGGGTGACGGTGATGTTCTCGAAGACGTAGGCCCAGATCGCGTAGTCCTCGGGCCGCTTGATGCCGTGCTCCTGCACCCAGGTGATCGAGACGCCGGCGTTGCGCATCTCCTCGTTGATCACCTCCTGGGTGCTGACCACCCCGACCGGCGTGTGGTACTCGACGCGGGTCGCCTCCTCGTCGCCGGCGCGGGTGCGCGTGACCTCGAGCTTCACGTTGGGCGAGAAGTTGATCCTGTACCCGTTCTCCTTGAGGCTGTAGAGCCCGATCCCGCGCGTCAGGTTCTCCTGCGGGTCCGTCACCTCGAGCAGCTCGGGGATGACCTTGTGCAGCGCCCAGCCCTCGGCCCGCGCGATCTCGTCCTGCGTGCGGCCCTGGTGGCGCTTGGGCAGCGTCCCGCGGTAGGAGTTGGAGTTGTACCAGAGGTCGAAGCGCGGGGTGTAGGGCAGCATGTCCGGGGTCTCGCCCCGCATGGCTTTCAGGATGCGTTCCTTGTGGGTCATCGAATCATCCGTTCCTTTCCACCGAGATCGCGGCTGGAAAGCCGCTCCGACGTGAATCGACGGCCTGAGGCAGCTTCAATTATAAACGGATGCAGGATCAAGGATTCAGGATCCAAACATCCAAGGGGGTGTCATTTCTGCATCTCGTGATCAGCGCATCCTGCGATCTGACTCTTCTACGGCGCCGATCAAAACTTCGGCGGCGTGATGATCAGGTAGTACCGGCACGCGGTGCGGCCGGGATTCACCAGCCGGTGCGGCGCCGAGCTGTCGAAGTAGAGGCTGTCGCCTTCCCTGAGCTCGCGCCGGCCGGTCTGGAACTCGACCCGCACGCAGCCCTTGAGGATCACCAGGCACTCCTCCCCGTCGTGGGGCAACGGGTCCTCGGAGGTCATGCCCCCCGGCGGGAGCGTGCCGATCATGACGGCCATTTTCTTCGAAAGCTCCGAGTGGATGATCTCGTACTCGGGCCCGCCCTGCGGGAAACTGACCCGACGGCGTTTCGACCGGGGGACGAAGCTCGCCTCGTCCGGAACGCTCTCGGCGATCAGCGCGAACACGGGGACCCCCATGGTCAGCGCGATCTTGCGCAGGGTGGAGAGCGACGGGTCCACGCGGTTGTTCTCGATCTGGCTCACCAGGCTCGCGGACACCCCGGCGCCGGCCGCGAGCTGCTTGAGCGAGAAGCTGCGGCCGAGCCGCAGCTCCCGGATCCGGCGCCCCAGGTTGACGCCGGTCGCGTCCGGGGCGGGGGCTGTCGCTGCTTTCCGGCTCATGGCGGTGGTCCTCACGGCGTCACTTCCCCATCAGCAGATCCGGCAGGATCATGGTGATGGAGGGGAAGAAGATGATGACGATGAGCGAGAGCACCAGCGGCACGTAGAAGGGCAGGATCTCGCGCACGGCCTGGGCCAGCGGCAGCTCCGCGATGTGGGCCGTGATGTAGAGCACCATCCCGACCGGCGGGGTGAGGGTCCCGATCATGACGTTCAGCGTCATGACCACCCCGAAGTAGATCGGGTCGAAGCCGAGCCGGGTGATGATCGGCACGAAGATGGGGATGGTGATGATCATGACCGAGGCCGTTTCCATGAAGGCCCCCATGAAGAGCAGCATCAGGTTGATCAGGATCATGATCACCCACGGGTTCTGGCTGATCGAGAACAGCAGATCCACCATCAGGTCCGAGACCTTCTCGTTGACGACGATCCAGCCGAACACCGAGGCGGTCGCAATCACGAACATGAGGAGAGCGGTCGTCTCCACGGACTCGAGCAGGACCTTGGGCAGCGAGCGGATGTTGAACTCGCGGTAGAGGAACCCGAGCAGGATCGAGTAGGCGACCGCGATCGCCCCGGCCTCGGTCGGGGTGCAGACACCGATCACGATGCCGCCCAGGATGACCACCGGCGCGAAGAGCGCGAGCCACCCGGCCTTGAAGCTCTTCCAGATGCGCCGGGCGTTCGTCGGTTCCTCGCGCGGGAAATCGTACTTGACGGCCGTGTAGTAGACCAGCGCCATCAGGAAGAAGGCGATCACGAACCCGGGCAGGAAGCCGCCCAAAAAGAGCTTGCCGACCGAGCACTCCGCGATGACGGCGTAGATCACCATCAGGATGCTGGGCGGGATGATCGGCCCCAGCACGGCCGAGGAGGCGACCACGCCGGCCGAAAACCCGCGCGGGTAGCCCTTCTGGACCATGGTGCCGATCGACACCGTCGAGAGCCCGGCGGCGTCGGCCGTGGCCGAGCCCGAGATGCCCGACAGGATGATCTCGGCCACGATGATGACGTGGCAGAGGCCCCCGCGCAGCGAGCCGACGAGACTCAGCGCGAAGTCGAAGAGTCGTTGCGTCATGCCGGTCTGGTTCATGAGCGCGCCCGCCAGGATGAAGAAGGGGATCGCCAGGTAGGTGTAGCTCATGATGCCCGAGGAGAGCTGGTGCGCCAGGACCATCAGCGGGAAGCGGTCGGCCAGCAGAAAATAGAGCAGGCACGAGATCCCCATCGAAAACCCGATCGGGCAGCGCAGGATCATCAGGACGAGGAACGCGATGCACAGGACGGTGAAGGCCATGGCGACTTATCCTTCGGATCCGGTTTCGGGCGCGGCGAACTCGATCACCCGGCGCAGGAAGGCCAGCAGGAGGTAAAGGCACATCGACACGCCGCTGATCAGGACCGGCAGCGAGAAATAGTTCTTGGGG
Source organism: uncultured delta proteobacterium (assembly GCA_963828345.1). Lineage (GTDB taxonomy): Bacteria > Desulfobacterota > Desulfobacteria > Desulfobacterales > SpSt-501 > SpSt-501. The sequence continues at coordinate 51,098 of CAWHEZ010000008.1, forward strand.
ATCCCCAGCGCCACCGAGGTGTGCCGCGACTGGAAGAACTGCAGCTTGTAGGCGCCCCAGACCACCACCGTCAAAAACGCGAAGATGAGCACGACATTGATAAGCCCGATGACCTGCTGCGCCCGTCGCGGCATGAGCTGGGTGAAGAAGTCGATCTCGATGTGCTGCTCCTTCTTGAGCAGCAGGCTCGCCCCGAAGAAGGTCATCCAGACCAGCAGCAGGGTGCAGAGCTCCTCCGGCCAGGTCAGGGGGTGGTTGAACCCGTAGCGGGTCACCACCTGGAGGATCGTGATCAGCGCGGAAGCCGCCATCAGGCCGATGGCGAGCCAGTTCTCGACTCGCTGGATCGCACGGTTCAGCGCTTGCAGGGCGCGCAGCATAGAGAAGGCTCCTTGCCTACGGCTAATGGTTCACCGTTCAGAGGTTCACGATTCAGCGGGTTGATGCGCTCGTTCGTTGGCCCGTTGGCCCGTTGGCCCGTTGAGTGAATTCCTGCACGGGCTGACGGGCAAACGGGTGCACGGGCCCGTTGTGGGGCCGTTCTATTTCAGCTCCTGGATCTTGCCGTACAGCCCCTTGCTCCACTTGCCCTTGTCTTCGAGGTCCTTTGCGAGCGGGGCCACCTTGTCCTGGAAGGGCTTGAGGTCGACCGTGATGAACTTCGCGCCCTTGGACTCCATCTCCTTGCGGTCCTTGGTCATGCTCTCGATGCCGAGCTGGGTGAAGTAGTCGCCGGCTTCCCGGGCCGCGCCGACCAGGATGTCCTGCAGCTCCTTGGGCATCTTGCTGAACTTGGCGTCGTTGATCGAGACGCTGGAGGCGGAGATCAGGTGGGTGGTCATCGAGATGTTCGGCGCGGCTTCGAAGAACTTCATGGACAGCAGGGTGTCGAAAGGCCCTTCCATCGCGTCCACCAGGCCCTGCATCAGCGCGAGGTAGGTCTCGCCCCAGGCGACCTGGGTCGGCTGCGTTCCCATGGCCTTCCAGACGAGCAGGTACATTTCGATTTCGGGCACCCGCATCTTGATGCCCTGCAGCTCACCCGGGTTGTGGACCGGCTTCTTGGACACCAGCACGCGCGGGGCCCGGTTCCAGTTCTCGGCGATGATGCGGATGCCGCGGTCCTTGCGCAGGCGCTCCTTGATCTCGGCGTTCAACGGGCTGTTGAAGAAGGCCTGGAGGTGGTTCTGGTCGCGGAAGGCGAACGCCATGGCGAGGATGTGGTAGTCCTTCTCGAACTGCGACATCCACTCGGCCGCGTCCTGGAACATGTCCTGGGTGCCCATCATGACGCCTTCGATCTGGGTGATGGCGTTGCCGAGCTGGGAGGCGGGGAAGAACTCGATCTTGAGCCGGCCGTTGCTGCGCTCCAAAGCGAGCTTGGCCATGCGCTCGCAGGCGAGCGACGCGCTCTGCCCGGGGGCCTGGATGTTGCCGAGCTTGAGCACGACCGTGTCGGCGGCGAAAACCGCCGGGGCGCTGAACATTACGACGAGTGCCAGAATGCCGATGAACCGTAGCCGTCTGTTCATGTTCCGTCTCCTTGTGCGTAGGGTTGCGGGCCGCCCGAACCGGGCGGGGGGTCGAACCGGGACGGCGCGAGGGGCGCCGAGGGGTCGGCTTGCGTGATGGGTCGGGCTGAGAAGGGTGCCTGCGGGGGCATGACCGCCTCTTCCCTGAAGGATCGGGGAGTTCCGCGGTTCGGGCCGCGGTTTGTTTAAAAATACTGAACTAATTACAGTAAAATTAATTTTTTTGTCAAGCGCCTTCGTGCGATTCGGCTTGACTTGAGGCGGCGGCACCACTAAAACGGCCTACAATCAGGTTCATCCCGACAACCGACGGATCGAGGGTCCACCGATGTAAACCCCCGGAAAGGCACAGGCGCCATGCTGAAGCAGAGCTTTAAGATCGTGGACGGACGGCTGCAGGAGTGCTCCTCCCGAGGAGGCGCAGATCCTGGTTTACGTTAAGCCGGACGAAGCGGAGCAGCGCCTGCTGATCGACCGGCTCAAGGTGGACGAGCACACCCTGGCCTCCTCCCTCGACCCGGACGAGCTCGCGCGCCTGGAGTTCGAACCCGAGCACGCCGTGGCCATCTTCAAGCGGCCGCGCTACTACACGGCCGCCGACCACTTCCTCTTCAAGGTCCTGTCCGTCGGCGCGTTCCTCTTCAAAAACCAGCTCATCGTGACCCTGTCCGAGGACATGGCGATCTTCGACGGGGCGAAGACCTTCGCCCGCATGCACTCGCCGCTCGACGTCTTCCTGCGGATGATCTACCGCTCCATCTACCACTTCCTGGAGCACCTGCGGATCATCCACACCCTCTCGGACGAGGTCGAGCTTTCGATCAACGAGTCCAGCGACAACACGAGCCTGCTGCACCTCTTCACGCTCGAAAAGAGCCTGGTCTACTTCCTCAGCGCCATTCAGTCCAACGGCATGCTGATCGGCCGGCTCCGGAACTCCCAGGCCCGCCTCGGGATGACCGAAGAGCAACTCGAATTCGTGGATGACCTCCAGATCGAGAACAACCAGTGCTTCAGCGAGGCCAAGATCTACTCGGACATTCTCTCGGGCATGATGGACGCACGCGTCTCGATCGTGAGCAACAACCTCAACGTCCTGATGAAGCGGCTGGCGATCCTCACGGTCATCTTCGGTCTGCTCAACATCCCGGCCAGCATGGGGGGGATGAGCGAGTTCACGCGCTACGTCGTGGAAGGGCTGCAGGTGCCGATGGGCGTGGCCTACGTCCTGTTCACCCTCGGGATGGGCGGCCTGGGCTGGGTCTGCTACCGGGTGCTCGACTTCTTCCAGATTTTCTCGGTCGACGCCTCGCCCACCTGGCGCGGGCGCCGTCGCAAACTGTTCCCGCCGGCCGGATCTCAACCGCCGACGTGAATCGATAGCCCCCACCCCCGGCGCCCCCGCGCCGGGTCGGCGACCCCGCAGGTCCACTGCGGCCGGGTGCCCGCCGCTCCCCCCGTTCCGGAAGAACCTCTGCCGATCCGAAGGCGAAAGGAATTCCCCCTCACCCTGCCCTCTCCCGCAACCGGGGAGAGGGTAAGGCAGGGGCATGGCGTCATGGCGGTTGGGGAAGATAGGAGTGGAGACGGGTTCAGGGCGGGAACAACCAACCGGATGGATGTTGATGGTCTGTGGGAGCGGCGTCCCGCCGCGATCAGCATCGCGGCTGAAGAGCCGCGGCTGCCATCCGCCGGTTCGTGATCGTCTTCGGACGCCAGTCTCGACCCGGTTGCGCGAATGGTCGCCGCCGGCCGTGTTCAAGCCCCGGATCAGGCCCGCGGACAAGGCGTCCCGCAGATTGAAAGCGGAGCGCGACGCGACTGACGAGCAACCCCGATTTGAGCCGGACGCCGCGTCGCCCCTCCTGAAGCCCCGGATCAGGCCCGCGGACAAGGCGTCCCGCAGGTTGAAAGCGAAGCGTACACACCGTACGCGAGCATTTCAAGCTGACGGGACAACGCAGTCCCCGGGCCTTCGACGGGGCTTCACACGCCGTGTTCTTCGCGCGACAGGATCTCCTGCTGGATATCCCGGCTCAGCAGCGTGAAATAGTCCGAATATCCCGCCACCCGGATCAGCAGGTTGCGGTGCTCTTCGGGCCGCTCCATGGCCTCCACCAGCAGATCGCGGTCCACGATGTTGAACTGCACGTGGTGCCCGCCCTGGGCGAAGTAGCCGCGGATGAGGGCCGCGAGCTTGGGCAGGTCGCGGTCGGTCTTGACCGCCTGCGGGCTGATCTTCAGGTTCAGCAGCGTGCCGTTGGTGCGCGCGTGGTCGAGCTTGGCGACCGAGCGCGTGGCGGCGGTGGGCCCCTTGCGGTCGTGGCCCTGCACCGGGCTGACCCCTTCGGACAGCCAGGCGCCGGCCCGCCGGCCGTCGGGGGTGGCGCCGGTCACCTCGCCGAGCGCGATGTGGCTCGTCGTCGGCAGCAGGTCGACCCAGTAGCGGGCGCCCTGGATGTCGGTGTGCGACTCGACCGCCGTGCAGAAGATGTCCTGCACCGCCACAGCCAGTTCGTCCGCCCCGTCGTCGTCGTTGCCGTAGTGCGGGGTCTTGTTGACCAACGTCTGCCGCAGGATCTCCGCACCCTCCCAGTTCCGGTCGAGCGCGTCCACGAGCGCGGCCATGCCGAGCTCCCCGCGTTCGAACACGTGGGTGCGGATGGCCGAGAGCGCGTCGGCGACGGTGCCGACCGCGACCCCGCTCATGGTGGCGATCTTGTAGCGCGACCCGCCGGCGTGCCAGTCGGTCGCCGTGGCGATGCAGTCGTCGATCACGGCCGAGGTGAACGGGACCGGGCAGTTCTGCGCGTAGATGTCGCGCACGATGTTGTCGTAGCGCACCTTCATGTCCACGAAGTGCCGGACCTGGGCGCGGAAGGCCTCCATCACCGCCTCGAAGGAGTCGAACTGCCGCGGGTCGCCGGTCCGCGGCCCGAGCGCGCTCGCCCGTCATCCGGTCCACCCCGTCGTTCAGCGCCAGCTCGAGCGCCTTGGCCAGGTTGAAGTAGCCGGTCGAGGCCATGCGGTCCTTGCCGTCGCAGAAGGCGGCCACACACCCGTTCAGGCTGCTCGCGCGTGCGTCGGAGAGCGTCTTGCCGCGGTTGACCATCCCGAGCACCATGACGTCCGAGTTGAACATGGCCGGCATGCCGGTGCCCAGGCGCAGCACCTCGCAGCAGCGCAGGAGGAACTTCGGCTGCGTGACCGAGCCGATCTGGGCCGAGAGCCCGGGCTGGGGCAGCCGGGTGTGCTCGAGCGCGTCCAGGCACATGAACGAGAGCTCGTTGACCGCGTCGCGCCCCCCGCGGGTCAGGCCGCCGATGTTCAGGTTCTGGAAATCGGGGTAGGAGCTCGAGGTCTGGGACTCCCCGGAGTCCTTGGCGAGGGTGATCTCGTCGAACTTGACCCACATCAGGTCGAGCAGCTCCTGGGCCTGCGCGCGGGTGATCTCGCCCGAGTCGACGCTGCGGCGGTAGTAGGGGTAGAGGTACTGGTCGAAGCGCCCGGGGCCGAAGGCGTGGCCGGAGGTTTCGAAGTTGAGCATCAGGTGCGTGATCCAGAACGACTGCAGCGCCTCGCGGAAGCTCGCGGCCGGCCGGGCCGGCACGCGGGCGAGGACCGCGGCGATCTCCTCCAGCTCGGCCCGCCGGCCGGGGTCGGGCTCCACGCGGGCCAGACGCAGCGCTTCGGCGGCGTAGCGGCCGGCGAAGTGGATCCCCCCCCGGCAGGCCAGGATCACGGATTCCAGGAACTGCCGCTTGGCCCTCGGTCTCCGGGTGCGCGGGGTCGAGCCGCGCCATGGACGCCTCGGCATCGCCGATGATCCCCTCCAGCCCCGTTGCCGAGCACCTTGTCGTAGGCGGCCTGGAAGTGGCCGATCGTGCGCGAGCGGAAGTAGTTGTAGATCACGCCGCGCTCGTCGGCCTTCCAGATCTCGGGCGGCACGGCCGCGTCGATGCGGTCGGCGATCTGGCGGCCCTTCCAGTAGGGGAAGACCTCCGCGCGCAGGATGCGCTTGGTGTCCGCGCTCACGTTGAAGGGCGTGTCCTTGCGCGTGGCGAGCCGGTCGAGGTCGCGCTCCACCCAGGTGCAGTTGATCTCCGGGTAGACGGGCGACCCGCGCGGGGTGAGCGCCTTCATGCCGACGATCAGCTCGCCCGCCTGGATCGTCACCGGCTCGTCGGCCAGGATGCGGCAGAGCATCCGGCCGCGGCGCAGCGCGAGCGGCTGCCCCTCGGTCTCCCGATAGCTGCGGGTCACGGCCACGGCGCGGTGCGGGTGGACCTCCGGCGGCGTCGTCCGGTTGCGTTCGATCCCGAGGCGGACCCGGGGACTCGGCCCCCGGGGGTCGGATTCGGTTGGCGCGTGCGCGCCGGCGGTGGACGGGGTCATGGCTGCTCTCCTGTTGCGGGGGCCGCGGGTCGTCGCGGCCGGGTCTTTGATTTCGAGGCCGATGGCGGCCGGGCCGCGGAGCGGCCGGCCTGTTGCATGATGTCCGTGGCGCGGCGCACGTGCTCGCGCGCGAGCCGCTCGGCCTGCTCCGCCCGCCCGCGGCAGACGGCCGCGACGATGTCGGCCAGCTCGCTCAGCGTCCGGCGGATGGTGTCCGCGGTGCGGGGCAGGAACGTCGTGATGTGGTAGCGGTGGAAGTTGGTGTGCACCGTTTCCAGGAAAAAGTGGTGCAGGGGGTTGCCGGCCAGGCGCGCCAGCGCCAGGTGGATGTCGCGGTCGATCCGCATGAACTCCTCCCAGCAGGCGACGCCCTCCCCGGCGCAGCGCCCGGCCTCGTCCAGCAGCCGGCGGACCTCTCCCGTGTCCCCCGCGCGCGCCGCCAGCGCGGCGCGCCGCGTGACCAGCCCCTCCAGGTCCTGCCGGAACTCCGAGATCTGCTCCATGGAGATGCGCTGGGACTGGACGAAGAGGCCGAGGCTTTCGGTCATGGAGTCGGCGTTCGGCTCCTTGACGAAGATCCCGCCCCGGTTGCCCTTGCGGATCTCGACCAGGCCCTTCTGCTCGAGCACCCGCAGCGACTCGCGCAGGGTGTTGCGGCTGACGTCCAGCAGACCCTGCAGCTCGCGCTCGGCGGGCAAGCGGTCCCCGGCCGCATAGCGGCCCTGCAGGATGGCGCTTTCCACCTGCTGGATGACGCTTTCAAACGCGCGGACCTGCCGGACCTTGGTGAACATCGGGCTCTCCGGGTTCCGTTTTCAAAACCCCAAACACCAAACCCTAAACACGCCCCTCTCCATCAATGGTTCAACCATACTTTAAACGGCGGTCGGGTGTCAAGCGCAGGCGTCAGGCAGGTGGGGAAACCCGGGGTGGAACGGTTACGGCCGAAGGGGACCTCGTGACCGCCGCAAGCGGGCTCCGGCCGAGCGCTGCCGGTCGGAGCCCGGTGAGCCGCGGTCACTGGGCTTTCTTGCGCAGGACGAAGTCGATGACGTCGGCCGGGTCGGGCCCGGCGGCCGGCGGGCGCTCGGGCGCAACGGCCGCGGCCGGCGGCGCCGGTTTGGCAACGGGTGCGGCGGCCGGGGCCCGCGGGGCCGGTTGGGGCGGGGGGACGGACGGCGCCGGGGCCCGGCCGGCGGCTTCGACTCGGGCCTGGCTGGCCTTCAGCTGGTCGATGGTCTGGTTGAGCGCCTGCACCGCGGCTTCGCGCGACGAGAGCTCGGCCGCGAGCCCGCCGCGGGAGATCCGCTCCTGGTAGAGCTCCTTTTCCAGCTCCTTGAGCGTCTGCTCGAGCTCGCGCGTCTTGCGCTCGCGCTCGGCGACCGCGCCCTCGAGCTGGGCCGTGCGCTCCCCGCTCGCCTTCGCCTGCTTCAGCTCCTCGGCCAGCCGCGCGTTCGCAGCGCGGAATTCTTCCTGGCTCGCCAGGGCGGACTCGAACCGCTGGCGCAGCTCCGCTGCAGCGGCATCCCGAGCGGCGATCTCGGCGTCGAGCCGGCCCTTTCCATCTTTCTCCACGGACAACGCCGTTTCCAGCTCCTTCAGCTTGCGGTCGAGGGCCGTCATGTCCTGGGTGCGCGCGGCCATGCCGGTTTCGAGCTCGGCGATGCGCGCACGCGCGACGGCCGCCTCCTGCTGCTCCTTTTCCAGGGTTTTAAGCTTCTCCTCGTACCCCTTCACCCGCTCGTCCGCATCCGCCTTTTGCCGCGTCAGGTCCGTCAGCTGGCCCTGCATCCGCTGCACCTCGGCTTCCGCCACACCGGCAGGTGCGGGCACGGAGGCCGCGGGATCGGTGCGGCTTCCGCCCGTGTACCAGTAGACCCCTAAGCCCCCGAGCAGAAGGCCCACGGCCGCCGGCACCCAGTAGGCGGTCCTGGACGCCGGACGCCGCGGGGCGATCGGTTCCTCCGGCGGCGGCGCATCGGCCTCCGCCCCGGGCGGCTCCGCCGTGACAGCCGCCTCCGCTTCTTCCGCGGAAAGGATGGGGATCAGCGTGCTGCCGATGCTATCGTCGACCACCTGCGGGCCGATCGTCTCCAGCCCGGCCGAGTACCCGGAGAGCAGGGACTGGTCGCAGATGATGTTGATCAGGCGCGGGTTGCCCTTGGACCAGTGGAACACCCGCATAACAGCCGCCTCCGTGAAGATCGGCCGCTGCGCGCCGGCCACCCGCAGCCGGTGCGCGATGTAGTGCCCGGTTTCGGCCTCGGTGAGGGGCTTGATGATGTGGGTAAAGAAGACCCGCTGGCTCAGGGCGCGGTTGCGGCTGAGGATGGGCAGGAATTCCTGCTGGCCGGCAAAAACGCAGCAGAGCCCTTTGCCCCCCCCGCCGTCCATGTTCGCCAGGACCCGGATCTGGTCCAGGAGCGGGTCGGAGATCCGCTGGGCCTCGTCGATCACGAGCACGGACTTCGCGGACTGCGCGGCGGCCGCGTCGAGAAAGCGCTGGAGGTGGATCAGAAAATCCGCCTTGCTCTTGAACGATCGCCCCATCTCGAACGCGTCGCCGATGTAGTTGAAAAAATCCATCTCGCCGATCGCCGGGTCGGAGATCTTGGCGTAGCGCACGTTGCCGCCGAAGAACGCCGGCCAGCGCGTTCAGGAGCGTGCTCTTCCCGGTCCCGGGCTCGCCGGCCAGCACGACGAACCCCTTGTTTTCGATGATGCCGTAGCGCAGCACGGCGAACGCCTCGTTGTGCTTCTCGCCCAGCCAGAGAAAACGCGGGTCCGGGCCGATCTCGAAGGGGCTCAGCTCCAGGTGGTAGTGGGCAAGGTACATGACGACCTCCGGGTGCGCATCGCGCCGGATGATGGGGTCTCGGCGCGTCAGCGGTTCAGGATGTCCTTCACGGCTTCCATGATGGGGTTGATCTCGCCGGCCGGCCGGGGGGCGGCCGGAGCGGCGGGTGCGCCCTTCTTCACCAGATACCGGCGCACGCAGTCGTACTGCTCCCAGCCCTTGAGCGCGACGTCGAGGTCGACGGACTTCCACTTGGGGTGGCCGTTCTCGCGCAGCCACCCGATGTTCTCGTACAGGATCTGGGCGAACCGGCCGACCTGGTCGCAGTCCAGGTTGCGGAAATCGTAGGACACGAGCACGGCCTTGACCGCGATGGTGCCGACATCGCCCGGCTGCCAGGCGTAGGTTTTCGCGGGGATGCGGGTCGGCTGGTAGAACTCGAGCAGCTTGCGGTTGGCGATCGGGATCAGCGCCAGCCGGTCGGCCTCGGTCACCCCGTCGCTGAAGAGCTTGACCGGGTAGCCGGCCACGTAGAACATGGCGTCGATCGTGCCCGCCTTGAGCCGGGCGAGCGCCTCGTCCGTCCCGATCGGGACCATTTCGGAGGGCTTGACGCCCGAGACCTCGAACAGCAGGCGCGCGGTGAGGTAGGTGCCGCTGCCCTCCTCGCCGACCGCGACGCGCCGGCCCTGCAGCCCGTCGAAGTCGGGGATGTCGGCCTTCCCCAGCAGGTGGATTTCCTCGTTGTAGAGCGGGAAGACCATCTTGGTCTTCTGCGCGATCCGCATCAGGGTCGGGTTGCTCTGCACCTTGGAGACGAAGGCGAGCACGTCCGACTGCACGATGCCGAGCTGGGTGTTCGGACGCTTGAACACGGCGTACAGGTTCTCGATCGACCCGGTGGACGGCTGCACCCCGAGCTCGATCCCCTTGGGTTTGACCAGCTGCTGCAGGTTCAGCCCGAACTGGTAGTACGTCCCCTTCTCCCGGCCGGTCATCACGTTCATGGCGGCCTCCGACGCCGTGGCCGCCAGGCAGGCGCCGACCAGCAGGATCAGGCAAACTACGGCGATCGAACGTTTCATGGCACGTCTCCTTCACGATGGGGTGGATTAACCGCCACACAGGACCGGGCCGTGCAGAGGCAGGCCGACCCTGCCGGGGACTTTCATGGTAAGGGAGGTGACGCCGGGCCCGGCGCCGCACAGCCGCCGGCTCGACGGCTCACGCGTGTGCGGGGGCATTCGATGACTCCGTTGCCCGCAACGGGGTCGAAGCCGGCAGATGTCTCTCGGGACTATAGCGCAAATATCGGCGTGTGGGAACCAGATCTTGCCCGACAGGCTGCTGGAAAGCCGGCATCAGGCCGCCGGCCGGGACGCGCGGGCTTCGACAGGCGCGGCATAGGCCATGGCGGGGGAGCGTCGGCGAAGGCCGCGCGGCGCCGGACGACGGCTCGAGACGCCGTGATGCGGCAGCCTGCCTATGCCTCGGCGGACCGGAGGGCGGCGGCCCCGTGAGGCGCTTCCGGCGGAGAGCGCGCCTGCGTCCGCCGGAAGCCGCAGCGTTTCGTGCCGCGCGCAGACGGAATCCGGCAAGGATGCGACCGGGGGAGGTTACGGAGCGGCCGGCTGGACGGTGTGCTCGGCGCGCTTCGATGCCATCCTGGTCTTAGAGCGCTGCAACTGCGATGGGTGCCGACTGGCGGGCTCCGGCGCGTGGGCCGTGGAGTCCACGCGCTGAATCTTGACGGCGTACACGTGGCCGTTCGGCTCGCAGTAGCCCAGCACGAGAACCGCATCCCCCACCTTGAAGGACGAGAACTCCGCCGGCTTGCCCTCCTCGTCCAGCAGGCGCGTTTTCAGGTTGCGAACCTCCGGATAGTGCTCCAGGAGCCGCACCTCCTTTTCCGCGACCAGCAGGGTCTGTTTGCCCGCGTCCACCCGCATGATCTTGGAACGGATGCGCACCCGGTCACCGATCTCATGGTCCGTGTTGCCGACGCTGACCGGCAATTCGGAGGAACCGGCCAGCGCAACCGAGCGTAAACGGAGAAGAGCAGTATGGCCGCGAACAGAACCTTTCGGGCCTCTGCGGGAAATGCACTCATACGCCCTCCTTAAAACCGGTTCCAGTAGAACCGGTGCATGTCCTCGTTGGCGATGGCCGGTAGGCTCACCAGCCCGCCCTCGACACCGATGAAAATCCGCGCGCCGCCGCCGAGCACGGCGATGACCGGTGCGGACGGGATCGCGGTGCCGATGGCGATCGAACGGTCCTTCTTTCCGAGGCTGACCGAGTTGCCGGAAGCGTCGGTTTCGGCCTCGTTGCTGAAGTAGTGGACCGCCGCGCCCGTCTTGTAGTCCATGGCGTAGAGCCGCGCGACCCCCCGGGCCGTCGATGCGGCGCACGGGTCGCCCGAGGTGGTGCCCGATCCGTCGGACGGGGTGTAGGTGGTCAGGTACACGACCCCTGCGTAGACCCGGGGAGTGGCGACCACTTTCTCGCCCGGGTTCTCCAGTCGGATGAACCAGCCCTTGCCGGACTCGAGCTGAGCCTTGACCTGCGTTCTCTGTTCCGTCGTGCCGAGCTGGATCTGGTTGCTCGTGACGTCCACGAGGTCGGACTCGGTCAGGGTGCTCGTCGCAGTCCAGTCGTTCTTGACCGCGTAGAAACGGTTGACCACGCTGGTGTCGTCCGGGTTTTCGCGGTCGCCGGTGCCGAAGTAGATGATCTCACCGTAGGACTCCTGGATCGCGTCCGGCGCATAGAAGATCTTGCGCTGCACCGACCCGCGGAAGCGCTGAACAGCTTGCGTGCGGTCCAGGTGCCGTCGACCACGCTGCGGGTGATGGGGGTCGTGCAGGGGGTGAAGGTCTGGAGCTCGTCGTCCTTGAGCGCGAAGATGTTGCCGCCGAGGTCCCCGAAGTAGATGCGGCTGACGACCCCGTCGTTGTCGTGGTCGAAGCCCGACACATCGAGAATCGAGTGCGTCATGCCGAGCGACGAGTGCGTCGCGGGCGTGAATTTCAAGCCGCTCACGACCGCCCCGGTGGCGACGTTCACGGCGAAGACCGCCCGGCCGGTCTGATCCGTAGCGGTGGGCGTGGCCACGTCCTGGTTGGTGTCGTACCCGCCCGCAAACAGGAAGACATCCGTTTTGGTGGCCGTGACGGTCACGTTGCAGCCGGTCGTTGTGATGGTGGAGCCGGTGGCAATGCTCGCCTTTTCCGGCCGGGCCCAGGATTGCCCCAGCTCGGAGCCGGTCCCGAGCACCGTCGGCCCGATCGTGTACAGGTAGCGCGGCGCGGCGTAATCGGTGATGTCCAGGGCGATGTAGCTGCTGCCTCCGCGCCGCGAGCCGATGAGCAGGATCTTCTGACTGGTTCCGTTGTAGACCACCGGCGAGCCGTCCACAAAGTAATCGTGATCGGCATCCTCAAGCCGCCACAAGCGCTCGAGATGTTCCGGCGGGATGAAGGCCCAGAGCTCCAGGCCGGTGTCGTCGTCGATGGCGTGCAGCATGCCGTCGTTCGCCCCGACGTAGATGATGCTCTTGTCCGCCGCCGGGTAGTAGATGACCGCCGGCTCCGAGTGAATGATGTCCCCGAATCGCCCGGTGCGCACGCTCGTGAAGAGGCTCTGCCGCGCCGTGTCGTTGGCCACATTGAGCGTCGTGTTCGTGATGGCCGTGTTGGTGGTCACGAACGCGTTGGATGAGTGGCTCAGGGCGGCCTGCGTGCCGGTGTAGGTGTAGACCGTGCGCGTTGTCCCCGCCTCGAGCGCCTCTTCCAGCACCTCGGCCACCCCGCCCTTCTCCACGGCCGGGCCGTCGTTGCCGAGAGTCGTCCACCAGGACAGGGCGTTTTCCTTGATCAGACCGTCGGAGGTGGTGACTTCGGCCCCACCGGCGTCGATCAGGGTCCCGTCGGACTCGAGCGCGTAGCGCTTGATGTTGCCGATCCAGCGGCCGCTCTGCTGGGGCTTGAAGAACCCGAGGTAGATCTTGTCTCCGGCGTACGCGCGGTTCATGCGGCTGATGGGCACGACCGGGGCCACGTAGCAGGCGTTCTTCTCGACAATCGTTGACATGATCTGGTCGAAGGCTTCCCTGAGCTCCGAGTAGGCCTCGGCCGTGAAGTACTCGCCGCCGCCGTGGGTGGCGGTGCGCTGGAGCAGGTCCTGGTTGCTCTTGAAGCCGATCGTGAAGGTCACGATGTTCTGCTTGTCGAACGCCGTGCCGTCGCCCATGGTGGGGTTGCAGTCCTTGTCGTGCAGGTACTTGGCCACGTCGTCCAGGTAGTCCGACCCGTCGTCGTCGTAGTTGTGACAGGTGCCGTCATCGTCGCGGTACCAGTACTCCCGGCTGAACCCGCTGCACGGGCTGGCATGGTCGCCGTCCTGGTCGCCGATGAAGTCGCCGTTGATGTAGGCCGTGTCGTAGAGCCGGTGGTCGCGGTCCTTGGTCGGCTCCCCGTCGGTCATGAGGATGATGTAGTTCTTCTGGCAGCGCTGTTGCATGGGGGAGGTGTAATGGACCCCGGAGTTGAACCAGCTCTGCATCCCGGCGAAGTAGAGGCCCGCCTCGGCCAGGGTCTCCGCGAGCGGCGTCCACCCGTCCGGGCTGGCATTGCTGATGGCGCTGAGAATGGTCGACTTGAGCTCGAGCCGCACGAGGCCACGAGGCGGCCGCCCTGCTCGTAGTTGAACACCATCAAGCCGAAGCGCACCCCATCGGTATTGTTAACGATGTCCCTCAACACGTCCTTGGCGACATCGATGCGGCGGCGGTAGCTGTTGGGATCGTTTTCGAGCAGGTAGTTGCGATAGTTCCCGGTCCGAAGCTGGTAGCTCTTGGAGCTGTCGCAGCTGAAGGGCGAGCTGCCCTTGACCTTGGAATTCTCCGAGTAGCCCTTGGTCTCCAGATTGGTCTTGATGCTGGAGCAGGTGATATTGCCGACACTGCTCGTGAACACGTCCCAATTTTTTTTCTTTTTGTAGTAAACCTTGTCCCGGTCGTACTGGCCGGGGTAGGCGACGCCGGGGTCGTACTGATTCCCCGGGACGTCGGCCGTCGCCATGCTGCCGGAGGTGTCGAAGATGATGAGGACGTTCGGCTCCACCGTGCTGGTGGTGACGGTGCCGTAGATCTCGGTGTCGTCGGCATGGGCCGGAGCGGCCAGGCACAGCGCCAGGACGAGGCATCGCAGCAGGAGGTTCATGGCCCTTTCTCCTTGGCGTGAAGGTCGGTTCTTCGCAGTCAGTTGAACTTGTTGAACACTTTCCAGGCCCCGACCTGCACGTGGGTGTTTCCCGTAGTGGAGGTGCCGGTGACCGCGTAGCGACGCGCTTCGAAGAATTTCATGCTGTAACCGGCCCCGTTGGGCGGCGGCCCGACGTGCTTCAGCTGCGGGACCGCATTGGCCGAGGCGCTCAAGCTGGTGATGACCGCGCCGGTGTCTTCGATGCAGCGCACCTCCACGGCCGCCGCGGCGCTGCCCTGCTGGTCGTGAGAGATGACCTGGGTCCCGGCCGCAGCAGGTCCCGCCAAAAGGAAGTCGTCCGTCAGCCAGAAGGTCGCCCCGCTGTTGTAGTGCTCGAGCGCGTCCAGAACGCCTCCCTCGGCGCCGTAAAACTCGCGCAGCAACTGCCCTTCGTTGCGCACCGCCATGCTCTCGGTGCTCGACGTTCGAATGGACACCACCCCGACCAGCGTCAGGATGGCGGAGAAAAAAATGGCGAGGTAGAGGGCAAACCCATGCTCGTTTCGGAGTACGTTGAAGGCCGACCCCATGCGGTGTCCTCCGTTACAGGTTGCGGCAGCGGATGTGCACGGAGTAGGCGCGCGTAACGCTCTTTGCGCGCCCCGCCGGTTTGGTGATCGCGATGCTCAGCCCCACCGAACGGACGTCGGCGATGTTGATCGGCTCCGCCAGTTCGGTCCCTCCGGCGTTGAAATAGGTCAGCCGGAAGCTGATCACGTTTTCGACCAGCGTCTCGGTCCCGAGATGGTTCGTCTGCTGCAGGTTGGTCCCGTTGAGCGCATAGGTCACGGTCTCGGACGGGTCGTCGAAATCGCCGTCGAAATTCAGGTCCGATGCCACCCGAATGCTGGTGCCGGTCGCCATCTGGACCCCGCTGCCCGAAACCCCTCTTGGGTTCAGCCCGGCCAGCATGATGTCCTGGATCATCGTTTCGAGGCCGAAACGGGTCTTCTTCTGCGTCTCGGACTTCACGTTTTCGCGCGTGAAAAAGCGGCTGATGTTGTCGAAGCTCCCCACGGCCGTGGCCATCACTATGCTCAGGATCGCGATCACGATGAGGAGCTCGACCAGGCTGAAACCGGCGACCGCCAGCCGCCCTATTCTCAACCTAATGGGTGGACCGCCCCTCATGCCCCGTTGCCCCTCGTGTTGGAGGTGACCTGGACGCTGCGCGTGCGTCCCAGCCGGGTCCACTCCACGGTCACCGTCAACTCTCGCGCCATCGTGCCGATGTCGGTGATGGTCCACCGACGGGTGTAGATTCCGCCCGGCTCGCCGTTTTCGTCGACCGTGGACGCTTCGGTGTAGCTCCCCGCCAGGAGGAAGCTGACATCCTGGTTCTTCAGCAGCTCGAGCTGGGACATGGCCAGAAGGTTGGCTTGCGTGTAGATGTTGCCATTGGTGTTGTTGCGGGAGGTCCCGAACTGCATCGCCGCCACCGCGAGCAGCCCGATGGACATGATCGCCATGGCGATCGAGAGCTCGACCATGGTGAGCCCGTCCTGAGTGCGAAGCGTCTTCGCGATCCGTCGCATGCGGCCCCTCAGTTCACACGCACGTTGCCGAGGCGCGAGAGCGTGACCTCTCTCGTGCCCTGCGCGTTCTCGACCGGAATGCTGGCGGTGGCGGCCACATCCAGTGGAAATCCCCGGCCGTTGAAGCGCACCCGACTGTTGGCCAGGGTCAGATCGTCCATCCGGAGCTGCACACCCGGCGGGCAGGCTCCGCTGCTGCACCAGGGCCTCGTCTCCGCTGCGCACCCAGTCCCCAGGGTCGCCGCCCCCCGCCCCGTTGTCGACGAAGATCGTGTACCCTGCCGGCGGTAAACACAACCGCGACGAAGGAGTTCTCGCGAATGGCCCGCATCTTGGCCTGCTCGAGGTCGGCCGCCAGGTTCGCGGCAGCCCCGTTCAACTGGTGCCTCTGCTTCCAGGTGACCAGCGCGGGTGTGGCCAGCCCGGCCAGGATTGCCACTACGGCAATGGCCACCATGAGCTCGACCACGGAAAATCCGCAGGATGTGGGCTCCCGTCGCATTCAAGTCCCTTCTATGCAAATTCGCCTGGAACTATCCGAATCTACAGGATATACGACAAATCGAAGATGGTGCACGCCGTCCAAGTGGATGCCGGGGTTCCGACTAATGTATCGGCAATCCGAGGGGGAGACTTTAGTTGGAAAAATCAGGATGGAATACGGACACCAGCGCAGATGACAAGGCTGCGCCCGGGGGAGGTGAGGCAATGCCGTGCCGCGGCGGTGCGGGTTCAACGATAGAGGGGCTTCGCGGCGGACGGACGGATCGGATCCGGGGCTCATTCCCCCTTCGGCGTCTTCTCCGCGGCCGCCTTGAGCTTCATTTCCTCTTCCTTCTGGATCAAGGCCAGACCCGCGGCCGCGCCGGCCTGGAGGATGTTCGGGTCCCGCATCGGCGCCCCGCGTCGCCTGCTTGGGCCCGGGCGGGACGAAGACCGTGACGTTGCGGCTGGCGAACTCGATCCCGGCGGCCCGGAACTCGGACTGGATCATGCGGTAGACTTCCTTGCGCACCTTGAACTGCTCGCCCGGCAGGGTCTTGAACTTGACCCGCACGATCATCGAGGAGTCGTCGAACTCCTTCACGCCCTGGGACTTGAGGTCGTCGAGCATGGTCCGGTTGATGTCCTCGTCCTTGCGCAGCGCCTTGTTGATCTTCTTGACGACCTTGCGCACCTGCTCGAGGTCGGTATCGAAGCCGACGCGGATGTCGAGTTTCGTGATCGTGTAGTCCCGGCTGAAGTTGGTGATGGACCTCAGGTTGCCGAAGGGGATGGTGTAGACCATGCCGCGCGGGTGCCGCAGCTTGATCGACCGGAGCGAAATGTGCTCGACCATCCCCTTGACCCCGGTGGACTCGACGTAGTCGCCGATGCGGAAGGAGTCGTCGAGCAGGAAGAAGACCCCCGCGATGATGTCGCGCACCAGGGTCTGGGCGCCGAAGCCGATCGCGAGCCCCACCACCCCCGCGCCGGCGATCAGCGGGCCGATGTTCACCCCGAGCGAGGAGAGCACGATCAGCGTGACGATGACGACCAGCACCGCCAGGACGAACTTCCGCAGCAGCGTCAGCAGGGTGCCGAGGCGCGTGCCCCCGGCGCCCGCCCTCCTCCGCGTCCTCGTCCGCGGCCGGCATCTCCAGGCGCAGCCGGCTGTCGATGCGCGCCTTGACGAGCTCCCAGACGATGAACCCGAGCAGCAGGGTGACCGCGATGCTGAGCACGTGCGTGGTGAAGATCAGCCCGACCGCCAGGTCCACCCCCCAGAGGTCCAGCATCACGAAAAACGTGAAGGCCGCGAGCGCCAGCCGGAACAGGCGCCGGATCAGCGGCACGTAGGTCTTGAAGTCCTTCCCCGCCGCGACCGGGGGGATCTCGCGCACCTCGTCCCCGCTCAGGTCGACCACCTCGGTCAGCTCGCCGGAGACCAGCCGGATGAGCCGCTGCCCCCAGATGTCGATCCCGATGGCGACCGGGATCACGAACAGGCTCAAGATGAGTCGGCCCACCCGGGCGTCGCCGCCGATCAGCACGTCCGAGATCCAGAACACCCCCATGCCGACCACGTACGCGGATGCCGGCCAGTGCCAGGCGCGCGCCAGCGCGGCGAGCACCCCGCCGCCGGCCGCATCCCCGCCTGCAGGCTGCAGCGCAGCGGCCACCGGCTTGCGGTGGGACCAGATCAGCCGCGAGCAGCGCCAGCACGAAGTAGACCCCGCTCAGGCTGTAGACCAGCAGGAACGTGGAGCGCCCCACCCCGGCCTCGTCCAGCACGAGGCTCGCCCCGGTCACGACCGCCGCCCCCAGGATGACGGCCATGAGCCAGCGGTGGACCCGGTGCGCAACGTCGTCGGGCATCGGGAAGAGGCGCAGCGCGGGCGCCCCGGGGGCGAAGAGGATGCGGGCGGCGACTGCGAGGATCAGGACATAGTAGCCGAGCAGCAGGTAGACCGAGACCAGCTCGTAGCCGGGGTCGCCCTTATCGAAGAAGACCACGAAGAGCGCGAAGCTCACGGCTGCGAAGACCAGCAGCCCGAGAGATCTGCACGAGCGCGTTGCGAGATCACCCGCCCGATGAGCTCCAGCCGGCCGAGCGCCGCTGCGGTCGCCATGCAGGCGGTGAGGTCGCGCGCGGCGCGGAAAAAGGCGGCCCGTGCGGCAAACCCCGCTGTCAGGATCCCGGCCAGCCAGAGCAGGGCGAGCGCGAAGCGCGGCAGCCCGCCTCCCGCCGTCACGCGTTCCCAGGCCGCGTCCAGGGTGTCCTGGTCGGCATCGGCCGTCGCGACCGTGGCCGCCAGCTTCTCCTTCAGGGCGGCCACGCCGTCGGCCAGGCGCGTGAAGTGCTATCCCCAGGCCCGCGTCCATGCCGCGCTCGACCTCGCCCGCCTGGCCTTTGCCCGCCAGCTGCTGCTTCAGCGTGCGCGACAGCGCCTTGCGGGCCTGTTCGTCGGTCAGCGACCCCATGTAGGCGTCGACCTGCTCGGCGGACTGCGGCGCGGCCGGCTCGGCCGTCGCCGCGGCCGCCGGCTTCTTGGCCTTGGTCGGCGGGAGCTTCTGGGCCCAGACCGTCCCGACGGCGAGCAGGACCATCACCAGCGATGCCACGATCAGCGCGTACCGTCCGGGGCTCCGATGCATATGACCTCTTTCTAAGAAGAATGGAGATGTCGTTTGGGCTGCTTCGGCGTGAAGGGGTTTGGAAATGACGCGCCCGCGGTCCGGCCGGACCGGGATGCGTTTGGAACGCTTATATCACACTCGCGGACGGCTCCGCAAACCCTCCCGGTCTCCGCCCCGGGCGGCAGATAACTTTTTGATCATGTTCGCGTCATGTTCCGGTGAGGTGGCCGGATTATCATCTCCTCCGAAATCACGGCGCCGGAATCCGGCGAAACCCGAATGCAAGGAGGAAGCACCATGCAACGCAGATTCAATCTCAGTCGGTTCGTTATCGCACTGGTCATGGCCGGGTTGATGCTGACAACCGGCCAGCAGTTGGCGGGCGCCTCGAAATCCCCGTCCGCATCCCGCATGATCCCGGACAATTTCAGCGCCCTGGCCGAGCAGGTCGGCCCGGCCGTGGTGAACATCCAGGTGGAAAAAACGGCGGGCGAGACCGGCATGCGGCCGCAGTTCCACGGCAACCCCTTCGGGGACGAGCGCTTCAAGGAGTTCTTCGGCGGGCAACAGCAACCCGAGCGCAAGCAGGGCGGCCTGGGGACCGGTTTCATCATCGACAAGACCGGCCTCATCATCACCAACAACCACGTGGTCGAGGACGCCGACACGATCAAGGTCAAGCTCAAGGACGAGCGCGAGTTCGATGCCAAGGTCGTCGGCCGCGACCCGCAGACCGACCTGGCGCTGATCAAGATCGACGCCAAGGGCGAGCTGCCCGTGGCCCGCCTGGGACGCTCCGCGGAATTGAAGGTCGGCGAGTGGGTGCTGGCCGTCGGCAGCCCCTTCGGCCTGGAGCAGACCGTCACGGCCGGCATCGTCAGCGCCAAGGGCCGCGCCATCGGCTCCGGCCCCTACGACGACTTCATCCAGACCGACGCCTCGATCAACCCGGGCAACAGCGGCGGGCCGCTCGTGAATCTGAACGGCGAGGTGGTGGGCATCAACACGGCCATCATCGCCCAGGGCCAGGGCATCGGGTTTGCCATCCCGATCGACATGGCCACGAAAATAGTGGCCCAGCTCAAGGACAACGGCGAAGTCACCCGCGGCTGGCTGGGGGTGAACATCCAGGACCTCAAGGGCGAGCTGGCCGATTACTACGGCGCCAAGGGCGGCGAGGGCGTGCTGGTGACCGAGGTCGTCCCGGGCAACCCCGCGGAGAAAGCGGGCATCAAGGCCAAGGACATCATCACCGCGGTGGACGGCGAGAAGGTCAGGACCAGCCGCGAGCTGACCGCCAAGGCGGCCACCCTGCCGGTGGGCGAGACCACGAAGATCACGGTCGTGCGCGACGGCAAGGAGCGGACGGTCGACGTCAAGGTGGCCAAGCGCCCCGTGACGGTCGCCGATGCGGGCAAACCCCCGGTGGAGAAGGAGGGCGAGTACGGCCTGCAGGTGACCGACCTGACCCCGGAGATGGCCCGGCGCCTGAAAACCAACCGCGAGGCCGGCGTGGTGGTGGTCGGCGTGCGGCCGGACAGCAAGGCGGCCAAGGCCGGGCTGCAGCAGGGCGACCTGATCCTCGAGGTCGATCGCCAGAACGTGTCCTCGACCGGCGAACTGAAGCAGCTGCTGGCCAGGCACACGGGCGGCGACGGGATCGCGCTGCTCGTTCAGCGCGCCAATGCCGGCATGATGGTCCTCAAGATGGCCTGATCGGCTGCCAGGCCGGAAATCGGCAAACGGCCGGGGCCGCCCGTGCGGCCCCGGCCTGATCCGCGTAGCGAGCCCCCATGGGGCCCGAGGTGCGCATGAAACCCGACCGCTGCGAACACGTCGAAATCGACACCGTCTTCTACTCGTGCGGCAAGCTGAAACGAACCGTCCTCATCACCTACCTGGCGACGTCGTCCCATTCCGAGGGCCCGGCGGAGCGCTGCATCCCTGAAATGACCGCCTTCGATTGCAGCCAGAAGCACGCCTGCGGGGTGTGCGCCCCCGAGGGGCGCTGGGTGTCCTGCCGCTGGGAACGCTGCGTGCACCCCGGGCTGTCGGAGCAGGACCCTTGCACGGAGTGAGCGCCTGGACGCGCAGCGCACATGCGCTCACTGCATACCGGCGCTCCACGTGCAATGGTACTGGGCGAGCTTCAGCTCCCCGGACATCTGGGACCCGTCGGCGGACAGCTGGCCCCTGATGGTCCCGAGCCCCATGTCGACCTTGCCGTCCAGCGTGTTGCCGAGCAGGGTGCCGCGGAAATAGCTCACCCCGCCGCCGCTCGCGAACTGGCCCGAGAAGACCGAGTCCCCGTTGGGCGCCTGGTAGAGCTGCACCTGGATCGGTCCATCCATCCCGCCCCAGACCTGCCCTTGGAACGTGCCGATGAGCTGCGATCCGTCCGGCACGGGCGCAAGCGCGCTGCACCCGATCAGTACCACTCCCAGGCAAAGCACCGGCAGCAGCCGACAGCCCGTTCTCATGGAATCGCCTCCGTTTCCGTTGAGCGGTTGAGATGGCGCGCGAACCCGCGCAACCGCGTCCGCATGATCGTTCAAAGTCCCGCTTTGCTGAGCGCGGCGCGCACCGACTCCGCGGCGATCGACTCGACTGCGGGGCGCAGCGCGTCGAACTGCGCGGCCCCGAGGAATTGGATGTCCGCCGGCCACGGGAAATCGCTGAGAGGCGCGTCGCTGCAAGGCGCGAACGCGGAGGCGGCCAGTCCGACCGGCTGAGTCTGGAACACGGCGGTCAGGATGTTGGCGTAGGCATGCGCGTGGTTGCCGCCGACCGGCACCCATTGGTTTCCGGGCACCGCGCTCATGCGGGTGAAGACGCCGTAGCCCTGGGTCGGCAGGTCGGTCTTGAAGATCCGGAAGCAGGAATCCGGCGGCCGGGTGCCGGTCCGATAGCTGCTGACGGTGACGATGAGGTCCAGCCGGTTCTCGACCGCCGTCTGCTGAAGGAAGCGCCTGAGGTCGCCCGACATCCAGGTGGTGACCGTGCTCTGAATGGCGTCGGACATCGACTGCGCCCAACCCGGGGCGGCATCCACGGCGATGGGGACGAATGTAAACGTCCCCCGCGGCGTCAGGTCCGCCTCGATCCGGCGCGTGAGGCGCCCCGCGAGGTCCCAGTCGACCGGGTAGGTGTTGGTGAAGCTGTTGAAGCGCAAGGCGCCCATCTGGATGTGGGTCATCCAGGGCTCGACCAGGTTCAGGACCCCGATGCGGGCGCCGGGCGGGAGCTGCACCTGCACCGGCTGCGAACCGGCGCATCCGGCTGCGAGCAGGGCCAGGCCCAGGGCGACCCGGCGAACCCACACCCGGCTGCTCATGCGATCGTGTGCATTTTTCATGCGACTGTCTCCTTGCGAACTCACCGTGCGCCTGGCGTTTCGCCGTTGGTGTCTGAGCGTCCGATCCCGCCCCGCCGTCACTGGCGGTGACCGTCATCACCCCGTCGTCGATGACCACCGTGTCCTGCGGGCCCACGCTGACCGTCTGCCCGGTCGTCAGGAGGGTCACCTGGCAGCCGAGAAAGCAGAACTCGACCTGCGCGTTCTCGATGACCCGGTAGGACGACGCGTAGGGCCGGTTCGGTTCGGCGATCATCAGCTCGTAGGCCTGGCTGTCGGTGTTCTGCAGCGAGGCCGCCAGGGCGGCGCCCCATGGCGCCCACATCGCTATCGCCAGCAAAACGGCGGTCTTCTTCATGGCGTCATCCCGTGGTCGCGGTTGCGTGCGATCGCGTCAAAAGCTCTTTTTCTCGCCCGGGTCGCCGATCCTGGCCTTTTCACCCGGGTCGCCGATGCGGGCCTTTTCCCCCGGATCCCCGACCGTCGCCTGTTCGCCGGGGTCGCCGACGGTCGCCTGCTCGCCCGGGTCGCCGATCGTGGCCTGCTCGCCGGGATCCCCGATGGTCGCCTGTTCGCCCGGGTCGCCGATCGTCGCCTGCTCGCCGGGGTCGCCGATCGTGGCCTGTTCGCCGGGATCCCCGACCGTGGCCTGTTCGCCGGGATCCCCGACCGTCGCCTGCTCGCCGGGGTCGCCGACCGTGGCCTGTTCCCCGGGGTCCCCGACCGTCGCCTGCTCACCGGGGTCCCCGATCGTGGCTTCCTCGTCCAGGTCGGTCGTTCCGGCGGCCCGCAGCGCGCCCGGTATTCCGAGGACTGCCGTGAGAGTCACCAGAAGCAGCATGTAGACCAACGTTCGAGAACACCGTCCATCCATGGCTGAGTTCCTGTCTTGAATGCGGTTGCGCACCGGCGGCATGTCCCGGGTGGTCCGGCCACCCGTCCCCGCCGTCTCCAGCTTCAATTATACACCACAAACAGCACTCCGACATAGGCCGCGGACACGGCCAGCTGGCAAGCGGTCAGCGGGAGCCCGTAGCGCATGAACGTTGCGAACCCGACCGGGCGCCCCTGCGCCGCGCAGATCCCCGCGCTGACGATGTTGGCCGAGGCGCCGATCAGGGTGGCGTTGCCGCCCAGCGTCCCGGCGAACATCATCGCGACGAAGACGGGCAGCGTGGATTCCGGCCACGCGGCGAAGGCCGGCCCCAGGGCATCTTCGGGCACGAGCTGCGCCAGGACGAAATAGCCCTTGAGCATGAGGATCATGGCGGCCACCAGCGGGATGTTGGCGAGCAGGCCCGAGCCCAGCCCCACCACCGCGATCACGGTGAATCCGACCAGCAGCAGCTCGACCCCGAACCAGGCGTAGAACGCCTGTGACAGGGCCTGGATCAGCCCGGTCTTGTTGAACGCCTCGACCAGGCAGAACATGCACAGCAGGAAGAGCAGCGTCTTCCAGTCGATGTCCTTCATCACCTGGTCGACCGGCTCGACGCGTGCGCCGTAGATGACCAGCAGCCCGAGCGAGGCCGCGATGACGGCCACCCCCGGCGGCACGATGTGGGTCGGCAGGTCCTCCCCGAACATGAAGAGGGCGACCATGGCGGCCAGCACCATCAGGGCGCAGGCCGCCATGACCGGTCGCGTCAGCGGCTGCGGCTTCAGATCGGCCGGCAGCGTGCGCCGGACGCGCCAGACGTCCTTGAGCACGACCGGCATGAGCGGGATCAGCACCAGGATCGTCAGGATGCCGCCGAGCGTCACCTTGCGCAGGTAGTCGGTGAAGCTCATGCCGATCGAGCTGCCCACCAGGTAAGTCGCCGGGTCGCCGATCAGCGTGAGCAGGCCGGCCGAGTTGCTGATGATGGCGGTCACGATCATGGGCCCGACGAAGTCCACGTCGAGCGCCCGCGCGATGCGGATGATGATGGGCGCCAGCAGGATGACGGTCGTGGCGTTGGGGAGGAAGGCGCAGAGCACCGCCACCAGGACGAAGACCCCGAGCAGGAACCGTCGGCCGCTGCCGCGCGTGGCGATCAGGAAGCGCGTGCCGATGTGCTCGAAGAGTCCGGTCGGCTCGAGGGTGCGGGCGACCACCATGCCCCCGAAGAGCAGCGCGAGCGGCCCCCCGGCGGATTTCGCCGCGCCGAGCGCATCCGGCTGGGAGAACGCCCCGAAGACGAGCAGCGTGCTCACCCCGAGCATGGCGGCGATGACCATGTCGCACAGGTTGAAGGCGATCGCCAGGATGACGGTGCCGAAGACGGCGACGATGAGGATGGAATTCAGGTCCACCGGAGTGTCACCCCATCAACGTCAGCGGAACGGGGGGGCGTACATCAGCCCGCCTTCCGTCCACAGGCGGTTGTGCCCCCGCTCGATGTTCAGGGGGCTCTGCCGGCCGAGGTTGCGCTCGAACACCTCGCCGTAGTTGCCGACGCTCTCCACCACCCGCACCACCCAGCCCGGCGCGACGCCCAGGGCGCTGCTGTAGTCCCCGGGGGACCCCAGAAAGGCCTTCACCGCCGGGTCCGCGGTGGTGTCCCGCACGGTCCGCACGTTGGCGGCCGTGATGCCGCGCTCCTCGGCCTCGACCAGCGCGAACAGGACCCACCGCACCAGCGTCAGCCACCCCTCGTCCCCGCGGTTCACGACCGGACCGAAGGGCTCCTTGGAGATGCGGGCCGGCAGCAGGCGATACGCGGCGGCCCCGCCGGGCGCCAGGCGCTGCAGCTCCGCGAGCGCCGTGGCATCCGAGGTCACGGCGGCGCACTCGCCGGCGGCGAGCCGCTCCGGCCGCCGGGAGGATCGAGTCCACCACGACCGGCGTGCAGGCGAGCCCGCGCGCCTGGAAGTAGTCGACCAGGTTCACCTCGTGCGTGGACCCCTTGGCGACACAGATCGGTCGCCCCGCAAGGTCTTCGGGCCGTTGGGCCGTGTCGGCGGCCGCGACCAGGAAGGCCTGCCCGTCGTGGTAGAGCGTCCCGGCGAACTCCGTCCCCAGGTTGGCTTCCCGCCCGAGCGTCCGCGTGGTGTTGCGCGCGAGCAGGTCGATCCGGCCGCTCTTCAGCGCGGGGAAGCGTCCGGCGGCCGTCAGGGGCACGAAGTCCACCTGGTCGGGATCGCCCAGCGCGGCGGCCGCGACCGCGCGGCAGAAGTCCGCGTCCATGCCCGTCCAGCGGCCGTCGGCGCCCGGCACGGAAAACCCGGGGATGCCCTCGCTGACCCCGCAACGCACGACCTTTTTCGACTGCACCCGGTCCAGAACGGTCCCCGCCCACCCGGGCCATGCGGTCAGCAGCGCCCCGAGGACGGCGAGCCAGAAACAGGCGTGTCGCGTTCGGCATGGGCATCATGGCGTTCACCTGATCATCCCGCCGATCACCAGAATGGCTTCCACTTCGACAGGCTCGGCCCAGAGCGGGTCGTTGTCCTGGGCGTCGTACCAGTAGAGGCGCTGCTGCGCCCGGGCTTCCTTGTTCAGCTCGTACAGCGTTTCGTAGTTCTGGCGCGTGCCCGTGTAGAAGCAGCGGCACTCCGGGACGTCGGCCCAGACATACACCTCGCCCTTCGAGGTCGCGAAACGCACCACCTTGCGCTGGGGGAGCTGCGCCAGGCGCTCGCCCTGCGCCTGCGAGGTCACGGTCTTCAGCGTGAACCCGGCCGTTCCCAGCATCACCTCGGCCTGCAGGGTCTTGTCGACCGGCGGCCCGCCCGTGCAACCGATGAGCGATAGGGCAAGAACGCAGAGGAAGACGGCGGTGCATGTCGTTGGTCTCATTTCAATGCCTTTCATAATCCTTGCCGCTGAGTTCACGGGACGGAGATCACGTTCCCGCCGGAGCACGGCGTGGCGTCCATCAGGATTTCCCGGTCCGAAGACGCCGGCCGGTAGCTGATGGCGATGTTGCCCGTGCTGCTCGTGACGGGCGCCTGCTCCCCGAAGTTGACCCACAGGCCGCCGAGCTCGCCGACCGGGTTGCCATCCGAATCGAGCTCCCGGATGAACATGTAGGTTTTTTCCATGCTGGGTGAAACATAGCAGCTGGGCCCCTGGGCCTGCGCGGGGCTGCCCGCGATCGGGCCGGCCACGGCGACGACCAGCAGCGCCACCAGGAAATGCAGGTGCGTATTCATGCGATGTCTCCTCTGCGACGGGCTCACCCCTTGTCGATCGCCTTCGCCTGCGGCTCGGCCTTCCAGATGCGGTAGCGCACCTCCACGCCCTCGGGCGCATAGACCACGACCGGCAGGCGGCTGTTGTAGCGGATCAGGTAGGGCTCCCCGGCGAGCGTGATGAACCGGTCGACCTTCGGCGCGTTCGGGTCGACCGCCATCTGGGTGCCGGCCATGGGCCCCAGCGCGCTGACGACGTAGCGCGTGTAGCCCCAGCCCTTGATGTCTTCTTTCTGGATCCGGCCGCCGAAGAAATAGCGATTGTGTTCGTCGAGCGGCACGGTCCGGCCGACGATCAGCTCGACTTTGAAGGCCGACTCGTCGGCCTGCTTCGGCAGCTGCAGCACGTGGCGGACCATGCCCGCGTCGGCGGGCGGGAAGGCCTGCAGGGGATCCGCCGCGTGCGCCGGGAGCGCCAGGGCGAAAAGCCCCACCACGGCCATCGCAACCACGGTTTTCATCCGTTGTTCCCTCCCCCTTCAAGATTCCGGCCCGGTTCGGCGAACGTCCGAAAGGCATAGTACGACGTCTTCCCGGCTCTTCAAGCTTGTGGCGCCCCGCCTTCGCCCGGTCAGAAGCGGTAGACGAAGTTCACGTTGACCGCGTGGATGAAGTTGGTGTCGTACTCGCCTTTGAGGTCCCCCTTGAGCGGCCCGCCGGATCTGTTGACCTTGGCGGGGCCGGCGTCGATCAGGGCGTAGGCCACGCCCACCGAGAAATCCTTGTTCCAGTCATACTGAACGCCGGCCGAATAGGTGAAGAACGCGCCCAAGGGCAGCACGGGCCCGCGATCGCTGCTGCTGGAAGTCGGCGAGGTGTCGTAGCTGAAACCGGCCATCAGCAGCCATGGCTCCGCCACGCGGTAGTAGACCCCGATGCCCGCGTGGTAGGTGTCCTGGTAGTTGAGGTCGGCAGTGACCGTGCTGCTGTCGGCGACCGCGATCTCGGGCTCGCCGAAGCGGCTCCAGTTCTGCCAGTTGACGGTGCCGACCAGCGCCAGCTTGTCGGTGATGGCTTGGTAGACCCCTAAGGATAGCTGGGCCGGGATGTTCATGTTGATCTTCAGCTGTGCATCCAGCAGGCCGGATGCATTCAGCGCCGCCCCCAGGATCGTGCCGTCCAGGTTCTTGAAGCGCATCTCGTCCTTGAAGTCGAGATTCACCTGCGAGACGTAGGTGACCCCCACGCGGGTCTGGGGGCTCAGCGTGAAGAGCACCCCGAGGTTGTAGCCGTAGCCCACGTCGGAGGCGTCGTACTTGAGCCGCCCGTCGCCTGGTTCGAGCAGCGTGTTGACCGCCACCCGCTCGCTCAGATTGCCTTGCACCGCGCTGACGCCTCCGCCGACCGACAGCCAGTCGGCGATCTTGTAGCCGATGGTCGGGTTGACCGCCAGCGTCGTGATGCTCGCGTTCTGGACATAGTATTTGCCTGCCCATTCGTTGGAGTAATTGAGCCCCAACCCGAAATAAGAACCCACCCCCAGCCCCAGCTTCAAATCCGGGCTTACGCTGTGCACGTAATTCAGCGTCGGGACCGGGCTGAAATAGCCGGCGTTGCCGCCGCCGTTGTCGCCGTTGCTGGAGTTTTTGACATTGAACTGGGAGTCGACGTAGAGGCCCATGATGCCGGTTTCCATCTGGGAACGGTCCAGTCGCGTCATCGCGGCCGGGTTGGCGGTGGCGGTGGAGGCATCGAACCCCGCCGCCTGGCTCCCGGCGCTGCCCACCCCCATGTCCGGGGTCGGCTGCAGGGTCAACCAAAGCCCACCGGCGTGAACCGGACCGACAGCCAATAACCAAATCAATGCGAAAAGCAACACATCGCGAGCGCATCTTCTCATGCAGGCCTCCTTGTTTTTTCACGTTGAACTCGAGCCTGAAAACCCTTTCGATCCTGTCGGATGCAGCTCGCCCGGCTCGGCACAGCCGGGGAAATTCGAAATCACGAAATTCGAAACAATTTTTGAAATACACGGGATCTCACTCTTTCTGCGACGGCTCGACCCCGCCGCCCGGCCGCGGGCCGTCATTCTTCCCCGCCCCTGAATCCCCCAGCACCCGCACCTCGCGCTGCGGGAACGGGAACGAGAACCCGGCCGCGACCACCGCCTCGTACACGGCGGTGGCGAGCTCGCTGCGGATCGCCCCCCAGTTGTCGAACTGGTCCGTCCAGGCCCGCAGCTCGAAGGTGATCGAGCTGTCGCCGTAGCCCGTGAAGAGGCACTGCGGCGCCGGGGTCTGCAGCACGTTGGGGTTGGCGCGCGCCGTCGACTCGAGCAGCTCGATCACCTGGCCCGCCGGGGCCCCGTAGTTCACGCCCACCGGCAGTTCGATGCGCCGCAGCTGGTCGCTCAGCGTCCAGTTGGTCACGTTGGCGGTGATGAACTGGGAGTTGGGCACGACGATGTCCGCGCCCTGGTAGGTGCGCACGGTGCTGGCGCGGATGCCGATGCGCCGCACCTCGCCCTGCAGCCCGCCCACCTCGACGATGTCGCCCACGTGCACCGGGCGCTCGAAGAGCAGGATCAGGCCGCAGACGAAGTTGTTGACCACGTCCTGCAGGCCGAAGCCGATGCCGACCCCGAAGGCGCCCGCGAGGACGCTCACCTTGGAGAGGTCCAGCCCCAGCACCCCCAGCGCCACCAGGAACCCGACCGCCAGGATGACGTAGTGCACCAGGCGCGAGTAGGCGTAGGACATGCCGCGCGCCACCCCCCGGCGCGGGTAGACCTCCTCCTTGAGCGCGAAGCGGACGACGGCGGAGAGCAGGAAGGACACCCACACCGTGACCCCGAACGCCAGGATGTCCTCGATCGAGATGCTGATGGAGCCGCGCTCCAGCCGCATCTCCAGGATGGCGCTGCCCAGGGACACCACCGGGTCGAGCAGCCCGACGTATTGGAGGAAGCGCCTGGTCCAGACCAGGACCGCCGCCCAGAAAAACAGCCGCTGCGCCCAGCTCTCCAGCAGGTCGATGTGCTTGCCCACCATCTGCAGCCGGTCCAGCGGCCACGCCCGCAGCGCGATCGCCAGCGCCCCGCGGGCCACGCGCACGGCCGCGAACAGAATGAGAGCCAGGGCGCCCCCGTTGAGAACGGCGGGGGTGAGCATGCGCGCCAGCCGCGTGAACCCCAGGGCGGCGGTCAGGCCGCCGACCGCCAAAGCGACGACGAGCATTTTGAGCAGGGCCGGGCCGAAGCGCGAGCGCAGGATGGGGGGGACCTGCCCCGGGATATGCCGGAGGCGGTCGTGCTGCAGCAGCCACGCGAGCGCTGCGATCGCGGCCGCGCTTTCCAGGACCAGCAGCGCCTGCTCGACCAGGGGGGCGCCGCCGAGGGCCCGGCGCACGAGGTCGACCATGTAGAGCAGCACCATGGCGAAGAGCATGGACAGCACGCGCGGGTCGACCATGCGCCGCACCAGCCGGACGACCGGCAGGAACGCCAGCGCCAGGAGCAGGTCCTGGACGCGGGCCGGGGCCGGGGAAGCCGGGGAGGAGGCCGCCCACAGGACCAGCATCAGGGCGGCCGAGTACGGCCGGTCGAACACGTTCACGACCGCGGAGACACCGATGCCGCTTGCCGCCCACTGCCGCTTCCTGCGCCGCGCCGCAACGGTCGCGAACGCCAACGCCAGGAACATCAGGGCGAGAACCGGCAGCCCGCGCGCGGGGTCCACGAGGAACTCCCGGATGTTGGTCCAGAACCCCCGGGCGATGGCGGACAACCGGCCCGGCAGGGTGTCCCGGGCCCGGGCCCAGAGCTCGGCGCTCCAGACCGGCGGGCTTTCCCGGCTCAGCATGCCCGCGACCGCCGACTTCTGGGCCCGGGCGACCTGCGCCAGCATCTCGTCGCAGCGGGAGAGCTCGGCGGCCAGGCTGCCCTGCAGCACCAGGATCGCATCCTCCTGCGATTTCAGCTGGGCCTGGGCGGCCTCGATGGCCCCCAGCGTCGATATCACCTGCTGCACGATAGCCGCGGGGGCCTGCTCGGCCTGGACCGCGTCGCGGGTCTGGGTCCAGGTCCGTGCGGTGCGGGACAGGGCGTCGTAGGCCGTTCGCAGATCGACGGCCCGCTGGGTCAGGACCGTCAGCCAGCCGGTCACCTGCAGGTGGCGATACTGCCAGCGCGCCTGCTCCGCCTGGATGGTCGTCAGCGGGGGCTGCTCGCCCAGCGTCACCGACGTGTCGGTGAAGTCCACGTCGATCTGCCGGGTGACCTCGGGCAGCGACCGCTCGATTTTCTCGATTTCGGCGCTGGGGACGAATTTTTCGGCGATGGTGCCCAGAAGGCTCGTGACCTCCGAGGACTTGGCGATGACCTCGGCCGCCGTTATGGCAGCAGGGGGCGCGGCCGGGGCGGCAGGCGTGGCGGCCGGCGGCTCCGGCGTGGCCGCCGGTCCGGACGAATGAACGGAGGGCGGCGTTAGAAAAAGGACGGCTGCCAGGCCGATCGCGTGGAGGACCTTTGCCATACGTTTCACCCTGCTGCAGGTTTGAAGCGGTGCAGGCAGTTATCCTTCAAAGCCGCCCGCATGGCAAGACTGGGCGGAAGGTGAAAGGGGATGGGCCCAGCGGTCAGGGTCCGGGGGTAACCGAAGTGCCAAGGGTTCAGAGTTCAGCGGACAAAGGATAGCGAAAGCGCCTTTATTTCCTGAACCCCGAACCCTGGTTCCCGGATCCCGAGCAATCACCCCGTTGCGGCCGTGCCGGTTGACCGGGTCGCCGGTTTAAATGCTTCAACCCGGCATGTGCGGGATCGGCGTCACCGCCGGCAGCTTCCAGGTGCCGTCGATGATCGCCTCCCGGGGCCAGTAGAACCGGAACATCAGGATGAACTTGCCGGCCGGGGACGGGAGCCAGTTGGACTCCTGGCCCTTGCCCGGCGAGGTGTTCTGGATGTAGAGGTCCACCGAGCCGTCCTGGTTGGTCTTGAACTTGCTGCGCGAGCTCAGGGTGTAGCGGTTCAACGGGTTCTGAACGAAGAAGTAGTCCGCGTCGTACATGGTCAGGGACCAGAAGCCGTTGACCGGGGGCATCTCGCCCTTGTTGAAGTGGATCACGTAGCGGTTGGCCCCGTCGTAGGGCTTGCCGTTGGCCGACTCTTCCGAGGTCGGGTAGATCGCGTCCTGCGGGCGGTTGGCGCCCAGACCGATGGCGGCGATGAGGGCGCGCTGCAGGTAGTCGGTGCCGTAGACGCCGGTTTTGGTGGAAAACACCCAGCCGTTCTCGACCCTGCCGGCACTCTTGAAATGCGCCATGATCTTCTCGACCCCGGCCTGCGGGACATTCTGCAGCCCCTGGGCCACGGCCGGGTCGAGCCTGGCGATGTCGAAATCCTGCCCCGGCACGATGCCGATCTGCGCCAGGCGCGCCAGGATCGGCGCATCCGCCTTCGCGGGCGGGTTGTCCTTCAAGAGCCGGGCGAAGAGCTTGAAGTACGCCCCCGCGTCCAGGCGGTTCACCTGTTCGCGCACGGGCGTCTTCATGTCGACGGCGGGGTCCACCTGCGCCGGCGGCGGCGTGTAGGGCTTGCCGTAGCTGCTGAGCGGAACCAGCTTGAACTTGTCCTGCAGCGCGTGCACGGCCTTGTAGTCCTCCGGCGTCCCGGTGCAGTAGATGCGGCCCAGGATCCAGACGATCGCCGTCGGCGACTTGTACTCCCGCAGGCCCTGGGGCAGCTTGCCCTTCCAGTTCGGGCCGGTGATGGCGTAGGTCTTGGCCTTCGTGCCGGTCGTGCGCTTGCCCGGGACCTGGAAGACCTCGGTCCAGCCGTCCAGCATGGGGAACAGCCAGTACCGTTCGGCCGTGTCCGGGACGCCGAGCACCCAGGGCTCCTTGGACACGTCGACCCACGCCACCGTGTACAGCGTGTCGGCGTTCGGCGCGGTGACGTCCCGGAACGAGGCGTCCGGATAGGCGCGCATGCGCACGAACTGGCCCATCGGTGCCCGCGTTCCCTCGGGCTCGGGGACGTTGGTCATCACGCGCCGGGTCATCTCCATGGTGACCAGGGGGTAGCCGTAGACGTAGGCATCGACGCCGATGGCCGCGGCCTCCTCCGGCGTGATGGCGCCGGCCGGGCAAATCGACAACAGCCCGGCCGCGATGACCAGCAGCCCGGCCGTGAGCGTCCTGAATCCGGGTCGGCTCAGGCCGACCGTACGATGCGAGCGCATGTGGGATCTCCTTTCAATGCAATGGGTTTGGGCTTTACAGCCCGCTCCGCGTGGGAGCGGCTTTCCAGCCGCGACGGTTTCGCGGCCGGACGCCGCCCCCACAAGGCAACACCGCTCAGGCCGACAAACCGGCGTCGAGCGACTACTCTCGATCGCCGCCTGATTGCGCTCGCGGTCTTCGGTTGTCTTCGCTGCGCGGCCTGGAGTTTCTTGATGTCCTCCGGCGAGAGCTTCGGCCGGTCCACCTTGATCGTCAGCTTGTTGAGCTTGCGCGGTCAGCGGGAACGGCGGCCGGTAGTCCGCGTCGTTCACGCCGGTCAGGGTGTCGGAGCCGATGTCGAAGCTCTCGTCCCACTGCAGGATCATCGGCAGCGTGCGCTCCATCTCCGTGATCGTCGACCGCCTTGCCGTCCACCTTGAGCGTGCCGACGCCCGGCCGGCCGACGCCGCTCATGTTGTTGAACGCCAGCGTCCCGACGCCGAGTCCATCGTACTTGAACTCGAACTCGACCGTGTGCTGTGCCGGGCGTCAGCGCTTCGGCGCCCTCCCACTTCACCCGCTCGAGGTCGACCAGGTTCCACAGGAAGACGGGCTTGCCCTTGAGCAGGTAGAAGCCGTAGCCGGCGAAGCGCCCGCCCGAGGTCAGGATCATTCCCTCGGCGCCGCCCTGCGGCACCTCGATGTCGGCGGTGATCGTGTAGGAGGCGTTCAGGAGTAGCGGCGAGTCGCCCTGCGGCAGACCCGATCATCGGCCGCGTGTAGACGAACTCGGTGCGCCCGGCGGTGATGTTCGGCCGCGGTGCGACGATGCGCGCCGCCACCGACGCGTCCATCGGGAAGACCTGGTACTTCTTCGCCTCCGCGACGAACTTCTGCCGCATCTCCTTGACCTTCTGCGGGTGCTTGCGCGGCGATGTCCTCGGATCTGGGTGAAGTCCTTCCTCAGGTCGTAGAGCTGGAACACCTGGTTGTTCAGCGGGTCCGGGTTGGCCGCGCCGAAGGCCTGCCACGGCGCGCGGTTGACCTTCGTGCTGAGCAGCCAGCCGTCGTCGTAGAGCGCCCACTGGCCCATCATCTCGAAGTACTGCGTCTTGTGCCGCGAGGCCGCTCTTGGCGTTCTTCGCGTCGAAGGTGTAGGCGAAGCTCGTGCCCTCGATCGGCGCCTGCCGGATGCCGTCGACGGCCTCGGGCGCCTTGATGCCGGTCGCCTCGAGGATCGTCGGCACGACGTCGATGACGTGCACGAACTGCTCGCGCAGGCCGCCCTTGTCCTTGATGCGCGCCGGCCACGACACGACCATGTTCTGGTTGATGCCGCCGAGCCGCGAGGCGTTCTGCTTGAACCAGTCGAAGGGCGTGTCGAACGCCCACGACCAGCCGGCCGACATGTGGTTGTAGGTCTGCTCGGTGCCCCAGACGTCGTACCACTTCATCTGCACGTCGACGGGCATCTCGTTGATGCCGTTGAAGAACGCGACCTCGTTGGGCGTGCCCAGCGGCCCGCCCTCGGCGCTGGTGCCGTTGTCGCCGTTGATGTAGATGACGAGCGTGTTGTCGAGCCTGCCCAGGTCCTCGAAGTGCTGGATCACGCGGCCGATCTCGTGGTCGTTGTAGGCGGCGTAGGCGGCGAAGACCTCGACCTGGCGGATGAAGAGCTTCTTCGCCTCCGGGGCGAGCTCGTCCCAGGGCTTCAGGACGTCCTTGGGCCACGGCGCCAGCTTGGGCATCCTTGGGGACGACGCCCAGCCGCTTCTGGTTCTCGAAGATGCGCTCGCGCAGCTTCTCGTAGCCGTCGTCGAAGAGGTGCATGGCGCTGATCTTGTCCACCCACTCCCTGGTCGGGTGGTGCGGCGCGTGCGTGGCGCCGGGCGCGTACTTGATGAAGATCGGCTTGCACGGGTCGGTCTGGTGGATGCGCGTCATGTAGTCGATGGCGTCGTCGGCCATCGCGGTGACCAGGTTCCAGGTTCCGGGCGCCTTGCCCTCGAACGGATAGATCTGCGTCGTGTTGCGGAACAGGTTCGGCTGCCACTGGTTGGCGTCGCCGCCGACGAAGCCGTAGAAGTACTCGAAGCCCATGCCGGTCGGCCACTGGTCGAACGGCCCGACCTGGCTGGCCGCGAAGGCCGGCGTGTTGTGGTCCTTGCCGAACCAGGCGGTCGCGTAGCCGTTGTCGAGCAGGATGCGGCCGATGGTCGCCTTGTCCTTGCCGATGATGCTGTTGTAGCCGGGGAAGCCGGTCGACTGCTCGGAGATCACGCCGAAGCCGGCCGAGTGGTGGTTGCGCCCGGTGATCAGCGCGGCGCGCGTGGGCGAGCACAGTGCGGTCGAGAACATGCGGTTGTAGCGCAGGCCCTCCTGCGCGATGCGGTCCATGGTCGGCGTCGGGATGACGCCGCCGAAGGTGCTCGGCACGCCGAAGCCGGCGTCGTCGGTGATGATCAGCAGCACGTTGGGCGCGCCCTTCGGCGGCACCACGCGCGGCGCCCACCAGGGTTTGGACTGCAGGGCGTCGTTCTTGATGACGCCGCCGAACTTCGGGTCGGGCGCCGGCAGTTGCTTGTTGCTGATGGTCGTCGTGGCGCTGGGCGAGCCGGGCGTGCCGGTGACCTGCTGGGCCACGGCCGGCAGCGCCGCCAATGCCATGGCGGTCACGATAACGGTGATCGCGGCTATCGATACACGCTTGCCTCGTTGCATGCTGCCCTCCCGTCGTTATTTCAGCTGGTCGATCCAGGTCGGCTTGCCGAACCACTTCTCGCCCAGCTCTTTCATGTACCCGGCCTTCTCGAGGCCGTTCAGCAGATTCTGCAGCAGGTTGACCAGGAGGGGGTCCCCCTTGGGCACGCCGAACCCGATCGGCTCGTAGGTGATGGGGGCCACGACCGACACGAGGCCGGAGCCCGGGTAGCGGTAGGCCGCCACCGCGCAGATCGGGAAGTCGGCCAGCATGCCGTCCGCCTTGCCGTCGAGCACCATCTGGACGCCTTCGTTCTCGCTGGCGACGGCGATGAGCTTCGCCTTGGGGGCGCCCGCCTTGGTGACGGCCTCGCTGGTGGACCCCTTCAGGGCCACGAACGTGAAGGCGGGGTTGTTGAGGTCTTCCATTTTCTTGACCTCGGCCAGCGTGCTGCGCTTGGTGAGCAGCCCCTTGCCGGAGGTGAAATAAGGCCCGACGAACGCCACCTTCAGGTTGCGGTCCGGCGTCATGGTCATGTTCGAGATGATCATGTCGATGCGGCCGGCTTCGAGGGCCGGCAGAAGCCCGGCGAACTCCATCTTCTGGACGTTCAGCTTGACCCCCATGGCATCCGCGACCAGCGCCGCGAGATCGGCGTCCAGGCCGATGACCTTGCCCTCCTTGGTCGTCATGTTCAAGGGCGGCATGTCGCCGGACATGCCGACCCGCAGCTCCCCGCTGGACAGGATCCGGTCGACGACCGGGGAGGCGCTGGGGGTGGGCACCCGGTTCACTTCGGCGCACCCGGACAGCAGGCTGACGATCAGGGCCAGGACACAGAGCAGATTCAGTTTTTTCATCTCGAATTCTCCTCGGTTGCGGCGCGCAGCGCCTGTTCGATTCACTGACAGCTTATCGGATTGATGCGACCCATTCACCGCTTGCTGGCCGTCCACGTTCCCTGGTCGAAGGGCGGGTCGGTAAACGTGTAGGTCCCGGACATCGTCCTGCCGTCCGGGGAGAGCTCGCCCGTGACCGATCCGTACACGAAGCCGAACTGCGCCTCCATGCGCGAGCCCCTCACCTCCCCCCGGAAAACCAGGCCCCCTTGCTGGGCATCCTGCTGGAGGTTGCCGATCACCGGCCTGCCTCCCCCGGGCGCTTCGTACACCCGGACCTCGATCGTCCCCCAGAAGAACTTGCCGTCGAAGCGCCCCTGGTAGTCGCCGGTCAGAACAGAGCCCTGCGGCAGCCCCATCATGGACGCACAGCCGGCCAGGATCAGAACGGCTGCGCCGATGGCGGAAATCCGTGTCGCCAGCCTCATCACACCCTCCTCGCGTTGCAACATAACCACGGCCGGTGCGATCTAAAAGATCGACGGCTTCTTCACCGCTGGACGTTGGCCTGCACGTCCGAGCAGCCGGCGCCCAGCCCGACGGCCACCCGCTCGGTGCGGTTGCCCTGGTCGATTCGGCTCCTCAGTTGGCCGCATTCGCTTTCCGTTTGACGAAATCTTTGAGCTCCGCGCCGGCGCGGTTTTCGGGGTGCTGCGCGATCATCCGGTCGGCGACCGCCCCCGCCGCGGACAGGTTGCCGCGCCGCAGGTAATGCTGCGCCAGGGCCTGAAGGTAATCCATGTTGCTCGGCTCCAGGTCGGCGGCCCGGCTCAACGCCATCTCGGCCTGCTGGTCCTTGCGCAGGTAATCGTACAGCTGCCCGAGGTTGTAATGCACCCGGGGCCCGTCCGGGATGCCGCGGGCCGCGAGCGCCAGGTGCCGTTCGGCCTCGACGTATTTCTTTTCCTCGGCCAGCAGCAGCCCCAGCGAGTAGTGAACGTCATACAGTTCGGGATACGCCTTGACGACGTCGCGCAGCAGCGTTTCCGCTTCGGCATTCCGCCCCAGCTGGGCGTAGAGCATGGCCAGGTTCACCTTGGCCGGGTAGGACAGGTCGTCGATCCTGATGGCCGCCTTGAAGCTGTCGATGGCCTGCTGCGGCTGGCCGAGGGCGACGTAGAGGTTGCCCAGGTTGAAACGGCCGAAGGCGAAATCCCCGGAGTACTCCATGGAGGCGATGTACTCTTTGAGCGCCTGCTCGAACACGCGGCGCTGGTCGTCCGCGAGCAGGCGGCTCGGCGGCCCCGCCAACCGGGCTGCGGCCTCGGTGCGCACCGCCTTGACCGGGTCGTAAAGCAACGGCGCGAGCAGGCGGACGTGGCGCTGGGGGGTGGCGGCCGGCAAATGGTTGACGGCCGTGCGGCGGATCAGGGCTTCGCCGTCCATCAGCGCGCGCTCGAAGGCCGCACTGCCGGCTTCGCCGGGATAGGCGGCCAGCAGCTCCAGCGCCGTGGCGCGCACGATCACCGGGTAGAGCGGGTCTTCGGCCAGGCGGATCAGGCCCGCCGCGGCGCCCGGCTGCCGGTTGCGGCCGGCCTGGATGATCTCGCCGTAATGCGGCCGGCGTCCGGGCCCGTACCACTTGGTGATGGTCTCGTCGGACCAGCGGCTGGTCTTGTCCACGTGGCAGCGCGTGCAGGCGTCGGGCACCCCGAGCTTGAGGCTGAGGTCCGGCCGGGGGATCCGGATGCTGTGATCCAGGCGGTAGTGCACCCCCATGTAATAGCGCCCGGGCATGTGGCACCCGATGCACTCGGCCCCGGTCCCGACGTCGAACAGCACCCGGCCGTCGGCCGCCTTGACGGGGTCGCCCTTTTCGCCCTTCTGCTTGTGGAAATGATGCTGGCGGGTGTCGTAGTCGGCCGCCCGGTGGCACTGCAGGCACAGGCCGTTGCCTTCCTTCACGCGCCGGATGCTGTGGACGTTGTGGCAGTCGCCGCAGCGCACGTCCCGCGCGTACATCTTGCTCTGGGTGAACGAGGCGTACGCGTACACCTCTTCCAGGATCTGCCCGTCGGGGAAATACAGCTCCCGGGTGAGCAGGCTCGGCACCATGGTGTCCAGCAGGTCGGGCTCGATGTGGGTGTAATCCCCCAGGATCGCCCGGCGCGAATGGCACGGCGCACAGAGCTCCACGGCCTCGCGGGACCTCAGCCTGGAGGTGCGCACCGGAAGCTCGAAGTTCTGCACCGCCGGCCGGGCCATGTCGGGCAGCTCGGCCCACTTCACGTGCCTCGACCCCGGGCCGTGGCAGGCCTCGCAGCCGACGCTGATGTCCGACCAGGTGGTCCGGTAGGTGTCGGTCTGCACGTTGAAGTTCTTCCGGAGGTTGGTGGAGTGGCACGTCGCGCACATCCCGTTCCAGTTCTGCGCCGCGTTGGTCCAGTACAGCCAGTCCTGCGGGTCGATCGCCTGGTTCGGGTAGAGGTGATACCAGCGCCTGGCGTTCACGTCCCAGGCGATCGGCAGGCACTGCAGCCGGCCGCCGGGAAACGGGATCAGGTACTGCTGGAGGGGGTTCCAGCCGAAGGTGTGGGTGACCTCGAACTCCCCCATCCGGCCTGCGGGGCCCTGGGTGTGGACGAAGTATTTGCCGTCCCGGCGGTAGAACCGCGAGACGACCCCGGCGTGCTCGAAGCTCGCGTCGTTGAAATCGCCGCGCACGCTCGCCTCGGTCGCGACCTCCATGGCGTGATAGTGGTTGGAGCCTTTCCAGAGCTCGTACTCGGGCTGGTGGCAGGCCTTGCACGCTTCGCTGCCGACGAACTCGGCGGCGCTGCGCGCCTGCGGGGCCGCCACGCGCGCATGGAACTTCCAGGCGGCAAGCGGGATGGCCAGAACGATCAGCGCAGTGGCGACGACCCCTATGAGTTTCCAACGGTGCATAAGAAATATAAATCCGAAATCCCAATATCGAAATTCGAAACAAATCCGAAATTAAAAATTACAAAACCATTACTGGCTCTTGTGCAGTATCGCAGCGAAAATTTTCATCAGTTCGGTCGATTCCGCGATCAGGTTCATGCGGTCGGCCTCCAGGCTCTTGTTTTCACCGGTGTCAACGAGCTTCAGCCAGTAGCGACTTTCCTTGGCCTCCTTGCGGCAGATCTTGATTCTCAATTGAAAATCTTTCTTGCTCAGAGCTTCATTGGCCTCGATGTAGTTGGCACCAATTGACCCCGACGCCCGCACCAGCTGCTTGCCATCCTCCAAATTGCAGATGTTCCTCGGCAACCCTTTGACAAACACCCTGATGTCTCTTGCAAACCGAAATGTCCGATCCTCCAAGTCATATTGTTTCTGGCCATTATTCATTGCGAGGTCGGCTTTTTCTGCTTGTGTTTTGGACATTTCTATTTTGAAATTGTTTCGAATTTCGACATTCGGATATGATTCCATCGCTCTCCTGAACCCTTAAGCCTCCCAACGCCGCACGATTTCGGATTTACTCCTTGGGTGGATACACCGCCTGCCCCGACTCGAAGCGGCTGCGTTTGGTCCTCTGGCCGGTGTCGACCTTCACGGTGTTGTTCTCGATGCTCACCCGGAAGATGTCCAGCGCGCGGGCGGCCGGAGTGCTGATCACGCTGCCGGTGATGTCGAACGCCGAGGCGTGGCACGGGCAGAGGAACTTCTTCTCCTTCTCGACCCAGGGGACGGTGCACCCGAGATGGGTGCACTTGCACGAGAGCGCCAGAAGCCCGCCGTCGTGCAGCCGCACGAGGTAGAATTCCCCCTTCTGAAACGCGGTGACCGTCCCGGGCTCGTAGGCGGCCGGCGACCCGGCGGAGACGACGCTGTTGGCCTGGCTCTCGGCGCCGCCTGTTCTGGACGGCCACAGAAAGGAAACGGCCAGCCACAGGACCTCGGCCAGCGCCGCCAGACCGAGCGCCGTCCACAGGATGTTCAGAAAGCTGCGGCGCGAAACCCCGTGGCGCGTTTCGCCGGGCTTATTGCTCTTTGGGGTCCTGGCTGTTTTCATAATTAGAGGGTTCACGGTTTGACGGTTCTATGGACAGGGTTTCAGGGTGTTCAGAGTTCAGGAAAGCCAGTTGCAGGGACCTGATCGCTGCCGATTCCGATCGTTCCCGGGTTTCCTGAACCCTTGGACCCTCGCTACCTTCAGTTTAAAACGGCCACCGCAGCCTCATGCCCTGGCCCCTGAACAGCGCGCAGGTGACCGTCGATATCACCCAGCCCACGGCCAGAAAAACGAAGACAGCCTGGACCGACTCCAGGCGCGAGGCCTGGAACTTCCTCTTCATCAGAACGTACACCCCGGCAACGACCGCGACGAGGAGAGCCGTCGGGACGACCCCGAGGCTGAAGGCCTGGGGCCAACCGGGCAGCATGCCCGAAAAATCGACCGCGTATTCGTCGAGGACGACGGCCAGCGGAGTGGCCACGGCGGCGGCGAGTGCGGCCACGAGTGCGGTGCGCCGGCCGTTGGCCGATGCGAACCAGACGCCGGCGGGGGTTTCGCGATAGTTGAGATACGGCAGATAAAAAGCGCCGAACATCAAGGCAGCGGCGATCAACAGCGCGAAACTCGGGTGGAAGTGCATCAGCAGTTCCTGGATGCCGGCAAAATACCAGGGCGCCTTGGTCGGGTTGGGGCTGAGCCCCGGGTTGGCCGGCGGCCCCATGGGGGCATCGAGCAGCAGCGACAGGACCAGCACGCCCGCCACGGTCGCCAGCGCCACGGCCGCCTCCCGCAGGAGGAGGTCCGGCTGGGTCGGGACCATGGTCGGCTTGTCGTCCGGCGCTTCGGCCGGGGAGCGCGGGATCACCAGCCCGCCGGCCTTGCGCACCCGCCAGAAATGAAACGCCATCAGCATGACGATCAGGATGGGGACGACGGCGGTGTGCAGCGCGAAGAAGTTGCGCAGGGTGGCCGGGCCGATCTGGGGCCCGCCCAGGACGAGCTGCTGCAGCCGGCTGCCGGCCAGCGGGATGTACTCCAGCATGCCGACGCAGATGGTGGTGGCCCAATAGGCCAGCTGGTCCCAGGGCAGCAGGTACCCGGTCAGATTGGACGCCAGCACGAGGATGAAAAGGCCGAGGCCGACGACCCAGTTCAACCGGCGCGGGGGGTGAAAGCCGCCGGTGAAAAAGACGCGCAGGCCGTGCAGGCAGACCACCACGACCAGGAGGTTGGCGCTCCAGAAATGGATGTTGCGCACCCATTGGCCGAACAGGAAGCCTTCCTGAAGGCGGACCAGGGACTCGTAGGCCTGGGTGGGAACCGGCCCGTAGGCGAACTTCAGCAGGATGCCGGTGAACAGCTGGAGCGTCACCAGCACGGCCGCCATGCCGCCCAGGCCCCAGGTCAGGGTGTAGCGCAGGCACCGTTCCGGGACCCGGCGCGGCCGGAAATGCAGCACCAGCGTGCCGAGCAGGTTGAACCGGCGCTGCGGCTGGTCGGTAGCCGGGATCATCCCCTCACTTGCCCCGAACGAAGACGACGTCGAAGTTCTGCTGCAGTGCGGCCTGGTGGTAGATCCCCTTGAGCACGTCGCTCTTCGGGTCGTAGATCAGCCGGTACGTGGAACCGGGGTAGCCGGGGGCCCGCAGCTCGATGAACACGGTGACGGCCTGACCCGACCGCGACGCCTCCGCGCGGGACACGTTGATCGGGTTCGGGTTGTAATACGCAGCCTGCATCCGGCCGCCGGCGTCGACGCTCTGGACGTCGATGACGTAGCCGCCGTCGGTTCTCACCCAGCGGCCTTTCAGGACCGCGAAATCCGGCTGGGCCTGGGCCGATGCCCAGCCGGCCGTGAGCAGCACGCACACCAGCCCGACCGCAATCAGAACCGCCGTCCTCTGTGGGGTTTCCATGCGGGGCCATCCTCTCCATTCGAGTGTTCGCGACGTCCGCGGCGAGGACGTATTTTTACCCCGATCGCGCACCCGTGTCCATATCCGTTTCACGCCTCTCCGCCCGGGGCGCCGCTCGGATCAAGCGGATAACATTTTGATCATTTTCAGGTCATCTTGCCGTGAGCTTGGCGGTTTATTGTTGGCCCGTAGATTGAGTTCGGATGGCCAAACAGCAAACCAGGAGGACAAAGAAAATGGGTAAACGATTTCGCGTCACCCGGATCATTGCCATGCTGCTGGTGGTGGGGCTGCTCGCCACGACCGGCCTGCAGGCTGCCAAAAACGCACCCCGGATGATCCCGGACAACTTCAGCACGCTTGCCGATACCGCAGGCGCCGCGGTGGTGAACATCCAGGTGGAGAAGGCGGTGCAGGGCCGCCCGGCCGGCATGCCCTTCCACAGCGACGAACGCTTCAAGGAGTTCTTCGGCGGCCAGGAGCAGCCCGGCCGCGAACGTAAGCAGGGTGGCCTCGGCACCGGCTTCATCATCGACAGGGCCGGCTACATCATCACCAACAACCACGTGGTCGAGAACGCGGACTCGATCAAGGTCGTACTCAAGGACGAGCGCGAGCTCAAGGGAGAGATCGTCGGGCGCGATCCGCAGACCGACCTCGCGCTGATCAAGGTCGAGGCCAAGGACGAACTGCCGGCGGTTCCCCTCGGCAGCTCAGCGGATCTGAAGGTCGGCGAGTGGGTGGTGGCGATCGGCAACCCGTTCGGCCTCGAGAACACCGTCACCGCCGGCATCGTCAGCGCCAAGGGCCGGGTGATCGGCTCCGGGCCTTACGACGACTTCATCCAGACCGACGCCTCGATCAACCCCGGCAACTCCGGCGGGCCGCTCTTGAACCTCAACGGCGAGGTGGTGGGCGTCAACACCGCCATCCTGGCCCAGGGCCAGGGGATCGGCTTCGCCATCCCGATCGACATGGCCAAGAACGTGGTCGCCCAGCTCAAAGGCAACGGCGAGGTCACCCGCGGCTGGCTCGGCGTGTCCGTGCAGGATCTGAAGGGCGACTTAGCCAAATACTACGGTGTCGAGGACAAGGGCGGGGTGCTGGTGGCGGAGGTAGTCGCCGGCGACCCGGCCGACAAGGCCGGCATCAAGGCCAAGGACGTCATCACCAAGGTCAACGGCGAGAAGGTCGCCACCAGCCGTGAGCTCACCGCCCGGACGGCGACCCTCGGCGTCGGAGAGACCGCCAGGATCACGCTGGTGCGCGACGGCAAGGAGCTGACCCTTCCGGTCAGCGTCGGCAAGCGCGCCTTCAGCCTGGCCTCGGCGGACGCCCCGGCCAAGGAGAAGGCCAAGGAGTCGGGTTACGGCATGCAGATCGCCGATCTCACCCCCGAGCTCGCCCGCCAGCTCAAGCTCAACGGCGAGAAGGGCGTAGTGGTCATGGGCGTCGCCCCGGGCAGCAAGGCCGACAAGGCCGGCATGCAGCGCGGGGATCTGGTCCTCGAGGTCAACCGCAAGGCCGTGGAGTCGGTCGGCGAGCTCAAGGGCGCCCTCGAGAAGCAGAAGAAGGACGGCGCGGTCGACCTGCTGGTCAAGCGCGCCAACGCCGGGGTGATGGTGATCCACCTGGCGTAACGTCGCCTTCCCCCGGGGTCCCGTCCTGCCCCTTCACGGACGGGGCCCCTTCAACGGTCCCGGGCCGGGGCCGTCCACTCCCCGGCCCGGGACCGACACCCCCGAGGCGTATGCCATGCTGTCCGACGAGAGTCCACACATCGAATCGAAACCTCTTCTCGCGTGCTGGAGTCCACGACCATCGAAAACGCTCCGGATCTCCGTCGGCGCCCTCATCGGACGAGGAGGGAACATGACGACGTTCGCATCTCTGCCCGTGCGCGCCGCGCAGCGCGCCCTGCAGGCGGCCGCGGCGGCGGTCGGCGATCTGCGCTGGAGCTACCTGCCCCCGCTGATGGTCTACTTCGCGGCCGGGGTCTCCGGCTTCACGGGCATCATCGAGGCCTTCTTCGTCAAAGACAAGCTCGGGCTGACGCCCGCCCTGCTCGCGAGCCTCGGCTTCTGGGCGGGCCTGCCCTGGGCGATGAAGATGCCGCTGGGGCACCTGGTGGACGTGTTCTGGCGCTGGAAGGCGCTGTTCGTCTACCTGGGGGCCGCGCTGATGGGCGCAAGCCTGCTGATCATGGTCGGCCTGACCGGGCATGCCGACCGGATGGCGGCACTCCTGCCCCTGGACGCCTGGTACGTGATCTCGGTGCTGCTCGCCCCCATCGGGTTTGTGCTCCAGGACGTGGTGGCCGACGCGATGACCGTCGAGGCCGTGCCCGCCCTCCGGGAGGACGGCACGCCTTACGGCGAGGCCGAGCAGCGGCAGATGCACGTGACCATGCAGACCCTGGGCCGCATGGCCATCGTCGGCGGCAGCGCGGTGGTGGCCGGGGCCGGCGGGTGGCTGGCGAAAACGTTGTCGTATGAAACCATGTACTGGATGTCGCTCGCGATCCCGGTGGTCTCGGTGCTGGGGGTGCTTCTGGCGGCCGGGATGAGGCGTTGGCGCCGGCACTCCCCCGCAGCGCCGGCCGAGACATCTCCGCCGGAGGCCGTTAGCCTGAACGCGAACATCCTGGGCGCCGGGGTGGCGTTCGTCGTCCTGTCCCTGCTGCTGGGTCTCGGCCGCGTTCCCATGAACGAGGAGATCATTTTTTGCGGGTCCCTCGGCCTGATTGTTTTCCTGATGCGCCAGCTCCTGGCCGACCTCGACCCCGGCCGGCGCCGCGAGATCGTCGCCAT
Organism: uncultured delta proteobacterium; assembly: GCA_963828345.1. Classification (GTDB taxonomy): domain Bacteria; phylum Desulfobacterota; class Desulfobacteria; order Desulfobacterales; family SpSt-501; genus SpSt-501. The sequence goes on from CAWHEZ010000008.1 coordinate 95,679, forward strand.
TGCCGTCATCATCTTTGTGTTCCGGGCCATGCCCGGCGCCGGGGCCGGCGCGAGCTGGTGGCAGATGGACCGGCTCGGCTTCGACGAGGCCTTCCTGGGGACCCTGCGGCAGATCGCCTCCATCCTGGCAATCGGCGGGATGCTCGCCCTGCGCGGCTGGATGGGCCGGCGGCCCGTGCCGTACCTGGTGGTCTTCCTGTCCCTCTACGGCACGGTGATGGCGCTGCCGTTTCTCGGCATGTTCTACGGGCTGCACGCGTGGACCGAAGCCCACCTGGGGTTCGGCGCGCACGCCATCGCGATCGTCGACACGATGGCGGATTCGCCGCTCGGCCAGGTGGCCATGATCCCGATGCTGGCCTGGATCGCCCAGGAGGCCCCGCGCAACCGCAAAGCCACCTATTTTGCCGTGATGGCCGCCTTCACGAACCTGGCCTTGTCGGCCAGCCAGCTCGGCACCAGATACCTGAACAAACTCTTTGTGGTCGAGCGCGGCCGCTATGACGAGCTGGGCATGCTGATGATCACCACGACCATCCTGGGCCTGGTTCTGCCGATCATCACGGTGCTGGTGTTCCGGCAGCGCAGCACCGGCAACCGTCGCGGGGTCGCAGCCCGACTCGAACCGGTCGCAGCGTTTTCGAGCATCGAACGATCAGAGCATACACCTCGGTAGGAGGAGCGGATATGCGCCGAAGATCCATGCGGCATCAAGCGGTTCAGGCCCAGGCACGGTTCGACGACATCGGGCAGGCCCTCTTGTATTGGTTCCCGGCCGGGTTCGGCTTCATCGGACTGATACTGCACATCTTCCCGAAAATGGAATTCCCGTTCTGAAGAGAAAGGAACTTGCGATGAACATGAAAAAAATGACTGCCGGGGTGGCGCTGGCGGCGTTGCTTGCGCTGCCCGGGCTTTCCGCGGGCGCGCCCGCGGTCCAACCCCGCCTGATTCCCCTGGCGGATTTTTTCAGAAACCCCGAAACCACCGGCTATTCGCTCTCCCCCGACGGCGAGCACCTCGCCTATATGAAACCGTGGGAAAATCGGCTCAATGTTTTTGTCCGCAACGTCGGTGAGCAGGCCGAAACCCGCCTGACCGACGCCCGCGAGCGCGACATCGCCGGCTGCGTCTGGGCCAGCAACAACCGCATCGTGTACATCCGGGACACCGGCGGCGACGAGAACTACCGGCTGTACGCGGTCAACATCGACGGGTCCGGTTACAAGGAGCTGACCCCCTTCGATGGCGTGCGGGCCGGCATCGTGGACCCGCTCGAGGACAACGACGACGAAATGCTGATCAGCCTCAACCGGCGGGACCCCAGGGTGTTCGACGTCTACCGCATCAACATCCGCACGGGGGCGATGGAGCTGTCGGCCGAAAACCCGGGCAACGTCTCCGAGTGGCTGACCGACAACGACGGCCGGCTGCGGGTGGCCGTGACCACCGACGGCGTGCAGTCGAGCCTGCTCTACCGCGAGACCGAAAAGGACCCCTTCCGCACCGTCGTGACCACGGATTTCAAGAACACCCTCGACCCGCTGTTCTTCAGCTTCGACAACCGGCGCCTCTACGTGGCCTCCAACATCGGCCGCGACAAGACGGCCGTCTATCTATACGACGTCCAGGATGGCAAATTTCTGGATCTCATCTACGAGCACCCCGAGGTGGACGTCTCCGGGCTCTTGCGCTCCAAGGCGCGCAAGGTCATCACGGGGGTGGCCTTCACCACGGACAAGCCTCAGTATGACTTCTTCGACGCCGAGCGCAGGCAGCTGCAGGCGGCGCTGGAAGCGCGCCTTCCCGGCCGCCGGGTGGCGGTCACCGGCATGAGCCGCGATGAGCGGCGGGTGATCGTGCGCACGTTCAGCGACAAGTCCCTGGGCGCCAGCTACCTCTACGACCATGCCGCCGGACGCCTCGAGAAACTGGCGGAATTGAGCCCCTGGCTGAACGAGTCTGAAATGGCCGACGTGCGGCCGATCCAATTCATGTCCCGCGACGGCCTGACCATCCATGGCTACCTGACGCTGCCGAAGGGTGCGAACCCCGGCCGCCTGCCCATCGTGGTCAACCCCCACGGCGGCCCGTGGACACGGGATGTCTGGCGGTTCAACTCCGAGGCCCAGTTCCTGGCGAACCGGGGGGTGGGGGTGCTTCAGATCAACTTCCGCGGCTCCACCGGCTACGGCAAGGCCTTCTGGGAGGCGGGGTTCAAGCAATGGGGCGGCAAGATGCAGGACGACATCACCGACGGCGTGGGATGGCTCATCCAGGAGGGGATCGCCGACCCGCAGCGCATCGCCATCTACGGCGCTTCCTACGGCGGCTATGCCGTCCTGGCCGGGCTGGCCTTCACCCCGGACCTGTATGCCTGCGGCATCGACTACGTCGGCGTGTCGAATATCTTCACCCTGTTGGAAACGCTGCCGCCTTACTGGGAACTGGGACGCCGGATGATGTACGAGATGGTCGGCGACCCGGTGGAAGACCAGGAACTCCTGAAGCGGGTGTCGCCGGTCTTTCACGCCGCAAAGATCAAGGCCCCGCTGCTGGTGGCCCAGGGCGCCAACGACCCCCGGGTCAAGAAGGCCGAGTCGGACCAGATCGTGCAGGCGCTGCGGCAGAGAGGGGTCGATGTCGACTACATCGTGAAAGGCAACGAGGGCCACGGGTTTCACAACGAGGAGAACCGCTTCGACTTCTACCGCCGAATGGAAAGTTTCCTGGCCCGGCACGTGGGCAGCCGCGCGGAAAACCCGCCGCCGGCTTCAGGCGGCAAGGTCGGATAGGGTGCCCCGGTTCTGTTTACTCATCTGCTCACCTCATTTGCCACAAGGGGGGTGTCGGGGAAAACATCGATCGCCTCGCTCAGAAGAAAGTCCACGGCTGCAGGGTAGATTGTAATGATGGTGTCGATCTTTATCCTGGCGTATTTACGGCGCAGATAATCAGCCAATGCCCGGGCATTGGCGCGATCGGTGAATCGAGATCCATCCAGGTACTCGTTGTACAGCTGGACGTCGAACAGCGTATTCGAACGGAAGCCCGACCGGATCCCCTGGTCGGTCATCTCGTCAGCCGGGTGCGCTTTGTCTTCGCTGTAGGCTGCAACGCCGATCCGCAGCGAGTCATAAATAGGGGATTCGAAATTTCTTTGCAATACCGTCCCCCGTGCAAGGGAAACGTAGGGGCGGAGGGCACTACACGAGATAAGCAGGACGAAGAGATCGCAGGCGTCCATCGCCGCCGCCTGCGGGACGACGATCACCCTGGGGGGCATCAACGCGGAGATCCGCTTGTGCAGGGGAGCCGCGAGCAGGCGGCGGGTCGGCGGAACGCCTCTGCGGGCGTAAATGGGTCTCGGTTGCTTCACCGTTTTTTGGGATAGCCATCTCGGAACAGTCAGATAGGGAAACCACGGCTGGGACGGGCAGCCGATTATCGGGCAGTCGGCTCAAGGAAGGCCGCCGAGACGCATCTGCTATGGTTAGGGTATGGTGCGATAGTCTGATGTTTTCAGACATGCCCCGAATGGTGGCATCATGGCAGCATGCACAACCATGTCCCTGAAAATTACACACCAGCGATTGATTCGATTAACGGATCAAATCCCTCCTTAGCCGACAGTTGCGAATAATCGCCGATATACGTCCTATAAGCCGGGTTGCTACATCTTCATATAGGCAGAATCCATCTCCACTTTTTGTTCCAGTATCGGTTTGATCTTAAAATTTGGTTTGATGGGGATGCGATTTAAAAAAATCCCAGATGATTTCGGCGGCGTCAAAATTTTTTAACGGATCCCCTTCTGCCAAGACTGCCGTAAAAAGCTGCCCGGCCAGACATGGCCCCAATCCTTGATCAGATAGAGGGCGACGTCGGCCTTGTCTTTACAATCCACCCACGACTTCACCAGAACACTTCCGGCATTCAAGTCCTTGCTGACGACCTGGGGGCTGCACCCATTGCGGGTGACCCAAAACTGAACTGATTCCTCAACAGACCAGTACGAGCGGGTTCCTCCCCTGTGACGGCTGACTCCCCCCTCATATGAAACGTCATCGTCCGACAGGCCATGAAAAACGATGATGGGAATCGGCCGCACGGGTTCGGGAATGCGCCATTCCGCGTGGTCTTCTGAAGACTTGCCGCCGATGGATGCAGCCATGGGAGCGGCGGCCGCCAAAAGATCTCCTCGCTCCGCTGCAAAACGATGCGTCAGCATACCACCATTGGAAAACCCCACCATATAAATGCGGTCACGATCAACCTTAAACCGAACGCACACATCCTCAATGGTTGCGGCAACAAACCCCACATCGTCGACCTGATCGTCGGCCGCTTTTCCGCAGCAGTGACCGGCGTTCCAATGCTGCAAAAACCCCAGGAGGCCCATCCCGTTGGGATACAGGACCATAAACCCTTCTCGGTCCGCCAATTGACTGAAACGGTGATTTTCTCCATGCCCTCAGCGGTGTCGAACGCTCCGTGGATGACGACGACCAAGGGCAACGGGGTTTCCGGTTTATATCCGGATGGGATATGGACAAGATAGGTGCGACGAAATCCGTTGATGCGGATATCCACGGCATTTTTGTAGGTTTTACCGCCCTCAACATGATCCTTCGGCAAAGAGGTTGCGCACCCCGTCATAATCAACAGCGAAGCCAATACCATTAAGAGCCGAAATAGCAGAAGCATGCGCGGTCTAATGATTTGGAGTCCTCCTAATGTCCGCGGGTTGGATGATGGCGACTAAAGTATCCCAAGCCGCAAAAACCTGAATTATCATCGGTCCAATTCAAAAAA
>CAWHEZ010000009.1:0-91071 GCA_963828345.1 uncultured delta proteobacterium
CCCTGGGAGTGGCGTACATGTTTGCAGGGCGCTATGAGGAAGCAATCGAAAATCTCAAGACTGCCATTCGACTTGTACCGGTCAAGCCTCCAAACTACCTGGCCAACCTGGGAAGGTCCTATCTCGGCGCCAAACAATACGACAAGGCGATTCTCACCTTCTCTGAGACTCTTGAACGCAATCCGGATTTTCCGGGATGTTGGGCTGGCTTAGCGGTGGCGTATGAAGCATCCGGAAATCACGCAAAAGCGGTCTGGGCCGCCGAGAACCTGCTGCGGGTCACCCCCAATTTTTCGGTAGCATCTGATGAACAGAACTGGTTTTTCAAAGACCATGAGTTCAAGACTCGATTTTATGGCGCACTGCGGAGTGCCGGGCTGAAGTGAACGTTCTATATGGAGCGCTTCTTACGCAGGAGGAGCCGGCATGGAACCCAAAGGCTTTCACCGCAAGCTTGCCGCCATCCTGAGCGCCGACGTGGCTGGCTACACCCGCCTGATGCAGAACGACGAGGCTGCCACCGTCAGGACCCTCGAGCTGACAGCAGCAGATATTCTCCGATCTCATCAAACAGCACCGCGGCCGGGTGGTCGATTCCCCAGGGGACAACCTGCTGGCGGAGTTCGCGAGCGTGGTGGACGCAGTGCAGTGCGCGGTAGCGGTGCAGAAGGAGCTGCAGGCACGCAATGCCGAGTTGCCCGAGAACCGGCGCATGCTATTCCGCATCGGGGTGAACCTCTCGGACGCGATCGAGGAGGGCGACCGGCTCTACGGCGACGGGGTCAACATCGCGGCTCGGCTCGAGTCCCTGGCTCGACGCGGGCGGCATCTGCGTCTCCAAGACGGCTTTCGACCAGATCGAAACGAAACTTCCCTTCGGGTACGAGTTCCTTGGCGAGCAGACGGTGAAGAACATCACCAAGCCGGTGGGGGCGTATCGGGTTTTAATGGAGCCACGGGTAACGGTAGCCGGGGCAGGGAAGGCTCGAACTCCTCGTGGCGTCACAAAGCCGTGCTTGCCGGTGCGATGGCCTTGATTGTGGTTGTGAAGGAACGGGGGTCTGGAATTTTTATGGGAAGGCTCCACAGATCGAACCAGCCTCGGTAATAAAGATGGCTTTGCCGCTGCCCGACAAGCCGTCTATCGTCGTGCTTCCTTTTGTCAACATCAGTGGGGATCCAACAAAGGACTACCTGAGCGACGGGATCACCGAAGAAATCATCAGCGCCCTGGCCAGGCTCCCCTATGTTTTCGTGATCGCCAGGAATTCATCGTTCACGTACAAGGGCAAGTCGGTGACGGTCCAGCAGGTGAGCGAGGAGATGGGTGTCCAGTATGTCTTGGAGGGGAGTGTCCAGTGGTCGGACGATCGGGTCCGGATCACGGCCCAGTTGATTGATGCCCTTAAGGAGATCACGTTTTTTCGGAACGCTATGACTACGAGTTGAAGAACATATTCGCCGTACGGGATGAGATCACAATCAAGGTCCTGATTGCCATGCGGGTTGCATTGACAAGTGGGGAGCAGGCCCGTGTGGATAAAGAGAACCAAGAGCCTCGATGCCTACCTGAAATTGCTGCAGGCTTATTCGATAATGGGGGGCGGCAATAGAGATAAAATGGGCCTTGCCCGACAGTTGGTGGAGGAGTCCCTGTCACTCGACCCTCAGTACGCCACTGCGTATGTCGCCCTCGCAAATCTCAATATCGTAGAAGTGTATGTGGGGGGCAGCAAGTCACCCCAGGGAGTCTCTGGATCGCGCAGAGGAGTTGGCAAAAGGGGTCATTTCATCGGATGACTCCAATGAGTATGCGCATGCCGTCTTAAGCCTCGCCTATGTGTTCAAAAAACAATTCGACAAAGCCATCCTCGAGGCAGAGAAGGCAGTAGCCCTCAGTCCCGGGGATGCTTTCGCCATTTTCATGCTTGGGACTGCGCTCTACCATTCGGAGCGGTTTGAAGAGGCGATCCCTTATTTCAAGAAATCACTCCGGCTCAGCCCAATAGCCAGCAACCAGTGTCTGGTGAATTTAGGCGGGGCATACCGCTTTTTGGGCCGATACGATGAAGCGATCGAAACGTATAAGAAATTACTCCAGTTCCAACCAGATCACCTGCCTGGGCATGTCAACCTGGCAGCGACTTACGTCCTTGCTGGCCGTGAGGAAGAGGGCCGATTCGAGTCCTCTGAGATCATGAGGATCGATCCCCAGTTCTCCCTGGAGCGTTGGGCCAAGATGTTCCCATTCAGGCAAGAGTTGGTAGATCATCTGGTTGAAGCATGGCGCAAGGCGGGGCTGAAATGAAAATTCCGAGTTGAACCCTCCAGAAACGCGGAGGTGCTTTGATGGACCCCAAAGCCTTCCACCGCAAGCTCGCCGCCATTCTGAGCGCCGATGTCGTTGGCTACAGCCGCCTCATGCAGGACGACGAGGCGGCCACCGTCACCACCCTTGAGTCGCACAAACAAGCCTTCTTCGAGCTCATCAAGCAGCACCGCGGCCGGGTGGTGGATTCGCCGGGCGACAACCTCCTGGCCGAGTTCGCCAGCGTCGTGGATGCCGTGCAGTGCGCGGTGGCGGTGCAGAAGGAGCTGCAGGCGCGCAATGCCGAGTTGCCCGAGAACCGGCGCATGCTGTTCCGCATCGGGGTGAACCTCGGGGACGTGATCGAGGAGGGCGACCGGATCTACGGCGACGGGGTCAACATCGCGGCTCGGCTGGAGTCCCTCGCCGACCCCGGCGGCATCTGCGTCTCCAAGACGGCCTTCGACCAGATCGAAACGAAACTTCCCTTCGGGTACGAGTTCCTTGGGGAGCAGACGGTCAAGAACATCGCCAAGCCGGTGGGGGCGTATCGGGTTCTGCTGGAGCCGAGGGTGACCAAGGGGAAGGGTTCGGGGTTCAGGGTTCAGGGTGCAAGGCAAAGAAAAATGATTGCGGGTTTGGCAGCCGTTCTATTGCTGGCGGCCGGCGTCGGGGTCTGGCAGGTTTGGCTGCGACCGGCTGCGCCGATCGTGGAGAAGGCCGACCCTCAGAAAATGGCTTTCCCTCTGCCGGATAAACCCTCGATTGCAGTCCTGCCTTTCGCCAACCTGAGCGTCGACCCCGGCCAGGACTCCCTGGCAGACGGCATCACCGAGAACATCATCACGGTTCTTTCCGGGTTGCCCCAATTGTTTGTCATCTCCCGAAACTCGACGTTTTCGTACAAGGGGAAACCGGTAAAGGTCCAGCAAGTGGCTGAAGAGCTGGGCGTGCGCTATGTGCTTGAAGGAAGTGTCGCCAGATCGGGGGACCATATCAGGGCCACGGCTCAGCTCATCGACGCCCTCAAGGGGCATCACATGTGGGCGGAGCGCTATGACTTGGAGCTCAAGGACCTTTTCGTTCTCCAGGACGACCTGACCAAGAAAATTCTCAGGGGAATAGGGCTGAAGCTGTATCGGGGAGAGGAGGCGCTGCAGGGGTCCTTTCCCGGTAACATTAATGTTTGGCTGAAGTTGGTTCAGGGCACCGAGTACATCCGGGCCTTTAACATTGAAGGCAACAACCGGGCGCGGATGATCGCCGAGGAGTGCATGGCCCTGGAGCCAAAATACTGGAGAGGCTACTCTCTCATGGGCAGTACCCACATGATGGATTACTGGCTGGGCTCCACTCAAGATCCTGCAAAATCGTTGCAGACCGCCATTGAATATCTCGAGAAGGCGGCCGAGCTCACGGATGATGACAAGGGGAGCCATATGCAGTTCTGGGCAATCTGTACGCGATAAAAAAAGACTACGACAAGGCTATCGACCTCGGCGAGAAGGCCATCGCCTTGATACCAAACGGGGCGGACGGCTACGCCTGGCTTGCGATGACACTGAATTTCGCGGGAAGGGAACAAGAAGCCCTCCCGCTTTTCGAGAAAGCGCTTCGTCTCAACCCACTCCCGCCGGCCTTCTATTACCAAAACCTTGGCCATACATATCGTGTGCTCGAACGATATGAGGAGGCAATTGCCATGTACAAGAAGGCAGTTGCTCTGACGCCTAATAACATTTTTGCGCACATGAACTTGGCTGCCACTTACAACCTCATAGGTAAAGAGGAAGAGGCCAAGGCGTCGGCAGCGGAAGTTCTTCGAATCAATCCCAAGTGGTCCCTTGAACGTTACGAGAAAACCCAGGTGACTAAAGACAAGGAACGCCTTGTAAAGGCACTGCAAAGGGCAGGCTTAAAATAGATTCTCGAATTTGCGGGTTATGATCAAGCGTGGATAGCCGAGGTTTCCGACGCCCTGCGCAAAGCAGTACTGCCCGACAATCCCGCCTCTGCCTCGCCTCGAAAAAAAGAGTTTCCATCCTGACCTCATGTTGGTAACGTAAACGATAACGGGTACAACGCCTTAACATACCCCCATCACCCGCTGCAGGATTCTGCCAACCCTTCTGTCTCAGGAGGTGCCGGCATGGACCCGAAAGCCTTCCACCGCAAGCTTGCCGCCATCCTGAGCGCCGATGTCGCCGGCTACAGCCGCCTGATGCAGGACGACGAGGCTGGCCACGGTCAGGACCCTCGAAGCCTACAAGCAGATCTTCTCCGATCTCATCAAGCAGCACCGCGGCCGGGTGGTCGATTCGCCGGGCGACAACCTTCTGGCCGAGTTCGCCAGTGTGGTGGACGCGGTGCAGTGCGCGGTGGCGGAGCAGAAGGAGCTGCAGGCACGCAAGGCGGAGCTGCCCGAGAACTGCCGCATGCTGTTCCGGATCGGCGTGAATCTGGGCGACGGGATCGAAGAGGGCGAGCGGATCTGCCTATAAACCCAAGCCACCGGCGCTGCCGATGGTCACCGAATGGCTCACTCAGGAGAAAGCGTGTCAACGGGCCGCAAAATCGCAAGGACAATCTGCGCAACCGTCGTGTTCGGGGTCCTGCTTCTGTGCCAGGTGCACGCCGCAATCCAGTTGATCACGGGCGGGCCTTTGGACAGCGGCGACTGGATCGGCATCGCATCTTTTGGCCTCATCGTCCTGATGGCCATATCGCACCTGAAATGCCTGCGGAAAAAGACCTCCCCGACCAAATAATCAAGAAGGACAGCCCTGTTTTCCGGCGCAACCCTACGGGATTCGTGCTGCAAGCCGTTTCCGTGCGGGTTACTATGTCGAATCGGTGATCGCGGCACACGACCCTGACCGCTCCCACCCGATCGGGAGATGCACGATCGCAATCGGACTCGCCATCCAGACAATTGCTCAGTAGAACCGTTATCGCATTTGCCCACGGTACCAGCGGGCCAGGCGGGTGGGGGATACGCCGAGACAGTAGGCGGCGATGACCCACTGGTTGACGAGCCAGGTCTTCGCCAGGCCGAGCGTGCGCCAGCGGCGCGCGGAGGTGAGGGCGTGGCCGGGCGCGAGCCGGATCCGGCCGTGGCGGCGCAGGCGGCGCACCAGCTCGAAGTCCTCCATGAGCGGCAGGGCGGGGAACCCTCCCAGCTGCCAGAACCGGTCGCGCTTCAGGAAAAGCGCCTGGTCGCCGTAGGGCATCTGCAGCAGGCGCGAGCGCCAGTTGGCGGCTGCGGCGATCAGGCGCAGACCGGCTCCCTGGCCGTCGATGCGGAGCCTGAAGGCGCCGGCGGCCGTGCCCGGCCGGTCGAGGGTCCGGCGCGCCTGGTGCGCGAAGTCCGGCGGCAGGCGGGTGTCGGCGTGCAGGAAGATCAGGATGTCGCCGTCGGCCACGGCCGCGCCGGCGTTCATCTGGATCGACCGCGGCGGGTCGGAGCGCAGCAGGCGCGCGCCGCCTTCGACGGCCAGCTCGGCGGTGCGGTCGGTGCTGCCGCCGTCCACCACGATGATTTCCACCCCCGCCGCGCGGCACGAGCGCAACGTGTCGGGCAGGTTCGCCGCTTCGTTGAGGGCCGGGATCACGACCGTGGCCCGGGTCCGGCTGTCGCGGCCGAGTGCCGCCATGGCGGCCGCGAGGTCGTCCGGACGGTCGATGTCGGCGAGCGGCTCGATCAAGGCATGGGTCAGCCCGGCCGCCCGCACCCGCTCCAGGGTGTCGGATAGAACTCGGTCGGAGCCCCAGCGCACCTCCGGGTCCCAGGTAGCCGGTGCTGCGGCGCAGCGCCGCGGGCGGTCGCGCCGACGAGGTAGTAGCCCCCGTCGAGCGCCGGGCCGAACGCCAGGTCGGCGGCATCCAGGCGGTCGAAGGCCTCGCGCAGGTGGGCGGCCCGCAGCCCCGGGATGTCGGCGCCGACCAGAACCACCCGTCGCGCACCCCGGTCGGCCGCCGCGAGCAGGCTGCGCTCCATGCGCCGGCCGATGTCGCCCTCCCCCTGCGGCCGGTACTCCGCATCCTCCCCCAGCCAGGCGCGCATGCGCGCCGCGTCCCCGCCGTCGAACCGGACTTCCAGAGTTGCACCCAGATCGTCGCAGGCCGCGCGGGCGGCCCGGAAGGCGTGCGCGCTCAGCCTGCGCTGGAACTGGGCTGCGCCCTGCGGCCCCAGCACCGGGATCAGGCGCGTCTTGGTGCGGCCCGCTTCGGGGTAGCGCGTGAAGAGGATGAGGCGGTCGGTCGAGGGCATGGGCTCAGGCCCGCGGTCGCAGGAAGGGGTCGAACAGCGACCGGATGAAGTCGAGGTCCATGTAGCGCTGCAGCGTGCGCCAGGTGTCCGGGTTCTTGACCCCGGCGAAGTCCCCCTGGTAGGCCGCCCAGGCCATGGCCGACCAGGAGATCCCGCGCAGGCGCACGAAGGGCTCGCGCAGGCGGACGCGCTCCGCGAGCGTGTCGCGCAGGTGCGGGTCGCGTACCCCCCGGCGGTAGGCCTCCATGAACTCGCGCCGGTCCGCGGCGCTCATGCGGTAGTCGGTTTTCCAGAGGGTCGTCAGGGGGGAGCAGAAGTGGGCCAGGTCCTGGGACGGGTCGCCCCAGCGCGGCATCTCCCAGTCGACCAGGTGCAGGGTGCCCGCAGCGCGGTCGGCGATGAAGTTGCCCGAGTTGACCTCGGTGTTGACGACGCAGGGCCAGGGGTCCCGCTGGTAGTAGGCCTCTGCGGCGCGTGCGGCCGCGGCCCAGTCGAGCACCTCCCGCAGGTAGGCGCGGACCGACGGGACGGCGAGCGGTGAATCGAAGTAGGCCCCGAGCAGGCGGGCGCACTCGTCGTAGATGAGCGAGAGCGGGGCGTTCTCGCGGATCAGGTGGTTCTCCGCCGCGGGCACCGCCACCTGGTGGACGCGGGCGAAGAGCGCGGCTGCGGCGGGCAGGTCGCGGCGGTAGTCGAGCGGCTCGCCCGGCAGATACTCCATGACGAGGATCCCCCGGTCGAGGCGGCGGCGCGTGTCGTCGACGAACAGCGGCCGGGGCGTGACGCCGGAGCCCTCGAGCAGCTTCAGCGCGCGGTACTCGTAGACGATCTGGTCCGCCCGGTCGATCTGGGTCCCCACGTTCACGCGCAGGACCAGCCGCTCGGGGCCGCGGCTCAGGAGGTAGTTGAGGTTGTACTCGCCCTGGGCGAGCGGGGAGACCGTGAACGGCGCGCCGCGCATGGCCGGCACCCCCGACCAGTCGCCCTCGGCGACGTAGGCCCGGACCGCGGGGAGGACCTCAAGCAGGCTCGGGGACATGCGGGAAGATCCTGATCTTGTCCGGCGGCAGCCGGACGGTCACGAGCGCGCCGGGCTCGACGTCGGTGCGCGCGGTCAGCGCCACCACGGTCCCGGCCCCGCAGTCGACCCAGAGCCGCGTCGCGGTGCCCTCGAAGCTCGTCTTGCGCACGCGGCCGGAGAGCGGCCCGGCCGCGCCGGGCTCGACGACGATGTCCTCCGGGCGGATGCCCGCGGTGAGCCGGTCGCCGTTGACCGCGGCCCCCGCCGGCAGGGGGAACGAGCCGACGGCGCAGTCGAAGCGGCCCTGCCGCCGGCGCCCCTCGAAGAAATTGCACCCGCCCATGAAGCGCGCGACCTCCACGTCGGCCGGGTGGCGGAAGAGGCCCTGCGGGGTGGCGACCTGGCGCAGCCGCCCGCCGAGCAACACCCCCACCCGGTGGGAGATCATGAGGGCCTCGGACTGGTCGTGCGTGACGAAGAGCATGGTGGTGCGGGTCTCGGCCTGGATGTCCTGGAGGAGCTCGCGCATCTGCTGGCGCAACCCGGCGTCGAGGCTGCTCAGGGGCTCGTCCAGGAGCAGGATCGCGGGCTTGAGCACGAGCGCGCGCGCGAGCGCCACGCGCTGCTGCTCGCCGCCCGAGATCTCGTGCACCGTGCGCCGCTCGAGGCCGCCCAGCCGGGTGAGCGCGACGATGGCCGCGATGCGGCGCCGCTGCTCGGGCGCGGGCACCGCCTGCATGCGCAGCCCGAAGGCGATGTTCTGGCCGACGTTCATGAAAGGGAAGAGCAGCGGCCGCTGGAAGACCATGACGGCGCTGCGCCGCTCCGGGGCGAGCCCGAGAACCGAGCGGCCGTCGATGAGGATGTCCCCGCCGGCCGGGTCGAGGAATCCGGCCACGGCCTTGAGCAGCGAGGTCTTGCCGACCCCGCTCGGCCCGAGCAGCGCGACGAGCTCGCCGTCGGCGACCTCGAGCGAGAGGTCGCGCAGGACCTCGGCCCCGTTGAAGGCGATGCGGACGCGGTCGAGTCGCAGGATGCCCATGGCTACCAGACCCCGGCCATGCTGCGGCCGCCCAGGTGGCGCGCGCTCACCACCAGGGCCGCGAGCGACGGGAGCACGAACACCAGGCCGACGGCGGCCGCGACCGGGCGGTCGCCGCTGCCCATCAGCGCGAAGAGCAGGAGCGGCAGCGTCGTGATCCGGCCCCCGCCGATGATGAGCGTGCTGAGGTACTGGCTCCAGGACAGCAGGAAGGCGAACAGCCCGGCCACGATCACCCCCGGCAGCACCATGGGCAGCATCACCCGCAGCAGCACCTCCCGGCGCGAGGCCCCGAGCGACCGGGCCTGGTCCTCGAACTCCGGGTTGTAGTTCGAGAACACCCCCCACAGGACGAAGACGGCGTAGGGCAGGCAGAAGGCCAGGTGCACGAGGACCACCCCGGCGAAGCTCTCGGCCAGGCCGAGCCGGATGAACCAGAGGTGCAGGCCCATGGCGACGCAGAGCGAGGGCACGATCACGGGCAGCATCAGGACGACCGAGAGCGCGTCCTTGCCGCGGAAGCGGTAGAGGCCGAGCGCGCGGCCGGCCGGCAGGCCCGCCGCGATCGACAGCAGCGCCGTCGCGGCCGCGACCAGGAGGCTCTGGGCCAGCGCCTCGCCGACCTGGGGCCCGGCCGTGCCGGTGACGTACGCCCAGGCCCGCAGCCCCAGCTGGTCCGGCCACAGGGCGGGATAGAACCAGCGGCCGCTGAAGGACCAGAGCACGAGCGGGACGAAGGGCAGCAGCACGGCTGCGGCGACGGCGCCGGCGAACAGGCGCCGCCTCACAGCGCCACCCCCCTGCGGCGCGCGGCCTGGGTCAGGGCCTGGCCGGCGACCACGGCCACGGTCACGACCGCTGCGATCAGCAGCCCGGCCGCGATGCCCTCGGGCCGGGCCACCAGGTCGACGTCGCTGTAGCTGCGGTAGGACCACACGGGCAGGAGCATCGGGTGCGTGCGGCCCAGGAGGTAGGGCACTTCGAAGGCGCCGAAGGTGTAGGCGAAGACGATCAGCGCGGCGGCCCCCAGGCTGGGGAAGATGATCGGCAGCGTGATGTGCCGGAAGCGCTGCCAGCGCCCGGCCTTGAGCGTCCGGCCGACCTCCAGCAGCTCGGGGCCCGAGCGCGCCAGCACCGCGAGCAGCATGAGGGTGATGAACGGGACCTCCTTCCAGACGTAGGCGGCCACGATGCCGACGCACCAGCGGTCGTTCACGAGCAGCGGGAAGGCCGCCGGCCCGTCGACCAGACCCACGGCGGCGGCCGCGCGCGAGAGCAGGCCGGCCGGTGCCAGCAGGAACATGACGGCCACTGCGACCACCAGGTGCGGGACGGTCAGCGGGAGCTGGAACACGAAGCGTACGAACCGGCCGTGGCCCCCGGCGGTGAAGGCGAGCGCGGCGCAGGACGCTGAGCGCGGCCGCGACGGCGGTGGAGGCGGTGGAGACGTACAGGGTGAGCAGCAGGCTCTGCCACACGTCCGGGTCGTGCGCCAGCCGGCGGAAGTGGTCGAGCGTCAGCGTGGAGAGCTCGGCCCCCGGGACGTGGCCCAGGGCCTGCAGGCCGCCCAGCAGCAGCCCGCCGCCGAAGAGGACCAGGACGACCGCCAGCGCCGGCGCCAGGAGCAGGAAGGGTGCGGCCTTCCGGCGCGGGGCCCGCAGGCGTGCGGCGGTTTCCGGTTCCGCGGTGGCGGCCTGGGCGGTCATCGGCCCTTCAGGACGTGCTCGTCCCAGCCTTTCTCCAGGCGGATGAGGATTTCGGAGGGCGGCTCGGGGAGCTGGTGGCGCTGCAGGACGTCGTTGGGGAGCGTGGCCGCCCCGCGCGGCAGGGCTGCGAACTTCGCCTGCCAGGCCGGGTCGAGGCGCGCGAGATCGATCGCCGGGAAGTCGCCCCACACGGCGGGGTCGGCCTTCTTCAGCTGCGCCTCGGGCGAGAGGAGAAAGTCGGCCACCACCATCGCACCCTCCTTGTCGGCGGCGTTGAAGGGCACGGCCACGAAGTGCGTGTTGGCGATCGTGCCCTCGTCGAAGACGAAGGTGCGCACCGTCGGCGGGTAGAGCCCGTCGAGGATCATCTTGGAGGCTTCCGCGGGGTGGTAGCTCAGGGCGAAGTCGACCTCGCCGTCGGCCAGCAGCTGCGCGAGCCGGATGGGCGTCTCGGGGTAGGTCTTGCCCTCGCGCCAGAGGAAGGGGGCGAGGTCCTTGAGCGTGCGGTAGGTCGCGGCGGCCGCGGCCTCGAAGCGCCGCTCGTCGAGCGGCCCCTGCCAGGCGGCCACGTCGCCGGCCGCGTGGTAGAACACGTGGCGCACGAAGACCGAGCCCGTGAAATCCGGCGGCGCCGGGTAGGCGAAGCGCCCCGGGTGGCGTCGCGCCCAGTCCAGCAGGGCCGCCATGCTGCGCGGCGGGTCGGGGATGCGCTTGGAATCGTAGATCATCACCACCTGCGCGCTGCCCCAGGGCGACTCGAGCCCCTCGACCGGCTCGCCGAAGTCGTTCCGGACCGAGGGCTTGCTCCAGTCCACGAGCCGCTGGTGGGGCAGCCGGTCGGCGAACGGGCCGTAGAGCAGCCCGAAGCGCTTGCAGGTGCGGAAGTTCTCGCCGTTGATCCACATCAGGTCGACGTCGCCGCCCGCGGCCCGGCCGGCCTGCTTCTCGACCAGGAGCTTGCCGACCACGTCGGCGATGTCCTTGACCGGCACCTGGCGCAGGGTGATGCCGTAGAGCTCCTTCACCTGCGGGGCGACGTAGCCGTTCACGTAGGCGTTGGTGGCGGGGAAGCCGCCCCACATGAACCAGTCGACCGTCTGCCCCCGGCTGCGCTTGACGATGTCGTCCCAGCCGTCGGCGGCGCCGGCCGGCGCCGCGGCGAACAGGGCAGCCATCAGGAGGAACGCGGTTGCGGCGAGCAGCATGCGGTCACCGGACATGAGGTCTCCTCAACAGCGGAAGGTTCACGGGTTAAAAGGCTCCAGGGAACGTCACCCCCTCCCCCGGCCCCTCCCGCAAGGGGAGGGGAGAAAAAGGTCCCTGCGATCCTCAAGAATCAAGCAACGAGTATCAAGACCTGTTGTAGGAGAGGGGTCCAGGCTCGATATTCATCGCGGCTGGAAAGCCGCTCCCACAAAACACCCAGACACCCAAACACCCAAACACCAAACACCAAACACGCAAACACCCAAACCCCCAAACACAATCCCTTGAACACTTCCGTTCAGCCGCGGCCTCTCTCCCCCGTGATCTTGCGCAGCACGTACGGCAGGATGCCGCCGTTCAGGAGGTAGTCCAGCTCGATCTCGGCGTCCACCCGGGCGGTGACGCGGAACTCGATCGTGCGGCCGTCCGGTTTGACGGCCGTCACCGCAAGGGTCTTGCGCGGGGTGAGGCTCTCGACGCCGGCGATCGAGATCGTCTCGGAACCGTCCAGCCCCAGGCTCTCGGCGCCTTCGCCCTCCTGGAACACGAGCGGCAGCACGCCCATGCCGACGAGGTTGCTGCGGTGGATGCGCTCGAAGGACTGGGCGATGGCGGCCTTGACGCCGAGCAGCGCCGGGCCCTTGGCGGCCCAGTCGCGCGAGGAGCCGGAGCCGTACTCGCGGCCGGCCAGCACCACGAGCGGGGTCGCCCGCTCCCGGTAGGCCATGGCCGCGTCGTAGATGTGCATCTCGGTGCCTTCCGGCTGCAGCCGCGTGAAGCTGCCCTCGCGCGGGGCCACCATCCGGTTCTTGATCCGGATGTTGCCGAAGGTGCCGCGCATCATGACCTCGTGGTTGCCGCGGCGCGCGCCGTAGGAGTTGAAGTCCGCCTTCTGGACCCCCTGGGCCTGGAGGTACTGACCGGACGGGTACTGGGCCGCGATCGCGCCGGCCGGGGAGATGTGGTCGGTGGTGACCGAGTCGCCCACGATCAGGAGCACGCGCGCGTCGCGGATGTCGGTCAGCCGGCCCGGTCCGCCGCCGGACCCGTCGAAGTAGGGCGCCTGGCGCACGTAGGTGGAGGCCGCCTCCCAGGCGAAGGTGGTGCTGCCCGTCACCTTGAGCTGTTCCCAGAAGCGGTCGCCCTTGAAGATCTCGGCGTACTGCCGGCGGTAGAACTTCTGCTCGACGTGCGCCCCGACCAGCGCCTCGATCTCGGCGCCCGTCGGCCAGAGGTCCTTCAGGAACACCGGTTGGCCCTGCGGGGTGTGGCCCAGGGGCTCGGCGGCGAGGTCGATGTCCACGCGGCCGGCCAGGGCGAAGGCCACCACCAGCATCGGGCTCATCAGGAAGTTGGACTTGATCCGCTGGTGGATGCGGGCTTCGAAGTTGCGGTTGCCGGAGAGCACCGCCGCGACGTTCAGGTCGTTGCGCGCAACGGCCTCCTCGATCTCCGGCAGCAGCGGGCCGCTGTTGCCGATGCAGGTCGTGCAGCCGAAGGCGGCCAGGTGGAAGCCCAACCCCTCCAGGTAGGGCAGCACCCCGGCGGCCTTCAGGTAGTCGACGACCACGCGCGAGCCCGGCGCGAGCGAGGTTTTCACGTGCGGCGGGACCCGCAGCCCGTGCTCGACCGCCTTGCGCGCGACGAGCCCGGCGCCGATCAGGACCGAGGGGTTGGAGGTGTTCGTGCAGGAGGTGATCGCGGCGATGACGACATCGCCGTCGCAGAGGGTCGTGGTCCGGCCGTTCAGCACCAGCTCGCAGGCCTTCTTTTTCGGGCGGCAGGGTTCGAGCGCGGACGAGGTGGAGCCGGACTCCTGCTGGTACGTGGTGAGGGGCGTGACGTCGGGCTTGCGTTCGACCTCGCAGCCGAGGGCCTTGCGGAAGGTCGCCGGGAGGTCCGGGAGCGCGATGCGGTCCTGCGGCCGGGCCGGGCCCGCCACGCAGGGCTCGATGGAGCCCAGGTCGAGGTGCAGGACCTCGGTGTAGGTCGGCCGTTCCTCGCCGGTGCAGAAAAGCCCCATGCGCCGCGAGACCGCCTCGACCACGTCGGCGTGGGCGGTGCGGTTGGTCATGCGCAGGTAGTCGATCGTCGTCGCGTCGATCGGGAAGAATCCCAGCGTCGCGCCGTATTCGGGGGTCATGTTGGAGATGGTGGCGCGGTCCGGGACCGAGAGGTGTTTTATCCCCGGGCCGAAGTACTCGACGAACTTCTCGACGACACCGCGCTTGCGCAGCATCTGGGTCACGGTCAGCACGAGGTCGGTCGCGGTGACGCCCTCCCGCAGCCGGCCTTTCAGGCGCACGCCGATCACCTCGGGAATGGCCATGTAGTAAGGCTGGCCCAGCATGACGGCCTCGGCCTCGATGCCGCCCACCCCCCAGCCCATGACGCCGACCCCGTTGATCATGGTGGTGTGGGAGTCCAGCCCCACGACGGTGTCCGGGTAGGCCCAGCGCTGCCGGTCGAGCGTCTCCACCGTGATCACCCGGCCGATGTACTCGAGGTTCACCTGGTGGCAGATGCCCGAGTTCGGCGGCACCACCCGGAAGTTGTCGAAGCTCGCCTGGGCCCACTTGAGCAGGGCGTAGCGCTCGCCGTTGCGCTCGTACTCGCGGGCGACGTTCTCGGTGAGCGCCCCCGCCGTGCCCCAGGCGTCCACCTGGATGGAGTGGTCGATGATGAGATCGACCGGGACGAGCGGGTTGATCCGCCGCGGGTCGCCGCCCATGGTCTTCACCGCGTCGCGCATGGCGGCGAGATCCACCACGGCCGGCACCCCGGTGAAGTCCTGCATCAGCACGCGCGCCGGGTGGTAGGGGATCTCCCGCGGGGCGTCGTAGCGGCGCTTCCACTTGGCGATGTTCAGGACGTCGGCCTCGGTGACGATCCGCCCGTCCATCTTGCGCAGCAGGTTCTCGACCAGGATGCGGATCGAGAACGGCAGCCGCCCGATCTTGGCGATGCCCTTCTTCTCCAGCAGGGTGATGTCGACGAACCGGTATTCCTTCCCCTTGACGACGGCCTTGCGGATGAAATCGGTGTTCTTCATGGACCCCCCCTTGGAAGCGTTTCAGGCGAGAAGCAAATGCTGAAATTTCGAAGCCCCAAATCCGAAATTCGAAGCACGAAATCCGAAACAAATCCGAATGACCAAATCATTCAAAATTGCAACTGCGATAGGCCGTATCGGATAGTCAGGTTTCGATCATTATCCTTTTTGAGAGTTTGGATTTGTTTCGTGCTTAGAGATTCGGATTTCGAATTTCGACTCCATAATTCCATCTTTTCAAACCGTAGCCGGTGCGTGACCCAAAATAGAAAGGCGTCTCGGGACCGTGAATCAGGCACGTTTCAAATGCCGTATTCCCTCCCGGCCGGCGACGATGACGTCGTGCGCCAGGCCGAGGAAGAGCCCGTGTTCGACGATGCCCGCCCGGCGGTCCAGGCGCTGCGCGATGGCGGCGGGGTCGTCCATGGGGCCGAAGGCGGCGTCGAGCAGCAGGTTGCCCTGATCGGTCGGGACGGGGCGGTTGTCCCGGGAGCGCAGGCTCACACGGGCCCCGATGGATTCCAGGTAGCGGGTCTCCGCCGGGCAGGCGAAGGGCACGACCTCCACCGGCAGCGCCCAGCGCGTGCCCAGCCGGGGCGCGAGCTTGCTCTCGTCCACGATGATCACGTTGCGGCGCGTGGCCTGGGCCAGGACTTTCTCGCGCAGCAGCGCGCCGCCCCCGCCCTTGATCAGGTTGAGGTCAGGGTCGACCTCGTCGGCCCCGTCGATGGTGAGGTCGATCACCGGGTGGGCCTCGAAATCCGTGAGCGGGATGCCGAGGTCGCGCGCCGTCGTCTCGGTCCTGACCGAACTCGGGATGCCGACGATGTCCCGCAGTGCGCCCGTGCGGATGAGCTCGGCCAGGCGCTCGAGGGCGAACTGGGTGGTGCTGCCCGTCCCGAGCCCGACCACCATCCCCGAGGCGACCAGACTCGCCGCATGGACCGCGGCTTCCCGCTTGAGCCGGTCCTGGGGGGTCATGCCGGGACCATCCTGCGGCGCTTGGCCTCGATGCCGTCGAGCAGCGCCCGGAAGGGCTTGGCGAAGGCCGCGACCCCCTCCTCCTGGAGCTGGGCGGTCGCCCGGGCGAGGTCGATGCCGAGCTCGGAGAGCCGCTGCACCCGTCGGCGGGCGCCCTCGACGTCGGCCGCGATCGTCGCGGCCGCCCGGCCGTGGTCGAGGAAGGCCTTCAGCGTCTCGGGCGGGAGCGTGTTCACCGTGTCCGGCCCGATCAGTTCGTCCACGTACAGGGTGTCGGGATAGGCCGGGTTCTTGGTGCTGGTGCTGGCCCAGAGCACCCGCTGCGGCCGCGCTCCCTTGGCGGCGAGCGACTGCCAGCGCGGTGTCGCGAGGAGGCGGCGGTACTCGGCGTAGGCCAGCCGGCAGTTGTCGACGGCGATCCGGCCCAGGAGGTCGCGGGCGCCGGCCTTTTCCAGCTGCGGGTCCAGCGCGGTGTCGACCCGGCTGACGAAGAACGAGGCGACCGAGGCCACGCGGTCCACCGGGTGCCCGCCCCGGGTGCTCGGGGCCGCGGCCGCGAGCTTTTCCAACCCGGCCATGTAGGCCTCGGCCACGGCCGTGTAGTTGCCGATCCCGAAGATCAGCGTGACGTTCACGTTGATGCCGGCCCCGATGCTCGCGGTGATGGCGGGCAGCCCCTCGGCGGTGGCCGGGATCTTGATCATGAGGTTGGGACGGCCGACGGTTTCGTAGAGGTGCCGCGCCTCGGCGATCGTGCGCTCGGTGTCGCGGGCCAGAAACGGGCTGACCTCCAGGCTGACGTAGCCGTCGCGGCCTCCGGTCGATTCGTAGACGGGCCGCAGCACGTCCGCCGCGGACCGGATGTCCTTGACCGCCAGCGCCTCGTAGATGGCGTCCGTGTCCTTGCCGGCCCGGGCCAGCGCCTGCATGTCGCCGTCGTAGTCGGCCGACCCGGAAATCGCCTTCTCGAAGATGGCCGGGTTGGAGGTCATCCCCTGGACGCCGGAGGACACCAGCGCCTGCATCTCGCCGGAGGCGATGAGAGAGCGGCTGATGAAATCGAGCCAGATCGCCTGGCCCAGCTGCGTGAGTTCGCCGAGTTTTGCCATGGTCGTTCACCTTTTTGGATTAATGGATAGTTCTCTTTGCCAGAAAACGCTTCGGTTTTCAATCGGCGGGGGTACGCGCTTGAGGCTTGGACGCCTGGCGGACAGGAAGCCGAAACATCGGCTCGTGAAATGTCCGGGTTAGAGCTTTTCAGCCGCAAGCCGTTTTGTCCTCCAGCAGTCGCGCCGCGGCGCGGTCGAGCACCCACGTGACCGCGCCCGCGGCCGGGCGCACCCGCTGCGCGGGGAGCGCCGGCGCCGCATCGCACAGCACGCGGCGGACGACCTCGGCCTTGGCGTCGCCGACGGCCAGGAACAGCACGCGGCGGGCACGGTTCAGGACGGGGTAGGTGAGCGTGACCCGCCACACGTCCGGATCCCCGCCCTGCACGGCCGCCGTCCAGCGCTCTCCCTCGTCCAGGGCCGGGTGCCCGGGGAAGAGC
The DNA here is from genome assembly GCA_963828345.1 of uncultured delta proteobacterium. Classification (GTDB taxonomy): domain Bacteria; phylum Desulfobacterota; class Desulfobacteria; order Desulfobacterales; family SpSt-501; genus SpSt-501. The sequence continues at coordinate 17,136 of CAWHEZ010000009.1, forward strand.
GAGGCGGTGTGACCGTCCGACCCGATTCCAAGCACCGCGAGATCCAGAATCGGTTCGGTCGCCCCGCGGCCCCGGAAGTGGGATCGGAGCTCGTGCGCGTAGCGGTCCGCCGCGGTCTCCGGCGGCAGCCCGACCGGGACCGGGTGAACGCCGGCCGGCGCACGCGCCAGACGGTCCAGCCAGTCCAGGCGGGCCGCTCCGTAATTGCTGGCGGGGTCGTCGTAGGGCACCAGGCGCTCGTCCGCCCAGAACACGTGCAGCCGACCCCAGGGGATGGCGTCCACCCACGGCGGCTCGGCGAGCAGGCGGTGCAGCCCGCGCGGGGTGCCCCCGCCCGAGACCGCGATGGCGGCCGTCCCGGCCGCGCTCACGCCCGCTGCAACCGCGTCGGCGATCGCATCCGCCGCCGTGCGCCAGGCGCTTTCGATGTCCGCCTCCACCCGCAGTTCGGTGGCGGGGGAAGATGCGTCCGGGGCCACGCTCACCTCGTGCGGGAGTCGCCGGGTGTGTCCGGGCTCTCGGTGTGAGCCGGGGTCGCCTCGGCCGGACCTTCCCCGCGGATGCGCCGGATCGCCTTCGGGATGAAAAACGACAGGACGAAGAGCGCGACCGAGAAGACCACCTTGAAGGACAGGAGCTCCCCCCAGTTCCCCGAAGCCCAGACGTCCTTGAGGGTGCCGATGAAGAACGTGAAGATAAAGGTCCCGACCAGGATGCCCAGCCCCGTCCCCAGCATGTAATCGCCGAAGCGCACCTTGGTGAGCCCCATCCCGAAATTCATCGGGGTGTAGGGGAAATAGATCAGGCGCAGGTACAGAACGGTTGCGAAGCCGTTGCGCTCGATGGCGTCGTCGTAGCGGCGCAGCCGGTCGCCGATCAGGGAGGCGGCGAACTCGCGGCCGAGCGTGCGGCCGATGTAGAACGCGGCCGCCGCCCCGAGCATCGCCCCCAGCCAGACGTAGACGAAGCCGAGGTACGGGCCGAAGATGACCGCACCCAGTCCCGTGAGGATCGAGCCGGGGACGAACAGGCAGACGCCGACCGTGTACACCGCGATGAAGATCGCGGGCGCCCACAGGCCGGCCGCCGCCAGGATCCGGCCGAGAGTCTCGGCCGTCAGGTAGTCCATCGCCCCTGTGGCGCGCACCAGGGCGATGGCTGCGACGACAAAGGCCGCGAGCACAACCGCCTTGGCGACGCCCTTGCGCCCGCGGCGCGTCGTCGGCGCTTTGGCGTCCGGGTCGGTTTTCATGGGGCCTCCACGAGCCGCAGTCCCGCGGGCGGGCCGTCCGTCCCGGCAGGATAGGGGTGCAGGCGCGGGCCGGGTCGGGCGCACGCCGCGCAGGCCGTGAGGACCGGGTCCAGGAAGGACCAGGAGAGCTCGACGCCGTCCTGGCGCCAGAACAGCATCTGGTCCCCCAGCATGCAGTCGAGCAGCGCCTTTTCATAGGCTTCCAGGACCGGGCCGCCGGGGTCGTGATGGTAGTCGAAGTCCATGGTGACGGTGCGCAGGCAGACGGCCGCCCCGGGGGTCTTGGTCTGGAAGGTCAGGGAGATCTTCTCCTCGGGGGAGACGCCGATCCTCAGCCGGTTGGCCGTGATGGACTCGCCCAGGGTGCGGCGGAACATGGCGTGCGGCACCTGCTTGAACTGGATGGCGATCTCGGTCGCCTTTTTCGAAAGGCGTTTGCCCGAGGTCATCAGGAACGGCACGCCCTGCCAGCGCCAGTTGTCGATAAAGACCTTCATCGACGCGTACGTGGGGGTGGTGGAGGCCGGGTCCACGCCCCCCTCGCCGCGGTAGCCCGGGACCTCCGTTCCCTCGACCCGGCCGGGCCCGTACTGGCCGAGCACGAGGTGGGACTCGATGGACTCGATCGGGAAGGGCCGCAGCGCGCTGAAGACCTTGGCCTTCTCGTCGCGCACGAGCTCGGCCTCGAAGCGCGGGGGCGGCTCCATCGCAATCAGCGACAGCACCTGCAGCATGTGGTTCTGGAACATGTCCCGCAGCACCCCGGCCTCCTCGTAATAGCCGGCGCGGTGTTCGACCCCGATGGTTTCCGCGGCGACGATGCGGACATGGTCGATGTACCGGCGGTTCCACAACGGCTCGAAGATGGAGTTGGCGAAACGGAACATGAGCACGTTCTGGACCGTCTCTTTGGCGAGATAGTGATCAATGCGGAAGATCTGGGTTTCGTGGAAGTGGGCGCGCAGGCGCCGGTCGAGCTCGAGTGCGGATGCCAGGTCCGACCCGAACGGCTTTTCCAGAACGATCCGCGACCACCCGTTGCCCCTGCGCCGCTTGCCCAGGCCGGCCTTGCCCAGGTTGACCGCGACGGTTTGATAGAGCGCGGGCGGCAGCGCCAGGTAGACCATCCGGTTGCCGCGGGTCCCGGCCCGGTCTTCGAGCGCGTGCAACGCTGAGACCATCGCGGCGACCGAGGCCTCGTCCGCGTAGTCCACCTGCCGGTAGCCGATCGCGGCCGCGAAGCGGCCCCAGGCGCCCGCTTGCGCCCCGGCCGGGTCGACCGACGCGCGCATGCGCTCGCGGAACTCTTCCTCTGACCAAGGGGAGCGCCCCGCGCCCAGTATGAGAAACGGCTCGGGCAGCCCGCCCGTGCGGAAGAGGTTGAACAGCGCCGGCATCAGCTTGCGGGCGGTCAGGTCGCCGGTCGCGCCCAGGATGACGATCGCGCACGGGTCGGTCGGCCGCACGAACTCGCAGGCGGCGGGCCCGGTTTCGGGTTTCCCGGTGCTGACCCGTGCCCGCACGTCGGCGGCGCGGGCCCCGGGTTCGGTGCCGGATGTCATGGCGTCGTCTCTTCCGGGAGCGTGCAGGCCCGCCCCTTGAACTGGAAGATGAGCTTCAGGCCCTTGCGGACCTTGTCCGAGAAAATCTTCTCGGAAAAAACGTTCCCGGCCACGCGCTTGTTGATTTCGGCGACCGTGGGGTAGGGGTGCACGGCGGCCGCGAGCGTCGCGAGCTTGACCTTCCCGTTCAGCACGGCCACCCACTCGGCGATCAGGTCGCCCGCGTTCGGCCCGAGGATCTGAACGCCGATCGGCCGCTCGGAGGAGTTCAGCAGCATCTTGATCCGGCCGGTCCCTTCGCCCTCGGCCAGGCTGCGGTCGTTGGACTGGAATTCCTCGGTCCAGAGCGTGTAGCCGATTCCGGCCGCCTTGGCCGCCGTTTCGTTCATGCCGATGCTCGCGAGCGGCGGGTCGGTGTACGTGCACCAGGGCAGCCAGGTGAAGTCGGCCTTGCGCGGCAGGTGGAAAACGGCGTTGCTGACCACGATGCCGCCCATGTAGCCGGCGGCATGGGTGAACTGCGGGCCTCCGGCCACGTCGCCCGCGGCATACAGGTGCTTGATGCTCGTGCGCATGCGGCCGTCGACCTTGATCCCGCGGCGGTCGTGCTCGATCCCGAGCGCCTCCAGCCCCATCCCGGCGGTGTTCGCGCTCCGGCCGAGGGCCACGAGGATGGCCTCCGCCGTCAGCCGCAGCTCGCGGCGATCGGCGGTGCGCACCCGCACCTCGCGTGCGTGCCCGAGCTCGCGCACCTCCTCGATCGTGCACCCGAGCTGAAACTCGACCCCCTCGGAGGCGAGCACGCGCCGCAGCGTATCCGAGAGATCGCGGTCCTCCCGGGGGAGGATGTGGTGGCCCTGGTCGACCACCGTCACCCGGGTCCCCAGGCGCGCGAACGCCTGCGACATCTCGGCGCCGATCGGGCCCGCGCCGAGAATGATCATCGAGGCCGGGAGCCGGTCCAGCTCGAACAGGTCGCGGTTGGTCAGCACGGGCGTGCGGTCCAGGCCCGGGATCGGGGGGCGGGCGGCCGACGACCCCGTCGCGATCACCCAGCTGCGGGCGGTGACGGCCGGGCCGCCGTCGATGCGCACGCTGTGGTCGTCGCTGAAGGTCGCCGCGCCGAAGGTCACCTTGGCGCCCAGCCCGCAGAAGCGCTCCTCCGAGTCGTGGTGCTGGATGGTGTCGATCACCGCGCGGATGCGCGCGCGGACCTGGCGGAAATCGACCGGCGGGATCTCGACCCGGGGCAGGCCGTACTGTTCCGCATGCCGCATCAGGTGATGCACCTTGGCGGATTTGATCAGGGTCTTGCTCGGCACGCACCCGTAGTGCAGGCAGTCGCCCCCCAGGCGGGGCTCCCGCTCGACCAGCAGGGTCTTGGCCCCCAGCTGGGAGGCGCCGGCCGCAACCGTCAGGCCCGCGGCGCCGCCGCCGATGATGCCGAGGTCATAGTCGTAGGTCGCCATCGTTCTCTCCCCCGGGTTCAGGTGCCGTTCAGGCTCCAGTCGTAGTCCAGGTAGCCGATCCGGATGCGGTCCCGTCCGGACTGGAGCGCCTGCTTGAGGTCGCCCTGGGCGTAGCGGATGTAGAAATCGAAGAGGTTGCCGAAGTCTTCCCCGAACCACTTGAAGATCGAGCTGACCTCGAACCGGTCACCCTCCAGGCGGTAGTTGCCGGGCCGGTTGAGGAACGCGGTCGTCACCCGGTTCAGCTGTTCGTCCAAGACCGCACCGCGGTACGGTTGCGCAATGAGCGGGGGGCAGCCCTTGGAGGCGCAGACGATCGCGAAGTGCACGCGCGCGTCCTTGAACTGCGGCCGCAGGATGGAGTGCTCGATCTCGTCCAGGGTGAGCGTGCGCCCGTCGATCTTCACGAACGGTTTCTTCCAGGGCGACTGCAGCAGGCCCCCGAGGTCCTTGATGGACTTGACCCCCGGGTAGCCGGTCAGGATCAGCTTGATGGTCCAGGCATTGTAGGCGTTGATGTAATAGGCGAACCGGTCCTCCCGGGAGAGGCTCTCGGGGTTCACCCGTCCGTTGCGGGCCAGATAGTCGTCCAGGCGGGCCTCGTCCGCCTTGAACCCGGCGTAATCGACGACGCCGTCGCGCACGTGCGCCTGCAACAGTTCGGCGTAGGTGCCGTAGTCGACCGCTTCCGCCCGGGCGCCGCTCGCGGCGGCCAGGACCCAGCCCAGCACCAGAACGACCCGTATCCGACGTCTGACCATGCGGTCCTCCCCCGCGCGCGGCTTCAGAACTCAGCCCCCATCCGGGCGGCCTGTGCGACCGCGTCGTTGCGCCGGCCGGCCGTCACGTCGGGCGCCCCCAGCGTCGGCTCGGCCACGGCCATGCGGATGTCGGTGAATCCGATGAACCCCAGGATCGTCTTCAGGTACTTCAGCTGAAAGTCCCACGCCTCGCCGGGGCTTCCGGCGGGGTATTCCCCGCCGCGGGCCAGTGCGAGGAAAACCGGCTTGCCGGTCACCAGGCCGCGGTAGCCCTGCTCGGGCGTGAAGCTGAAGGTCAGGGTGGGCTGAACCAGCAGGTCCAGGTAGTGTTTCAGGCGGTACGGGATGGAGAAGTTCCACATCGGGGAGGCGACCACGTAGCGGTCGAAGGACTTGAATTCCTCCGTCAGGGCGACCACCCGGCCCCAGGCGGCCTGATCCTCCCGGGAGGGGTTCTGCCCGTTCAGGATGGCGTACTTGGCATTCAGCGCAAACCCGTCGAACGGGGGCAGGTCGGCCGTGAACAGGTTGACGGTCTTGACCTCGTCGGCCGGGTGCGCTTTGCGGTAGGCGGCGACAAAGGCGTCCGCGACCGCCGTCGAAACCGAGCGCGCGCCGCGCGGGGAAGCCTGGAGGTAGAGAAGCTTGCCCATGATTTACTCTCTTTCGTGGAGGATGCGGAAGAAAAACTCGAGATTGACTATGACAATTAATAAGGCCTGCACCCGGGCTGTCAATCCGGCGCGCGGGTGCGCCGGTCGTTGACTTGAAGGGCGCGGGTATTATGTTGCTGCGGCAATCGCGCAGGGTCATCGCGTACCCCGTTCACGCACAATTCCCGCTAAAAGGAGGCAGCCATGGAAGAGCGCAAGGGCGCAGTCACGTTGAGAGGAAACCCGTTCACGCTCGTGGGCACGGAAATCAAGGCCGGGGACAAGGCCCCGGATGTGGAGTTGCTGGGCAACGACCTGAAGCCGGTGCGGATCTCGAGCTTCAAAGGGAAAGTGGTGGTGGTTTCGGCGGTTCCTTCCCTTGACACCCCGACGTGCGACATGGAAACCCGGCGCTTCAACACCGAGGCCGCGAAGCTGGGGGAGGACATCGTCATCCTGACCGTCAGCACCGACCTGCCGTTCGCGCAGAAACGCTGGTGCGGCGCGGCGGGCGTGGACAAGGTCCAAACGGTTTCCGACCATCGCGAGGCCGCCTTCGGCCAGTCCTACGGGGTGCTCATCAAGGAGCTGCGGCTGCTGGCGCGCTCGATCTTCGTCGTCGACCGCAACGGGGTCGTGCAGTATGTGCAGCACGTGAAGGAAGTCTCGCAGGAGCCCGATTACGCTGCGGTGATCGCCGCCGCGAAGAAGCTGGTCTGAGCCCCGCATAAAAACGATACGGGGTGACGCCGGCGCCACCCCGTATCGTTCGAAAATTTCCTCGCCGTTACCCCGAAGCGCTCATCCTCGAAACCCGTTGTCGCACTCGGCGGAAGAACAAGCCATCCGGGCAGCTGGTGCACGGTTGCGGCCCTGCCCTCGCTCGGTCGAGCGGCCGCCCGGATGGCTCTGGAGGCGTGATCGGAGGGTGGTCAAGCGCCCGTCGGGCAGTCGATCACCCTGAAACGGCTGGCCGGCCGGGAAACGGGCGGCGGCAGCCGGAATTGCAGGCCGGCCAGGTAGACGGCCTTGCGCTCCGCCGTGCGATGAACGATGCACCAGCGGACCGTCGCAAACTCGCCGGCCCATTCGATCGGAGCGGCCGCCGGCTCCGGCAGAATCCCGAACTCCATGCCGGGCCAGAGCGGCCGGTCCACTTCGATCAATACGCCGCCCCGGCTCAGGTTGAGGGCCGCGGCCGGCACGCGGTTGTCGGGGGCCGCCTCCTCCTGCAGGGTCAGGCGGATCCGGCAGTCATGTCGGCTGTCTGCGCGCTTGTCCCTGGCTTTCGTGGACTGCATGGCCGAACCCTCCCGACTCACTCCTCGTCTGATAACCGGCGCAGCGAATCCCGTCTCTCGACGACGTCCCCGTCCCGGAGCAGCCGTCTGGACCGCCGGTCGGTCGACCGCCGGCGGTCGATCCCGCTGCGGCGATCGAACCCGCGGCGTCGATCGCGCCCGGTTCTGAGATCCGCCCCCTCGGCGGCTTCCGTTGTCTGCCGCCGTTCGCCGCTCGTGCGCATGCCGCCGTTGTCCTTGATCTGAAGTTCGTCGTCTTGCGCTTCCTGGGCCTCCGGCGTGTATTCTTCTCGGGCGGTCATTCGGAATCGTACCTTCGCCTGCGGGTAAATGTCTCTGCTTTATTCAGCAATCCCTGTGCCACCCGAGCATGAGCGCGGAAGCCTTTGTTTTCAGCCGGATTGAATAGCCTTGCGGCCGACTCTGGGGTCTGGAATCCCCACGGTTGGGAATACGGTGACAGGAGGTTGGGAAATGAAAGTCACACCCGGCCCAGCTCTCGCATCAGGCGGACGACGGCCAGTTCCTTGGCCTTGGCCTCTACGTCCATGGTGATGTCCAGGTCGAGCCAGGAGGGGGGGACATCGGAAGGGCGAATGTAATCGTGGTGTTCCCGGAGGCTGCGCCCATCGTCACGCGGGCTGGACACGTGGAACAGCGGCTCCCGGTCCCAGGTGGTCAGAACGGCGGCCGTGGTTTCGTCGATCCCGACCCCGTCCGGCAGGCAGCGGTGGTGGTGGACGTCATAGACCAGCGGGAGTCGGAGGTCCCGGCAGACCGGAAGCAGGTCGGCAGGCGTGTACACGCGATCGTCGTTTTCCAGGCTCAGCCGCCGGCGCACCCGGGCGGGCAGGCGCCGCACGTTAGCCGCCAGTCGGCGCAGGGCAAGGGGCTTGTCCCCGTAGGCGCCGCCGCCGTGGATGTTGATGACGTCCGCCCCGATCCACTCGGCGACCTCCGCCTGATAGTCGAGATCGGCGGCCGAGCGCTCGACCACGCCGGCATCGGCGGACGACAGCAGGATGAACTGGTCCGGGTGCAAGCTGGTGCGCAGGGCGTGGGCGCGGGCAAAGCGGCCGCAGGCGCGAAAGGCTGCGACAATGTCCCGGTGGCCCGGGAGGTCCTCCACTCGGTAGCCGGCCTGGGGGTGGGTCTTGAGCGGCAGGATCTGGCTGTTGACCCGGAAGGCGCCGATGCCGGTGCGGGAGCAGTATTCGAGGGCTTGCAGCAGGGACTGCGCATTTTGCCGGCAGAGAGTCGCCAGGTGCTCGAGCTGCCGGGGCCGCGGCATTCGGCCGAGGTAGCGCGCGGTGGTCCGGCGGAACCGGATCGGTTCGTTGAGGAAAATGCAGCACAGACCGAAGCGCAGCATGCGGGTCACCTGACGCGGCGCAGCGGGTGGGTCTGCCGCAGCCGGTTCCAGAGCGCTGCGATGATGATGCCGGCGGCGTCCATGTCATCCGTCAGCGGTCGTTTGGCGGTGAACCGGCAGGAGCGGGCCAGGGCGGAGTTGCCCGCGGAGAGATCGTAGCGCCGAACGATATATTCCCCCAGGGTCGGGGCGAGCGCAGGCAGTTCGGGATAGGACATGTTGGCGATCAGGACCCGGTCCTTCAGGGGGAGTTCCCGGCAGAGGCGATCGACCGCGTCGCGGACCCGCGTGGGGGCATCGTGCTCGGGTTCGGCCGTCGCCGTCGCCCGGGGCCCCGCCGGCGACAGGCTCAGGTAGTACACGGCTTCGAGCAGCCCGAGCGTGGCCGTGTAAATGCCGGGGTCCTTGCTGGCCCGCGGCCCGGCGACGTTGAGCGTGCGGATCTGGTTCTCATCCAGCCACCGGTTTATCGTCACGGCGGCCTGAAATGCCGGCATCCGGTTCAGGTCCACGTGCAGAAAAGGCCGGCCGTGCTTCAGCGCCATCTCGCGGGTGTAGTCGGACCCCCCGCTCGGCCGCCCGCGCGTGACGAGCAGCGTCCCGTCGGCGTCGCACACGTTGCGCTCGGTGCGTTCGGCGTAGTCCGCGGTGCGGGTCTCGCGCAGGGAGTAGGTGGTCGGCAGCGGTCCGTCTTCGGCCAGGCGGCCCTTGGGGACCCAGCCGCCGTGGGGGATGCCCAGCCGGATGGCCGCATCGAGCGCCGCCCGGTCAACCCCGGTCTGGCCGCCGGAGACTATTTTGGCGATCATGGCCATCGGCCTCGTGCAAACAAAAGACCGTGCGGGCGGATGCCGCACGGTCTTCGGCTGCAAAAGTTCGGAACGCGCTTACTGCTCGATGACGAAGTGCGCCCGGCGGTTCTGGGAGAAATCGGCTTCAGTGCGCCCCTTGGCCAGGGGCCGCTCTTCGCCGTAGCTGATGGTGGCCATGCGGGCGGCCGGGATGCCGAGATCGACCAGGAAGGTCTTGGCGGACTTGGCACGGGCTTCGCCGAGGGCGAGGTTGTACTCATTGGTGCCACGCTCGTCCGTGTGGCCCTCGATGGTCACCTTCACGTTGGGGTTGGCCTTCAGAAAACCGGCCTTCTTGCGCAGGATGTCCTGGGCCTGGGGCGACAGCGCCGAGCTGTCGTACGCGAACATGACGTCCTCGTTTTCGAAGGCGGAGCGCTCGGCCGACCCGATGGCGCCGCCTCCCATGCCGCCCATCCCGGGCCGGCTCCCGCCGCCGCTCAAATCCTGCTCTCCGATTCCCTTGCGGCCCGCGGCGCCGCCGGCGCCGCCTGCGCCGTACGCGGCATCCGAGGCGATCTCCTTTTTCTGGCAGCCGGACATCCCGAGCAGGATTCCGAACATGAGCATCAACGCGATGACTTTCACTCCTTTGATTTTCATCTGGCTCTCCTTGGGCGAATGTGGCGGCGAACCTCCCGCCGCCGGATCGATATGGCGATTTTATATCGCAGCGGACTTCAATTGTCAAAACGGGGCGCTGGGATGCGGGCGGTCAGACAACGGCGCGGCGCCAGAATAAAAAACGCCCCGTGCAGGGGGTTGCACGAGGCTCGTCCGAGAAGGGTGGTTTAGAAAGTTGTGAAGGGGTCTTTCTAACTCAGCTTCCCGTGCGGTTCGACTCTCTAACCTGAACCGCCTGATAGCCTTCTTACCAACACAGCCGGCAGCGTGTCAAGTGAATTTTTCATTCCGCGTCCCCGGCCCCTCTTTTCCTGCCGTCCGGTCGTGTTTTCGGCCGGCCGGGATTCCGCCGGGGCTCGGGAGGGGGCCGGGCCTGCAGCATCCGCCCGATTCGGCGTTGCAGGTTTAAAAAAACAAAAATGGAAAAAATAAGTTATTACACAACGTATATGTAATAAAAATTTTGTTCGTTCGGCGAACCTGGATGGTCTGGATCGCTGTAATTCCGACAGGTTATTGGCGCCGGCGCCTTTCGGCACGGAAAGTGATTATGTCAGCTGCCGTCGTGAAACGAATCCCTGTCGAGAGAGGACCAGCCATGAAAAAGATCGAAGCCGTCATCAAGCCGTTCAAACTGGACGAGGTCAAGACCGCGCTGAGCGCCATCGGGGTCGCGGGGATGACCATCACCGAAGTCAAGGGGTTCGGCCGGCAGCGGGGCCACAAAGAAGTCTACCGCGGGACCGAGTACCAGGTGGACCTCGTCCCCAAGATCCACCTCAGCATCGTCGTCGACACCGCGCTCGTGGGCAAGGTGGTGGATGCCATCCGCGCGGCGGCCTACACGGGCAAGATCGGGGACGGGAAGATTTTCGTCTCCGCCCTGGAGCAGGTCGTCCGCATCCGGACCGGTGAAACCGGGCCGGATGCCATCTGAGACCGAATCGACAGCGACGACACGGGGGGATGCACCTTCCGAACCGAATCAACCGCGCCACGCGCATGGAGGAGAGACACCAGATGAAGACACGCTTTCGCAGTTTCCGAATCGGAGTGATGGCCGTCGTGCTCTGCTTGAGCACGGTCGCCCTGGCCCGGGCCGAGGACGCCCCCAAGCCCGACCCGTCGGGCAGCAACACGGGCGGCATCGCCGACATCGTCGGGGCATCGGCGGGCGCGCCCACGGCGGAGGAGATCAAGGCCATGGAGGCCTCTGAGCCCCTGGCCGCCAAGGTGGCCGATGTCGTCGGCAAGAACCGCATCGCCATCAACGTCGTCTGGACCCTGGTGTGCGGGTTCCTGGTCATGTTCATGCAGGCCGGCTTCGCGATGGCCGAGACCGGTTTCACCCGGGCCAAGAACGCCGGCCATACCATGGCCATGAACCTCATGGTCTACGTCCTCGGCATGCTCGGGTACTGGGTCTGTGGTTTCGCGCTGCAGATGGGCGGCGCCGGGCCGTTCGCCACGCTGGGGGGCGGCGGGGGCATGGACGCTGAGTTCGCGATCACGCTCTTCGGCAAGGAGTTCGGCCTCTTCGGCACCAAGGGGTTCTTCCTGGCCGGCGACAGCTACGACGCGGCGATCTTCACGATGTTCCTCTTCCAGATGGTCTTCATGGACACCACGGCCACCATCCCCACGGGGTCCATGGCCGAACGCTGGAACTTCAAGTCGTTCGTGGTCTACGCCATCGTCGTGGGCGCCATCATCTACCCGCTCTACGCCAACTGGGTTTGGGGCGGCGGCTGGCTCTCCAAGCTGGGCAGCAACTTCGGCCTCGGCCACGGGCACGTGGACTTCGCCGGTTCGTCGGTCGTGCACATGACCGGCGGAGTGCTTGCCCTTGTGGGCGCCAAATTGCTCGGGCCGCGGCAGGGCAAGTTCACCAAGGACGGCACGCCGATGGCCATTCCAGGCCATCACCTGCCGATGGCGATCGTAGGCTGTTTCATCCTCGCGTTCGGCTGGTTCGGGTTCAACGCGGGTTCCACGCTGGCGGGGACAGACTTGCGGATCGGCGTCGTCGCCGTGAACACGATGCTGGCCGGGTCCGCCGGGGCCTTTTCCGCGATGCTATACACCTGGCTGCGCTACGGCAAACCGGACATCAGCATGTCGGCCAACGGGCTGCTGGCCGGGCTGGTAGCCATCACCGCACCGTGCGCCTTTGTCACCGCGCCGTCGGCCGTCCTGATCGGCCTGATCGCCGGGGTGCTTCTCTGCTGGGCCGTGGTGTTCGTCGAGCGCACGCTCAAGATCGACGACCCGGTCGGCGCAATTTCCGTGCACGGGTTCAACGGCGCCTGGGGCGTTTTCTCGGTCGGGCTCTTCGCCGACGGCAGCTACGGCGATGCCTTCAACGGTGTGAAGGGCACGGTTACCGGCCTCTTCTACGGTGATGCCGGCCAGTTTGCGGCCCAGTGCATCGGCATTGCGACCAACCTCGTCTACGTCGGGGCGATCGGGTATGTCGTGTTCAAACTCCTGGACGTCGTCATGGGTCTGAGGGTCGACGCCGAACAGGAATCCGAAGGTCTCGATCAGTACGAGGTGGCGGTCATCGCCTACCCGGACTTCCAGATCCGCACCTCGTCTCGCTGAACATGTCTTCATCCGGCAGGGCGCTCGTTCGGGCCCTGCCGGAAGCCGCTCTCAAACAGCACGCAGCGTTACACTAACGGCGGGTGCCGGTTGCGACGAGTGTTACCGTGCGAACCGCAAAAATGAAAGGAGTAGCAGAATGTTGCAGAAATTGAGGTTGTCGGCATGCGGTGCGGTTGTGGGCCTGGCCATCTTGCTCCTGAACGGCATGAGCGCGCGTGGCGAGGACGACTGGTGGACCGTGGCGACGGATCCGAAGAACTTCAGCGCGACGGGGACCTTTGCCAGTGATTACGTGTTCCGCGGCGTGTCGCAGACCGACAACAAGCCGGCCGTGCAGGGCAGCTTCGACTACAAGCACCCCTCGGGGGCTTACGTGGGCATCTGGGGCTCCAACGTCGACGACTCGATCTCTAAGGGCAACATCGAGGTCGATTTCTACGGCGGCTACGGATTCGAGCTGTTCAGCAACTTCAACCTGGATGCATCCATCATCTATTACTACTACCCCGGATCCGGCCACGACCCCAGCAAGAGCTACGTCGAGGGCCACCTGGGCGCGGATTACACCTTCAAGGATCTGCCGCTCGGCCCGAAGCTCGGCGTCGGCTACAACTACTCGCCGGATTTCTTCGGCGAGGACGGCGACGCGCATTACGTCAGCGGGCGGCTGGACCTCGCGCTGCCCTGGGAGTTCACGCTCTACGGGCTGGTCGGCTACCAATGGGTGCAGGGCGACGAGACGACCGGCCACCACAACGGCGACCACGGCGGGAACGGTTACGACTACGTGCACTGGCGCATCGGGGTGATCCGGCCGGTTCTCGGGTTCGCGCTGGAGCTCTACTATTCGGACACGGACAACGCGGCCTTCCTGGGGAAGAGCATCGCCGACGAGCGGGTCGTGTTCCAGATCTCGCGCACCTTTTAGAGGGGAGCAGCGGCGCGACACGACCGGCCGGCGGGAGGCGGCGCGAGCGGAAACCCGTGCCGCCGGCTCGCCGGCCATCGTTCATCCGGGAAGATCTATAAATTTATACAATTTTGAAGTGCTGGCAATTTGATTATTACAATTTTGTGTTTTCGAGGGGATGGCTTTTCGCCCCCTTCATAACTTAAATCGATGCAATTCCAGCGGATTATCCGGATCAACCTCCTTAGGCACGGGAGTTGATATTCAGCATCCCATTCGGCAACTCAATCCAAGGAGGGATCAGTGCCCATGAAACGCGTTTACGTCTTTGCCTTGCTTACCGCTCTGGCCACCCTGGCGTTGTTTTCCCCCGCGCTGGCGGCCGGGGAAGCGCCCACGCTCAACTCCGGGGACACGGCCTGGATGATCGTCTCGACCGCGCTGGTGATGATGATGACCCCGGCCGGGCTGGCCCTCTTTTACGGCGGCATGTCGCGCTACAAGAACCTGCTCAACACCTTCGCCATGACCTTCGTGGCCTATTGCCTGGTGAGTGTCGTGTGGATCGTGTACGGCTACACCCTCGCCTTCGGCCCGGACAAGGCCGGCCTGATCGGCGGCCTGGACTTCCTCCTGTTCGCGGGCATCACTCCGACCACCCTCGAAGGCACCATCCCCACCAACGTCTACGCCCTTTTTCAGATGACCTTTGCCTGCATCACCGTGGCGCTGGTGCTGGGGTCGATCGTGGATCGCATGAAGTTTTCGTCCTGGCTGGTTTTCACGGTCCTCTGGGTGACCTTCGTCTACTGCCCGATCGCCCACTGGGTGTGGGGCAAGGGCTGGATGGCGCAGATGGGCGCATTGGACTTCGCGGGCGGGACGGTCGTGCACGTCAACGCCGGTGTCGCCGGACTCGTGCTGGCGATCGTGCTCGGCCGGCGCATCGGCTACGGCAAGGAAGCGATGTTCCCCTCCAGCATCGCGCTGACGGCGCTCGGGTCGGCCCTGCTGTGGTTCGGGTGGTTCGGGTTCAACGCGGGCAGCGCGCTGGTGGCCGACGGCCTGGCCGGCAACGCCTTCCTGACGACCAACACCTCGGCGGCGGCCGCCGCGCTGGCCTGGATGTTCACCGAGTGGAAGGTCAACCGGAAGCCCACGGTGCTCGGGATCGCCTCGGGCATTGTCGCCGGGCTGGTCGCGATCACGCCCGCGGCGGGCTTCGTCGGGCTGGGGGTCTCGCTGCTGATCGGGCTCGGGGCCGGGGTGCTGGGGTTTTTCTCCGTGGCGCGGCTCAAGCACCGTTTGGGCTACGACGACTCGCTGGACGCCTTCGGCGTGCACGGGATGTGCGGCACGTTCGGAGCCTTGGCAACGGGCTTCTTCGCCGACCCGGCGATCAACTCGGCCGGCACCGGGCTCTTTTTCGGGAACCCCGGCCAAGTGCTGATCCAGGCGGTATCCATACTGGCCACGGCCGCCTTCACCGCGATCGGGACGGTGGTGCTGGTCTACGTCACGAAGGCGGTAACCGGCGGCCTGCGGGTCGACGAGGACAACGAGGTGGCCGGACTGGACAACGCGGTCCACGGGGAACGCGCATTCGAGATCCAGTAACAGATCCCTGCTCTCCCTCCCCCCCCCCGCCCGCCGGCTGGCAGGATCCTTTCCGGGCCTCCAGTCGGCGGGCACCTCCCTCATGAACAGGGGTCCCCAGGATTCAGCGGTTCAACGGGTGAACAGCCGAAATGAAAAGAAGCTGACCTGGTCCCGATCAGAACGCGGTCAGCGCACTGCCAGGGCGAGCTCCTGAATGAACTCCGGGGTGGTGCCGCAGCACCCGCCGATCATGTCGGCGCCGGCCGTCTTGATCCTCAGGGCGTCCGCCGCGAACTCGGAGGGCGTCTGCCGGTAGACCGTGCAGCCGCTCCTCGACGACGGGTTGGCCTGCGTTGGGCTGGACCAGGATCGGCAGCCGGGTGGCGGCGCGCAGCGCCGCGGCGAGATCCACCATGTCGGCCGAGCCGAGGCCGCAGTTGCTGCCGATGGCGTCGGCGCCGGCCGCTTCGAGCGCCTGCGCCGCCTTGTCGACTCCGTCGCCCATCATCGTGAAGAACCCCCTGGGGGTGCGGTTGTAGGTGAGGGAGGCGACCACGAAGACCTCGCCCAGGGACTTCGCCGCCCGCAGCGCGATGCAGCGCCTCGTCCAGCGAGAACATGGTCTCGATGCTGATGAGGTCGGCGCCGCCGGAGAGCAGCGCATCGGCCTGGCGCCGGAAGGCGTCCTCGGCGGCGGCGGGGTCGAGGTCGCCGAAGGGGAGCAGCATCTTCCCGGTCGGGCCGATGTCGCCGGCGACGAGCCGACCTTCCGGGCGCACGCTGCACGCGGTTTCGGCCGCCCGCCGGTTGATCTCTTCGGCCCGTTCCGCCAGGCCGCGCTCGGCGAGCTTGACCGGGCTGGCGCCGAAGGAGTTGGAGTGCACGACGTGGGCCCCGGCGGCGAAGTACTGCCGGTGCACCTCCGCGACCGCGTCCGGACGGTCGAGGGTCCAGGCCTCGGGGCCCACTCCGGCCGGCAGCCCGGCCGCGATCAGCATGCTGCCCAGCCCGCCGTCGAAGACGACGACGGGGTGTTTCAGAAGATCGGAAATCGGCACCGTTTCTCCCTTCTCTATTTGAGATCGTAGTAGACGCCGGCGTTCATGGTCTTCCCGCCGCTCTTGAAGGCCACGATGATCTGGTACTGACCCTTGTCCGCCAGCGTGAAGTAGGTGTCGTAGCTCTTCATGTCCTTGGAAAAGCGCAGCGGTTTGACCTGCTCCTGGCCTTTGGGATCGACAAGCTTCATGCGCACCTCGGCGTCCAGGATCTCCTTGCGGGTCGCGTCGGTCTGCAGGACCACGGCGATGTTGTGGGTGCTGCCGGCCTCGGGTTCCTCCTTGGATTTCATGGCGACGAGCATCTTCTTGTGCTCGGCGTTGGTCATGATCTGGAAGATCACGCGGACGCCCTCGACGAGGACCTCGCGCTGGTCCATCTGCATGCCGGGCGCCCCGTGCCCGGCATGCCCGCCGGGGCTCCCGTGCTGGTGCTGGGCCGCGGCGAGCCCCGGCGCGACGATAACCCCTGCCGTTACGATAGCGGCTATGATTCGATTCAGTCTCATTTGCATGCTCACAATTTTCGGTGTTTGGTGTTTGGTTTCTGGTGTTTGGTGTTTCGTGTGCGGTCAACCCGCGATCGTTGCCACAGCTCTAATTCCTGACCCCCGAACTCTGAACCCTGCTTTTCCCCCCCTCACGCCACCAGCTCCGACATCTCCGACGGCTTCAGCGTCCCGCGCCTCAGTGCTGCGCGCTTCATCAGCGCGAAGATGACCGGTGTGATGATGAGCACGTGCACCGTGGAGGTGATCATTCCGCCTATGATCGGTGCGGCGATGGGCTTCATGACGTCCGAGCCCACGCCGGTCGCCCACATGATCGGCAGCAGCCCCGCGATCACGACGAACACCGTCATCAGCTTGGGCCGCAGGCGCAGGACCGAGCCCTCGATGGTAGCCGCCAGGATGTCGTCCGCGTCGACGCGGCCGCGGCGCAGGCGGCGGTCGAGCGCCTCGTGCAGGAAGACTACCATGACCACGCCCGTCTGGACGGCCTCCCCGTAGAGCGCGATGTACCCGACCCAGACCGCGACGCTGAAGTTGTAGCCCAGCAGCAGCTGAAGCAGCACCCCGCCGGTCATGGCGTAGACGACCGAGAGCATGATGATGATCGACTCGCCGGCCGAGCGGAAGGTCATGTAGAGGAGGCCGAAGATCACGGCGAGGACGACCGGCAGCAGGATCCGCAGCCGGGCGTCGGCCCGCTCCTTGTACTCGTACTGCCCGCTCCAGGTGTAGGAGATCCCGGCGGGGACCTCGACCCGTTCGGCGACCGCCCGCCGGGCGTCCTCGACGTAGCCGCCGATGTCGCGGCCGGCGACGTCGACGAAGACATACCCCGAGAGCATCCCGTTCTCGTCCCGGATCATGGCCGGCCCGGTCGCGAAGCCGACGTCCGCCAGCTGGCCGAGCGGCACGTGGGCGACCCGGGCGGGTGCGGTCGCCCCCATGGCGCCGCCGGCCGACGCGGTCCGGACCGGCACGAGGATGCGCCGGATCTTGTCCACGTCGTCGCGGTATTCGCGCAGGTAGCGCAGGTTGACGGGATAGCGCTCGCGGCCCTCGACCGTGCGCGTCACGTTCATCCCGCCCAGGGCGGTCTGGATCACGTCCTGGACGTCGCCGACGGTCAGGCCGTAGCGCGCGATCTCGTCGCGGCGCACCGTGATGTCCAGAAAATACCCGCCCGTGACCTTCTCTGCGTAGGCCGAGCGCGTCCCCGGGACCTCCTTCAGCACGGCTTCGATCCGGTTGCCGACCTCCTGGATGCGGCCGAGGTCGTCGCCCGCGATTTTGACCCCGACCGGCGTGCGGATGCCGGTCGAGAGCATGTCGATGCGCGCGCGGATGGGCATGGTCCAGGCGTTCTGCACGCCAGGGAACTGCATGCGCCGGTCCATGTCCGCGACGAGCTCATCGAAGCTCAGCGGGCGGTCGGCGCCGAACACCCGGGCAGCGGCCGGCCGCAGGAAGGCCGGCAGCCAGTCATAGTCGCGCGGCACTCGCCGCCACTGGTCCTGCGGCTTAAGCTGCACCACGGTTTCCATCATCGAGAAAGGTGCGGGGTCGGTTGCGGTCTCGGCCCGGCCGGCCTTGCCGAACACCTGCTCCACCTCGGGGAAGCTCTTGAGGGTCCGGTCCTGCACGGACAGCAGCCGGCCGGCCTCGGTCACCGAGAGCCCCGGCGGGGTCACCGGCATGTAGAAGAGGGTGCCCTCGTAGAGGGGCGGCATGAACTCGCTGCCGATCGGGAAGAGGACGAGCAGCAGCACGGTCGCCGGCACCACCAGGAAGTTGAGGATCAGCGCGGTCCAGCGGAAGCGCATCGCCAGGCGCAACACCGGCCGGTAGAGCCGGATGAAGAGCTGCGAGACCGGGTTTCCGGACTCGAGCCTGAGCCGCCGGCCGCGGATGAACAGCGTCATCAGCGCCGGCACGAGCGTGATCGCGAGCAGCGAGGAGGCGCTCGCCGCGAAGGTCTTGGTCAGCGCGAGCGGCCGGAAGAGCCGGCCCTCCTGGCCCTCCAGCAGGAACACCGGGGTGAAGGAGACGATGACGATGATGAGCGAGAAGAAGATCGGCCGCCCGACCTGCTGCGCGGCCTGGATGACGGTGCGCACCGGGTGGGCCTTCTCCTCGGGGCTGCCCTCCGACAGCCGGCGGTAGGCGTTTTCCACCATGACCATCGAGGCGTCCACCACGACACCGATGGCGAGCGCGATGCCGCCGAGCGACATGATGTTGGAGGTGATGCCGAAGTAGTACATGGGGATGAACCCCGCCAGCATCGAGATGGGCAGGGCGAAGATCGGCACCAGCGCCGAGCGGACGTGCAGCAGGAAGACGACGATCACGACGCTGACGGTGATCATCTCTTCGATCAGCGTCGCGCGCAGGGTTGCGATCGACTGGTGGATCAGCTCCGAGCGGTCGTAGGTCGGCACGATGCGCACCCCGTCCGGGAGCCCGGGCTCGATCTCGCGGATGCGCTGCTTGACGCGGTCGATGACGGTGAGCGCGTTCTCCCCGTGCCGCATCACGACGATGCCGCCCGCCACCTCCCCGCGGCCGTCCAGCTCCACGATCCCGCGCCGGATCTCGGGCCCGAGGCCGACCTCGGCGATGTCGCGCAGCAGGATCGGCACCCCACGCTCGTTGGTGCCGAGCGCGATCTTCTGGATGTCCTCGACCGACTTGATGTAGCCGCGGCCGCGCACCATGTACTCGCGACCGGAGAATTCGAGCAGGCGGCCCTCGACGTCGTTGTTGGAACGGCGCACGCGCTCCATCACATCCTGGATGGAAATGCCGAGCGAGGCCATGCGGTTGGGGTCGAGGTTGACCTGGTACTGTTTGACGAACCCGCCCACGCTGGCGACCTCGGCCACCCCGCCGACCCCGGCCAGGGCGTAGCGCACGTACCAGTCCTGTAGGGTGCGCAGCGCGGCGAGGTCGTTGCGGCCGGAGTCGTCCACCAGCGTGTAGGTGAACACCCAGCCGACCCCGGAGGCGTCCGGGCCGATGACCGGTGTTACGGAAGGCGGCAGCCTGCCGGTGATCTGCTGGAGGTACTCGACCACCCGCGACCGGGCCCAGTAGATGTCGGTCCCGTCTTCGAAGATCGCGTAGACGTATGAAAAGCCGAAGTCGGAGAAGCCGCGCACGGCCTTGACCCTGGGGGCGGAGACCAGTGCCGTGACGATGGGGTAGGTCACCTGGTCCTCGATGAGGTCCGGGCTGCGGCCCTCCCAGGGGGTGTAGATGATGACCTGGACGTCCGAGAGGTCGGGGATGGCGTCGAGCGGAACGCGCTCGATGCAGTAGACCCCCCAGAGGGTCAGCAGGGACACCGCCAGGAACACGATGAACCGGTTGCGTCCGCAGAAGCCGATGGCGCGCTCGATCATGGTCGTTCTTTCGATCCGGGCACTGAAGCGGTGAGAGCCCCGGGGAGAACGCTCCGCCGGGAGGCCTCAGTGCTGGTGTCCGGCATGGCCGCCGCCGGACATTTCGCCGACGGCCTCCTTGAGCCTGGACTCGGAGTCGATCAGGAAGTTGGCGCTGGTCACGACCCGGTCGCCGGCCGTCAGGCCCTCGAGGACCTCGACGAATCCGTTCACGCGCGCGCCGGTCCGGATCTCGCGCGGCTGAAAGTACCCCTGCCCGCGGTCCAGGATGGCGATCTGGCGAAGCCCGGTGTCGATCACCGCGCTTTCGGGCACAGCCAGGCGCTTGCCGAGGTCGATGCGGACGGCGACCTCGGCGTACATCTCGGGCTTGAGCCGGCCCGCCCGGTTGGGGATCTCGAAGCGCACCCGGGCCGTGCGCGTGCGCGGGTCGAGCGAGGGGTAGATGTAGGTGGCCTTGCCCGCGAACGGCTCTCCCGGGAGGTTCGACAGCTGCACGGCGGCCGTCTGACCGAGACGGATGTAGGCCAGTTCGTACTCGTAGACGTCCGCGATCACCCAGACTACCGTGAGGTCGGCCAGCCGGTAGAGCGTCATCCCCGGCTCCACCCGCATGCCGCGGAAGGCCATCTTCTCCAGCACGAAGCCCTCGTAGGGCGAGTACAGCGTCATGGTGCGGCGCACTTCGCGGGAGTCCTCGAGCGCGCGGATCTGGGCCTCGCTGATGTCCCAGAGTTTCAGACGGCGCCGGGCCGAGTCCACCAGCGCCTCGCCGCTGCGGGCCACCTCGGGGTAGGGGCTTGCCGCCAGCTGCCGGCGCGCTTCGAGGGCGGCCAAATACTCCTCCTGGGTCGACACCAGCTCGGGGCTGTAAAGCGCCAGCAGCGGCGAGCCTTTCCTGACGGGCGCACCCGTGAAGTCCACGAAGAGCTCCTCGATCCACCCGCCGATCTTCGGCGAGATCGTCGCAAGGCGCTTCTCGTCGTACTCGACCCGGCCGTTGGCACGGATGACCTTTTCGAGCACCCGGCGCTCCACCGTCCCGATCCGTACGCCGATCATCTGCTGGCGTTCGGCGGAGAGCTGAACGGTACCCGGCGTCACCTCCACCATCCGGCCGTCTTTCTTGAGCGACTCCATGGTGAGCCCGCTCATGTCGAGGTCGTCCGCTTTGACGGCGGGCGCCGTGCCGTGCCCGGCGTGGCCGGATTGCGCCCGGGCGGGCAGGGGCGCCGGGAGCAGGAGGCCGGCGGAAAGGATCAGGATGCAGGCGGCGCGGATCGCGTTCACGGGGTCCCTCCCGAGCTCCCGCCCACGGCGGCCTCGAGGTCCGCGAGGCTCTTCCCGTAATCGGTGAGGGCCTGGTGGTAGTCGAGCTCGTAGCGGTGCAGGCGGATGTGGCTTTCGAGCAGCCCGGCGAACTCGGTCCGGTTCACGGTGTAGGCGCTCAGCGTCGACTGGGCCTGGAGGCGGGCCTGGGGCAGGATGCCCGACTCGTAGAGCGCGACCTGGCGCTCGAGGCGCTGGACCATGGCCGCCATGCCCGCCACCATGGCGGCCACCTCGTTGCGCATGGCCGTGTAGCGCGCCTCGGTGCTGTGCAGCTCGGCGCGCGCTTCCGCGATCTTCGGGCCCTGGCGGGAGCCGTAGAAGATCGGGATGGTGACCCCGACCATGCCCGAGACCATGTCCTTGCGGTTCTCGCCGTCGGGGCCGTCGTCGCGCTGGCCGTAGCTGAAGCGCAGCTCGAAGTCCGGGAAGGCGTCGCGCTCGGCGGACTCGATCCCCTTGCGCCTTGCCTCGATCATCTTGCGCATGCGCATGAGGCCGGGGTTGGACTCGACCGCCGCCTGCTGCAGGCGCCGGGTGTCCAGCGGGACGCGGTTGAAGCGCATCGCGGCGGGTCGTCCGATCGAGCCGGTCACTTCGCGGTTGAGCAGCGCTTCCAACCGGGCCTCGGTGGCCAGCCGGCTTTGGTCGAGCATGAGCAGCTCGTCCAGCATGCGGGATATCTCGAGCTGGGCCGCGATCAGCTCCTGCTGCATCCCCGTTCCCAGCGCGTAGCGCGTCTCGGCGATGCGCACCAGGCCCTCGACGGTCTGCTGGTTGCGCCGGGTCACCTCCATGGTCCGGTAGACGTGGGAGAGCTCGTAGTACGCGGTCTTCACCTCGCGGACGATGCGGGTGCTGGTCTCCGCGATCTTCGATCTCGGCCGCCTCGGCCTCCTTCTCCGTCATGGCCTGCGCCAGCCCGCGCTTGCCCGGGAACGGCAGCTTCTGGGTGACCGAGACCTCCTTCTGGGTCATGTCGTCGTCTTCGAAGCTGAAGTTCGTGGGCAGGTTCGTGACCCCGACGCCCAGCATGGGGTCCTCGAGGGCGCCCGCCTGCGGTACTTTTTCGCGCACCGCCTGGGCCTTGCCCGCGGGCAGCGAGAATCTCGGGGTTGTTGCGCAGCGCCTCGTCCACCAGCTGCTCGACGTCGAGTTCCGCAGGCGCCGGTTCGTTAGCGGCCGCGGCCAGGGCGCCTGCTGGGAGGAGCAGACAAATGGTCGCGGCAAGCGCGAGGTATCGTCGGTGTCGCATACCACCACCTCTCGATGGACCGGCGTTCGTCGCCGGCCTCCGGTTGAGCCGCAAGCTAGGCTCTGGGCGGGGGATTGTCAATTTGCGGGAATCACAGCGAATCGCGCCCGACGGGCGGTCAGTCTCCGACCGGCGGGATGGCGAGGTAGGCCAGGCGCTTCATCTCGCGGCGGCCGTGGGTCACGATGTCGAGCACGAAGCCGCTCGTGAGGCTGAGAGACGAGAGGATCATGAGACCGGTCGCTAAGATGGCCGTGGGGAAGCGGGGCACCAGGCCGGTTTCGACGTAGGTGATGAAGATCGGGTAGGCCAGCAGGAGCGCGGCGAGCGCCAGCGCCCCGGCGATGATGGAAAAGAACGCGAGCGGCCGCTCGCGCTTGAAGAGGTTCAGGATCATCATGAGGATGCGCCAGCCGTCGCGGTAGGTGCGCAGCTTGCTCGCGGAGCCGGCCGCCCGCGCCTTGTAGGCGGTCACGACCTCGGCGATCGGCATGCGCAGCTCGAGGGCGTGCACCGAGAGCTCGGTTTCGATCTCGAAGCCCCGCGAGAGAGCCGGGAACGACTTGACGAAGCGGCGCGAGAAGACGCGGTAGCCGGAGAGGATGTCCGTGAAGGTCCGGCCGAAGCACATCCCCAGAAACCCCGTGAGCAGGTCGTTGCCGAAGCGGTGGCCGCGCCGGAACGCCTCGCCTTCGTAGGTCGTCAGGCGCGAGCCCACGACCATGTCGAGCTGTTCGCCGCGCAGGCGCGCGACCAGGGCCGGCGCGTCGGCCGATTCGTAGGTCCCGTCCCCGTCGGCCAGCACGTAGATGTCGGCGTCCACGTCCGCGAACATGCGCCGCACCACATGGCCCTTGCCCTGGCGGGTTTCGGAGCGCACCACGGCCCCGGCCTCCCGCGCGCACGCCATCGTGCGGTCGCCGGAGTTGTTGTCGAACACGTAGACCGTGGCCTGCGGCAGCGCGGCGCGGAAGCCGCGGACCGTCTCGGCGATCGCGGCCTCTTCGTTGTAGCAGGGCAGGATGACGGCGATGCGGGGCTCGGCCATAAGGGACCTCTACGGGTGCAGTTTCTCGACCGTGCAGAAATAGAAATCGTGCTCCTGCTGGGGCTCCACCTCCGGCACGAAGGTGACGCAGGTGGCCGGGTCCAGCCGCAGCCGGTAGTCTGCGAGCGCCATCTCGGCGTGCCACTCCTCGTAGACCCGGTAGAGGATGTAGAGCGGGCCCGTGTGGGCCTCGATCGTGCGGCGCATCATCCGGTCGGTTTCGTTGGGGGTGTCGGACGGTCCGGTCACGTATCCCTGGATGCGCAGGAAGCGCACCTGCGGCGGGAAGAACGGGATCATGTAGGCCACGGCGTCGTGCCCGGTCAGCAGCACGATGGTGTCGGCCGGGTCGTTCAGCCGGGGCGGGGTGAAGCCGAAATAGGTGTCCGCCCACGGCTTGCGCCCCCAGTCGCCGGGCTGGAGCGTCAGGAGCAGGAACGCGAAGCCGGCGAGCGCGGCCCCCACCTGCCTGCGGCGCACGGGGAACAGCGGGCCCAGGAACAGGAAGAGGGCGGTCGGCGCGAGCAGCTCGCAGACGACGATGTAGCGGTAGATCCCGAAGAGCTTCATCCAGACGACGAAGCACACCACCATGAAGACGACGAAGAATCCGGTGACGGGGGGACGGCCGGGTGCGGCGGCCTCCGGGCGCGGGGCCGCGGCGCGGCCGGTGCAGCGGGTCCACACCCAGCGGACCAGCAGCGCCACCAGCAGGACGTAGAGCACGGGGAAGCGCAGGTCGCGGAAGGGGATCTCCCCGACGCGGATGGGATCGAAGTTGAACCAGAACGGGAAGAGCAGCCACATCGGCAGGTGCTTGGGGATGAAGCGCTCGTCCCGGTAGGAGCCGATTGCGCCCCACGGCGAGTTGAAGAACTGGTTGAAATAGGGGAAGAGCGGGTTGCGGTACCGCTCCCACATTTCGACCATCCAGAAGCCGCTCGTGAGCGCGGCCCCGCCCAGCACCCCCAGCCCGAAGATGAAGGCGAGCCAGAAGCGGCGTCGGAACGGCAGGCGCAGCCCGAAGAACGCGGCGCAGATGCCGACCGCGTAGACGGCGAACGGGAGCTTCACGCCCAGCGCGGCCCCCACCAGCAGACCGGCCCCGGCCGCGACCGGCCACCCGCGGCGCACGGATTCCGCGAACCGCTCGCGGTAGTTTCATGATGAGCCACACGGCCGCCAGCACCGGCAGGCTCACGACCGTGTCGCCGTAGCTCGTTCCCGTCTCGGCGATCACGGTCTGGCCGAGCATGCCGACGGCCGCCGCCGCGAAGCAGAGGCCGGCGGTGCGCAGCGGGCTTGCGAGGGAGATGACCTGCCGCGCGATCCCGTAGAGGATCAGCATGTTGAGCCCGGGGATCACCCCCAGCAGAAAGCCGATCGCCTTGGGAGGCAGCGAGCTCACCGCCCAGTAGAACGGGATGTACATCAGCGGGTTGTAGTAGGTGGCGACGTGCGAGACCGCGACGTCGTAGCCCAGACGCCCGGTCAGGAACGCGAAGGGGTTGTAGAAATGGTAGTTGCGCAGGTCCCAGGAATTGTCCTGCCCGACCCACAGCGCATAGGCGCCGAAGGCCAGCGGCGTGAGGCAGACGAGCAGGCGCACCATCCAGGTGCGATCGGTGGCAGGTCCGTTGGAAGGCATGGTCTGAATCTTGTGTAAATACCTGGAAATAGAGAATAAATTAAGGCGCAGCTATACACCGGCGGGTTGGGGCTGTCAACCGCGATTTTGGCGGGAAACGGGATGCGGTCAGCTGTGGGCGGCCTGAACCGGCGCAGGGGCGCGCATCGGTCGCGGCCTGGCTGCGACGGACGGGGCCGCCGGGGCCTCGTCGGCGCATTGGCTGCAATCGAGGCAGAGGTTCTGAAACGCGGCCGCAGAGAGACAGGTGCGGTAATCCGCGCAAGTGATGTGACGCGGCGGCGGGGCTTCCTCCCGGGCAGCGTTCATCCGGACGAACTGGGGACGGCGTTCACTGATTCGGCGGCGCATGGGATTACCTCCACGAATCCTATCGGCACTACCGGTTCCTTCCATTAGCAGGTTTTCGACAATCCGCAGGATGGGCCGGCGACAGCCCGGCACTTGTCCTGCAGGCGGCTGCGGTGCTAAGCTGATCCCGGGTCTCAACCTCCACTGACGGACGACGGCATGGGCCTGGAACAATCCTTCAGCCGGCTGGAAGCCGAGATCGACGCGCTGATCGCGAAAATGCGCAGCGGCGACGACGGGTTTCGCAAGGGTCTGACCCAGGGGTTGCTCCTGGCGCTGCTCATGCTGCGGGATCGAGCCGGACAACCCGAGGCCCCGCCCGCCGCCGAGACCCCTCCGCCGTACGCCAAAAGGCAAGCCCAAATCGCCCCCCAAAGACCAACTCGACCTCTTCAAGCTCTAACCGCTCCTCAAACGGTTTGGGGACGTTCGTTCCGAAAATGCGCAAAAGAGAGAAGGTTCTGCTTTCCAATTTGACACGTTCAGAACGAACGTCCCCAAAACCGGGTTGAAAAAAGCGGGGAAAAAAGGGATGAGGGGTACGGACCGGTTCGCTAACCCAGGGAAAAGGAGGACGGCATGCGCAGGTTGAAAATGCTTGTCGGTTGTCGCTGCTCTCGTGTTGCTCGCTTCAGGTGCGGTCAACGCCAACCCGAACCAGATCACGGCCGCCATCGACGAGGCGGGTTCGAGCTGTCGCGGGGTGTCGCAGCAGATCTGGAATTTCAAGGAGCTCGGCCAGCAGGAGGTCAAGAGCGCGGCCCTGCTCAAGGAAGAGCTCGCCAAGCTCGGCTACAAGGTGAGCGGCGACCTGAAGGTCCCGGAAGACCTGGTCAAGGACGGCATCTCCAAGACCGGGTTCAAGGCCGAGATGGCCGGCAAGGGGCCCGGGCCCACGGTTGCGATCATGCTCGAGTACGATGCCCTGCCCAACGGCCATGCCTGCGGCCACAACCTGATCGCGACCTCGGGCCTTCTCGCCGCGGCCGGCCTGGCCAAGGTCATGAAGGACACGCCCGGCCGCGTCATCGTGGTCGGTACCCCGGACGAAGAGCGGGGCTCGATGGGCGGCGGCAAGGTCGCGCTGCTCGAGGGCGGGCACTTCGACGGCTCGGACGTGGTCTTCATCACGCACCCGGCCGACCGCTGGAGCCTGGACCAGCGTTTTCTCGCCATGAAGCGCGCCATGTTCGTCTTCAAGGGGAAATCCGCGCATGCGGCTCGGCACCGCACCAGGGGGTCAACGCGTTGCGCGGCCGTCTGCTCACATTCAACTGCGTCGACGACCTGCGCGAGCACCTGCGCCAGGATGTCCGCATCCACGGCATCGTCACCAAGGGCGGCGACGGCGGTCAACATCGTTCCGGAGCTGGCGCAGGCCGAGTTCGCCTGCCGCGCGCTCGACACCGCTACCATGGAAAATGCCTACGCCACGCATCGTCAACTGCGCCAAGGCGGCCGAGCTCGGACGGGTGCGACCCTGGAGTTCAAGGAGCCGCGGGTCGCGCTGAAGGCGCCGGTCACCGTGCAAGCCGTTGCTCGACGATGTCGAAGCCAAGCTGGTCATCCACGGCATCCCCGAAAGCCAGTTCGAAGCTATTCGAGAGTTCGCTTCCTCTGATCTCGGCATGGTGAGCTACGCCTACCCGACCGTCAACCTGTCGTTCAAGATCGCACCGGACGGAACAGCCCTGCACAGCGATGCCTTCAGGGAAGCCGCCAACACCGACGAGGCCTGGAAGGCGACCATCGTCGCCGGCAAGGCCGTCGCGCTCTCGGCCTACGACATGCTGACCCAGCCGGAAAAGCTCAAGGCCGTGAAGGAGGCGTTCAAGGAAGCCAAGGCCAAGGAAGGGAAATAGAGAGGGTCCGTGAGCCTGGTCGGAGTTCTTCAAGACTGGATTTCCCGACCTGAATCCCTGTCAGAATAGGGCGCCGGCGGATCGGTTCGCGCCGCCGGCGCCGCATCTTTACTTCTGCGTTCCGGTTCTGCGTTGATATCCGTCCGCAAGCGAGTTGCCGTGAACGGCAGGAGCAGGATCCATGCTCACTACCCCAGACCGCATTGTATGAACCGGCTTCTGCGTTCGCCGCCGGCCTGCGGTTCCCCCGGCTGGTGCTGCTCGCCGCCGTGCTGTTCGGGCTGGACCTCATCATCCCGGACGCGATCCCGTTCATCGACGAGATCCTGCTCGGCCTGCTCGCGCTGATCCTGGCGTCCATCAAGAAACGCGGCCGAGGCGGACCAGTGTCGCTGCGCGCACACCGGCCGTTTTTCAGTCCTTAGCGGCACACCCCGCCTGCGGCGAAGATCTATCAGCAGGGAACTCAGTTCTTTGTGGGGAGAGGCTTTCGGCCTCGATCGTCGCGGCTGGAAAGCCGCTCCCACAGGGAGAATGCCAATTTACTTGAAAGGCCGCCCGGCGATCTTCTCCAGCCTCGACCTCTCTGCCGCTCGAGGTGTTCCGCGAGCTCCTCGGGCAGCCGATGCCCCTCGGGCAATAGCCGGCGCAGCGACGCGAGGCGTCGCTCCAGGAGGCTCGACCCACTCCCCCCCGCGGCGGCCGGCTTCCTCGGGCCCGATCTCCCCGCCCTCAGCCCGCATGCACACCTGGTAGAGCCCGTAGTAGGCGTCGCTGAAGCGGAGCGCCTCCGCGGCGGCTGCCTTCCCGCAGGCCTGGACCAGGGCCTTCCAGAGCGACTGCTCCGGATCGTAGGCGGCCGCGTTCCAGGCCCAGTCGGCCACGGTCGCGTACTTGATCCGGTAGAGCTCGGAGTCGGCCGTGCCGTTCACGTAGACGCGGCGCCCGTCGGTGAGATCGTGGAAGCCCGGCGGGCGCTCGGCGTCGAACGGCTCGAAGAGGTTGCACATGCGCACCTTGCCCGGGTAGTGGGTCGTGTAGCCGCCGTAGACGGGCGACTCGATGTTGCGCGCGTAGAGGGTGTTGTCCCAGAAGAGGGGCGGGCGGCCGATCGAGGTCCCGGTAGCGGCGCAGGTCCGCCGCGTCGAGCGAGAGCGATCGGACCGTGGGGCCGGTCCAGACGATCGCGACCCCGGGCGGGATCTGCGCGGCCAGCTCGCGGAAGTAGATCTCGGCCTTGCCCTCGCTGCGGTCGATGAACTCGTTGGCGTACCAGGGCGGGCAGAACTCGAGGCGGGTGCCGGGGTAGTCGCGGTCGAGCCAGGCCCTGAGGCGGTTGAGCACCGCCGCCTGGGCGTTCTGCAGGTTCACGAAGCGCCGGCGATCCTCGGGCGCGTAGAGAGAGTAATTCCAGCGGTTGCGCCCCTCGTGCGGCACGAAGTCGTCCGCGAGCAGCATGACCGTGCGGGCCCCGGCGTCGAGCCCGATACGGAACGCGGACTGCAGCTTCTCCCAGCTCGCCTCGTCCGCGTGGGTCCAGGTGGCGCGGGCCTCCGCGCTCAACGCGGCCTCGTCCGGCATGAAGCCCAGATGCGAGTAAGGGTTGACCATGGCCCCGAGCGCCATGACCCCCGTGCGCCGGCACCACTCCCCCGCCTCCGCCACCCCCGCCCGGTAGAGCCGGTCCGGCCGGTACCAGTCGGGGTTGTGCCCGCTGTAGCCCGCATACGCCAGGTTGAGCTTGTGACGGCTCATGCGCTCGAGGCCCTGCAGGTCGCGATCGAGCTCGGCCAGGCTGCCCCAGGCCTTCAGGCGGAAGGAGCGCACCAGGAAGTCCGGGTAATCGACCACGGCCGCGCTGTGGTAGACGCCGGTTGCGCCGTCGACGAGCTGCGCGGCGGTCGCGGCCGCGTAGTAGGCCCCGAGCGCGCTTTCGGCGGCGAGGAAGACGACATGACACGTCCCCGCCTCGACCGGGACGACGAGGTAGCCCTGCTCCCGGCCGTGCAGCTCCGCCAGGGGCAGGTCCGGCTTGAGCTCCTCGACCAGCCGGTTCCGGCCGATGGCGAACACGAGCGGCCGGTCGAGGATCGTGTCCGAGCGGCAGGCCCGCGTCGGCGATGGCGGCCCGCGCATCGGCCGGCGCCCCGCGGTTGAGCTCCTCGACCAGCAGCTCGGCTGCGGTTCGCTCGGCCGGCTCCGGCGCGTCGGGCAGCACGACCAGGGGGGGTGGGGGCTGAGCGCCACCGGCCGGAATGCGCCAGGCCACCGGGCGCAGCGGCCGGACGGTCTTGGGGGCCGGGATCAGGCGTTCGAGCGGTTCGAGATCCCGCGCGAACCAGGGCTGCAGGCGCTCGAGCGCCGTGAAGTTCCACTTCGAATAGCGGAACACGACCTGGTCCACCCACAGGGTGCCGGCCGACCGCAGCCCGATGAACAGGCGCACGAAGCGCGCCCCGTCCGGGATGTCGCCCTCGGAGTAGGGGTAGTTGTAGGTCCGGGCCCGCACCGTGGCCCAGGGGAAGGCGTCGATCGACCAGTAGTTGGCGAACGGGTAACTCTTGTCGCCCGCGTCGATCGGCGTGCGGCCGACCGGGTTCAGGCTGCGGCCGTCCAGGGGGGCACGGTCGCGGTCGAAAAACTGGAGCCTCACGGTGACCGCATCGTCCAGGCGCGCGCCGAACCGCGGGCGGGGCGATGTGAGGTTCTCGAGCCGGACGTCGTAGGTGAACTCGTAGTTGCCGGGGATGACGGGGATGAAGTCGCTGAGGATGCCCTCGGGCGGGTCCGATTCGCCCGCGGACGGCCGCCTGACTCTTACCGCGCGCTCCCCGTCCGAGACCTCCGGGGGGGAGACGGGCGGCTGTCCGCGGACGACCAGATCGACCCGCTCGCCGACCCGGGTCCAGCCGCGCACCGCGAAGCCCCCGCCGCCGGGCTCGCCCTCCTCGAACGAGGGGTTGGGCGCCAGGTTCCCGGCCTGGAGCCAGCGCAGCCGTTCCGCGTGCGGGATGCTCAGCGGGTCCGCACTGGTCCAGCCGGCCTCGGCCGCAGGCCCTTGGCCGGCGAAGGCCTGCGCGGAAACCAGGACTCAGGAACAGGGCAGGGCCCAGGCGCTTGAACAGCGGTCTCATCGACATAGGATCGTCACTTTTTGCCGTACGCTTGAGCCGGCCGTGGGCGAACCGGCTGTTAGGTTTTAGCTATCACCAACCTGGCAGCCGACCCCCATTGCGCCTGGGCGGTTCGTGCGCATCATTCAGGACAAGCAAGACGGCCGCAGCAACCGGCGGCCAAACACCCAACCAAAGGATACGACCATGAGCCGCAAACATAACGATCAAAGCTATGTCGAGTCGGAAGAGGAACGGGAGCGCGGGCACGTGGACACGCGCGAGAAGAACTTCGAATGCGAGAACAAGACCTCTATCGGCTGTGACCCCGGCATCGACGTGGCCGGATAACCCTCATCGCCTGGATGACGACGGCGGGGTCTCGCAAGGGATCCCGCCATTTTCATTTCTGCGCGCGGTGAAACGATCCCCTTCAGGCAGGCGGATCCTTCTCCGCAACCGCGGCCGGCGCCGGGCGGCCGTTCAGGACATGTTCGAGCTGGAGCAGCAGGGCGCTGCCCAGGATCAGCCCTCCCCCCGTGAAGAACCGCCACCCGACCGGGTCGCCGAAGAGCAGGATCCCCGCCAGCGCGGTCAGAACCAGCTCGCTCGTGAGGTAGAGACCGCCCTCCCAGCTCCGGCAGTACCCGAACCCGTGGTTCATCATCAGCTGGCCCAGAATCGATGTCAGCACGATGCCCGCGCACACCAGCAGCTGGGGCAGGCTGACCGGGAGGGTGGGGGCGGCGAGGTAGGCGGGCATGGTGACGAGCGCGCCGACCAGGCAGAAATACAGGTAGATGACCACCGACCCGTGGGTCTGCTTCAGGCGGCGGATGACGGCGATGGTCAACCCCGCGAAGAGGGCCGACACCAGCCCGCAGAGCACCCCGGTCGGGTCCGGCCCCCGGGCGGGGTCGACCAGGACGATCACCCCGATGAGGACGGCGGCCATGCAGCACCAGGCCGGCCGCGAAACGGATTCTCGGTAGAGCCAGGCGGCGAAGATCGCGGCGAAGGTCGGGTACATGTAGAGCAGCACCAGGGCCGTGGAAACCGGCAGGAGCTTGACCGAGAAGATGAAAAAGATGAACGCGATCGACCCGGTGCAGCCGCGCAGAAGAAGCAGCTTCGTGTCCGGCCCGCCGAAGGGGTTCCCGCTGCGGCCGAACAGCAGCAGCAGGATCGCGAGGCCGCCCGCGAAGCGGTAGAATCCGACGTCCCAGACGCTGAAGACCTCCAGGGCGTGCTTCAGCAGCAGGTTCATGGCCGTGAAGCCGCAGGCCGAGATGAGCATGCAGAGCGGGCCCGCCAGACGGGAGGCGTGGCGTGTCGAAGCGGTGGAGGTCGGGGTCGGGATCACATCGCGTCTTCTGAAGGGGTGTGGGGGCCTATGCCTGTTCAGCTGCCGGAGCAAGGGCCTCGGGTCTTCGGTTGAGCGGCCTTGTATAGCGACCCCGTCCCATAGTCAATCACCTGCAGAGCGGGCCGCGCTTGACGGGACAAGCCGGCCTGCTGTATAAATTCAGTCACCTGTAAAGGGGAGTAGCAACCGGCCGCACCAGGGCCGGACCGCATTCCGTCAATACGGCGGCCTCGGCCGCCCGGGAGCGGCTCTCGCGATCCAGTCGGGACTTGCAAGACCTTTACTCGGACATGGGTTCCATGCCGCGGGTAAAGGTTTTTTTGTGCCCCGGCGCAACCGGAATCGCGCGGGCGGCCTCCGATTTCCTCCCTTCCGTCCGGCGATTCCCAACATCACCTCCGCGATCGAAAGCGTATCGCGGCCCCTGGCGGGGAGAAGGAGGAATCGCACATGCTGGATTTCGGTTCGTTCGGGCACATCGCGTTCACCTGGGAATTCCTGGTCGCCGTCCTGAGCATCGTGCTCATCGACCTGGTGCTGGCCGGCGACAACGCCGTGGTCATCGCCATGGCGGTCAAGAATCTTAAAGGGCAGTCGCGCCAGATGGGGATCATCCTGGGGGCGGGCGGCGCGGTCGTGATCCGGGTCATCTGCACCTTTCTCGTGGCGCAACTGCTCAACATGTCTTTCGTCAAGCTGATCGGCGGGGCGGTGATCATCTGGATCGCGGTCAAGCTGCTGACCGAAGGCACCAAGGAGGAATGCCACGACAAGCCGTGCAACAGCATGTGGCAGGCCCTCTGGATCATCATCGTGGCGGACCTGAGCATGGGGATCGACAACATGCTCGCGGTCGGGGCGGCGAGCCACGGCAACCTCTTCCTGCTGCTCTTCGGGCTGATCCTGTCGATCCCGATGGTGGTTTTCATGAGCACCTGGCTCTCCAAGCTGATGGACCGCTACCCGATCATCCTCTGGATCGGCGCGGCCGTGCTCGCCAAGGTGGGCGGCCAGATGATGGCCACCGACCCGTGGGTGAGCCAGGCCCTCGGCCTGCCCGGGTGGGCCGAGTACGCCTCCATGGCGGTCTGCGTGGTCCTGGTGTGCCTGTACAGCAAGTGGCGGATCGACAGCCGCAAAGCGGCGCGCGAGGCGCAGGACGCCGCCGCAGCTCGGCGTTCGGCCCGAAGCCGCCTGAGCCGTCGCCACCGGTGCGGGAGATCGCGGACGGTCTCCCGCCCCGGTCGCCGTGATCCGCTCCGGCGCAGCCCTGTTGCGTTGCTGCGCCCGGAGCGGGCATGGCGGCGACAGGCAACCGACCGTGCGATCCGCGCTTGCCACCCGCCCCATAGTCGGCTATTTCTGCCGACGGCTCCCGCGCCGTGAAGACGCTCGGGCCCTGCCCCAACCCCCATGAGACTGCATCCGGTGCTCAAATTCATCGGCGGCGCGCTGCTGGTCTACCTCGTCTACTGCGGCGGGATGTTCCTGCTCCAGCGCCAGTTCATCTACCCGCGGCACCTGGTCCCTGTCCCGCCGGCGCAGGACCTGGCGGCCCTGGGCATCGAGGCGGAGTGGATCGAGACGGATTTCGGGCGGGTCGAGAGCTGGTATCTCCAGGCCGGCGGGGCCGACCCGGCGAGGCCGGCGCCGGCCTTCATCTTCGCGCACGGCAACGGGGAGCTCATCGACTACTGGCCGGACGAATTGCGGCCGATCGCCGCGCTCGGGGCCGGGCTGCTGCTGGTGGAGTTCCCGGGCTACGGACGCTCCGAGGGCGCCCCGACCCAGGAACGGATCCTGGAGGTCTTCACCCGGGCCTACGATCGTCTCGCCGCCCGGCCGGGGGTGGATCCCGGCCGCATCGTCCTGATCGGGCGCTCGATGGGCGGCGGGGCGGTATGCGACCTCGCCCTGAAACGGCCCTCCGCGGCGCTCGTTCTGCTGTCCACCTTCACGAGCCTGCGCACCTACGCCGTCCGCTACCTGGCACCCGGTTTCCTGATCCGCGACCCCTTCGACAACCTCGCCGCCGTGCGGCAATACCCCGGCCCGGTGCTGGTGGTCCACGGCCGGGAGGACACGGTGGCCCCCTTCAGCCACGGGCAGGCGCTCAGCGCGGCCGCGCGCCGCGGACGGTTGATCGCCTACGACGCCGGCCACAACGACTGCCCGCCCGACTGGGCGGTTTTCCGACGCGACCTCGAGGGGTTTCTGCGGGACGAAGGGATCCTGCGGCCGTGATCCGGACAGCGGCATCTGCAGGAGAAACAGCTCCATGACGAGCCCGACGACGATCTGGCTGGTGCGCCACGGCCACGTGCACAACCCGCGGGGGATCATCTACGGCCGCATGCCGCGCTTCCGGCTGAGCGAGCGCGGCCTGGAAGAGGCCCGCGCCGCCGGGCGGGCCATGGCCGGGATCCCGATCGCGGCCGCTTACAGCAGCCCGCTCCTGCGGGCCCGACAGACCGCCGGCGAGATCCTCGCCCATCACCCCGGGATCCCGCTGCGGCGGACGCCGCTGCTGCTCGAGGTGCTCACGATCTTCGAGGGCCGGGACGGGCTGGAGGGGGACCGGCGGGGCGGGGATTACTACACCGGCGTGGGGCCGCCCTACGAGCAGCCGCAGGACATTCTCGACCGCGTGCGGAAATTCTTCGCGGGCGTGCGCCGGCGCCACGCGGGTCGGGAGGTCATGGCCGTCACCCACGGCGACGTCGTCATCTTCAGCATCATCTGGGCCCGGGGGTTCCCCGTTACCGCAGAGAGCAAGGTCAACTTCCACAAGCTCGGCTACGGCGGCTACCCCGCCACGGCCTCCTTCACCGCGTTCACCTTCCGCACCGACTCGCCCGAAGAAATCCCCGAAGTGCGTTACATGCACGCGTAAAAATCGGCGTATCGGGCCGTGACCCGGCAGGGGCGGGAAAATCCGAAGCACGAAATCCGAAATACGAAACAAATCCGAATAACCGAATGATCAAAAAACGCTGAAAAGGCCTTTTGACAGCGGACCCGTCGGGTTCGGTCATTGTCCCTTTTGGGTTTTTGAATTTGTTTCGGTTTTCGTGCTTCGGATTTCGAATTTGATCCCGCCTCGCCCGGGCTGGTGTCACGGAACCCGTCTCAAAAATAGCGGATCACGGCCGCAGGCAAGGCGCAAGGCCGCCGAGACCGCGCAGCATGCTGATCAGCATGTGAGCAGGTTGAGGCGGCCGGCAACGCCGCATGCGGCCGTCAGACGCAATTTTTGAGACGGGTTCAGGGGGGCGCGACCGTGAGATGGAAGGCCTCGGCCAGGCCGAAGGATTCGCCCGCGGCCATCTCGCGGCAGCGGCGGCGCAGCCACTCCTCCGGGTCGCCCGCCGGCAGCGCGCGCATCTGGCTCGCGTGGCAGCGCAGCGCCGCGATCTTGAGATCGAAGGTCTCCGTGATGTCCGCGCGGAAGTTGATGTCCTCGGTCCCCCAGAAGTAGATCTCCTTCACCTTGTGCGGCAGGAGCCCCTCGCTCAGCAGGTCCGGGTAGGCCAGGTGGTCGCGCGCAAACGGGAAGATCGCGTCCAGCACGACCTGGCCGATGATGCGGTGGTCGCGGTGCCAGATGTAGCGCCGATACGGGTCGGAGGTCATCACGACCGCCGGGCGGTAGGTGCGGATCATGCGCACGATGAGCTTGCGGAACTCGGCCGTGTCCTCCAGCCCCTGGTCGGGCTGCCCCAGGAAGACGACCTCCTGCACGCCGAGCGTCCGGGCGGCGGCCCGCTGCTCGCCTTCGCGGATCTGTCGCAGGGCCTCGGGGGCGAGCGTCGGGTCGCTGGTCCCCTTCTCGCCGCCGGTGCAGACGACGTAAGCCACGCTGCGCCCGTCGCGCGTCCACTTGGCCAAGGTCCCGGCGGCGCCGAATTCGGCGTCGTCGGGGTGGGCCGCGATGACCAGCACGTCCACCGGTTCCGTCATCTCACTCCTCCTGCGTGCGCCGCCAGCGCCGGCTCTGCCGCGCTCGCGACGGCGGTTCGTTCGTGGAAAGAGAGGGCGTCTCGATAGACCTGCAGAACGTCCCGGGCGACGCGCGACCAGCGGTAGTCCCGGACGGTGCGGCGGATCCGTTCGCGCCCGCTCTCGGTTGCGGCCCCGGGAAGCGCGAGCGTGCGCTCGATGGCGCCGGCCAGCGCCTCCGGCGCGAACCCGTCCGCAATGCAGCCGCTGATCTCCGGGACGATCAGCTCGTCCATGGCCCCCACCCGGGTGGCCGCCACCGGCGTCCCGCAGGCGAGCGACTCGAGGCCGACCATCCCGAAACTTTCGTAGGACGAGGGCAGCGCCAGGACGTCCGCGGCGCTGTAGAAGGCCGGCAGCTGCGCATGCTCCACCCGGCCGGTGAACGCCACCCGGTCGTCGATACCCAGGGAGCGCGCGAGCGCGCGCATGCGCCCGAACTGCGGGTCCCCGTCCGCCATGCCGCCGACCACCACCAGCCGCAGGCGGGGGATGTGCGCCAGGCGCGCGAACGCCCGCAGCAACCGATCCAGGCCTTTTTCCGGGGCAAACCGTCCCACGTAGAGCGCGATCCGTTCGTCATCCCCGACCCCGATGCCCCGACGGGCGGCCCGCCGGTCCAGCGGGCGGAACAGGGCGGGGTCGACGCCGCAGGGAACGAGCCGGACCCGCTCCGGGTGGGCGCCGTAATGGCGGATGAGATTTCCCTGCTCCCGGCGGGACGTGACCACGATCCGGTCGCAGCTCGCCGCCAGCGCGCGTTCGGCGGCGACGCGCGGACTCGGGGCGGACTCCGGCCCCAGCACCGCGTTCTTCAGCGCCCCGAGAGTGTGAAAGGTGACGATGTGCGGCAGATCCCGTTCGGCGCGGACGGCCTCCCCGACGCGGCCGGACAGCCAGTAGTGGCTGTGAATGAGATCGTAGTCCGCCCCCGTCCGGCCGCAGAAATCTTCGAAGGCCAGCGCGAAGCGGGAGAGGTGGGCGTGCAGCTCCGCCTTGGGGACCTGCGGACCGGGCCCGAGCGACAGCCGGACCAGGCGCACGTTCGGGTACAGGCGTTGCGGCGAGTTGCCTGCGGTCGGGTCGCCCGCGCCGGTGAAGATATCCACCGGATGCCCCAGCCGTCCGAGCTCGCGGGAGAGCTCGCGGATGTAAACACTCATCCCGCCCGTGTCCCGGGTCCCGAGCGGCCCGAGCGGGCTCGAGTGCACGCTGATCATGGCAATGCGCAGAGAGGCCGGTGTCATCTCCTCCACCCGATTCAGGCTGTCCCGCGGCCGACGCGCCGCAGGTCGATCCGGCATCGAACCAGCGGCACCGGGGTACCCCCCAGCCGGTGCTTGTAGGCTTCGTTGCCCTTGAGAAAGTCGTAGGTGGCCAGGCCGCGTTCGATGGCGTCCCGGATGCTCAGAAGCTTGCAGGCCAAGCCCACGCTCAGCCTGGAGTAATCGGCATCGTAGGCGCTGTTGTAAAGGTAGCGGGTGCGGCCGTGGTCGAAGCACCATACTGCGGCCGCGAGCGACCCGTCAACACGGAGCAGGCCCACCCGGGTCTCGGGCAGCCGCAGCGCCAGGCTGCGGAAAAAACCCTCCATGCGCGCATCCATGAAGGCCGCCTTGTCCGTCCGGTTGCGCCGGAACAGGCGCATGAACTCTTCCACGGCGGCCTCGCTGCCCGCCGGTCATCTCGAAGCCGAAGGCCTCGCCCCCGCGCCGCAGCTTGCGCCGGACCTCGTGCCGCTCCTTGCCGGAGAGGGATTCGAGATAGTCGTCCCAGACGGCCGGCAGCCGGAGTTCGAACAGGGACTCGTCCTCGACGACCTCGGTCGGCAGGCCCAGCGCGCGCGCCGTCGGCAAGAGCGCCCGCACGACGACCGAGTCCGGGCGGACCGGCCCCGTGTCCAGGCGATCGACGGTCGCGGAGCGCTGGAGGTGCGCGATCAGGGCGCTGCAGACCGCGCGCTCGCGGCCGGGGACCGCCACCAGGTCGAGGTGATCGCACACGTCCGGGCTGCCGACGATGGAGGCCGTGCGGCCCGCGGTCTGCAGCGGGGCCAGGCCGACCACCGCCTCGCCCTCCCGCAGCGACCACAGCTGCAGCTCGGCCTCGCCGAACGCGGCGTGCCACGCCCGCATCCAGCCCGGGAGCACGAACGGCGCGGGCCAGCTCAGAGCGTCGCCCTCCCGGTGCAGGCTCTCCAGCGAGTCGAAGGTTTCCAGGCGCAGGGTGACGGCGGTGAATTCCGCGTCCAGGAGTGCCTCCTTCTGCGTGCAGGGTTCAGCCGACATGCCAGTGAGTCCCGTCGGGGGTGTCCTCGACGACGACCTGCGCCCGTTGGAGGCAATCGCGCAGCGCGTCCGCCTCCCTCCAGCGCTGCTCGCGGCGCAGCTCGTCCCGCCACCGCAGCAACTCGTCCATGACGGGGCGC
Source organism: uncultured delta proteobacterium (assembly GCA_963828345.1). GTDB lineage: Bacteria > Desulfobacterota > Desulfobacteria > Desulfobacterales > SpSt-501 > SpSt-501. The sequence continues at coordinate 55,467 of CAWHEZ010000009.1, forward strand.
AGGCAGCGCTCGCTCGGCCCGGAGGACAGGGCCGCGCCCAGGAGCACAATCCACTCGCGCAGGAGCTCGCGCGCCGGGGGGGCGCTCCCCTCGGTTTCGAGGTCGCGCGCGGCCTTCCAGATGAGCCGTTCCAGCTCGAGGATGGAGGCCGTCATGCGCCCGCCGTCACCGGCGTCCTGCCCTCTCTGGAACCCGGACTCCAGGGCGTGGACCTCCGCCCAAAAGGCTTCCTCGGGGTCCCCGGGGCTCGCCGAGGCGTCGGGTGGTGCGGCGGTCGGGCCGGGGCGCGTGCGCTCGGGTGCGTCGTCCGTGAGGGCCGCGAGCGGCAGGACGTCGGCCGTGCCGAAGACGGCTTCCGTTCCGTTCCGCCGCAGCGTCACCCGGCCGACGCCGCGGATCCGCACGTCGCCGCGCGCCAGATCGATGATGCAGGCCGTGTGCTCGTCGATCCCCAGGACGCCGGTGCCCGGGGGCAGCAGCTCCTCCAGCCGGCGGAAACGGGGCTCGCCCATGAAGCAGAAGCGCGTGTCGTGGTTGCCGCCCTCGGCGTTGTTCCAGTGCGGGACCACCGCGAGCCGCAGACCGAAGCGGCCCAGGAGATCCAAGCCGGGGGTCCAGCGCGGGTCCTCGCCGACCTTGTAAATCTCGTAGACCGGCAGCGTGAGGCACCCGGTCGTGAGGGCCGCGGCGCTCGCGGCGACCAGCACGGCGCCCTCCTCGATGCGGCGGCCGAGGATCTCGGGCAGGGGGCTTGCCTGCCACTGCCGCAGGGCGTAAGTCGGGCTGCCCGGGCCGACCAGGATGAAATCGGCCTGCCGCAGGGTCACGAAGGCCTTCTCGGCTTCGAGCGGGGGGTCGCCTGAGGATTTGAACGAGGCCACCGCCAGCGGTCGGCCCACCTTCTCGCGGAAGTAGAGGGCGGCTTTGGCTGAGATCTGGTCGACGTTCAGCTGGAAGCCGGCCGGCGTGTCGAGAAACACCGCCCGCGCCGCCGGGCCCAGCCCCGCCAGCAGCTCCCGGTGAACCCCGGCCATGGTCGACGTGAGCTCGCCCGAGCCCATGAGCACGATGATGCCCTTCGGTGGCATTCCCACACCCTTCGTGAGTGCGTTGCATTGTCTGAAACGGATTCTATCAGCGGCGCTGCGGGCTCCGGCTCGGCAGCTCCAGTCGCTCCCCGTCGCGGTAGGCCCGCGGTCCATCGGCCGGGTAGACGGTTACGACTCCCTTGCCGTAGACCGTCCAACTCCCCGCGGGGCCGTCGTTCACCATCCCGGTTTCCTCGTCGATCCCGACCGGGAGAACCCCCCGTGCCTCACGGGCCATCTGCGGCGCCCACGCGCGGCCGAACGTGTCGTGGTGCGGCAGAATGCAGATCCCCGGCACCAGGTTCAGGCCGGGCAGCACCTGCGCGGCGGAGGGGTCGTAGTATACTTCGCAGAGCACCATGGCCCCGGCGCTGCTCCCGCCGATGACTGCGCCTGCCGCCTGCGCGGTCAGCATCGCCTCCCAGACGAGGCTGCCCCGGAGGGCCTCCGCGAGGTAGCGGGGAGAGCCGCCCGGCAGGAAGACCAGGCCGGATGCCGCCACCGTCGCCGCGATCCCCGCATCCCGGGAGGACTGCCGGTCGACCCAGCCGGTGGACCGGACATCGGCGGCCCCCAGGCGCTTGAACCAGCGCACGCCGTTGCGGCCGGCCTGGGCCTGTCCGCCCTCCGGGACGGCGGCCGCCGGGACGATGGTCACGGGTTTCCGACCGGCCGCCTTCAGGGCGGCGCGGTCGGCTGCCTCCATCCGTCCCGTGAACTCGCGGCCGCCTTCGAGCAGCAGCGGCGCAGGCCGTTGAATCGGGGCATCGGTACGTTCCATGGCGACGCTATAATAAGCCCGGATCCTCGATATGCCAACCACCGACAATCCGCCCCGGCTCCCCGCTTCCGCTTGACTCCGAGGTGCCGGTTGGCATAGGATCCATTTCCTTCAACTGTAATGGCAGGCGTCACCGGAACACCAAACCCACAAGGAGGTGCTCGATGAAACGATTTGCGGCAATCGGAGTCCTGTGTCTTTTTCCTGATCGGTGCAGTGGCGGTCCAGGCGGCGGACAACCTCGTGCTGGCGACCGGCGGCACGGCCGGGACCTATTACCCCTTCGGCGGCGCCATGGCCAAGATCTGGAACAGCAAGATCAAGGACATGAACGTCACCGCCCAGACCTCCGGCGCATCGGGCGAGAACGTGCGCCTGATCAACAAGAAAGAGGTCGAACTGGCCCTGGTCCAGAGCGACACGCTTGATTTCGCCTGGAACGCCAAGGAAAGCTTCAAGCCGAAAGAAGGGGAGAAACCCGCCCCTCTGAGGGGCATGGCGCCATCGCAGTGCTCTACCCCGAAGTCGTCCACGTCGTGGTCGCGGCCGACAGCCCGATCAAGATCGTTCGCGGACCTGAAGGGCAAGAAGGTCGGCGTGGGCGCGCCGGGCAGCGGCACCGAGATCAACTTCCGGCAGCTGCTGGACATCTACGGTATGAAGAAGGAAGATGTCAACGGCCAGTACCTGTCTTACTCCGAGAGTGCCGAGGCGTTCAAGGACAAGCATATCGACGCGTTCATCGTGACCGGCGGCGTCCCCAACTCGGCCATCATGGACGTTGCCACGCAGAACGAAATCCGGATTCTCCCGATCTCCGCCGACGTTCCGGCCAAGTTGACCGAGAAGTACCCGTTCCTGGCCGGCGTGAAGATCCCGGCCAACAGCTACAAGGGCCAGACCGCGGAAGTGCCCACCGTGGCCGTCAATGCCGTCCTGATCGCCGGCACCCAGCTCAAGGACGACATGGTCTACAACCTGACCAAGACGCTGTTCGAGAACCAGGCCGAGCTGGCCTCGGCCCATGCCAAGGGCAAGGAGTTGAACATCCAGTATGCGGTGAAGGGCGTTTCGATCGCCTTCCACCCGGGGGCGGTGAAGTATTACAAGGAAAAGGGTCTCATGAAGTAAGCTGAACCGTGCCGCCGCTCACGGCGGCACGCCTGCTTGCGTTGGAAAGGGCCGAGGGTCAAGTGAACATAACGGTTTCATTTGCCCCGGCCCTTGACGTTTCAGGCCTGGCCGGATGAGGGTGCGCGAAGGGGCAAACCGCGCACGTCTGTTGATCGCCGCGCAGCGGGTCGCCTTGGCGGGGCTCCTGCTGCTGTGGCCGCTCGGCCCGGCCCTGGAAATCGTCGATCGCAGCGGGACGCCGGTGTTTTGCCGCCGGGCCGACGCCGGGCAGGAGTTTGTGCTCTCGTTCGTTCACTCGGTGAACCGCCGGCCGGTTTACGACACGCTGCGGGTCGAGCGCGACCATCTGGTCATCGTCCGATCGCGCTTCGACTCCTTCGGCGCCGGCATGCCGGAGGCCTCGACGCAAGATGGCACGCTGGCTCTCGCCAAGGACGGCTGGTTGGAGTGGACCGTAAACCGCCCCGTTCCGGAAATCACCGTCCGAGTGGGCTGGGTGGCCAATCACACGTTGCGTATCGAAGACCGGGAGATCCGGCTTGCGGATCTGGCGGAACCGGGGCAACCTTTAACCATGCGCGTTCGCAACATACGAATGTTCGACCTCCTCAAAGGCAGGTGCATCCCATGAGTGAAAAAGAAAAAGATCCGGGCCAGTCCGGTGTCCTCACCACCAAGATGGAAGGGGTCGAGGCCGTTTCCAAGGAAGAGATCGAAAAGATCCTGAAGCAGGTCGACAAGGAGGCCAGCGCCCGCAAGCTGACCGGCTCGTCGCATTGGATCGTCTATGTCATCGGCGTTTCGTGGTCGATTTTCCAGGTGTACACGGCGGCCTTCGGGTTGCTCCCGGCCCAGCTGCAACGATCCATCCACCTGGCGTATGCCTTCACATTGACCTACCTGCTGTTCCCGGCCCGCGCCGGAGACGAGGACAATCGCCTGTGCTGGTACAACTGGGTGCTGGCTGCTTTTGCCTGTTACATCGGGTTGTACATGGCCTTGAACTACATGCGCATCATGGAGGCCGGCGGGGATTATTCCCGCATGGATTATTTCGCCGCCGGGTGCGGCATCCTGCTCACGCTGGAGGCGGGGCGACGGGTGGTGGGGCTGCCGATCGTCTGCCTGGCGACGTTTTTTCTGCTCTTCTGCTATTTCGGTGCATATTTCCCCGGTTTCATGTCGCACCGCGGGTATTCGCTGGAGCGCATCGCATCCCACATGTTTCTGACCACCGAGGGCATCCTCGGCATTCCGCTGGGGGTGGCGGCGACGTTCATCTACCTGTTCATCCTGTTCGGCTCGTTCCGTGAAAAGTCGGGGTTGGGGCAGCTCTTCATCGACATTTCCAACGCGGTGGCCGGCTGGGCCTCCGGCGGCCCGGCCAAGATGGCGGTCGTCACGAGCGCGCTCGAAGGGCACGGTGTCCGGCAGCTCGGTCGCCAACACCGTGGAATCCGGCAGCCTCACCATCCCCATGATGAAGCGCCTGGGCTACCGGCCCGAGTTCGCGGCGGCGGTCGAGGCCTCATCCTCGACCGGCGGCCAGATCATGCCGCCGATCATGGGCGCGGCGGCCTTCATCATGGCCGAGTTCCTGAACGTGCCCTACCTCGACATCGCCAAGGCGGCGGCCATCCCGGCCTGTCTCTATTTCTTCGGCGTGTTCATGGAAGTGCACTTCGAGGCCAAGCGCTGCAACCTGCGGGGCCTGAGCCGCGACGAACTGCCCAGGTTTGCGGATGTCATGAAGGAGCGGGGGCATCTCTTCGTCCCCCTGTTTGCGATCATCATCTTCCTTTCGGTCGGGTTCACCCCGCTTTACGCCGCCCTCATGGGTCTGGTGACGTGCATCATCGCGGGGGCTATTGAAGGCGGCAACCCGCATGAGCCCCCGGCAAATCGCCGACGGGTTCGAGCTGGGTGCCCGCAATGCGGTGGGCGTGGCGCTGGCCTGCGCGTCGGCCGGCATCATCATCGGCGCGATCACCCTGACCGGGCTGGGCCTCAAGCTGGGCAACGGGCTGGTGGAGCTCGCCGGCGGCAATCTGCTGCTGACGCTCGTCTTCACCATGATCACCTCGCTCATCCTCGGCATGGGGGTGCCGACCACGGCCAACTACATCATCACGTCCACCATCGCCGCTCCGGCGCTGATCCAGCTGGGAGTGCACCCGCTCGCGGCCCACATGTTCGTCTTCTACTTCGGGATCGTGGCCGACATCACGCCGCCGGTTGCCCTGGCTGCGTACGCCGGCGCCGGTATCGCCAAATCCAACGCCTTCTGGACGGGGGTCACTTCCACCAAGCTTGCCATCGGGGCGTTTCTGACGCCCTACATCTTTGTCTACAACACGTCCATGCTCTGGATCGATACGACCTGGTACGCGATACATTCAGACGCTGATCACGTCCTGCGCGGGCATGACGGCGATCGGGGCGGCCATGATCGGTTATTTCGTGGCACCGATGAGCTGGATCGAGCGGATCTTGTTTATAGTCGGCGGGCTGATGATGGTCCATCCGGGGACGGTGACGGACCTCATCGGCATAGGCTTGCTGGCCGTGTGCGTGGCCTACCAGTACCGCAAGAAAAGAGCAGGGGTCGTCAGCACGGCCACCACTGCGGACGCGTGAACGAAAATTCCTGATCCGCGCGCTCAATCAGGGAGTTTGCCGGACGGGCGGAAAAAACAAGGGGTTCAACATGGATGGCATGTTGAACCCCTTTGGTTTGTCGGCAGGGGCACCTACTGGATCGGTCGAAGGAACCCTTCGGCACCATGTCCAGGTTCCCGGCCGTGAGTTCTTTAGGTGGCGGCTATTTTTCCCGGCTATTTTTGAAGGCGATATACAGGTTCTGAATCGTGCCGATCACGACGCAAGCCAGCACGCCGAATATGGCGGATCGAATGATCCAATCGGTTATGGTCATGTTTGAAAAATCCATAAAGGCCTCCTTTTCCAATCAGAGTCGCGGTTTCTCTCCACTTGCGCGGGAATCGATTTCCCCTCGTTCGCCGGCTTGATAAGGCGTTTTTCTGATCCCTGGACGGGTTTATAGTACGGTTCCGGGCGATATTCAACGAATTCCCAGAATCTCGCGCGCTTCCGCAGGGGTCGCCGGCTCGTGGCCCATCACCCGCACGAGTTCGACCGGTTTACCCACAGCATGCTTCCAGCTGGAATGCTGCGGTGAGCGCACGCTGCCCATATGCCGCACGGCGCGCCCTCGCCGTCTTTACGCGGAACGCGATATTGCGTAGGGTGTCCCGATCATGACGAAGCTGCTCTTCACGCTCGGGGTGATCGCCTGCGGGCTGTCCCTGGGGTACACGGTCCAGCGCCTGGTGCAGGCGGGTCGCTTGCGGCTGCCCCTGTCGCTGGCCGACCTGCGTCGCATGCTCCAGAAGGTCGGCCTGCTGGGCTGCATGTATTTTTCCTTTATGGCGACCGTCTGGGGCATCCGCGTCGAGAGCCTCCGGATTCTGGTCCTGCCCCTGCTGGGGGTCTTCATCCTCCTGCTGGGCGGGGCGTTGGCCGTCGTGCTGGCGCGCTGCTGGGGGCTCGGCCGCCGGCAGATCGGGTCCTATTTCGCCTGCGGGAGTTTCTCGAACATCGGGTCGATCGGCGGGCTGGTGGTTTTCGTGTTCCTGGGGGAGGAAGGCTTCGCCTATGTCCCCCTCTACAAGCTTTTCGAGGAGGTCGTCTACTTCGTCATCGGCTTCCCGATCGCCAAACACTTCAGCGTCGCGCCGGGAGGCCCAAAGGCCGAGAGCGCCGCGGTGCGGCTGAAGACCGTCTTGAGCGATGTCTTCGTCGTGGCCGCGCTCGCCTCGATCCTCGTCGGCGGGGCCCTGAACCTGGCCGGGATCGACCGGCCGGAGCTCGTCCGTATTCTGAGTACCGCCATGGTGCCGACCGGGACGTTCCTGCTGCTCGCCTCGATCGGCATGGCCATGCAGTTTTCGAGCGTCACCGGTTACCTGAGAGAGTGCGTCGCACTCATGGGGGTGAAGTTCCTCATCCTGCCGGCGACCGCCGTCCTCATCGGGTACCTGTGCGGGCTGGGGGCCATGCACGACGGCCTGCCGCTCAAGGTGATCCTGATTCTCGCGTCCACCCCGGTCGCCTTCACGTCGCTGATCCCCCCGTCGATTTACGACCTGGACCTGAACCTTTCGAATGCCTGCTGGCTGACCTCCACCCTGTCGCTCGTGGCGGTGCTGCCGGTCGTCTATCTGCTGGTCGAGCGGATGTAGCGGCAGTATGTGAGCATCGCCTGTGGCGGCGCAACGCCTGGAGCAATCGTCAGAATAGCGTTCCGATTGCGATCGTGATTCCTTGGTGGGAGCGGCATCTTGCCGCGATCACGATCGAGGCGGGACGCCTCTCCCACATTTCAACCGGAACATATTCCCGACAGGCGCTCTAATCACGGACCGCGAGGCCGTTTTTCAACAACCCGGCAAGCCCTCGGTCCGATTCCGGCCTTTTTCCTTGGCGAGGTAGAGGGCCTGGTCGGCGCGGCGGATCAGGTCGGACACCAGCGCCTCCGGGTCATCGCCCTCCATTCTCTGGAAATGAAACCCGAGCGAGACCGTGATGCCGATGGGCGTCGCGTCGAAGCTGAACTTGCACTCCTCGACGGCGCGTCGAATGCGTTCGCAATAGGCCGCCATCGCTTCGCGGGTGATGTCGCCCCGCGGCAAAACGAGGAACTCATCCCCGCCGTAGCGCGCTACCAGATCTTCCGTGCGCTTGTTTTCGATTAGAATGTTGGCGAACTTGGACAGAATGAAATCGCCCCACTGGTGGCCGTAGGTGTCGTTCACCGACTTGAACCCGTCGATGTCCGCTATGATGAGCCCGGTCGGCAGCCGGTGCCGGCTGGCATAGGACACCTCCATCGACGCCAGCTTGATGAAGTGGTGCCGGTTGAAGATCCCCGTCAAGGTGTCGAAGGTGGCGGAATAGACCAGGCTTTCTTCCTGCCGGATTTCGGCCTCGGTCTTGTATTCGATTTTCATCAGCGAATGGCCCAGCTGGAAGGTCACCCCCGGGTGCAGGATGGCGCGGCAGACCCGCTGGGCGTCGACGAAGGTCCCGTTGGTGGACCCCTTGTCTTCGATCGTGATGGTGTCGCCCAGCCACTCGATGACGCAGTGGACGCGGGAGACCCGGTCGTCGTTCAGGCTGATGTCGGTTCGGGGCGAACGCCCGACGGTCGTGATGCCGCGTTGCAGCTTGTGCCGCCGGCCGCAGTTGCTCCCTGAAAAAATGACCAGGTGCGGATGATGGATGTCAGCCTGAACCTGGTCCCCCCCTTCGATGAGCGTGGTCCGATCGAGATTGGCGGATTCCATGTTTTGCACGTTGATCTCTAAGGGTCGGATGTCCCGCGGCTTGCGGCGGGGATAGATGGATTATCGGCCGTTTCCGGCCGCGCTTTAACGCTGCGCCGCATGCCGGGGGCCCAGGATCCGCCCTCAGGCCGATTCGGGCTTGACAGGCCGGCCGGGATCCGATATTGAATTCTGCATACAAAATTCAACATTCAATATGGATAGACGCCCATGACCCGCCCCGTCTATCGTCAATCGGCCAGAGAGGCAACCCCCAAAGCGCCCGCCCGCCGTCCGCTCGTCAACCTCGGCGCCGAGCACTCCAACCTCGACCAGAAGGCCTACCAGATCCTGAAGAGCATGATCGTCGATCGGCAGCTGCTGCCCGGCGACAAGATCCCGCAGGAGAAGCTGGCCGAGGATCTGGGGATCAGTCGCACCCCGCTCATCAATGCCCTCAAGTTCCTGGAGAAGGAGAAGCTGGTCCGGTCCATCCCGCGGCGCGGGTTTTTCATGCGGAAGTTCACCCAGCGGGAGATGATATCCATTTTCGAGCTGCGCGAAGTGCTCGAGGGCCTCGCGGCCCGCAAGGCGGCTCAGAAAATCACCGAGAAACAGATCGCCCAGTTGAACCGGTTCTTCCAGGAGTTCAGCGCGGACAAGGAGATCGCCGACATCCGCGCCTATGCGCGCGAGGATCGGCGCTTTCACAATTTCCTGCTCGACATCGGGGCCAAGGAATTCCTCAAGAGCATTCTCGAGACTTACAACATCATCAGCTCCAGCTACCAGGTGCTGGCTCCCGAGGGCCTGGTGCGCCACCCCCGCGACACCATCCGCGAGCACCGGGCCATGATCGCGGCCATTTCCAGCCGCGACGCCGAGACGGCCGAGAACATCATGCGCCAGCACTTCCAGAGGTCCCGGGCCGTTTTGCAGGAATCCCTGCAGGCCGGCGACTGAGATGCCGGGGAGAGCCCAATGCGCGTGAGCCCTCAAAGCTCAGAATGCCTCCGGGACGCCGTCGGGCGCCCGTTTACGGTCGCCCCTGCGACCCTGACCTGGAAAGGGACGGGCCTCGTGCGGCCGGAGTGCGTCCTGGCGACAGCCGCGGGCGATCTCTTTACCGCCGACTGGCGCGGGGGGATCGCGCACATCCGGCCCGACGGCTCCCAGGCGCTCTACTCGGCGGCGCTCCCCGGAGGGCGTCCCCTGCGGCCCAACGGGATCGCGCTGCGACGCGACGGATCATTCCTCCTGGCCGATCTCGGCGAGAACCAGGGCGGGGTTTTCGAGCTCGGCCGCGACGGGTCGGTCCGGCCCTACCTGGAGGAAGTCGACGGCGTCGAGCTGCCGCCGTCCAATTTCGTTGCCGAAGACCGCCTGGGAAGGATTTGGGTGACCGTGAGCACGCGGCTGCAGCCGCGCACACGAGCGCACCGGGCGGACGTCGCGGACGGCTTCATCGTGCTCGCGGACGCGCGCGGTGCCCGCATCGTGGCCGACGGACTGGGGTACACGAACGAGGCCGTCGTGAGCCCCGACGGGCGCTGGCTCTACGTGAACGAAACCTTCGGCCGGCGGCTGGTGCGGTTTCCCATCGCCGCGGACGGTGCGCTCGGCGCCCGCGAAACCGTGGCCGTCTTCGGCAAAGGCACCTTCCCGGACGGTCTGGCCTTCGATGCCGCGGGCGGGGTGTGGGTCACCAGCATCGTGAGCAACCGCGTCATCCGCGTGGGGCCGGACGGGGCGCAGCAGCTTGTCCTGGAAGACGCGGACGAGGCGCACGTCGACTGGTGCGAGCAGGCCTTCGCGGCCGGCGATATGGGGCGTGCCCACATGGACGCCTGCGGCGGGCGGTTTCTGAAGAACATCTCGAGCCTGGCCTTCGGCGGCGCCGACCTGCGGACCGCTTATCTCGGCTGCCTGAAGGGCGATTCGATTGCAGTTTTCAGGTCGCCGGTTGCCGGGCATCCGCCGGTGCACTGGCGCTATTAGCAGGTGAATCTCCGCATGACACCCACGACCACATTTGAAATCGCGGTGCTCCCCGGAGACGGGATCGGCGTCGAGGTGACGGCCGCCGCCGTGGAGGTGCTCGATGCCCTTGTCCGCCGAAATCGGCGGGATCCGGTTCAACTGGCGGCACTACCCCGGCGGGGCGCAGACGCTATCGCGACACCGGGGTGGCGCTGGCCGACGAGACCCTGAAGGCGCTGGAGCACGCGGATGCGATTCTGTTCGGCGCCATGGGGCTGCCGGACATCCGCTACCCGGACGGCACCGAGATCGCCCCCCAGCTGGACATCCGGATGGGTCTGGACCTCTATGCCGGGGTGCGCCCGATCCGCGCCATGGCGGGGTTGCCGTCCCCCCTGTCCGACCCGCGCGCGGCGGGGATCGACTTCGTGCTGATCCGCGAGCAGACCGAGGGGCTCTTTTACGCACGCGGGCGCGGACAGGTCGTCGGCGACGCGGAGGCGCGGGACACGATGCGGATCACGCGCCGGGGCTCGGAGCGGGTCTTCAGCTTTGCGCTGCGCCTGGCGGAACGCCGGAAAGAACGGGGTCGGCCGGGGCGGGTCACCTGCGTCGACAAAGCCAACGTCTTCACGTCGATGGCCTTCTTCCGCAGGATTTTCGACGAGCAGGCACGCCGGTTCCCGACGGTTGCCGCCGACCACTGCTACATCGACGCCATGGCCTTGAACCTCGTGCGTCACCCCTGGTCCTACGACGTCGTCGTGACCGAAAACATGTTCGGGGACATCCTTTCGGACCTGGGGGCCGGGCTGATCGGCGGCATGGGCATGGCCCCGTCCGGCGACGTGGGCGATCGGCACGCGCTCTTTCAGCCCGCGCACGGGTCGGCCCCGGACATTGCCGGGACCGGCAAGGCCAACCCCACGGCCATGTTTCTGTCGGCCGTGATGATGCTGGAGTGGCTCGCGGAGCGCCACGGGCTGCCGGCGTGCAGCGACGCCGCAGACCGGCTCCGCGGCGCGGTCGAGCGGCCCTTTCAGCAAGGTCGTGTCAAACCGTTTGAATTCGGCGGATCGAGCGGCACCGTGGAGATCACCCGGGCGGTCATGGACGCTCTCCGCGTGAATGCCCCCGGGCGCTGAGTGCATGATGAGATGGCTTCGAGCGTGTTGTAGGGACAGATGTGGAACCAGCACCATCAACCCATAGGGAGGAGGACGTCATGAACCGGAAAACGATGTGGACCAAAGTGTTTTGCATGGTGGTGGCGGTCATGGTTTTCGGGGCGCTGAATGCAGGCGCCCAGACCGTGCTCAAGTTCAGCCACACCGACCAGCAGCAGGGCGCCCGTCAGGCCGCCGCGCTGTTCTTCGGGAAGAAGGTCGAGGAGTACACCAACGGCCGCTACAAGGTGCAGGTGTTCTGCTGCAGCCAGATCGGCAACGACCCCAAGAACATCGAACAGCTGGCGCTCGGCGGGATCGATTTCACCGTGTCGAGCACCGGCTCCTACGCGCCGCACGTGGACACCCTGAACCTCACGATGCTGCCCTTCCTCGTGGAAACCTACGACCAGGGCTGGAAACTCTACGACGAGTCCAAGTGGCTCCAGGCCCAGTTCGACAAGGCCCCGGCCAAGGGGTTCCGCTTCCTGTCCACGTTCGAGGCGGGGTTCCGCTGCATGACCACCCGCGAGCCGTTGAACACCCCGGCCGACGCCAAGGGCAAGAAGCTGCGCACCTTCCCGAACGAGATGATGCGCTGGACGCTCGAGGACATCGGCTTCAGCGTGCAGATCATGCCGCTGCCCGAGGTGTACATGGCGATCCAGCAGGGGGTCGTCAGCGGCCAGGAAAACCCGATCGACACCATCTACTCCAACAAGTTCTATGAAGTGGCGCCGAATGTCACCCTGACGCAGCACGTCTACAGCCCGATCCCGCTGGCCATTTCCGAGAAGACCTGGCAGAAGCTCTCCGACGCCGACCGCCAGGCCGTCACCAAGGCGGCCAAGGAAGCGGCCGCGTTCAGCCGCCAGGAGATCCGCGCCAACGACGACCGGCAGCTGAAGGAGATGGCCGACAAGGGCGCCAAGATCGCCAAGCCCGGCCTGGAGCCTTTCCGCCAGGCCGTGCAGCCGGCCTACGCCAAGGCGCGTGAGAAGTTCGGCGCCGAAAACGTCGACGCCATCCTGAAGGATGCGGAAGCGGTGCGCAAGGCGCTGCCGGCCAAGTAATTAATAGGATTTGCGTATTTGTATGGATGCGGAGCCCCCTCTCCTGCCCTCCCCCGGAATCGGGGGAGAGGGCCAGGGTGAGGGGGCGCGATCGGTCAATACGATTTCGAGAAAATTATGCCTTGATCAACGGGTTGCACACCGGCAAGACGCCGGCCTTCGACGAGCCCGGCGTCTTGCTTCAAGGAGTTTTCTATGAATGCGCGACTCTTGCCGGCGGGACCCCCGGCACCGCCCGCCATCCGGTGGCTGGGTGCGGCGGTCGATTACACGCTGGTCACGATGGGGGCGGTCATGGCCGTTCTCGTCTTCTGCAACGTGCTCACGCACTTGTTCCACCAGGACATCGCCTGGACCACCGAGCTGTGCGAGTTCATGATGGTCTGGGTCACATTTCTGGGTGGGGCCTCAGCGGCGCGCCGCGGGGCGCACATGACGATTACCGAGTTCATCGACAAGGTGACCGGGAAATCCCGCCTCAAGGCGGATGCCGCCGTTCAGGTGTTGTGCCTGGTCGTGCTGGTGCTGCTGGTCTGGTACGGGATGGGCATCGTCATGGCCAACTGGGGCAACATCCTGACCGTTCTCGACTGGCCCATGGCGTTCCAGTATCTCGCCTTGCCCGTCGGTTCGGCGGTCTCCCTGGTCTTTGTCGGTTATGACCTCGTCCAAATCCTGCGCGGCACGCCCCGCGAGGAACGGTATGGAGATTGAGCGATGTTTGCCGTGATTATCTTTGCCGTATTCTTCGTGATCGCGTGCGCCGGCGTGCCGCTCATGTACGCGCTGCTGGCGACCACGGTGGGCATGATCTGGGCGTTTGACCTCTCCCACCCCCTGGAGACGATCTTTCTCAGCTTCATTTCCGGCGTGGAGCCTTTCATCCTGATCGCCGTGCCGTTGTTCATCTTCGGCGGCGAGCTGCTTGTCCAAGGGCGGGGTGGGCAAGCGCATCGTGGCCTTCGCGGCGACCCTCTTCGGTTTCATGCCGGGCGGGCTCGGGGTGGTCTGCGTCGTCTCCTGCCTGCTGTTCGGCGGCATTTCGGGGTCCGCGATCGCCGACACGGCGGCGATCGGGTCGCTGATCATTCCCATGATGATCCAGCGGGGCTATCCCCCCGCCTTTGCGGCGGCGCTGCTCTCGGTGGCCGGGACGCTGGCGCTGCTGATGCCGCTTTCGATCCCCTTTCTGGTCTATGCCTTCATCACCGGGGTGTCGATGCGGCTGCTGTCCATGTCCGGCGTGATCCCGGCGATGATATCGGCTTGGCGCTGATCGGCGTCTGCATCTGGTTCGGCAAGAAGACCGGCTGCGACAAGGGCGGCAAGCCCGCCACGGCCGGCGAGATCCTGGCGGCCTTCAAGGAGGCCTGGCCGGCGCTGTTGATGCCCATCATGATCGTCGGCGGAATATGGACCGGGCTGTTCACTCCCACCGAGGCGGCCGCCATCGCCGTGGTGTACGGGGTCATCATCTCCATCTTCCTCTACAAGGACCTCAAGTGGCGGGACCTGCCGGAAATTCTGCTGAAGTCCTTCCAGACCAGCGCGGTGGTGATGCTGGTCATCGGCGCCACCGGGTGCCTGGCCTGGTTGATCACGGTGGAGCAGGTGGCGGCCCAGCTGGCGGACTGGGTCCAGGCCGTGGCGCACCAGCAGTGGCTGTTCCTGCTGCTGCTCAACATCTCGCTCTTCCTGGTGGGCATTTTCATCGAGCCGCTGCCGGCCATGCTGTTGACCATCCCTCTGTTCCTGCCGATAGCCCAGGCGTTTCGTGTCGACCTGGTCCACCTCGGGGTGGTGGTGACGGCCAACCTGGCGATCGCCCTTTACACGCCGCCAGTCGGGGGGACGTTATTTGTCGCCGCCAGCCTCGCCAAGGCCGGGATCGGGGCCATCACCAAGCACCTGATCCCCATGATGACGGTCACGTTCCTCGTCGTGCTGATCGTGACGTACGTCCCGGCGACGACCAAGGTCATTCTCTGGCTGTTCAATATGAGGTAACAGCAATTTCGGCTGAATTTCAACAGCCTGTTAGGAGCCTTGGAATAATGATTGGTGTTTCACCGGCCTATTTTATCTCGAAATTTTCAAACCGGTTTTCCCCCGATGAGGTCGCCGCAGGCCTGGAGGATGTGGCGTCTTCGGGATTTTCCGGTTTCCAGCTCGAAGTCTTCCACCGGGAAAGCCTCGATGCCTGGGCCCGAACGGGCGCCGCCGAAATCCGGAAGGCATCTTCGGGGTTGGGCTTGAAGGCCCATCAGTTTGTGGCCCACTTCCTGCTGGAAGATTTTGCCGACAGGCAAAGTCTTATTTCAGATGCAGCCATCGAACAGATGAAGGTGGTGCTCGACATTGTGGATCGTTTCGAGGAGTGCCGGGTCGTCACCGTGCCGCTGCCGGCCTTCGACGCACCGCGGACGCCGGGCCGGAGGACTGGCCCCGGCTGCTTCGACCGTTGCGCGGAGAAAGTGGGCCGGCTGCTGGCCATGGTCGAAGATGCCGGCCGGCGCATGGCGCTCGAAATCCTCCCGGGCGCCGTCGTCGGCGGGATCGACGGCTTTCTGCGCCTGTGCGAGCACATCGGCTCCGACACGCTCGGCCTCAATTTCGACACGGGGCATGCCTGGGCCTGCAAGGAAAATCTCTATCTCATCCCGGCCAAGCTCGGGGAGCGCATCCTCGGCACGCACCTGTGCGACAACTTCGGGGGCGAGAACCTGTCGCTGCGCCCGGGCGCCGGGTCGATCGACTGGCCGCGGCTGATCGCCGCCCTCAAAGGGTGCGGCTACACCGGGCCCTGGGACATCGAGATCGTCTGCCCGCCGCAAGCGGTCGCGGACGAGTATGGAGCGGGCCTGAATTCATCGAGGCTTGGTTCGCTAACCCCCTGAACGCTCCGTCCTGCAACGGCGGGGGGCATCCGCCAGTAAACTTTCTGTTGGAGAGGCTTTCAGCCTCGATCGTCGCGGCTGGAAAGCCGCTCCCACAGGATACTGAAAGTCATCTAAAAAGGAGGCGTTGTGTTGAAGCTGGCCATCATCACCGGGTTCCTGTCGCGCACCAAGGACCGCTTTCACGAGTACAACCAGCCCCTCGATCTCGACGGCAAGTTCAAGCTGATGTCGGAAATGGAGGGTTTCGACGGGGTCGAGATCGTCTACCCCTACGAGGTGAGCGACCCGGCCCAGACCCGCGCCGTGCTGAAGAAGCACAAGCTGAAGGTCGCGGCGGTCAACGTGAACGTCAAGGCCGAGCCCGAGTTCCGCAACGGCGGGCTGACCTCGCTCGACCGGAAAATCCGCAACAAGGCCGTACGCTTCATCAAGGAGGCCAAGGACTTCGCCGAAGCCGTCGGCGCCGACAAGGTCACCTGCTGCCCGCTGGGCGACGGGTACGAGTTCGCCTTCCAGCACGACTACGCCGTGGCCTGGAAGCACCTGATCGAGACCTTCGGCGCGGCCGGGAGCTACAAGACGAAGATCCCGCTGTTCATCGAGTACAAGCCGAGCGAGACCCGCGGCCGCTGCTTCCTGGACACCGCGGCCAAGACCCTGTGCCTGCTGAACGACATCGGGATCAAGCAGATGGGCGTGACGCTGGATTTCGGGCACTCCACCTACGGCAACGAAAACCCGGCCGAAGCCCTCGTGCTGCTGGCGGAAAGCGGATTCAAATACTACATCCACATCAACGACAACGACGGCCGGTGGGACTGGGACTACTTCTGCGGCACCAAGCACTTCCTGGAGTACGTCGAGTTTCTCTACTACCTCAAGAAGTACAAATATAAGGACTACCTCACCTCCGACACCTCGCCGACCCGCTGGGGCATCCGGGAGGTCTTCGAGGCCAACAGCCGCATGTCCAACCGGATCTGGGACAAGCTGGACCGGATCGACGGCGGCCGGATCGCCCGCTTCATGGCCGCGGGCGACTACATGCAGACCTGGAAGTTCATCGAGAAGGAGATTTTCGGGCTGAAATGAAAAACGAGGTGCAAGGGTTGCAGGGTTCGCGGTTCAGGATAGATCGAAAGACTGCGGCTCGACTGTCTGTCCTGAACCCTGAACCCGGCCGCTCTTGAACCCTGAACCCGAGCAGACAACAGGAGACTCTTACTATGAACCCAACCCCCATGAGCATCGACGAACTGAAGCGCATGGCCGGGGCGATCCGCTGCGACATCATCGAGATGATCTGCACGGCCGGCGCCGGGCACCCGGGCGGGTCGCTGTCGGCGACCGACATCGTGACCGCCCTCTACTTCCGCGTGATGCGCATCGACCCCGCCAACCCCCGGTGGCCGGACCGCGACCGGTTCGTGCTCTCCAAGGGCCACGCCTGCCCGGTGTGGTACTCGGCCCTGGCCGAGCGCGGCTACTTCGACAAGCGGCACCTCGCGACCCTGCGGCGCATGGGCAGCATCCTGCAGGGCCACCCGGACATGCACAAGTGCCCCGGGATCGACATGACGGTCGGGTCGCTCGGGCAGGGCATTTCAGCCGGCCTGGGGATGGCGCTGGCCGGCAAGCTGCGCAAGAAGGACTACCACGTCTGGGTCGTGGTCGGCGACGGCGAGTCCCAGGAGGGTTCGGTCTGGGAAGCGGCGATGGCCGCCCCCAAGTGGAAGCTCGACAACTTCACCGTGATCGTCGACCGCAACCACCTCCAGAACGACTTCTGCGTGGACGACGAAATGCCGGTCGAGCCGCTGGCGGACAAGTGGCGCGCCTTCAACTGGCACGTGGAGACGATCGACGGGCACTCCATGGAGCAGGTCGTGGCGGCGCTCGAGGCGGCGCACGAACGCAAGGGCATCCCGACCGCCATCATCGCCGAAACGGTCAAGGGCAAGGGGGTCTCCTTCATGGAAAACGTGGCCGACTGGCACGGCAAGGCGCCCTGCGTGTCCGAGGCCGACCAGGCGCTGTGCGAGATCAGGAGGTGCACCTGTGAAATCTAAATACCGATACGTGCTGCCGGAAATCCAGGCGCTGCTCGGCTCGAAGGACCTCTTCGCCAAGGCCAAGGGCGAGCCGACGCGCTTCTCGTACGCCGACGCCCTGCTCGCGTTGGGCGGGCTGAACCCCGACGTCGTCTCGCTCGACGCGGACGTCTCCAAGTCCATGAAGACGACGATGTTCGCCGCCAAGTACCCCGAGCGCTCGTTCAACTTCGGGATCGCCGAGCAGAACATGATGGCCGCCGCGGCCGGCATGGCGACCACCGGGCTGATCCCGTTCGCCAACACCTACGCGGTGTTCGCCAGCATGCGGGCGCTCGACCAGGTGCGCAACAGCATCCACTACCCGCGCCTGAACGTGAAGATCGCGGCCAGCCACAGCGGGATCACCCCCGGCCCGGACGGGGTCACCCACCAGGCCCAGGAGGATCTGTCCATCATGCGGTCCATCGCCGGTTCGACCGTGATCGCGCCGGCCGACCCGACCAGCACCCGCATGGCCGTGCACGCCGCCGCGGCCTACGAGGGCCCGGTCTACCTCAGCTTCACGCGCGACCCGGTCCCGGTGCTCTACGACGAGAGCTTCCCGTTCCGCATCGGCAAGGCCGTGGTGGTGCGCGAAGGCAAGGACGCCGCGATCGTCGCCAACCGCGACCTCGTGGTCCAGGCCCTGATCGCGGCCGAGCTCCTGGCCCGAAAGGGGATCGACGTGCGCGTGATCGACTGCCACACCCTCAAGCCGTTCGACGCGCAGACGGTGCTCAAGGCCGCGCGCGACACCGGCGCCATCGTCACGGCCGAGAACAACATCATCTTCGGCGGCCTGGGCAGCGCGGTGGCCGAGGTGCTGGCGGAAAAACTGCCCACGCCGATGCAACGGGTCGGCGTCCAGGACACGTTCGCGGAGTCCGGGCCGTACCTCGACGTGATCGACAAGTACGGGCTGACCGCGCGCCACATCGTCAAGGCCGTGAACGCCGTGCTCAAGCGCAAGCCGGCACTTGAAGTCAAGCGGCAGGCCAAGTCGCCGGCCCAGCGTAAAGCCAAGGTCGATTCAAAGAAATCGAAGGCAAAGGGCAACCCCCGCAGGAGCCGCTGAGGAGGTTTCTTGTTCTAACGGCGTCGGACCGCGTCCGGCGCCGTAGTAGAAGCCATCTCAAAAATGCATCTGACACCCGATGGCGGCGTTGCCCGCCTCTGAAAAATGCTCACACCCTGGCACGGGTGCTGCGCGTTTTCATCGGCGGGCGCCTGGCCCTCGGGCGTGATCTGCTATTTTTAAGATGGCTTCCAGAACATTTTCTTGTGGGAGCGGCTTTCCAGCCGCGACGCTGTGGGAAAGAAGATCGCGGCTGGAAAGCCGCTCCCACAATAGAAGGCTCAGCCATATCGAGATCCCATCGCCCGAAGCGAAGGGCTCTGTCTTTTCGAGCGCCCGGCGGGCACAAAGATAAAGCCCTCGCTCCGGCATGGCGGAGGAGGGCTTTGTTTTGTATTGACAGTCGGTTAGTTGCGGGTTTCGGGGCTTTGCGCCGGAACCGCGGCCGGTTCTGCGGCCGGGCAGTTCTCCTTTTTCCGGGAGAGCAGCCACTTGCTGAAGCCGCAGACGAAGACCACGAAGAACGCCATCGACGCGTACTCCGCCCAGTGGGGCAGGTCGAAGAGTCCGACGACGAACGGGTCGGTGGCCATCATCTCGCCGCCGACCTTGCCGAGCAGCGCGGCGCCGATCCACAGGATGATCGGGTAGCGGTCCATCAGCTTGGCCAGCATGCGTGCTCATGAACACCACGAAGGGGATGGACAGGATCAGCCCGAAGAGCAGCAGGAAGAGGTTGCCGTGGCTGGCGGCGCCCACGGCGAGCATGTTGTCGATGCCCATGCTCATGTCGGCCACGATGATGATCCAGAGCGCCTGCCAGATGGTCCTGGGCCTCCTTCCCGTGGCATTCCTCGTCGGCGGTGTCGGTGAGCAGCTTGACGGCGATCCAGATGATGACCGCGCCGCCGATCAGCTTGACGTACTGCATGTTCAGCAGCTGGGCCACCAGGAAGGTGCAGACGACCCGGACGAGCACCGCGCCGCCGGAGCCGAGCATGATCCCGAGCGTGCGCTTTTTCCCATGCAGGTTCTTGACCGCCATGGCGATGACCACGGCGTTGTCGCCGGCCAGCACCAGGTCGATGAGAACGATGCTGCCCACCGCCAGGAAAAACTTCCACGAGAACTCGATGTAGCCGAGCCAGCCCAGATCAATCATCGACCACCCCCCCTGAAGAGTTCGCCGCGCCCAACTCCTGGAAAAGAAATGGCTTAAAGAGTGCTCATCCTTGCAGCGGATTGTGAGATAGACGGATGGGAGCGCCAAGCGGCAGGCCTGATAAAACGTGAGGTCTCGGCACAGCGTTTCCATGTCCGAGTCGAACCCCTATCACAACCCGGTTTGCCCTGTCCAGCCCGGGCGCGGCCGGCTACTCCTGGAGCGGCTTGCGGTAGATCCGGGAGCGCCGCCGGTTCAGCACTCCGTAGCGCGACCAGACGTTGACAATGGCGGTGTTGGTCTCGAGCTCCCGGTTGGTTTCGATGAATCGGACGTTCGACCCCTTGACGGCCTTCCACATGCCCATGATCATGAGCGGCAGGATCTTCTTCGGGTTTGCCTGCGGGTGGACGCCCGCGAAGTAGAAGTCGACGCTGTCGAAGCGTTTGAAGGCGCGCAGGATGTGATAAAAGCCCAGGGGGAACAGCCGACCGCCTGCGCGCTGAAAGGCGCGGCTGAGCGAGGGCAGCCCGAGGAAGAACCCCTGGAGCCGCCCGGAACCGTCCACGACCAGCTGCAGGAAGCGCGGGTCGATGAACCCGAAGTATTTCTTCTGGTAGAACGCCTTCTGCTCTTCGGTCAGCGGCGTCACGCCGTACAGGTGCGCAAAGGAGGCCTCCAGGACCTCCCAGAACTGGCCGGCGTAGCGCCGAACGGCACTCTTGGAAAGACCCTCCACCAGGCGGAACCCTTCGGCCCGCGCGGACGGGATGACCTTTTTCTCCATCATTTGAAAAACAGCCGGGGTTTCTCGCGGGACCTCGAAGCGCGTTTCGATGTAGTCGATTTCCTTTTGAAACCCCAGGGCCTCGACCAGCGCGGGGTAGTACGGCTTGTTGTAGCTGCCGGAGATGGTCGGCTGGGCGTCGAAGCCTTCGACCAGCATGCCCTCCGGGTCGAGGTCGGTGAAGCCGTGGGGGCCGGTCATCTCCCGGCAGCCCGCCTCCCGGAACCAGCTCTCGAGCGCGCCCAGCAGCGCCGCCGCGGCTTCGGGGTCCTCCGCGCACTCGAACCACCCGAAGCGGCCGCGCCGGTGGCCCAGCTTGCCGGTTTCGAGCTCATGGATGACGCCGCACACGCGGCCGACCGTGCGGCCGTCGCGCCGGGCCGCCAGCAGCCGGGTTTGGGCAATCTTGAAAGACGGGTTCTTGGCGCGGTCGAAGAAGTCGAGCTCCTGGCCGATCAGCTGCGGGACGTAGCGGGGGTCGCCCCGGTACAGCCGGTTCGGGAACGTCACCCAGTCTTTCAGCTCCGGCCGGGACCGGACTTCCGTGATCTCCACTCCCATGTACGCCACCTTCCTGCCTGAATGCGCCGGGTCGGCGCTGGACTCGTATAGCACAGGCCCCTTGGAAACGCCATTTCGGCGGCGCTTACCCGCGATAACCGTTGCATTTTTTAAAATAACCGGCTAAAAAACCGTTTCCGCAAAACACGGCGGAAATTCTTGGAATCGGACAGGAATACAGCCACAGATATGACGCACTCGATCATCACCAAAACCGGAAGCTACATCCCGTCCCGGCGGGTCCCCAACGACCACTTTCTCCAGAACGAGTTCTACGACGCGGCGGGCAAGCGGCCGGAACGGCCGAACGCGGAGATCGTCCGCAAGCTGAACGAGATCACCGGGATCGAAGAGCGCCGCTATGCGGACGACGACATGGGCGCCTCCGACATGGGCTTTCACGCGGCCGAGGCCGCGCTGGAGGGGGTCGACCGGGAGAGCCTGGACTACATCATCGTGGCCCACAACTTCGGGGACGTCGCGCCCGGCAGCGTGCGCTGCGACACCGTGCCGACCCTGGCCTCGCGCGTCAAGCACCGGTTGCGCATCAAGAACCCGTACACGGTCGCCTTCGACCTGCCCTTCGGGTGCCCGGGCTGGCTGCAGGCCATGATCACGGCCGACTACTTCATCCGCTCCGGCGACGCCCGGCGCGTGCTCGTCATCGGGGCCGAGACGCTCGGCCGGATCGCGGACCCGCACGACCAGGACAGCATGATCTACTCCGACGGCGCGGGGGCCACCCTCCTGGAGGCCGCGGACACGGATGCCGGAATCCTGTCGCACCTCACCCGCACCGACACCTACGACCACGCCTACCTGCTGCACATGGGACGCTCCTACAATCCGGCCGAACAAGACGACCGGATCTACATCAAGATGAACGGCCACGACATTTACAAGTACGCGGTCAAGATGGTGCCGCTCGTGGTCAAGCAGAACCTGGAGAAGAGCGGGCTGGGGCTTGCGGACGTCCGGAAGATCCTGGTGCACCAGGCGAACGAGAAGCTGGATGCCTCCATCATCAAGCGGCTGTTCGATCTCTACAAGGTCAAGGAGATCCCGGCCGACATCATGCCGATGATCATCAGCTGGACCGGGAACAGCTCGGTCGCCACGCTGCCGACGCTGCTCGACCTGATCCTGAAGGGGCAGCTGGACGGCCACCGCCTGGCGCCCGGGGAGATCGTGGTCTTCGCCTCGGTCGGCGCGGGGATGAACGTCAACTCCATGATCTACAAAATGCCCTGACGGGGTAAATCCGAAATTCGAAACACGAAATCCGAAACAAGAAGAATAAAATTCGAAGCACAAAATCCGAAATCCGAAACAAGGAATTTATTCCGCCTTCGTTTCGGATTTCGACATTCGGATTTCGGATTTATTCCACTTTCAGTGGGATCCACCGTCTGCGAGTAGTCGATCCCCGGCATGCCGAAGCCGTGGTGGCGCAGGAATTCGTCCCGGAACCCCTCCAGATCGGCAAACTCCCCCAGGGTCTCGGTGCTGACCTTCCCCCAGGCCTCCAGCACCTCGGCCTGCACGTCCGCCCGCAGCTCCCAGTCGTCCAGCCGGATGCGGCCCTCGGCGTCGAGCGGCA
This sequence comes from uncultured delta proteobacterium, assembly GCA_963828345.1. Taxonomy (GTDB): domain Bacteria; phylum Desulfobacterota; class Desulfobacteria; order Desulfobacterales; family SpSt-501; genus SpSt-501. Next base: position 78,212 of record CAWHEZ010000009.1, read on the forward strand.
GCGGCCGGTGCGAATACAGAAAATCGCGGAACAGGCGCTCCATCTGGTGGATGCAGCCCTCGTGCAGCCCGCGGGCCTTCATGGCCCGGTAGAGGAGCGCGATGTAGAGGGAAACGCCCGGGATCACCGCACTCGCCCGGGTCACCAGGGCCTTGTTGACGCTCACGAGGGCGCGGCCGCGAATGGCGCTCAGGCGTTTATCCAGCCGCCGCGCGGCCGCCTCGAGGTCGGCCTTGGCCCGGCCCAAGGTGCCCTGGCGGTAGATGGCCTGCGTGAGCTCCGGCCCGATGTAGGACAGGGCCAGGGTCGTGCAGCCCTCGGCGAGCGCCCCCGCGTCCAGCAGCCGCCCGATCCAGAGCTCCCAGTCCTCGCCGCCCATGACCTTGACCGTGCTGGCGACTTCCTCCTCCGTGGCCGGCTCGACCGTCGTTTCCGTGATCGCGCCCGAAAGAAAATCGATGCTCTTGGAAGTGAAGGGGCTGCCGATCGGCTTGATGGCGGAGGAGTAGATTTCGCCCGTCCGCGGGTCGATCCGCCGCGGCGCGGCGATGCTGTAGACGACGAGGTCCACCGGCCCGGTCGCCTGCCGCACGATCCGCCCCACCTCCGCCTTGACCTCCTCCGTGAACGCGTCCCCGTTGACATCCCAGGCCGGTAATCCGGCGCGGGCGGCCTCGAGCCGGAACGCCTCGGTGTTGTACCACCCGGCCGTGGCCGAACGCTCGGGAGAGCCCGGCCGCTCGTAAGCGACCCCCACGGTCGCGGCCCCCGCGCCGAAAGCCGACACGATGCGGGCCGCCAGCCCGTACCCGTTCGAGGCCCCGATGACGAGCGCCCGGCGCGGGCCGGGCAGAGCGCCGCGGCTGCGGGTGTAGTGGATCTGCGCACGCACCTGGGCCGCACAGCCCAGGGGGTGGGCGGTCAGGCAGATGTTGTGGCGGATTCTCGGTTCAATCACGATCATGATATCTCCTCCCAAGCAAGTCGGCATTTTTTCTGTGGGAGCGGCTTTCCAGCCGCGACGATCGAGGCTGAAAGCCTCTCCCACAAAGAGCAACCGTTCTTGCCGATCAGGCGGCGCCTATCGCCGTGATCCGTGGAACCTGCGTCTCGACTGTGAGCTGCCGTTGGGCGGGCGTAGGGTAAGATCGGTCGGCCGCGAGTCAACCCGGCCGTTGCGGGAACCCCGCTCACGCCGCGGCAATCGGGGCTTTTCCGGGAGCGGCGCACCGGGGAATTTCTTGACAGGTATAGTCCGGTATAATAGGGTGCCATCCTTAGAAAATGCGTGTCCGTCGGCTCTCCGGAGCACATGCCCCATCACCTACAGGGAGGATTGCAATGAGAAAGTTTCTGGGTCTGGTCCTGATTCTGGCCGTGGTCGCCGCGTGGTCGGTCCCGCCCGTTCCCGCCGCGGATTACAAACCCGAGTACAAGCTCTCGACCGTGGTCGGCAAGCCCTTCCCGTGGGGGATTGCCGGCGAGCGCTGGGCCGAGCTGGTCAAGGAGAAGACCGACGGCCGCATCACCATCAAGTGCTACCCGGGCACGAGCCTCGTGGGCGGCGACCAGACCAAGGAGTACACGGCCATTCGCCAGGGCTCCATCGACATGGCGATCGGCTCCACCATCAACTGGTCGCCCCAGGTGAAGGAGCTCAACATCTTCTCGATGCCCTTCCTGATGCCGGACTACAAGGCCATCGACGCCCTCACGGGTGGGGATGTCGGCAAAGAGATTTTCAAGATTCTGGAAAGCAAGGACACCGTTCCCCTGGCCTGGGGTGAGAACGGATTCCGTGAGCTCAGCAACTCCAAGCGGCCGATCCGCAAGCCGGAGCACCTCCAGGGACTGAAGATCCGCGTGGTCGGATCCCCTCTGTTCCTGGAAACCTTCACGGCCCTCGGCGCCAACCCCACCCAGATGAGCTGGGCCGATGCGGTGCCGGCGCTCTCCAGCGGCGCGGTCGACGGCCAGGAGAACCCGCTCACCATCTTTACCGTTGCCAAACTGCACAGTGCGGCGAACCAGAAGAACCTGCTGCTCTGGGGGTATGTGGCCGACCCGTTGATCTTCGTCGTCAACAAGGACGTCTGGAAGAGCTGGAAGCCTGAAGACCAGAAGGCCGTGCGCGAAGCCGCGGCCCAGGCCGCCAAGGAGAACATCGTAGCCGCCCGCAAGGGGCTGATCCCGCCGGACGACTCCGGGATCAAGGAAGTGGAGGCGTTGGGTGTCAATGTGATCCGACTGACCGACGCTGAGAAGGCCGATTTCAGAAAGGCCACCAAGCCGGTCTATGACAAGTGGGCCAAGCAGATCGGGCCGGAGTTGGTCAAGAAGGCCGAGGACGCGGTCGCCAACCGCAAGTAGGCAACGCGGTCCTGCACCTGCAGTGAGCACTACCCAGAGGCGCGCACCGCTCACGCCAGCGTGCGCGCCTTTCTTTTGAGACCTTTAAACGCGCTTCGCCCCGGAGATCCGATGGGAATGGAAAACGACTCTGCCCCCAGCGGTCCCAAGACCCGAATCCCCTTGAAGATCGAGGAGACCCTGGCCGGTATCGCCATCGGTCTTCTGGGCGTCATCACCTTCGCGAACGTGGTGGTGCGCTACCTGACCAATTTCTCCTTCGCCTTCACCGAAGAGTTTTCGGTCTTCCTCATGATCTTCATGGCCCTGGTCGGGGGCTCGAGCGTCATGGCCAAGCAGGGGCATTTGAACATCACGTACCTGGTGGACAAGCTCTCGCCTCCGGTTCGCCGCAAGAGCTCAGATCGTCGCCATCCTCCTGACCGCGTTGACGTTCCTGCTGCTGGCGATTTTCGGAACGCGCATGGCCTGGGACGAATACCGCTTCGAGGTCACCTCGCCGGGGCTGGGGCTGCCGACCTGGATCTACACGGTGTGGCTGCCGCTGCTGTCGCTGGCGATTTTCGGCCGCGCCGTCGGCGTGCTCGTCCGCCTGTGCAGGAGGAACGACTGATGTATTACGCCTACCTGCTGTTCGGCTGCTTCTTCCTCCTCATGTTCGGCGGCGTGCCGATCGCCGCGGCGCTGGGGCTGTCCGGCACGCTCGCCATCGCGCTGGCCCAGCTCGGCATCATGGCGGTCCCCACCAACGTCTACGCCGGGCATCGCCAAGTACCCGCTGCTCGCCATCCCGATGTTCGTCCTGGCGGGCGCCATTTTCGACAAGGCCGGGGTGGCCGGCCGGCTGCTGCGGTTCACCGAGGCCATCGTCGGCCGCGGCCGCGGGGCGCTGGCGGTGATCACGATCCTGGTGGCCATGATCATCGGCGGCATCTCCGGGTCCGGGCCGGCCTGCACGGCCGCCGTGGGCGGCGTGATGCTCAGCGCCATGCTGCGCGCCGGCTATGCGCCGGGGTTCGCGGCGGCGGTCACGGCGGCCGCCGGGTCGACGGACATCCTGATCCCGCCCTCGGTCGCCTTCATCGTCTACAGCGTGCTGGTGCCCTCTGCCACGGTGCCGGCGCTCTTCGTGGGCGGCATCATCCCCGGCGTTCTGGCCTGCGTGATGCTGATCATCCCGGCGCTTTTTCTCAGCCTGCACCACAATTTCGGCAGCAGTGAGAGCGGGGAGGCTAAGCCGAAGTTCTGGGAGTCTTTCAAAGACGCCGCCTGGGCGCTGGCCGCACCGGTCCTCATCCTGGGCGGGCTGCGCACCGGGTGGTTCACCCCGACCGAGGCCGCGGTGATGGCCGTGGTGTTCGGTCTGTTCGTCGGATTCGTGGTCTACCGCTCGCTGACCCTGCGCGCCCTGTTCGAACTGCTGGTCGAGTCCGCCGAGACCTCCGCGGTCATCCTGGTGGTCGTCGGGCTGGCCAGCGTCTTCGCCTGGGCGTGCAGCACGCTCGGCATCGTCGACCCCATCTCCAGGGGGCTGGTGGCGCTCGGCGGGGGCAGCTCGCTCGGCGTCATCTTCATCCTGATGGTGTTCCTCGTCATCGTCGGCATGTTCCTCGACGGCATCTCCATCTTCCTCATCTTCTGCCCGCTCTTCGTGCCGGTGGCCGAGACGTTCGACTGGGACCTGGTGTGGTTCGGGGTGCTGATGACCTACAACGTCGCGCTGGGCCAGTTCACCCCGCCCATGGCGGTCAACCTCATGGTGAGCTGCCGGCTGAGCGGCGCCAAGATGGAAGACACCGTGCGCTGGGACATCTGGCTGCTGCTCTTCATGTTCCTGGGGCTGGTGCTGCTGATCGTTTTCCCCGAGATCGTGCTGTGGCTGCCTCAAGTCACCGGCTTCATGTAGAACACCGGCCTCTCGGGCCGTGATACTGCGTTGCGCGGCCTTGTGCAGGTGCTCACATACTGAACGTATGCTGCGCGCCGCCCAAGGCCGCACGCCTTGTCTGACGGCCCGAGATGCCGTCGTTGCCCCCGCTTCAAAGCCATGCTGCGTGGTCTCCGCGGTCTTGCGCCTTGCCTGCGACCGTGATCCGCGATTTGGGAGACGGGTTTCACATGGGTGCTGCGCGCTGCCCAAGGCCGCGCGCCTTGTCTGACGGCCCGACACACCGTTTTTCTGCTCCCTTCCCAGGCACCTTGGTTTTTCTCCCGTGGGAGCGGCTTTCCAGCCGCGATGCTCGAGACTGAAAGAAAGCCTCTCCCGCGAAAAATATATTTTTTCGTATTTTTTATTGACACTCGCCCCCCGCTCTTGGTACATCCGGCCAGCCTCCATCAAGCGCCACTTGCAACCCGCTCACGGGAGCCGACGCTTGCTCAAACCCTCGCTCACCGACAAAGCCCACCAGCAGATCAAAGAGTGGATCGTCCGCTATCACCTCAAGCCCGGCGCACGCCTGCACGTGAGCGACCTGGCGGGGGCGCTGCAGATGAGCCAGACCCCCGTCCGCGAAGCGCTGAGCATGCTCGAGAAGGAGCACCTGATCGAGCGCGAACCCCAGAAGGGGTTCCGGGTGAGCACCCTCAACATCCAAGGCGTCGAGGACCTCTACGACCTGCGGATTGCGCTCGAAGTGCTGGCCGCACGCCAGGCGGCCCGGCGCATGAGCGCCGCCGACCGCCGCCGCGTCGCGCGCCTGCTGGCCGAGGTCGGGCGCCGGATGCACAACGGCGACAAGCAGCGCATCCTGCAGCTCGAGCAGGATTTCCACCTGATCATCCTCGATGCGAGCGGCAACAAGCCGCTCGCCGAACTGGGGCGGACCATCCTCGACCGGATCTGGATCATCCAGAACATCAACCTGCTCACGACCGACCACCTCACGGACGCCCACCCCCAGCACCTGAACCTGTTCGCCGCGATAACGGACGGCGACCCCGCGCGCGCTGCCCGCCTCATGGAGCGGCACCTGCGGTTTGCCAAGGCGTTCGTGCTGTCCCGGCTCAAGGCCGATGGCGACATTCTGTCCAAGCTCATGATGGGATTCCCATCGACCCGGTCCACCGTTAACCCCGGCGAGCTCTGAACCGGCCGCATACGGCGCCGGAGCAAGCCTCTGCCCAACCTCAACCCAAAGGAGGGAGTCAGATGAAACGAACGGGTCGAATCGGAATGGCGGCATGCGTGGTTCTGCTGCTCGGGATTTTCAGCGTTTCGGGCGCCCTGGCCCAGGCAGCCCATGGTCATCAAGATGGGGCACATCTACCCGCCGGACAGCCTCTACTCGAAGACGATCGAGCGGATCGCCAAGAACGTCGAAACCCACACCAACGGCAAGGTCAAGATCGAGATCTACGGCAGTGCGAGCCTGGGCGACTGGCGCGAAGTGGCCGAGGGTTTGCAGATCGGCACCGTGCAGATGTCTTTCGAGAGCGTCGGGACCCTCGACCGCTACAACCCGCTGCCCGGGATCGAGGCGTTCCCCTACCTGTTCAGGGACCTCGACCACTGGAAAAAGTTCTGGTTCAGCCCGCTGGCCCAGCAGCTGCAGGACGAGGTCGCCGCTAAGACCAAGTTCCGCACGGTCGGCGCCATCTACCGCGGCAGCCGCAACCTCACCTGCAACCGGGAGATCAAGTCGATCGACGACCTGAAGGGCCTCAAGCTGCGCGTCCCGCCGCTGAAGATGTACCGCATGACCTGGGAGGCCTTCGGCGCCGCGCCGGTGCCCATGGCGTTCACCGAGCTGTTCACGGCGATGCAGCAGGGCACGGTCGACGGGCAGGAGAACCCCCTCAACATCATCAACGACTTCAAGTTCAACGAGGTCTGCAAGTACCTGGTCATGACCAAGCACGTGCTCGGCACCATGACGTACATCTTCTACGAGCCCTGGTTCGAGAAGCTGCCGGCGGACGTGAAGGGCGTTCTGGTGAAGGACATCCAGGAAGGCTGCACCTGGGCCAACGGCGAAGCGGAGAAGGCGGAGGAAAGCCTGAAGGCCGACCTGGTCAAGAAGGGCATGAAGCTCATCGAGCCGGATCTCGCGCCTTACCGGGCCAAGACAGCCAACATCATCAACGACTTCCCGGATCTCAAAGGGTACTACGACAAGATCAAGGCGCTCCAGTAGCAAAACCGCGTCTGACGGCCGGATGCTGCGTTGCCGGTCGCCACGACACGGGAAGGGTATAAGGGGCCAAGGGGCGAGGGTTCAAGGGCTCGGTTGAAGTCCTTGGCCCCTCCCCTTGCGGGAGGGGGCTGGGGGAGGGGGTAACCCTCATACAATTAACCGGGTCCAAGCCTGTCGGGGCACCGGCTTCGTCCGTGGACAGATTGAAAGGCACTATCGATATGCAGACTTCACGGGATTTCAGCGGAAAGTTCGGCATCGTGACCGGGGCCGCGAGCGGGATCGGGCGGGCGGCCGCGCTGCATCTCGCGAGTGCCGGTGCGGGCCTGGCGCTGGTCGACATCGACAAGACGCTGCTGAAGACACTGGCGGGTGAAATTGAAGCAACCGGCGCCCCCAAGCCATTGGTCGAAAAAGTGGACGTCTCCGCGGAGGCCGAGGTCAAGAGCGGCGTCGAGAACACGCTGTCCGCCTTCGGCCGGATCGACTTCCTCGTGACGAGCGCCGGCATCCTGCGGCGCTCCAAATTCGCCGACATGCCCATCGCCGAGTGGGACCTGATGATGGGCGTCAACCTGCGCGGGCCCTTCCTCTGCTGCCACGCGGTCGTCCCGATCATGTTGAAGCAGGGCGGCGGGGTCATCGTGAACGTGGCCTCGCTCGCCGGGCGCACGGCGAGTGTGCTGGGCGGCGCGCACTACACGGCCGCCAAGCACGGCGTGGTGGGCCTCACGCGGCACATCGCCCGCGAGCTCGGGCCGAGCAACATCCGGGTGAACGCCTTCTGCCCCGGGGCGACCCTCACCCCGCTCGTGCAGCGCGCGACCCCGCAGGAGGAGCTGGACCGCATCGCCGCCGCCATGCCCATCCGCCGCTGGTCCAAGCCCGAGGAGCAGGCGCGCGTGATCGCGTTCCTGCTGAGCGAGGACTCCTGCTTCATGACCGGCGCCTGCGTCGATTCCAACGGCGGTGCGGTGATGGTGTGAGGCCTGAACGGCTAACCGAAAGGACAGGTGATCGCCGATGTACAAGCTGCTCGACCGCATCGAGAAGGCGCTGGATGCCGTCCTGGTCTTTATGATGATCGTCATGGCCGGCGCCGTCGTGCTCCAGGTCACCTCGCGCTACGTCTTCAACAATCCGACCAGCTGGTCGGAGGAGCTGGCGCGCTACCTGTTCGTCTGGATCACGTTCCTGGGCGCCGCGGTGGTCATCCGCAAGCGCCGGCACGTGGACGTGACCGTCCTGACGGATCGGCTGCCCCCGGGTGCGGCCAAGGTCGTCTACCTCGTGTCCGACGCGGCCGTGCTCTTCATGCTCGGGGCCCTCACCTGGGCCGGCGCCGGGCTTGCCATCATGGCCCACCGGCAGCTCTCGGCCGCCATGGACCTGCCCATGTCGCTCGCCTACAGCGCCATGCCGGTCGGGACCGGTCTCATGTTCGTCTTCCTGGTGGCCACGATGATCTGGGAGTGGAAGGAAGGCCGCCGGATCGGGGGAGGCGACCAGCTATGAACACCCTCCTGATGGTTCTCCTGTTCGTCGCCATCCTGATCCGCATCCCGTTGTCGCTCGCGCTGGGGGTCAGCACGCTGATCGTCCTGCTGTTGACGGGCAACGTGCCGATCCAGATCATCCCCCAGCGCATGTTCGCGGGCATCGAGTCGTTTTCCCTCCTGGCGATCCCGTTCTTCCTTCTGGCCGGCAACCTCATGACCGCGAGCGGCATCACGCAGCGCGTGCTCGCCTTCGCCAACGCCGTGGTGGGCCGGTTCCCCGGCGGGCTGGCGATGACCAACATCGTGACCAACATCTTCTTCGGCGGGATCTCCGGATCGGCCGTGGCCGACTGTGCCGCCATCGGCAGCATCATGATGCCGGCCATGATCAAGGAGGGCTACGGCAAGGCCTTCACCGTCGCGGTGAACGCCAACGCCGCGATCGTCGCGCCGATCATCCCGCCCAGCATCCTGTTCGTGATGTACGGAGTGCTGACCGGCCAGTCGATAACGAAGCTGTTCGTGGCCGGGGCCGTGCCGGGCGTGCTGATCGGGCTGGGGTTCATCCTGGTCGCCTATTTTGTGTCCAAGCGCCGCAACTACCCCCGGCACGAACCGGCCTCGTTGCGGGAGATCGCCGCCAGCTTCAAGAACTCGGCGCTCGCGATCCTCATGCCGGTCTTTATCCTCGTGGGCATCGTCTCCGGGGCGTTCACCGTGACGGAATGCTCGGCCATGGCGGTCGTCTACGCCCTGATCGTCGGGTTGTTTCTGTACAGGGGTCTGAAGCTCAAGGACCTCATCCCGATCATCCGTTCCACCTGCCACACCGCGGCCATCATCATGCTGATCGTCGGCATGGCCAAGGCCTTCAGCTACGTGATGATCAACAACCGCCTGCCGGAGAACGTGGCCGCCTTCATCCTGCAGACCACCTCGAGCCCGGTCGTCATCCTGCTCCTGATCAACGTGGTGTTTATGATCGCGGGCTGCTTCATGGAGGCCAACGCGACGTTGGTGATGTTCATCCCGGTGCTCTACCCCCTGACGCAGATGGCCAAGATCGACCCCATCCACTTCGGCGTGGTCGCGTGCGTCAACCTCTGCATCGGGCTCGTGACGCCGCCGGTGGGGCTGACCCTGAACCTCTCGTGCCAGATGACCGAGTGCAAGCTGGAGGACGGGGCGCGCGAGTCGTTGCCGTTCCTGGCCATCGGCTTCATCGGCTTGTTGATCCTCACGTACTACCCGCCGCTGTCGCTGGCCCTGCCGGCCATGTTGATGCGGTACGGCGCGGCGGGAGGGCTCGATTTCGCAATCGGAGCAAACCGGGTGGACAGGCTCACCCGGGGAGTGAATTCCAGAACCTCCTGCGCGGTACGGCAACCCCGATCGCGCGGGACATCGAAGGAGAAAGGCATGTCGACCGACAAGAAAACGCTTCTGCAGATGTACCGCACCATGGTCACCATCCGGCAGTTCGAGACCATGGCGGGCGAGTACTTCGCCGCCGGGCAGATCCCCGGCTTCATCCACCTGTCGATCGGCCAGGAGGGCTCCAGCACCGGCGTGTGCTCCTGCCTGCGGCCGGACGACTACGTCGCCACGACCCACCGCGGCCACGGCCACATGATCGCCAAGGGCGCGGACCTGAAGCGCATGGTGGCCGAGCTCTTCGGCAAGGCGACCGGCTACTGCAAGGGCAAGGGCGGCTCGATGCACATCGCCGATTTCTCGATCGGCATCCTGGGCGCCAACGGCGTCGTGGCCGGGGGGCTGCCCCTCATGGCCGGCGCGGGGCTCTCGATCAAGATGCGCAAGACCGACCAGGTGGGTGTCGTCTTCTTCGGCGACGGCGCCTCCAACCGCGGGCCGGTGCACGAGGCCATGAACATGGCCGCCATCTGGAAGCTGCCGGTGCTGTTCGTGGTCGAGAACAACGGGTGGGCGTCGACCACCCCGCAGAGCAGCGCCTGCGCCCTGGGCGATCTCTGCCAGCGCGCGGCCGGCTACAACATGCCGGGCTACTCGGTCGACGGCAACGACGTGCTGGCCGTGCGCGCGACGACGCTCAAGGCGGTCGCCGACGGCGCGCAGGGGCGAGGGCCCGAGCATGATCGAGAACAAGACCTACCGCATTCGCGGCCACTTCGAGGGCGACCCCCAGAAATACCGCGACCAGGCCGAGGTGCTGACCTGGCAGGAGAAGAACGACCCGATCCAGCGCTTCGAGGAGCGGCTGGTCAAGGACAAGGTCCTGACCAAGAAGGAGGTCAAGGTCGTCTGGGACGAGGTCAAAGCCGAGCTGGACGCGGCCATCGAGTTCGCCAAGAGCAGCCCCTACCCGAAGCCGGAAGACGCCCTTGAAGACCTCTACGTCAACGCATGAGGCTACGGACAAACCCGTTGCGCCGTCATTCGCTCGCTGCGGATGGCCCACGCATACAGATAAGGAGACCACACATGTCTGATCGCATCATGAGCGCATCCGCAGCGCTGGCCGAAGCCCTGCACGAGGAGATGACCCGCGACGAATCGGTTTACATCCTGGGCGAGGACCTGACCGCCCACTCCGGCATCTTCGGCCAGTTCAAGGGCATCCCCGAGAAGTTCCCCGGCCGCATTCTCGACACCCCCATCAGCGAGGCCGCCATCGCCGGCTGCGGGGTCGGCTCCGCGCTGACCGGCATGCGGCCGATCGTCGACTTCCACTTTTCCGATTTCGTCACCTGCGGCATGGACGAGTTCTGCAACCAGGCCGCGAAGATCCGCTACATGTTCGGCGGGCAGGTGAAGGTGCCGATGGTCGTCTGGTGCCCGGACGGCGCCGGCCTGCGCGCCGCGGCGCAGCACAGCCAGTCGCTCGAATCCTGGTTCGTGCACACGCCCGGCCTGAAGGTGGTCGTGCCCTCGGAAGCCGCAGACGTCAAGGGCCTGATGAAGGCCTCGATCCGCGACGACGACCCGGTCATGTTCTTCCAGCACAAGCGCCTCTTCCGGCGCGAAGGGCACGTCCCGGCCGACCCCGAGTTCATCATCCCGCTCGGGCGCGCAGCGGTGAAACGCGAGGGCAGGGACGTGTCGCTGCTGACCTACGGCTCGGGCTTCTTCCTCTGCATGGACGCGGCCCAGGAGCTGGCCAAGCAGGGCATCGAGGCGGAGGTCGTGGACCTGCGCACGCTGAAGCCGCTCGATTTCGAGACGATCGCCGCGTCGGTGAAGAAGACCTTCCGGGCGGTGATCGTGCACGAGGCCTGCGTGACCGGCGGGTTCGGCGCGGAGCTCGCCGCCCGCATCCAGGCCGAGCTCTTCGACCACCTGGACGCGCCCATCCTGCGGGTCGGGGCGAAGGACGTCCCCATCCCCTTCTCGCCTCCGCTGGAGGACTTCGTGCTGCCCAAAGTGGCGGATGTGGTCGCTGCCGCCAAAGCCGTCTGCTACCGCGGATGATGCGTGTGGCTGCGGCGGAAACTCATCTTCCGCGTTGCGCTTCGTCCCGTCGGCCCTGCGGCGCACGGGTAGTACGCGTTGGGCGGCAGGACGCGCGCGCCTTGAAGCCGGGCTGCGGCCGCAGCCCAAACGAATAGCCGGTCAAGAGTTCGCTCTCATACAGAAAGGGGTCGTAGGTATGGCCATTGAGATTTCGATTCCCAAGCTGGGCCTGACGATGGAAGAAGCCACCCTGGTGTGCTGGAAGTTCGGGGCGGGCGAGACGGTTCGCAAGGAACAGATCGTGCTGGTGCTCGAGACCGACAAGGTCACCTTCGAGATGCCGTCCCCCGGCGACGGGCTGCTGCACCCGGTCGCGGCCGCGGGCGGCCGGGTCGGCGTGAGCGAGGTGGTCGGCTACCTGGCGGCGGACGCCGCCGAACTGGGCAAGCTCGCCGCCTCTCATCCGGCGGCGGAGACCGGTGCGGCGGAGGCGCCGGCGGCAGCCGCCGCACCGGCCGGCGCGGGTGCGCCCGCAACGGCTCCGGCGCCCGCTGCCGCGGGCGGGCGGCTGAAGGCATCGCCGGTGGCCAAGGCCATGGCCAGGGCGCACGGCCTGGATCTCGCCCGGGTCGCGGGCTCGGGACCGGGCGGCCGCGTGGTGCGCGCCGACGTGCTCGCGGCGCTCGAGAAGGGGGTCGCCCCGCAGGCCGCCCCCGCCGCGGCGGGGGCGCCGGCCGGCGAGCTTCTGAGCGTCGCCCAGGAGATCCCCATCGCGGGCGTGCGCAAGGTGATCTTCAAGAACATGCACCTCAGCCTCGCCACCCAGGCCCAGCTCACGCTGCACACGGAGGCGAGCGCCGCCGCCGTCATGCGGCTGCGCGACCGGATGAACGCCGCCGGCGGGGCCAAGGTGTCCTACAACGCCGTCCTCGTGAAGGTGATCGCGCAGGCCCTCAGGCAGCACCCGCTGGTCAACGCCGCGGTCGACGGCGAGGTCGTCCGCGTGTGGCGTCAGGTGCACGTGGGGGTCGCGATGGACCTCGGCCGCGGCCTGATCGTGCCCAAGGTGCGCGACGCGGACCGCAAGAGCATTCGCGAAATTTCGGCCGACCTGGACCGGCTGGTCGAGGCGGCCAAGGCCGGGACACTCGCGCTCGACGACCTGACCATGGGCACGTTCACGCTGACCAACCTCGGCGCCTGGGACATCGACGACTTCACGCCGATCGTGAACCACCCGGAGAGCGCCATCCTGGGGGTCGGGCGCATCGTGTCCAAGCCGGTCGCCCGCGACGGCCAGGTGGTGGTCGAGCCCTGTGTCGCGCTCTCGCTCAGCTTCGACCACCGCATCATCGACGGGGCGCCCGGGGCGGCGTTTTTGAAGACGATCAAGGATTATGTCGAGGAGCCGAGTTTAATGCTT
>CAWHEZ010000010.1:0-80807 GCA_963828345.1 uncultured delta proteobacterium
CTGGAATTAACGTTTTACAAGATCGGCCATGGCTTGATCCAGCTGGAAGAAGAAACCTGACCTTGGAATTGACCCCATGGCGAAAAACGACGGGGGCATTTGATCAAAGCCGAGAAAGAGCGGGTCTGCGCGATGCCCCGCCAGAAGGAGAAACAGTCATGCTCCGAATTTCAAAAAAGTCTCAGTTGAACTCGGGTGAGATTTTAGCGAAAGCCTCCCGCTTTTTCGGAAAAGGCGGTGAAGGATTGGACGAGACGGAGAGAGGTCCCTGCTGCATTTCATTCTCGGGGGCAGGGGGATTTGTTAGCCGTGACGGTCTGCGAGACAGCCAACGAACGTGATGTGGATGTGGAAACCCGGGAGTTCGAATACCAGGCCAAGCGGTTTCTTGGGTCTCTCTGAAACCCCAAGTCACGGATGAATCGGGCCCGGTTCTCCGGACGCAAGGTTGTTGTTCATGCGGCCGGTTGTGAAAGGGCCGCGCACCAGGCCTGCCGAGCCCGTCGAGGGCTGACAAACCCGCATTCCTCTACCCGCACTGCCAACAAAAAAGCGAAAAATTGTTTGCCCTACCGCCAACAGCCGACAAGATCTCACGCTGCGAAACGATTTTCTTATTGACATCCCACATCTATATAAATACAAAGACATCATGATGAATTTGTAATGACGTTATAATCAATAGTCAAGGCCACTATAGATGTCGCTTTGGCGTGGATTGCGCCCCTTGGGTGAAAATTCGAATCAACCACTCTATAGACAGGTCTATATCATACTGGCCGAATTCATTAAATCCAAGCAGTTCCCCGGGCACGCTGATGCCCGCCGAAAACGAGTTGATGACCAGACTCGGCGTGAGCCGCACCACGATCCGTCAGGCTGTCCAGCAACTCGTATCCATTGGCATGGCTAAAAAGATCCAGGGCAAGGGAACCTTCGTGGCCGATCCTAAAAGCCGGGGCCAGGTCCGGTTTTTCAGTAGCATCGAACGCTGGCTGGCAGTGCAGGGGTTGCATGTGCAAAACCAGTTGCTGGCCAACGATACCGGCATGCCTCCGGACTGGGCGCTTGGTCTGGGCTATCCGGCCGGGAGCCAGTCCGGATCATCCGGCGGCTGAAAATCATGGAAGACAAACCGTTGGCCTTGGAACACCGAATCCTGCCGCCGGACATCGCCGCTCTTTTGAAATGCTGCAACGCATCCAAAAAACGCTCTGTTTCGGGCCCTCGATTATCATCCCGTGGCCCATGCGGACCGGGTCCATTACAGCATCACGGCCATCCTGGCCGATGATGTACAAGCCGGGGAGTTCCTCCAGGTTGCTTCCGGATCGCCCCTGCTAATCCGCAACGGCATATACCGCAACGATTCCGGCAGAATCATCATGGCGGCTCAGCTCGCCTTCGTCGCTGACCGGCTGGATTTTCGCTTGGAGTTCAAACGCCATGACGACTACTGGGCTATTACTGACCAGGCCGAGCGCTCGTTAAACCGCTCCGATTAGCCTTCAACCCAATTCCGAAAGAGGATGGTGATCTGATGGAAACGAGGTTTATCGAAACTGACTTTCTCATCGTCGGGGGCGGCAGCGCGGGTTGCATGGCGGCCATCAGAGCCTTGGAGATCAGACCGGACCTGAAGGTGGTCATCTTCGAAAAGAGTGACATCACGTACAGCGGATCCATCGCCCGAGGCATGGATGCCCTGAATATCGTGGCCATCCCAAATTTTACGAGCCCGGAATTGTACGTGGAAGCCATCACGGAAGGCTCCGCCAGGCGTGGTCGACGCCACGCCCAGCCACCTCATGGCGGACCGCTCTTTTGATCTGCTCAAGAAACTGCAGAGATGGGGCGTTTATTTTCCGGTAGACAAGTCCGGCAATTTCAAGACCTTGAAGTATCACGTCAAGGGCCGGTTTCAGACGGCCATGGAGGAGCCGAACCTGAAGGTCATGATCTCCCAGAGAGCCCGGAAGCCGGGTCGCTGGTGGTCAACCGGGTGATGGGCCTCGATCTCCTAATGGATGGCGGCCGAGTGGCCGGCGCCATCGGCCTCCATGTGCGGACCGGGGAGTTGGTGGTCTGCCGCGCCCGGGCGGTCCTTGTCGCGGCTGGAGGACAGGCCCGTTTTCGCTGCCCAATTCCGGCTACCTCTACGGCACCTTCGATTATCCCGGCAATACCGGCGACGGCTATGTGATGGCCTTCCGGGCCGGTGCCGACTGACCGGAATGGAGCACACCCAGCGGACCCTGCTGATCAAAGACGCCAATATGCCGCTTGTTGGCCATCACCGTGACCCGTGGCGGTCGGGTCATGGACATTTTCAATAACGTGCTCATGGAAAATGAAGTCAGCAATATGAAATCCATGGAGGAGGCCTACAACAAGGGATTCGGGCCGCTCCGCATTCAACTCAGCCATCTGAAACCGGAGACCATCGAAGAGATCGAACACATCCTTTTCAGCACCGAACGGCCGGTGCAGGAACGCTTCTTCCGTGGACGCGGAGTCGATTTCCGCAAACGGGACATCGAGCTTTGGCCCACGGAGGCCCAGGTCTGCGGTGGTCACGGGCTTGGCGGGAGTTGTTGTCAACGAGAAGGCCGAACGGGTGTGCCTGGGTTGTACGCCGCCGGGGACGTCGCCTGTGTGCCCAAACAACACCTTACCGGAGCTTTTGTCTTTGGCGAGGTGGCCGCGGAATCCATTATGGACTTCATTGCCTCCCAGCCGGACACGAAACTCGATGAAGGCCAAGGCCGGGCGGCCACCCTGGAGCGTGACCGGAGATTCACCACCGTTGACCGGGAAATCGAGGTCGGCGAACTGGAATATAAAGTCCGCCGCTTCATCGGCGATTACGTCATTTCCCCGAAGAACGACGTGAAGCTAAATCGCTGGCTGGAATGGGCGGAACGTTTCAAGAGCGAAATACGTGACCAGGTCCTGGTTCGAGATGCCCACGAACTTTCCAAGCTGTATGAAATCGAGAACATCGTCCACTGCGCCACATGGTCCGCCATGGCCTCTCTGGAACGGAAGGAAAGCCGCTGGGGCGAGGCGCACCGGCGAACGGACTTCCCGGAGAGAGACGACGCGAACTGGCTGCGGCATGTGGTCGTAAGCCAGGGGGAAGGGTTGGAAGATATTCGTGTGAATACCCGGCCGGTGATCGGCCTCGACGGAAAGGCGGTGCGGTCATGATTTCCGACATCAACATCAAGATCAACCGGGATTTGTGCTTCACCTGCGGCCGCTGCGTCGAACGCTGCATCATGGACAATATCAGGATGTACCTCGCGCCCTGCCGGAGCGCCTGCCCCATCCACATGAACTGCCAAGGGTACGTCCGACTGACAGTGCAGGGCAAGAGCGCCGACGCCGCCCGCGAGATGCGCGAAAGCCTGCCGTTCGGGGGCATCCTCGGCCGCGTCTGCAATCGTCCCTGCGAAACCAAATGCGAACGCAATGCCGTGGACGGCGCCGGAGTGCATATTCGCGCCATAAAACGCTATCTGGCCGATACACACCCCGAAATCGCCCATGAGCCGGCTTCCCTGCCCAAGAGCAGCGGCCGACGGGTGGCAGTCGTGGGGTCCGGACCGGCCGGTCTCATGGCCGCCCATGACTTGGCTGCGCAGGGGCATATGGTCACGGTGTTCGATTCCGCCGCCGAACCGGGAGGGATGCTCCGCTGGGCAATCCCGGCTTTCCGCCTGCCATCTTCCGAAGTGGCCAAGTCCATCGAGATGTTAGAAAAGATGAAGGTCCGGTTCGAGTGCGGCCGGACCCTGGGCAAGGACCTGGACCTCGAGAAACTCGAACGGGAATGGGATGCGGTTTTAATCGCGACCGGCGGCGGGTCGGCGGCTAAGTTGAATATCCCGGGCGAAGAGTTGCCCGGTGTCATCTCCGGTCTCGACCTGTTGCGGATGGCGAGAGAGGGACAGACCTCAAAGTTGGGGCCCAAAGTCATCGTCATCGGCGGCGGCAATGCCGCCGTGGACGCGGCGCTGACATGCCGCGCTCTGGGCGCGACGGATGTTAGCCTGGTATGTTTGGAGGAAGGAGGCAGAATGCCGGCCTTCCCGGATGAGATTCGGGAAGCCTTCGAACAGGGCGTCCACATCATGGATGGCCACGGACCCAGGAGAATTCTCATGGACGGCCAAGGGATCACGCTCGAGCTTTCTCGCTGCCTGAACCTTTACGACCCGAACGGCCGATTTTGCCCTCAACTGGAGGATACCTGCAGCTTATCCCCGTCGGCCGACACCGTGGTCGTGGCCATCGGCCAGAAGCCCGAAATCGCCTCCAAGTGCGCGGATCCCCTAACCCTGCAAACCGGGCGGCCGAAGATATTCGCCGCCGGCGACGCGGTCACGGGGCCCGGGTCCGTGGTCGAGGCCATGGCCCAGGGCCGTGAAGCAGCCGTGTCCATTGGCAGGTTCCTGACCGGTGAAGGGTTGAGGTGGGGTCGGGAATACTGGGGTGGGGCCTGCATTACCGAATTCCCCATCGACAAGTCGAACGCCGTTGCGCGTTCCCGCGGCGAGCTGCCGCGCCTGACTCCGGTGGAGCGCACCATCGCCCGTGAAGTCGAAAATACCCTGAACGCGGAAACTGCAAGGGCCGAGGCCGAACGCTGCCTCAACTGCGGCCGTCCCGCCGAAGTGAACAAAACATGCTGGTATTGCCTGCCCTGCGAAATCGAATGCCCGGTGCAGGCGTTGGAAGTCCGGATGCCCTATTTGGTGCGGTAGACATCACCTCTAACAATCAAACGACGAACTGGGGGGGATTGTGATGAGAAAAGCGTGGATGTTGCTGTTTCTTTTTTGCCTCGGATCCTTGCCGGCCGGGGTCGTCAACGCCGCCGACTGGCCGACCAAGCCCCTTACGGTTATCGTGCCCTGGGCGCCGGGCGGCATGACCGATATCACCACCCGCATGATGGTGGAAAAATTCAAGGACAAACTCGGGCATCCGGTGATGGTGAACAACCAGGGTGGTGCCGGGGGTATTACCGGCATGAAGGCCGTTCTTTCTGCCGCTCCGGACGGGTATACGTTCGGCTCGGGTGCCATTTCCTCGGCTTTTGCCGCGCCCTTCCTTCTGAATGCCGAACCGTTGGATCTGGACAAATTTCTTTTTATCGGCGGCTATGCCCTCCAAACGCGCTTTGTCTTTGCATCACCGGGGAGGCCCTACAAAACGTGGGCGGAATTTGTGGAATATGCCAAGAAAAATCCCGGCAAAATTTCAGCGGGCTCCGGGGGATCCCAGACCGGTCTGGACGGGTTCAAGGCTGCGGCCAAGGCCGCGGGCATTAAGCTCAATTTCGTTATGTTCAAAACCGGCGGGGAAGCCTCGACCGCCATGTTAGGCGGCCATGTGGACGTTTGTGAAGTCGGTGCCGGCACACCAGCCTATCAGGCCGGGCGTCAGGGCAAACTTGCGCCCCTTCTCAGCCTCAGCGAAAGCCGCGATCCCTTTTTCCCGGATGTGAAAGCGGTGCAGGAGTATGGCTATCCTTTTGCCGTCACGTCGGATTACGGCATGGTCATGCCCAAGGGTGTTCCGGAACCTATCCGGGCCAAGCTGGAAATGGCCATTCGGGAGACGCTGGAAGAAAAGGTCATCCAGGAAACCATGGCCAACATGGGTCTCGACCGTCGTTTTATAACGGGCAAGGAATTCGAGGCCATGGTCAAAAAGACCCTGGCGGACATCCCCAGGTTGTCCGAGTACGTCAAAGATGTCGAGTAGCGCCGACAGACCGGCCAGGCAAAGCCCCTTCTGACTTGCCGGGAAGGCCCGGGTTCGGCCTCGAAAACGGTCTCGGTCATGCAGCTTAAATCCGAGCCTTCCCTCCATCGTCGCAATGCAGCCATTGAGCAACCGGTGGGAGCGACATCTCGCCCAACTATCAGGTGCGGCCTCATGAAACAAAAATTGACCGCCGTGGGTTTGTTTTGTTTTTCATGCCTCTATGCTGCTGGCGGCTGGGGATTGAAGCTGGGGACTTTCAAAAAGCCCGGGCCCGGGATGTTCCCCCTATTGATCGGGATCGGACTCCTGGTCTGCACCGGTATTTACCTCTGGCAAACATTCAGAAAACCCGAGGAACCCGAGCCTTCCCAGGAATCCGTCCACGCAGGGACCGTCATTCAGCTATCTGCGGCCATTCTGGTCTACCCGGTTTTGCTTCACTATCTGAATTTCATCCTGGCGACCTTCGCCGTAGTCTATTTCATGCTTCTCACCCTGAAATATAAGGGACCGGTCTGGGATTTCGTCATCGCCCTCGGGTCGGTGGTTTTCAGTTTCGTGGTTTTCGCCATGATCCTGGGGGTATCGCTGTCTTTTGGACCTGTCGAGGAAATCTTCTTCCGCCTGAGAGGCTGAATCATGGAAATGTGGCAGAGTCTGACGCACGGATTTTCCATAGCCCTGGAACCGATGAACATGCTCTACGCCTTGGTGGGCTGCATCGTGGGCACCATTACCGGCATCCTGCCGGGGATCGGTCCGCTGGGGGCTATGGCCATCCTGTTGTCCTTCACGCTTTACATGAACGCTGCCGGCGCGATGATATTTTTTGCCGGTATCTACTACGGCGCTATGTACGGCGGCTCCACTACTTCGATATTGCTGAATATTCCGGGCGAATCCGCTTCGGTGATCACCTGCATCGACGGATATCAAATGGCTCGGAAAGGACGGGGCGGCGCGGCCTTGTCCGTGTCGGCCGTGGGGTCCTTCGTGGCCGGCACCATCAGCATTCTGGGACTGATGCTGGCCACCTCGTTTCTGGGCAGCGCGGCCCTTAGATTCGGACCTCCGGAATTTGTCGCTATCGGAGTATGCGGCTTGGTGTTGTTGGTCAAACTCAGCCAGGGCTCCATGCTGAAATCCACCATCATGATCTTTTTAGGGATGGCCATTTACTCAGTGGGGATCGATTATCTAACCGGCACCCTCCGATTCACTCTCGGCATCGAACGCCTGAGCCAAGGCATCGACTTCCTTCCGGTCGCCATGGGCCTGTTTGGTATTTCCGAGGTATTCGAAACCGCGTATGCTTCCGCGCAAATGGGGAAAGCCCGCAAGGTCAAGTTTCGTGAGATGCTTCCCACCCGAAAGGAATGGCGGCGTTCCGTGCCGCCGATGTTCCGCGGCTCGTTCATCGGCTTTCTCATCGGCCTGATCCCAGGTCCCGCGCCCATGATCTCCACCTTCGTCTCCTACATCGCGGAGAAAAAGATTTCCAAACACCCCGAAGAGTTCGGTCAGGGCGCCATCGAAGGCGTGGCCGGACCCGAGTCCGCCAACAATGCGGCCGTCGGCGGCGCGTATGTCCCCCTTCTGGCCTTAGGCATTCCCTTCACCCCGGCCATGGCAATGGTGCTGGGGGCTTTAATGCTTCACAACATCACGCCCGGCCCGAACCTGATCCTGGAAAAACCTGATTTATTCTGGGGTGTCATCGCCAGCATGTACATCGCCAACTTCATGCTGCTCCTTCTTAACCTGCCGATGGTAAACATTTTCGTCAACATTTTGAGGACACCTAAGCAGATACTTCTGCCGGTCATCGTGATGCTCTCCCTGGTGGGCGTATACAGCGTCAACTCCAGTCTGATCGATCTCCTGATCATGGGCCTGTGCGGCATTATCGGCTTTATGTTCAAGCGGGTGGGATTCCAGCCCGCCCCCCTGATCATCGCCATGGTCATTAGTCCGATGCTGGAAAATTCATTGCGCCAAGCCCTCCTGATTTCAGGCGGAGACCTGGGCGCCGTTATCTGGCGTCCCATCTGCGGGGCGCTCTACCTGATCGCTCTGGGCATCCTGGTTGCGCCCTGGCTGGTAAAGCGGGTATCGACATTGGCCAATAACTGACCGGTAGATAACAACCGTTAAGGCAGTTTCATTTCTCGCCGGATGAAAACCTCGCGGTCGTCGGCGACGATGTTTACAGGCGGTTCGTTCTGGGAGGGCTTCACCGGGCCCGATCTCCGGCCAAGGTAAGCGTCGGATAATTTTTTTATGGGAGCGGCATCCCGCCCATATCAAGTTCGCGGCTGGAAAGCCGCTCCCACAAACATCAAACCACTGCGTACCCAAACACCAGTCGTCACGGGCTCACGGTGACGTAGTAGCCCTGGTCCCCGCGCTGGACCAGGAGCACGAAGGAAGTTTTCTGGCGCGCGCGGGCGAGCGCCTTGCGGAAATCCTCGTGGGTGGCGACGGAGGCGTTGTCGATCTGGCGCACGATGTCCCCGGCGCGCACTCCGACGCGGGCGAGCTGGGAGCCCGGTTGGACCTGGCGGATGACGACGCCCTCTTTGGCCTCGACGCGGAACTCCCGGCGGTTTTGCGGCGTCAGCCCCTCCACCCGGATCCCGATCAGGTCCCAGGCCAGTTGGTCGCTCAGCTCGACCGGGAACTCGCGCGTGCGCAGCGTCAGCGTCTGGGTCCGCCCGCTGCGCCAGAGCTGGATGTCGACGGCCTCGCCGGCCGCCACCTCCCGGGCCGCGGCGAGATAGTCGTCGAGCCCGCCGATCTTGCGGCCGCCCAGGCTCAGCATGACGTCGCCCTCGCGCAGCCCGGCTTTCAGGGCCGGGCTTTCGGGTTCCACGGCCTTGACGATCGCGCCTTTGCGAGCGGGATAGTTCAGGTATTGAGCCACCCGCTCGTCCATGTCCTGGGCGATCACCCCGATCCAGGCCTGCTTGACCTCCCCGAACTGGACCAGGTCCGCCACGATGCGCCTGGCCTTGCGGATCGGGATGGCGAAGCCGATCCCCTGGGCCTTGGCGTAGATGGCCGTGTTGATCCCGATCAGCTCGCCGGTGATGCTGAGCAGCGGACCCCCACTGTTGCCGGGGTTGATGGAGGCGTCGATCTGGATGAAGTCCTGCAGCACGCGGTCCTCGGAGCGGACGCTGCGGTTGAGCGCGCTGATGACGCCGGTCGTCACCGTGTGGGAGAAGCCGAAGGGGTTGCCGATGGCGATCACCGTCTCGCCGATCATGAGGTCGTCGCTGTCGCCCATCGGGATCGCGGGCAGCGCCTCTTTGGAATCGATTTTCAGCACGGCCAGGTCCGAGTCGGGGTCGGCGCCGATCAGGCGGGCCTCGAACTCGCGCTCGTCCTGCAGCACGACCTTGATCGTGCTCGCGCGCTGGACGACGTGGGCATTGGTGAGGATCAGGCCGCGGCTCCCGTCGATGATGACCCCCGACCCCAGGCTGGTCTGCTGCTGGCGGCGCTGGAACCGCGGGTCGAAGAAATCCTTGAAGAACTCGTCGAAGAAGGGGTTCCCGAAACCGGAGAAGGGGTTCGGGCGGCTGCGGGCCTCGTAGGCCGAACTGATGTTGACCACCGCCGGGCTCGCCTTGCGCACGGCCTTGACCACCGGGGTTTCCCGCAGCGAATCCGCCGCTGTGGTGTGAACGGCGAGGGCCGCCGAGAGTGCCAGAACGAAGATCAGGGCCGCGGCGAGCCGCCCACACGAAACTCTTCCGCCGAAGTTTAAGATTGGCATTTTCATCTATCTAGTCTAAAAGTTAAAATTTTCGCTTCAAGACAAACTGGAAAAACCCGGGTGGCGGCTTGATGGGGAGAGGCGTCCCGCCTTGATCACGTTCGCGGCTGGAAAGCCGCTCCCACAAACACCAAATACCCAAACACCAAATACCCAAACATCAAATTCTATATACATCCCCCCTTAAGGGGCTGCAACTGTGATGGAAAACAAAAACGACCTACTTGCGGCCGTCGAAAAACCGAGCCGCTATCTCGGGACCGAAGTCCACCGGGTCCTCAAGGACCCGGGCACGGTCCAGCTGCGCATCGCCCTGGCTTTTCCGGATCTCTATGAGATCGGGACTTCCCATTTCGGGCTCCAGATCCTGTATCATCTGCTGAATGCGATGCCCGCGGTCGCCGCCGAGCGGGTGTTCGCCCCGGCCGACGACATGGAAGCGCAGCTGCGCCGGCTGGGCCGGCCGCTCTTCTCGCTCGAGTCCCACACCGCGCTCGGGCAGTTCGACATCGTCGGCTTCAGCCTCCTGTACGAGCTGAACTACACCAATGTGCTCGCCATGCTCGATCTGGCCGGCATCCCGCTGCGCGCCGCGGAGCGAGGCCCCGGGCACCCGCTGGTGATCGCCGGGGGGCCGTGCACCTGCAACCCCGAGCCGATGGCGGACTTCTTCGACGCCATGGTGGTCGGGGACGGCGAGGAAACGGCCGTGCGGCTGGCCGAGGCCTGGCTGCAGTGGAAGGCGGCCGGAGATCCCGCACGCGAGTCGCTCCTGCGGCGCTGGGCCGAGATCCCCGGCGTCTACATCCCGGCCTTTTTCGAGCCGCGCCATGACGACTCCGGGTTCCAGGCGCTCATCCCGCGCCTGGAGGGGTGCACCCGGGTGCGGCGCGCCATCGTGGCGGACCTGAATGAAGCGGCCTTCCCGCAAACCCCGGTGATCCCGTTCGGCAAGCCCGTGCACGACCGGCTGCGACTCGAAATCTCCCGGGGCTGCACCCGGGGGTGTCGCTTCTGCCAGGCCGGGATGCTCTACCGGCCGGTGCGCGAGCGCTCTCCGGAGAGGCTTTTCGACCTCGCGGCGGCATCCCTCGCCGCGACCGGGTACGAGGACCTCTCGCTCTTGTCGCTCAGCACCGGGGACTACGGCTGCATCGTCCCGCTCCTGGAACGCCTGATGGGGCGGTTTGCCTCCGAGCGGATTGCGGTGTCGCTGCCGTCCCTGCGCGCCGGCACCCTGACGCCCGAGCTCATGCAGCTGATCCGGCAGGTGCGCAAGACCGGGTTCACGATCGCCCCCGAGGCCGGCAGCCAGCGCCTGCGGGACGTCATCAACAAGAACATCACGGAGGACGAGATCGTCCGCACGGTCCAGGACGCCTTCGAGATGGGCTGGCGGCTGGTCAAGCTCTACTTCATGATCGGGTTGCCCACCGAGACCGACGAGGACCTCCGGGAGACCGTGCGGCTGGTTCGCCGCCTGCGTACGCTGCGCGGACCGGGGGGCCACCGGGGTCAGCTCAACGTGAGCTTCGCCGCCTTCATCCCCAAGCCGCACACGCCCTTCCAGTGGGCGTCCCAGATGGGGCTGGCGCAGGCGCGGGAGACACTCGGCCGGCTCCGCCGTGAGCTCGCCCTGCCGGGGGTGGAGTTCAAGTGGCAGAACGCGGAGATGAGCCTGCTTGAAGGGGTGCTTGCGCGCGGCGACCGGCGACTGGGCGCTGCGGTGGAGGCGGCCTTCCGCCGCGGCAGCCGCTTCGACGGCTGGGGGGACCGGCTCGACCTGGGGCACTGGCAGGCGGCCTTCGCCGAGGTTGGCATCGACCCGGATTTCTACACCACCCGCCCGCGCGACCCCGGGGAGCCTCTGCCCTGGGACCACATCGACATCCGCGTGGACAAATCCTACCTGAAGGCCGAGTGGGAGAAGGCCGTGGCCGGCACGGCGACCGGCGACTGCCGCGACGGCAGCTGCAACGCCTGCGGCAGCTGCGATTTCGACCGGGTTCAGCCCCGGGTGCACCGCCGCATGGCCGAGCCGCAGGCGCTCGCGCCCGCGCCCGCGCCCCCCGCGGCCTTTAAAAAGATCCAGGTGTCCTACTCCAAGATGGGGCCGGCGCGCTTTTTCGGGCACCTGGAGCTCGCCAACCTCTTCCTGCGGGCGCTCCGGCGCGCGGACATCCCGGTGAAGTACTCGGAGGGGTTCCACCCCAAGCCGAAGGTCGCCTTCGACGATCCCCTGCCGACCGGGTTCGAGAGCGAGGAGGAGCGCATGGTCGTGACGGTCGCGGCGGACCTGGCGCCGCGCCGGCTGCTGGACGGGCTGAATGCCGCGCTCCCCGACGGCCTGCGGGTGCACGCGTGCACGGAGTCCATCGCGGACACCCCCCGGTTCAGCCGCTTCCGCATCCGCTTCCAGGAACCCTTGCCGGACCCGGAGCGATTCGACACGGCCCGGGTGGACTTCGGCCGTGAGCTCGAGCTGCAGTCGTCGAAAGGGAAGTTGAAAAAGATTGCATTAAAGGATATTCTGCATGAAATCGGCGTACTTTCCCCGTACGAGCTCGTATTGAAGCTTTCCCGGGAGCCCGGTAAATCCGTGCGGCCGTCGATCGTCCTCGAGCACGTTTTCGGCCTTGCGGAGCAGGCGACCGCATCCGCCCGGATCATCAGACTGAAGAGCCCGTGACCGGCCTGTCTATGGGATTCAGGACGTGGTGAACAGTCGCAGATAGACGACCTTGTAAAAAGGCCAAGTTCAAGGCGCGCGAGTCGGGCGTCACGAGGCGTGCTTCAAGAACGCCGCAGTGGCACCGCGATGAAGCGCAACGCAGAAGTTGGACTTTTTCCGAAGTCGTCAGGATCTACCCATGTACAAACAGCTCATCATCAACGTCAACGAGCACGAAACGCGCGTCGCCTTGCTGGAAGACGGCACGATCGTGGAACTCCACGTCGACCGCGGGGACGATTCCGACATCGCCGGGAACATTTACAAGGGGCGGGTTCTGAGGGTCCTGCCGGGGATGCAGGCCGCCTTTGTCGACATCGGGTTGAACCAGGCCGCCTTTATTTATGTGGATGACGTCTTCCACAACAATTTCAAAGACATCGAACGGTTCTTCGCCCTTGGGTCCGAGGAAAACGGGACGGCCGCCGAAGAGGAGGCCCTGCCCCTGCCGCCGCAGCGCAGAGACTTCCCGATCGAGGAGCTGCTGACCGAAGGCCAGGAAGTCCTGGTGCAGGTGGCCAAATCGCCGATCGGGACCAAGGGCGCCCGCATCTCCTCTCACATCTCCATCCCCGGGCGGTTTCTCGTCCTGATGCCGTCCTCGACCCACGTCGGTATTTCGCGCCGCATCGAGGACGAGGCCGAACGCGCCCGCCTCAAGCAGTTGGTGCACGACCGGCGCAAGGAGGACTTCGGCTACATCATCCGCACGGCCGCGGAGGGCGAGAGCGAGGAGAAGATCGTCTACGAAATGGGGTTTCTCACCACCCTGTGGGAGAACATCCAGCGCAAGTTCGCCGGCGCCCCCACGCCGTCGATCGTCTACCAGGATTTGTCGATCAGCCTGCGGGCCGTGCGTGACCTGCTGATCCACGAGGCCGAGAAGCTCGTGATCGACTCCAAGCCGACCTACGACGCGGTGCTCGCCTTCCTCGAGACCTACATGCCGTCCCTGATGGAGAACGTGGTGCTCTACGACGGCGCCGAACCGGTCTTCGACGCCTACAACCTGGAAGGCGAAATCTCCCGGGCGCTCAAGCGCAAGGTCTGGCTCAAGTCGGGAGGCTACATCCTGATCGAGCACACCGAGGCGCTTACCGCCGTCGACGTCAACACCGGCCGCTACGTCGGCAAGCACAACCTCGAGGAAACCATCCTGAAGACCAACCTCGAGGCGGTCAAGGAGATCGCCTACCAGATCCGGCTGCGCGACATCGGGGGCATCATCATCATCGATTTCATCGACATGGAGAAGAAGTCGAACCAGGAGCGGGTGTTCAGCGCTTTCAGGGAGGCGCTGAAGCGGGACAAGAGCAAGACCCACGTATTGCCCATGTCCGAGATGGGGCTGATCCAGATGACCCGCAAGCGCACGCGCGAGCCGCTGACGCGCATCCTGTGCGAGCCCTGCTTTTACTGCGAGGGCGAGGGCTACATCGTCTCGCGGCGCTCGGTGTGCTACACCATCTACCGTGAGATCATGCGCGATTCAGAGGACGTGCCCAGCCACCGGGTCGCCATCCGGGTCAACCCGCAGGTGGCGGAGTTCCTGCACCGGGAGGAAAACCACCTGATCGGCCGCCTGGAACGCTCGCTCCAGAAGCAGATCGTGATATACCCCGAGCCGCAGTTCCACATGGAGCAGTTCGAGATTCTCGAAATCCAGGACAACTGAGCCCCCCGGCGCATCCCCGCCCGGCCTCGCCCGCCGCCGAGGCCCAACCGCCCCGGCGGGGAACGGCATCGATGCGCGACCCGGCCGCTCGGCTGGCCGGAACTACACGGAAACCGGAGCGTTCATGGAACAGATCACCAAAGGCCCCATTCAACCCCTCAGGCTCGGCCCCGACAGCCGCTTCCAGTTCAGGTGCCACAAGGACGTGAAGTGCTTCACCCAGTGCTGCCGCGGCATCAACATCATCCTTACGCCCTACGACATCATTGGGCTGAAGAAACGGCTGGGGCTGTCATCGGGGGATTTTCTCGCGGTCTACACCGAGCTGCAGATGCTCGAGAAAACCGACGTCCCGGTGGTCACCCTGAAGCTCCTGGACGAGGAGGGCACCCCGGCCGACCGGAGGGCATGCCCCTTCGTGCGGGCCGAGGGCTGCATCGTCTACGAAGACCGCCCCACCAGCTGCCGGTATTACCCGCTGGGGGTGGCCTCGCTCGCCTACAAGGACGACCCCGAGGGCGACGAGTTTTTTTTCATGGTGCGCGAGGCGCACTGCCTCGGGTTCGAGGAGGACCGCTCCTGGACCGTTCTGGAGTGGCGCCAGGACCAGGGGGTGGACGTCCGCGACCGCGTCAACGCCCAGTGGGCGGACCTGATCGTCCGCAAGCGCTCGTTCCCGCCGAACATGCGCTGGACCGAGCAGGCCAAGCAGATGTTCTTCCTGGTGAGCTACAACATCGACAAGTTCCGCGACTTCGTCTTCGAGAGCTCGTTTCTGCAGCGCACCCCGGTGGAGGAACAGACCTTGAGCAGGCTGCGCGGCGACGACGCGGCGCTGCTGGAATTCGGCCTCGGCTGGCTCAAAGGGATTCTGTTCAAGGAAACTCAATCGGCAGGGGCGGCACAGGGCGGTTCAGTCGATCCGAAATAGACCCCGCACCGTCCGCTTGGAGCAGGTTTATCCGCCGTAGGTTGGGTGGGAGAGGCGTCGAACCTCGATCGCATCGCGGCTGGAAAGCCGCTCCCACCAGATACAAACACCAAAGCCAAAGACAACCGGGGAATAAAAACGGCGTCTCAGGTCGTCAGCCAAGGCGCGCGGCCTTTCGGGAAGCGCAGCATACTGATCAGTATGTGAGCATTCACGAAAGTGCCGCGCAACGCCGGATCACGGCCTGAGACGCCGTTTTTCAATACGCTTCGTAGCAGAGCCCTTCCTGGTATTTCGGGTTCTCGAGCCGTTCCTGGATGTTCACCCCGAAGTGGTCCGCGATCGGCTGGAACAGCTCGGGGGCCGTGCGCTGAACGGTCTCGGCCGTCTCGATCACCAGGGCGAGCCCCTTGCGGGTCATTCGGCCGAGCGGCGGCTTGCACCCGCCCGAGGGCATGCCCAGCAGGGCCAT
Organism: uncultured delta proteobacterium; assembly: GCA_963828345.1. Taxonomy (GTDB): domain Bacteria; phylum Desulfobacterota; class Desulfobacteria; order Desulfobacterales; family SpSt-501; genus SpSt-501. The sequence goes on from CAWHEZ010000010.1 coordinate 15,369, forward strand.
GAGGGTTTTGTAGGCCAGCGGGTTGCGTGCACGGCAGACCACCTCGCCGAAGCGAGTGGTCTCGGTGGTTTTGACCGTCACCAGGTTGAAGAGCGGCTCCAGCTTGGCGGCCAGCGCCCGTGCCTCGGCCTCGCGGCCGGCCATCAGCAGGCCGACCATCTCGGTCACGGCCTTGGGCGCCACGTTCGAGGCGACCGAGATCACCCCCGCGGCACTCACCCGGGAGTCGGTCATCATTTCGACCGTGAGCGGGTCGTCGCCCGAGAGGATCGTGAAGTCCGGTCCGCAGCACGCGCGGGTGCGGCGCATGTTCTCGATGCTGCCGGTCGCCTCCTTGACCGTGCCGACGTTCGGGCACTCCGTGTAGGCCAGTGCGAGATCTTCGGGCAGCAGCTGGGCCCCCGTGCGGCCGGGGATGACGTAGGGGATGATGTCGGTCTGAGGGAATGCACGGGCGACCGGGAGCAGGTACTCGCGCCGGATCTCGAGCGAACTCGGGCCGTTGTAGTACGGGTCGACCAGGAGCACCGCCTGCGCCCCGTACTTCACGGCATGCCGGGTGCCTTCTATGGTCTCCGCCGTGTTGTTGCTGCCGGTGCCGGCGATGCACAGACACCGGTTGTGGCACCCGTGGGCAATCTTTTTTGTGACCAAATTATGCTCGTCCCAGCCGAGCACCGGGCTCTCGCCGGTCGTCCCCACGGCCAAGATGCCGGTAATGCCGCAGGCGATCTGGAATTCGACGAGCTGGTCCAGTCCTTTCCAGTCGACGGCCTGCCCCTGGAAGGGCGTGATGAGTGCGGTGTAGCAGCCGGCTTTCATCGGTTCCCCCTTGGCGCACCGTCGGTCGTCCGCGGCGCGGTTGATGGATGAGCGTGAGCGTCCGCGGTTTGGTAAGAGAAAGGCCGAACGATGTCAAGCGAAAACCGCGGCCCGGCGACCGGAACCGGCTTGAACCTATTTGCGATCGGTTCTTGACATCGATCATGCGTTGCCGTAAGCGCAACGGGGCGCGTGCTTTGACAACCCCGCGCCCGCGCATAATCTTACGTTGATTCATTCCGAACCGTGAGGACACATACCATGACGCTCCCGAAAGACGTGAACGAATTCATCCAGCAACACGAAGCCGCCGTGGCCCAGAACCCGGAGTGCGGCAACTCGCACTACAACCTGGCGGTGGGCTACATGGGGCAGCGGCGGTTCGAAGAGGCCGAGCGCGAGCTGATGGCGGCGGTCGAGAACAGCCCGAACCTGGCCGAGGCCTATGTCCTGCTGGGCGGGATCCGGCTGAACCGTGGGGACCTGGACGGATGCCTGGAATTCAACCGCAAGGCGGTGAAGATGCGGCCGGGGTTTTCGGAAGGCTACGGCAACATCGGCTTCATCGAGCTGCAGCGCGGCAACGTCGACGCGGCCATCGAGAACCTCGAACGCGCCACTTTTTTCAACTTCCGCTACATCCAGGCCTTTGCCAATCTGGCCAACGCCTATCTCATGAAAGGCATGGTCGACCAAGCCATCGAGGCCAACCACAAGGCCCTGAAGCTCGCCCCGGATTTCGCCCCGGCCCACAACAATCTCGCCATCGCCTACCTGGAAAAGGGCGATTTCGAGCTCGCCGGCCGGCACTGCGAGCAGGCGGCCGCGCTCGGATACGACGTGGCCCCGGAGATTCGGCGGGAAATCGAAGAGCACCGGGGCCAGTCGGCCTGACCTCGCCCGCCGGGACCCCTTGAGCCCGCACCCGACATATCGCTATTTCCTGGACGCATTAGACCAGCCGGTCGACCCCGACCATCCGGCGTGGTCGTCGTTCCTGCCCGTCGCCCGCCGGCCCTCCCCGGAGGCGGGCCCGCGCGCGTGCACCTACGGGGATTACTTCCTGGGGGTACGCGGCTTTCTGGAGGGGGTTGGGCGGGAGGCGGTCGAGCGGGCGCTCCGGCAAAAGGGATTGCCTCCTGTTCCGGCCGAGTGGCGCGTCTTTCTCGCCAAGCACGGCGAACACTACCACCCCGCACGGGTGGAGGCGTCCGCCGCCGGGGTGCAGGCCGAATGGGTCGTCAACGTGGCTCTCTCCGCGGCCGGCCGCACGCTCCTGAGTCGTGAGCAGAAGATCTTGCGGCGCCTGGCCCGGAAAACCCCGGCCCCCTTTCTCCCGGAAGTTTACGGGTGGGGCGAGGTGGAGTGCCGCCCGGGGGTGAGGCTGGGGTGCATGCTGGCGGAATGGTTCAGCGGCTTTCACGAGTTCCACCTCACGCATCGCCCGGACGGCGGCCTCGGAATGATTCTCTGGGATGCGGAGGGCGGCAACCGCCTGCTCCCGCCTTCGCAGGTGGCCGCAGTCTACCGGCAGGCGGCCCACATCCTGACCTCCTACCTGGATCTGGAGAGCTTCGAGGCGATCGGGTCCTGGCACCACGCGGCCGGGGACTTCGTCGTGCGCGACGGTCCAGGGGAGGCCGGGGTGCGCCTGGTGACCGCGCGCGAGTTTCGCCCGGTCTTCGGGCGCCCGCCCTCGGATGTGCAGGGGCTGCTGAACGCCTGCCTGGTCTTTCTGCTGCAACTCAGCCTGCGCACGCGGCTCGATCGGCTGGACGGGACAGGCGACATGGCGTGGTCCGGCCCTGAGGCGACCGGCGCCACGGTGGAGGGGGTGCTGGCGGCGCTGGCGCAAAAACCCTTTCCGGAAGGTCTCCCCCTGCCCTTTGCCGGGCTTTTCGAGCGCTATCTCTCACGGTGTTCCGCGGACCTGGTCGAGGGCCTGTGCGCGGATGTCGTCGCCCGCAGCTTCGCGCCCGACAGTGCCGAGCGGGCGCTCGCCCAGGCCGGGCTGACGGAGCACGTGCGGCTTCTGTCGGCCGCCTTCGACCGGAATTGACCCCCGCAACATACGGTGTTTTCGGTTCGCCTCGCCACAAGATGGGCAATCCGTGCAAATGCCCATGATTTCAGCGCTCAGGGCGCCCTTTTCTGTTGACAGCCCTGGCATTTGACTCTATAAACGAACCTTAACTTTTCTCCCGAATTACCCCCGGATCTGCATACAACTAGCGCACTATCATCCGATCGAGAGAGGAGGTGGACCGTTTTCTCCCGTGCTGCAGGCTTTCGGTGTTCCCCGAGCGTTAATCTCAACTCACAACGGAGGTAGATGATGGCAAAACACCCAACTCCCATGCTGGACCAGCTGGAAAGCGGTCCGTGGCCGAGCTTTGTTTCGGACATGAAAGCGCTGGCCGAACATCGCGCGAAAACCGCATCCAAAATTGATTACCAGATCCCGGTCGAAGTGGTGGACGACGTGCTCGGGCTCATGGAGCTGACCTATAAGCACGGCCGCACCCACTGGAAGCACGGCGGCATCGTCGGCGTGTTCGGATACGGCGGCGGCGTCATCGGGCGCTACTGCGACATGCCCGAGGAGTTCCCGGGCGTGGCCCACTTCCACACCATGCGCGTCAGCCAGCCCGGCGGCAAGTTCTACACCGCGAAATACCTGCGCGAGCTCTGCGACCTGTGGGACCTGCGCGGCAGCGGCCTCACCAACATGCACGGCTCCACGGGCGACATCATCTTCCTGGGGACCACGACCCCGCAGCTGGAGGAAATTTTCTTCGAGCTGACCCACAAAATGAACCAGGATCTGGGCGGTTCGGGCTCCAACCTGCGCACCCCCTCCGACTGCATCGGCGAAGCCCGCTGCGAGTTCGCCTGCTACGACACCCAGGCGCTCTGCTACACGCTGACCAACGACTACCAGGACGAGCTGCACCGGCCGGCCTTCCCCTACAAGTTCAAATTCAAGTTCGACGGCTGCCCGAACTGCTGCGTGGCCTCCATCGCCCGTTCCGACATGTCCTTCATCGGCACCTGGCGCGACGCCATCCGCATCGACCAGGAGGCGGTCCAGGGGTACATCGGCGGCGAATTCCTGCCGAACGGCGGAGCCCACAAGGACCGTGACTGGGGCAAGTTCGACATCCAGAAAGAAGTCATCCGCCTCTGCCCGACCCAGTGCATGTGGATGGAGGGCAAGACCCTCAAGATCGACAGCAAGGAGTGCAACCGCTGCATGCACTGCATCAACGTCATGCCGCGCGCGCTGCGCATCGGCAACGACCGCGGTCTCTCCATTCTGGTCGGCGCCAAGGCCCCCATTCTCGACGGCGCCCAGATGGGCTCGCTGCTCGTCCCCTTCGTGAAGGTCGAGGAGCCCTACGACGAGGTCAAGGAAGTCATCGAGAAGATCTGGGACTGGTGGATGGAAGAGGGCAAGAACCGCGAGCGCCTCGGTGAGCTGATCAAGCGCCAGGGCTTCCAGAAAATGCTGGAAGTGACCGGCATCGCCCCGGATCCGCGGCACGTCAAGGAGCCGCGCTCCAACCCGTACATCTTCTGGAAGGAAGAAGAGGTCGAGGGCGGCTGGTCGCGCGACGTGAACGAATTCAGAAAATACCATCGCAGATAAGGGGGAGGACCTATGGCATTCATATCTTCCGGATACGATCCCAAAGAGCCGATGAAAAACCGCATCACGGACATCGGCCCGCGCAAATACGACGAATTCTACCCGCCGGTCATCGCCAAGAACAAGGGCAAGTGGCTGTATCATGATATTATCAAGCCCGGCGTTCTCGTTCACGTGGCCGAGTCCGGCGACAAGATCTTCACGGTCCGCGTCGGCGGCGCCCGTCTCATGACGACCCTGCTGATCCGCGAGATCGCCGAGATCGCCGACAAGTACTGCGGCGGGTATGTCCGCTGGACCACCCGCAACAACGTCGAGTTCATGCTCGACGACGAGAAGAAGGTCGAGCCCCTGATCAAGGACCTGCAGAGCCGCAAGTTCCAGGGCGGCAGCTTCAAGTTCCCGGTCGGCGGCACCGGCGCCGGGGTGACCAACATCGTCCACACCCAGGGCTGGATGCACTGCCACACGCCGGCCACCGACGCCTCGGGGCCGGTCAAGGCCACCATGGACGTGCTCTTCGAGGACTTCCAGAAGATGCGGCTGCCGGCCCAGATGCGCGTGTCGCTGGCCTGCTGCCTCAACATGTGCGGCGCCGTGCACTGCTCGGACATCGCCATTCTGGGCTACCACCGCAAGCCGCCCATGATCGACCACGAGTACCTCGACAAGATGTGCGAGATTCCGCTCGCCATCGCCGCCTGCCCGACCGCGGCCATCAAACCGGCCAAGATGGAAGTGGCCGGACAGAAGGTCAACAGCGTCGCCGTCAACAACGACCGCTGCATGTTCTGCGGCAACTGCTACACCATGTGCCCGGCCCTGCCGCTGGCCGACAAGGAAGGCGACGGCATCGTCATCATGGCAGGCGGCAAGGTGTCCAACCGCATCAGCGCGCCGAAGTTCTCCAAGGTCGTCGTGGCCTTCATCGAGAACGAGGCACCGCGTTGGCCCAAGACCACCCAGGTCATCAAGAAGATGATCGACGTCTACGCACAGGATGCCCGGAAGTACGAGCGCCTCGGCGAATGGGCCGAGCGCATTGGCTGGGAGCGGTTCTTCGAGAAGTGCGAGATCCCGTTCACCCACCACCTGATCGATGATTTCCGCGATCCGGCCTACTACACCTGGCGCCAGACCACGCAGTTCAAGTTCTAAGCCGTCGCGACACCAGGGGGCACCGGTCCGCGGTGCCCCCTTCACGTCAACTCACGAGGGAACCTCATGGAATACGCGGAAGCCAAAGCGAAAATAGTCGAAGGCCTCACCAAGAAGCTCAAGATGAAGTCCAAGTTCTACTTCAACGATCTGTCCGAGATCCTGGAGATGAAGCCCCGCGAGGCCAAGAAGCTGATCAACGAAATGGTGGCCGACGGCACGCTCGAGTACTGGTCGAGCGGCAGCACCTCCATGTACGGCCTGAAGGGGACCGGCAAGCAGGCGGCAGCCGAGCACGAAGAATAAAGCCCATCTCAAAAATGCGCCTGACGGCTGCATGCTGCGTTGCCGCTCGCCTCAACCTGCTCACATACTGGGAGTGTATGCTGCGCGGTTTCGGCGACCGGCGCCTTGCCTGTGGCCGGGATTCGCTATTTTTGAGACGGGTTTCCGGACCCGCCTGGGCCACCGGAAGGGTTCGCCTTCGGCGCCGCTGGGAGCATCGATGCAGCCTCATGAAGCGGAATTCCCCCGGCTGATCATCGCGGCGCTGCGAGGCGGGTCGGGCAAGACGATTGTTTCGATCGGCATCCTTGCCGCCCTGCGGGCCCGGGGGCTCTCTGTGGCCCCCTTCAAGAAAGGTCCGGATTACATCGACGCGGGCTGGCTTGCCCTGGCGGCGGGCCGGCCCTGCTACAATCTGGACACCTTCCTCCTCGACGCGGATCTGATCCGTCGCTCCTTCTGCACCCACAGCCCCCAACCCGGGGTGGCCCTGATCGAGGGCAACCGCGGGCTCTACGACGGGATCGACCTGGACGGCACCACCAGCACGGCCGAGCTCTCGAAGCTGCTCGGCGCGCCGGTCGTCATGTGCGTCGACTGCACCAAGACCACCCGCACCATGGCCGCCGTGCTGTCGGGCTGCGTGCAGTTCGACCCTGAGGTGGCGATCCGCGGGGTGATTCTCAACCGGGTGGCGGGCGCGCGGCACGAGTCCATCCTGCGCCGCACAATCGAGCACTACAGCGGCATTCCCGTCATCGGGGCGGTCCCCAAGCTCGATCGTCGCATCTTCCCCGAGCGCCACATGGGGCTGGTGCCGACCCCCGAGCACGGGTGGGCGGCGGACTCGATCCAGGCCATCGCGCGCATCGGCTCCGAGCACATCGATCTCGACGGCCTGATGCGCATCGCCCGCGCCGCGCCGCCGGTCGACCCCGGCGGCCGCCGGGGGGTCTGCCGCGACGCGGCGCAGGCGGGCGACGACCCGCGGCCCGTGCCGGTAAGCCCGCGGGCGGCGGTGCGCATCGGCATCCTGCGCGATTCCGCCTTCCAATTCTACTACCCCGAAAACATCGAGGCCCTCGAAGCGGCCGGAGCGGAGCTCGTTTTCATGAGCCCGCTCGCAGACGGGGAAGTCCCCGACGTCGACGCGCTCTACATCGGCGGCGGGTTCCCCGAAACCCACGCCCAGGAGCTCGCGGGCAACACGCGTTTCAGCGGCCGCATCCGCGCGCTGGTGGCCGACGGCCTGCCGGTCTACGCGGAGTGCGGCGGCCTCATGTACCTGGGCGAGGAACTGGTCCTCGAGGGCCGGGGCTACCCCATGGCCGGGGTGCTGCCGCTCGCCTTCGGGCTCTTCAAGAAACCGCAGGGCCACGGGTACACCGTGGTCTCGGTCGAGCGCGCGAACCCCTACTACCCGGCCGGCACCGAAATCCGCGGCCACGAGTTCCACTACTCGCGCGTCCTGCGCTGGTCCGGGTCGGACGACGACCTGGTCTTCCGCATGCGGCGCGGGGTCGGCATTCACGGGGACCGCGACGGAATCGTCTTCAAGAACGTGCTCGCCACCTACACCCACATCCACGCCCTGGGGAACCCCGGGTGGGCGCCCGCCATGGTCCGCAATGCCCACGCCTACCGATCCGCTCGTCGCCGCTGATCCCGAGACCGTCCGGGCGCTGGTGCTCGCGCAGGTCGCCCGCGGGCCGGTCGCTCCGGCCGAGCTCCTGCGGAAGCTGTGCGCCGGCGCAGGCCGCCCGCGCGCGGCGGTGCAGGCGGCCATCCGCGAACTGGTCGCCGCGGGCGAGATCGCCTACACGCTCGAGCATGGGCGCAGCGTCCTGGAGCCCTCCTTCGACCGCCCGGTGCGCGTTTCGGACCGCATCACCCTCGCCCCGCCGGAGAAATGCGATGCTCCGCCCGCGGGCGGAGTCCTGGTGCGGCTTGCGGCCGGGGCGGCCTTCGGCGCCGGGCGACACCCCACGACCCGGCTGGCGCTGCGCGGGATCGACTTCGCGCTGAAGCCGGGAACCGGCCGTGTGGGCGGCGGCAGCCGCGTGCTGGACGTCGGTACCGGGACCGGGGTCCTCGCCATCGCGGCGGTCGCGCTCGGGATGGCGGGCGGGCTGGGCATCGACCACGACCCCTGCGCGATCGCCGAAGCCCGCCACAACCTCCGCCTGAACGGCATGGAAGACCGCCTGGTGATCTCCGATCAAACGCTCGTGGACATCGACGAGAGCTTTGCGCTGGTGGCCGCAAATCTTGCGCGCGCCGAGCCTGGTCGGCTTGAGCGGCACGCTGCGGGCGCGGTTGGCGCCTGCGGGGAGGCTGGTGGTCGCGGGCATGCGCACCGAGGAACGCGCGGCCGTGGTCGCGGCGATAGAGGGCGTCGGGCTGCGAACCGTCTGGCAGGAGGAGGAAGGGGGCTGGGCGGCAGTGCTCCTGGAGCAGTCTTCCAAATAGGTATCAGGGTTCAACGGTTCGCGGTTCAAAGGTGCCGATAACTGGCTACACACCCAAATACCCGAAGACCGAAATACCCAAACACCGAACACCGTCTCCAATAAAAAAGGCGGGCACCGATGAGGTGTCCGCCTTTTGGTCGGCCCGGATTCAAATTACTTCTTGGGATGGCAGTCGTTGCAGGTCACCGGGGCTTTTTTGGGCGCGTACTTCTTGTTGAAGTCCTTGTGGCACCCGATGCAGTTGTCGTGCATGGCTTCGGCGTGGTATTCCAGCTTCTGCTTCTTGTCGAGCTTGGGCGCGTCCTTGCCCTTGGGCGCCTCGCCCACCTTCTTGTGGCAGTCGATGCACTTCTCCACCTTGCTGTCGTTCTTGAGGTCCTTCAGCGGCTGGCCCTTGGCGTCGTGATGGCACTCGCTGCACCCCTTCGCGTAGAGGTCGCCGTACTGTTTGGCGTAGTCCTCGGCGTGCTTCTTGTGGGTGAACGACACCTCCGCCTTCGTGATCTTGTCGTAGCCCTTCATGTTGATCTTGAGCACGTCCGCCACCGCGGCATAAAGCCCGGCCGCGAACAACAGGCACACCCCCACCGCCAATGCTGCCAATGCCAGCTTTTTCATACCGCCTCTCTGCCTCCCTTTTGAGTTAATGGACGTTGTGGCAACACCAAGGGGAATCCCCCGCGCCCCGATCCGGGGCCGGCACTCCCCTCCAAACCATCACCCAAAAAACACTCCGTATGGCCGTTCTCTAACAGGGAAGCAAACGGCTGTCAACACAAGGCGCGTTGCGCGCCGGGTGCGGGTCATTTGGATTCGGCGGTCTCTTGGGCCTTCTTGCGGCGGGTGAGCAGGCTTCCGCCCAGGATGCCGATCTCGTAGAGCACCATCAGCGGCACGGCCATCAGGATCATCGAGACCACGTCCGGGGTCAGGAACGCGGCGACCACGAACGCGCCGAGAACGGCGTACTTGCGGCTGCGCTTCAACAGCGCGACCGGGAGGACGCCCACCCAGGCCAGGCAGGCCAGCAGGACCGGGAGCTCGAACAGCAGCCCGAAGATGAAGAGCAGCTTGGTCGAGAAGGCGAGGTACTCCCGCATCGATGGCAGCGTGCGGATGTAGTCCGTCCCGAAGCCCAGGAGGAACTTGAACCCGGAGGGGAAGACCACGAAATACCCGAACAGGGCGCCGCCCATGAAGAACAGCGAGGTCGCCGCGATGATCGGGCCGAGCACGTGTCGTTCTTTGCGGTAGAGCCCGGGGGCCACGAACATCCAGAACTGGTAGAGGAGCACCGGGCTGGCCAGGAGGATCCCCGCGAGGAAGGAGACTTTCAGGTAGGTGAAGAAGGCTTCGGGGATGCCGGTGAAGATCAGCTTGCCGCCTTCGGGCATCACCTGGATCAGCGGGTAGAGGAGCACGTCGAAGAGCTGTTCCTTGAAGCCGTAGCACAGCACGAATCCGGCGCCCACGGCGATGAAGCTCTTGATCAGGCGCGAGCGCAGCTCGTCCAGGTGGGCGGTGAACGGCAGTTTGTCTTCCTCGCCAATCATTCTCGGGGCGCCTTCGGTCGTGCGGGGGTCCGGGTCAAGCCGGTTTCGGCGTCTGCGGCGGAGGGTCGCCGCTCTCGGCGGTGTCGGGTTTGGCGGCGCTCCAGGCGTCGAAGGCTTTCTTCAGCTCCTCGAGCTTCTGGGCGGACGAGGGTTCAGCAGCGGCGTCGGCCGGAGGGGTGCCCGGTGCCGGATCCGGGACGGGTGCGGGTAGGGGTGCGGCCGGCGATTCAGGGCCCGCGGCCTCCTTGTTGACCGAGGCGGTGACCTCGGACTGCAGCTCGGTGAACGCCTTTTTGACCTCGGACAGCTCGCTGTCCACCTGCATGGTTTCTTTCAACTCGCTCGTGGCTTTGCGGAACTCGCGCATGGCCCGGCCCATGGATTTCGCGAGCTCGGGCAGCTTTTTCGGCCCGAAGACGATCAGGGCCACCACGGCGATCAGGATGAACTCCGGCATGCCGATTCCGAACATGGACGACTCCTTCAAGAAAACATGACGCCGCGGCACCCGCGGTGGTGATCCCCGGACTCGGGCATGCGCGGCGAACGGGATACGGCGTATGGCCTTACTGTGTACTGACTTCCGCTATGGCTGTCAAGGCGTGGCGGCGCCCGGTTTCAGCACCAGGAGGTGGAGCGTGCCGGGGTGCTTGAGGTGTCCGGCCGCAAGTTCGGCGTACGTCCCGGCGCCCCAGAAGATGTCCGCCCGGCCGGGCCCGGTGATCGCCCCGCCCGTGTCCTGGTTGAGCACGAATCGGCGGCAGGTCACGTACCTCCCGGGCGGGTCTGTGCTTTCGTCCACCGGTCGCCAGGTGTCGATGAAGGCCGGGGCGGCCGGCGGGAAGAGCCTGCGGTCCAGGGCGAGCGAGCGCCCGGGGGTGAGCGGGACGTTCAGGTTCCCGAACGGACCGTCGGGGGTGAAGCGGAAGAAGACGTAGCTCGGGTTGCTGTTCAGGATCCGGCGGACTTCCGACGGGTTGCGGGCGAGGTAGTCGCGGATGCGCTGCATGGACGACTCCTCGAGCGTCATTTTGCCCTCGTCGACCAGGAGCCGCCCGATGCTGCGGTAGGGCCGGCCGTTGGCCGCGTCGTAGCCGATCGGGCGGGTTTCGCCGTTTTCCAGTGCCAATCGGCCGGAGCCCTGGACCTGCAGGAAATAGACGTCGACCGGGTCGTGCGCCCAGGCGAGCGGGACGGCCTTGCCCCGCAGCGCATCGCCCTCCTCGATTTCGCGCCGGTCATGATAGGGAACGACGGTGTTCTGCTGCAGGCGCCCCACGACCCGCTCCCCCTTGAGCTTCTCGCTGAAAGCCCCCAGGTCGATCGTCAGCAGGTCGCTCGGGCGAGCGTAGATCGGGTGGGCATATTCCGCGCTCGGGCGAAGGCTCGCCCGGATCAGGGGCTCGTAATAGCCGGTGAACAGCACCTCGCCCCTGCCGTCGCGGCCGACCGACCGGTACACCCGGAACTCGGAGCCTAAAAGACGGCGGAGCTCGGCGGCGTCCGGCCGCAGCCGGACGATCTCCCGCAGGCGTACGAGCGACTTCAGCAGGTGGGCGGCGGTGTAGCGGTCCGGGCCGAACTCCAGCTCGCGTTCGGGCGGGAGCCGCTGCAGGTAGGCGAGGCTCTGCCCGATGGCGGCGTCGAGCCCCTCGAAATTCAGGTCGTCGCCGAAATCGGGGTAATCCGACGGTTCCAGGCGGACCAAAGGCGATTCGGGCGGGGCGGGCGGTTTCGGCGGGGCCTGGCAGCCGAGCGTCAGCAGCAGGCCCGCGAAACACGCTGCGAGGATGCGCCCGGCGGCGGTCATCTCCCGCCCCGGGAGCCGCGTTTGTAGACGCCGCTCTTGCCGCCGGATTTGGCGGCCAGCCGGATCTCGGCGATCGTCATCTCGCGGTCGCTCGACTTGCACATGTCGTAGATGGTCAGGGCGGCTACGGCGGCGGCCGTGAGCGCCTCCATCTCCACCCCCGTCTGGTCGAGGGCGCGCACGGCGGCCCGGATGCCGATCGAGTGGCCGGTCTCATCCGGGATGAAATCGACCTGGATGTGGGTGACGTTGAGCGGGTGGCACATGGGGATCAGCTCGGCGGTGCGCTTGGCGGCCATGACGCCCGCGATGCGCGCGGTTTCGAGCACGTTGCCCTTTTTCACCCGCCCGTCGCGGATCAGCGCGAAGGTCTCGGGCCGCATCCGGACTTCGCCCTCGGCGACGGCGGTGCGCACGGTGGCGGGCTTCGCGGTCACGTCCACCATGCGCACGTGGCCCTCGTCGTCCAAATGAGTAAACTGGGTCATGTGGGGTCCGTCTCCTGATAAAGTGCGGTTGAAGGCAATCGGTCGACCTTAGGAATCGAGGTCGACCGGTTGGGTTTCAGCCAGCAGCTGCTCGGCCCGGGCCAGCTCTTCCGGGGTGTTGACGTTGAAGAACGACACCAGCCCCGGGTCCCGGTCGCGGATGGCCGCCTCCGGGACCGTCTCGATGCGGCACCCGGCCAGCGCCAGCTGAATTTTCATGAGGTGGCTCCGGAGGTGGTGTTCGATCGGCGTCAGGCAGCGCCGGGAGTAGGCTGCGCAGAGCGGCTCGGCCCCGGCCGAGGTGCGCGGCAGGACGACGTCGATCCCCGGCTTCAGCCGGTCGAGCACCAGTTCGACCACCTCGCGTTTGAGAAAGGGGGTGTCGCAGGCGGACACGAAGGCAAAGGGACGCTCAGAGTAGAACAGCCCGGCATGGATGCCCGTGAGCGAGCTGCGCTCCGGGAAGATGTCGGTGACGATTTTGGCATCCCAGCCCAGGAACTCCAGGGGGTGGTTGGTGACGAGGATGATCTCCTCGAACACCTGCTGATAGACCGAGAAGATCCGGTCGAGGAGCCGCAGGCCGCCGAGCGGCAGCAGCGCCTTGTTCCCGCCGCCGCAGCGCGTGGCCAGCCCGCCGGCGAGAATCACTCCGGAACATGGTTGTCGCATACCGTTTCACCCGTGATGCCGGAACCATAGGGAAAACAGACCCCGAAATCAAGTGCGCCGCCACATCCTTGCCATGCGGCGGCACAGTGCGGTAAAGGCTATCAGGTCCGTCAGCTCAAAGGAGGCTACGCGCAATGGGAGCACACGAGCACAAGCAGGACGCGCCGACCGCGGTTGACATCGCGATCCTCACCCTCTCCAGCACGCGCACGCTCAAGGAGGACACCGCCGGCCGCTGGATCAAGGAATCGGCCGAGGCGGCGGGGCACCGGGTCGTCTACCACCGGGTGATCCCCGACGATGCCGCCGAGATCGCGATGACGGTGCGGGAAATCACGGAAAACCTCGAGCCGCAGGTGCTGCTGACGACGGGCGGCACGGGCATCACCCCGACCGATGTCACCATCGAGGCGGTCAGTCCCATGTTTCGCAAGATCTTGTCGGGTTTCGGTCCGCTCTTCGCGCAGCTCAGCCTGCAGGAGATCGGCTCGGCCGCCATCCTGTCGCGCGCCACCGCCGGGGTCATCGGCTCGACCGTGGTCTTCTGCATGCCGGGGAGCCTGAACGCCTGCCGGCTCGCCTGCACCCGGCTGATCTTCCCTGAACTGGGGCATCTGGTCAAGCATCTGGCTGGATAGGGTTCAAGGGGCCGAGGATTCAAGGGTTCAAGGGATAGACCGAGTCAGGATACCGGATTCGTTCCTTGTGTGCACTGCCAGGGGATTGCCCTGGGAGCGGCCGTCCCAAGAACCTACACTCATCATGGGTGGTCAGGGCCTCCAGGGTGCCGGCTTCCGGCGGCTATTGCCCTTCCCCTCGACCCCTTGGACCCTTTAGCACTTCCCTTGCATTTACGGCCGCTCAGGGCTATGAGATCGTTTCTTTTTATCGTGCAAACGCACGGCCCGTGCGACGCGCGGGCGGTTAATGGAACCGAAGGAGGGTTTCTCGCATGACCGCAGCCAAGACCAAGGTCTGTTCCTGGAACGAGTGGGATCCGCTCAAACACGTCATCGTCGGTCGCGCCGACGGCACCATGGTTCAGGCACCCGAACCGGCGGTCGAGCGCAACTGGCCGGAGTACGGGTTCCCGCTCGGGACGTACGGGCCGCTGCCCAAGGAGATGGAGGCGAAGGCCAACGAGCAGCTGGACGGCTTCGCCCGCCTGCTCGAAACGCGGGGCATCCGGGTCGACCGGCCGACCCCGCTCGACTTCAGCCAGGCGGTTCAGACGCCGGACTGGAAGCAGGCCACCATGTTCGGCTGCATGCCGCCGCGCGACGTCCTGCTCACGGTCGGCCCGGAGATCGTGGAAGCCACCATGTCGGCCCGCAGCCGCTGGTTCGAGTACCTGGTGTATCGGCCGCTGCTCGAACGCTACTTCCAGGAGGATCCGGACTTCCGCTGGGTGGCCGCGCCCAAGCCGCGGCTGACCGAGCGCACCTACAGGAAGGACTACTGGAAAAACTTCGATCTCATGAGCGAGGAGGAGAAGCTCGCGCGTACGCTGCGGCGCGACTGGGGCCTGACCGAGGCGGAGCCCTGCTTCGACGCGGCCGACGTCGCGCGCTGCGGCCGGGACCTGATCGTGCAGCAGTCGACCGTCACCAACGCGGCCGGCATCTCCTGGCTGCGGCGCCACTTTCCGAGCCACCGCGTGCATTCCGTGATTTTCAAGGAGGACGCGCCCATGCACATCGACGCGACCTTCGTGCCGCTGCGGCCGGGGCTGGCGCTCTCCAACCGCCAGCGCAAGCCCCTGACCCAGGAGATGCTCGACCTCTTCAAGCAGAACGACTGGCAGATCGTGGAATGCGCCAAGCCCGCGCACGACAAGAAGGCCAAGCTCTCCTTCTGCAGCGTCTGGCTCTCGATGAACATCCTCATCCTCGACCCGAAGACCGTGTGCGTCGAGGCGGCCGAAAAGGAGCAGATGGAGCAGTTCGACAAGCTCGGCTTCGAGGTGATCCCGGTCCCGTTCTGGGATGTGGCGGCCTTCGGCGGCGGGCTGCACTGCGCCACGGCGGACGTGTACCGCGAGGGGACGCTGGAGGACTATTTCCCGCACCAGATCCCAGGCTTCTGATCCGGCTGTTGAAAAACGGCGTCTCGGGCCGTGATCCTGCGTTGCGCGGCCTTTCGTGAATACCTGCAAACCACGCAGGTACAACGATCAAAGCCCTGTGGGCTTGCGGTCTTTTCGGCCTCCGGCCGAAAATCCCACACTCGCTCGCGCGGGTGAGTCGTTGTGCGCTCACATGCTTCCCAGCATGCTGCGCTTCCCGAAAGGCCGCGCGCCTTGGCTGACGGCCCGATACTTGTTTTTAAACAGCCTGTCGAAAAGCTCTGTGAGTCCTTACGAATCTACCCCTTCTTGAGTTTCTTTCCGTCGCTCCAGGCCCGCCCGACCCGCTCCCCGACTCGCCAGTAGCCGTTGTCCGGCATGGTCAGGACGAAGGGGTCCATCTTCTCCACGTCCGGCTTGCCGTCGGTCAGGAAGCGCTCCTCGGAATAGGCCTCGACGATGTCGCCGATGTAGAGCGTGTCGGCCGGCAGCTTGACGGACTGGGTCAGGCGGCAGGCCATGACGAGCGGGCACTCGCGCACCAGCGGGGCGCCGGGCAGGCTGCCGTAGAAGACATCGAAGAGCTTCGACTTGTCGACCTTGCGGCCGGAGACGATCCCGACGTAGTCGGTCTTCTCCAGCAGCGCCACGTCCGGGACGTTGACACTGAAGGCGCCGTGCGCCTCGATGCCCCGGTTGGTGTGGTGGTCGCCCAGCGCGACCATGATCATCGGCGGCTTGAAGTTGACGCGCGTGACCCAGGCGGCCGCCAGGAAGTTGGGCCGCCCGTCCACCACGGCGCCGACGATCGTCATCGGCATGGGGTAGACGAAGGCATTGGCGTCGATCTTGATCTTTTCCATGGGAACCTCCCTGGGGTTGATCCCCGTCCAGCCCTCATGCCGGAGGCGTTCATCCTGTTCTGCCACGTGGATCCGTGCGCCCGGAATAGCGGGGAAACGGGACGCACAGGTGAACGAGCTGATCGGCACCGTCAGATCTCCAGCACCATCCCCACTTCGTCGCACTTGAAGTACTTCGGGCAGCGGCTGCACTCCCCCCAGACCTTGGGCGGCAGCTCGTCGCGCAGCTTGCGCGTGAACCCCAGGCGCGCGAAGAACTCCTCGGACAGGGTGAACGTGAACACGCGCCGGATGCCGAGCTGCACGGCCTCCTGCTTGAGGAACTCCACCAGCCGCCGGCCGAGGCCGCGCTTCTGGTACGCGGGATGGATCGCCATCGCGCGCACCTCCGCCATGTCCTCCCAGAGCACATGCAGGCTGCCGCAGGCGACGATCTGGCCCTGTCGGGCCTCGTCCACGATCACGGCGAAGTCCCGGATGTTCTCGAACAGGTACTGGGGGCCGCGCGGCAGCATCAGGTTCTGGGAGGCGAAGTCGTTCACGAGGCCGAGCAGCGCCTGCACGTCCGAGATGAGCGCCTTGCGGATCGGGAACCCGCTCTCCTCGTGCCCGTTCAGCTCGTCCGGGTAGGCCACCCTGGCCCGCTGCCCCTCCGGAAGCTGCCCCGGCGGGGGGTCGATGCAGTCATCGCTCATGGCACACCTCTCAACGGGGCGACGGCGCTAAACCGACAGGCGCCTGCCCCCATGCGCGCGGTCGCGCGGTCATAGCTGCTGGTAAAACTCCTGCAGGCAGTGGTACTCGTGCGGGCTCCTCTGGGTGGCCCGCAGCCCCCGCACGATGGCCTCGGCCGCGGAGAGCGTCGTGATGAACGGGACCTTGTATTTGATGGCCGCCCAGCCGATCGCATACTCGTCCTGGCGTGCGCGGTGGCCGAGCGGCGTGTTGATGATCAGGCTGATGGTGCCGTTCTTGATGTCGTCGACCACGTTCGGCCGGCCCTCGCTGACCTTCAGCACCGGCTTGACCGGGATGGCCCGCGCCCCTATGTAGTCCGCGGTGCCGTGCGTCGCCACGAGCTCATAGCCGAGCTTGTGCAGGTTTTCGGCGACCGGCAGGATGCGGGCCTTGTCGTTGTCGTTGACGCTCAGGAAGACCTTGCCCGTTTTGGGAACCGAAACGCCGGTCGCCTCGAAGGCCTTCATGACCGCGTTGCCGAAGGTGGCCGAGATGCCCATGACCTCGCCCGTGGAGCGCATTTCGGGGCGCAGGAAGACATCCGCCCGGTCGAACCGGTCGAACGGGAAGACCGACTCCTTGACCGCCACGTAGGGCAGGTCGGTCACGAAGCGCGCCCCGAGGTCCTCGAGCTTCCGGCCGGTCATGACCTGGACCGCCAGCTTGGCGACCGGGATCCCGGTCGCCTTGCTGACGAAGGGCACGGTGCGCGAGGCGCGCGGGTTCACCTCCAGGATGTAGAGGGTGTCGTAGAGGATCGCGAACTGGATGTTGATGATGCCCTTGACCTTCAGCTTCTCCGCGATCGTGCGGGTCGTCTCGACGATGTCGTCGCGCTGCTCGCGGCTGAGCAGGTAGGGGGGCAGCACGGCCATGCTGTCGCCCGAGTGCACGCCCGCCTCCTCGATGTGCTGCATGAGCCCGCAGATTTCGGTGTGCTCCCCGTCCGAGATGGCGTCCACGTCGAACTCGTAGGCGTCCTCGAGGAAGCGGTCGAGCAGCACGGGGTGCTCCTCGGAGGCTTTCACCGCGCGGTGCATGTAGTTCTCGAGCGAGGCCATGTCGTAGACGATCTCCATGGCCCGTCCGCCCAAAACGTAGGAGGGCCGCACCATCATCGGGAAGCCGATCCGGCCGGCGACCTCGAGCGCCTCCTCGACCGAGGTGGCGGTGGCGTACTGGGGGTGGGCGACGTCGAGCGAGTCCAGCAGCGCGCCGAAGCGGTCCCGGTCTTCGGCGAGATCGATCGAGTCCGGCGAGGTGCCCCAGATGGTCACCCCCGCCTTCTCGAGCGGCAGCGCCAGCTTGAGGGGCGTCTGGCCGCCGAACTGGATGATGACCCCGTCGGGTTTTTCCAGCTCGATCACGTTGAGGACGTCCTCGTAGGTCAGCGGCTCGAAATAGAGCTTGTCGGCGATGTCGTAGTCCGTGCTGACCGTCTCGGGGTTGCAGTTGATCATGATGGCCTCGATCCCGAGCGCCCGCAGCGCCAGGATCCCGTGCACGCAGCAGTAGTCGAACTCGATGCCCTGGCCGATGCGGTTGGGCCCGCCGCCCAGGATGACCACCTTCCGCCGGCCGGAGGAGGGCACGGACTCGTTCTCGTGGTCGTAGGTCGAGTAGTAGTACGGGGTGAACGATTCGAACTCCGCCGCGCAGGTGTCCACGATCTTGTAGGAGGGGACGACCCCGGCGGCCTTGCGCATGCTGCGGATTTCCTTCTCGCTCTTGCCGGTCAGCACTCCGATGTGCTTGTCCGCGAAGCCCATGCGCTTGGCCGCCCGCAGGGTCTCGGCCCGCAGCGTGCTGCGCTCGGCGTACTCGCGCGCGAGCACGGTTTCGAACTCGACCAGCTGGCGCAGGTTTTCGAGAAACCAGATGTCGATCCCGGTCAGGTCGGAGATTTCCTGCGGCGTCATGCCGGTCGTGAGCGCGTGCCAGATCTTCAGGATGCGGTCCGGGGTGCCCGAGCGCAGGTCGTCCATGAGGGTCGGCCGGTTGATGCGCGTGATGGCGGCGTTGTCCCGGGCGTGGAAACCCGACCAGCCGTTCTCGAGCGAGCGCAGGGTCTTGTTGAGGGCCTCCTTGAACGTGCGGCCGATCCCCATGGCCTCGCCCACCGACTTCATCTGCGAGGTGAGCCGCTGGTCGTTGCCCGGGAACTTCTCGAAATCCCAGCGCGGCACCTTGACGACGACATAGTCGATGGCGGGCTCGAACGAGGCGGGCGTCTTGCGGGTGATGTCGTTGGGGATCTCGTCCAGGTGGTAGCCGACCGCGAGCTTGGCCGCGATCTTGGCGATGGGGAACCCGGTCGCCTTCGAGGCCAGCGCCGAGCTGCGCGACACGCGCGGGTTCATCTCGATCACGACCATCTCGCCCGTCTCGCGGTTGAGGGCGAACTGGATGTTGGCCCCGCCGGTTTCGACCCCGATGCGCGCCACGATCTTCTTGGCCGCGTCCCGCATGGCCTGGTACTCGACGTCGGTGAGCGTCTGGGCCGGGGCGACGGTGATGCTGTCGCCGGTGTGGATCCCCATGGGGTCGAAGTTCTCGATCGAGCAGACGATCACGAAGTTGTCCGCCCGGTCGCGCATGACCTCGAGCTCGTACTCCTTCCAGCCGAGCACCGACTGCTCGATCAACACCTCGTGCACGGGGCTGGCCGACAAGCCCCAGCGGACGGCCGCCGGGAACTCCTCGCGGTTGTAGACGACGCTGCCGCCGATCCCGCCCAGGGTGTAGGAGGGCCGGATGATGAGCGGGAAGCCGATCGTCTCCGAGACCCGGATCGCCTCCTCGACCGTGCGCACGGTGGCGCCGTCGGGCACCTTCAGGCCGATCTCGTGCATGGCGTTGCGGAAGAGCTCGCGGTCCTCCGCCAGGTGAATGGTCTCGAGCCTGGCGCCGATCAGCTCCACCCCGTACTCCTCGAGGACGCCGGCCTTGGCGAGCTCGACCGCCAGGTTCAGGCTGGTCTGACCGCCGAGCGTCGGCAGCAGCGCGTCCGGGCGCTCCTTCTCGATGATCTTGGCGACGGCCTCGAGGTGCAGCGGCTCGATGTAGGTCCGGTCCGAGAACTCGGGGTCGGTCATGATGGTGGCCGGATTGCTGTTCACCAGGATGACGATGAAGCCCTCTTCCTTCAGGGCCCTGCAGGCCTGGGTGCCGGAGTAGTCGAACTCGCAGGCCTGGCCGATCACAATCGGCCCGGAGCCGATCACCAGGATCCGCTTGATGTCCTTGCGCTTAGGCATCGAAGTCTTCCATTTCTTTGATGAAGTGATCGAAGAGGTACTGGCTGTCGTGCGGCCCCGGCGCCGATTCGGGGTGGTACTGGACCGAGAAGGCCGGGAGCGTCTTGTGGCGGAACCCCTCCAGGGTCTGGTCGTTGAGGTTGATGTGCGTGATCTCCACCTGATCCGCCGGCAGGCTGTCGATGTCGACGATGAAGCCGTGGTTCTGGGAGGTGATCTCGATCGCACCGCTCGGCAGGTATTTGACCGGGTGGTTGGCGCCGTGGTGGCCGAACTTGAGCTTTCTCGTCCGGCCGCCCAGGGCGAGACCGAGGATCTGGTGCCCGAGGCAGATGCCGAATATGGGCTTTTTGCCCAGCAGGCTGCGCACGGCGCCGACCGCGTAGTCCACCGGCTCGGGGTCGCCGGGCCCGTTCGAGAGGAAGATCCCGTCCGGCTTCCAGGCCAGCACCGTCTCCGGCGGGGTGTTCGCGGGGAAGACCTGCAGTTCGCAGCCGGAGGTGTAGAGCGACCTCAGGATCGAGAACTTGACGCCGAAGTCGTAGACTGCGACCCGGTGGCGCTTTGTTACGGGCGGCGCCGGGTCGTCCGCGAGCGGCCAGCGGTACCCCTCGGCCGTGGAAACCTCCTTGACGATGTCGCGGCCGACCAGCTTGTCGCTGCTGCGCAGGGTCTCGAGCAGGGCGGCCAGCGGCTCGTTCGAGGTGGTGATCATGCCCATCTGCGAGCCGTGGTCGCGCAGGTGCCGCGTGAGGGCCCGGGTGTCGATGTCGCTGATGCCCACCACCCCGTGGAACTTCAGATACTCGTCCAGCGAGCGGTTGGCCTGCCAGTGGCTCACGATCGGGCTGTACTCGCGGATGATGAACCCGCCCGCGTAGATGCGCCGCGACTCGAAGTCCTTCGGGTTCACCCCGTAGTTGCCGATCTGGGGGTAGGTCATCGTGACCAGCTGGAAATGGTAGGACGGGTCGGTCAGGATCTCCTGGTAGCCGCACATGGCGGTGTGGAAGACCACCTCGCCGACGGCGGTGCCGGATTTGCCGAAGGGAAGCCCCTCGTAGTGGGTGCCGTCGGAGAGGATCAGGCGTGCGTGCATGGCAGTTTCCTCGCTTACATGGACTTCAGCGTTGTTCCTAAGGCAGATCCAAGATGTTCGGTGTTCAGGATGCTCAGGTTCTCGAGAGGCCGATGATGCGGCCAGGTTCCGAATCGAACATCCTGATCCTGAACCCTCGAGCCTCATCAGTCCCTCTTAAAGCTCGCGTAATCCGGCTTGCGGTAGCGGCTCTTGCCGCCGCCGTCGATCGCGAGCAGCGCCTCGACCTTGAGCGGCAGGCCGAAGAGCTGGATGAAGCCGTGGGCGTCCTTCTGGTTGTACACGTCCTCCTCGCCGAAGGAGGCGTAGTCCTCGCGATAGAGGCTGCGCGGGCTCTTGCGGCCGGCCATGACGATATTGCCCTTGTAGAGCTTCAGGCGCACGGTGCCGGTGACGTTTCTCTGGGTGGTGGCCACGAAGGCGTCCAGGGCCTCGCGCAGCTGGCAGAACCACAGGCCATTGTAGACCAGCTCGGCGTATTTGACGGCGATGAAATCCTTGTAGCGCATCGTGTACTTGTCGAGGCAGATGCTCTCGAGCGCCTGGTGGGCCTTGCGCAGGATGCTGCCGGCCGGGGTCTCGTAGACCCCGCGGCTCTTCATGCCCACCAGCCGGTTCTCGACGATGTCGGCCCGGCCGATGCCGTGCTTTCCGCCGATGGTGTTCAGGCGGGTGAAGATCTCGACCCCGGAGAGCTTTTTGCCGTTCAGCCCGACCGGCGCGCCCTTTTTGAAATCGATCTCGACGTACTCCCCCTTGGCCGGCGCCTTCTCGGGGCTGACGGAAAGCTGGTACATCCGCTCCTCGGGCTCGTTCCAGGGGTTCTCGAGGATCCCGCCCTCGTGGGAGAGGTGGAAGATGTTGCTGTCGCGGCTGTAAATGTCCTTCTCGGTCTGCGAGATGGGCACGTGGTGCTGCTTGGCGTAGCGGATCGCGTCCTCGCGGCTGCGGATTTCCCACTCGCGCCAGGGCGCGATGACCTTGAGCTTCGGGTTGAGCGCCATCACGGTCAGCTCGAAACGCACCTGGTCGTTGCCCTTGCCGGTACAGCCGTGGGAGACGGCGTCGGCACCCTCGGCTTCCGCCACCTCGACCAGCTTCTGGGCGATCAGCGGTCGGGCCATCGAGGTCCCCAGCAGGTAGTCGCGCTCGTAGACCGCGCCGGCCTTCATGGTGGGAAAGACGTAGTCCTGGAGGAACTCCTCGCGCAGGTCCTGGACGATGAGCTTGCTCGCGCCGGAGGCGATCGCCTTTTTTTCGAGCCCGCTCAGGTCCTCGTTCTGGCCCAGGTCGGCCGTGAAGCAGATGACCTCGCAGCCGCCGTAGTTGTTCTTGAGCCAGGGCACGATCACCGAGGTGTCCAGGCCGCCGCTGTAGGACAGCACCACTTTCTTCACTTTGCCCTTTGCCATTACCCGACCCCCTTCTCTTGACGGTGTAGAAATCCCAGTTCGATCCTCTAACGGGCCTCCGGAGGCCCCAAATAAAAACCCCGGCCTGAGCCGGGGTTTTCGTGCGGTGTGCGATCAGGGTGCTTCACTCATCTCCAGCGCAGAAAACTCCCGGCCCGAGCCGGCTGCTACGGCGGCGGTTACGACGGCGATTTTCTTTGCTTGGACGAGCGATCGACATGAATTCCTCTTGGACGAATCGGGCGCGACTATGGCAAATGGCCAACACCCTGTCAAGCGGAAATTCATGCGGGTTGCTCGATGCCGGGCCGAGTGGTGTCTGGGGATCGAGATCTTCGGATGTGGTGTGGGAGCGGCTTTCGGCCGCGATGGGCCGGAGCGGGACGCCTCTCCAGGGTATCAAGGTCGCGCAGCCGGCACCGGGCTCGCGGGGTGAAAACGCCCTTTAAAAATCCCTCGGCCTGTCGTAAAGGTATCGCCATGATCCAGAGCTCTTCCCAGAAGGAAATCCCCGCCGGCATGATCGACCTCGGGATCGGGCAGCCGTCGCCCGGCCTGCTGCCGGTCGCCGCCCTGGTCGAGGCCGCGTCGCATTGTGCGGGCCGCCCCGGCGGCATCCTGCTATCCTACGGCGCCGAGCAGGGAGACCCCGGCTTCCGTACCGCGCTCGCGGGATTTCTCGCGGACGTCTACGGAGCCGGCATCGACCCGGCGCAACTGCTGATCACCAACGGCGCCTCCCAGGCGATCGACCTGATCTGCACCCTGTACTCGCGGCCCGGCGACACCATCCTGGTCGAGGAGCCGACCTACTTCCTGGCGCGCAAGATTTTCGCCGACCACGGGTTGAACCCGGTCGCGCTGCCCATGGACGCGGAGGGGTTGGTGGTCGCGGCCGTCGAGGATGCGCTCGCGCGCACGCGGCCTGCGTTTCTCTACACCATTCCGACCTACCACAACCCGACCAGCGCCTGCCTGTCCGCGGCCCGGCGCGAGGCGCTCGCCCGGCTGAGCCGCGACCGCGGGCTGACGGTCGTGGCCGACGAAGTCTACCACCCGCTCGCCTACACGGAGACGCCCCCGCCCCCGCTGGCCGCCTGGATTCCCGCGGCGCCCGGGATCCTTTCGCTCGGGTCCTTCTCGAAGATTCTCGCCCCCGGCCTGCGGTTGGGATGGCTGCAGGCCGCTCCGGCGGTGATCGAACGCTTCGTCGGCTGCGGGTTGCTCGACAGCGGCGGGGGGCTCAACCCCTTCACCTCGGGCATCGTGCGCAGCGCGCTCGAGATCGGCCGGGTCGGCGACACGCTCGCATTCCTGAAGGATACCTACGCCGCTCGCCTGCGCGCCCTGTGCGCGGCGCTGCGCGGGCAGCTTCCGCCCGGCGTGCATTTCACCGAGCCGTCCGGCGGGTTTTTCGTCTGGCTCACGCTGCCCGAGGGCGTGGGCACGATCGAGCTGCGCGCGTCCGCGCGGCTCCAGGACGTGGATTTCATGCCGGGGGCGCGCTTTTCGAGCTGCGACGGCCTGAAGAACTGCCTGCGGCTCAGCTTCGCCTACTACGACGCTCCGGAGCTGGCGCAGGGGGCCGAGCGCCTCGCCCGCGCCATCCGGGCCATGCCCCTCAGCCCACGCTGAGCGCCACCAGCCCCGCCACGATGGCCACGGCGCCCGGGATGCGCCGGCGGGCCTCGCCCTCCGCCAACCACTGGGTCCCCATGAGCGTGCCGATCAGGATGCTGACCTCGCGCGCCGGCGCGACGTAGGTCACCGGCGTCGTGACCATGGCCGTCAGGGCGAGGATGTAGGACAGCGGGCACAGGATGCCGAGGGCGAGAATGGGGCCGCGGCGCTCATGCCACTCCCGGCGGACCGCGCCCCGGCGACCGAGCGCAAGCGGCGCCAGCAACAGGAGCCGGCCCGCGTCGATCAGGTAGACCACCAGCAGCGGCGGGAGCTGAAACGTGCTGACCGCCAGCTTGTCCACGAGCGTGTAGACGGCAATGACGATGCCGGTCGCAAGCCCGTAGGCGATCGCGCCGCGGGTGGACGACCGTCGGTCGAACGCACCCCCCGCCAACGCAAACACCCCGCCGGTGATCAGCAGCCCGCCCCCGACCACCAGCCAGGACGGCCGCTCACCCAGCAGGAGCACGGCCAGCAGCATGGCCAGGGCCGGCCCGGTCCCGCGCGCGAGCGGATAGACCAGGGAGAGGTCGCCGACCCGGTATCCCCGCTGCAGAACCAGGAAATAGGCGAGGTGCACCACGATGGTCGCCAGCAGGACGCCCGCAGCGGGGAGCCCGATGGAGGGCATCGATTGCAGCGTCGCCCAGAGGGCCAGCGGGAAGTAGAGCGCGCAGGAAACGACCGAGAACATCCAGGCGAAAACCGCGCCTCCGCCGGCCTTCTTGGCGATGTAGTTCCACCCGGCATGGGCCACGGCGGCGGCGAGCAGAAGCGTCAACGCGAAAAGGGTCATGGGTGGGCCGTCGCGGGTTTCAAGGGCTACGGGAAGTCGAGGGCACGACGCATTACTGCGGCATATCGGCGGTCTTGACCGCCGCCTTGCGTGTGCCGGTCGGCGGCTGGGGGAGGTTGCGCAGGAGCATGTAGGGGTTGATCGGGGTCATGTCGGCCGCGCGCAGCAGCATGAGGTGCAGGTGCGTGGGGGAGCGCTCGGCATAGGCCCGGGTGCCGGTGCGCCCCAGGGTCGCGATCACGCTCCCGCCGCCGACGCGGTCGCCGAGACCCACCTGGACCTCGTTCAAGTGGGCGTAGTAGCTGAACAGCTTGAGCGCGGGGTGGTAGATCCAGACGTAGTTGCCGCCGCGGCCGTTGCCGAGCTGCGAGAGCTCCGGGGTCCACTCGCAGAAGGTCGAGAGCACCACCCCGTCGGCCAGCGCCAGGATGTTCACGGGCCTGCCGGTGCGGTCGTCCAGGTTGTCCTGGTTGCCGTCGTAGACGAAGATGTCCTGGGCCGGGTGGCCGCGGCGCCGGCGCTCGCCGACGAATTCGTAGCTCTTGGCGTGATAGGCTTCCCCGTGTCGGCCGCCGATCTGCTTCGGGCCATAGCCTGCGACGGGGAAGTGGATGGTGCCGCTAAACCCCGGCGCAGGGTATCGCCTCTCGAGCCGCCCGGCCCAGCAGGCGATCTCGGCCCGGCCTTGCTCGGGCGAGACGGCGTCTTCCTTCACGCGGCGCTCGAACTGCTGCCACCCGTCGACCGGGTCGCACGCCGGGCAACAGTCGGCCAGGGCGGACGCAGCGGCCAGGAACGGCCACAGCAGCAGACCCAGGGCCGCCGTTCGGATGAAGCCGCGCATGGATCGGGACCGTCTCAAGCGAAAATCCGTTCGGCCAGTTCCCGGCGCAATTGCCGCGACTGCTCCTCGAGAGTGGTGATGACGTCGGCTGCCCCTTCGGTCGCGCGCATCTGGTTTTTCAGGGCCGCGTAGAACTCCTTCTCGACGGTGCCCAGGCGGTTGAGGGCCAGCAGGTAATCGGTGCGGGTGCGGTAGGCCGAACGCACGAGCGCCTCGATGCTGTCGCCCGCGGCGGAGAGCAGGTCCGTGTAGTGCTCGACCAGCGCCTGCAACCAGGCGGCGTAGGGCTTTTCCAGCACATCCCGCAGGCCCGACTCCCGGGCGATCGCATCGATGTCCGGCCGGCGGCCCGTTTCGATCCCTTCGATCGCTATCGCCATGGCCTTGCGGCGGGTGACCATGAAATCCTGGTCGAATTGCATGCGCCCGGTTTTGAATTTCTGCATGCGGAAGACGAAGTAGAGGAAGAGGATCGGGAGCAGGACCATCCAGTAGCTGATCCGGGGCTTGTCGAAGACGGCGGCCCCCAGGGCATTGGCGAATGCCCGCTCCTGTTCGAGGATCAGTTCCTGTTTGCGCTCCAGTCCCTTCATGCGGCTCCGGTTCGGGGGGATTCGCTGCGGCGGCTCATTGGGAGGGGCGCGGCGTGTAGTCCAGGCTGTCGCGGATGCGCTCCGAGCCCTCGGCCGGCTCCTCGAAGTCCGTGTAGTAGATGGCGGTGGCCCTGAGGCCGCGCGCGTCGATCACTTCCGCCATGTGTTTGGCGCCCGGCAGGAGGCGGGCCAGCGACCCGAGGCCGAAAATCAGGGCCCAGATCAGCACAAACCCGATGACCAGCTTGAGCCATGGTAAAAAAGCTGCCTGCGGGGCCGAGGCCTCGCAGGCAGCCTTGGGTGCGCGTGTGCCGGTTGCGGTCATGAGGTTCAGATCGCGGCGGTGATCTCCGGGAACACGATGTAGAACATGATGTAGCCGATCAGCAGCGTGAAGGCCAGCTGGAACGACTGCCCGAAGACATAGAGCGTGATGGGCTTGCCGCCCTTGAAGTACGGGCCGAACTCCTTGAAGTTGGTCTCGAGCCCGATGCAGGTGAAGGCGAGCGCGAAGAACCACTCGCGGGCGATGCGGGTGAAGCCGCGCAGCACGCCGTGGTCGATCATCACGTTGCTGATGTCCTTGCCGACGCTCTCGTCGATGATCGAGAACACGATGGAGGCGATGACGAAGCCGACGACGAACTTCGGGAACCGGTACCAGATTTCCCACCAGCTCACGCTCTTGCCGGGCGTGCAGTCCACCTTGGCGCACCAGTAGATCGCGACGCAGAAGGCCACGACGCCGATCAGGACGTTCTGGATCATCTTGATGGTCGCGGCCACGTAGAGGGCTTTCTCACCCAGGAACGCGCCGGCGGCGGCCACCGCACCCGTGGAGTCGATGGTGCTGCCCATCCAGGCGCCCGCCAGGATCTCCGGCATGCCGACCAGCTTGGCGAAGGCCGGCTGGGCCACCATGCAGATGGCCGTGAAGACCATCGACAGCCCGATGGCGAGCGTCAGCTCTTCCTTCTTGGCCCGGCTGGCCGCGGCGGTGGCGATGGCCGCCGAAACGCCGCAGACCGACATGTCGGCCGAAATGGTGATGTTCAGCGTCTTGGAGGGCATCTTGACGATCTTCTGGCCGAACCAGTAGGTCAGCACCAGGGTGATCGGCGTGCAGATCCAGGCGACGAAAATGCCCGGTTTGCCGATGGCGAGGATCTTGTTGAACAGGATCTCGGCCCCCAGCAGCACGAGGCCGGTCTTGATGTAGAACTCGGTGCAGGTCGCCGGCACGACCCACTTCGGGGTGCCGATCGTGTTGCTGATGAGCAGGCCGAAGGCGATGGCCCACAGCGGGAAGCCGAAGCCCCAGTACTTCATCAGCGCCTGCGTCTCGGCCATGTAGGCCAGCACGGCGAGGAAGAAGACCACCGGGAAGGCGACCACGAACTGGCCGAAGGGGACCCCCATGATGGCCTTGCCGATGCCGAAGAACACGGCCAGGATGATGCAGAGGCCGATGAGGTAGGGGATGCGGTTGTAAGGCTTGACGTTGACCTTGGCGCTGGCCTTGGAGGACTTGTCCCGGGCATCCTGCCAGGCCTTGATCTCCTTGTCGGCCGCGGCGTTGAGCGCGGTGTCCTTGAAGCCGGCGGCCGCGGCCGCCGCCTGGGCGGTCTTGGCCTTGGCCAGGGAGGCATCCAAAGTCGCCTTGGCCTTGTCAGCGGCCTCCTTGAAGGGCGCCCCCATGGCCTTGGCGGTTTCCTCGCTGCGGTAGAGCGCGTCCAGCGGGTTGGTGTTCCAGTCGCTCGGGGCGGCCAGGAAGTTCTGGATGGTCTTGGCGAAATCCTGGTTGGTCGCCCGCATGCCGCGCTTGGAGGACGAGGCGTTGTACCACTCGATGGTCTTGAACGGGGCCTTGGCGGCTTCTTCCTTCATGACCGCATTGTACTTGGCCAGGTTTTCGTCCATTTTTTCCGGCGGCCGCGGCAGGTAGATCAGAAGACCGATGATGAGCAGCAGAAAGCCCATCCAGATGGCCATCCAGTCCTCTTTCTTGTAGAGGTCCTGGAGAGACGTCTTGCCGCTGTCGATGACTACATAATCCGGTTCTGCCTGCGATTTGGTTTCAGCCATGAGTTCCTCCCGCTGATAGGGGTTTTCCCGTCTTGGGGTTCAGATCGACATCCCCTCAGAATCATCCCGAAAATGTTATATCTTTTCCTATTGTAGCGACCAGCAAAAGTCAAGCCGCCCACGCCACATCTTGGCACTATTGGGCCGGGATCCTGACGGTGAACGTGCTCCCGGCCGGCGAGCTCGCAACCGTTATGTCCCCGCCGTGGGCGCGCGCGACGGCCCGGGCCAGACTCAACCCCAGGCCGGCGCCGGGCTGCGACCGGCTGGGGTCGCCGCGGTAGAACCGCTCGAAGATGTGGGGCAGGTCGCCGTCCGGGATCCCCGGCCCGGTGTCCCGCACGCGGACGACGGCCGCCCCTTCCGCGCCCGGTTCGAGAGTGACCGCCACCTCGCCCCCCGCGGGGGTGTACTTGATGGCGTTGTCTATGAGGTTGGCCAGCATGCGCTGGACGAGCGGGGTGTCGGCCATGAGCGGCAAGCGTTCGGGCGCCGACCAGGCGAGCCGGATGCGCTTGTCCTCGGCGAGCGACCGGAACAGCTCGCAGGCGTCCCGGACCAGGGCGGCGAGATCGAGTGGTTTCAGCTCCGGCCGGGTGACGCCCGCCTCCGTGCGGGAGATGAACAGCATGGCGTCGATCATCGTGAGCAGGCGGTCGCTCTCCTCGATGGCGGTCCCGGCCAGCTCTTCCAGCGGTCCGCCCGTGGTGAGGGCGAGCTCGGCCTGCCCGCGGATGCGGGTGATGGGGCTTTTCAGGTCGTGCGCAATGTTGTCGGTCATCTCGCGGATGTCGGCGACCAGCCCCTGGATGCGGTCGAGCATGAGGTTGAAGGTGGCGGCGAGCTGGTCGATCTCCTCCCCGCTGCGCGTCACCGGGACCCGTTCGTCCAGCCGGCCCTCCGAGATCCGGCGCGCGGTGCGGGTGACGTCGGCGACGCCCGACATCGCCCGGCGGGCCATGAACCACCCGACCGCGACCGCGAGCAGGAAGAGGGCGGCCATGGTGAGGATGAAGATGCGCTGGAACGCCTCGATGAAGCCCGTCAGCCCTTCCATGGCCTGCCCGAGGTGGATGATGAGCCCGGGCCCCAGCAGCGCGTAGACCACCCGGATTTCGTGCCGGTGGTCGGGCGAGGACACCGTTGCGAAGACCGGTTCCTGCTGCTCGAGCAGGCGGGCGATCGCCTCGCGCGAGACGGGGATGTTGCTGAAGTAGGACATGTTGGACGAGGAGAAGAGCCTGCCGTCCGGATAGAGCAGCTGGAAGAAGATCTTCTTTTCGCCGGCGGCGTGGGACTCGAGCAGGGCCTGGCGCTTGACGGCTTCGACCCCCTGCAGGGTCATGACCGAGGAGAAGGCGCGCACCTCCGACAGGAGGTCCTGGTCGGTGCGGGCGCGCAGGGTCGAGGTCACCAGGTAGTAGAAGAAGGCGAACGCCACCGCGGCCGACACCAGGAAGACGCCGGCGTACCAGAGGGTCAGCCGGAAGGCGAGCGTGCCGCCGATCCTAAGCAGGGGCTTTGAGGGCATACCCTACCCCGCGTACGGTGTGGATGAGCTTGACCGGGAAATCCTTGTCGATTTTTTCGCGCAGCTTGTAGACCCGGGACTCGACCACGTTCGTCTGGGGGTCGAAGTTGTAATCCCAGACGTTCTCCATGATCATGGTCTTGGACACCACCCGGCCGGCGTTGCGCAGGAGGTACTCGAGCAGCGAGAACTCGAGCGGCTGGAGCTCGATGAGGGCCTCCCCCCGCCGCACTTCGCGCGTGATCAGGTTCATGGAAAGATCCGCAAAGGCGAGGCGGCTGGGCTCGGCCGCATCGGTGCTGCGCCGGATCAGCGCCTGCACGCGCGCCAGAAGCTCGGAAAAGGCAAAGGGCTTGGCCAGGTAGTCGTCCGCGCCGGTCTGAAGACCTTTCACGCGGTCTTCCACCGCCCCCTTGGCGCTCAGCACGATGACCGGGGTTTTCACCTTCTCGCGGCGCACGGTCTTGATCAGCTCGAGCCCGTTCAGCTTCGGCAGCATGACGTCTACGATCGCCGCCGCGTAGGGCTCGGTCAGGGCGAGGTCGAGGCCCTTCTCGCCGTCGTCCGCGTGGTCGACCGC
This sequence comes from uncultured delta proteobacterium, assembly GCA_963828345.1. Lineage (GTDB taxonomy): Bacteria > Desulfobacterota > Desulfobacteria > Desulfobacterales > SpSt-501 > SpSt-501. The sequence goes on from CAWHEZ010000010.1 coordinate 45,823, forward strand.
AAACCCTTCGGCCTTCAGGCCTTTCAGGATGAAGGTGGCGATCTTGGGGTCGTCTTCGACGAGCAGTATTCGCATGGTTCAGGTTCCGGAAACCGATTCTTGGTATTTGATCCACCTTATAAAATTCGAAGCACGTCAAATCCGAAATTCGCACACCACAATCTCGCAAAAAACCAAAAACCGCTTCAATTCTCTTTGGCGTTTTTATAGGTTTTTGTTTCGAATTTCGATATTCGAATTTCGATATTTCGTTGCGGCGATCGCCACCCATCCCTCTCGCCCCCGGGCGTCCACGATCTCGAAGCCGGCGGACATCAGCCGGGACAGGACCAGGCCGCGGTTCTCCTCGATGATACCGGAGCACACGAAGATCCCCGCGGGGTTCAGCACGCGCGGGATGTCCTCGATCAGCTCCAGGATGACCTGGGTCAGGATGTTGGCGACCACGAGGTCGAAGCGGCCGCGGAAGGGTCGGGCGAGCGGGCCCTGGGCCAGGCACACCGTTCCCGGCGGGACCCCGTTGCGCCGCAGGTTCTCGGCTGCGATGCGCACGGCGAGCTCGTCGCGGTCGCCCCCGCACACGCGGCCGGCCCCGAGCTTGGCCGCCGCCAGCATGAGGATCCCGGAGCCGGTGCCGACGTCCAGGAGGCTTGCGCCGGGCGCGAGGTGGTCTTCGATCAGCTCGATGCAGAGCGAGGTGGTCGGGTGGGTCCCGGTGCCGAAGGCCATGCCGGGGTCGATGTCCAGCACGAGGTCGCCGGGCGCCGGTTCGAACTCCCGCCAGGACGGCTTGACCACGATTCGCCGGCCGATGCGCTGCGGCCAGAAGAACGCCTTCCAGGACTCCGCCCAGTTCTGCTCGTCGAGCTCGCGGTAGCTGACGCGCCAGACCATCCCCATCCGGTCCGCCGTTTCCCCGAGCGCCTGCTCGAGGATCTTGCAGCGGCGCTCCAGCCGTTCGTCCATGGGGAGGTAGCCCGAGACTGCGTGCCGCGCCGGGCGCGCGACTGCGTCCTCGGCCCAGTCGTCGGCCGGGGGGTCGAGGCCGGGGTCCTCGATCACCACGCCCTGCAGCTCGAAATCGAAGAACACGCCGGCGACGAGATCCGCCGCGAGCGACGGGTCGGGGTGGTCGAAGGTGACTTTGGCTTCGAGGTATTTCATAAGAGGCGGTGTTTGGTGTTAGGTTTTAAGTGTTTAGTCGATGATAGTTTCGCTGCTTAACACTTGGGACACGGAAACTTGAAACGCTCCTACGCCTGCCGCGATTGAAACACTCCCGCGAGTACATCGGCATATCTGCGAAATTTCTCCTTCGGCGGATTGAAGTAGCCGAACTTGAGCCCTGGGAAGCGCAGGCGGATTTCCCGGATGAGGGCATCCATGCCGAGCGGTTCGCCCAGGGGCGCCGCCGCCCCCATGGCCTTCCAGTAGCGCAGCGGGTCGAAGTTGAGGTTGCGCCACTGGATCATGTGGATGGGGTGATTCTCCAGGAAGGCCATGAGCGCCTCGGCTTCCGCGGCCGTGTCCGTGAGGCCGGGCGAGTTCAGGTAATTGATGGACACGAACTTGCCCTGCTCGAGGGCGGTGTCGATGCTGCGCAGCACGTCGTTAAAACGGAATCCCTGCGGGCGGAAGTACGCGCGGTAACACTCCGGCCGCAGGCTGTTGACACTGACCCGCATGCTGTCGAGCCCGGCCGCGACCAGGCGGGCGACCCGCTCCGGCCGCCCGGCGTTCGTGTTGAGGTTGATCGTCCCGCGCCGGGTCTCGGCCCGGATCAGGCGGATCGCCGCCTCGATGGCGTCGGCCGCCGTCAGCGGCTCGCCCTCGCAGCCCTGGCCGAAGCTGACGACCGCTCGTTTTACCCGGCCGATGTGCAGCAACGCCGCCTCTGCGATCTCCTCCGGCAGGGGGGTGAAGGCGATGCGCTCCTGGGTGCAGCTGATCCCCGTGTTCTTCTGCAGCGAGAGGCATCCCAGGCAGCGCGCGTTGCAGGTGACGGCGGTCGGCAGCGGGGCCTCGTAGCGCCCCAGGAAAAAATTCTTCCCGGCCGGGCAGCCGCTCTCCAGCGCGCAGCTCTCCAGGTGGCGCACCAGCCGGTTGCGGGGCAGGCGCCGCCGCAGCTCCCTGACGCCGGCCTTCACCTGCCGGGGGTCCATGCGCCGCAGGTCCTGGCGCGGCTCCCACTCGACCCGGATGGCCGCCGAGCGGAACCGCCCGCCGAGCCATCCCACCCCGCCGTACGAGAAAAGCGGCAGGGCGCGGGCGCGCGGGCGCTCGCGGAAGGCGGCCACGTGGGTGATGACGTAGCCGGGCGAGTTGAACACCGCCACGGGGTAGATGGGCTCCCCGGGCGCGTGCGGGTTCTCGGGGACCGGCTCCAACTCGCCGCGGGCGAGGTTGAGGAGGATCGGCACCCGGTCGGGCAGGTACATCAGCTCGCTGCCGAACGGCAACCCGATGGTCCCCGCGCCGGTCAGCGCCTCGAAATGCTCCCCGGCCATGCCGACGGCGGCGTAACCGGGCAGATCGAAGATGCGCCCGCCGGCGTCGGCCACGACGGCGGTGAGCAACTCGTGTGCGTCGTCCTTTCCCATGTTCATCGTCCTGGGCCGGAGGCCGGATCGAACAGATGCTCGATACGGGATACTGGATGCTCGATAACGGATAAAATACCGAGGGCGGATTCTGTCGAGTACCGAGCATCGCGTATCAAGTATCGAGTATCCAGCATTATTCTCTTGCCATCATCACGCAGCACGACGTCCGCCCGTCCGCCTTGATGACGAACGGCCGCGGCAGCCGCACGTGGGCCACGAACCGCGTCTCGGACACCCGGGGCTGGGCCGTCAGCCACTCCCAGTCCAGACGGTCGCCGGCATCAGGGTTGACCGTGCAGTAGGTGATGTCGAGCGTCGTGATGTTGTGAAAAAAGTGGGACCCCTGCGACGGGTCGACCTTGAGGTCCGGGGCCGTGGTTTCGATCATCGCGCTCACGTTGGTGATGTCCGCCCAGCTCACCGGGATGCCGAGCCAGCGGTCGGCCGAGCCCCAGCGGCCCGGCCCGATCAGGAGGTACCGGCAGCCCGCGGCCGCGAGGCCGGCGTTGAGCTGTCCGATCTCCCGGGCGATCTCCAGGGTCCGCCCGACCTCGAAGGCGTCCGGCTTGACGAAGACGATGTCCGCGAGGTCCGCCTTTTCGCCGTTGCCCAGCGTCTGGGAGGACGCGCAGAAGGCGCGGGCCGATTCCTCGGGCCCGATCGTCACCTGCACGTTTTCGGCTTTGGCCGTCATCGGTCGCAGCTGCAGCAGCGCGAACCCGGGAGGCTCCCCGCCCTCGCGCGGGAGGTCCACCGCGAACTCCAGCTCGACCGGGCAGCCCATGCCGTCCTGGCCCATGGCGAGCACGTCGGCGAGCAGCTGCGGCAGGGGGAACAGGTCGTACTTGAGCACCTGGCTGAAGGTCAGCACCGGGAAGCCGGCCGGGTCGTAGATCTCGCGGATGCGGTCCTCCCGCGGCAGGTAGTACCCGGAGAGGGCCCGCACGTCCGGGTCCTCCGGCACATCGACCACCTCGCGCTTCTCGAGGGCGGCATCCTCGCGGATGCCCGGGGCCGGGTAGGTTCCGCCCAGCCGAAGGCTGTAAAAATACCGCTGCGAGTTGCCCAGGATGTCCTTGACCATCGAGCGTTGCGGCAGCAGCTGCGGGTGGCGCGGAGAGAAGCGCAGGGCCTTCTCGCCTTCCATGACGGTCTTGCCGAGGCCGAGGGCGATCGTGGCGATGCCGTCCTCGGGCCGCATGGCGCCGAAGGGGTAGTAGTTGTGGGACTGCGCCACGCCGGAGATCGAGGGGTAGAAATGGCGGCCGTGCTGCCGGCCGACGAGCCTCTGGATGATCACCGCCATCTTCTCTTCTTCGCTGCGGTGGCCCACGCGGAGCGAGAAGGCCTTCGGGTTCTGAAAATAGGTGGAGGCGTAGATCAGCTTGATGGCTTCGATCAGCTGCCGGAAGCGCACGTCCAGGCTGGGGTGGTCGTTGGGCAGCATGCAGGTGCGGTACAGGCCGGCATAGGCGCGGACCTTGGCGTCCTCGAGCAGGCTCGAGGAGCGCACCGCCAGCGGGTAGGTGATCCGGCCGAGGTAGGCCCGCAGCTGGTCGGCCACCGCCGGCGGGAAGGCCGCGCGGCCGAACGCCTCGGCCACCTTCTCGTCCGTCTCGCCCCGGGTGGCGAAATGTTTGAGGTCGTTTTCGTCGACGAAGGCGTCGAAGGCCTCGGTCGTGACCACGAGCGTCTGCGGCACGAACAGCCGCACCTTCTCGAAGCGGTGGTGGATGTCCGGCACGCGCTGGAGCAGGTTGCCCATGAAGGCCAGCCCGCGGGCCTTGCCGCCCAGGCTGCCCTTGCCGACCTTGAAGAACTCGGTGTCCAGGTCGAAAGCGCCGGCCTCGAAGTTGGCCACCACCCCCTTCTGGCGCCGGCTGCGCCGGGAGCCGATGAGCGATACCAGGTACCGGCGGTGGCTGTCGATCGAGCCGAAGTCGGCGTGCCGGATCGGCCGCAGCTTGCTGGCCAGCGTGATTTCGGTGCGGGCGAAGAGCCACCGGGAGAAGTCGTTGCGCAGGCAGTGCTGGACGAAGCAGTCGTCGGGCACCTCGGCCATGAGGGTTTCGAGCGTGCGCAGGTTGGCCGCGCGCGCGATCTCGGTCCCGTCCGGCCGGCGGAAGACGAAGTCCCCGAACCCCAGCCGCTCCAGGAAGAAGGCGTGCACCTCCTCGTGCAAGGTCGGGGAGAGCTTGTGCGCGAAGCGCGCCGGGATGGCGGCCGCCCGGGCCGCGTTGGAGGGGTCCGAGCTCATGAGCAGGAGCGGGATGTCGAAGCGCTCCTGCTTGATGCGCACGAGGAAGTCCACCCCGGCATCGTCATAGGGCCGCCCGCCGCGCGGGTAGCGCACGTCGGAGATGACCCCGAGGATGTAGGGCTCGTAGCGCTCGAAGAGACGCACGGCGGTTTCGTAGTCCTCCGCCACGAGGATCTTCGGCCGCGCGCGCATGGTCAGCAGCCGGTGCTCCTCGTTCAGGCCCTCTTCGAGCAGGCCCTGGGTCTGCGACACGACCTCCTTGTAGAGCAGCGGCAGCAGCGAGGAAATGTAGACCGGCGAGTCTTCCACGAGCAGGATCACCCGGATCCCGGCCGAGGCCGTGTCGTGGTCCGCGTTCAGGCGGTCCTCGGCGCTCTTGACCAGGGCGACCAGCAGGTCGGTGTTCCCGGACCAGACGAAGGCGCGGTCGACCCCGGGGAGCTTGGGGAAATCCGCGCCGGCGGCCGTGGCCTCCGCGGCCATGGCCTGGTGGCTGAGTTGCACCACCGGCAGCTCCGGGTCGATCCGCTTGATCTCGCGGCCCAGCTCGTAGGCCCCGGAGTCGGCCGCACCCAGCATGGTGATGACCATGTCGAACTTGCGGCCGGAGAGGGCCTCGCGCGCCCGGGCGGCCGTGGGCACCCAGGTGATGCGCGGGGGGTTGCTCAGGTTGAGACCGCGGTATTCGTGGATGATGCGCTCCGACAGCCGGCAGTCCTCCTCCATGATCCAGGCGTCGTAGGGGGTGGACACCAGCAGGATGTCGCGCACCTTGCGCGACATGAGCTCGTGAAAGACCTTGAACTTGGGGTCGAATTCCTGGGCGAAGCTTTCGATCGGCAGGGTCATGCGTCTCCTGGGTGCGCTGAGCTGACAGATGATTAGATGCTTCGCGAACGCTTGTCAAATGGGGATGCGGGCATGATCGCGGCGGGGCGCCCCTCTGGAGGATAGGGTGCGCCCGGACACGGCCGGCGACCCGCCCGGCCGGGGCGGTGCGGGACCGGCATCCGGCGGGGGTCGCTTCCGCGTTTGCCCGGACGCCCGCCCTCTGGTATGAGGACCCATCGATTCGACTCCAACCTGACGAGGGGACGATGAACACTTCGCCCGACAAGGTGATGGGGCTCGCCGAGGCGGTCGGACGCTTTGTCCCGGAAGGCGCCCACCTGTCGATCGGCGGCTTCACCTGCAACCGCAACCCCATGGCCGCCGTCTACGAGATCATGCGCCAGCGCCGGCGCGGCCTGCACCTCTACGCGCACTCCAACGGCCAGGGGGTGGACGAGCTCGTGGGGGCCGGGTGCGTCGCGCGCATCGAAGTCGCCTACGCCGGCACCGGCCGCTTCGCCCCGACCTGCATCCGCTTCCGCAAGGCGGTGGAGAAGGGGCTCATCCTCTTCGAGGACTACTCCAACTACCAGATGACCCTGCGCTTCATGGCCGGGGCGATGGGGGTGCCCTTCCTGCCGACGCGCTCCTCGCTGGGGACCGACATCGTCGCCCGCTGGGGGTTCTCGCCGGAGCTGCGCGCGTCCGACCCCGGCCTGCCCGACCGCAAGCTGGTGGTGCTGGAAAACCCGTTCGGCGCCTGGGGGGAGACCGAGCGGGTGGTCCTGGTTCCGGCCATCCGGCCGGACGTGACCCTGCTGCACGTGCAGCAGGCGGCCCCCGACGGGACCGCCCGCATCGACGGGCTCACCTTCGCCGACGTGGAGCAGGCCAAGGCCGCCCGGCACGTGGTGCTCACCTGCGAGCGTCTGGTGAAACCCGAGGAGCTGCGCGCCGAGCCCGAGCGCAACCAGATCCCGGGCATCGTCGTGGACGCCGTGGTCCCGGTCCGCTATGGCGCCTACCCGACGGCCTGCTACCGCTGCTACGACTACGACCCGGATTTCCTGAGCGACTACCGCACGGCCGCATCGGACGACGGCCGCTTCGAGGCCTACCTCGAGCGCTGGGCGTATCGCGATCACTCCGAGCGCATGGTGCAGGTGGGGGCCGAGCGGCTGGACGCCATAAAGGCGGATCCGCGAACCGGATACGCGACCGGCCTGAAACGATAGGCCGGTAAAACGGGCAAATTCGAAATCCGAATGTCGAAATCCGAAACAAAACCGGAGGAAATGAACATGAGCCTCATCGCGTTGAAATGGTTTGGCGGGTTTTGGTCATTCGGATTTGTTTCGGATTTCGGATTTAGAATTTCGAATTTGGGCTAAAGGGGGGTCTCTCATGCTCCACTATACGTCCCGCGAGCTCATGGCGATTGCCGCCGCGCGCAAGATCAACGACGGCGAGATCGTCTTCTGCGGCACCGGCATATCGATGCTGGCCGCCATGGCCGCCAAGCGCATCAGCGCCCCGAACAGCGTCATCATCTTCGAGACCGGCGCGATCGACTCGCAGCTGGAGGAGATCCCCATGGCGGTCGGGGACCCGCGCATCATGTTCGGGGCCTCTTCCAACAGCGGGCTGGCCGACGCCTTCGCCCTGATGCAGAACCGCACGACCGGCAGCCGGGTGGTCGGGATCCTGGGGGCGGCCCAGATCGACCGCTACGGCAACCTCAACTCGACCGCGGTCGGCGACTACCTCCACCCGACGGTGCGGTTTGCGGGCAGCGGCGGGGCCTGCGACGTGGCCTCCTTCGTCGACCGCACCATCGTCTTCATGCAGCACGAGCGCCGCAAGTTCGTCAAGACCCTCGACTACCTCACGAGCCCCGGCTGGCTGGACGGGCCGGACGGCCGCCGCCGGGCCGGGTTGACCGGGAACGGCCCGGCGACGGTCATCACGGACCTCGCGGTGATGGGATTCGACGCGACGACGCGCGAGATGATCCTGGAGGCGTACTTCCCCGGCAAGACCCCGGGCGGCATCCTGGAACGCATGGAGTTCGCGGTGGACGTGTCGCGCGCGCGGGAGCTCGAGGCCCCCACCGAGCGCGAGCTGAGGATCCTGCGGGAGGAGGTCGACCCTCAGCGCCTGATCCTGGGGTGACGTCCGGTCCGGGGCCGCTCTCGAATGCATCCTTGACACGCGTGGCCGTCGATTCCTATATGGGGTCATCCACGCAGTCCATGCGGCGTCCCGCCGCGGGCATCGAACACCCACAGGAGGTTTGAGCGAGATGAAAAAGGTCCTCTGTTTGCTGTTGGCGGCGGTCTGCATGTTCTGCCTGGCGAACCAGGCGTCGGCCAAGGTGGTGATCAAACTTTCCAATGCCGGGCCGAACAACCCGGACAACCGCACGGTCAAGGCCGTCGAGATCTTCAAGGCCATGGTCGAAAAGGGCACGCAGGGGGAGGTCGAGGTGCAGGCCTTCCACGCCTCGGCGCTCGGCAACGAGCGCGAGTCGCTGGAAGGGGTCAAGATGGGGACCATCCAGATGGCCACCCTTTCCTCGGGGCCGGTGGCGGGGTTTTTTTCGCCCGTCATGGTGCTGGGGATCCCGTACCTGTTTTCGAGCGCCCCGGCCGCCTGGGACGCGTACAACGGCGAGTTCGGGCAGGCCTTCGCCGAGGCCTTCCAGAAGCAGACGGGCGTGCGCATCCTCGGGCTGACCGAAAACGGATATCGCCACTTCACCAACAACACCCGGGAGATCAAGGCGCCCCAGGACATGAAGGGCCTGAAGATCCGCACCATGGAGAACCCGGTTCACATGGAGATGGTGAAGGGCCTGGGCGGCGCGCCGACGCCCATCGCCTTCGGTGAGCTCTACACCGCACTGCAGCAGAAGGTGGTCGACGGCATGGAGTGCCCCATCGTGCTCATCAACGACATGAAGTTCTACGAGGTGCAGAAGTACATGTCGCTCGACGGCCATCTCTACGACCCCCTCATCATCTTCATCAACGAGGACGTCTATCAGAAGAAATTGACCCCGGCGCAGCAGACCGTGGTGGCCGAAGCGGCCAAGATGCTCGCCGCCTCCCACAACGGGTTCTCCCAGCAGGCCAACATCGAAGGGCTGCAGAAGCTCAAGGACAAGGGGATGGTCGTCTACCAGCCCACCAAGGAGGAAATGGCGCAGTACCGGGCGCTCGCTCAGCCCGCGGCGCTGACCTATCTGAAAGGGCAGGTGGGGCAGGAGTGGGTGGACAAGGCGCTTGCCGCCGCCAAGAAAGGCGAGCAGACGGTCGGCGACAAGGCCGACCTGATCGTCCAGGACCACATCAAGCTGGCCAACGGCAAATACGCCGAGTGGGTTAAAAAGTAGGGAGCCCGAGGGCGGGGGCGGCGAAACGCCGCCCCCGCCTCAGCGGAAGACCGCATGCGCACCGTCACCCACCATCTGATCCGATTGTGCGACCGCCTGCGCTGGGCGGCGAAGGGACTGCTCGTGGTGTCCGGGGCGGTCATGTCGGTCATCGTCATGCTCCAGATCATCTTCCGTTTCGTGATCTTCATCCCGTTGCCGTGGTCGGAGGAGCTGGCGCGCTACCTCATGATCTGGACCGGGATGGTGGGGTCTTTCGTCGCGCTGCGCGAGGGCCGGCACATCGGGGTGACGATGGTCGTCGACCGGCTGCCGCCCCGGGCGGCCACCTGGGTGAGCGTCTTCGTTCAGGCGGCGACCATCCTGTTTCTCGTCATCCTGGCCCAGCAGGGTCTCGCCCTCACGCTCGTCAATCTGAGCCAGCTTTCGCCCGCCATGCGGATCCCGATGTTCTACCCGTACCTCGCCGTCCCCGTGGGGGCGGCCCTCATGATCGTCGAGCTGACGGCGGGAATCCTGCAGAGCATCTACCTTCAAGAGCCCGGGGCGCGCCGGAAGATCTCGGCGGCCACCCTGGACGGTTGATCGAACAAGGCCCCCATGATCACGCTGATGGCGACCACCTTCGCGCTGACCCTGGTCCTGGGGTTCCCGGTCGCCTTCTGCCTGGGGATCACCTCGCTGGCCGTGCTCGTCGCCATGGACGTGCCCCTCCATCTGATGGCCCAGCGGATCTTCACCGGGATCGACTCGTTCCCGCTCATGGCGGTTCCCCTGTTCGTGCTGGCCGGGGACATCATGAACGTGGGCGGGATCACCACGCGGCTCATCTCCTTCGCCAACATGCTGGTCGGGAAAATTCGCGGGGGGCTGGCGCACACGACGGTCGTATCCGCCATGTTCCTGAGCGGCATCTCCGGGTCGGCGGTCGCGGATGCATCGGCCCTGGGCAGCGTGCTCATCCCGGGCATGGTGAAGCAGGGCTACGGCAAGGGGTTTGCGGCCGCGCTCGTGGCCGCCGCCGCCGTCATGGGCCCCATCATCCCGCCTTCCATATTCATGGTGATCATGGGGGTGACCACCGGCGTTTCGATCGGCGGGCTTTTCGCGGCGGGAGTTGTCCCGGGCATCCTTCAGGGCCTCGCCATGATGGCGATGGCCTACTATTTCGCGGTCAAGTACGACTACCCGCGCGACCCGGAGCCCCTGACCTGGCAGCGGGTGCGGCGGGAGTTCGTTTCCGCGGGGCCGGCCCTCCTGGCCCCCGTGATCATCATCGGCGGGATCCTCGCGGGGGTGTTCACCCCGACCGAATCCGCCGCGGTGGCCGTCTTCTACGGGCTCTATTTAGGGCTGTGGGTGTACAAGGAGCTGCGGGTCAGGGACCTGGCCCGGATCCTGGTGAACAGCGGCATCACGACGGCCGTGCTCCTGCTCATCATCGGCATGGCCAACATCTTCGCCTGGGTCCTGACCGCCGAGCAGATCCCGCAGAAGATCGCCGAGGCACTGCTCGGGCTCACCCGGGACCCCTACCTCATCCTGCTGCTCATCAACGTGGTGCTGATCATCGTGGGCATGTTCATGGAGGGCGGTGCGGCGATCATCATCCTCTCCCCCACGCTGCTCGCCGTGGCGCAGGCCGTGGGCATCCACCCGCTGCACTTCGGGTTCGTCATGGTGCTGAACCTGTCGATCGGGCTCATCACCCCGCCGGTCGGCGTGCTGCTGTTCGTGGTCTGCGGGATCACGGGCTACCCCTTCGGGCTCGTCACGCGCTGGGCCATGCCGTTTCTGGCGGCGCACATGGCGACGCTCGCGGTGGCGTCCTACTTCCCCGTCATCGTCATGTGGGTTCCGCAGCTGTTCGGATACGTATAGCCGGTTGTTGAAAAACGGCATTTCGGGCCGACACCGGTTTTCAACGACCTGCGAACGCGGGGGAGCCGCCGCGCGGCTCTCGCGTTTCAATCCGGGGCCGCATCAGAAAAGCAGCCGTCAGCTTTTGGCCGGGCCGAAGGACCTCTGATAGAGCGCCTCGATGGCATTGCGGCCGTCGTCGGTGAGGTTGCGCGTGCCGGTCCCCGCGAACGTGGGGTGATCAATGACCGGGGTCTCGGCCACCCACCCGTTGTTCTTCCAGGAAAACCACCCGCGGCGATCCTGGTCATAGACGCTGGTCGGCCGGTTGAAGAGCTTGGCCAGCTCCACGCCCCAGCCCGTGCCGCCTTTGACGGTGCCGTCCGGCTGGATCCAGCCCACGGCGAACACCTGGTAGCCGCTGTTGATCATGTGGAAAATGGACTGAATGACCTTGCGGATCTTGTCCGCCTTGGAATAGCTGCGGCCCATGCGGGTTGAGACGATTTCCATGCTGACATCGCCCTTGTCGAGCTCCGCCGGTCCCAGCACCCGCAGACCCTTGGCCCGCTCCGGGGCGTGCCCCTCGAACGAAAAGTTGACTTCCTGGATCCCCCAGCGCTCCGCCTGTTTTCCGAATTCGGACTCGGCCCCGCGATGGGCGCCGCTGTAGAGCGTAAACTGCGAACAATCCGCCATTGGTTTCTCCTTGCCTGTTATGTTTCCATTCATGGCCGCCGAGGCCGCTTCCAAAAACAGCACATCCCGTCGGAGGGACGGGATGTGAGGGGTATAGTAAGCCGGATTTCCGAGAGTGCAACCGCGGCGTTGAGGTGCGGCTAGTTCGAAAGCGCTTTTTCGACCGCGCCGATGGCCTCTGCGAGCGTGGCCAGGAGATCGTCGACCTGGGTGGCGGTGATGACCAGCGGCGGCCCGATCAGGAGGTGATCGCCGCGCGCGCCGGCGACCGTCCCGTGCCCGGGGAACACGATCAGCCCGCGCTCCATGCAGGCGTCGAAGACCCGCTCGGCCACCTTGAGACCCGGGTCGAAGGGCGCCTTCGTGGCGCGGTCGCGCACGAACTCCACCCCGCACATGAGCCCCAGGCCGCGCACGTCCCCGACCGAGGGCCGCCCGGCCTGCATCTCCCGCAGGCCCTCCAGGAGCCGTGTCCCCTGCGCGCGCGCGTTCTCGACCAGCCGGTGGCGGAGCATGTAGCCGAGGACCGCGCTCGCCGCGTGCGAGCCCAGCAGGTGCCCGCAGCAGGTGTGCACCCCCTCGAAGGCCCCCTGGCGAGCCTGCACTGCGTCGACGACGGCGTCGCTCAGCAGGCAGGCGGCCATCGGGAAGTAGCCGCTGCCCATCCCCTTGCCGGTTGCGATCAGGTCGGGGACGACCCCCCAGTGGTCGATCGCGAAGTTCGCGCCCGTGCGCCCGAGCCCGCACATCACCTCGTCGGCGATGAAGAGCACCCCGTGGCGGGTGCAGATTTCCCGCACCGTCTGGAAGTAGCCGGGAGGCGCGGGCGCGCCGCCCAGTGCCGCCCCGACCACCGGCTCGGCGATGAAGGCCGCGACGTTTTCGGGGCCCTCCTGCAGGATGGCCGTCTCGAGGGCGCGCGCGCAGAGCAGCCCGCACGCGGGGTGGGTCTGCTCGAACGGGCAGCGGTAGCAGAAGGCCGGCGGGATGTGGACGACCCCGTGCAGCATGGGCGCGTGCTTGCGGCGCCGGCCGGTGTACCCCGAGCAGGCGAGGGCCCCCAGGGTGTTGCCGTGGTAGGACTGCCAGCGGCTGATGACGAGGGCCCGCGCGGGCGCGCCGACGGCCACGTGGTGCTGGCGGGCGAACTTGACCGCGTTTTCGACCGCCTCGGAGCCGGAGCTGACGCTGAAGACGGTCCCGAAGCCGGCGGGCGCCAGCCCGAGCAGCGTCTCGGCCATGCGCTCGTAGGCCTCGGAGCGGGAGCAGTGGAAGGGGTTGTAGGCGAGGACCCCGGCCTGCTCGGCCAGCGCGGCCGCGACCTCCGGGACCCCGTGCCCGATGTTGCAGACGAGCGAGGAGCCGCTCGCGCCGTCGATGTAGCGCTTCCCCTCCGAGTCGAAGAGATAGATCCCCTCGCCCCGGACCATGTACGGGTTGCGGTCCGTGACGTTCCGACGCATGACGCGGCTCATGGCGCCCCTCTTTCCGGCGGCTGGGCCCGCTGCCTACATCCCCAGGAAGGCCTGGCGCACCAGGTCGGACTTGGAGAGCTCCTCGCCGGTGCCCGACATGACGACCCGGCCGGTCTGCAGCACGTAGGCGCGGTGGCAGGCCTGCAGCGCCTCGAAGACGTTCTGCTCGACCAGGAGCACCGTGACCCCCTCACTGGCGATGCGCTCGACGGTCGAGAAGATCTCGGTCACCACCTTGGGCATGACCCCGAGCGAGGGTTCGTCCAGCATCAGCAGCTCCGGGCGCAGCATGAGCCCGCGCGCGATCGCCACCTGCTGCTGCTCGCCGCCGGAGAGCGTCCCGGCGCGCTGGTCGCCGCGCTCCTTGATCCACGGGAACAGGCGCAGCACCATGTCGAGGCTCTCGGCGATCTCGGCCTTCGATTCGACCGTGTAGGCCCCCAGCACGAGGTTGTCGTTCACGGACAGCCGCGGGAACAGCCGCCGGCCCTCGGGCACGAGCGCGATGCGCTTCTTGACGACGTCGTGCGCGGGGCGCCCGGAGATCACCTCGCCGTTGAACCGGATCTCTCCTTGGGTCGGCTTGAGCAGGCCGAGGATCGTCTTGAGCATGGTGGTCTTGCCGGCGCCGTTGGAGCCGATCAGCGCCACGACTTCCCCGCGCTGGACCTCGAAACTGGCGTCCTGGATCGCCAGGAGCCCCTTGTAGCCCACCGAAACGTTATTTACGGACAGCATGGTACCTCTCTCCCAGATAGGCGCGGATGACTTCGGGGTTGACCACCACCTCTTTGGGCGGGCCCTCCACGATCTTGCGGCCGGAGTTGAGCACGACCACCCGGTCGGACAGCTCCATCACGGCCTCCATGACGTGCTCGACCACCACCACCGTGACGCCGCTCGAGCGCACCTTGCGGATGAGCTCGATCATCTCGCGCAGCTCCACGACCGTGAGCCCGGCCATCGACTCGTCCAGCATGAGCAGCCGCGGCTCCATGGCGAGCGCCATCGAGACCTCCAGCCGCTTCTTGTCCGAGATCGTCAGCGCGAGCGCGTTGTAGTCGCGCTTCTCGATCAGCCCGGCGAAGGTCAGCACCTCCTCGGCCTTGCGCCGCACGTCGGCGACGCGCGTGTGCCGCAGGAAGCCGCCGGTCATGACGTTCTCGCGTACGGTCATGTCGCTGATCACCTGCACGATCTGGAAGGTGCGCGCGATGCCGAGCGCCCCGATCCTGTGCGGCTTGTGGTTGGTGATCTCGCGGCCGTTGAAGAAGATGCGGCCCTTGTCCACCTGGTGAAACCCGGTGATGCAGCTGAAGAGGGTGCTCTTGCCGGCGCCGTTGGGGCCGATGATGCTGACGATCTCCCCCTGGTTCACCTGGAAGGAGACGTCCTCGTTGGCCTGCAGCCCCCCGAAGTACTTGCTCACCCCTTGCACATCCAGCATCAGCGTCGCGCTCATTTGCCCCCCTTCCGCAGCCGTTCGACGATCGCGCCCCACACGCCGTTCGGTTGGTACATGGAGATGATCGTGATCAGGGTGCCGTAGACGATCATGTCCACCCCGGTGCCCTTGTAGCCCAGAAAGGCGCGGCTGTACTCGGACAGCGGGATCAGGATGGCCGCGCCGAAGACCGGGCCCAGCACCGTGCTCGCACCGCCCAGCATGGCGACCAGCACGATCTGCACCGAGATCGGCATGATCATGACGCTCTCCGGGTCGATGTAGAGGATGTACTGGGCGTAGAAGGTCCCGGCGAACGAGGTCAGGAAGGCGCTGATCATGATCGCGTAGAGCCGGAAGCGCACGACGTTGACCCCCAGCACCTCGGCCACCTCGTGGCTCTCCTTGATGGCGCGGAAGTAGTAGCCCATCTTCGAGGCCGACACCCACCAGCAGACCGCGATCGCCAGGAGCAGGAAGGCCAGCATGATGTAGTAGTACGGCAGCTTGGAGGAGTGGAACATGAAGTTCCCGAGCGACTCCTTCAGCATCGGGATGGTCAGGCCCTCGGCCGCCCCCACGAGGTGCCAGTTGTTGAAGACGATGCGGATGATCTCGCCGAAGGCGATGCTCGCGATGGCGAAATAGTGGCCGCGCAGGTTCGAGCAGGGGTAGCCGATCGCCGCGGCGAGGATGGCCGAGATGACCCCGCCCGCCACCAGGCCGATCCACGGGCTCACCTGGAAGGTCAGCAGCAGGAAGGACGACGTGTAGGCCCCGATGCCGAAGAAGGCCACCTGGCCGAAGGAGAACATGCCGGCGTAGCCGCCCATCACGTTCCAGGCCACCCCGCACATCGCGAACATGAAGGTGATGATCATGACGTGCTGGAAGAACGGCGAGGGCACCAGCAGCGGCAGCGCCACGAGCAGGGCCAGCACGACCCCGCCGAGGGTCAGTTGTTTAGCGGTCAGGTCATGCATTCTACCACCCCCTCAGGCCCTGCGGCCGGATCCAGACCGTGATCAGGTACATGACGAACACGATGGCCAGCTTGTAGGCCGGGTCGAAGATGTAACCGCCCAGCGTCTGGACCACCCCCACCAGGATGCCCGCGATGAAGGCCCCCTCGATGCTGCCGAACCCGCCGAGCGCCACGATGCAGAAGCAGATCAGGCCGAAGGTCCCGCCCACGAAGGGGTAGATGTAGTAGTGCGTCGCCAAGCAGCGCGCCGGCCACCCCCACCAGGGCCGAGCCGATCGCGAAGGACAGCGAGTTGATGCGCTCGGTGTTGATCCCCATGATCGTGGCGGCCTCGCGGTCCATCTCCACCGCGAGGATGGCCTTGCCCGTGCGCGTGTAGCGCAGGAACGAGAAGAGCAGGAAGGAGGTCACCACGCTGCCGATGGACGAGACGAACTTGGGGATGCTCAGCTTGATGCCGCTCAGGTCCCAGGTCCCCGAGAGCAGCGTGTGCTCGATCGAGCGGAAGTTGGGGGTCCAGATCAGGGCGGCGAAGTTCGCGATGAAGATCGACACCCCGAAGGTCACGACCAGCTGCGCCAGCCCGGGCCCGTGCATGACCTTGCTGATGATGAAGCGGTAGATGAACATTCCCATCAGAAACAGGGCCACGGCGTTGACCGGGATCGAGAAGAGCGGGTCGATGCCGCCCAGGGCGTACATCCAGTAGGAGAGGAACATGCCGATCATGAGGAAGTCGCCGTGGGCGAAGTTCAGCACGTTCATCACGCCCCACACCAGGGTGAGGCCGATGGCCAGCAGCGAATACACCAGCCCGATGAGCACGCCGTTGACCAGCTGCTGCAGAAGTTGATCCATGGCTAAAGGCTCCAAGCCGACGGCGCGGCGCCCGCGGGCGCCACGCCGTCTTCGGTTGAGGTGTGGGTCGGTGCGACGGGAGCGTCGCGCCCCTTACTTGCGGTCCTTCCAGGCCGGGAACGGCCACACCAGTTCGCGGCTGGCGGCGTCGAAGGGCCAGACCGTGTAGTAGGCCTGGTCCTGGATCTGCACCAGCATGGCGGAGGCGTGGATGTTCTGGTGCGTCTGGGGATCGAACTGCACGCCCTTCCACGGGTTGAGGATCATGTCGCCCGGGATGTTGGTCTCGAGCAGCGCCTTCACGACCTTGTCCGCCTCGGTGGACTTGGCGCGGTTGAAGGCGTCGGCCAGCACGAAGGGCGCGGTGAAGCTGCGGGCGGTGTTCTCGCCCATGCCGATGTTGTACTTCTGCTTGTACATGTCCGCCACCTGGCCGACCATGGGCTTCTTCTTGGCCAGGTCGAGGGCGAAGGTGGAGCGCACGTAGAAGAAGTTGCCGTCGGCCTTGACGGTCGGCAGGTAGTCGGACTCGATGTAGCCGGCCATGTTCAGGAAGCCCTGGGCGCCAGGTTCATCTCCTTGAACATCTTGGTGAAGAGGATCGCATCGGTGATGTAGGCGGCGTGCATGACGACGTCCGGCTTGGCCGACATGATCTTGCCCACTTCGCTGGTGACGTCGCTCGCGTTGGCCGGGTAGGCGATGTCGGCCACCACCTGGTAGCCGAACTCCTGGGCGTACTGCTTCTGCATCTTGGCCACGTTGGCGCCGAACTCCGTGTTTTCGTAGATCAGCGCGACGGTCTTGACCGCCTTGCCCTTCTGCTTCTCGAGGTCCTTCAGGAACTCGAACTGGTTGCGGGCCATGGTGCCGTCATGCGGGGAGACGCGGAAGAAGTAGTTGAACCCGCTCTGGGTCAAGGTCGGCGACGAGGAGTCCGAGCACACGAACGGGGTCTTCAGCCGCTCGGCCGCCTGGCTGCCGGTCTTGGTGACGGCGCTCTGGTAGGCGCCGATCAGCGCCACGACCTTCTCCTGGGTGATCAGCCGCTCGGCCTCGGCCAGCCCGTTCTTGGGGTCGCCCTTGGTGTCGGCGTAGACGACCTCGATCTTGGCGCCGCCCATCCCCGGGATGCCCTCCTCCTTGGCGAACGGGAGGTTGAGGTCGTACTTGCCGTTGATGATCTCGACCGCGAGGTCGACGCCGCGCTTGCAGTCCATGCCGGTGGCGGCCAGGTTGCCGGTCAGCGGGTACAGCGCGCCGATCTTGATCACCTTCTGCTGGGCCGCGACCGGTCCGGCGGCCAGCGCCACGGCCACCGCCACGGCGGCCAGAACTGCCAGGCATTTCCTCATTCTCATGTGCCCCTCCTTGATGGGTTGGTTGAGGTTGCTTGCGTCTGCTCGATGACTCGGTTCCAGATTCACGGTTCAGGGTTCACTGGATGCATGCTCGCCGACCCCGAGTCTCGACGGATTTCAAAACCAAGTATCAGGCCGTCAGCCAAGGCTCGCGGCCTTGGGAAGCGCAGCATGACGCGGCCTGCATGTGAGCATCCACAAAAGCGCCGCGCAACGCCGGATCACGGCCCGAGACGCCGGTTTCGAACCCTTCCTAGACCACCGCGCCGACGTACCACGGGTGGAACTCCCACTGCCCCTGTTCCGCCAGCTCGCTGCGGGTCTTTTGCCCGGACGCGGTCGCCAGGACGAGCTCGAAGATCTCGTCCCCCATGCGGCGGATCGAGAGCCCCTCGTCCAGCACGCGGCCGCAGTTCACGTCCATGTCGCCGGCCATGCGCCGGTAGAGCGCGCCGTTGCTGGCGAGCTTCAGCGTGGGCGCGGGCACCGAGCCCAGGACGGTGCCGCGTCCGGTCGTGAAGCAGATGAGGTGCACCCCGCCCGCGATCAGGCCGGTCACCGACACCGGGTCGAACCCGGGGGTGTCCATGAAGACCAGCCCCGGCCCGGCCACGGGCTCGGCGAACCCGACCACCTCGACCAGGTTCGTGTTGCCGCCCTTGGTGGCCGCCCCGAGCGACTTCTCCAGGATGGTGGTGAGGCCGCCGGCCTTGTTGCCGGGCGTGGGGTTGTTGTTGAGCTGGCTGCCGTTGCGCGCCGTGTACTCCTCCCACCAGCGGATGCGGGCCACCAGTTTCTCGCCCACCGCGCGGCTGACCGCGCGCCGGGTGAGCAGGTGCTCGGCCCCGTAGATCTCGGGCGTTTCGCTCAGCACGGCCGTCCCGCCCTGCTCGACCAGGCGGTCGGCGGCCGCGCCGAGCGCGGGGTTGGCCGTGATGCCGGAGTAGCCGTCCGAGCCGCCGCACTCCAGGCCGAGCTTCAGCCGGGAGGCCGGAAAAGGCTGCCGCCGGTCCCGGTCGGCCGTCTCGAGCAGCTCGGTCACGATCCGGACGCCTCGCTCGACGGTCGCCTGCGTGCCGCCCTCGTCCTGGATGACCATGGTGCGCACCCGTTCGCCCGGGACGATCCCGGTCGCCTCGAGCAGGGTCCCGACCAGGTTCTGCTCGCAGCCGAGCCCCAGGATCAGGACCCCGCCGAAGTTGGGGTGGCGCGCGTAGCCGGCGAGCGATCGCTGCAGGAAGGTCACGGCCTCGCCGCCCGGGGTCATGCAGCAGCCGCTGTTGGCGCCGAGCGCGATCACGCCGTCCACGCGGGGGTAGCGCGCCATGACCTCGGCCGTGAAGCGGCGCGCGATCAGGTGCGCCGTGCCGAGCGAGCAGGTCACGGTCGCCAGGATGCCGATCGTGTTGCGGATCCCGACCGACCCGTCCGCCCGTGCGAACCCCTCGAAGCTCCGCCGCTCGGACGCGGGGGCGAAGGTCGTGGGGGCGGCGTCCGCGCCGTGGGCGTAGTCGCGGGTGAAGTCGTGCAGCTCGACGTTGTGGGTGTGGACGTGGCGCCCGGGGTCGATGTCTCGAGAGGCAAACCCGATGACCTGCCCGTACTTGATCACGGGCTCGCCGGAGCGGATCGATGCTGCGGCCGCCTTGTGGCCGGCCGGGATGTCCTCGGCCGCCTTTACGCCGGCCTCGGATACCCGGACGCCCGGCCGCAGCGCCTGAAGGGCCACCACCACGTTGTCGGCCGGGTTCAGGCGGATCCAGACGCGGTCGGTCGTGCTCATCGGGCCTCCCGAGGCGCGCGGCCGGCGGCCGGCTTCGTCTTGAGCCTGCGGTATTCGTGGACGCCCTGATGGACGTTGCGGATGTGGGTCCTCAGGCAACGGCGCGCGCCCTGGAGGTCGCCGGCGAGCAGGGCGTCGATCATGTCGAGGTGCTCCTGCACGATGCGCTCGAACCGGTGCGGCAGCTGGCTGACCTGGTAGCCGCAGAGCTCGATGCGCTCGCGCAGGTCGAAGTAGAGCTTGACCCAGTAGCCGTTGCCGGAGGCCTCGATCAGCCGATCGTGCAGCGCGCGGTCGATGCGCAGGTACTGCTGCAACGCCTTGCGCCGGGCGGCCGCACCCTTCGCGCCGGCGAATTGGCGGTGCGCCTGCTCGAACTCGCGGCGGGCCCGCCGCAGCTCGTCGGCCGTCAGCACCTGCGCCGCACGCTCGAAAAAGGCGGTCTCGATCACCTCGCGCGCTTCCAGCAGGTTGTCGATGTCCCGGTCGTCGAGCTCGACCACGAAGGCGCCCCGGTGGGGGATGACCGCGATCAGGCCGTCGCTCTTCAGGCGGTTGAAGGCCTCCCGCAGCGGGGTCCGGCTCACGCCGAGCGCCTGCGTGAGGGCGGTCTCGTAGAGCCAGGCGCCGGGGGCGATCCGGCCGGTGATGATGGCGTCCTTGAGCGACCGGTAGACCTGCTCGACAAGGGGGCCGCGCGCCCGGATCGTTCTCAGGGCGCGGGGTGCGGGCGCTTTGGTGCCGGCGGCACAAGCAACCAACAGCTGATCTCCAGTAGAGTGGGACGGGTGAGGCAGAGGAACGCGGTATACGTATACAAGGGGGCGGGACATGTCAAGCGGCGGGACGAGCCCCCGCCGCTTATCCGCCGAGGTAGGCCGAGCGCACCCGGGGGTCCGCGATGAGCTCCTCGCCGGTGCCCTGCAGCACGATGGCGCCGGTTTCGAGGACGTAGGCGTAGTCGGCGATCTTGAGGGCGGCGAAGGCGTTCTGCTCGACCAGGAGCACCGTCTTGCCCTGGCGGTTGATCGTGCCGATGATGTCGAAGACCTCCTTCACCAGCATGGGCGCCAGGCCGAGCGAGGGTTCGTCCATCATGACCACCTCGGCCGCGCTCATCAGCGCCCGGCCGAGCGCCAGCATCTGCTGCTCGCCGCCGGAGAGCGTCCCGCCCTTCTGGTCCTTGCGGTCCCGCATCTTGGGGAAGAGCTCGAAGATCCAGTCGAGGTCCTTGGCGATCTGCGCCTCGTCCGTGCGGCTGTAGGCGCCCAGGCGCAGGTTCTCGAGCACGGTCAGGTGGGGGAAGATGCGCCGGCCCTCGGGCGCCATGACGATGCCCGATTTGACGATCGCCACCGGGTCGCGGCTCGTGAGGTCGGCGCCGTTGAAGGTGATGGTCCCCTTCTTGTGCTTGATCAGCCCGGAGATGGCCCGCAGCGTGCTGCTCTTGCCGGCGCCGTTGCTCCCGATCAGGGTCACGACCTTGCCCTTGGGCACCTCGATCGAAATGCCCTTCAAGGCGTGGATGCCGCCGTAGTAGACGTGCAGGTCCTGAACGTTAAGCATTCGCAACCGCCTCCTCCCCGAGGTAGGCCTTGATCACCTTGGGGTCCGACCGGATGGCCTCCGGCGGGCCGGCGGCGATCGTCTCGCCGTAGTCGAGGACCCAGATGTGCTCGCAGATGCCCATGACCACCTTCATGTCGTGCTCGATCAGGAGCACGGTCAGGTGGAACCGCGTGCGGATGTCGCGGATGAACCCCATGAGTTCGACGGTTTCGTTCGGGTTCATCCCGGCGGCGGGCTCGTCCAGGAGCAGGAAGGCGGGTTCGGTCGCGAGCGCGCGGGCGATCTCGAGCCGCCGCTGGGCGCCGTAGGGCAGGCTGTTGGCCTTCTCGGCCGCGAAAGCCTCCAGCCCGACCACCGCCAAAAGCTCGCGGGCGCGCGCGGCGATCGCCTGCTCCTCCCGGCGGTTGCCGGGCAGGCAGAGGACGGCCTGCCACCAGCCGGTCTTCTGGCGCAGGTTGGCACCGATCATCACGTTCTCGAGGACCGTCTCGTTGCCGAAGAGCCGGATGTTCTGGAACGTGCGGGCGATGCCGCTGCGGCACACCCGGTGGGGCGGCATGCCGGTGATGTCGCGGCCCTCGAAATGCACCCGGCCCTCGGTCGGCCGGTAGAACCCGGTGATCATATTGAAGCAGGTGGTCTTGCCGGCCCCGTTCGGGCCGATCAGCCCGACGATGCTGCCGCGCGGGACGGCGGCGGTGAAGTCCTTCACGGCCGTAAGCCCGCCGAAACGCATGGTCAGGCCCTTGGATTCCAGGATGACGTCAGGCTGCATGGCGACCCGCCTTTTTGAGGATGCGCCGCACGATCCCGTTGTCGCCGAACACCCCGTCCCACGAGAACTCGCGCTTGCCCATGAACCCCTCGCGGCGGAAGAGGATGATGAAGATCAGACCGAGCGAGAAGACCACCATGCGCATGCCCGGGATGCCCTGCAGCTCCCACTCGCCGAAGCCGATGGGGTTCTCGACGATGCGCAGCCACTCGAGCATGATCGTGATGACGATGCCCGCCAGGACCGAGCCCGTGAGCGACCCGAGCCCGCCCGTGACGACGATCATCAGCACGTTGAAGGTCAGGACGAAGGTGAACATCTTCGGGTCGATCGTGGCGACGAGACTCCCCAGCAGCGCCCCGCCCACCCCGGCGAAGAACGCCCCGATGGTGAAGGACAGGAGCTTCACGCGGAAGACGTCGACGCCCATGGCCTTGGCCGCGGTCTCGTCGTCGCGGATGGCCTTGAAGACGTTGCCGGTGTTGCTGCGGATCAGGCGGATGAGGAAACACCAGCGTGAAGACGCACCAGCCGAAGTTCCACCAGAGGTTGGCGTAATCCGGGATGCCCTTGAACCCCAGCGCGCCGTTGGTGACCCGCGGCAGGTTGATGGCGAAGATCCGCACGATCTCGGCGAACCCCAGGGTCGCCATCCCGAGATAGTCGTCGCCCAGCCGCAGCAGCGGGATCCCGACGATGACCGCGAAGAGCGAGGCCACCAGCCCGCCCGCGACGACCGCCAGGAAGAAGGGCGCCTGCGCGGCCACCACCCAGTCATAGGCCGGCTCGAGAATGAAGAGCATGTCCTTCTGCTCGGGGGCGAGGATCAACGTCGAGCAGACGTAGGCGCCGATCGCCATGAAGCCGGCGTGGCCCAGGCTGAAGAGACCCGTGAAGCCGTAGATCAGGTTGAGGCTGAGCGCGAGGATGATGTTCACCGCGATCAGGTTCAGGATCTGGATGCTGTAGCCGTCGAGGTTCTCGTCCGCCCACCAGATGAAGAGCCCGAGGGCGAGCACGGCCAGGCCGTTCAGCAGAGCGTTCCGTGTCGCGCGCATCAGACCTTGTCCTCCAGTCGTTCGCCCATGAGACCGGTCGGCTTGATCAAGAGGATGACGATGAGCAGGAAAAAGGCGAACGCGTCGCGGTAGCCGGCGAGATCCGGGAAGAAGGCCACGGCCATGATCTCGATCACCCCCAGCATGACCCCGCCCACGACCGCCCCGGGGATCGAGCCGATGCCGCCGAAGACGGCGGCGATGAAGGCCTTGAAGCCCGGGATGGCCCCCATGACCGGCTGCAGCTGCGGGTAGCGCAGCGCCCACATGATGCCGCTCGCCGCCGCGAGCGCCGAGCCGATCCCGAAGGTGAGCGAGATGATGCGGTTGACCGGGACCCCCATGAGGTAGCTGGTTTCGATGTCCTTGGAGATGGCGCGCATGCCGAGCCCCGGCTTGGTCTTGTAGACGATCCACACCAGCCCCAGCATCAGCAGGAACGACAGGCCGGGGACGAAGAGGGTCAGCGGCAGGAGCCGCACGTCGCCGACCAGGATCGGGTTCTCCAGCCACTCCGGCCGGTAGACCTCGCGCGGCAGCGCCCCGAAGGCCACGATCGTGAGGTTCTGCAGGAAGAAGGAGACGCCGATCGCGCTGATCAGGGCCGAGATCCGCGGCGCGTCGCGCAGGGGGCGGTAGGCCACGCGGTCGACCAGGATGCCGAGCGAGGCCGTGATCACGATGGCCGCCACGATCGCGAACACCCACGGCAGGTACATCAGGGTCAGGCACCACAGCACGAAATAGGCGCCCAGCATGAAGATTTCGCTGTGCGCGAAGTTGATCAGCCGCAGGATGCCGTACACCATGGTGTAGCCGATGGCGATCAGCGCGTAGAGGCTGCCCAGCGTCAGGCCGTTCAGGCCGTGCTGGATGAACATGGCCCAGGTCATGAAGTGTCCTCGGCGGTCGCCGGTGGGAGGGTCTTCCCTCCCGCCGGCGCCGCCTGTCTGTAAAAAAAGATCAGGACCGAGCGCGAAAAACAAGGCCCGGGCCGTCAGCCGAGGCGCGCGGCCTTTTGGAAAGCGCAGCATACGGAACCGTATGTGAGCATTTGCAAAAGGCCGCGCAACGCAGGATCACGGCCCGGGACGCCGTTTTTCACAGCGCGGGCTTGATGCTGCCGATGTACGTCTTCTTGCCGTCCTTGATCTGCACCAGCCCGACCGGCTTCTCGGCGTCGTGCGTGGCGTTGATCGTGGTGCTGCCGGTCACCCCCTCGAAGCCCTTGGTGGCCTCGAGCGCCTTGGTGATGGCGGCGGGTTCGGCCTTGCCGGCCCGTTTAATGGCGTCCAGCACCATCAGGTAGGTGTCGTAGCCCAGCGCGGAGTTCACGTTGGGCTCCTTGCCGGGGTAGGCCTTCTTCCAGTTCTCCGTGAACTTCTTGGCGATCGGGCTCATGTCCTTCATGGACGGGTCGTACGGGAAGGTGGTGTGCACGAAGCCTTCGACCGCGGCCCCGCCGATCTCGACGATCTTGGGGTTGTCCATGGCGTCGCCGCCCATGACGGCGAACTTGGCGCCCAGCTCCTTGGTCTGCTTCATGATGATCGCGCCCTCGGCGAAGTAGGACGGGATGAAGAGGACGTCGGGCTTCTTGCTGATGATCTCGGTCAGCTGCGCGGTGAAGTCCTGGTCACCGGCATTGTACTTCAGGTTGGCCACCACCTGGCCGCCCTGCTTGGTGAAGGAGCGGGTGAAGAAGGTCGCGAGCCCCACCGAGTAGTCGTTGGACACGTCCACCAGCATCGCGGCGGTCTTGGCCTTCAGGAAACTGACCGCGTAGGTCGCAGCCCCCGCGCCCTGGAAGGGGTCGATGAAGCACACGCGGAAGCTGAACTTCTTGCCCTGGGTCACCAGCGGGTTGGTGCAGGAGGTGCCGACCATGGGGACCTTGGCCTTCTCGGCCACTTCGCCGCCGGCCATGGCGAGCGAGGAGCCGTAGGTGCCGATGATGGCCACGACCTTCTCCTTCTCGATCAGGCGCTTCACCGCGTTGGCGGCCTCGACCTTGTCGGACTTGTTGTCGACCACGAAGATCTCGACCTTCTTGCCGAGCACGGTCGGGGACTCCTTGTGGGCCATCTGCACGCCGTCGAGCTCGAGCTGCCCGCCGTAGGCCATCTGGCCGGTCAGGGGCAGGTAGACGCCGATCTTGATCGTGTCCGCGGCCAGCGCCACGCCCGCGAACGCGAACACCATGAGAACCGTCAATGCGACTAGCTTCTTCATGACTCACTCCTTCGTTTGGGTTGCTGTTGCCAAGCGGCCCTGGGGCCGGATCCGGAATCCACCGGGAATGCTGCAGAGCGCTCAAATTATCACAGGCGACAACCCAAGTAAAAGCAAATTCAATCGGGACCGGGGCTCATCCCGCTGCAACGCGCGCCCATCCGCTGAATCGGGTTCATCTTGTCGGCTTGACAGTAAAAAAATTATCGCTTAGTCAGGATCCAACCCACAAAGGAGGGCATCATGAGCGTGCGTCGACGGTTGAGCTGCGTTTTGCTGGTCCTGTTGGTCCTATGCGGCCAGGCGATGGCGGCGGATTTCCCCACCAAGCCCATCACCCTGATCTGCCCCTACCCGGCCGGCGGGTCCACGGACGTCATCGCCCGCCCGCTGGCGGAGGCGGCCGGCAAGATCCTGGGCCAGCCCGTGCTGGTCGAAAACAAAGGCGGCGGCGGCGGGGCCGTGGGCACCGGCTCGATCATCGGCAAGGAGCCCGACGGCTACCTGCTGTCCATCGTGGTCACCAGCCTGCACCGCGCGGCGCACATCAACAAGCTCTCCTTCGACACGGTCAAGGACGTGACCCCGATCATCCGCGTCGGCGGCTACCTCTACGGGGTCCTCGTCCGCCCGGACTCGAAGCTGAAGACCCTCCCGGAGCTCATCCAGGCGGCCAAGGCCAAGCCCGGCGAGCTGACCTACATGGCCTCCGGCATCGGCACCGGCGGCCACATCGCCGCCGAG
This sequence comes from uncultured delta proteobacterium, assembly GCA_963828345.1. GTDB lineage: Bacteria > Desulfobacterota > Desulfobacteria > Desulfobacterales > SpSt-501 > SpSt-501. The sequence goes on from CAWHEZ010000010.1 coordinate 71,754, forward strand.
GAGATGGCCGCGAACGCGGGCGTGAAGTTCAACCACCTGCCGTCCAAGGGCGACCAGGAGTCCTCGGCCTCGCTGCTCGGGGGCCACGTCGATTTCATCTCGACCACCTCGGGCTGGATCCCCCTGGTCGAGGCCGGGCAGCTCAAGCTCCTCGCGACCTACGGCGACGCGCGCGTCAAGCGCTTCCCGGACGTCCCGACGGTGAAGGAGCTCGGCTACAAGGTGGTGCACGACTCGCCGATCGGCATCGTCGGGCCCAAGGGCATGAGCGCCGAGCGCGTGAAGGTCCTGCACGACGCTTTCCAGAAGGCGCTGAGCGACCCGGGCTTCCTGAAGGCGATGGGCTCCTACGAGATGCCGGTGCTCTACCAGAACACGGCCGACTTCACCAAGTTCTGGGCCGATGCGTACGTGGAGGCCGGCACCCAGGTGAAGAACTTCATCAAGCCGTGAGAGGCGGATACAGGATGCAGGATACAAGATCCTGGATGCCGGACCGCAAAGCTGTTTCTGCGGGGCCCTATCCTGGATCCAGGATCCTGGATCCTGCATCGGTCCATTGTCCCTTGACCCCTCGGACCCTTGACCCCTAAATTATGAAACGCACCTACCTGATCGCGCACTGCGTCTGGCTCGCGCTCGCCCTCGCGGTGGCCGCGGAGGCCGGCCGGCTGGGGTTCGGCAGCTTCAGCCGGCCCGGGCCGGGCTTCCTGCCGTTTCTGGCCGGGGTCGTGCTCGCGGCCCTGGCGCTGCTCGCGCTCGTCCAGACCGCGCTCACCAAGCCGGCGGCCGACCCGAAGGCCGGGTTCCGACGCGGGGACCTGATCCGGATCGGCACGGTCGCCGGGCTGCTCTTCCTGTACGTCTTCCTCTGGGAGGCCATCGGGTTCCTGACGGCCACCTTCCTGCTGCTGCTCTTCCTGTTCCGCTGCATCGAGCCGCTGCGCTGGCGCACGGTCTTCACGGCCGCGTCGCTGACGCTCGCCTTCACCTACATCCTCTTCTCGGTATTGCTCGGGGCGCGGCTGCCGACCGGACGGCTATGGACTTATTTCCTCAACTGATCAGCGGGTTCGCCGTCGCGCTGCAGCCGGCGAACCTCTTCTACTGCTTCCTCGGCTGCCTGATCGGCACGCTCGTGGGCGTCCTGCCGGGCCTCGGTCCGACGGCCGCCATGGCGCTGCTCCTGCCGGCCACCTTCCACGTCGCGCCGGTCACGGCCGTCATCATGCTGGCCGGGATCTACTACGGGGCCATGTACGGCGGGTCGACCACCTCCATCCTGGTCAACATCCCGGGCGAGGCCGCGTCGGTCATGACCTGCCTGGACGGCTACCAGATGGCGCGCCAGGGCCGGGCGGGCGCGGCGCTCGGCATGTCCGCCTTCGCCTCCTTCATCGCCGGGACGATCGGCATCGTCGGCCTCACCCTCATGGCGCCCCCGCTGGCGAGCTTCGCCCTGAAGTTCGGTCCGCCCGAGTACTTCTCCCTCATGTGCATGGGCATGGTGGTGCTGAGCTTCCTGACCGGCGCCTCGATGACCCGCTCGCTCATGATGGCCTGCTTCGGGATCATCGCCGGCACGGTCGGTACCGACACGGTCTCGGGCAGCACGCGCTTCACCTTCGGGTTGACCGAGCTGATGGACGGGGTCGGGCTGGTGCCGCTCGTGATGGGGCTCTTCGGCATCTCGGAGATCATCCTCAACCTCGAGCAGCACATCGACCGCGACGTCTTCAAGACGAAGGTCGGCAGCCTGCTGCCGAGCCTGTCGGACTGGGTCGCGGTGCGGTGGGCGCTGGTGCGCGGCACCGTGATCGGGTTCCTCCTCGGCATCCTCCCGGGCGGGGGCGCGGTGCTCTCCTCGTTCGTGTCCTACGCCGTGGAGAAGCGGATCGCCAAGGACCCCGAGCGCTTCGGCCAGGGCGCGATCGAGGGGGTGGCCGCGCCCGAGGCGGCCAACAACGCCGCGGCGCAGTCGGCCTTCATCCCGCTCCTGACCCTGGGGCTGCCGGCCAACGTCGTCATGGCGCTGCTGCTCGGCGCGCTGATCCTGCACGGGGTCACCCCGGGTCCGCTCTTGCTCACCAAGAACCCGGACATCTTCTGGGGGGTCGTCGCCAGCATGTACCTCGGCAACATCATGCTGCTGGTCCTGAACCTGCCGCTGATCGGGCTCTGGGTCCAGCTGCTGCGCATCCCCTACCCTTACATGATGCCCGCGATCGTGCTGTTCTGCATCGTGGGATCCTACACGGTCGCCAACAGCGTCACGGACGTCTACCTCATGCTCGGGTTCGGCGTCCTCGGCTACCTCATGAAAAAGCTCAAGTTCGACGCCCCGCCGCTGGTGCTGGCTTTCGTGCTCGGCCCGCTGATCGAGTACTACTTCAAGTCGGCGCTGATGTACTCGCGCGGCAGCTTCGCGGTCTTCGTGACGCGGCCGATCAGCCTCGCCTGCCTGGTCGTGACCGGCCTCATCCTGGCCTGGTCGCTCTTCACGGCCCTGCGCCGCCGCCCCTCCATCATTCCCAAGGAAGAACCCTGACGGGAATCGAAATTCAAGTTTTTCCTCCTGTTGCCGAAACACTTATCAAGTGGTGAGGCCCGCGCCATTCTCCGCCTGACTCGGCTCGGCAGCCCTGTCCCCTCTGACCTGCGCTCCAGATCGCATCTCAAAGGTCCTCCTGCTTTCATCCGTTTTCGCGGCTGAATCGGTTGCCCCATGGCCTTTGCGCATGGGGCGCAATCCATCGGAAGGCGTATCCTATGAAGCTCAACACCAAAATCATCATCCTCATCACGGCAGCGCTGGTTGTCACGGCGGTATCGTCCGGCCTGGTTTCGACCTGGAAAACGCGACAGTCGGGCCATGCCACCATCGCCCAGATCGAGCGGCTGGGGCAGGAGAGCCTGCAGCGCGTCAAAACCGACGGCGAAAAACAGGCGGCGGCCTTCCGCGAGGAGCTGACGGCGCTCAAAATGGAATACCTCAAGTCCCAGGTCCAGACCGCCACGAGCCTCCTGGAAACCGTCGCAAAAGACGCGAGCCTGGGCCCGGAGGCAAAGCAGAAGCAGGTCTTCGAGCTCGTCAAGGCGCTGCGCTACGGCCCCGAGAACAAGGATTACTTCTGGATCAACGACCTGCACCCGCGCATGGTGATGCACCCCTACAAGCCCGAGATGGACGGCCAGGACCTCACCGAAAACAAGGACCCCAACGGCAAGAAGCTGTTCGTGGAGTTCGCCCGGGTGGGCAAGGAGTCCGGGGAAGGGTTCGTCGACTACCTCTGGCCCAAGTACGGCGCGGACAAGCCCCAGCCCAAGCTCTCGTTCGTGAAGCTCTTCAAGGAATGGGGGTGGGTCGTCGGCACCGGGCTCTACATCGACGACATCGACGCCATGGTCAACGCCCGGCGCGCGGAGCTGGAGGGGCGTTTGCAGGCCGAAGCCGACCAGCTGAACCGGCAGGTGGAGGCGACCAAACAGGATATCGAGAAAAGCATCCGCGGCGTCCAGACGTGGATCGCCGGGCTGTCCCTGGCCGCATTGGCCGTCGTGCTCGCCGCGAGCCTGGTCTTCACCCGCCGCAGCATCACCCGACCCATCACCCGGATCGTCGCCGGCCTGAACGACGGGGCCGACCAGGTGGCGTCCGCCGCCTCGCAGATCTCGTCCACCAGCCAGATGTTGGCCGAGGGCGCGTCCGAACAGGCCGCATCCATCGAGGAGACGTCGGCCTCGCTGGAGGAAATGGCCTCCATGACCCACCGCAACGCGGACAATGCCCGCCAGGCCGACGGCCTGATGAAGGAAACCCGGAAGGTGGTGGCCCAGGCCAAGGATTCCATGTCCCAGATGTGCCGGTCCATGGACGACATCACCAAGGCCAGCGAGGAGACCTCCAAGATCATCAAGACCATCGACGAGATCGCCTTCCAGACGAACCTGCTCGCGCTGAACGCCGCCGTGGAGGCCGCCCGGGCGGGCGAAGCCGGCGCCGGTTTCGCCGTGGTGGCGGACGAAGTCCGCAACCTCGCCATGCGGGCGGCGGATGCGGCCCGCACCACTGCCAGCCTGATCGAGGAGACGGTGAAAAAGGTCCGCGACGGGTCCGCGCTGATGTCCGCGACGAACAGCGCCTTCGGCCAGGTCTCGGACAGCGCCGATAAAGTGGCCGACCTGGTGGGTGAGATCGCCGCGGCCTCCGGAGAGCAGTCCCAGGGGACCGAGCAGGTGAACAAGGCGGTTTCCGAGATGGACAAGGTGACCCAGCAGAATGCCGCCAGCGCCGAGGAGTCGGCCTCCGCGTCCGAGGAGATGAGCGCCCAGGCCGAGACGATGAAGGCCATGGTCAACGATCTTCTGGCCATGGTCGGCGGGCGGCCTGAAGACGGACGAGGCGTCGTCTCCGCCAAAGGCCGGCCGGAAACTCGCGTCGCAGGTCGTGGCGGCGGGCCGCAAGTGCGGCCCGGTGAAAGCCAGGGCAAAAAAACCGGATGGCATACAGGGCAGGCAGAAAAGGCCGGATGAGGTGATCCCCCTGGGGGAAGACGACCTGAAGGATTTCTGATCGGCCGTATTCGATAGAATTCAACGCACAAAGGCGGACACCCCGCAGCATGCTGCGGGGTGTCCGCCTTTTTCAGGCAACCGGTTTGCCGCCGACAGCACTGCATGATAGAGGAGAGGTATCCTATCGAACGAAAGGGTGGTGAACCTCTCCATGAGTGAACAGACAGCAATAGACGAAGCCGGCCGGGCGCTGCAGCAGGGGCACGACCTGCTGCAATCGGGTGCGCACGAGCAGGCGTTGGCGGAATTCTCCCGCGCCGAGGATTTGTACGGGGACGCCGGCGACGGGCAGCGCCGGGCCCGGGCCTGCACGAACAAGGCCCTGGTGCTGGTACGGCTCCGGCGGTTCGAGGAGGCCCTCGACGGCTTCCAGACGGCGCTCAAGCTCTTCGAAGAAGGCGACGAGTTCATCCGCGTGGCCGAGCAGTACGGGAACATCGGCTCGGTCCACCGCGACCTGGAGCAGCCGGACGAGGCGCTCGAGAGCTACGCGGAGGCGCTCGCGATCTACCAGGAGCTCGGGCTGCGCGAACGCGCGGCCGACCAGTGCACGAACATCGCCTACGCCCGGTTCATGAAGAAGGAGTACGACGAGGCCCTGCGCTGGTACCGCGAGGCGCTTTCCCTCTACACCGAGACCGACAGCGAGGAGAAGCGCAAGCTCACGGCCGAGAACGTGGCCCGGCTGGCAGCGGCACTCGAGGAGCCCGCGGAATGAAGGGCCTGGACCTGGCCGAGGCCTACTACCGCGAGGTCGGGCTCCCCATGATCCGCGAACGCTTCGCGGACTGCGAGGCCCGGCTGGCGGTCGGCCTCGTCGGCCCCGGGTCGGAGTGCTTCGGCTTCGACGACGAGCTCTCGCGCGACCACGACTGGGGCCCGGCCTTCTGCCTGTGGCTGACCGACGACGACCACGCCCGCGTCGGCGCCGAGCTGCAGCAGGCCTACGCCGGACTGCCGCCGGTCTTCGAGGGCTTCGGCCCGCGCCGGGCGAGCCCGGGCGAGGAGTGGCGCGTGGGGGTCGGCCGCACCGCGGCCTTCTACCGGCGCTTCACCGGCCTGGACCGGCCGCCCGAGCGGCTGGAGGAGTGGCTGCGGATCCCCGAGGAGTCGCTTGCCACCTGCACCAACGGCCGGGTGTTCCGCGACCCGCTGGGCGAGTTCACCGGGCGGCGCGAGGCGCTGCTGGCCTACTACCCCGAAGACATCCGCCTGAAGAAGATCGCCTCGCTCTGCATCACGACCGCCCAGACCGGCCAGTACAACTACGGCCGCTCGCTGCGGCGGGCCGACCGGTTCGCCGCGGCCTACTCGGCCGTCACCTTCGCCGCCAACGCCATCCGCCTGGTCTTCCTGTTGAACCGCCGGTTCGCGCCGTTCTACAAGTGGCTCCACCGGGCCGTGCGCGACCTCCCCGCGCTCGGCGCGGAGGTTCACCGGCAGATCGACACCCTGCTGGCCGAGGACGATCCCGGCCGCAAGGCCGACATCATGGAGTCGGTCTCGGTGCTGCTGGCCGACGCCCTGCGGGGGCAGGGGCTCTCGGACTCGGACAGCGATTTCCTGCTGGACCACGCCCCGCAGGTGCAGGCCCGGATCGAAAGCCCGCGGCTCAGGCAGCATTTGACAGCATAGCGGAGCGAGTCCTCGATCCAGGATACTGGATGCATGCGGCTTGCCGTTGAGCTGTTGTGGGAGCGGCATCCTGCCGCGATTTTTTGTCGAGGCGGGACGCCTCTCCCACAGCATTCTATCTTAGCTCCTCGCGGTACGAGCAATCTATCCGCTTTCCCCTCCCCTTGCGGGAGGGGCCAGGGGAGGGGAAATTCACGTTCTCTTCCGCCCAAGGAAACCACCATGACCGAAAAAGACCGCATCATCGACGCCATCCTGGAGATCGAGCTCCGGATGTTCCTCACCGTGAACCCCATGCAGACCAGCGGCTGCCAGGAATACCCCGAGAGCTTCAAGCTGCACCGCCGCGCGCAGTTCCACCCCTGGTCGGAGGAGGCGCTCGGCAGCTACCTCGAAGACCTGCACGCGGCCGAGGAGCACGGGGACAACCTCATGCGCCGCAAGTACGCCCGCATGCAGGGGCTGCTGGAGCCTGTGGAGGACAACCCCGTCGTCGAGGAGATCGTCCGGCTGAAGATGGACTGGCAGCGGGCGATGTTCCGGGACTACCCCGCCGTCATGAGCGGCGCGCGCCCGCTCACCGACGAGAGCACCCGGGCGCAGATGACCTCGTTCGAGACCTACGCCCGCGGCGAGCTCGAAACCTACTCCGAGCGCACGCTGGCGCTGCTGCACCGGGACCTCCTGGCCATGCTGGCGGCCGGCGAGAGCCTGTCGGAGCAGGTATACGACTACCTCGTGCGGGCGAGCGGCTACGCGTCGCTCGCGGAGGCGGAGAAGAAATTGAGAGACCGCCAGGAGAGCTGAGATCGGAATGGATAGCTCTGGGGGTTATTCCTAACCCGTCCTCCGCCCCGGATGATTTCATGCACAGTCCTATTGTTGTCTGTTGGGTTGTGAGGCTCGACGAGCGGAGACAGATGAAACGTCAGCGCTGTGGATTGGACGAGGTCGGCTGGAGCGACTGGTTCGAGCAAAGGGCCGAATGCAGGCCAACGGATACGATCGCCCGCGTTGCGGCTGTCGATCGTGATCAGCTGTTGCTCGTGGATCAGGCCGGCCCTTTCAGGGCCAAGCTGGCCGGCAGCTACCTGCACCGCCATCACCTGTCCCACGAGCTGCCATGCGTGGGCGACTGGGTGTGCGTAGAGAAGCCGCCAGGCGACAGTGTAGGTGTGGTCCACGAGCTTCTGGAACGAAGGACGTCGCTGCGCCGGAAGTCGGCGGGGAACGTCATCGAGCATCAGATGATCGCGGCGAACGTGGACTACGTGGTTGTCGTTCAGTCATGCCACTTCGATTTCAATCTGAAGCGGTTGGAGCGCTATCTGGTCATGGTGATGGATGGCGGGGCTGAGGCGTACATCCTGCTCACCAAGACGGACTTGGTGGACCCTGCCGTACTGGCTGCGCAGGTGGCGGAAATTCGTTCCGCCGGAATCACCGCACCGATAGTGACGTTGAGCAACGTAACACGGGATGGCGTGGATGATCTCAAGCGGCTGCTGTCGCCGGGAAAGACCTATTGCTTCGTCGGGTCGTCAGGGGTTGGCAAGAGCACGCTGATCAACCAGCTGATCGGCCGCGAGATGTTGGAAACCAAGGCGGTCAGCGGGACGGGCGAAGGCAGGCATACGACCGTTCGCCGTGAGCTGATTCGTCTCGAGGGAGGCGCCCTGGTCATCGACAACCCGGGCATGCGTGAATTCGGTATTCTGGGTGCGGAAGGCGGCATGGGGAGCCGCTATTCCGACATCGCCGCGCTTTCATCCTGCTGCCGCTACCGAGACTGCAGCCATACGGGCGAGCCGGGCTGTAGTGTGCTCGAGGCCGTGAAATCCGGCGGAATCAGCCGGGAGCACTTTGAAAACTACCTGAAGCTCAGGGAAGAGTCCGAGTTCTACCGGATGTCCTATGCCGAAAAGAGAAAGAAGGATCGGGACTTCGGCAGATACATCAAGTCTGCAAAAAAGGACTTCAGAAAAGTCACACCATAGCGGCCAGCCTGGCAATATCTTCTCGATCTGCGGGAAAGCGTTTAATAAGGGGCACAGCAACGGTTTTTATCGGCGCGGCCGGGCGCCTGTGCGTTGCTCGCGGAGGCCGAACGGAAATCGAGTCTGAAGGGGAGAGAACAGCGCGTTGAGCTCCCTGAACGGAGGGTGCCGAATGGATCCGAGAAACAAAGCTTCCGATCCCGATGTCCGTCACTACGTTTACAGCACGTTTGCAAGAACCTCCCGCCCGCCGACCACCCTCGAATGCGCCGAGCACTTCGACATTTCGGTTGCCGATGTCGAGGGTGCGTATGAGCGGCTGGCGAACGCCCACCACATTGCCCTCGCTCCGGGGTCGCATTCGATCTGGATGGCCCACCCGTTCTCGGGTCTGCCCACGAACTACGTGGCGCAGATCGGGGCCCAGCGCTACTGGGGCAACTGAGCCTGGGACATCCTCGGCATCGCCGCCATTCTGGGCAAGGATGCCGTGGCGCACACCCCGTGCGGGTGTGGAGAGTGCCGCGAACGGCTCGCGCTACCGGTCCGCCTGGGCCAGCCGGTGGATTCGGATTGGATCGTTCACTTCGTGGTTCCTGCCGCCCGGTTCTGGGAAAACATCGGCTTCACGTGAGCGACGATCCTCGCCTTCAGGTCGAAGGATCATCTCGACAGGTGGTTGTCGCGGCGGGGCGTGGCGGAAGGCTATGCGATGCCGATCCAGACGTGCTGGGATCTGGCCCGGAAATGGTATGCCGGCCGCCTCGATCACGACTGGCAGCGGCCGGGGCAGGCCCAGGCTCAACAGCTGTTCGATCAACTCGGTCTGAAAGGGGCTTTCTGGGAT
>CAWHEZ010000011.1:0-68713 GCA_963828345.1 uncultured delta proteobacterium
CTTGTGATCGAAGTAGCTCCCGTAGAGGGACGTGGTCTCCGGGCTCTGGATGTTGCCCCAGGCGCTGCCGGTCCAGTTGACCGTCTGCAGGTCGTTGGCTTCATTCCAGAGGGCCACCACCATGTCGTCGCTGCTGGGGTCGGCGGCCAGGCTGATCCAGCGGATGTTCCCCGAGAGCCCGGCCTTCGATTTGGCCGCCACCCCTTCCCAGGCCGTCCCGGTCCAGGTCCAGCTGTAGAGGGTCGTGCTCTGCCCCCAGACGAACAGCGCCTGCCCGGCATAGGTGCTGGCCTGCATGTACTCCACGGCGATGGCCTCGGGATCGCTGGCCGTGGCCGTACCGAGTTTTTTCTCGTTGCCCCAGGTGTTGACGTTTCCGTCCCAGATGAGCCCGACCACGTCGCTGTCGTTGTCCATCACGACCAGCGAGACCTGGTTGGTCCCGGGCTGGCTGGCCATCCGGGCCCAGTTGATGACCCGGTCGATGGTGGTGAAGGTGTACGTGCTGCCGTCCACCACCCAGGACGTGCCGTTCCAGACCCAGTACTTGATCTGGTTCGCCGTCGTGGTGGCGGCCGCGATCACCAGGTCGCCGCTGGCATGCTCGTATGCGGCGTTGAAGCACCGGTAGTCCGTCGTGTTGATGGTTCCCAGATTTTTGGTCGCCCACGTGCTGCCGTTGTAAAGAAAGGCGTAGAGTGTCTTGTTGGTGTAGCTTGCGGCCAGGACAACGTGCTCCCGGCCGACGGGTGCCGTCTTGGCCACGTGCCAGGTCAGATTGTTGTCGTTGGTGTCCGGACCGGTTGCTTCCGCGCTCCAGCTCGTGCTGTAGGTCGAGTAGCGCAGCGTATCGACGGCGGCCGTGTCGGTGTAGGCGATGAGCGGCATGCATCTCGCCCGGGTTCGCATAGGTTATGGAAATCTTGGCGGCGAGAGACGTGTCGCCGCTGTAATCGTAGATATATGCGGATGAGTATCCGCCGATTTCAGCGATCATGAGCAGCGCCAGGGCATTGCCGCTGGCCCACCCCGAGCGGTTCACGATCTCCTGAACGATGCTGGTGACCGTGATGTTGTGCCAGCCGGTGCCCCAGTTCGGTTGGCTTATCACTCCGGTGTTGGCAGTTGTGCGCGGCCTGCTGGCAGTCGAGATGATGTTGGGCTCGGTGCTGAAATTGGGGGCGTTATCGGTGGCATGGCCGTGCACGGTGCAGTACATGTCATCATAGGTACCGATCGGGAAATACACCGAAACCGTGGCGCTGAGGATCGTGGCTCCTTTTGCAATCGTGATGTTCGGAAACCGAAAACCCGAGGATATGCGCGAAGACGTGCCGGCGGATGCGCGCTGGACATACACGTAAGTGTTGGTCAGGAGCCTCGAGAGCGTATCCCCTTCGCAGGCATCGTCGTTGGTGTCCGTGATCTGGACGTTCAACGTGGAAGCCGATACCGGGCCTGGATCGGCAACGACCCCGCACAGCGCCAGGACGAGCACCCACCCGGCGGCAAACCAAAGGGGGGCACGTCTTGATTGGTGATCCTTGACCATAAGGCAATTCCTCATCCGGGCAGGTTCCGTCGGGAGCCTCCCCCGGGGCTGACCCGATCCCGCACACGCGACCGCAGCCGCATTCTCTGACGCTGGAAGGCGATGCCCCTTTCCGGGTTCCGCAGCTTAAAAAAGGCTGATTTGATACGAGATGCTGTGCTGAACGCCAGGCAGCAGGCGGCGGTCCACAGACTGTACAGGTCGATCCGGCGGCCCTCCCGTTCGACGGCGACCACCCGGCCCAGCACCTGATCGGAACGAACGGGCAGATCCGGGCTGGCGGCCGAGTCGCCTTTCAGAATCAACGCCGGACCGCCTTCTCCCGGTGCAATCGCGATCAAGCGGTGTGCCACCGGGCGGCCGCAGGCGAGGTAGAGCAGGATGTCCCCGGCACGCGCAGGGCGATCCAGGGGATCCACCAGCAGGACGTCCCCGTGGCGGATCACGGGATGCATGCTGCCACCGGGGGCCGTGAAACGGACGGTGTGCCCGGATGCCAGCAGGTCGGCAAGAATGTGGGTGAAGTGCATGCGGGGGATCGAGGCTCGGTGTTTGGCGGCCCATAACGTTGGGCGCCACGTTGTCGGCAGGAGAGTTCTGGTTCTTTTTGTGGGAGAGGCTTTCAGCCTCGATCGTCGCGGCTGGAAAGCCGCTCCCACCGAAAACCGGCTCGGGCTATTGGCTTCCTGGGACGGGGGCCTCGTCCAGGAACGGCATTACACCGCTCAACCGTTCAGCCGCACGCGACAGCTCTTCGTGCTGCGCCCCGCCGGGGCAGTACTCGCAGCGCCCGTGGGACGGGACGGGGATGCCGAACGCGAGCGCGCGCAGGTGCGCCACCCGGCACAGGAAGTCGACCGGCCGGCGCGCGTCGCCGCACTCGAGCTCGCCGTTGGCCGGGCACATTCCGCAGAGGGCCCGCAGCGCGCACGACCGGCACGTGGCATCCGTGTCCAGCTTCAGCGCGCGCAGCCGCGCCAGGAAGAGCTCCCAGCCCTCCCGGAACGAAGCCGCGCGCAGGTCGAACCCCTCCCCCGGCGAGATGGCGCAGGCGCGCAGGCGGCCGTACGGGTCGACCGCGAACGAGTGGGCGGCGCCGCCGCACGGGTAGAGCGCGGCGCCGGACCCGGTCGGTTGGGTGGCACGCCGCGAACTCGCGCAGGGCTTCGGCGCGCGCCGGGTCGGCCAGGTCGAGCGCCACCACCTCCTCGGCGGTAAGGCGCAGGGCGAGCGGCCCCGGCCGGCCGTCGCAGCGCGGATTCAGGAGCGCATCGAAGCGGAACGGCAGGCCGAGGTCGTCCTCGGCCAGGCGCTTCATGGCCGCGATCTCGTGGCGGTTGAGGGTCGACACGGTCGACTTGAGCTTCAGCGGCAGGCCGCGTTCGCGCAGGAGACGGATGCCGCGCAGGCAGGCGTCATACGACCCGGGATTGGCCGTGACGCGCTCGTAGGTCTCCCGCGTGGCGCCGTAGAGGGTGATCTCAACCGAGAAAGGCCGCTGCCGGTCGAGGTGATCGGCCAGCTCCGGGGTGACGAGCGTCCCGTTGGTGAAGAGCGTCACCAGCAGCCCCAGCCCGCGCGCATGGTCGTAGATGTCCCTGAAATCCGGCCGCAGCAGGGTCTCGCCTCCGGTCAGCAGAACCCAGACGCACCCCAGCGCGGCGGCCTCGTCCAGGATGCGCGCCACCTCGCGGGTCGAAAGCTCGCGGCCGAGCGCGGGTGCGTCGTCCGACCTCAGGTTGTTGAAGCAGTGGCGGCAGCGGTTGTTGCAGCGGTGGGTGAGCTCGAGCGTCCCGCCGAGCGGAACGCGCCGGTCCCCGACCTGCCGCTTCAGCCTCATGGTCCAGGACGCGTAGTCAAGCGTTTGCACGAAGGCTCCCCGTCCATTGCGGCGGCGGCCCGGCGCTTCCGGCGATCGTAGTCGTCAAACGATCTCAAACGATCGGCCCGACGCCTCAGCCGCGCCACTCGTTCCTGGACCGCAATCATTTTTCTCTCGATCGTTTTCATGAGCGAAACACGTAATCTCTCGGAAGCCCGAGCCTTTCCCTGCGAAGCTCGTGAATGAACGGGCGAAAATCAAAATACATCCCCCGAATCTTGAGCTCGTATTCCTGCCGCTGCTCGGGGTCACTTTCGAACAGGCATTCGCCGGCGGCAACAATCTCGTAAGCGATCTCCAGAGACGAGGAGTTCAAGACCGTGGCGTCCACCTTGCGGCCCAGCGCCATTCCCATCCGGGCGGCGACCATATGAAGGGGGGCCGAGCATTCAAATGCATCGGCCGCATAGGGCTCATGTTCAACGAGAAAAGCCAAGTCGATGTCGGACTCGGTGCGCTGGCGATTGCGGGCAAAAGAGCCGAACAGATACACGATCCGGATGAGCCCGCGAGGATGGCCTCGGAATTCAGGCATTCGAAGACATCTCGTATGATGGTGAGAGTCATGCACGAAGATGCTCAGCAGGAGGAAGGAGCGCCGTTCGAGAAATTGCTTACCGATAAGCCATGGGTTGTCAATTTGGAAGGGCATTCGGGCCGACTCTGGAATCGAAAGGGTAGCGGCCACCGGCTTCGAGCGCACGCCCCGATAAGGACGCGGTCGCAGCAGGCCGCGGTGGACATGCGGTGGGTGATCACGACCATCGTACGGCCCCGCCTCCACTCCTGGATCCCCTCGATCAACGCCCGTTCCGCGGCCGCGTCCAGGGCAGAGGTGGGCTCGTCCAGGATCAGGACGTCCGGGTCCATCAGGAGCGCGCGCACCAGCGCGACGCGCTGCCGCTGCCCCTCCGAGAGCATCAGCCCGCCCTCGCCGACCTGGGTCCGGTAGTCCAAGGGCATTCGAAGAATATCCTCGTGCAGGGCGGCCGCCCGCGCGGCGCCGGTCACCTCCGCGATGGAAGCGTCCGGGTTGCCGAAGCGCAGGTTGTCGAGGATGCTGCCGCTCGCAAGTATCGGGCGCTGCGGCACGTAGCCCAGCCGCCGCCTCAGCGCGCCGATGTCGTAGGATTCGATCGGCCGCCCGTCGAAGAGTATACCGCCTGAGGACGGACGATAAAACCCCAGAACGAGTCCGGCCAGGGTGGTCTTGCCCGCCCCGCTCGGACCGACCAGGGCGACCGATTCCCCGGGACGGACGTGCAGCGAGATCCCGCTCAGGAGCGGCGGGGCGTCCGGGTAGGCGAACGACACGTCGCGCAGCTCGAGCTCGCCGCCGAGGGCAACGGCCACTGCGCCGTCGTCGCACCGACTTTCCGGCGCGCGGTCCAGGATCGACCCCATGCGCTCGAGGCTCGCCCGTGCGGCCTGGAACTGAAGGGTGACCGAGGAAAGATACTGCGCCGGGCCGAACACGTCCGACAGGTAGGCTTGGAACGCCAGCAGCGACCCGAGGGTCCACTCGCCGCGCATGATGAGAATCGCCCCGGCGGCCAGCGCGAGCACCCGGCCGGCCCCGGGCATCGACTGCAGGAACACGGCGCCGGCGGAGCCGACCACGGCCTGCTCGAGGGCGGTGCCGAGCACCCGCTCGAAGCGGGCTCTGAGCTTCGCGCCCGCGCGGCGCTCGCCCGCGGCCGCTTTCACGGCGACCACCCCGGCCAGCGTCTCCTGGAGGCAGCCGGATGCCTCCGCCTGCTGCTCGAGCCGGCGCCGGCTCAGCAGGAACGCTTTGCGGGAGAAGAACCGCAGCCCCCAGCAGAGCAGCGGCAGGAGCGCCAGCACGGCGAGCGCCATGCGCCACTCCAGGTAGACCAGGAAGCAGCCCCCTCCCAGCAGCCGCAGCGCCTGGCCGAAGGCGTTGGCGCCGGCCCCCGAGAACACGACGCGCAGGTTTTCGACGTCCTCGGTGAGGCTGCGGGTGAGAGCCCCGGTCGACCGCCGGTCGAAAAACGGCTTGGGCAGCCGCAGCACGTGCGCGACCAGGGTGTCCTGCAGGTCGGCCAGCGCGTGGGCCTGAAAGCGTGCGAAGCAGAACTCCTCGGCCAGGCGCAGGAGCTTCTCCGCGCACAGGCAGGCCGCCAGCGCGGCCAGCGCCGCGAGCAGCAGGTCGTTGCGCCCGGGGGCGATCACGTCGTCCACGAGGTGGCGCATGACCATGGGCGGCAGGAGCCCGGCGGCCGTGGACAGCCCCATGCACAGCGCGCCGGCCACGGCGTGGCGGCGGTGGCGCCGGAACCAGGGGGCCAGCCGCCGCAGCGGCCTCAGGCCGCCGGCCGGGGCGTCCCCGGCGTCGCGGGCCGCGAGCCCACGTTTCAGGACAGCTCAACCAGTCGGCGAACATTCTTCCCCCGGTGCGCCGGACGGCCGACGGGACGGCGCCTTTGCGGGCGGCGCCGTCCCCGGCATCTCGGGCGCGAGCAGCTCGGTGTAGAGGCGATCCAGGCGGGCGGTCATGGCGTCGAGGCTGAACTCCCGGCAGACGACCCGGCCCTCGTCGCCCATGCGGTCGGCAAGGGCCGGGTTGCCCAGCAGGAGCGAAATGCTCTCGGCCAGCTCGAGCTCGTTTTGCGGGGTGACGAGCAGCCCGTTGCGGCCGTGCCGGACCAGGTCCGGGATGCCGCCCACGCGGCTGGCCACGACCGGCCGGCCGGCCGCCATCGCCTCGACCAGCACGCGGCCCATGCCCTCGTTCAGCGAGGGCAGCACGAAGAGGTCGAAGAGCGGCATGATCGCGCGCACGTCCTCCCGCCAGCCGAGGAAGTGCACGCGGTCCCCATGCCCGGAGAACGAGGCCTGGGCGCCGAGCGCCCCTTCCAGCTCTCCGCGGCCGACGAAGACCAGGTCCACGTCCGCGTGCTCCTCCCACACCCGCGCCATGGCGTTGAGCAGGTGCTGCGGCCCCTTCACCGGCAGCAGCCAGCCGACGAACCCGACGAGGCGGCGGTCGGGATCGAGCCCGAGGGCGCGCTTGCGCTCCGCCGGGTCGGCCGGCGGCTCGGCAAAGGCGCCGACGTCGACCCCGCTGTGGATCGTGCAGACCGTCTCCGGCCGACCGATCGCGAGCTCCACGTAGTCCCGGCGCTCGCCGCCGGTCAGCGCCACCGTGCGATCGGTGCAGCGGGCAAACCAGCGCTCGAGGGCCAGGAACAGCGCCGACCGGAACCGCCCGAAGTGCCCGGAGAACACGTGACCGTGCGGGGTGTGGACCACGCGCGGGACCCCCGCCAGTCGCGCGGCCATCCGCCCGAGGATGCCGGCCTTGGAGGTGTGGGTGTGGACGAGGTCGGGCCGCTCGCGCCGGATGACCCACCACAGGCGCAGCAGCGCGACCAGGTCCCAGAACGGGTGAATGCGGCGCACGAGCGAGCGCATCGGGACGAAGCGGGCCCCGCGCGTTGCCGGCAGAGTGTTTGAGCTGCTCGACGGCCGCCTGCTCGGACTCCGACATGCGGCTTTCGCCCGCCAGGCCGTGCACGAGCACGGTCTCGTAACGGTGGGCGAGCTCGCGGCAGGTCAAGAGCGTGTTCTGCGCGGAGCCGCCCATGTCCAGACGGGTGAGGATGTGCAGGATTTTCGGCATGGGGGCGGCAGCGGATTCAGTCTCAGCTCTGGCATCGGACGGGAGTCCACTGGTTGAGGAAGATATCGGCGACAAACGAGAGTCAAGCGGCGCATGGATATGCTGAAGCGACTCCGACCCCCATCAGTCTGGCATCAGGCTGCTGCCTTTTTTCAGCGCAATGGCCAACAGCAAGACGCATACGCAATAGAGGGTGAAGAAAAAGGCCAGGGGCTCCCTTCCAATGACCCAGCCATACGAGACTAAGAGCGGAAAGTGGACCAGGTAGATTTCGTAGGAGTGTTCGCCGATAAAGCGCACGAATCGCGGTACTAACCTTATTTGATCCAAGTAGAAGATGGAGATGGCGATGAAAGCGACAAAAAAAAGAGTCCGCCCCACAGGCATCGCGACAAACAATCCGGCCATCGCGACCCACAAGAGGACGAGAACCCATCCGAATCGCCTCGAAAGCAATTGGAGCCTGTTGATGAATACCCGTCGGCCGGCCATGAGACAGACCGATAAAGGAAAAGCGAACGTGTATGTCGTCCATCCGCCGAAATAATCCGATAGAACCGGAACGCGGGTGATCAGCACCGTCGTGCCGAACGAGGTCAGGACCAGGAGAACGCATTTGGCCAGGCATGGATGCGGGAGTATTCGAGATCAGGAAAAAGACCCCGTAGAGATATAGAATAAACGGGATGAACCAGAGAGTCGCGTTGGGCGGAGCTTTTTTAATGATTCCGGCGAAGCTCAAGCGCGATTTCGTGCCATGGGTATGTCTGTATCCAACAGGGAGAGGTCTAAGCAGGTAAAACGGCTGGCAGAATAAGCCAGAGCGGAATGAAAATTACTGGACAGTCGTCTTCGGATGAATCTCACCCCACATCGGCTGAACTCATAGGATTTGGTCAACCCCATCCCCGAGACGATGAGGAAGGTCATCACCGCCCATTCGCCGCACTGGCCGAATGAGTCCGCGTCCCGCCGATGCAGAAAAAATAGAAATGGCCGGCAAAAGAGAAGACCGATGGCCATCGCTCTCAATGCCTGCGCGGTAGAACGGGTGAAGTAATCCGGCGCAGGAGAAGCGGCGCTGACACGGATCGGTCACGGCTTTCGCGCCCAGACCAGCAACGAGGGCCCGACGATCCACCGGGAGCTGCTGAGCCGGAAGAGCAGATCCGATGCCGCACCTGCCATCGATTTGCCGATGCCGATGAGCGCATCCCTCCGGCCGTAGCGGTAGGGGCTGCCGGCCGTCAACGGGGAGTTCTGAATCCGGATGTCTGAGAACCCCTGGGCCGCCAGCATCCGCTCAAGCGCGTCGGGCGTAAACGTCCAGCGGTGAAAGACGTGCAGCGGCCGATGAGCGAACTTCGGGCACAATCGACGGATCCTGAAAAACCAGCGGCAGAGCCAGAGCTGGTGGGTTAGATTGCGGACGCGGATGCCGACGATCCCACCGGGCGCCAGAATCCGGTAGCATTCCGCGATTTCTGCGGGAGGATCCTCCACATGGCAGAGGACATCCCAGAGCGTCACGGCATCGAGGCTCGCAGCGGGCAGCCCGGCGGAGCCGAGGTCCCCGCAGTGCAGCTCGGCACCCGGCACCCGGAGCCTGGCCGAGTCGACCGCCTCCGGCACGATTTCAACCCCCTCGGCTCCCACCCGCGATGCCTTGGCCTTCTCCAGGAAATAGCCGTAGCCGCACCCCACATCCAGCAGCCGCCTGGCGGTCACGCGGCATCGCTGCTCGCGAGGTGTTGCAGGGCGTGCCGATAGAAGCCGGCCTTCGAAGCGGCGACCTTCGCGTGCGGGTCCACCGAACGGTAGTGCCGGACCATGGTCTCGCGGTCGTCCGGGCTGTCCGCGGCATCCTGAAACAGGAGCCCGCAGATCCGGCAGCGGCGCCCCTGCGGTCTTGATTCGGGCGGCAGCGGCGTCAGCGCCGCCCCGCAGGCCGGGCACGGAGCGGCGAGGCTCCAGCCCCGTCAACGGCAACCTGCGTGCCCCGCACCGATCGACCGCCCGTTCTCATCATCTCATGCATGCGCTTCCTGCCATTGCTGGAAAACGATCAGGTTCCAGAGCGCCCAGGCGGTGTCGGTCCGCCGCTCGCGGTGGCTGCGGACCAGTCCTGAACGACGTCGGCCTCGAAAATGCCCTGGTCGCGGATGCGCTCCTCGCTCAGGTAGCGGTCGACCAGGAACTTCAGCTCGGTCCGGAGCCAGCGGCTGATCGGGACCTCGAACCCGGATTTCGGCAGCCGGGTGTGACCCGGCGGCAGCAGCGACGCGAAGGCCTCCTTGAGCACGCGCTTGGTGACGCCCCCGCGCAGTTTCTCGGCCCCGGGGATCCGGAACGCGAGCTCGACCACGCGGTGGTCGAGCAGCGGCACGCGCACCTCGAGCGAGTGGGCCATGCTCATCAGGTCGACCTTGGTCAGCATGTCGCCGGGTAGGCAATCGATCAGGTCGGTGGCGAGCATGCGGTTGACGGCATCCCCCGTGCAGCGGCCGAGCAGCTGCCGGACCCAGGCGAGCGCCGGGTCGGCGCCGCTGACGCCGCCCCGGACGAGCCGTTGCCGGACATCCGCGGGCGAGATTTCCTTGAGTGCCAGCAGCCGCTCGTCGAAAGGCCCCTTCGCGGCGCGGATGAACTTCTTGACCCGGCGCAGGGTCTCCCCGACGCGGCTCTCGCGCGAGTCGGGCAGCGCGGCGATCACCGGCTCGATGACCGACTCCCGCAGCAGGGCCGGCACCAGGTGGTAGCGCGCCCGCCAGCCCTCGGCGAGATAGGAGCGGTAGCCGCCGAAGAGCTCGTCGCCGCCGTCCCCCGAGAGGGCGACCTTCACGTGGCGCCGGGTTTCGCGCGCCACCAGGAAGGTCGGGATGGCCGAAGAGTCCGCGAAGGGCTCGGCGGAGGCGCCGAACACCCCGGGCAGCGCGTCCAGCATGTCCTGTTGGCGGACGCGGATCTCGTGGTGCTCCGTGCCGTACATCGCCGCCACCCGGCGCGCGGCCGCGGTTTCGTCGTACAGCCCGTCGCCGTCGAACCCGATCGTGAAGGTCTTGACCGGCGACTGCGACAGCCGGGCCATCAGCGCCACCACGATGCCGGAGTCGACCCCGCCGCTCAGGAAGGCGCCGACGGGCACGTCGGCCAGCATGCAGCCGGCCACGGCCTCGGACAGCAGGTCGACCAGCCGGCTGCGGCCGGTCGGGTCCGCGGGCTCCGCCTCCTCCGCGGGGTGCGGGCAGGCCCCAGTAGCGCGAGATCTCGACCCGGCCGCCTTCGAGCACGAGCGAGCAGCCGGGCTCGAGCTTGCGGATCCCCGCGAACATCGTCCGCGGGGCCGGCACATAATTGAAGGCCAGGTAGAGCATGAGCGCTTCGCGGTCGAGGGTCCGGTCGACCGCCGGGTCCGTCAGCAGCGCCCGGATCTCCGAGGCGAAGAGCAGGCGGCCGCCGTCCCAGGAGTAGACCAGCGGCTTGATCCCGATGCGGTCGCGGCAGAGCCATAGACGCCGCCGTCTCTCGTCCCAGAGGCCGAAGGCGAACATGCCGTTCAGGCGCCGGACGGCCTCGACACCCTCCTCCTCGTAGAGGTGAACGACGACCTCGGTGTCCGAGTCGCTGCGGAAACGGTGCCCCTTGGCCTCGAGCTCGCGGCGCAGCGCCTTGTAGTTGTAGATCTCGCCGTTGTAGGTCAGCCGGATCGTCCCGTCCTCGTTGGCCATGGGCTGGCGCGCCGCGGGCGAGAGGTCGATGATCGACAGGCGCCGGTGCCCGAGGCCGACGTGGAGGCCGGCCGCGGGGACCCCGCCCAGGTGCAGGCCGGCGTCGTCCGGCCCGCGCGCCGCGAGAGCCGCACACATGCCCCGAATCCGGTCCTCCGGGACCGGACGGTTGAGAAGGTCGATGTGGCCGCAGATGCCGCACATGACTTCAACCGGCCTCCGAGATTGCGGTCGGCGGCATTCACGGGCGATGCCGTCTTCAAGAAGATCGCAGTGCGGCCGCCACCACATCCGGACGGGGAAATCGCTCTCGAGACATATCGGGCGTGAGCACAGTTGGCTTGCTGGCAGGGACGGCAGGCGCACCGGCTTTTGCAGCACGCGACTTCGTTCCGGCAATGCGTAGGGTCCGAAAAGCGCCGGGCTCCTCCGGCCCGAAGACGGCCACGACCGGCACCTTCAAGAGCCGCCGCGATGTGCATGGGACCGCTGTCGTTGGTGATCAGCAGGTCGCAGCGGCTGAGGAAGTACGGTAACTCGTGCAGGGACAAGCGGCCGACCAGGTTCACGGCGGTCCCGTTGAGGGATTCCTGTATGGCCGCTGCGACGGACTCCTCGCCCGGTCCGCCGAAAATGAGAACTCGGGCACCGATCAGATCCGCCAGGCTCCGCGCGACGGCTGCAAAATTCGCAGCGGGCCAGCGTCGGTTGACGCGGTCGCCGCCGGGGTTGATCCCGATCAGTCTTTCCCGCATGCCCCTGGATGTCGAGGCGCCACCAAACCGTCCCATCGCGTCTTTGCCGTCGGCGACGGGGACTTCTATCCCCAAATCGTCGTCTCGGCCGCCGATGGCACAGGCGACCTCGGTCATCGCATTGACCCGATGTGTGCCGAAGAACACGCGTTCCGGCACATGGGTATTCAGAAGCAAACGCATAAACCCGTGAGCGTGCCCGGCCTTCAGACGCGCTCTTATCAGGCTGAAGAGGAGAGCCATTCTGGCAGACCCGACCCATGAGCACACCGGATAGAAATTGGCAACGATGTCATAACGGGTTCGGCGCAGCTGCCGCAGCACGTCCACGAAGGGCCGAACCGGAAACCTTTGGCCTCGCAGCTCCCGGATGGGAAAAACGAAAACCCGGTCTATGCCAGAGTATCTCCGGGCGAAAATGGCTCCTTCCGAGCTGGTCAGGAGGTGAATCGCCGCGCCGGGATGCCCTCTGCGGACAGCGCGGATGGCCCGTGTGGCCATGACGAAATCACCGATGCCGGCGACCAGGATCAACAGGATGGTCGGCACGGCTTGGATCGATTTCGTTTCAGATGTTTGCTCGGCTGACAGTCGCAAGGGAGACACCGGATGGGGGACTTCACTTGGTCAACACGGCATGCACGGAAAGCGCTGGAAACACCCGTAGAGGGCTCTGCTCATAGGCGTCGGGGAATCGATTGAACAGCGGCTCCAGTATCCGGTTCCAGACCGAAAGCCGCTTGCCGAACTCCAGCCGCGTCGTGCATTCCGAGAACTTGAAATCGAAATAGCCGCAATCGCGCGTGTAGTAGCCGAAGGTGTTGTAGCCGAAGAAATGGCGGTGTGTCGGATCCTGATAGGCCAGCTGCCAGGTGAAATGAGGCACCTCGATCCTGACGCAACCCCCGCGTACGAGGATGCGATGGATTTCGCGCATGGCCCGGTTGTGGTCGACCAGGTGTTCCAGACAATGGCTCATGGTGATGGCTTCAACGGATTCGTCCCGAAAGGGCCACGGGTAGCGATCCAGGTCGCAAATGAGATCAACGCCCGTTGCGCGTCGATTCTTGTCGACGTTTATGAACCCTTGCAGCGGTTTGCCGCCAGATCCAAGGTTCAGTTTCATGGCAGTGCGTACGACGGACTCTCGACTGACCCACACCCCCCGACCGTACGGCGGCTGGGGTTCAGCCGTGCGAGAGGGTTTAGCTGCTGAGCGGATTACGGTCGGAGCGGGCCGGTGGCGCACCATGGGCAGCAATGCGCTCAGCGCCGCCTTGGGATTGATCATCCGCATGCAGGCGTGATCTTCCCGCTCGCAAATGCCTCGATTGCATCCTATGCAGTCGAGACGGTCTTGGCGCATCACGATATGGTGCTGGCCGATCGGCATCCAACGGTCCTTTTCGGTTGGGCCCATGAACGAGAGCGTCGGCACGCCTAATGCGGCGGCGATGTGAAGCGGCCCAGAGTTGTTGCACACCAGGGCGGTTGTCTCTGCGACCACGGCAGCCATCTGGCGCAGGCCGAAGCTTTCGCAAACGATCACTCTTTCGCCAACGGACGTTTTGAAGAACCGAACCAGGTCCTGTTCGCCAGGACCTCCAACGACGAGAACATCGCAGTCGTGGCCATGTAGCCCGCGAGCCAGTTCGGCGAAATACTCGACCGGCCAGCGCTGCGAAGGATAGTGTGCTCCGAGGTGGAAGCCGACCAGCGGACGGCCGCCCAGCCGCCTATTGGCCAGCCACCGCTTGGCCTCATCACGTTCCTGGTCTAGCAGGCAAATGCCCGGCGAACACCCGGCGGGCGCTGCCTGCAGCTGTCGCGTCGTCTCCAACACCAGTTCCGCGATGTGCCAGCCTTCCTCCATCCTGCACAGCCGGTTGAAGAACACCTCCCGTCCGTAGCCCGAGAACCCGATTCGAATCGGGGCTCGGCTGAGAAAGGCGATCAGGGCGGTGTGAAGGTCGTGGCCGGTCATGGGATCGATGGCGACGTCATAACCGTTCCGGGCGAGTCGAGCGGCACGGCGCAGAAATCCGGACGACCCGAAGCCTGATCTATGTCTGTTCCAGACGATCACGTGGTCGACGTAGGGGTCGTGCCGCAGCAAGGACGCGTTGGACCGACTGGCCAGCACGGTCAGGCGCGATGCCGGGAATGCCCTCTTGAGCTCACGAAAAGCGGGGATAGACAGCACCATGTCGCCGATGCGGTCGACCCGGATGAAGAGAATGTTGCGTGGCTCCACGGGTGCCGCCGCGGCCATGGCCGATCCCAGCCGCGGAATCCGCCCGCCGGCGGTCAACAATACCTTGCGGGCCTTGAGATACGCGTTCTTCACGAAGCCCCTTGCAGTTGATCCCGACATTCAGACCGCCTGCGCAATCGTTAGAATCGAGTTGTACCAGTGGCGGTTGAAACACCGCGACATGGCCACCGCCACGCAGTTGATGAACTGCTTGGAACGCTCGACGATGCCGTAATCCGGACCGACCTCGATGCTCGCAAACCCGGCGCGGCCGAGGAGCCGCTCGATGCTTGAAGCCGAGAAGTGGAAGAGGTGCAGTTCCTTGTCCTCAAGCGAAAAGAGGTGAGGGCGGCGGCGCTTGACGATGCGATAGGCTGCCTGCATGATGCGGTCGTCGACGTTCGGCACGGCCACTACCAACCACCCGCCGGGTTTCACCACGCGCCGGACCTCCTCCAAGACCCGCAGCGGCGCCCTAACGTGCTCGAGGACGTGCCAGAGCGTGACCACGTCATAGCTCTGTGCAGGAAATCCGGCATCCCATATCTCTCCGCGGAAAATGGTGTGCCCTGACCGTCGCGAGGCGTGATCGGCGGCCCAAGCCGAGACCTCTGTGCCGTCAACCGCCCACCCCCTCCGCAGCGCGTGATCCAGGAACGCACCGTCCCCGCAACCGACATCCAGCAGGCGGCCTGGGCCGGCGAAGCGTTCGATGATGTCCATTCGCTGCGCCCACATGCGCTCCCGTCTTGTTTTCTGATTCGATATCCATTCGGCGTAGTACTCCTGGCCATAATGCCGATGCAAAGCTGCGGGGTCGGGGACAGGGTCGACGTAGACCAAGCCGCACCCCGAGCAGCGCACGACGCGGTGGGGCGGCTCGGCGTGCTCGAGGATGCGGCCGGAAGCACATCGGCAGATTGGGCAAGGGGGCACCTGCATCAGGCTCTCACGACCTCTTCGTAGACCCGCGACGTCAGCTCCGTGTTTCGCTCCAGCCCGAAAAAATCCTCCGCCCTCCGGCGGCCGCACCTTCCCATCTGAGCCCTGAGCTCGGCGCTGCCGATCAGCGTCCGCAGCCGATCCGCCATAGCCTGCGGTCCTCTAACAGGAACGACGAACCCCGTGCGACCCTCGTCGACGGCCTCGCGGGTGCCTCCGGCATCCGTGGCCACGACCGGTTTGCCGCAGGCCATGGCCTCGAGCGCCGCCCGCGGGAAGGCCTCGGCTTCAGCCGACGGCAGCACGAAAACGCCGACCGTTCGCAGAAAGTCCTCTGTCGGATGGACGTGCCCCAGGAATTCGACCCGGTCGCTGATTCCGGCGTCACGGCAGAAGTCCCGGCAGCGATTGAAATAGGCCGGGTCGGCGATGTCCCCGGCCACCCGCAGCCTGACCGCCGGCAGGGAAGGCTTCAGAAGGCGCATGGCTTCCAAGAGGGTCAGGGTTCCCTTCTCCTTCTCGACCCGGCCGACCGTACCGACCACCACCTCACCTCCCGGCGATACGGGATCGGCCAGATTCTCCCCATCCGCCGGGCGGAATCGGTTCAGGTCGACGCCGTTGTGGATGACGCGGATCTTCCGTGTTGCCGCCTTCGATGGGAATCGGAATTTCAGAGCGTTCGCCACGAGCAGGATCCTGGATGGGAGCATGCTCAGCAGAGGATCGTATGGGTCTCGAGCCGATGCCCGGACATGCCAGACCACGGGCTTGCGCCGCAGCCGCCCGACGACTCCTGCGTAGAGCGTGTTGCGCGGACCGTCCGTGTGAAGCAGATCGATGTCGAGCCTGTCCACCAGCGTGAGCAGCCGACGCAGAGCGGCTGCAACCCGATGGCTGCCGTTCCAGGCGATCCGGGGCAGGTCCAGCGCGCGGACCTCCACGCCCCGCGCCCGCAGGCTCTGCGACAGGCTGCCCTCGCGCGGCACGACCACGCATGGCCGAAACCGGGCCGGGTCGAGCCCGCGGGCCAGGTGAAACAGACTTTCCTGCCCTCCTCGTCCGCGGTCGGCAAAGCTCGAAAACAGCATCACTCGAATGGGGTCAGGCCGCACAGCGCCCATCCATGGAGAGGGAGGCGTAGAGCGTCTCGATCTCGGCCACCATTCGCTCCGCTCGGAAACGCTGCTCATATTCGCTCCGCGCCGCACCCCCCAGGCGCGCCCTCAGGCAAGGGTCGGCGGCGAGGGTCAGGATGGCGCCGGCCAGTGCCTCGGAGTCTCCCGGCGGGACCAGCAGGCCGGTGCGGCCATGCGCGACGACCTCGGGAATGCCGCCGAGCCGGCTGGCGACCGCCGGCAGCCCGTGCTGAGCCGCCTCTATCAGCGACAGCGACAGCGCTTCCCGGTGAAGCGTCGGCTGGATGACCATGTCGGCCTGGCGCAGCACCGTGTGCACGTCGGTCAGGCAGCCCGTGAATCCGATGCGCGACTTGAGCTTCATATCCGCCGCATGCCGCTCGAGCTCGGAGCGCAGCGGGCCGTCGCCGACGATCAATAGCTTCAGGTCCGGTCTGGTCGCCACCGCATGCCGAAACGCGTCGATCAGAACCCGATGGCCCTTGTTGTCGACCAGAGAACCGACTGAGACCGCCAGCAGCCCTTCACCCGGCGTCTCCTGTCCCGGCCGGCGCGGGTGCGCCCCAGCCTCGGCCGGAATCCCGTTGTAAACCACACGGCATTTTTCCGTGGGGAGGCCGATATGGCGAATCACGAATTGCTGGACCGCCCCCGACACGCACACGACCGACCGGGTGAAGGGCGCCAGCAGGTGCTGCATCCAGATGTGACGACGGCAAAGCTCGGGATCAGCGGTGTGCACATGAACCACGATCTTGCGCTTGCCGGCGAGAATGGCGGACAGACGGCCGAACGTCCCCGCGAAGCTGCCGTGAGTGTGCACGATGTCCGTGCCGGCATGGCGCAGATCCCGGGCCAGCCGCAGGACGTTGGACGGGTCATGGTAGCTCGCGAGCTTCAATATCCTGACTCGGATTCCCGATCGCCTCACCGCATCGGCCAGTGCGCCGCCCCGCGCCAGGCACCAGACTTCTGCCTCGAATCTCCGGCGGTCGAGACCTTCGGCCAGGGTGGCGATGACCTTCTCCTGCCCGCCGACGCCCATGTCCTCCGTCAGGTGAACGACTTTGGTGCGGCGTTTCATGAGACGGTTTCCCCATGAGCGCCGGAAGCGCTCGGGGCGACCGGCCGTTCAGCTCCCCGGCAATCTGCCAGGCGATCCCCTGAGTGCAGGGTATTCAGCAGCTTGCTCGACTCGATGGGCGTAGGTATGATGGCGCTGGACCTCCAGCCGGCCGGCCTTTGCGATTTGACGCCGTTCCTCGACGTGGTTGAGGTAGTAGAGGACCTGCCGCTCGAGATCGCTGCCGCCGGAAAAGCTCGCCAGATGCTCGCCGTCCTTAAACAGTTCCAGCACGTCCTTCTGCCGGTCCGTCAGCACGAATGCGCCGCAGGCCATGGCCTCGAAAACCCGCGGGCTGGCCTGAAACACCGGGAACCGGTCATCGTCGCTTCGGTAGTGAATCGACAGAATGACCTCGGCGGCGGAGTAGATGCGGACCCAGCTCTCGGGGCCCAGGCCCGGCCCCCGAATGCAGGCCCGCAGGGGGTCACCGGCCGCGAGCGCATCCCACCCGGGCCCCCAGACGGACAGGCCGCAACGCACCAGCCCTCGCAGCAGCTCCGCACGGCGGGGGTAATAGGATCCGACAAAGACCACATCGCTGCCGAAACGTCGCCGCTCTTCTGCGGACAAATCGACGGGACGGTGCACCTGAGGGTCACAGGCCATGGGCAGCCACCGAGCCCCGGCAATGCCCGACGCTCTGAGATGTTCCACGTATTCGCTGCCCTGGCAGAATACGGAGTGATAGTGGCGGGCGGTCTTCCGCATGACATCGTCGGCCCGCGGAGGGTCGGTCGTCCACAACACTACCTGAAACCCTTTGCGGATCAGCGGGCCCAGCGCCCGGCGGGTAATCCGATGCCCCCCGGTCACCACGATCAGGTCCGGCTGCATGCGTTCCGCCAGTCGGACCAAACTCAGATTGATGACGGCCACGCTGATGGACTGCAGCGGCGCCCAGCGCCGCCGCAGCCGGCCGGGGATCACGTGATTGCGATCGTTGAATACGATCAGCTCATGGCCTAACGCAGCAATTGCCCTTTCGATGTATTCGGTTACCGTAAGGTAATGCGGGTTGTGATAGCCGCTTAAAAGGATTCTCATGGAGCGGTCGCCAAAAGGTGACTGTGGACGGCTGGTCGTTGCGGAACCGTTAGGGAGCTCTCTTTGGTCGCGACCATAAACAGAATGAGGTTCTTGGTGGTCGAGAGTGATTGAAACAGCCAGGCGAAGACTTTCAGTAAAAAGTTATTCCCTCCCCAATCCCCGATAGTTCTTAACGTGATCTGTTGGAAACCAACATCATGGGCAAGCGCGGCAAGCGTCTTAGCGCAGAAATAGCGGACATGGCCTTCCTGGCCGGCACGGTAGTCTACAAAAAAGAACTGATTTCCGATCAGCCACTCAATGACATTCCTCCAATAGTGGAGGTTGGGTGTTGAAACCACCAGCCGCCCCCCGGGTCTCAGCACCCGCATGCATTCTCGCAGAAACGCTCCGGTGTCGAGGAGATGCTCGATGAGCTCAGATGAATGCACCACATCAAACGTGGCATCGGAAAAGGGAAGGCCGTTCGACACGTCATGCATGAAGTAACGAGCCGATTTCGCATACGCCGGGGCGCCTTGAACGATGTCTACCCCGAACCGGTCCACCTGATCGCCGACCAAAGAGAGCAGTATCCCGTCGCCGCAGCCTACATCCAGCATGTTTTGGGGCGCCACTTCACAGACGAGCTGGCGGCTCAACAACATTCGTTGAACCACATATCGGCTCTTGTTGATGAGAGGCGTCGGCAAATTCATCCTTGCAGCCTCTCGTACGGCGTTATCAACAGATCGCAACGGTGATGGAACCGATTGTCAATCGGCTTAACCCCCTTCTCGCTGTGTTCCGCCAGTTCGAAAAAGGCATACCGTTGCGGGATTCGATCCCGGATTTCCCTCAGTGTGTATTCGCCCGGGTTGAACTCCATCACCACCACCGGTCTTTGCTTTTCCATGAGGTTCACCCCGCCTTTGAGAACTTCAAACTCGTGACCTTCGACATCGATCTTGATCATCGAAACCGGCAGCGTCTCCGCCCCCAGGCAGTCATCGAGCGTGCCCATGGGGACCGTGATATCCCCTTGAGGCTTCATACGCCCTTTCCCGATATTAAAATCCGAGGGATTGGTGTCGAATACCACCTCACCGCGCATGCTTCCCAGCGCTTCGGGGTGAAGCTCCACGTTGGTGACGCCGTTCAGCTCCAGGTTTTCCCCCATCCTGGCATAAATCGAAGGCACTGGCTCGAATGCATGAACCTTCCCGCCGTCGCTTACGCATGCCGCCAGCACCAGCGAGTGCATCCCCAGATTCGCACCGACATCAATGGCGCAGGTGCCGGGTCGGGCGAAGCGCCGATAGACATGAAAGTGCATCTGCCCGCCGTCTCTGCCGAACAGGTAGACGCTGCTCGAGTTGGCGTTGTCGGTCGCACAGCGGATGCGCAGGTCCTCAAAGCCTATGGGCGCCGTTCCCAGATCCAGCGGATTTGAAGGGTGTCTCCGGAAAAAATCCTGCTGGGCGGCCAGCGTGCAATCCAGGAACCACTCGTAAATCCAGCGCGGCTGACGGCCGGTGCGCTGACACTCCGACCATCGACGGCTGATCGCCTGGATCCAACGGTGCGCCTGCCGATCCGGTTTCCGGTAGGCGTGACTCACCAGCAGCCGAAACAGGCTTCGCTTCGCAGGACCCACGATCGTCTTGACGATCCGAATCAGCCGTTGCATAGCTCACCCGCCCAGCGCGCGTTCATACACAGCGGCATATCGATCCGCCGCGGTGTCCGGCGAAAGATGCTCCGCTGCATACCTTCCGGCAGAGGACCCCATGCGCCCCCGCAGCGACGGGTCGACCGCCAGTCGGTGCAACGCATCGGCGAGCTGCTGCACGTTGCCCGGTTCCACGTGAATCCCATTCACCCCATCGGAAACCATCTCCCGCAACCCTCCGACGCCGCTGACCACCACGGGGATCTGCATGGCCATCGCCTCTGCCGTTGCGACACTGAGGGCCTCCATGAAAGACGGCTGAACGTAGATGTCCGTTGCCCGCAGCACGGGCTCAGCATCGCGACACCCCTGCACGATGTGGACCCGGCCGTTGCATCCCGCGCTCTCGATCGACGCTTCGACGTGCCGCTGGATCTCGAGATGATCCGCTCGGCCGTTCGTATCGCCAATGAGGGCCAGTTTGACGCGAGGGGTTTTCGCGGCCAGCATCGAAAAGGCATCCGCGAGCACGGTATGCCCTTTGATGGGGTGGAACGTCGCCGTGCAGGTGATCAAAACCTCTTCCGGTTCGATCCCGAGCGCTTTTCGGCTGGCCGCCCTTTCTGCGACATCAGGGTGGTGGAAAAAGCGCTCAGCCGGCACATTGTAAATGACTTCAGACATGGCCCCCGCGAATGCCGGCAGGCGTCCTATGTCTTGCGCCATCGATCGGGTGACCGACACCACGGTTCTGAGTGGGCTCTTCCATCTCCGATAATGAACCGAATAGCGCTTGGCCCAATCGAGATACGAGTAGCTCTGGCATGTAATAACGACAGGAACCGCAGTCCCCGCGCAGGCTCTCAGCGCAATGAGATCTGCGTCGAAACTGTGAGCGTGAACCAGGTCCGGGCGTAATGCCCGCAGGGCGTGTTTGACGTGGCCGATGACCCATCGAGTCTGAAAGCAGCTCAACCAGGCCGGCAGCATAGGAATCCGGTTCACCGGTATTCCGTTTTCGAAAAAATGCTTCGGGCCTATATTTACTGACGGGTAGTGGTACACGTGCGGCTGCCAGCCCCAAGTTCTGAGGTTACGAGCCACCAGTCTCAGGTTGCTGTTGACGCCGCTGACTCCATGTGAGGACACGAGGTGCAAGACATTTCGGTCTCTGCCGCGCTGCCGGTCGAGTCTCGCCTTCAACAGACACGACTCGCCCGCCGGCGTGGCGCTTTCGCCCTCCGGGAGGCGGTCTCCCACGCACATCCGACGGTGCCTGCAGGGCCTGGCATTCAGTCTTTCCTGCGAGGTGCCAGCGGTCGTCACCTCATCCAAGGCATTACTCTGCAAGTGACCCCCGGGCGGTCGTGAGAATGCCCGCTATCATGCCGCGGGCTTGGGAGGCCATGAACATAGCGTCGAGGATCAGCAGGAACGTTACATAGCTGCCGGCTCCGACGACCACCAGCGTCCCGAATCCGGCAATCCCATGCCCAACGATGCTTTTTACGCTTCCGATGACCGCCACCATCCCCAAAGATGCAATTAGCGGAGCCGCCATGATTCGAGCGAAGTGACGCCATCCCGCGTCGAGCAGAGTTAGCAGCCGAAACGCATAGAGAACCTCCAAGATCAGGTAGGACAGGAGAACGGCCGCCGCCACGCCCTTCAGCCCAAACCAGCTGGCAGCTGGGACGATCAGAGCCGACAGCACGATCATCTGAACCGTGGAATATTTCACCGCGTACCGTGGCACTCCCATCCCCCAGAAGAGGGCAACGGCTGTCCCACCAAAGGCTCTCAGGCTGCAAAGCAGGCTCATGATCTGAATGAGGGGCACTGCCGGGTTCCATTTTTCGCCAAGACACAGCTGAGAAAACTCGGCGGAAAGAATATAAATCCCTGCAGACAGGGGAAAGCATATCACCACGATGAATTGGAATACTCTGAAGAATGCCTCCTTGAGCCTTTGATGGTCTTCCCGAATCTGCGAGTAGGAGGGAAAAACCACCTGGGAAACGGTATTCGTGATTTCGGTCGCCAGAATATTCGATATCAGAAAGGCCATTTGATAGTAGCCGAGTGCGGTGGCGCCGAAAACTTTGCCGACAAACACGCTATCTCCCTGGGTAACCACTGTGATCACCACACTCGAGAGAAGAATCCATTTGCCGAATTGGAAGAGCTCATTGAACTTGGCACGATCGATGCGGAACGCAGGCCGGTAGGGATGCAGCAGGAAAGACAACAGGAGGCGACTCAGATTGAAAGCCATCCCGCCCCACACCAGCGCCCATACGTTTCGCAAATACCATGCTGCTGTGAGCGAAACCGCCAGATCTACAAACGTGGGGATCGACTCCAACACAAAATTCTTCTTGAAGTTCAAATCCTTCTGAAACAGCACGACACCAATGTTTGTTAGTCCGTTCAAGAGTATCGAAACGGCGACCACACGCATGAGGGCGGTGAGCCCGTCGATGTGGAAGAAAGCCGCCACCGCGGGGGCCATCCCCATAACGACGAGGAACAGCACCACACTACGGAGGAGGGATGCCGTCCAGACGGTATCCAGGTAATCGGCCTCATGGCCGTTACGTTGGATCAGAGCTTGGGAAAAGCCGAACTGGGTTAGGCAATCCAGTAGGGTTAAGAGGGTCATCACAATCCCGATCTGCCCGAAATCCTCTGGGAACAGCAACCGCGCGAGAATCAGGGTGCGGATCAGGCCCATGCCTCGGCTGGCGATCCTCAGGAAGAAACTCCACAGTCCGCCGCTGATGATTTTCGAGATGAGGGGCAAGGACGGAGCCATGTTTAGGAAAGCTCACCTGCAGATCTATGCCGTGACGCCATTAGATTCGGGGCGGGGTTGAACGCGTCTGACACCATGACTTCAAGACAGCTTGCGGGTTCAGGGCCTTCAGGCCGCCGGCACCAGCCCCCTCGCCTCCGATCGACTCACGGCAGGCAGCCGGCTACCGGGAGGGGATGGTCTTGCCTCGCGCCTGCGTCGTCTGGTAGATGTTTCGATTTCTTGGCAACCCACGGCCGCAGCCGGCAAACGGTGATTCTCGTGTTCTATGATGCGTTCCAAAATCTCGGTGAGCCGATACTGCGGTGTCCACCCGACATGGCCCCGAATTCTGCGCGTATCCGGCATACGGTAGGCCATGTCTTC
This sequence comes from uncultured delta proteobacterium, assembly GCA_963828345.1. Classification (GTDB taxonomy): domain Bacteria; phylum Desulfobacterota; class Desulfobacteria; order Desulfobacterales; family SpSt-501; genus SpSt-501. The sequence continues at coordinate 22,901 of CAWHEZ010000011.1, forward strand.
AAAACCTTCACCGTATGCGTGCGCGTAAGGAATGAGATGGATCGGCGCCGGGCTGCCGGTTAGATTCTTGATTTGCTGAGCCAAGCCGAGAATGGTCGTTTCCTCCTGACTTCCGATATTGAACACCTTCCCCGCATGCTGGTTTCCCTCCGTCAGAAGGACTATGGCCGCCACCACATCGCGCACATCACAGAAACATCGCCTCTGGTATCCGTTACCGTAAACCGTGATCGGTTGCCTCCGTAATGCCTGTCTGACGAAGGTGGGAATGACCATCCCGTATTGATCCGTTTGCCTCGGTCCGACCGTGTTGAACAGGCGAAACGCCACTACATCCAAGCCATATTCCCGCTGATAGGCCAATCCAAGCGACTCATCGATCATTTTGCTTTGGGCGTAGGCCCATCGGCATTTGCTGGTGGGTCCGAGCACCACGTCATCGTCCTCGGCAAAAGGCGGGCCTTTGCCCTTTACCGTAGACTTCGGACGAACTGGCCAGAAGCGTAAAACACCGGTACCGCAGCGCAGCCTTCAACACCGCCTGGGTCCCCATGACGTTGGTTTCGATGGTGTGGACAGGGCGATCGACAATCAGCTTGACCCCAACCGCCGCCGCAAGATGAATGATCACATCCGAGACCGAAGCCAATCGATCCATGACCAGCGCATCGGTTATGGAGGCTCTCGCAAAGCTAAAGCTCTTGTGGCTCAGCAGGTGATCGATGTTGTCCGTCTTCCCGGTCGACAGGTCATCGATGGCAAGGACAACATGGCCGGCCCGGAGCAATGCTTCAGCCAGAGTGCGATCCTATGAAGCCCGCACCACCTGTGATCAAGAACGTTTTTTGGCGTGCCGTTGTTCTTCATGCCTTCACCCTGAAAAATGGGGATGGATTGGGGCCGAAATGCGAATTCTGACGCCTCCACCGACCGCCTCCGAGGAGATCCGGATTGTTGGCTGCGGCTCCGCCCCGTCGATTACACGCGCAGGTGCATCGAAAGGGCCTCGGAACCGGAACTATTTGGATTTTTTGCAAGTAACATGCCCTCAGGGTAATCGGTCGGAATTCACTCCGAACACGCGGTCCGGGACTGCGGTATGCGCGGAAGTTACTTCGGTTCAACCATTTGTTATTTATGTACTTAATATCTATTACCGTCGACACAAAGCCCACCTGGGTCTCGATAGCCGCCCGGATCGCCATGACATATTATTGACACGGTTCGGGCCTCGCTCGCCCGGCCGTAGCGACCTCGCTTGAACCCTTCGATCCTCACCTTCCCGTCGAACTCCTGGCCGATTGAAATTTGAACGGGGCAGTCTGGCTTAAGATTTTCAATTTACATTAAAAAATCTGTTTCGAGACGCATTTTTCCCTTGACTCACGCTAATTATTAATGTTTAATGGCGCAAAGTGGTGGAAAGTGGTGGAGATTTGACGGGCATGTTTCGCGGAAGCTCCTTTCATACCATCGACGACAAGGGCCGGGTGGTCATCCCGACCCGCTTCCGTGACCTGCTCCGCAAGGAGGGCAGCCCGGACGGCGTGATGGTCTCACGCATGGACCAGTGCCTGCTCGCCTACCACTTCGAGGACTGGTACCGCTTGGAGAACCGCATCCTGCAGCTGGCCGAGAAAAGCGAGTACATGCGCCGCTTCCGGCGCATCTTCATCGGCGGAGCGTCCGAGTGCCTCTGCGACAGGCAGGACCGGATCCTGATCCCGCCGATGCTGCGCCAGTACGCGGGCCTGAGCCGGGACATCGTCCTCGTCGGCGTCACCGACCACTTCGAGCTCTGGTCACGGGAGAACTTCGAGAAGGAGGAGCTGACGCTCCAGAACGACCTGAAGAACCCGGAGGCCAGGAACGAAATCGCCAAACTCGGCATCTGATCCCATGCCATACCGCCACGTCCCCGTCATGCGCGCGGAGGTGCTGGAGTTCCTCAACTGCCGGCCCGGAAAGACATACGTGGACGGCACCGTCGGCGGTGCGGGACATGCCCGGGCCATCCTCGAGCGCACCGCCCCCGACGGCGTCCTGATCGGCCTCGACCAGGACGCCGACGCGATCGCCCACGCCAAGACCACCCTCGGGCCATTTGCGAACCGCGTGCGCCTGGTGCACGCCAATTTCGCGCAGCTGCCCGAGGTCCTCTCCGAACTGAACGTCCCCGGCGCGGACGGCATCCTGCTCGACCTGGGCGTATCGCTGCACCACTTCGAGGGCAGCGGCCGCGGGTTCAGCTTCCAGCAGGACGAGCCCCTGGACATGCGCATGGACGTGCGCACGGAGCAGACGGCGGCCGACATCGTCGCGGGGTCGAGCGAAGACGAGCTGCGCACCCTGTTTCGCGAGTACGGCGAGGAGCGCTTCGCCGGGCGCATCGCCCGGCGTATAGCCGCCGCCCGGCGCACAGCGCCGATCCGGACCAGCGCGGCCCTGGCGCGCATCGTCGCCGGGGCGGTGCCCGGCCGGTCCCGCGGCCGCATTCACCCGGCCACCCGCGTCTTCATGGCGCTGCGGATCGCGGTCAACCGCGAGCTGGAGCGGCTGGAAGAGGTCATGGGCCGTCTGCCGGAGCTCCTCCTCCCCGGCGGACGCGTCTGCGTCCTGACCTTCCACTCGCTGGAGGACCGCATCGTCAAGCAGCGGCTGAAGGCGCTCGAAGTCCCCCGCCGCGAGGCCGCCGCGCCGGCGGACGGGGGCCGTTGCCTGAGAATCCTGACCCGCAAGGTGGTGCGGCCGAGCGCGGAGGAGACCGCCGCCAACCCGATGGCGCGCAGCACGAAGCTGCGCGCGGCCGAGCGGATCTGAACTCAAGAGAGGCTGGATGGCCCAGAGCCCGCCCAAACCCGGTCGACGCAACCGCAGGCTGACCGCGCTGTGGCTCTCGCTGCTGTGCCTCTTCATCGCCGAGTTGCTGGTCTACACCTGGGCGCGCGTGCAGTGCACCCGCACCGGGTACGAGATCTCGTCCCTGACCAAGGAGCAGCAGCGGCTGAACGAGCTGCAGACCAACCTCAAGGTGGAGCTCGCCCGCTTGAAGGCCCCGCAACGGATCACGAAAATCGCGCAGGAGAAGCTCGGGTTGACCCTGCCGACCCCGCGCCAGGTGATGGTGATGCCGTGACGCCGACGCGCGCCAAATCCATCCGCTTCCGCATCCTGATGGTCGGGCTGGTGTTCGTGTCGGGGTTCGGCGTCATCGGCGGCAAGGCGCTGCTGCTGCAGATCTACCAGGGCAGCTGGCTGTCCCAGAAGGCGTCGGACCAGGTGGAGGACTCGCTGCACGCGGTCGGGAAACGCGGCATGATCTTCGACCGGCGGGGGCGCGAAATGGCCGTCAGCATCGACGCCACCTCGATCGCCGTCCGGCCGACCCAGGTCCGGGACCCCGAGGCCGTCGCCCGCGAGCTGTCCGGGATCTTCAAAATGCCGGCGGCGGAGCTCAAAAAGAAGCTCGCGGCCGAAAAGCCCTTCGTGTGGCTGAAGCGCCAGGCGACCCCGAAGGAGGTCGAGGCCGTGCGCCAGCTGCGCCTGCCCGGCGTGGAGTTCGTGGCGGAGTCCAAGCGGTTCTATCCGAACCGGACACTGGGAGCGCACGTGCTGGGGTTCACCGGCATGGACGGCAAGGGCATGGAAGGGATCGAGTTCTTCCACGACGGCTACCTGCGCGGCACGGGCACGAGCGTCCGGATCCTGAAGGACGCCTATGGGAACGGGTTCCAGTCGGAACCCCCGCCCGACGAGGAGGGGGCCGGCAAGAACCTGGTGCTGACCATCGACCAGACCGTGCAGTTCGTGGCCGAAACCGCCATCGGCGAGGCGGTCGAGTCGACGCGGGCGCGCTCGGGCATGGCGCTCGTGATGGAGCCCGCCACCGGCGCCATCCTCGCCCTGGCGCTGGCGCCCACGTTCAACCCCAACGCCCGCGAGGATCAGAAAAAGGCCCTCTGGCGCAACCGGGCGGTCACCGACCCGTTCGAGCCCGGCTCGACCCTGAAGATCTTCGTCGCCGCCGCCGCGCTCGAGCACACGCAGCTGTCGCCGAAAACGACCTTCAACTGCGAGAACGGCGCCTACAAGATCGGCAAGTACACGGTGCACGACGTCCACCGCTACGGGGTCCTGTCGCTGCAGGACATCATCCGGTTCTCGAGCAACATCGGGGCGGCGAAAATCGGCGAGAAGGTGGGGCCGGAGCGGCTCCACCAGACACTGCGCCTGTTCGGCTTCGGGCAGCGCACGGGCATCGACAGCCCGGCCGAAACCGCGGGGCTGCTGATGCCGCCCAAGCGCTGGGCCGACATCGACACGGCCGCCATCTCCTTCGGCCACGGCATTGCGGTCTCGGCCGTCCAGCTGGTCGCGGCGGTTTCCGCGATCGCCAACGACGGGGTCCTGATGCGACCGCGCCTCGTGCAGGCCGTGACCGACCGGCAGGGGCAGATCGTGCAGCAGTTCCCGCCCGAGGAGGTCCACCGGGCGGTCTCGGTGCAGACCGCGCGCACGGTGCGCGACATCATGCAGACCGTGATGCTCCCCGGCGGGACGGGGGTCAGCGCGTCGCTCGAAGGCTACACCGCCTGCGGCAAGACCGGAACGGCGCGCAAGGTCGACGAATCCGGCCAGTACACCAACGACCGCCACGTCGCCTCGTTCGTCGGCTTCGCGCCGTATGAAAAGCCCCAGATCGCGGTGCTGATCGTGATCGACGAGCCCAAGGGGCAGATCTACGGCGGCGCCGTGGCGGCCCCGGTCTTCCGCAAGATCGCCCAGGCCACCCTGAACTACCTGAACGTGCCGCCGCGCACCGGCACCGAGAAGCTGCGGGTGTCCATGGACGGGGGGGGGCGCGGATGACGCGGCTGGCCACATTGCTGAGCGCGACGGGGACGACGGCCGTGTCGGGGGTCGACGGGGATGGACCCGAGGTGCGCTCGCTGCACTACCGCTCGCAGGAGGTGCGCCCCGGCGGGGTGTTCGTGGCCATGCGGGGGGTGAGCGCCGACGGGCACGACTTCGTCGACGACGCCGTCGACCGCGGGGCGGTCGCCGTCGTCGTCGAGCGGCCGGTTGCGGCGCGCGCGGCGGTCGTGCAGGTGCCCGACAGCCGCCGAGCGCTGGCCGAGCTGGCGGCCGCGTTCTACGGCCGGCCGTCGGACGACATGACCGTGGTGGCGGTCACCGGCACGAACGGCAAGACCACGACCTCCTACCTGATCGAGAGCATCCTCGCACAGGCCGGGCACCGCACCGGGGTGATCGGCACGATCAACTATCGCTTCGCCGGGCAGTCGTTCGCCAACCCCGTGACGACACCGGAGAGCCTGGACCTGCAACGCATCCTGGCCGACATGCGGGCGGCGGGCGTACGCCACGCGGTGCTGGAGGCCTCCTCGCACGCGATCCACCTGGCGCGCATCCACGCCTGCCGCATGGACGTGGCCGTCTTCACCAACCTGAGCCAGGACCACCTCGACTACCACGGGGACATGCAGACCTACTGGGCGGTCAAGCAGAGCCTGTTCACCGACCACCTCCGCTCGGGCCCCAAGGCCGGGCACGCGACGGCCGTCGTCAACACCGACAGCGCGCACGGCCGCGAGCTGGCCGACCGGCTGGGGCCGCAGACGGTGCGGGTCGGCACGACCGCGGACTGCGATCTGCGCGGCGAGGACATCGCCTGTGCGCTCGACGGGACCCGGGGGGTCATCCGCCGGGGGGACGACCGCATCGCGTTCACCTCCCCGCTGGTCGGCCGCCACAACGTCGAGAACATCCTGTGTGCGGCCGGCGCCGCCGCGGCCCTCGGGATCGCCCCCGAAACGGTGGGCCGGGGGATCGCGGCGCTCGCCTGCGTTCCGGGCCGGCTCGAACGGGTCGATACCGCGCGCGGGATCGGGGTCTACGTCGACTACTCCCACACCCCGGACGCGCTCGAAAACGCGCTGCGGGCGCTGCGGGCGCTCACGGCCGGGCGCCTGATCTGCGTCTTCGGCTGCGGCGGGGACCGCGACCGGACCAAGCGTCCGGTCATGGGCGCGATCGCCGCGCGCCTGAGCGATCTGGCGATCGTCACCTCGGACAACCCCCGCTCCGAGGCGCCCGAGGCGATCATCGCCGACATCCTGCCCGGCCTGCGGCGGGAGGGGGCGCACGCCCTCGACCCGGCCGCGGCGGGCGGCCTGAACGGGCGAGGGTTCGTGGCCGAGCCCGACCGCCGCACGGCCATCGCGCTCGGCCTGCGCGCGGCCCGGCGGGGCGACGCCGTGCTGATCGCCGGCAAGGGCCACGAGACCTACCAGATCATCGGCGGGCAGACGATCCACTTCGACGACCGCGAGGAAGCGGCCCGGGTGCTGGCGGAACCGGCGACGGACACCGCGGGAAGAACGGCTTAGGGAAACGGCACGGCATGCAGGGGACCATCCACGACATCCTCGAGGCGACCGGCGGACGGCTGGTGCAGGGTCGGGCCGACACCGGCTTTGCCGGCCTCTCGATCGACTCGCGCACGATCGCGCCGGGCGAGGCCTTCGTCGCCATCCACGGCGAGGTGCACGACGGGCACGCCTTCCTGCCGCAGGTGCTCGCCGGCTCGCAGGCAAGCGGGGTCGTGGTGGCCGCCGACCGGCTGGACGCGCTGGCCGGACCGCTCGGCGCCCACCCGGGCACGGCCTGCGTCGCGGTGGGGGACACGACCCGCGCGCTCGGGGACATTGCCGCGCGCCATCGGCGCCGCATGGCCGCATCGGTCGTGGCGATCACCGGCTCCAACGGCAAGACCAGCACGCGCCGCATGACGGCCGCCGTCCTGGCGCGCCGCTTCGAGATCCTGGAGCCCGCGCGCAACCTCAACAACCAGATCGGCGTCCCGCTGACCCTCTTCCGCCTCGAGGAGCGCCACCAGTGGGCCGTCCTCGAGCTCGGCACCAGCCTGCCCGGCGAGATCGCGCGCCTGGCCGAAATCTGCCGGCCGGACATCGCGGTCGTCACCAACGTCGGCCCGGCCCACCTGGAGCGGCTGGGCTCGCTCGAGGGGGTGGCGGCCGAGAAGGGCGCACTCGTGGCGGGGCTCGCCCCGGGCGGCCGCGCCGTCCTGAACGCGGACGACCCGCGCGTGGCCGCCATGGCCGCGGGGCTCGGCGAAAACGCCCTGCGGTTCGGCCTGGCGGAAACGGCCCGGGTGCGCGCGGCCGCGGTCACGGAGACCGCGGCCGGGGTCGCGTTCGATCTCCTCGTCGGCGGCGCGGGCCCGCGGGTCCGCCTGAACGCGCACGGGCGCGTCATGGTGCACAACGCGCTGGCAGCCGCCGCGGTCGGGACCCTGCTCGGCCTGTCGCCCGAGGACATCCGGGCCGGCCTCGAGAGCTTCCGGCCGGTGCCCGGCCGCATGGGCGTGACGGCGCTGCCGGGCGATGTCCACCTGATCGACGACACCTACAACGCCAACCCGGCCTCGATGCGCGCGGCCCTCGAAACCCTGACCGCGCTGCGGGGCTCCGGCCGGGCGCTCCTCGTCACGGGCGACATGCGCGAGCTCGGCCCCGAGGCCGCCCGGCTGCACCGGGAGCTCGGCCGGCTCGCGGCCGAGGCCGGGGTCGACCGGCTCTTCGTCTGCGGCGAGCGCGCCGCCGACGTGGCCGCGGGCGCGCTCGCGGCCGGGATGCCGGCCGCCGCGGTCGCGACCGGCTCGCGCGACGAGATCCGGGGTGCCCTGCTCGACGCGCTGCGGCCCGGCGACTGGGTGCTCGTCAAGGGGTCGCGGGCCATGGGCATGGAAACGATCGTCCGGGCGCTCGGCGCCCCGACGCCGGGGCGGGGGTGACCGATGCTCTACCATCTCCTCTACCCGCTGCACACGCTCTTCTCGGTCTTCAACGTGTTCCGCTACATCACGTTCCGGACGATCTACGCCAGCCTGACGGCCTTCTTCATCTGCTACTTCCTGGGGCCGTGGGTGATCGAGAAGCTCGCCCGGATGCAGGTCGGCCAGTACATCCGCGAGGACGGCCCGAAAAGCCACCTCGGCAAGGCCGGCACCCCGACCATGGGCGGCATCCTGATCGTCGGGTCGATCACCGGCTCCACCCTGCTCTGGAGCGACCTGGGCAACCCCTTCGTCTGGATCGCCCTGATGGTGCTGATCGGCTTCGGTGCGATCGGTTTCGTGGACGACTACCTGATGCAGGTCAAGAAGCAGAGCAAGGGCCTGAGCGTGCGCGGCAAACTCGTTCTGCAGGTCATCCTGGGCCTTGCGGCCGGCGCGCTGGTCTACGCCACTCCCAACTTCTCGACCGAGATCACCCTGCCGTTCTTCAAGACCGTGACCCCGGAGATCGGCTGGGGGTACATCCTCTTCGCGACCCTGGTCATCGTGGGCGCCTCGAACGCGGTCAACCTGACCGACGGCCTGGACGGGCTCGCGATCGGGCCGATGACCATCGCGGCGACGACCTACATGATCTTCGCCTACGTCGCCGGCAACGTGAAAATCGCCAGTTACCTCCAGATCACCTACGTCCCGGGCTGCGGCGAGATCGCGGTCCTGTGCGGGGCCATTGCAGGCACCGGGCTGGGGTTCCTGTGGTTCAACGCCTACCCGGCCGAGGTGTTCATGGGCGACACCGGGTCGCTCTCGCTCGGGGCCGTGCTGGGCGCCATCGCGGTGATCACCAAGCAGGAGATCCTGCTGGTGCTGGTGGGCGGTCTCTTCGTCATCGAGGCCTTGTCGGTCATTTTCCAGGTCGGCTTCTTCAAGATGACGCGCGGGCGCCGGATCTTCCGCATGGCGCCCCTGCATCACCACTTCGAGCTGAAGGGCTGGCCCGAACCCAAGGTGATCGTCCGCTTCTGGATCATCGCCATCGCTCTGGCGCTGCTGGCCATGAGCACGTTGAAACTGCGGTGAACGGCATGCGTCCCGTCCGCCCCTTCCCGTTCCGGGCGACTGCCCTCCTCCGGTCCCGGGCGGGGCGGGCGGGGTCGCATGGGCTGGGAAGAAAGAACGATGCTGGATGGATGCTCGAGAACCGGATAGGAGATCGAACAGGCATCGACCACATCGAGATCGGATCGGGCATCAGGAGATATGAACCTCGCTGATCGCACCATCCTGGTCGTGGGTCTCGCCCGCAGCGGCATCGCCGCGGCGCGCTTCCTCGCCCGTCGCGGGGCGAAGGTCCGCGCGACCGACCTGGCCCCGGCCGACCGCATCGGCCCGGCCGCGGCCGAGCTGCGCGCGCTCGGGGTCGAGCTGGAGCTGGGCGGCCACCGGCCCGAATCCTTCACCCGGGCGGAGCTGATCGTGATCAGCCCGGGGGTGCCGCACCGCATGCCGCTGCTCGAGGCGGCGCGGGCGCACGGGGTGCCCGTGATCGGGGAGCTCGAGCTCGCCGCGCGCTTCATCGCCGAACCGATCGTGGGCGTGACCGGCACCAACGGCAAGACGACCGTGACCGAGCTGATCGGCGCCATGCTCGCCGCCTCGGGCCGCCGGGTCTTCGTGGGGGGCAACATCGGCACCCCCCTGATCGGGTACGTGGACGGCGCGGCGCCGGCGGAGGTGGTCGTGGCCGAGGTCAGCAGCTTCCAGCTCGACACGATCGAGACGTTCCGGCCGCAGGTCGGGGTCCTGCTGAACATCACCGCCGACCACCTCGACCGCTATCCCGACTTCGACGCCTACGCCCGCTCGAAGCTGCGGCTGTTCGCCAACCAGCAGCCCGGGGACACGGCCGTCCTGAACGGCTCCGACCCGGCCGTCCGCGCCCGCGCCGGCGCCATCGCCGCCGGGATCCTGTATTTCAACGCCCCCCGGGGCGACGGCGCCGCCCGGCTCGAGGGACGGGTGTTGCGGCTGCGTCTGCCCAACCGCGCCGAGTCCCGGCTCGACCTCGGCCGCTTCGGGCTGCGCGGTCCGCACAACCTGGAAAACGCGGCCGCGGCCGCCCTGGCGGCCCTCTCCGCCGGGGCCAGCCCGGACGGGGTCCAGGCCGCTCTGGACGGCTTCGCGGCCGCCCCCCACCGCATGGAGACGGTCGCGACCGTCGGGGGCGTCGAGTACGTGAACGACTCCAAGGCCACCAACGTCGACGCCGTGCGCCGTGGGCTGGAAAGCTTCGCGCAGCCGGTGGTCCTCATCATGGGCGGGGTGGACAAGGGCGGCGACTTCCGCCTGCTCCGGGACGCGGCCCGCGCCCGCGGCAAGGCCCTGGTGCTGGTGGGCGGCGCCCGGGAGGCGATCCGCGCCGCGCTGGGAGGGATCCTGGCCGTGCACGAAGCGGCCGACATGGCGGAGGCCGTCAGGCGGGCCGCTGACCTCGCCGCCCCCGGCGACGTGGTGCTGCTCGCACCCGGGTGCGCCAGCTTCGATCGCTACGCGAACTACCAGGAACGCGGCGAGGACTTCCGCCGGGCGGTCGTCCGCCGGGCGGAGGCCGACGCCGCGACGACCGCCAAGGAGCCGACCCGGTGATCACGACTCGAACCGCCGGAGCCCGTTCCGTCGCCACCGCCCAGGACGCGCAGCTCCTGTTCCCGGTCCTCTTTCTGGTCGGCATCGGGATCGTCATGGTCTACAGCGCGAGCTCGGCGATCGCCATGAAAAAGTTCGGTTCGGATTACTACTTCCTTAAAAAACAGGCGGTGTTCGCGGTGATCGGCATCTGCGCCCTGGTCGCCTGCCGGCACATCCCCTACACGGTCTACCGGCCGCTCGCCTACCCGCTGCTGGCGCTCTCCATCCTGCTGCTGGCCGCGGTGCTGTTCTCGCCCTTCGGGGTGACGGCCGGCGGGTCGAGCCGGTGGCTGCGCCTGGGCCCGATCCGGTTTCAGCCCTCTGAGTTCGCCCGCCTGGCGCTGATCGTCTACCTGGCCTACTCCATGGAGCGCAAGGCGGACCGGATCGGCGAGTTCTCGATCGGTTTCCTGCCGCACGTGGTCGTGCTCGGCGTCCTGTCGGCCCTGGTCCTGAAGCAGCCCGACTTCGGGTCGGCCGCGATCCTGGCCTTCCTGACCTGGCTGATGATGTTCGTCGGCGGGGTGAAGCTGACCTACCTCTTGAGCTCGTGCGTGCTCGGAGTGGTGGCCGGCGCCTACGTCATCACGCACGCCGGCTACCGGGCCCGGCGCCTCATGAGCTTCCTGGACCCCTGGCAGTACAGCTCGGACGCGGGCTACCAGATCGTGCACTCGCTCATGGCCTTCGGCAGCGGCGGGTGGTGGGGGGCGGGCATCGGCAATGGGGTGCAGAAGCTCTTCTACCTGCCCGAGCCGCACACCGACTTCATTTTCTCGGTGATCGGCGAGGAACTCGGGGTGGCGGGGGTGCTGCTGATCATCCTGCTCTACCTGCTGATCGTCTGGAAGGGGATCCGCATCGCACGCCACGCGCCGGACCTCTTCGGCTGCTTCCTGGCGGTCGGGCTCACGGCCGCGCTGGCGCTGCAGATCTGCATCAACATGGGGGTCACTCTGGGGCTTCTGCCCACCAAGGGGCTGACGCTCCCGTTCCTGAGCTACGGCGGCACGTCGCTGGTGTTGAACATGGCGACTGTCGGGATCCTGATGAACATCGCGGCCGCGGGCAAGACGGCCAGGGGGCTGGCATGAGCGCGACCGGCACGATTCCCGGCCCGCCGTCGGCCGTTTCGACCCCACCGCCGCTGCGCGTGCTGGTCGCCGGCGGCGGCACGGGCGGTCACCTCTTCCCGGGGATCGCCGTGGCGCAGGAGCTCCGGCGGCGCTGCCCGCGACACCGAGGTGCGCTTCGTCAGCCGCGGCAACGAGTTCGAGCGCTCCGCCCTGGCGCGCGCCGGCTTCCCCCTGACGGCCATTACCGTCGAGGGCTTCAAAGGCCGCGGGCTGTGGAACCAGCTGCGGATGCTGGCGAACCTCCCGCGCGGATTCGCGCAGTCGGTCGGGGTGCTGCGCGAGTTCCGGCCCGACCTGGTGATCGGGCTCGGCAGCTACGCGGCCGGGCCGGTCGTCCTGGCGGCCTGGACGATGCGCATACCGATCGCCCTGTGCGAGCAGAACACGCTGCCCGGCATCACCAACCGGGCCCTCGCGCGCTTCGCGGACCGGATCTTCACCTCCTTCGAGCGCACGGCCGGCGGGTTCGACCCGCGCAAGGTGGTCTGGACCGGGAACCCCCTGCGCCGGGAGCTCCTGGCGGACGTGCCTCCCGCGGACGGCCGCCGCGCGGACCGCTTCACCGTGCTCGTGCTCGGCGGCAGCCAGGGGGCCCACCGCCTCAACACCGCCATGGCGGAGGCCCTGGAGCGGATGGAACGGCCGGAACGGTTCGCCTTCATCCACCAGACCGGTGCCGCGGACGAAGCCGTGGTCGCGGAGGCCTACCGCCGGGCGGGTGCGCGGGCGCGGGTGCAGGCGTTCTTCCACGACATGGCCGAGCCCTACCGCGCGGCCGACCTCGTCGTCTGCCGCGCGGGGGCCACGACCGTGGCCGAAATCACCGCGCTCGGCAAGGCCGCCGTCTACGTGCCCTTCCCGTTCGCGGCCGACGACCACCAGCGCCTGAACGCCGGGCAGATGGTCGCGGCCGGCGCGGCCGAGATGATCGACGAGGCTGCGCTGACCGGGGAGGTGCTGGCCGAACGCATCCATTATTACGCCGGCCGCCCGGAGGTCCTCCGCCGGATGGCGGAGCGCTCCGCCGCCCTGGGGCGACCCGATGCAGCCGCGCGCATCGTGGACGAATGCTACCGCCTGGTTGCAGGTTGCGCACGCCGGGCGGCGGACCGGTCACCACACCAACGGGCCGACGGGCCGACGGGCTGACGCACCATGTACCTCAAAAAATACCACATCCACTTCGTCGGCATCGGCGGGATCGGGATGAGCGGGATCGCCGAGCTCCTGCTCAACCTCGGCTACCGGGTGTCGGGATCGGACCTGAAGACCTCCGACATCACCGCGCGCCTGAAGACCCTGGGCGGGACCGTCCACGTCGGCCACGCCGCCGACCACATCGCGGGGGCCGACGTCGTGGTGGTCTCCTCGGCGGTGCGGCCGGACAACCCGGAGGTGGCGGCCGCGCAACAGCGCTCCATCCCGGTCGTCCCGCGGGCCGAGATGCTGGCCGAGCTGATGCGGCTGAAGTACAGTATCGCCGTCGCCGGCGCGCACGGCAAGACGACCACCACCTCGATCATCGCCGCCGTGCTCGCCAGCGGCGGCCTGGACCCGACGGTCGTGATCGGCGGCAAGCTCATCAGCGTCGGCACCAATGCCGTGCTCGGGCGCGGGGACTTCATCGTGGCCGAGGCCGACGAGAGCGACGGCTCGTTCCTGCGCTACTCGCCCGCAATCGCGGTGGTGACCAACATCGACCGGGAGCACCTCGACTTCTACCCGGACCTGGCCGCGATCCAGCAGGTCTTCCTGCAGTTCATCGACCGCATCCCTTTCTACGGCCTGGCGGTGCTCTGCCTGGACAACGAGCCCATCCAGGACCTGATCCCGCAGATCAAGAAACGCACCACGACCTACGGCATGAGCCCGCAGGCGGACTTCCAGATCCGCAACGTGCGCTCCGAGGGCCGGCGCACCCGCTTCAGCGTCTTCCGCAACCGCAGGAAGCTGGGCCGCTTCAAGCTCAACCTGCCCGGCATCCACAACGTCTACAACGCCACGGCCAGCGTCGCGGTGGCCGTCGAGCTCGACATCCCCATGGAGCGCGTCCAGGCCGCGCTGCAGAGCCTCTCGGGCGTCCAGCGCCGCCTGGAGGTCAAGGGCGAGGCCCGGGGCGTGGTCGTCGTGGACGACTACGGCCACCACCCGACCGAGATCAAAATGACCCTGCAGGCCGCCCGCGACTGCTGGCCGGAGCGGCGCATGGTCGTGGTCTTCCAGCCGCACCGCTACTCGCGCACGCGCGCGCTGTTCGACGAGTTCTCCCGGGCGTTCTACCAGTCGGACGTGCTGGTCGTGCTGCCGATCTACGCCGCGAGCGAGGACCCGATCGAGGGGGTGAGCGGCGCCGCCCTGTGCGAGGGCATCACGGCGCACGGGCACAAGCAGGTGGTCTGCGTGGACGGCATCCCGGCCGCCCTCGGCCGGCTGCGCGAGCTGCTGACCCCCGGGGACGTCCTGCTGACCCTGGGGGCGGGCGACGTCTGGAAGGTCGGGACCGAGTTTCTGAAGGGGGCCGCATGAGCGCCGCCATGGCGGCCCGCGGAGGGCGCCGATGAGAGCCTTCGCCGCCAACCGCCGGTCGGCCCCGCGCCGCAACGTCAGCCGCCGCGCGGCGGCTGCCCGACGCCGGACGTGGGCCGGCCGCCTCGCGACCGGGCTCTGGGCCCTGGCCGGGGTGGCCGCCGTCGTGTTCGTGAGCTTTTTCTTCGTCTTCGTGCACGACATGTTCACCCAGAGCCCGCACTTCACCGCCCGGCAGATCCAGGTCGAGGGCGCCCGCCGCCTGCCGCCCCGCGCGGTGGCCGCGCAGGCCGGCGTGCACGAGGGCATCAACGTGCTCAGCGTCAACCTCTCGGCCGCCCGGCGGCGGCTGCTCACCCACCCGTGGATCGCAGAGGCCGAGGTCCGGCGGGAGATCCCGTCGGCCATCCACATCCGCGTGCGCGAGCACGTGCCGGCCGCCGTGGTGGACATGGGCAGGAAGTTCCTGCTGAACGAGCAGGGGGAGATTTTCAAGGAGTGGGAGCCGGCGGACCCCGCGGGCCTGCCGGTCGTCAGCGGCCTGAAGCCGGCCGACGTGCGGGTCGCGGACCGCTCCGGCGCGGCGGCCCTGCCGGTGGTGGCGGCGCTCGCGCCGGCCGCCCCGGCCGAGGCGCCCTTCAGCCGCCCGATGGACGCCGTGCTCCAGGTGCTGGCCCTCGGCCGCGAGACCACCGGCGTTCTCCCCGTGAAACAGATCGCGGCCATCCGGGTCGACCGCGAGCTGGGCCTCACGGTGGTGGCCTACGATGACGCCAAATCCATCCGGCTGGGGTACGACGACTACCCCGCCAAGTACCGCCTGCTCACGGACCTCCTGGCCTTCTTCAAGGGCCAGCCCGGCATGGCGGCCGTGGCGCGCGTCGACCTGACCGACGCCGGCCGGGTGATCGTGAACCCCGTCCGGGCGGATCTACCGGCCAAGCCCGGACCCAAAGGAGGTTGAAACAGCATGCAGCGCAAGGACGACATCGTGGTCGGCCTGGACATCGGCACCACCAAGATCTGTGCGGTGGTCGGCGAGGTGTCCGGCAGCTCGGTCAACATCATCGGCATCGGGACCCACCCCTCGGTCGGGCTGCGCAAGGGGGTCGTGGTCAACATCGAGGCGACCGTCGAGTCCATCAAGAAGGCCGTCGAGGAGGCCGAGCTCATGGCCGGCTGCGAGATCTCCTCGGTCTACACCGGGATCGCCGGCGGGCACATCACCGGCTTCAACAGCCGCGGCATCGTGGCCATCAAGGGCCCGGAAATCACCCCGCTCGACGTGGAGCGCGTGATCGACGCCGCCCGGGCGGTGGCCATCCCGATGGACCGCGAGGTGATCCACGTGCTGCCGCAGGAGTACATCGTGGACGACCAGCCGGGCATCCAGAACCCGGTCGGCATGTCCGGCGTGCGGCTGGAGGCCAAGATCCACATCGTGACCGGCGCGGTCGCCTCCGCCCACAACCTGGTGAAGTGCGCCAACCGATCCGGGCTGGACGTCTGCGACATCGTGCTCGAGTGCCTGGCCTCCGGCGAGGCGGTGCTCACCGAGGAGGAGAAGCAGCTCGGCACGGCGCTGCTCGACCTGGGCGGCGGGACGACCGACCTGGCCGTCTTCTCGGGCAAAAACATCAAGCACACCTTCGTGCTCGCCCTCGGCGGGGACAACCTGACCAACGACATCGCCATCGGCCTGCGCTGCCCGCACCCCGAGGCCGAGAAGATCAAGAAGAAGTACGGCAGCTGCGTCGCGCGTCACATCCGCGCGGACGAGGCCATCGAGGTGCCGGGCGTGAGCGGGCGCGAGGCGCGCAAGCTCCCGCGCCAGATCCTGGGCGAGATCCTCGAGCCGCGCATGGAGGAGATCTTCGCGCTCGTCAACCGCGAGATCTACCGGGCCAACATGGAGAACATGGTCCCCTCCGGCATCGTCCTCACGGGGGGCACGGCCCTGCTCGAAGGGGTCACCGAGGTGGCCGAGTCGGTGTTCAGCCTGCCCGCGCGCATCGGGACGCCCCAGGGCATCAAGGGGCTGGTCGACGTCGTCAACAACCCGATGTACGCGACCGGCGTCGGCCTGGTGCTCTACGGGGCGCGCCACCAGGCCAAGGAGAAGCGGAAGTTCCGCATCCGCGACCGCAATATTTTCAACCGCCTCATCACGCGCATGCGGCGCTGGTTCAAGGACGTGGTGTAAGGACGTCGTTTGGTAAGTTTGAAGTTTTAGGTTTTAGGTCAGGACAAAGGACGTTGAACACGACGGAGGTCGATCGGCACGTCACTTAAAACTTAACACCAACACGCAACACGATTTTAAAAACCGGCAGGAGGGCAATGATGTTCACGTACATAGACAACGAGAAGACGGCCAAGATCAAGGTGATCGGGGTCGGGGGCGCCGGCGGCAACGCCATCAACAACATGATCCGCTCCGGGCTGCAGGGGGTCAAGTTCATCGCCGCCAACACCGACGCCCAGGCGCTCGAGATCTCGCAGGCGGACACCCGCATCCAGCTCGGCGACACGATCACCGAGGGGCTGGGCGCCGGGGCCAACCCCCAGATCGGGCGCGACGCCGCGCTCGAGGCCGCCGAGCAGATCCGCAAGGCGCTGGCCGACAGCCACATGGTCTTCATCACCGCCGGGCTGGGCGGCGGCACGGGCACCGGCGCCACCCCGGTCATCGCCGAGATCTGCCGCGAGATGGGGGCGCTGACGGTCGCCGTGGTCTCGCGGCCCTTTTCCTTCGAGGGCAAGAAGCGCGCGCTGATCGCCGAGCAGGGCCTGGCGGAGCTCAAGCAGGTGGTCGACACGGCCATCACCATCCCCAACGACCGGCTGCGGGCGCTGGCCTCCAAGAAGGCGACCCTCATGGAGATGTTCATGAAGGCCGACGAGATCCTGCTGCACGCGGTCAAGGGCATCACGGATCTGATCATGATGCCGGGGCTGGTGAACCTGGATTTCGCCGACGTGCGCACCACGATGTCCAAGGCCGGCATGGCGCTGATGGGCATCGGCATCGCCTCGGGGGAGAACCGCGCGATCGAGGCGGCCGAGAAGGCGATCTCGCACCCGCTGCTGGAGGACATCTCGATCTCCGGCGCCAAGGGGGTGCTCATGAACATCACGGCCTCCAGCTCGATGGAGTTCGAGGAGGTGGCCGAGGCCTCCGAGCGGATCCACAAGGAAGTGGGCGACGAGGCCGAGATCTTCTGGGGCACGTCGGTCGACGAGAGCCTGGGCGACGAGATGCGGGTGACGGTCATCGCCACCGGCATCGGCGCGGAGGTCGAGGCGCTGCGTCCGGTCGAGCGCGAGAAGGAGCGGGGCAAGGAGCCGGAGCGCAAGGTCGTCCAGCCGCTGCGCGGCAAGGTGCGCGACGTCACGCCCGAAGATGTGGCGCGTCAGGACATCGTGGACCTCGACGAGCCGACCTTCATGCGCAACCGCCGGGTGGTGGGCGAGTCCTCCGGGGCGCTCTACCGCGGGGTCGGACGCATGGCGCTGGACGACAGCGATCTGGACGTGCCGACCTTCCTGCGACGCAAGGCGGATTAGCCGGCTGCTGAAAAACCGCGCCTCAGGCCGTGATCCGGCGTTGCGCGACCTTTTGCGATTGCTCACATACTGGTCAGTATGCTGCGCATCCCAAAAGGCCGCGCGCCTTGGCTGACGGCCTGACGCTTGTTTTTCAACAACCGGTCACAGCGTGCCTCCGCCGTCCGTTTTTCTACGGAAAGCGGGTTTGCAACGGGTCGGGTGCTGACGTATGGTAGGGTCCCGACCACCGCTCACATGAACGGACGCACGGTGAAACGCAACGTGACCCCAGCCCCATCGGTCGACGAGGAAATCGGCACGATCCGCAAGCCCTGGCGCGGGCGGACGAGCGTCGCCCTGGCCTACCCCAACCGGTACGCGGTCGGCATGTCCAACCTGGGCCTGCAGACGGTCTACCGCCTGTTCAACGCGTTTGAGCACGTCGTCTGCGAACGGGTCTTCCTGCCGGAGCCCGACGCCGCGGCCGGCCGCCTGACCACCTTCGAGTCGGGTCGTCGGGTGGCCGAGGCCGACATCCTGGCCTTCTCGGTCTCCTTCGAAAGCGACTACCAGAACCTGCTCGCCATGTTGGACGCGGCGGGCATCCCGCTGCGCGCCGAGGAGCGCGGCCCCGACCACCCGCTGGTGGTCGCGGGCGGGGTCGCCTGCGCCCTCAACCCCGAGCCGATCGCCCCCTTCGTGGACTGCGTCCTGATCGGCGAGGCCGAGATCATCCTGCCGGCCTTCGTGCAGGCGTTCGAAGCGGACCGCGAGCGCAGCGAGCTGCTGCTCGCGCTGGCCCGGCGCGTCCCCGGCGCTTACGTGCCCTCGTTCTACCGGGTCGACTACGCGCCCGACGGGACCCTCGCGGCGTTCGCCCCGACCGCGGACGTGCCCGCGCGCATCCCGCGCCCGTTTCTGCGGGACCTGGCGGACGTCGAGACCTGCAGCGCCGTGATCACCCCCCACACGGCCTTCGGCCGGTCCTTTCTCGTGGAGGTCGGGCGCGGCTGCCCGCACGGCTGCCGCTTCTGCAGCGCCGGCTTCGTCTACCGACCCCCGCGTTTCCGCCCGCGGGAGCGCCTCGCGGCGACCATCGAGAAGGGGCTCGCGCACACCGACCAGATCGGGCTGGTCGGCGCGGCCGTGTCCGACCTGCCGGGGCTCGACCTGCTCTGCTCCGGGTTCGAGGGCCGCGGCGCCGAGTTCGCGTTCAGCTCGCTGCGGGCGGACGCGCTGAGCCCGGGTCTGCTGGACGCCCTGGGGCGGGCGAAGGTCAAAACGGCCACGATCGCGCCGGAAGCCGGCTCCGAGCGCCTGCGGCGGGTCATCAACAAGGGGCTCACGGAGGCCGACGTCCTGAACGCCGCGACCGCGCTCGTCGAACGCGGCATCCCCAACCTGAAGCTCTACTTCATGCTGGGCCTGCCGACCGAGACGCGCGCGGACGTCGAGGCGATCCCCGCACTGGTCAAACGCATCAAGCACGGCTTCCTGAAATCCAGCCGCGCCCGCAGCGCCATCGGGACCATCACCGTCGGGCTGAGCTGCTTCGTGCCCAAGCCCTTCACCCCCTTCCAGTGGGCGGCCATGGCCGAGGTGGGGGCGCTCAAGGAGCGGGTCAAGCGCGTCAAGGCCGCGCTCGGGCCGGTCGCCAACGTGCGGGTGCACTCCGACCTGCCCCGCTGGGCCTACGTCCAGGCGCTCCTGGCGCGCGGGGACCGGCGCGTGGCGGACATCCTGCAGCGGGTCCACGCCCTGTCCGGCAACTGGCCGCAGGCGCTCAAGTCGGTCGCCGTCAACCCCGACTTCTACGTGGTCCGGGAGCGCGGGCCGGACGAGCTCCTGCCCTGGGACTTCATCGACCACCACGTCTCCAAGGCCGTGCTCCGGGCCGACTACCGCCGCGCCCTCGACGGGCTCGCCGGGGAGGTCTGCCGCCCCGATTCCTGCCGCCGCTGCGGGGCCTGCGGCCCGGCCGCCGACCCCGCCTTGCCCGGCGCATAACTATTGAATTTTCCAAGTGCTGTGATAAGGTGCCTCCCTTCGGCCTGCGGCCGACCATGGTGAGCGGTTCACGCCCGCCCCCTCCGCGACCCGGAAGGGCGGGCCCGTTTCAGGAGGCGGTGACATGCTGGAAGGCATTCTGTTCATGACGGCCCTGGGCGCGGCCTGCGGCATCGTGCTCAGCATCGCGGCCCGGGTGTTCTACGTGTACGAGGACCCGCGCATCGCGCAGGTGGAAGCCTGCATGGCAGGCGCCAACTGCGGCGGGTGCGGCTTCGCCGGCTGCTCGGCCGCCGCCGCGGCCGTGGTGTTCGGCAAGGCCAAACCGAACGTGTGCGTGGTCGGCGGGCTCGAGTCCGCCCAGAACGCCGCCGCCGTCATGGGGGTGGAGGTGTCTGCGGCCGAGCCGCCGAAGTCGACCAACCCCTGCACCGGCGGGCTGCGCGCCGAGAACAAGTTCGTCTACCAGGGCATCCAGTCGTGCCGGGCCGAGGCGGCCCTCTTCAGCGGCCGGCGGGTGTGCGAGGTCGGCTGCATCGGGCACGGCGACTGCATCAACGCCTGCATGTTCGACGCGATCCGGATGGGCCCCGAGGGCTACCCGGTCATCGTCGAGGAGAAATGCGTCGGCTGCGGGGCCTGCGCCCGCGCCTGCCCCAAGGACCTGCTGAAGATCAGCACGCCCTCCGAGCGCCTGCTGCACTTCAACACGGCGCGCGACTGCCTCGCGCCCTGCCGCCAGACCTGCCCGGCCGAGATCGACATCCCGCAGTACATCCACCAGATCCGCACGGGCGACTACGCCGGCGCGGTCGCCACCATCCGCGAGCGCAACCCGCTGCTGCTCGCCTGCGGCCGCGTCTGCCCGCACCCCTGCGAGACCAACTGCCGGCGCGGTGCGGCCGACGAGCCGGTGTCCATCAACCAGCTCAAGCGGTTCGCCGCGGATTTCGAGATGACCTCCGGCCGGCGGCTGCCGGTGCGGGTGGCGCCGGACACCGGCAAGCGCGTCGCGGTCGTCGGCGGCGGCCCGGCCGGACTGACCTGCGCCTACTTCCTGCGCCGCCTGGGCCACGCGGTCACGATCTTCGAGGCCATGCCCAAGCTGGGCGGCATGCTGCGCTACGGCATCCCGGAGTACCGGCTGCCCAAGGCCGTCCTGGACTGGGAGATCGAGGGCATCCTGAACCTCGGGATCGAGGTCCGCACCGGGGCCCGCTTCGGCCGGGACATCGATCTCGAGCGCCTGCGCGGCGAGGGCTTCGACGCCGTCTTCCTCGGCGTCGGGGCCTGGAAGGACACCCGCCTCCAGGTGCCGGGCGAGGACGTGACCGGCTGCTACACCGGGATCGACTTCCTCTCGCGCCTGGCCTCCGGCGAGACGCTCGACATCCGCCCGACCGCGGCCGTGGTCGGCGGCGGGAACACCGCGATCGACTGCACGCGCAACCTCATCCGGCTCGGCGCCAAGGTCCACCTCGTCTACCGGCGCACGCGCAAGGAGATGCCCGCCAACGCCGTCGAGGTCGAGGCGGCCGAAGCCGAAGGCGCCGATTTCATGTTCCTGTACGCCCCGGTTCAAGTCCTGGCCGACGCGCAGGGCCAGGTGACCCACCTCGAGGTCCTGCGCATGGAGCTGGGCGAGCCCGACGCGAGCGGCCGCCGACGGCCCGTTCCGGTCGCCGGTTCCGAAACCCGGCTGCCGGTCGACATGGTGATCTCGGCCATCGGCCAGGCCCCGGACGTCTCCTTCGCCGGCACGGGCGAGGGCGATCTCAAACATCTCAAGGTCAGCCGCTGGAGCACCGTCCAGGCCGACGCCGGCACGCTGCAGACCACCATCCCCTACCTCTTCGCCGCCGGCGACGCCGCCACCGGGCCCTCGCTCGTGGTCGACGCGATCGGAGGCGGCCGCCGCGCCGCGCGCTCGATCCACCAGTTCGTCACCGGCCAGCCCGTGACCGCGGCCGGCAACGAGCTCAACAAGACCCTGCTGACCGAGACCCTGTTCAAGAACGTCCGCGGGGTGATCCGACGGCCGCGGGCCGAGATGGTGGAGCTGCCGCCGGCCGAGCGCATCCGCTCCTTCGCGGAAGTCGACCAGGTGCTGACCGAGCAGGCCGCACGCGGCGAGAGCGACCGCTGCCTGTCCTGCTGCCTGTCCTGCTACGACCCGGATGCGCCGCGGACGGCGTGCGAGGACGAGCCGGAGCATAGGGAAGCGCAGCCGGCAGCGTGAGAAATGAAGAAAAGGATTCAAGGGGTCAAGGGGGAAGACGATTCCGCGGCAACTTCATTTCACTCGACCCCTTGACCCCTCGGACCCCGGCAGATCAAACGCAAAACTAGAGGAATGGGCTAACGATGTTCTCCCGGCAAGAGCTGAAACTGGTCTACGGCGCGGTCGCGTGCCTGCTGCTGATCGCGGTGGTGAGCTACGCGGCTTTCCCCGCGCAGGCGCCCCGGCAGCCCAACCGCATCGCGTTCCAGAGCATCGCGGGCAAGGTGATGTTCTCCCACGACCGGCACCTGTCCGCGTCCGGGTACGCCCTGCTCTGCGACGAGTGCCACCACACCCTGGCCCCGACCGAGTTCGACCAGGCCGGGTCCTGCGTCGAATGCCACCCGGCCGGCGAGGGCGGGGACGACACCGTCAAGCGCGCGGACGCCTTCCACAAGCAGTGCGTCGACTGCCACCTGGGATACGGGGCGGGACCGATCGAATGCGCCCAGTGCCACATGATGCAATGAGCCGGCGCGAGAGCGGCGAAGTGAGGATGGACGGATGATGAAAAAATCGTTTCTGAGGTTCGGCACTCCCTGCCTGGATCACCCGCCCGCGCCCGCGGGAACCGGCCCGGCGGAGCGGATCCTGGCGGACGGCCCGGTGACCCTCCTGCACCCCCGCCCGGCCGAGGGCAAGGCCGTCCCGGCCGTGAAGGTCGGCGACCGGGTGAAGGCCGGGCAGCCGCTGGCGCTCTACGGCGGCCCCGACTACGTCACCGCCCCGCTCGGCGGGCGGGTCGCGGCGCTGCGGCCGGTGAGCGGCTCGTTCGGGCGCATGTCCACCGCCGTCACCCTCGTCCACGAGGCCGACCCGACCTCCGACGAGGGGTTCGCCGCCGTGCGCAGCGCCCCGACGCTGGCGGGCGCCATGGCCTTCCTGGCGCAGCTCCCCGGCCGACCGGGTCTCGAGCGCCTGGCCGACCCGGACCGGCCCATCCGCACCCTCGTGGTCCATGCGGCCGACCCGGACCTGCTCGTCTACACGCACCAGCACGTGCTCGTCACCCGCATCCACGACGTCCGCAGCGGCATCCGGGTGCTGAAGCAGTTGACCGGGATCGAGGAGGTGATCATCCTCGCCCGCAGCGAAGTCATCCAGGGGCACGGCGAGCTCGGCGCGCACATCCGGACCGTCGACCACCGCTACCCGTCCGCCCTGCCCCCCCTCGTCATGGCGCGCCTCTTCGGCCGGATCGTCCCGGCCGGGCGGACCCCGGAGGATCTCGGGGTCTGCTTCATGAGCGCGGAAGCCGTGGCCTCGATCGGGGAGGCCTTCGACACGGGCCGGGTCCCGACGCTGAAGACGCTGACGGTGACCCCGCGGGACGGGCGTCCCCGCATGGTCGCGGTCCCGATCGGAACGCCGGTCGGCCGCATCCTCGCGCATTTCGGCGTGACGCCCGCGGAAGGCGACCGGGTCGTCCTGGGCGGGCCGATGCGCGGTGCCGCGGTGTACGCGCTCGATCACCCGGTCGAGCCGGACACCGACGCCGTCCTCGTGCTGGACGCGGCGCGCGCCGCCGCGGTCTCGGACTACCCCTGCGTCAACTGCGGGGAGTGCGTGCGCGTCTGCCCGGCCCGCATGCAGGTCAACCTGCTGGTGCGTTACCTGGAGGCCCAGAAGTACGAGGAGGCCGAGGAGGCCTACGACCTGCAGGCCTGCATCGAGTGCGGCCTGTGCAGCTACGTGTGTGTCGCGCACATCCCCATCGTCCAACACATCACTCTCGCCAAGCACGAACTGGCGCGCTTCCGCCGGGCGGAGGGAACCAATGGCTGATCAGCAACGACTCGTGGTGTCCGCGGCACCCCACTGGCACATCGGCAGCCGGGTCACCGAGCGCAACCGGGATCTCGTCCTGGCGGCCCTGCCGGCCGCCCTGTTCGGCATCCACCAGTACGGGGCCCCGGCCCTCGGGGTGCTGGCGCTGTCGATCGCTTCGGCCGTGCTCTGGGAGCTCGCCTTCACGCGGGTGGCGGGGCGACCGGTGACGGTCGGCGACGGGTCGACCGTGGTGATCGGGCTGCTCTTCGGCATGATGCTGCCGGCGACCCTCCCCTGGTGGGCGGTCGTCACCGGCACCTTCCTGGCCGTGGTGGTGGCCCGCCAGATCTACGGCGGCATCGGCGCCAACCCGTTCAACCCGGTCGCGGTGGCGGTGGCGATCCTCATGCTGGCCTGGAAGCAGCGCATGGACGTCGACACGGCGCTCGTCGCCTACGCCTTCGACTACCCGGCGGCCTTCCACCTGGCGGCCGTGAAGGCCTTCGGAACGGGCGCAATCAAGGACCTCTCGCTCGCGGACCTCTTCCTCGGGCGGCAGGTCGGGACGATCGGGTCGGCCTTCGGCCCGGGGCTCGTCGCAGGCGGCGTCTACCTCATCCTGCGGGGGACGATCCGCTGGGAGATCCCGCTCGCGTTCCTGGCCGGAGTGGCCGCGACCGCGACCGTCTTTCACCTGGCCGACCCCGCGCGCTACGCCCCCGCGGGCTTCCACCTCGTGACCGGCTTCACGCTGCTCGGTGCGTTCTTCCTCGCGACCGAGGACTCCTCCTCGCCCGTCAACGTCGTCCCCATGCTGATCTACGGGGCCATCGGCGGTGCAGTGACCGTGTTCATCCGCACCATCGGGGTCTTCGCGGAAGGCCTGGTGTTCGCCATCCTGGTCGGCAACCTGCTGCAGCCCCTCCTGGACAAGATCCGTCCGAGGGCGCTCGGAAAGGTCGAGTGAGCCATGAGAGAGATCATTCGCATGATCGTGTTCCTGACCCTCATCAGCTTCGCCTCCGGCGGGCTTCTGGCGGCGCTGCGCGAAGGGACCCAGGAACGGATCGACCAGCAGGTGCTGGAATACGTGAAGGGCCCGCTCGATCCGCACCGTGTTCGCGGGCGCCTCCAATGACCCGGTCGCCACCCGCTTCCAACTCAGCGACGGGGACAAGGCGCGCACCTTCTTCGTCGGGGTCCTGGACGGCGAGGCCAGCGCGGGGTCGCGCTTCGAAGCGGTCGTCGCCCAAGGGCTACAAGGGCGACGTCGGCCTCATGGTGGCGATTGACGTCAAGACCGACAAGCTGATCGGCGTCGACGTGACCACCCACAACGAAACCCCGGGACTCGGCGCCAAGGCCAAGACGGACCCGAAGTTCGCCGCCCAGTTCAAGGGGCTGCCGGCGTCCGGGCCGGTCAAGGTCACCCAGGACGGAGGCTCGATCAACGCCATCAGCGGCGCCACCATCACCTCGCGCGCCGTGTGCGACGCGGTCACCGTTGCCGCCGGGGCGTACGAGAAGCTCAAGCCGCAGATCGCGGACAAACTGAAAGACGTCAAGAAGTGACGAACGGGGAACGTGTTAAGTTTCAAGTGTTAGGTTTTAAGTGGTTGAGCCGGCCCGAGACGATACTGCAGATGTCTCTTTTTCTTAAAACTTAAAACTTTGAACTTAAAACCGCTTCTGCATTAAGGATAGAAAATGGCCAGAACCATCACCCAGGAATTCACGAAGGGCCTCTGGGCCGAGATCCCCCCCTTCCGCCTGGTGCTCGGGCTCTGCCCCACCTGGCGATCACCAACACGGTCGAGAACGCCTACGGGATGGGGATCGCGGTGACCTTCGTGCTCACCTTTTCGAACATCCTGATCTCGGCTGCTGCGCAAGGTCATCCCGCCCAAGGTGCGCATCGTCGCCTTCATCGTCGTCATCGCCACCTTCGTGTGCGTGGTCGAACTCGTGATGCAGGCCTACACCTACGGGCTGTTCATGAAGCTCGGGCATCTACATCCCGCTCATCGTCGTGAACTGCATCCCGATGGGACGGGCCGAGGCATTCGCGAGCCGCTACAGGGTCGTCCGTTCGACGCTGGACGGGCTGGGCTGGGGATCGGCTACACGCTCGTCGCTGACGACGCTCGCCTTCTTCCGCGAGAGTGATCGCCACCGGCGCGATCACCTTCTATGAAACGCCGCTCGCCGTGTTCGGCGCCGCGTTCGAGCCCTTCAAGTTCCTCGTGGAGGCCCCGGGCGCCTTCGTCTGTTTAGGCCTGATGCTGGGAGTGATGAACATCCTGGGGAAAAAGTAGGAGACTGCCATGTTCGGCGACCTGTTCACCCTGTTCTTCAGCTGTGTTCTGATCAACAACATCCTGCTGATCCAGTACCTCGGGAACTGCCCGTTCCTGGGCACCTCCAAGAAGATGGAGACGGCGGTCGGGATGGCCATGGCGGTGGTGTTCGTGCTGGTGCTGGCGGGGATCATTACCTGGCTGGTGGAGTGGTACGTGCTGGCGCCCTTCGACCTGCGCTACCTGCGGACGATCGCCTTCATCCTGGTCATCGCCGCCCTGGTGCAGTTCGTGGAAATGTTCCTCAAGAAAAGCATCCCCGCGCTGTACACGGGGCTGGGCATCTTCCTGCCCCTCATCACCACCAACTGCGCGGTCCTCGGTGTGTGCCTGATCAACATCGGCAAGGAACTACACGTTCATCCAGATGCTCGTGTCCTCGTTCGCCTACCCCGTCGGCTTCGGCCTGGCGCTGGTCCTCTTCGCGGGCGTGCGCGAGCGCATCCTGCTCGCCCGCACCCCGAAGCCCTTCCAGGACACGGCGATCGGCCTGGTCACGGCCGGCATGCTGTCGCTATCCTTCTTCGCCTTTAAAGGGTGGATGTAAGAAACGGGCGTCCAGGGTTCGGGGTTCAGGAAAAAAAGCCGCCCGGGTGTTGTTTTCTCCTCCTGAACCCTGAACCCCGAACCCTACGTTTCTGAACCGCCCTCCCCTCCCAGCTCCCGCAGCACTCCCCAGCATATCCTCCGGCAGCGGCGACTCGAAGCTCATCCGCTCGCCGGTGCGCGGGTGGTCGAGCTCGAGCCGCAGGGCGTGCAGCATCTGCCGCCGCAGCCCCCGGCGCTCACCGCCCCGGTCGCGACCGTAGACCGGGTCTCCGAGAATCGGATGACCGACGGCGGCGCAGTGCACCCGGATCTGGTGCGTGCGCCCGGTGCGCAGCCGCAGCTCGAGCAGCGTGACCTCGCCCAGCACGTGCCTCACCCGCCACTCGGTTTCGGCCCCCCGCCCCCTGCGGCTCACGGTCGACATGCGCTTGCGGTCCACGGGATGGCGGCCGATCGCCAGGCGCACGACGCCGCTCGGCGCGGGCATCTGCCCGTGGACGAGCGCGAGGTAGACCTTGCCGACCGTGCGGCGCTTGAACTGGGCGGCGAGGTGCTCCAGGGCGGCGGCCGTCTTGGCCACCACGAGGGTCCCGGTCGTGTCCTTGTCCAGCCGGTGGACGATCCCCGGACGGAGTTCGGCGCCGATGCCGGTCAGATCCGGGCAGTGGTAGAGCAGGGCGTTGACGAGCGTTCCGGAGCGATGCCCCGGGGCGGGGTGGACCACGAGCCCGGCGGGCTTGTTGACCACGATGATGTCGGCGTCTTCGTAAAGAATGGACAGAGGGATGGGTTCAGGTTGGAACCCGCAGGGCTGAGGGGCCGGAAGCCGTCCGGAAACGACGTCACCCGCCTTGAGGCGGTAGCTCGGTTTCCGAGCCTGTCCGTTGACCTTGAACCGCTCGGTCGTTATGAGGTGAACGGCCAACGAACGCGAACAGTCGGGCAGACGTTCTGCAATAAAGACATCTAAACGGATGCCGCGGCAAGCGGCATCCGCAGGGAGGGAGAAGGCGTCACCGCAGCCCATGGCGGCCGGCCCCGGGGCCTCAGGCGGCTTCGTGGGAGAACAGGGACTCGATCTCGAGGATGATGGTCTTCTCGTCGGTCTTCTTGGCCTTCGAGAGTTCCTTGACCAGCAGCACCTGGGCGGTGTCGTAGAGCTTGCGTTCGCCGAACGACAGGTCCTTGGTCAGCTTGAGGCGGAAAAGGTCGCGAAACACTTCGGCGACGTCGTAGAGCGAGCCGGTCTTGATCTTTTCCATGTATTCGCGGTAGCGCCGGTTCCAGGTCTGATTGTCGGCCAGGACCTCTCGCTTGGTTTTCATCACCGCGTAAACCTTTGGAATTTCCTTCACATCGATCAGGCAGCGCAACCCCACCGAGTCCACGTTGCGGATGGGGATCATGATGACCATGCCGTTTTCGAGCACCTTGAGGATGTAGAAATCGTGCTGCTCGCCGTTGACCACGCGGGTCTCGACGGCCTGGATCTGCCCCACGCCGTGGGCGGGATAAACGGCGAGATCGCCGACCCGGAATTTGCGGGATTTCGAGTTCGTCGGCCGCGCGGTTTCTTTTGGAGTCTTCCCAGCCATATGCTTCACTTGTCCTACGTACTGCGGATTCGGCTCATTTAGTTGAAATTCTTTATCATATCCGGCGAGTTTCTACAATAGAAAAGGCCGGCGCCCTGCGGCGCCGGCCTTCTGAAGCGTGGAGCGTTACCGGATGGCCTACAGCAGGAACGGAACCAGCAGCAGGGCCACCACGTTCAGGATCTTGATCATGGGGTTGACGGCGGGACCGGCGGTGTCTTTGTACGGGTCGCCGACAGTGTCGCCGGTGACGGCCGCCTTGTGAGTGTCGCTGCCCTTGCCGCCGAAGTGCCCGTCTTCAACATATTTCTTCGCATTGTCCCAGGCGGCTCCGCCCGTGGTCATCGAAATGGCCACGAACACGCCGGTGACGATGCTGCCGATCAGCAGGCCGCCCAGGGCGATCTTGCCGAGCAGCAACCCGACGACGATCGGGGTGACGACCGGCAGCAGGGCCGGGATCATCATCTCCTTCAGCGCGAACTTGGTGACGATGTCCACGCAGGCGGCGTAATCCGGCTTGCCGGTGCCTTCCATGATCCCCGGGATTTCACGGAACTGCCGACGCACTTCCTCGACCACCGCGCCGCCGGCCTTGCCGACCGCCATCATGGCGATGGAGGCGAACAGGTAGGGCAGCAGGCCGCCGATGAAGAGGCCGATGATGACGTTCACGTCGCTCAGGTCAAACCGCAACTCCACCCCGCTGCCGAGCAGAGCGAACTCCTGCGTGTAGGCGGCGAACAGCACCAGGGCGGCCAGACCGGCGGAGCCGATGGCATAGCCCTTGGTGACGGCCTTGGTGGTGTTGCCGACCGCATCCAGGGGGTCGGTGACGGCGCGGACGCTTTCTTCCATCTCGGCCATCTCGGCGATGCCGCCGGCGTTGTCCGTGATCGGGCCGTAGGCGTCGATCGCGATGACCATGCCGGTCATGGAAAGCATGGACATGGCCGCCATGGCGATGCCGTAGAGACCGGCGAAATAATGGGCCATCCCGATGGCCAGGCAGATGACGAGCACCGGCGCCGCGGTGGACTGCATGCTGACGGCGAGACCGGCGATGATGTTGGTGCCGTGGCCGGTGGTGGACGCCTGCGCGATCCCCTTCACGGGGCCGTACTTGCCGGTGTAGTACTCGGTGATGATGACGATCACGACCGTCAGGATGAGCCCCACCAGCGTGGACAGGTAGATGTTCATGCTGGAGATCTGCTTGCCGCCGACCAGGGTCAGAGTCGGCATCAGGTTCTGGATGGCGAAGAAGAAGACGATGGCCGCGATGATGGCGCTGCCGAACATGCCCTTGTAAAGGGCGCCCATGATGTACTCGTTTTTGCCCAGGCGCACGAAGAACACGCCGATGATGGAGGCGACGATGGAAATGGCGCCCAGCACCAGCGGGAACTCGGTCGCGATGAGATTTTTCGGGAACAGCAGGTTGCCGAGCAGCATCGCGGCCACCGCGGTCACGGCGTAGGTCTCGAACAGGTCGGCCGCCATGCCGGCGCAGTCGCCGACGTTGTCGCCCACGTTGTCGGCGATGACCGCCGGGTTGCGCGGGTCGTCTTCGGGAATCCCGGCCTCAACCTTGCCGACCAGGTCCGCGCCGACGTCCGCACCCTTGGTGAAGATGCCGCCGCCCAGCCGCGCGAAGATCGAAATCAGGCTGCCGCCGAAGCCCAGCGCCACCAGGGCGACCACCGCGTCGCGGGTGGAAATCCCCATGTGGAGCAGAATGGCGTAATACCCGGCCACGGCCGTCAGCGCCAGGCCGGCGACGATCATGCCGGTGACCGAGCCGCCGCGGAACGCCAGCTGCAGGGCCGCATTCAGGCCTTTGCGGGCCGCTTCGGAGACGCGCACGTTGGCGATGACCGACACCCGCATGCCGATGTAGCCTGCCAGGTAGGACGCCACGGCCCCGACCAGGAAGCCGATCGCCGTCGTCAGCTTCATGGTGACGGCGATGATGATGAAAATGATGATTCCGGTAATGCTGACGCTTTTCAGCTGGCGGTTCAGATAGGCGATGGCGCCTTCTGCAATCGCGCCGGAGATCTGCTGCATCCGCTCGTTTCCGGCCGGAGCGCTCTTGACCATGCCGGCCACGATGATGGCGTAGAGCACGCCGGCAACACCCACTAATGTGCACACCAACGGTAGATAGTTCATCCTCTCCTCCCTGATGTCTGGACGTTAATCGATACGCGTGATGAGTTTGGTGTTGAACTGGTTCATCCCGACTTTGATTCCCTTGCACAGGATCGTGACGACGGCATCCCGCGCCCGGTCGATGATCTGCGGCAGAACGACCGCTTCCGTTGGGAGGAAGCGATCCAGCACAAAATCGGCCACCCGTTCCCCGCTGTCCGAACGCCCGATGCCCACCCGCAGACGCGCGAAATCACCCCCGCCGAAGGCATCGACCAACGATCTTATGCCATTGTGCCCGCCGTGCCCTCCTTTCTCCTTGATTTTAAAACGCCCGTAGTCCAGGTCGATGTCGTCGTGGATGACCAACACCTCCCGGCTCGAAATCTGGAAAAAGTCCGCCAGTGCACGCACCGGCGGCCCACTACGGTTCATGAAGGAATTCGGTTTGGCGAGAATGATCTCGTTGCCCTCGAGACGCCCGCGGCCGAACACGGCCCCGAACTTCTCGCGCCCGAGGGGAATGCCGGCGTCGCCGGCCAGCCGGTCCGCCACCATGAAGCCGACATTGTGCCGGGTGGACGCATAGCGCTCACCCGGGTTCCCGAGCCCCACCACCAGGCGCAACCGCGCCTGCGGTCGCTCGTTGTCGACATCCTCCTGGGCCATGACCTCTGCCGGCTCGAACCGCCTCCGGCTCCGGGCGGTTCACCACGCGGCGGCGCGTCCCTATTCGGCGGCCGCCTCGGTTTTGCCTTCGGCCGTTGCTTCGGCGCCCTCGGCCGCCTCACCCTCGGCCGGCGCGGCCGTCGGTGCGGCTTCGGCCTTCGGGCTCACCACGGTCACCAGCGTGTAGTTCGCGGCCGACGGCAACTCGACGCCGGCCGGCAGCGCAAGGTCCTTCACGTGCAGCACATCGCCGATGCCGAGCGCGCTCACGTCGAGTTCCAGGCTGTCGGGGATTTCCTGCGGCAGACAGAGCACCTCGATCTCACGCTCGATGATCTGCAGCATCCCGCCGTCCTCCTCGCCCGCGGCCTTGCCCTTGATCGCCAGCGGGACCATGATCCGCAGTTTGCGGTTCATGTCGATCTCGTAGAAATCGGCGTGCAGGAAGCGCCCGGTGACCGGGTGAGCCTGGAGCTCCTTGATGACGACCGGCTTGGCGCCGGTCTGGCTGCCCTGAACGGTCAACGAAAAGATCGTCCGCCGGAGGTTGCCCTTCTGGACGACGTGTTCGAGGTCCCGGATGTTGACGGCCAGCATGACCGGCGGGGTCGTGGGGCCGTAGAGCACGGCCGGCATCGACCCCTCGCGGCGCAGTCTGCGCGCGGGCCCGTTGCCGGAGCTTTGTCTGATGTTGGCACTGAGTTCCACCTGTTTCAAAACCGTATCCTCCTTGACCTTAATGTTCGAGGCGTCCGCTGCGGCCGGTGACCGGTCCGCGCGGGCGCCGCTTGCCCATGGGATGCACCTACACGAAGAGCGAGGTCACCGAATCCCCGCGGTAGCTGCGGACGATCGCCTCGCCCACCAGCTCCGCAATCGAGAGCACGCGGATCTTGCCGCACGCCTGCGCGTTGGCCCCCAGCGGGATCGTGTCGGTGACGACCACGCTTTTGAGCGCCGAACCGCAAATGCGGTCCACCGCCGGCCCGGAGAGCACCGGGTGGGCGCAGCAGGCGTGGATTTCACGCGCACCCTCGCGCGCCAAGGCTTCGGCCGCCTCCACCAGGGTGCCGGCGGTGTCCACCATGTCGTCCAGGATGATGGCCACCTTGTCGCGCACGTTGCCGATGACGGCCATCGCCTTGGCCTGGTTGGGCGCGGAGCGACGCTTGTCGATGATGGCCAGGTCCGCGTCCAGGCGCTTGGCGAACGCCCGCGCGCGTTCCACGCCGCCCGCGTCCGGGGAGACGATGGCCAGGTTGCCGTCGAAGCGCTCGCGGATGTGCCGGATCAGCACCGGCGCCGCGAACAGGTTGTCCACGGGGATGTTGAAGAACCCCTGGATCTGTCCTGCGTGCAGGTCCATCGTGATGACGCGGTGGGCGCCGGCCACGGTGATCATGTCCGCCACCAGCTTGGCGCTGATCGGCACGCGCGGGGCGACCTTCTTGTCCTGGCGCGAGTAGCCGTAGTACGGCAGCACGGCCGTGATCCGGCGCGCCGAGGACCGCTTGAAGGCGTCGATCATCAGCAGCAGCTCGACCAGGCTGTCGTTGACCGGAGCGCAGGTCGACTGGACGACGAAGACGTCCTTCGAGCGCACGTTCTCGAGGATCTCGATCTGGATCTCCCCGTCGCTGAACGTGGTGACCTTGGCCCCGCCCAGCGGGATTTTCAGGTAGTCGCAGATCCTCTGCGCCAGCGCCGGATTCGAGTTTCCCGCGAAGATGAAAATGCCGTTGCCGTCCATGCTGTCCCCGTGGTCCCGTCACGTCTGGCTGGGGCGGGAGGATTCGAACCTCCGAGTGCAGGAACCAAAGTCCTGTGTCTTACCGCTTGACGACGCCCCAGAAACCCGATTCGGCCTGCGAGGGCCGAGCTCACATCGCGTGGATCAAATCGACAGGTTCGGTCAAGAGCTCGGCGCAGAACACCCGCCACCCGGGAGTCCCCGCAAGGGCGTCGGCGGCGTTGCGGGCGGCGCCCCGGTCGGGGAAGAGGCCGAAAACACTTGACCCGCTCCCGGACATGAGTGACCCCAGCGCCCCCAACTCTCTCAGGTGGTGCTTGATGGCGGTGAGCTCGGGGTGCAACGCCAGCGTAACCGTCTCGAGATCATTGCACAAATGCTGCAGTGGGTCGAACGCTGCTGTCTTTAAATGGGCTCTTGTAGGTGGTTTTGTTCGGTTTGTCAATTGCAAATTCAAGTTTTGGTAAACCATTCGAGTGGATACGCTGAAGGGCGGGCTGACCACGACGGCCGTCAGGGGCGGGATGCGGGCATAGCGCTCGAGCCGGTCCCCGATGCCGGAGACCAGGGCGGGCGACTGGAAAATGAAGAAAGGGACATCCGCGCCGAGCCCTCTGCCCAGCGCGAGGAGGCGCGTGCGGGAAAGCGGCGCGCCGTGCAGGCGGTTCAGCCCGAGCAGCACGCCGGCCGCGTTGCTGCTGCCCCCGCCCAGCCCGGCGCCCGCCGGGATGTGCTTGTCCAGGCGGATCTCGGCCCCGCCCGGCCGCCCCAGCGCGTCGTAGAAACTGCGCGCCGCCCGGAAGGCGAGATTGCCCTCATCGGCCGGCAAGGCGGGGTCGGAGCACTCCAGGCGGATCGCCCCGCCGCCCGCGGAGAGCTCGATGCGGTCGTAGAGGCCGATCCGGCACATGAGGGAAAAAAGGTCGTGGTATCCGTCCGGCCGGCGGCGCAGGACGCGCAGAAACAAATTGATCTTGGCGGGGGAGAGGATGGTGAGGGGGGTCGCCACGGCCCGGCTGGCGCCCGCTTCAGCCCTTTTCCTTCACGTACAGGATCCGCAGGTCGTAGAGGATGCTCTTCAGCATGCCGTCCTCGTCCGGGGTCAGGTTGCCGGCGGTCTTCTGCTGCAGCATGCTGATGATGTCGATGGTCTGCTTGGCCATGGGCAGGTTTTTTTCGGCCTTGCCCGAGACGGGGTCTTCGATGATCCCCAGATGGACCAGCGCCGACGCGTTGAGGGACGCGATGAAGGTCGGGAAGTTGATCTGGGGCAGCGGGGTCGACTCCGGCTGCGGCCGGGCCTGCCGCTCCGCCGCGGGCGGCTCCTCGGGCGCCACCCCCTCGGGGGCCGGCTTCGGGTCCGCAGGGGCCGGTCCCTCCGACGAGAACGTGCGGCGGTCTTTCACCACAAATCCCTTTTCGTTTTCGGCCATGACGCCTCCTCGTGGAAGGGGTTGGAAACGCTCGGGGTCAATCTACGCGAAACGGGCCGCTTGTCAAGTCAGTCGGCCTTCTCCGCCGCCTTGTCCAGCTTGCCGAAGGCGTACTTGCCGATGAGCCCCTCGATGTCCAGCGCCGGCTCGGTTTCGACGATCATCTCCCCGGGTTTCAGGTAGCGGTCGGACCCGCCGGGGGAGAGCAGGATGTACTTGTCCCCCAGAAGCCCGGCCGTCTTGATGGAAGCGATCGTATCCTCGCTGACCTGGATGCTGTCGCGCACCTTCAGCCGCACCATGGCCACCAGGTCGCGCGGCTCCAGGGAGATGCCGTCCACCAGGCCGACCTGGACCCCCGCGATCTCGACCGTGGAGCCCGTCTTCAACCCGGCGACCGATTTGAAGCGGGCGTTCAGGAAGTAGTACTTGTCCCCCAGGACCTCGACCTCCCCGAGGCGGAAGGTGAGGTAGCCCACACAGATGATGCCGAGCAGGACAAAGACTCCCACCCCGAGTTCCACCGATGACTGCCGCATGTTGCCTCCCGCCGGATTCCGCCGGGCGGCGTCGGCACGACGCCGCCGCGCGGAAATGCGCCTTGGGTTGACTCTCGTTTGGGCCGCGAACCCCGCCCCCCGCTGCGAGTCGGGGGGACAGGGCTCACGGCCGGAATTCGTAGAACACGGCCTGCGCCTTTTCGGCCTCGGCGATCAGCCCCTCCGGGCTGCCGTCCCGTCGGGCCTGGGCGACCCCCGCGCTGACCGAGTACCCGAACCCCTTCGCCATGTCGATCGAGCGGAAGAGGTCGTTGGCCTGCATGGTGCGGGAGATCTTCCGGCAGAAGCTGCGCGCCTGCTGGTCGCTGGTGTCGGGCATCACCACCAGGATCTTGTTGATGCCGTGGCGGAAGCAGGTGTCCGTGATGTAGGTGTTCTGAGTCACGTGGTTGGCGAAGGTCTTGAACACCGTCTGCCCGGCCACGTGACCGGCGATGCGGTCGATGTCGGCCAGGTTGTCCATCGCCAGCATGACGATCGAGAACGGGATCGCGTGGCGCTGCAGGCGGCTCAGCTCCTGCAGCAGCCGGGCCTGGCCGATCGACTGCGAGGTGGCGCCCGTCAGGTCGTCGCGCGGGCTCTCCAACCCCTGGATGAAGTTGCGGACGCCGGGGTCCGAGGCCTGCTGGATCTCCTCCGGGGTGCCCTCGAAGCGAATCCGGCCCTCGTCGATCATCGCCACCCACTGCGAGATGAAGAAGATGTCCGGGATCTCGTGGCTGACGACCACACCGGTGAAGCCGAAGCGGCGCTGGTAGTCGAGGATCATGCTGTGCACGGCGTTCTTGCGGATCGGGTCCAGCCCGGTGGTCGGCTCGTCGAAGAGCACGATCTCGGGGTCGGTCACGAGCGCGCGCGCGAGCGCGACCCGTTTCTTCATGCCGCCCGAGAGCTGCGCGGGGTACTTGTGCTCGATGTCGTGCAGGTCCAGCGCGTGCAGCTTGTTGCGCACGCGCCGGAAGATGTCCTCCCGGGGGATGCCCTTGCGCTCGACCAGCGGGAGCGCGACGTTTTCGAAAACGTTGAGGAAGTCGAAAAGGGCCGTGTCCTGGAACACATAGCTGAATTTCTGCTTGAGCCCGCGCCGTTCGGCCGGGCTCATCACCGCCCGGCTGCGCCCCTCGAACAGGATCTCCCCTGCATCGGGCTCGAACAGCCCGATGACGTGCTTGAGCAAAACGCTCTTGCCCGAGCCGCTCTTGCCGATGACCGCCGTGATCTGACCGCGCTGGATGCTCAGGTCCACCCCGTCCAGGACCCGGTTCACGCCCAGGCTCTTGACCACCCCCTTGAGTTCGATCAGCGGAGACCCGTTCATTGCAGCCCCGTCACAGGAGGAAGGTGGTCAGCACGTAGTCGGTCACCAGGACCACGACGCACGATATGACGACGGCCGATGTCGTCGAGATGCTCACGCCCTTGGCCCCGTACTCGGCCCGGGTGTGGGTGTAGTAGCCCTGAAAACAGCAGATGGTCACGGTGACCACCGCGAATGCCAGCGACTTGATGAACCCGCCCACGATGTCGGCGGTCTCGACGCTGGACTGGGCGCGCGAAAAATAGAAGGCCGGGTTGACCCCCAGCAGGGCCGACCCGGACAGGTAGCCGCCGAAGAGCCCCACCACGTCGAAAAGCGCGGTCAGGAGCGGGAAACAGACCAGCGCCGCGGCGATGCGGGGGGCGACCAGGAACCGCATGGGGTTGATGTCCATGGTCTTCAGCGCGTCGATCTGCTCCGAGATCCGCATGATGCCGATCTCGGCCGCCATGGCCGACCCGCCGCGGGCGATCACCATGATGGCCGTGAGCACCGGGCCCATCTCGCGCACGAGGGAGAGCGCCACCGCCGAGCCGAGCGCCGCGGTCGAGCCGTACTTGACCAGCGCGTAGTAGCCCTGCAGGCCGAGCACCATGCCGGTGAATCCGGCCGTCAGGCTGATGACGAACACCGACTTCATGCCGATGAAGTAGATCTGCTGCCGGATCTTGTCGAACTGGATGGGCGGCTGGAAGATGAGCACGAAGCCGCGGACGAAGAACAGGAACAGACGGCCGAGGTAGCGCACGAAGTCGATGACCTCGCGCCCCAGGGCGGCTACGGGCGTTTTCAGTGTGACAAGGTTGAGCATACGTGATACGTTGGCGCCGTTGGAATGGGCACGGTGCGCGGCGGGCCGCGCGGCGTGAAGTTGAAATTTTGTATTCGACTCCCCCAGCATTGTCAAGCCGGTTATCGGCCGCTGCAACGGGCAGCGGTCGTTTTTTTGGCGGGAACGGGAAAACGGATGTTACGGGCAGAGAGCATCAGCAAGAGCTACGGGGGGCGCGTGCTGTTCGACCGGGTGGACTTCACCGTGGGCACACGCGAACGGGTGGGGCTGGTCGGCCGCAACGGCCACGGCAAGACCACTCTGTTCCGCCTGATCGCCGGGGAGGAGCAGCCGGACGGCGGCAACCTCGTGACCCCGCGCCACTACCGCGTCGGCTACGTGCGGCAGCAGCTGGAGTTTACCCGGCCCTCGATCCTCGAGGAGGCCATGACGGCGCTGCCCCCGGGCGAGAGCGACCACCACTGGAAGGCCGAGAAGGTCCTGGCCGGGCTCGGCTTCTCCCGGGCGGACCTCGCGCGGCCGCCGGCGGAGTTCTCGGGCGGCTACCAGGTGCGCCTCAACCTGGCCAAGGCCCTGATCTCCGAGCCGGACCTGCTGCTGCTGGACGAGCCCACCAACTTTCTCGACATCACGTCGATCCGCTGGGTGGAGCGCTTCCTGATCGCCTGGCCGCGCGAGCTGCTCGTGATCACGCACGACCGCAGCTTCATGGACCGCGTGGTCACCCACGTCATGGGCATCCACCGCCAGAAGGTCCGCAAGATCGCGGGCACCACCGACAGCTACTACGGGCAGATCGCGCAGGACGAGGAGATCTACGAGAAGACGCGCCTGAACGACGAACGCCGGCGCAAGGAGGTGGAGCTCTTCATCACGCGCTTCCGCGCCAAGGCGCGGCTGGCCGGGCTGGTGCAGTCCCGGGTCAAGGCCCTCCAGAAGATGGAGAAGCGCGACAAACTCGAGCAGCTGAAGGACCTCGAATTCGCCTTCCGCGAAAAGCCCCTGCCCGGCAAGCACGCGGTGCAGGCGCGGCACCTCACGTTCGGCTACGACCCGGGCCGGCCGCTGCTGCGGGACCTCTCGATCACCATCACGGCCGGGGAGCGCGTCGCGATCGTCGGCCCCAACGGCAAGGGCAAGACCACGCTCCTCAAGCTCCTGGCCGGAGCGCTGTCCCCCGACTCCGGCGAAGTGCTCTACCACCCGGCCATCCAGAAGGGCTTCTTCGAGCAGACCAACGTGAGCCACCTCATCCCGAACCGCACGGTCGAGGAGGAGATCCTGAACTGCGACGCCGCGGTCGACCGCCAGACGGCGCGCAACATCTGCGGGGCGATGCTGTTCTCGGGCGACGACGCGCTCAAGAAAATCGCGGTGCTTTCAGGCGGTGAGCGCAGCCGCGTGCTGCTCGGGCAGATCATCGCCACCCCGGTGAACCTGCTGCTGCTGGACGAGCCCACCAACCACCTGGACCTGGAGTCCTGCGACGCGCTCCTGGAGGCTCTCGACGCCTTCGAGGGAACGCTCATCCTGGTCACCCACAACGAGATGTTCCTGCACGCCCTGGCCGAGCGGCTGATCGTCTTCCGCGAGGACGCGGTCGAGCTGTTCGACGGCAGGTACCAGGAGTTCCTGGACCAGGGCGGGTGGCAGGACGAGCGGCCGGCCGGCAAGGCGGAGGCGGAGACCGACGGCGCGCAGCTCGAGAACCTCAAGGCGGCGCGCAAGGAGTTGCGCCGCCGGCGCTCTGAAATCAACGCCCGCCGCACGCGCGCGCTCAAACCGCTGGAGGACCGGATGAAGCGCCTGGAGCGCGACATCGAGCGCCGCGACGCCGAGATGGCCGCCCACTCCCAGGCCATGCAGGCCGCCTCCGAGAGCCGCGACGGCGCGCGCATCGCCGAGGTCTCCCAGGCCATGCACGCCAGCCAGAAGGAGATCGACCGTCTCTTCGACGAGCTCGACCGCGCCACCCGGGAGCACGAGGGCCTGAGCGCCGACTTCGACCGGGAGCTGGCCGAGGTGGAGGAGTCGGCCACGGGCATCGAGGGTTGAGGCGCCGCCATTTTGCCCGACCGGGTGCGCCTCCGGTCCGCGCAACGCGGGATCGCGGAAACGCCGTTTTTCGAGTCATTCCTCGTCGCAGGTCAGTTTTTCCACCCGCTCTTGCTGCTTTTTACACTGGATACAGAGCTCCGTTACCGGTCGCAGTTTGAGCCGGGCGATGTCGATGGCCTCCTCGCACTCCTCGCAAATCCCAAACGTCCGGTCATCGATCTTCTGCAGCGCCTTCTTGATCTTCACCATCAGCTTCTTGTCGCGCTCCATCATGTGGACCGCCAGCTCTCTTTCAGACTCGAGCGCGGCGCGATCCAGAGGGTCGGCTGAGGCAACGGTCGCATTCAGCAACACGGCGATGGAGCCCTCGGATTTCCGGGCGAGGTGTTCCAGCTGCTTCTTCAGCGTCACGCGGAAAAAGTCCAATTCCTTCTTTTTCATACCGGCCCTCCTTTCGGTTGCGCCCTGCCCTTACCCAGAGGCCTCTGCGCCGGCGCCGTGACCGCCCCGGGGGCCCGCGGTCGTCCACGCCGGTCAGCGATACACCAGCACGGGAACTTTCGAATGGGTCAGCACCTTTTGAGTCTCGCTGCCGAGAAGCAGCGCCCCGACCCCCCTGCGGCCGTGGGAGGCCATCATGATGAGGTCGCACCCTTTCTGTTCGGCGACCCGGATGATCGCTTCAAACGGGTAGTCGCTGACCTCGAAGAGCGTCTCACAGGGGACCCCCTCGTCCTGGGCGGCCTGTGTGACGACGGCAAGGATGCGGTCGGCCTCCGGCCGGTGTTGCCGGATGGTCTCCTCCTTCGACTGCACGATGATACCGGTCTGGTACAGATAATATTTCCTTTCCGGGATCACGACGACCCCGAGGACCGCGGCCTGGAGGCGCTTGGCAAACTCGACCCCCCGGTGAACCGAGGCACGCGAGAGTGCCGAGCCGTCCGTCGGCAACAGGATGCGCTTGAACATATCCCCCTCCTTTCCACCTCGGCGGGATCACCGGAACACCAGCACCGGAATCTTGGAGTGGGTCAGCACTTTCTGGGTTTCGCTGCCGAGCAAGAGCGCCCGGATGCCCTTTCTCCCATGAGACGCCATCAGGATGAGGTCGCAGCCCTGTTCCTCGGCAACGCTGAGGATCGTCTCGTAGGGGTGGTCGGAGATCTCCACCACGGCGTCGCACGCCACCCCGGCACCGTGGGCCATCCTTGCCAACGCGGCCACGTGGATCTTCGCATCGGCCCTCATGCGCTCTTCGGTCGGTTCCGTAACCCTTCGCGGAATTTCCCCGCCGTAAAACGACGGGTAGACCTGCGGCACCCCGCACCAGTCGGCCGGTTCCGCAACCCCTCTCGGGGTTTCCCGGTCGGAATACGACGGGTGGACCTTCGGCACCACGCACAAGCCGGTGACCCGGGCGTGGATACTCCGCGCGAAAACGATGCCTTTCTCGATCGCGGCATCGGAAAGCGGGGACCCGTCCGTCGGCAGCAGAATGTGCGTGAACATGCGCACCTCCCGTCTGGAAGACCTTAACGGAGCACCAGCACCGGGATGTTCGAGTGGGTGAGCACCTTTTGGGTTTCGCTGCCGAGCAGAACCCCGGCGACCCCGCGCCGTCCGTGAGACGCCATCACGATCAGGTCGCAGCCCCTATTCACGGCCGCGGCGACGATGACCTCGTACGGGTGGTCGCTGGATTCGCACACCGTCTCGCAGGGCACCCCGGCCTGCGCCGCGGCCTTCGCGATGGTCTCCAGCCGCCGGGTCGCCTCCAGCCGGTGCTGCCGCGCCGTCTCCTCCTTCACCTGGAGCGTGATGTCCGTCTGGTAGAGATAGTACTGATCCATGGGCACGACGCTGATGCCGGTGACCCTGGCGTTCAACGCCTTGGCGAGCTGCACCCCTTTTTGGATCGCGGCCCGCGACAGATTGGAACCGTCCGTCGGAAGCAACAGGTGCGTAAACATTCGTCCCTCCTTTGGCTGCCCGACGCGCCGGGGCGCCGGTTGCGCCCGGGCGGCGAGCGGTTCACCGGTTGGGGTCCACCACCTGCCAGTTCGCCTCGAACGTGTTGTCGTGCAGGGAGTAGGCGTAGCCCCGCATCCGCCCGATCCCCGGCAGCTGGCCTTCCTGCACGCGCCAGTAGCAGAGGTAGACGGCCGGGACGACCCGGTAGTCCTGGGGGTCGGCCGCGTTGACGGTGTTGAGCCAGACCTCGCGCTTTTCGATCACGCGCCAGAGCGTGCCGTACTTCCGGCTGCGCACCGATTGCCCGACGCTGGGCAGGTGTTTTTCGCGAATCACCTCGTCGTGGGTCTCCAGTTTCTCGCGCACCACATCCTCGTCCAACATGCCAGCCTCCTTTCCCCGCCCTTGTGGGGGCTACAGGGCCAGGTATTTCAACCCGATCCGGTAGCACGCCTCCGGCGGGGCGATTCGGTGTTGCGACCACCTGACCTCGGCGACGGCCAGGCAGGAAATCTCCATTGGAACGGCGCCATCGCCCGGCCGCCGCGCAGCGCGGACCGACAGCACGGTCCCAACGGCGAAATCCCGGGGCACCAGGACGCACAGGCCGTCGCGGCTGTAGCTCTCGATCCGCCCGGGGTAGACCCCTCCATGGGGGTCGCCGGTGACGCGGCTGCACACGACCGAGATGTCGACCCGGCTGCGGCGGCTCTTGCGCTTTTCGTCCATGCCTTCCTTCACGGGCCACTCCCCGCGGGCGCATCCTCGCCCGTCCGGTCCGACAGGGGCTCCGGAGGCGCGATACAATAGTCCCTCCAGACACATCCGATCCCGTCGCAGGCGGTTTGACCGCTGCGGAAACAGTCCCGCACGCCGTCCAGCCGCTGCAGGCTGCGCACCAACCGGGTCAGATCGCAGATGTCCTCAAACACGGCGGCCTCCACGACACTGCCGGAGACGGGCTCCGGCCAGACATGCGCCGATGGGTTCGACTCCCTTCTCCTACGTCTGCAAAGCACTGTCCATGAGCGGCGGGCCTCAATTGCATAGGGGGAACCCGCAGGTGCGGGAGGTTTTCCCGGCCGGGGTGGGGGAAAGACGGGAATCGGCGGGAAAAGGGATGGCGTCATCCCTTCAAGCGGCAGCAGCCAACCCGCCTGCCGCAACACGATGACGGCCCCCGGGAGGATTTCAGGTACGCCACCTGATCCATTGCCCTGAAAATGGAGGCGGGGGCCGTGCACGCTCGTTATCGAAATCCATGGCGCATACACGGGCCCATGCAGCTCGCTTGACATCCAGATGGGGATGTGATCCTAATATTCGCATATGCGTATTGCGTTCGTATATGCGAACGTTAACCTCATGGAGACCCGGGCATCCGGATGATTTTAGCGCCACCATTTGAGTCAACGGATGAGCCGGCCAGAAACCTCAA
The DNA here is from genome assembly GCA_963828345.1 of uncultured delta proteobacterium. Lineage (GTDB taxonomy): Bacteria > Desulfobacterota > Desulfobacteria > Desulfobacterales > SpSt-501 > SpSt-501. Next base: position 65,346 of record CAWHEZ010000011.1, read on the forward strand.
CCGGTCGAAAAGGATGGAATGAGATGAGAAACTCGTCGAAGGGGATGGCTACGATGCTGGTTGCGGCACTCTCGTTCATTTTGTTTCACAGCCAACTTTTTGCGGCCGAGCCGGTCACACTTCATGTGGGCGGGACGGTATCACCGAAGCACTCCTGGTACAAAGCCACCGAACTCTTCGGAGCTGAAGTGGAAAAAGCTTCGGGTGGCACCTTGAAAGTCCAGATCGAGATGGGCGGGGTGCACGGCGGGGAGCGCCAAATGGTCACCGAGGCCATGCGGGGGGTCCTGGACATGGTGTGGACCTCCGATATCGGCGTCGCCGCAGTTATCCCGTCGGTGGGCTTCGTGAACCTGCCCTATCTCTTCAAAGACTATAAGGATGTCGACGCGCGATACTTAAACGGCTGGACGGGGAAACAAATCGAAGCCGAGTGTCTCAAGAAGGGCATGTCATCGTGCGCATGGCGAAAACGATTTCAGGGCGGTTACGAATTCCAAGCGGCCCATCAAATCAGGTGAGGACTTCAAAGGGCTGAAGCTGAGAGTGCCGGAAGTGCCCATTTACATCGCCTTTTACAAGGGGCTGGGATCCCTGCCCACCCCCATGGCCATCACCGAGGTCCCGACCGCACTGCAGCAGAAGACCGTCGACGGGCAGGATAACGGGGCCATCATCACTTACGATTTCGGCTTCCACCAGTTCCAGAAATACATGACGCGCGCCAACCAGATCTACAGCGGCTCGCAGCTGCTGATCAGCAAGAAGAAATTCGACAGCCTGACCGATGCGCAAAAACAGATCGTCATGACGGCGGCGAAGAATGCCGGCATCGCCCAGGTCAAGATGAATCGGGAAATGGTGGAGGGCTATTACAAGGAAATGGCCGCCAGCGGTGTCGAGGTGATCGATGCGACGCCCGCCCTGTCCAAGGACATGGCGGTGGTCGCGGAAAAAGTCTGGACAGACCCTGAGACCGTCAAGTCGTTTGGAAAAGACATTATCGACCGGATCGTGGCAGAAAAAAACAAATGAGCTGAATGCGACAGGCTTCCTGGGCTGGGAGCCTGTCGCACCCCCTTGAGAGGGTGATCATGAAATCGATCAAGCGGCTGAACGACATCGCGGTCAAATGCCAGTCCACTCTGCTCGTCCTGATGTTCATTGTCCTGCTGGCCCTGATGCTGATCCAGGTCATTTATCGTTATTTCCTGGAGCTGCCCCTGCCGTGGACGGAGGAAATCGCCCGGTACGTTTTCGTCATCGTGACCTATCTCGGGGCCTCGATCGCGTCTCTGAAAACAGCCACATCGAAATCAACGTCCGGCCTCGCTTGACATTCAGAAGGCGATGTGGCCTCTCTATTCGTCTGCGCGCTTCATGGTCGCAAATACGTACACTCATCGCGGAGGGGGCATGGGTATCCGAATGGCGCCCATAGTTGCAGCTTCATAAAACACGGATCGGCAGAGGATGAGGATGAAAAACTTCACGTTTTGTACGACCAAGACCATCGTGAATGAAAAGGGCGGCCTGGCGCGGGCGGACGAGTTTGTTGCCGGCCTGAACTGCAAACGAGTACTGATCGTTACGGATAAAGGGGTCGTCGCAGCCGGGCATTATGAAAAGCTCGCCCGCAGCCTCTCCTCCGCCGGCATCGGATTCTGCGACTACCAGGACGTCGGCCCGGACCCGTCCGAGCAGATGGTCTATGCGGCCGCAGAGGCCGGGAGCCGCCACGACATCGACGGCGTCGTCGGAATCGGCGGGGGGAGCTCCCTGGACGTCGCCAAAGCGGTTGCAGTCATTTGCAAAACAAAAACCCGCTTGGACGAGATCTTCGGAATCGAAAAAGTGACGGGGACGCGCCTGCCCTTGACCTTGATCCCGACCACGGCCGGAACCGGGTCGGAGGTGACGTATTCGTCCGTGATCACGGCCGCGGACGGCAAGAAGAAGGTGGTCATCAGCAACAAGCTCTACGCCGATGTGGCGCTGCTGGATGTCGAATTGACCCGCACCATGCCCACGGTCGTCGCCGCCACGACCGGCATGGACGCGATCGTCCACGCCATCGAAGCCTACACCAGCGTCAGCAAGAAGAACCCCCTCTCGGACATGCTGGCCATAGAAGCCCTGAAGCTGCTGCTCGGCAACATTGAAACGGCGGTCGGCGAAGGCGAGCATTGGGAGGCCAGATCCGGCATGCTCCTGGGGGCCATGCTGGCCGGCCAGGCATTCTCAAATTCCTCGGTTTCAAGCATTCACGGGTTTGCCTACCCCTTGGGCGAGATGTTTCACCTGTCGCACGGCCTCAGCAACTCGCTCATGATAGCGCCCATTATGAAGTTCAACGCCTCGGCCACCCGGGATTACGCGGATATCAGCAGACGCCTGTTCAAAGAGGTGTCCGCGGATTCGGATGAAAATGCGACCGCCTTTTTCATTCGGAAAATCGACGGGGTCCTCGCCGCCCTGAAACTCAATAAAAAGCTGCGCGATCTTGGGGTCAAGGACCGGCAGGTCGAGGAGCTGGCAAAGGCGGCCTTCAGCCAGGAGCGGCTGAACCTGAACAACCCGCGGAAGATCAAACTGGAAGATGCGCTCGCGATTTATCAGGATGCTTTTTAGGTCGGGAACCCATCCGCGCTGCACCGTTACCAGAAGAATCCGCTATGATTGCGATACCGTCGCGCAGGGCTGCAAAAAACCAACGGGTGTTCAAAAATGGCCAAGATCATCCCATCGGTCAAACGCGCATTCGACATATTGGATCTGTTCTTCGCGAACCCCCATTCCCTGTCCAAGCCGGAAATCGCCGCACAATTGGGTTTGCCGCGCACCTGCGTGCACGAGCAGGTGAACACGCTCCTGGCAAGCGGCTACCTGGAAATGGACGAAACACTGCCCAACCGGTTCAGGCTTGGGTTTCGGGTTTTCGAGCTGGGCAGTGTCTTCGCAGCGCGACTCGATCCTTCCCAGGAGTGCCTGCGGGCAGCCCAGGAGGTGTCGAGATCCTGCGATGAAACCGTGCAGATGGCCGTCCGCGACGGGAGGGACGTGGTGTTCATCATCAGAGTCGACAGCTCCCGCACCCTGAGGCTGGTATCCGCTGTCGGGTCGCGTCTGCCGGCCCACTGCACCGGCGTCGGCAAAATGCTTCTCGCCACGCTTTCGGACCGGGAATTGGGGGCGCTTTACAAAAAACACGGGCGACTGCTCGGGATGACCCGCCGCAGCATCACGTCCGTGACGCAGCTGGTCAAAGAGCTGGCCGCGACCCGTGCGCGCGGCTATGCGTATGATGACTGCGAGTCCAACGAGGACGCACGCTGTGTGGCGGCCCCGGTTTACGACCGGGACGGGAA